>NZ_FNDT01000002.1 GCF_900099735.1 Arthrobacter subterraneus | reverse complement strand
GGGAATGGTGCGGCCGGTTGGCTGGCGAAGAAGCAGGTGGGGTCGGGCTGGCAGTCCATGACGGCGATCCTGGGTCCGGGTGACTTCAACGGTGACGGGAACGTGGATGTATTGGCGCGTGACTCCGGCGGCAGGTTGTGGCTGTACCCAGGCAACGGTTCAGCCGGTTGGCTGACGAAGGCCCTGGTCGGCTCCAGCTGGAACGGTATGACCGGCATCCTCTAACCGGCCCCCGGACCGCTTTCGCATCGGAAAAAGCCTCCCGAACCGCATTGGGTTCGGGAGGCTTTGCCGTGCGCGGATGTTCAGTGAATGCACCTCGGCAATTGGTGGCCTACGGCATCCAAGGTAATTGCAGGCTCTCCTCGGCAGAGTGATCCCAGGGCATGGTGCGCCGTGCCCCACCGGCGGCGGTCTCGCCGATCGGGAGACTCGGAACCATCAGGGAGACGATCATGAAATCGGACGGTACACATACCGCGCCGGGGGCGACCCCGCGCACACGCAGGATATGGAGGGGGACCGGTATCGCTGCTTCGGCGGTTGTGCTCTTGTCCACATTTGGTCCGCCGCCCGCCGGGGCGCTGTCCCAGCCGGCGGCGATCCTTCCAGCGGCTGTCGCAACCGGCCCACAGGGGAGCGTCGGCCCGGTCAACCCCGAAACCGGCTATCCATACTGGTACGGCGACAATACCGGCCTGCGGTTGGAGCTTTGCCTCGACGCCGTTGAAGTCTGCCCTGTGGTTGGCGCCGGCTACGATCCGGCTGAACCGCCTGCAATTCCAGGCAACTTCCCCGATGAGTCGTTCTGGTGGTCTGCTGAAGCATCGCTGCCATTGGCGAACGGTGAAGAGGCCCGTCTCATCATGGCCACTGAAGCAGCGTTCGGCGGTGCCGGGGATGTCGCCCAGGGGCAACAGAACGCCTTCGCCCGCATGCGCATCCGGTTCGACGGCGCTCAACCGGACGCAAGCTACACCGCTACGACCCCCTACGGCGTCTTCATCGTCACCGCGGATGATCGCGGCCGGGTGCGCTTCACCGAGGATCTTGGCTGTCTGCAGCAGCCGTGTGACTGGACAGAGCCGCTGAGCGGAAAGATCGGGCCGTTCCTTCGATGGGACTCGTCACTTCCCGCTGCACCTGCCGGGTCGATCGGTGATCCGAACGTGGAGCATGCGGTGACCGGCAGCCCCTTCGACACCAACTTCTTCAGCATTGAAGGACCCGGTGTACCGCTGGCGCAGACCGATCAATTTGCCGTACAGGGCAAGGTTGCCACCGTGCGCGCCGGCGTGGACAAGCCGGGCGGCACCTACAACCAGGCCCTGACCGTCAATATTCAGACCTCCTTCCCTGACGAAGCGAAGGTCGTCTACACCACCGATGGTTCCGAGCCAGTTGTGGCTGCGGACGGTTCGGTCTCCCACGGACAGCTCTGGGTGCCCTCGGAAGGGGACAACGACGTTGCTCCCGTGAGCCTGGCTACTCCCGGTACAACCGTTCTCAAGTACCTGGCAGTCAGCCTGACCGACCCGGCGCAGCGGACGGCAATCCAGAGCGAGACCTACACACTCGACGCAACCAGCCCCTGGATCGCCGCGTTCCCTGACGGGACTGCCGCTTCCTACGCCGGCCCGCAACAGGTCACTCTGACTGGAACGGCACAGACAGGCTCAGCGCGCGTCTACTACACCCTGGACGGCTCGGACCCGACATACACCTTGGACGGTGCCACTGGAGCGACACTCGAGTACACCGGTACCCCCATCACCGTGGGACACACGACGACCGTCCGCGCAGTCTCGGTCGACGGAGCCGGCACCGCCGGCGAGATCCGGAACTTCCGGTACGTCATCCACAACCTGAAGGCGCTCGGTCCCATAGTGCCCGGCGGCCATGGGTACCCCAGCTGGGTCGAGGACAACGGGTGGGCAGGCCAGGAGCCGGTGCAGCTTGACCTGTGCCTGGACGACCCGCTGTGCCCCGTAATCGAGGAACTACCCTTCCCTCTGGATCCCATGGAGTTCCCGCGGAACTTCCCCGGAGAATCTTTCTGGTGGGCTTCTGAAGCCTTCCTTCCAATCGATGGTGAAGAGGTGCGTCTGACGCTTGCGCTGGAGGCCGCATTCACGGGCGAGGGGGCCGCTGCCGGAGACGAGATCGCCTTTGGCCGCATCCGCGTCCGCGGCGACGAGGTCTTCGAATTCGGCTCCGTCTACGAGATCACCCACCCCTACGGGAAGTTCCTCGTGGAAGCTGATGACACCGGCAGCCTCCGGTACACGGAAGACCTCGGCAGCATGAACGGCAACGGTGACTTCACGCCGCTGCTCGAGTCGAAGATCGGCCCGTTCCTGCGGTGGGATCCGGCTGTCGCCCCGGCAGCCCCTGCCGGCTACCTCGGCGACGGCAGCACTCCTCACGCTGTTACCGGCAGCCCCTACAACACCAACGTCTTCGAGATCCGCCACGTCCGGACCACCCTCGGTGAGACGGTCAACCGGCTGCTGGGAAGCACAGCCGACTTTGTGGTCCAGGGGCGCACCGTGGGTGCTGTTCCGCCGGCCGCTCCGACAGTCGCAGCAGCGACCGCCGGCGGAACGTTCAACACCGTCCAGACGGTGTCACTGACCGCAGAACCGGCAGGTTCGCCGATCTTCTTCACCGTTGACGGCACCGACCCGGAACCCGACGGAGTGCAGTACACCGAACCGATCACCATCGGTGAAGGAACCACCACTCTGAAGTTCCTCGCCGTGAACGAGGGCGTGCCCTCGGAAATCGTGACCGAGGTCTACACAGTGGACCTGACGGCTCCGGAACTGGCAACGACAACCCCGGGCGGCACGTTCACCGGTGCGACGACGGCGACCCTCACCGCTACGGAGGGTGCGGCAATCCGGTTCACTACTGACGGCACCGAACCGACGGCGACGAGCACGCTCTACACCGCTCCCATCGCCATCACGCAGACCACCACCCTGCGGGCAGTCGCGATCGATGCCGCCGGTAACGTCAGCGCCCTCGGACAGTGGGTGTTCACCATCAACACCCCGACTCCACCTCCAGTAGGCACCGGAGGCCATGACTTCTCCGGTGACGGGAACGCGGATGTGCTTGCACGGGACACCTCCGGCCGTCTGTGGCTGTACGCCTCGAACGGTACCGGCGGCTGGCAGCCGCGGGAACAGGTCGGTACAGGCTGGAATACAATCACCAGCATTGTCGCTCCGGGCGACTTCAACGGTGACGGAAATGCCGACGTTCTCGGTCGGGACACGAGCGGCGCGCTCTGGCTCTACCGCGGCAACGGCGACGGCAGCTGGATGACCAAGGTCAAGGTGGGCTCGGGCTGGAGCGGCATGTCCAGCATTGTTGGTCCCGGTGACTTTGACGGCGACGGCAACGTTGATGTCCTGGCGCGGGATGGGGCGGGACGGCTGTGGCTGTATCCGGGCAACGGTTCCGGCGGCTGGCTTGCCAAGAAGCAGGTGGGCTCGGGCTGGAGCGGTATGTCCAGCATTGTTGGTCCCGGTGATTTCGACGGCGACGGCAACGTTGATGTCCTGGCGCGGGATGGGGCGGGACGGCTGTGGCTGTATCCGGGCAACGGTTCCGGCGGCTGGCTTGCCAAGAAGCAGGTGGGCTCGGGCTGGAGCGGTATGTCCAGCATTGTTGGTCCCGGTGATTTCGACGGCGACGGCAACGTTGATGTCCTGGCGCGGGATGGGGCGGGACGGCTGTGGCTGTATCCGGGCAACGGTTCCGGCGGCTGGCTTGCCAAGAAGCAGGTGGGCTCGGGCTGGAGCGGTATGTCCAGCATTGTTGGTCCCGGTGATTTCGACGGCGACGGCAACGTTGATGTCCTGGCGCGGGATGGGGCGGGACGGCTGTGGCTGTATCCGGGCAACGGTTCCGGCGGCTGGCTTGCCAAGGTCCTGGTGGGAACACGGTGGAACGGAATGACCGCCATCCTCTGACAATCACCCGGTGAGACTGGCCGGCAAGAAGAGGCCTCCCGCACTGTTCACGGTGCGGGAGGCCTCCTTTGCGTCATCCAGCCGTTCGACGTCCCGCACCAGGCGTCTCATTTCCAAGCGCGAGGGAAGGGGGCGACAGGGAGGCGGGGAATGGCAGCGCAATCCCCGCCTCCCACCGCCGTCGTTGTCTGGGATGGGGGTTCCCTGAGCCGTGTGGAGACACACAAAAGTCCAGGCGGTCCACCCGTTTCCGGGAAGACCGCCTGGACTGGAAGAGAAAGTCGTCGGGGTTTTACTGACCGTCCCAGAAAGCGGGAGCCGCCTTCATCGGGTCGTTAAGATCCACCTGGCCCGGCTTCAGGCCGACCGAGAACTGGGTCATCATGTCGTGGTCCTCGTGCGGCAGGTTGTGGCAGTGGATCATGTACTTGCCGCGGTGCGGCCCGAACTTCATGAGCAGGCGGACCGTCTCACCTTCTCCGACGTACACCACATCCTTGGGCCCCATCTCGTAGGAGAAGGGTGCGCGCCCGTTCCTGCTGAGGATCTGGAAATCCACCAGATGAATATGGATCGGGTGGAACCAGCCGCCGGAGCTGTTCTCGAACTCCCAGATCTCCGTGGCGCCGAGCGCGGGATCGGCACAGACCCTCCGGTAGCCGCTCGCAATGATGTCGGCCCAGGAATCCTCACCGATCACCCACACGTCGTCATTGCGCTTCACCCGGAATTTGCGGACGCGGGTGTCGCGGGCCGGCCGCAGGTCCATCACTTCGTGGGAAGCGAGGATCTGCGGGATCGTCTTCCAGGTCGGATCGGAAGTATCGACGGGTTCATCCGTCACGTCGAAAGCCATAATCCGGTCCGTGAAGTCGTAGTCGATGTTGTTTTTGTTCGACAGATTTCGCAGCTCGACGCGCTGCCCGGGCTGGTACACGGAGAAATCGACCAGGATCTCGTACCGTTCGGCTCCGGCGTGGCGCCAGGAATCGACGGTCTGCGTCTTCGGCATCAGCCCGCCGTCGGTGGCCACGATGTGCACACCTTCCCCTGTGCTCAGCGTCGGCCGGAAGGAGCGGGAAATGGACGCGTTGAGGATCCGGAAGCGGTACACCCGGCGCTGGACCTTCATCACCGGCCAGGGTTTTCCGTTCACCAGGATCACATCCCCCCAGAGCCCGGAATGTGAATTGTCGTCATAGGCGAGGCTGCCGTCCGCGGCGAACATGGCATCCGAAAGGGTCAGCGGAACGTCGAAATTGTTCTGCGGCAGGAGCTCCCGCTCAGCCGGGTCATGCATGCAGAACTGGGCCGAAAGGCCCGAATACGCGTTCTCCGACGTGTTGTGCACGTTGTGGTCGTGGTACCAGAGGGTCCGGGCTGACTGGAAGTTCGGGTACTCATAATTCTTCGCGAACCCGGGAGGAGTGACGTCGCTGGCATAGCCGTCGAACTGGGGGAGCGACGCTGAACCGTGCAGGTGGGTCGACGTGGACAGGGTATGCCCGTGAAGCGGGTGGGTCTGCGGGAGCTGGTTGCGGATCTTCAGCACGGCCCTCGTGCCCTGGAGGAGGTCGATGGTGGGGCCGGGAAAAATTCCGTTGTAGCCCAGGATCGGGGTGGTCAGCCGAGGAAGGATCCTGGCGGTGCCGGCCTTCTGGGTCACGCTGTAGTAATGAACCTTGGCTCCGTCAGGGGCACGTCCCACCGCATACGGCTGCAGGATCGGCGGAACGGTGAGGAGAGTGCGGTACGGGATCGGCATATCGGCGTCCGCCAGCTTGCTGGCCGACTTCGCACTGATGGAGCCGAAGGGCACCGCCAGCGCCCCGGCTCCGATTACCCCTAGTCCCCCGAACGTGAGGACCTGACGTCGAGAAACAGACATCGGTGTTCCTTTCCTAGGATGTACACAAAGGATGGACTCCGCTGCTTGGAGAAAACCTAGGATTTCCGCAGCCGCGAAGGCTGACCGACACAGTGCGGCAGCGGCGCGGGAAAGCACTAGCCTTGAGTGAAAAGCCGACCGGAATCACAGAACGGAACCCACATGCGCGTCCACATCGCAACAGACCATGCCGGCATGGAGTTGAGCGCCCACCTCGTCTCGCACCTCAGCGCCAGGGGATACGAGATGGTTGATCACGGGCCATCGGCGTATGACCCGGAAGACGATTACCCGGCCTTCTGCATCAACGCCGCGCTGGCAGTGGTCGATGATCAGCTCTCCGGTGTTGAGGCGCTCGGCATAGTCCTGGGCGGTTCAGGCAACGGCGAGCAGATTGCGGCGAACAAGGTCCGCGGCGTACGGGCCGCGCTTGCCTGGAACCTCGACACCGCCAGGCTTGCGCGCAATCACAATGACGCGAACGTCGTTGCGCTCGGGGGGCGTCAGCACTCCCTGGAGGAGGCCACCGCAATCGTCGAGACCTTCCTCGCGGAACCGTTCAGTGCGGCAGAGCGGCACATCCGGCGCATCAGCAAGATCGCCGCCTATGAAACCACCGGCGAAATTCTCCAGTAATGCCCGAGGGCCACTCGATCCACCGGATCGCCCGGCAGTTTGCGTCGGTCTTCGCCGGCGAGGCCCTGAGGGTCAGCAGCCCGCAGGGCCGGTTCGCGGCAGGGGCCGAGCGGCTCGACGGCGGCGTGTTGACCGGCGCCCGAGCACATGGCAAGCAGTTGTTCCTGGAATTCCACAACGAGCTCGTGCTGCGGGTGCACCTCGGTCTGTACGGCGCGTGGAGCTTCGGCGGGGACAGCCGGTTCCAGGGGGCATCCAGCATTGGCGCTCCGAGACGGATAGGGGAGCGGGAAACCGCCCACGACGACGGCGCTGCTTCCGTCTATGCCGGCCCGCCTCCTCCGGTCGGTGCAGTCCGTGTCCGGTTGGCCTCCGCTCACGGCTGGGCGGATCTCCGCGGCCCGACAGCGTGTGAGCTCATCACGGGAGCCGAACGCGACGCAATCATCGCAAAGCTCGGACCGGATCCGCTGGACCCGGGATCGGACCCCGGCGAGTTCGTTGCGAGAGTCCAGCGGAAGCGGACCGCTGTGGGCCTGTCGCTCATGAACCAGGAGGTGATTGCCGGCGTCGGGAATGTCTACCGTGCAGAGGCCCTCTTCCGGGGCAGGGTGTATCCGTGGCTGCCGGGTGCTGCACTGCGAGACGACGACGCGGCGGCGCTCTGGGAGGACCTGGTCTTCCTGATGAACGACGGGGTGCGAGCCGGCCGCATCATCACCACGGCTCCCTCCCACCGGGAGGGACCGGCCGGCACGGATTCCGGTGTACCCGTGGAAGACGCGCACTACGTTTATAAACGTACCGGCCTGGCGTGCCGGATCTGCGGAACGATGGTGGCGATGGCCGAGATGGGAGCGAGGAAACTCTACTGGTGCCCGTCCTGCCAGGCGGCCTGATCAGGCTGAAAGCGCCTCGTTCAGGGAACCCGTTTTAGGGAAGTGGAGGGGATGACGGGAATCGAACCCGCGTAATCAGTTTGGAAGACTGAGGCTTTACCATTAAGCTACATCCCCGGATCCGGCCACTGTGCGCTCTCGTGGAGATGAGCGGTCGGCTGGAACGCATATAACTACACCATAAGGGCCCGGAATTCTCAAAATGTGCAACCGCGCGGTTTCTTTCGTAGACTTGCCTCTGCACTCAACGGGGTGTAGCTCAGCTTGGTAGAGCGCCTGCTTTGGGAGCAGGAAGTCGCAGGTTCAACTCCTGTCACCCCGACTCTGCGTTAAACGGTGCAGAAATTTGTATCACTCGGTGCAGAAATGATCCCTTGCGGGATTTCCAACCCGGTGCAGAACCGATCCCTATCATTCAGGAGTACTAGGCTGTGAAGAGCGCTGTCGAAAACCTCACTCCCACGCGAGTGAAGCTCAACGTGGAGGTCCCTTTCGAGGAACTCAAGCCGAACATCGAAGCTGCCTACAAGACCATCGCCACCCAGGTGCAGGTTCCGGGTTTCCGTAAGGGCAAGGTCCCCAACAAGCTCATCGACCAGCGGGTTGGGCGCGGTTACGTCATTGAGACGGCGATCAACGAGGGCCTCAACGGCTTCTACCAGACCGCGGTCCAGGAGACCAACATCCGTCCGCTGAGCCGGCCAGAGGTGGAAATCACCGAGGTTCCGGACCCGTCGGCACAGGACGGCCAGCTCCTGTTCACGGTTGAACTCGACATTCGTCCCGAGATAGAGCTGCCCGAGTACTCCGGGCTGGAGGTCACCGTCGAGGCTGCCAAGGCATCCGATGAGGACATCGTGAAGGCCCTGGATGAGCTGCGCGGTCGGTTCGGCACCCTCAAGGACGTGGACCGTCCCGCAACCGACGGCGATTTCCTCACGCTCGACCTGACGGCGAAGGTCGACGGCGAGGAAGTGGACTCCGCGGCGGACATCTCTTACCAGGTAGGGTCCGGCACCATGCTCGAAGGCATGGATGAAGCGGTGACCGGACTGAGCGCCGGGGAATCCTCCACTTTTGAAACGACCCTCGCCGGCGGCGAGCACACGGGCAAGGCCGCAGAGGTCACCGTATCCGTCAAGGCAGTCAAGGAGCGCGAGCTCCCTGATGCCAACGATGATTTCGCGCAGCTCGCGAGCGAGTTCGACACCATCGATGAACTGCGCGCTGATCTCGCCAAGCGTGCGGCTGAGGACAAGCTGGTGGAGCAGGGCGTGGAAGCCCGCGACAAGGTTCTGGAGAAGCTCCTGGAGCTCGTCGAGGTCCCCGTGCCGGAGTCTGTCATCGAAGAGCAGCTGGAGCAGCACTTCAATTCGGAGACCAGCCACTCCGCCGGCGCGGACCACGACACTGACGAGCACCGCGCCGAGGTGCGCCAGAACACCGAGCAGGCATTCCGGAACGAGATCGTGCTTGATGCGGTGGCCGAGAAGGAAGAGATCGGTGTCAGCCAGAATGAGCTGATCGACTACATCGTGACCTCCGCAAGCCAGTACGGGATGGACCCCAACCAGTTCGCCCAGATGCTCGACCAGAGCGGCCAGGTGCCGATGATCGTCGGTGAAGTACGCCGCCGCAAGGCCCTTGCCAGGGTGCTTGAACTCGCCGTGGTCACCGACTCCAACGGTGAGACAGTGGATCTCTCCGACTTCGTGCGTCCGGCCGGCGAAACCGATCAGGCCGCGGACGAGGGACCGGTCGAGGACGACGCAACTGAGGCAGCCTCCGCGGACTCCGAGGCGCCCGTCGAGGAGACCGACGCCGCGGAGAAAGACTCCACCAAGGCATAGCCCGCGAAGCTCCCCGTCGATGCCGCCAGCAAAGCGCTGGCGGCATCTTCCGTTAAGCCGCCGCGTCCTAACGCCGTCAGCGAACAGCTCAGGGCACGGGAGCAAAACCAGCACCAAACAGGTTAGTGTCCAGTGAGAGAAAAACCTGAGTGAGAGGTCAATCAGCAATGGCACCCGAATCCACCACACCGACCATGGCAACAGTTGATCCTGCCAGCCGCGACGACTACATCTACAACCGGCTCCTGCGGGAGCGGATCATCTGGCTCGGTTCCGAGGTACGGGATGAGAATGCGAACGCAATCTGCTCGCAGTTGCTCCTGTTGTCCGCCGAGGACTCCGAGAAGGACATCTTCCTCTACATCAACTCGCCCGGCGGTTCGGTCACCGCAGGCATGGCGATCTACGACACCATGCAGTTCATCCCGAACGACGTCGTGACCGTCGCCACCGGCCTGGCCGCCTCGATGGGCCAGTTCCTCCTGTCCTCGGGCACCAAGGGGAAGCGGTACGCCACCCCCCATGCACGCATCCTGATGCACCAGCCATCCGGTGGGATCGGCGGAACTGCTTCGGACATCAAGATCCAGGCAGAACTGATCCTCCACATGAAGCGCGTCATGGCTGAACTCACAGCGGAACAGACCGGCCAGACGGTGGAGACCATCCTCAAGGACAATGACCGCGACAAGTGGTTCACTGCGCAGGACGCTCTTGAGTACGGATTCTTCGACCACATCTCGGCCCACGCCGGGTCTGTCTCCGGCGGCGGCGGCACCAATCGCGAATAATCCGCATCCAGCCAACTCTCACTGACCCGCCCACACAGGAGGCACCATGAACCACGATTTCCATGCCGCAGCCGGCGGCCGGGCTGCCCAGCTGCCGAGCAACCGCTACGTCCTTCCTCAGTTCGAGGAGCGCACCCCGTACGGTTTCAAGCGCCAGGACCCGTACACCAAACTGTTCGAGGACCGCATCATCTTCCTGGGCGTTCAGGTCGATGACGCCTCCGCCGATGACGTGATGGCACAGCTGCTGGTCCTTGAGTCAACGGATCCCGAGCGCGACATCACCCTGTACATCAACTCGCCGGGCGGGTCCTTCACCGCGATGACAGCCATCTACGACACGATGCAGTTCATCCGCCCGGAGATCCAGACGGTATGCCTCGGACAGGCCGCGAGCGCGGCGGCAGTGCTTCTGGCGGCGGGTGCGCCGGGAAAGCGTCTTGCCCTTCCCAATGCGCGCGTGCTCATTCACCAGCCGGCTCTTGGCGGTGGCCAGGGCGGCCAGGCCTCGGACCTTGAGATCCAGGCCAACGAGGTCATGCGCATGCGCGCCTGGCTCGAGGACACGCTCGCTCTCCACAGCGGGAAGACCTCCGAGCAGGTCAACGTGGACATCGAGCGTGACAAGATCCTGACCGCCGAGGACGCGAAGGTTTACGGCCTCGTTGACGAGGTGCTCACTTCACGGAAAATCACGCCGCCGAAGATCAACAAGCCGTAGCTATTGCCGTAGCGCCCGTGGTCATGCCCTGTCGGGAAAGACCACGGGCGCTATATTGCTGATTCGGGCTACCAAGTGGCCTAGAGTGGAACATAGTCGACGCACCGCCGGACCGTCCCATCGCAGCACACCAGTTGGCAGCCGAAGACAATGGCGGAACACTCCAGGACCACGTTAGGGGACTGACACATGGCTCGCATTGGTGAGAGCACCGATCTACTCAAGTGCTCTTTCTGTGGCAAAAGCCAGAAGCAGGTCCGGAAGCTCATCGCGGGCCCGGGCGTCTACATCTGCGACGAATGCATTGAGCTCTGCAACGAGATCATCGAGGAAGAGCTGTCCGAGGTTGCCGACCTCGGCACGTTCGAGCTGCCCAAGCCGCGCGAAATCTTCGACTTCCTGCAGGAGTACGTCATCGGGCAGGAGCCTGCCAAGCGTTCGCTGGCGGTGGCGGTCTACAACCATTACAAGCGCATCCAGTCGGGGCACACACCGCGGGCATCAGCCAACCTCTCGGAGGCTTCCCCCGCTGAAGACGTTGAAATCGCGAAGTCCAACATCCTGCTCATCGGACCGACGGGCTGCGGCAAGACCTACCTCGCGCAGACCCTTGCCCGCCGGCTTAATGTGCCGTTCGCAGTGGCCGACGCCACCGCCCTGACCGAGGCCGGTTACGTCGGGGAGGATGTGGAGAACATCCTGCTCAAGCTCATCCAGGCAGCGGACTATGACGTCAAGAAGGCCGAGCAGGGAATCATTTATATCGACGAGATCGACAAGATCTCGCGGAAAAGCGAGAACCCGTCCATCACCCGGGATGTCTCGGGTGAGGGAGTCCAGCAGGCTCTGCTGAAGATCCTTGAGGGCACTGTCGCTTCGGTTCCGCCGCAGGGCGGCCGCAAGCATCCTCATCAGGAATTCATCCAGATCGACACCACCAATGTCCTCTTCATCGTGGCGGGTGCCTTTGCCGGCCTGGAAGAGATCATCGGGTCCCGTGCCGGACGAAAGGGCATCGGATTCGGCGCGCCCCTGAGCTCCCTCACAAACGAGGAAGTGAGCTACGGCGACGTCATGCCGGAAGACCTGCTCAAGTTCGGCCTCATTCCCGAGTTCATCGGGCGTCTCCCGGTCATCACTACTGTCACGCACCTTGACCGTCCGGCGCTGATGCAGATCCTCACAGAGCCCAAGAATGCGCTGATCAAGCAGTATCAGAAGATGTTCGCCCTGGACGGCGTGGAACTCGTGTTCGAGCCGAAGGCGCTGGAAGCGATCGCCGACCAGGCCCTCGAACGCGGAACCGGCGCCCGTGGCCTGCGCGCCATCATGGAGGAAGTCCTCCTGCCGGTGATGTTCGATCTGCCGAGCCGGGAAGACATTGCTGCCGTGGTGATCAGCGCGGCCGTCGTAGACAAGACGGCTGAGCCCACGCTCATCTCACACGATGTGGTGGCCAAGCGCCGGAACAAGTCCGCCTAGCAGTTCCTGAACCGCCCTGGGAATACCGGGCAGGAGGCTGGGGTTGCCACGGAGAGAACGGACTGCCCGTCAGAGGCATGGCCGTTTCCTGATTCCGCGCCAACCAAGGAGTACTGTTCATGACTGTTGCCAGTGAGACCGCGAAAAAGGCCGATTTCTGGTTTGACCCGGTCTGTCCGTTTGCCTGGATCACCTCCCGCTGGATGGGCGAGGTCGAGAAGGTGCGCGACGTCTCGGTGGACTGGCACGTGATGAGCCTGTCCGTCCTCAACGAGGGCAGGGATCTCCCCGAAGACTACAAAGAGGGCATGAAGCAGGCCTGGGGGCCCGTGCGGGTGATTATCGCGGCCGCCGAGCTCCATGGGCCGGAAAACGTCAAGAAGCTGTACGACGCCATGGGCAGCCGCATTCATAACGGAGGCAACTCCGACTACCAGACGGTCATCACCGAAGCCCTTGAAGAAACCGGGCTGCCCGCATCGCTTGCAGGGTATGCAACCAGCGACGAGTATGACGGCCAGCTCCGGGCGTCCCACCAGGAAGGCATCGACAAGGTTGGCGACGAGGTCGGAACCCCCGTCGTCGCCTTCAATGGAACCGCGTTCTTTGGTCCCGTCCTTACGCGTATCCCGCGCGGAGAGGAAGCCGGCCGTATTTTCGACGGTGCCGTCATGATGGCGGAATTCCCGGAGTTTTTCGAGCTGAAGCGATCCCGCACGTCCCAGCCGACGTTCGACTAGCAGAGGTCCCAGTCGCAGGAAGCCCCGCCGGCATTGCACCGGCGGGGCTTCCTGCTGCTGGAAGAGCCCGGTCAGGCGTTGTCCGGTGCCTGCTCCGGCGCGGCCAGACGGACTTCGCTCACCCTCAGATCGCCGTCCTCCACACGGAGTTCGATGCCGGCGGCGTTACCGGCCGCGCTCAGATCGGCAAGCGCCGCCTCAAGCTGCCGGACCTGGGCAACGGATCCGCTGACGACGGCGGAGAGTACCTCGGTGCGCTGCTTGACCTTGGCCTCGGACTTGGCCTTGCGCAGCCCGCCGAGTGCGGCGCCGACCGTTGCCAGCATCCCGGGGTCCGCGTCCAGCGCAGCGGCAGTAAGCGCGCCCGACGCGGGCCACGCCGACCGGTGGACCGAGCCGTGCCGCCACCAGCTCCACACCTCTTCGGTCGCGAACGGAAGAACGGGTGCGAAGAGACGAAGCAGCCGGTCGAGTGTCGTGGCCAGTGCGGCCAGGACCGATGCCTTCTCAGCTTCCCCGGCGCTGCCGTAGGCGCGGTCCTTGATGAGTTCGACATAGTCGTCGGTGAATGACCAGAAGAAAGACTCCGTCAGCTGCAGTGCACGCGCGTAGTCGTACTTCTCGAATGATGCCGTCGCCTGCTGCACCACCTCATCGAGTGACGCGAGCAGTGAACGGTCCAGCGGATTGGTCACTGACGATGAGTCATCCGACACGATGTCGGCTTCGGTTGCGCCAAGGTTGAGCACAAACTTCGAGGCGTTGAGAAGCTTGATGGCGAGCCGGCGCCCGATCTTCATCTGGGCGATCTCGTAGGCGGTGTCCGCGCCGAGCTTCGCGGAAGCTGCCCAGTAACGGACGGCGTCGGAGCCGAACTGTTCGAGGGCGTCGGTAGGCACCACAACGTTGCCCTTGGACTTGGACATCTTCTTGCGGTCCGGATCCAGGATCCAGCCGGAAATAGCGGCGTGCTTCCACGGCGCTGAATCGAGGATGGAGTCGGCACGAACCACTGAGGAGAACATCCAGGTCCGGATGATGTCGTGTCCCTGCGGGCGCAGGTCAAACGGGTACACCTTGCCGAAGAGGTCCTCATCCCTGGACCATCCGCCGATGATCTGCGGGGAGAGCGATGAGGTCGCCCAGGTATCGAGCACATCCGGGTCGCCCATGAAACCACCCGGCTGATCGCGCTGCGACTCGTCGTAGCCCGGCGCCGGTTCGGCGGCCGGGTCGACCGGCAGCATGTCATCCGACGGGAGGATCGGGTTCTGGTAGTCGGGCGTGCCGGCGTCATCCAGTGCGTACCAGACAGGGAACGGAACACCGAAGAACCGCTGGCGGGAGATCAGCCAGTCACCGTTGAGGCCCTCGATCCAGTTCTCGTACCGGCTGCGCATGAACGAGGGGTGGAAGTCGATCTCGCGTCCGCGGGCAATCAGGCGTTCGCGGCGGTCCGCGTCCCGTCCGCCGTTGCGGATGTACCACTGACGGCTGGTGACCACCTCGAGGGGCTTGTCCCCCTTCTCGAAGAAGTTCACGGGGTGGGTGATCTTTTTCGGTTCGCCGTCGAGCAGGCCTGCCTCGGAGAGCATCTCCGCGACGCCCTCCTTCGCCGAGAAGACCGTCTTGCCCGCGATGCGGGCGTAGTTCTCCCGGCCGGCCGGCGTCGTGATCCAGTCCGGAGTATCGGCGAGGATACGGCCGTCGCGGCCGACGATCGCGCGCGTGGGCAGGTCCAGCTCACGCCACCAGGTGACGTCGGTGAGATCGCCGAAGGTGCAGACCATTGCGATGCCGGCGCCTTTGTCGGGCTTGGCCAGCGGGTGGGCCAACACCACCACTTCAACGCCGAACAGCGGGGAGGTGACTGTCTTGCCGAAGTACGGCTGGTAACGCTCGTCATCCGGGTGGGCCACCAGCGCCACGCAGGCAGCGAGGAGCTCGGGCCGGGTGGTTTCAATATGGATCTGCGCGCCGTCCGCAGCCTCAAAGGGATAGCGGTAGTAGGCGCCGGGAACCTCCCGGTCCTCGAGTTCGGCCTGCGCAACGGCGGTCCGGAACGTCACGTCCCAGAGGGTCGGCGCTTCAGCGAGGTAGGCGTCGCCCTGCTTGAGGTTGGCGAGGAACGCGCGCTGGGACACCGCGCGGGACGTCGAGTCGATGGTGCGGTACGTCAGGTTCCAGTCGACGGACAGTCCGAGGGACAGGAAGAGGTTTTCGAAGACCTTTTCATCCTCGACGGCGAGCTCCTCGCAGAGCTCGATGAAGTTGCGGCGGGAAACGACGTCGAAATCACGCTGGTTCTTCGCAGGCTGCGCGGGCGGGCGGTAGTCGGCGTTGTAGGGCACGGACGGGTCGCAGCGCACGCCGTAGTAGTTCTGGACGCGGCGTTCGGTGGGCAGGCCGTTGTCATCCCAGCCCATCGGGTAGAACACGTTCTTTCCGGTCATGCGCTGGTAGCGGGCGATGACGTCGGTCTGCGTGTAGGAGAACACGTGGCCCACGTGCAGGGACCCGGAAGCAGTGGGAGGCGGCGTGTCGATCGAGTAGACCTCGTTGCGGGTGGTCTCCGTGTTGAAGGTGTACGTTCCCTCCGAGCGCCAGCGCTCGTTCAGCGCCGTCTCGAGGCCTTCGAGTGCCGGTTTGTCGGGAACATTGATGGGGGCGGGTGTGGGCGTGTCTGTACCCTCGTTGATGGATGCCATGGACCAATTGTTTCATGCCGGCTGTCCGGGACTGCGCGGTGCCCGTGGGTGGGCTAGTTTGGCTTCATGACTTCTGGACAGGGCAGGGCAGCAGTAGTGACGGGTGCAAGTTCCGGGATCGGTGAAGCAACGGTGCGCAGGCTGACGGCCGACGGCTGGCAGGTGTGGGCGGTCGCCCGCCGGGCCGACCGGCTGGCCCGCCTCGGCGACGAGACCGGGGCGGTGCCGGTTGCGCTCGACATCACCGACGACGACGGCGTGGCCCGCCTGCTCGATGAGGTCACCGGAGCAGGCGGCATCGACACCCTGATCAACATTGCCGGCGGTGCCCGCGGGACCGACTGGGTGGCCGATGCGCGCACCGAGGACTGGGAATGGATGTACGGCGCCAACGTTGTCGGCACCATGAAGCTGACCCGTGCGTTTCTGCCGATGCTGCGGAAGCACGGGCACGGCACGGTCCTGAACCTGACGTCCACGGCGGCACTGGTCGCCTACGAGGGCGGTGCGGGCTACAACGCTGCCAAGGCCGCGCAGCGCGCCATGACCAGGGCGCTTCGCCTTGAGGAGGTCGAACATAACGTGCGGGTGGTCGAGGTTCTTCCCGGCATGGTCCAGACCGAGGAATTCGCGCTGAACCGGCTCGGTGACGCGGCGGCAGCCGAGAAGGTGTATGCCGGGGTGGCCGAGCCGCTGACCGCCGCGGACGTCGCCGACGTCGTCGCCTACGCGGTGTCCGTGCCGCATCACGTGAACCTTGACGAGATTGTTGTCCGTCCGGTTGCGCAGGCGGCGAACCACAAGGTGATCCGGCGCAGCTGAGCCGCGCCCGCCGGCCCTCCCGAGAGAGTTCGCCCTATCCGGCCGTGACGGCTAGAATTGGGGGCATCAGCTGCGACCCGGCCATCACCGGTGAGCTTCCGGAAGAACACCCGCCCCGGCGGATCAGTAGAACCGGACGGGTAAGCCCGTGACAGCAGACATGAAGCGGTGTGCGCTGTTCCTCCCAGGCAGGGAGGAGAGGGCACGCAAGCGAGGTGGTACCGCGGATTCGCTCGCCGGGGCTTCGGCATCGGTCAGCTGGTTCGTCCTTGCAGGAAAACCATTACTGCCCGCCGACCTCCGCCAGCTTCAGGACACACCACATGTCACAGATCTACCCCAAGGCCTCCGCCGCAGATCCGGCTGTCTCAGGCTCTGCCTCTCCACGCTTCCCCGAGCTGGAAGAGCGCGTGCTCGCGTACTGGGACGGGGACGGGACCTTCCAGGCCTCGATTGACCAGCGCAGCGCGGGCGAGCACGGCTCAAACGAATTCGTCTTCTATGACGGCCCGCCCTTCGCCAACGGCCTGCCCCACTACGGGCACCTGCTCACCGGCTACGCCAAGGACCTTGTAGGGCGTTACCAGACCCAGCGCGGCCGCCGCGTCGAGCGCCGTTTCGGTTGGGACACGCACGGGCTTCCCGCCGAGCTTGAAGCCATGAAGCAGCTCGGCATGAGCGACAAGAAGCAGATCGAGGCCATGGGCATCGACAAGTTCAACGATGCGTGCCGCGCGTCCGTGATGAAGTACGCGGGGGAGTGGCGTGACTACGTCACCCGCCAGGCGCGCTGGGTGGACTTCGAGAACGACTACAAGACGCTCAACGTCGAGTACATGGAGTCCGTGCTCTGGGCCTTCAAGACACTGCACTCAAAGGGCCTCACCTATAACGGCTACCGGGTACTGCCCTACTGCTGGAAGGATGAGACGCCGCTCTCCAACCATGAACTGCGGATGGACGACGACGTCTACCAGGACCGCCAGGACCAGACCGTCACCGTGACGTTCCCGATCATCGCCGGAGATTCGGCCCTGTCTCAGGACCTCGCCGGTGTCGAGGCGCTGGCCTGGACCACCACGCCGTGGACGCTTCCCACCAACGCTGCCCTCGCCGTCGGGCCTGACATCCACTACGCGCTGGTTCCGGGCGCCGGCGAGTTCACGGGCCGCCGGTTCCTGATCGCCGAGGAACTGCTGTCCGGGTACGCAAAGGACTTCGGCTACGCCTCCGCGGAGGAGGCGCGCGCCGCCGTCATCGGCACCCACCGCGGCACCGAACTCGGTGGACTGGAGTATGTTCCGCTGTGGGACTACTTCGCGGATCCTGAACGCGGCGGCTACCGCAACGCCTTCCGGTTCCTCGTCGCTGACTACGTCACGACGACGGACGGCACCGGTATTGTCCACCAGTCGCCGGCCTACGGTGAAGAGGACCAGAAAATCTGTGAGGACGCAGGAATCCAGGTGATCCTCTCGGTCGATGAGGGAGCACGCTTCCTGCGCACCTTCGAGGACGGACCGCTGGCGGAGATCGTCGGTGTGCAGGTCTTCGAAGCGAACAAGGCCATCACACGGGTGCTGCGCGACGCCGGCCGCCTGGTACGCCAGGCCAGCTACGTGCACAGCTACCCGCACTGCTGGCGCTGCCGCAACCCGCTGATCTACCGGGCCGTGTCCTCCTGGTTCGTCGAGGTCACCAAGATCAAGGACCGCATGGTCGAGCTCAACCAGCAGATCAACTGGATCCCGGAGAACGTCAAGGACGGCCAGTTCGGCAAGTGGCTGGAGAATGCCCGCGACTGGTCCATCAGCCGCAACCGCTATTGGGGAAGCCCCATCCCCGTGTGGGTGTCGGATGACCCGAACTACCCGCGCACCGACGTGTACGGGTCCCTCGCGGACATCGAGCGGGACTTCGGCCGCCTGCCGCGCAATGCGGCTGGAGAGGTGGACCTGCACCGTCCGTTCATCGACGAGCTGACCCGCCCCAACCCGGACGATCCGCGGACCCCCGAGGACGGCCAGTCCACCATGCGCCGCGTCGCGGATGTCCTCGATGTCTGGTTTGACTCCGGGTCCATGCCGTATGCGCAGGTTCACTACCCGATGCAGAACGAGGACTGGTTCGAGTCCCACAACCCTGCCGACTTCATCGTGGAGTACATCGGCCAGACCCGCGGCTGGTTCTACACGCTGCACATCCTCGCCACGGCGCTGTTTGACCGGCCGACGTTCAAGAACGTCATCAGCCACGGCATCGTGCTGGGCTCGGACGGCCAGAAGATGTCCAAGAGCCTGCAGAACTACCCTGACGTTTCCGAGGTCCTCGACCGGGACGGCTCGGACGCCATGCGCTGGTTCCTGATGGCCTCGCCGATCCTGCGCGGCGGCAACCTCGTGGTCACCGAGCAGGGAATCCGCGACGGCGTCCGTCAGGTCATTCTGCCGCTGTGGAACGTGTGGCACTTCTTCCGTCTCTACACGAATGCCGCCTCCGGGGGCGCCGGCTACGAGGCGAAAACTGTTGACGCGGCCGCAGCGGAAGCCCTGGCCGACCCGCTGGACCGGTACATCCTGGCGTACACCGGCAACCTCGTGGAGGATATGACGGCCTCTCTCGACGCGTTCAACATCAGCGACGCGTGTGAGGCCCTGCGCCGCTACCTCGACACACTCACCAACTGGTATGTGCGCCGCGGCCGGCAGCGTTTCTTCGACGAGGACACCGCCGCGTTCGACGTCCTCTACACGTGCCTGGAAGCGGTGACCCGCGTTGCGGCTCCGCTGCTGCCCCTGGTCACCGAGGAAATCTGGCGGGGCCTTACCGGCGGCCGTTCCGTGCACCTGACGGACTGGGCGTCGCCGTCGTCGTTTGCGGCTGCACCGGACCTGGTGGAGCGGATGGAACGGACGCGGCAGATCTGCTCGACGGGATCCAGCCTGCGCAAGGCAGCGAACCTTCGGGTGCGCCTGCCGCTCGCCGATCTGACCGTCGTGGCGCCGGCCGCCGGTGAGCTGGAAGGCCAGTACCGGGCCATCATCGCGGATGAACTGAATATCAAGTCCGTCCGCCTGATCGACTCCGCGGATATCTCGCCCGAAGAGTTCGGCATTTCCCAGAAGCTCGTGGTCAATGCCCGCGCAGCCGGTCCGAGACTGGGTAAAAATGTCCAGACCGCCATCAAGGCTGCGAAGGCGGGGGACTGGTCCGTGGACGACGCCGGCACTGTCACGGCGGGCGGCCTGCCGATGGAGCCCGGCGAATACACACTGGAAACCGTGGTGGACAGCAACGGGACCTCCGGCGGCAGCACCGCTGTCACGGTTCTGCCCGGTGGCGGGTTCCTCGTGCTCAACACCGAGGTCACCGGTGACCTGGAAGCGGAGGGCACTGCACGCGACGTCATCCGTTCCATCCAGCAGGCCCGCCGGGACGCCGACTTCCACATCAGTGACCGCGTAGTCACCACGGTGGAGGCGGATGCCGGAACCCTCGCTGCCCTCGAGGCGCACGCAGCCCTTGTCCGGCAGGAAACGTTGACGGACAACCTGGTGCTGGTCGCGGCGTCAGTCGACGGAATTTCGGTGAAGGTGGAGCGGCAGGCATGAACGATGCAATGAACCACGGCGCGGATGGACCCGGTCCGAACCAGGAGATTGACCGGTTCTCGGTGGAAAGCGTCTACGCCGAACTGTTGAGCCGGGCGCCGGAAAACAAGATGGAGCCGCGCATGGCTCCGCTGTTCCGCGCGATGGAGATTCTGGGCGAGCCGAACCGGGCCGTGCCGATCATCCACATCACGGGGACCAACGGCAAGACCTCCACGGCGCGGATGATCGAGGGACTCCTGCGGGCGCACGACCTCCGCACCGGCCGGTACACGAGCCCGCACCTTTCCCGTGTCACCGAGCGGATCAGCATTGACGGCGAGCCCGTCGCCGATGAGACGTTTGTCCGTATCTGGGACGAGATCCGGCCCTATCTCGAGATCATCGACTCTGAACTCGACGACGCCGGCGAACCGCGGCTGACCTACTTCGAGTGCGTCACCATTCTCGCCTTCGCGGTGTTCGCGGATGAACCGGTGGACGTCGCCGTCATCGAGGTGGGGCTCGGCGGGATCACCGACGCCACCAACGTGGGCGACGGCGTCGTCTCGGTGGTCACTCCCATCTCACTGGACCACACCGACCTCCTCGGAGAAACGCCCGGCGAAATCGCGCTCGAAAAAGCCGGCATCATCAAGCCCGGCGGGTTCCTCGTCAGTGCCGCCCAGCCGGCGGATGCAGCACAGGTGCTGCTCGAGAAGGCGCGGGAAACCGGCGTCGAGTTCCGGTTCCAGGGGGTGGAGTTCGGCGTGGAAGACCGGCGTATCGCCGTGGGCGGACAGCAGCTCACGCTGGCCGGGATTGCCGGCCGTTATGAGGACGTGCTGCTCCCGCTGCACGGTGAGCACCAGGCGCAGAACGCTGCAGTCGCCGTCGCAGCGGTTGAGGCATTCCTGGGCGGCGGATCACGGGAGCTGGATATCGACGTCGTCCGGAACGGCCTGAACGCGGTGACCTCTCCGGGCAGGCTGGAACTGGTGCGGACCGCCCCCAGCATTCTGGTGGACGCCGCCCACAACGCCGCCGGCGCCCGCGCCACGGCGAAGGCGATCACCGAGGCTTTCGAGTTCAGCAGGCTGGTACTTGTGATCGGCGTACTCCAGGACAAGGACGCCGGAGCGATCCTCAGCGAACTTCATGAGGAGCTCGGCGGAGTGTTGGAGGACGTCTGTCTCACCCAGTCCAACTCCCCGCGCGCCATACCGGCCGGGGACCTGCGGCGGCTTGCGCTCAGCGCCGGGTTCGCCGATGAACGTATCCACGTCGCGGAGCGGCTCGATGATGCCCTCGAGTGGGCTGTCATGACCGTCGAGGAAGGCGAGCCCGGTGGCGGGATCCTCGTGACAGGATCCATCACGGTGGTGGCCGAGGCCCGCACACTGTTGGGCAAGTAGGAGGGGCTTCCATGGCACGTCTGACAAAAGCTCAGCGCGAATGGCGTCCCGGTATGCCGAAGAAGCGGCGTTCCATCAAGGTGATGTTCGCCTCCACAGTGCTGCTGCTGGAGGCCTTCGTGGTGCTGTTCGCCACCCTGGTGGTCTTCGGGCTGCGCGCCGACAGTATCCCGGTAGGGCTCATCCTCGGCGCCGGGCTGACCCTGAGCGCGGTTCTCATCTCTTCGTGTGCGCTACTCACAAAGCGCTACGGGATCCACCTCGGCTGGGTACTGCAGGTCGTGCTCATTGCCACCGGCATCGTGGAGCCGATGATGTTCCTCGTCGGCGCACTCTTTGCACTCACCTGGCTGTACGGGCTCCGCACCGGCGCGCGCCTGGACCGCGAGAACGCTGCCCGGGACCGGGAGCAGGCCGCGTGGGAGCAGGCGAACCGGACAAATGGCGACGGCGGGCAGCAAACCCTTTAGTAGAGTCGATGGTGGACCGCGCCGGGGTACCGGCGCAGGAAATTGCAATCGGAGGAGAAAACGTGAGTGCTGAGCGGACCCTGATACTGGTCAAGCCCGACGGCGTTGCCCGGGGCTTGAGCGGAACAATCCTGGCCCGGGTGGAGGCCAAGGGGTACAGCCTGGTGGACCTGAAGCTGGTGCATGCAACCCGCGAGATACTGGAAGCGCACTACGCTGGACACGTCGGCAAGCCCTTCTACGAACCGCTGGTCGAATTCATGCTGAGCGGCCCGGTTCTCGCGGCTGTCTTTGAGGGCGAACGCGTCATCGAGGGCTTCCGCTCGCTGGCCGGATCAACGGAACCCACGACGGCGGCGCCCGGCACCATCCGCGGGGACCTGGGCCGTGACTGGGGGCTGAAGGTGCAGCAGAATCTCGTGCACGGATCCGATTCGCCCGAGTCGGCCGAGAAGGAAATCTCGATCTGGTTCAGCTGACCTGCGCCGGACGGTTCCTGGCCGTCGAGGCCCTGACCGGTTGGTAACTTTGGGACATGACTGAATATCGCAGACTCGGCACATCAGGACTGAGCGTTTCGGTGGTCGGACTCGGGTGCAACAACCTGGGCCGGCCCGGAACGGCTTCAGAATCGCAGCGTGGCGCGGCCGCCGTCGTGGGCGCGGCCCTTGAAGCAGGAATCACCCTTTTCGATGTTGCTGACTCCTACGGGCGCGCCCCCGGGGTCAGCGAGGAACTCCTCGGCCGGGCGCTGGGCAAGAGCCGCGACGATGTGATCGTCGCGACCAAGTTCGGGCTCGATCTGAAGGGCCTCAACGGTCCGGACTGGGGTGCGCGCGGCTCCCGCCGGTACATCGTGAAGGCTGTGGAATCGTCACTGAAGCGGCTGAACACCGAGTGGATCGACCTCTACCAGTATCACGCCCCTGACCCGGCAACGCCCATGGACGAGACGCTCGCGGCGCTCGACTCACTCGTGCAGAGCGGCAAGGTGCGCTATATCGGACACTCGAACTTTGCGGGCTGGCAGGTGGCGGAGGCGGAGTATGTGGCCCGCCAGCTCGGCACCACGAGATTCATCTCTGCCCAAAACCAGTACAACCTGCTGGAACGCTCGGTTGAGCGGGAGGTGGTTCCGGCTGCCCGGGCCTACGGCCTGGGGCTGCTACCGTACCTTCCGCTCGCAAACGGTCTCCTCACCGGGAAGTACGCCGCGGGCCACGCGCCCGCGGGAAGCCGGCTGACGCACTCCCGCACCAACCTCCTGGATCAGGCCAACTGGGAACAACTCGCGGACTTCAGTTCCTACGCCCGTGCCCGCTCACTGACAGAGCTTGAGGTGGCCTTCTCCTGGCTTGCCAGCCGCCCCACGGTGGCCAGCGTGATTGCGGGCGCAACGAAGCCGGAGCAGGTCCATCTGAATGCCGGCGCTGCCCGCTGGGTTCCGTCAGAGGCCGATCTCGAGGAGCTCGACCACATCTTCCCCGCTCGCTGATCGGCAGCAGCCGGCATACGGATCGCGCGGACACCCATGACAGTCTCCTTCGGGAGATAGACCGTCCTGGGCGCCCGCGCGATGCGTTTTACGGGCTCAGTGAAAGGTTCGGCCGTTGACCCGCCCGGAGGCGCCCACCTGATCGAGGTAGGGGGTAATTCCGCCGAGGTGCATCGGCCACCCCGCGCCGAGGATCATGCAGAGGTCGATATCTTCGGGTGCTGCGACAACACCCTCGGCCAGCATTCGCCCGATCTCGTCTGCGAGCGCGTCCTGCGTCCGCCGCAGGACTTCCTCGCCCGATGAGGAGGAGTCGCCGCGGGTGAGCATTGCCAGGGTGGATTCGGGCACCACGTCATTGCCGGCGTCGTCCTGTTCCCATAGGCCCTTTTTCCCCGCGTCGATCAGGATCTGCTGGTTTTTCGACACGTAGAACCGGTCGCCGAAGGCGGCGTGCAGCGACTCCTGCACATGCTGGCCCACGGGCAGGCCCACCAGCGCGAGGAGCCGGAACGGGGTCATCGGCAATCCCATGGGACGCAGTGCCCCATCAGCAGTGGCGGCGTCGGTACCTTCATCAAACACTGCGGTGATTTCGCCGAACATCCGTCCGAGGATCCGGTTCACCACGAAGGCCGGCGCATCCTTTACGAGTACTGCGTTCTTCCTGAGCTCCTTCCCGACGGCGAAGGCCGTGGCAAGGACCTCGTCGGCCGTCGCGGGCGCCTTGACGATCTCAAGAAGCGGCATCGCCGCGACAGGGTTGAAGAAGTGGAACCCGACTACCCGCTCCGGGTGTTCGAGGTCCTCGGCCATCGCGGCAACCGAAAGCGAGGAAGTGTTGGTCGCCAGCACGCACTCAGGTGAAACGACCCGTTCAAGCTCGGCAAAAACCGCCTTTTTGACTTCCAGTTCCTCGAAGACTGCCTCGATGACAAAATCCGCGTCGGCGAACACCTCCTTCGAGACCGAGCCGGAGACGAGCGCCTTGACACGGTTTGCCCGGTCCTGGGAGAGCTTCTTCCGGGCGAGCAGCTTGTCGGTTTCCGCGTGCACCCAGCTGACGCCCCGGTCCACACGGGACTGGTCGATGTCGGTGAGAACCACCGGAACACCCAACTGGCGGGCAAACAACAGCGCCAGCTGGCTTGCCATCAGACCGGCACCCACCACGCCAATCCTGGTGACCGGACGGGCAAGGGAGCGGTCCGGCGCGCCGGCGGGACGTTTGGCGCGCTTCTGCACCAGGTCCAGGAAGGCATACACCGTGTTGTGGAACTGCGGGGTCCGCATCAGTTCCGTCAGGGCTTCACACTCAGCTGCTGCGGATTCCGCCTGCGTCCGGTGTTCCGCGGCCTCGAACAGATCCATGACCATCGCGGGGGCGGGAGCGGCGTTGGACGTCTTCGCCTCGATGAAGGCACGGCCGGCCTGCGCGGCGGCCTGCCACTCGCCGTCGTCGTACCGGGACAGGGCGGCGCGGCGGTCCAAAATCTCCGCAGAGTCATTCAGCGCGTCTGCTGCCCACCGGATTGACTGTTCCAGGAAATCTGCCGGTTCGAAGAGCGCGTCGGCGACGCCGTATTCGTGCGCAGTTCGACCGTCAAGCGTGCGGTTATTGCTGAGCGGATTCTCTATCATGATCTTCACTGCGGCGCGCGGGCCGGTCAGGCGGGGGAGCCGGTAGACGCCTCCCCAGCCCGGAACCAGACCGATGAAGGCTTCCGGCAGGCCGATGCCGTGTGCGCCGGTTGAGACCGTCCGGAAATCCGCAGCCAGTGCGATCTCGAGTCCACCACCCAGCGCCACACCGTTGATGAAGGCAAAGCTGGGGACGCCCAGAGACCCGAGGAGGTTGTAGGCGGAGTGCCCGAGTTCGGCCATCAACCGTCCGTGTTCGGCTGATTTCAGCGTCTTCACCGTGGAGAGGTCCGCACCGGCGGTGAGGAAGTAGGGTTTGCCGGTGAGGGCGACAGCAGCAATTTCACCGGAGGCAGCCCTGGCGCGGAGGCTCTCGAGGGTGCGCCCGAACTCGATCAGCGTGCCTGGTCCCAGGGTGGTGGGGCGGCTGTGGTCGAGTCCGTTGTCCAGCGTGATGAGCGCCAGGATTCCGGCGTTCCCCGGAAGAACGATGTCCTCGACGAGTGAATGTGTGATGACCTCGTTCGGCACCAGTGCGGCCAGGTCCTCAAAGCGGTCGAAACTCATGCTGCGTCCTCCGTGGTGGTTCCCGAATAGTCTGCGTGGTGTGGGTTCTCCCAGATGACGGTTCCGCCCATGCCGAGTCCGATGCACATCGTGGTGATGCCGTACCGAACCTGCGGATCATCCTCGAATTGCCGTGCCAGCTGGTTCATGAGCCGTACGCCCGAGGACGCGAGGGGGTGCCCCACTGCGATTGCTCCGCCATAACGGTTTACCCGCGGATCATCGTCTGCAATCCCGAAATGATCGAGGAAGGAGAGAACCTGCACAGCGAAGGCCTCGTTGATTTCGAAGAGTCCGATGTCTTCGATGGAAAGGCCGGCCTGCCGGAGGGCTTTCTCGGTGGCCGGGACGGGACCGATTCCCATCACCTCGGGTTCGACGCCGGCAAACGCATACGCCACGAGCCGCATCCGCACGGGGAGGCCCAGTTCGGCTGCGGCGTCAGCCGAGGCGAGGACCGCAGCAGTGGCGCCGTCGTTCAGCCCTGCCGCGTTGCCTGCGGTGACGCGGCCGTGGGGGCGGAACGGAGTTCGCAGGGATGAAAGGTCCTCAAGCGTTGTGTCAGGGCGGGGCGGTTCGTCCTGCTGATGGAGGGTCCAGCCTGCTCCCGGCTTCCTGCCCGCAACAGGGACCAGGTCCGGCTGGATCCGGTTTTTCCCGTAGGCGGCGGCGAGTTTCGCCTGGCTGGCCACCGCATACGCGTCAGTCCGCTCCCTGGTGATGGCAGGGAAACGGTCGTGCAGGTTCTCTGCCGTGTTGCCCATATTGAGCGCGGCGGGGTCCACCAGGCGCTCGGCGAGGAAACGCGGGTTCGGATCCGTGCCCGAACCCATTGGGTGGTTGCCCATGTGCTCGACGCCGCCGGCAACGACGACGTCATAGGCGCCGAAGGCGATCCCGGAGGCAGTGGTTGTCACTGCCGTCATGGCACCGGCGCACATGCGGTCGATTGCGAAGCCGGGCACTGTCCGGGGCAGCCCCGCAAGGAGCGCAGCAGTCCGTCCGATGGTGAGGCCCTGGTCACCTGTCTGGGTGGTGGCAGCGATCGCAACGTCGTCGATCCGTTCGGGCGGCAGGGAGGGGTTGCGCCTCAGGAGCTCGCGGATGCACTTGACCACCAGATCATCGGCCCTGGTTCCTGCATGGATACCCTTTTCCCCCGCTTTTCCGAAGGGGGTCCGGACACCGTCAACAAAGACGACGTCCCTGATCTGCTGACGTGCTGTGGCTTGTGTGGGCACAATCGCTCCTCATTGAGTTTGGGATCAGCTCCCTATGTTACTCACCGGTAACATCACGCCGCAACCAGTTACCGTGCTGCCTGTTTCTGTTGCTTGGGCTGCAGGGGGTCCGGGTCGAGGAACGCCACCGTGATCACGGCTGCCACCTGTTCGATCTGCCAGGGCCGGGCACCGAGTTCAGCGAGCGCAGCGGAGATTGAATCGAGGTCGACCGGCTGCGGAGGGCGCCAGGCAAGACGGCGCAGGTGGTCAGGGGTCAGAAGGTTTTCGAGCGGCATGTTGAGTTTTTCAGCCACTGCGGTGATTCGCGGCTTGGCGGTCTGCAGGCGCGCCGCAGCGGCCGGGTCCTTCTCGGGCCATACCCGGGGCGGGGGAGGAGCGTTGGTGGGAAGCTGCAGTTCAGGAAGGTCCCGTGTGGTCCGGGCCTCGGCGATGCACCGGAGCCAACGCGGTGCCTCGCGCTGTGCGGCCCGCCCATGGAACCCGTTGACTGCCAGGAGTTGCGGGACGGTCTGCGGCATTGCCTTCGCCCCGGCAACAATGGCCGCGTCAGGAATCAGGCGACCGGGTGCAACGTCACGCTTCTGCGCGAGCGACTCTCTTTCCAGCCAAAGCTGGCGGACTGCGGCCAGCTGCCTCCGGTCCCGGACCTGGTGGACTCCGGAGGTCCGGCGCCAGGGGTCCGTCCGGGGCGCCGCAGGCGGCATGGACCGGATGTACTCGAATTCCTCCTGCGCTATGCCCAGTTTTCCGTCCTCGTCAAGGACGGCAGCGAGGCGATCACGGAGTTCGACGAGCACTTCGACGTCCAGCGCGGCATACCGGAGCCAGGGCTCGGGCAGCGGGCGCTGGGACCAGTCGGCGGCGGAATGTTCCTTGGCCAGGGTGAAACCGAGAAGATTTTCGATGACAGCGGCGAGACCCACCCGGGGTAATCCGGCGAGCCTTGCGGCGAGCTCCGTGTCGAACAGCCTGTCCGGCCACATCCCCAGCTCCGAGAGGCACGGAAGGTCCTGGGTTGCCGCGTGCAGGATCCATTCAACCCCGGACAGTGCTTCGTTGATGATGGTCAGATCGCCGAAGGGCTCCGGGTCAATCAGCCACGTTCCGGCGCCTTCCCTGCGGATCTGCACCAGGAAGGCGCGCTGCCCGTAACGGAAACCCGACGCACGTTCCGCATCGACGCCGGCCGGGCCGGTCCCGCCGGCCAGCGCGCGCGCGGCCCGGTTGAGCCCGGCGGGGGTGTCAATGACAAAAGGGACGCCTTCTCGCGGTTCATCAAGGAGCGGCAGGGCTGCGATGGAGTCCGGGGTGGCGGCGCCGTCGCTTCTGGTACGGCTGTCAGCCTCGGAATGCACGGTCATGATGATGCCAGTCTAGCCCGGTGACCGGCGAAGGTCCGGGAAATGGCGGCAATCGGCACCGGTCCTGTGGAGTCGGGCGGCCGGCGGGCAGGCCAGGATCAGTTGCGCCGCCGGTTCGGCAGCGCAGCTACCCCGTCGGGCAGGGGCGGCAGGCCGGCGAAGGTGCAGACCATATCCGCCCAGGCTTCCAGGTGCTTCCGGACACTGTCTGAATCCGGGGTCCACGATGCCCGCAGCTCTATGTCGATGGTGTCTACCCGGTCGGCGAGCGATCCGTAGCTCTCAGAGAGGATCCGGGTAGCTGTGCCGCCGGCGGAACGGTAGCCGGCGTCGTGGTTCTGCAGTGCCTCAACCAGCCAGGTCCACGCCACCGATCCCAGGAGGGTGTCATTGCCCATGTCAGGCTCCAGCTGGGCGCGGATGTAGGTCACGATGCGGAACGTGCCGTCCCAGACTTCCGAGCCTTCCGGGTCATACAGAAGGATGAATCGCCCTGTGGCCAGTTCTTCAGGGTGATCATGCTGGAACGCAGCCCGGGCAGGCCCATGCACTGGAAGCGGCCCGGGCTGGGCATTCTGGAGCACCTCGGCACCGAGCGCTACGGCGTAGGGGGCCAGCCGGGAGGGAGCGGGAATCTCATCGAGGCGAAGCTCGCTGCGGCATCGCGCCTGCCGCAGGCCGGCCAGGGCGTCAAGGAATTCAGGGGGAACCTGCGAGAGGTCACCTATTGCACTCACCCTCGCAGGCTAAGCCCCGCAGCCTGCACATCCGGTCAGCCACGCCGCACGGGGCGGAAAACGGATACTCGGTCGGGAGATGCTACCCACCGCGGACCTCCCGGCGGATAGCGTCAGCGAAGGCATCGACATCCTCCGGTGTGGTGTCGAACGTGCACATCCAGCGCACCTCGCCGGTCGCCTGGTCCCAGTCATAGAAGCGGAACTGCTCCCGTACCCTGTCCGCTGCGCCCGGGGGCAGGATCGCGAAGACCGCGTTCGCCGCCGTCGGCTGGGTGAGCTGGACGCCGTCGATGCCGGAGACCGCCGCCGTGAGTCGGGCTGCCATGGCGTTGGCGTGGGTTGCTGAGCGCAGCCACAGGCCATCCTCGAGGAGGGCCACCAGCTGCGCGGACACGAACCGCATCTTGGAGGCAAGCTGCATGTTCATCTTCCGGAGGTACTCCAGCCCGGATGCCGCGCCCGGGTTGAGCACCACGACGCACTCACCGAACATAAGGCCGTTCTTGGTGCCGCCGAAGGACAGGATGTCCACGCCGGCGTCGCGTGTGAAAGAGCGCAGCGGCGCCTGGAGGGCCGCAGCGGCATTGGCGATGCGCGCTCCGTCCATATGGAGGTGCATGCCGCGGGCATGGACGTGGTCCGCGATGGCGCGGATCTCCTCGGGGGTATAGAGCGTTCCCAATTCAGTGGTCTGGGTGATTGACACCGCCAGCGGCTGCGCCCGGTGTTCATCCCCCCAGCCCCAGGCCTCCTGATCGATGAGTTCGGGAGTGAGCTTCCCGTCGGGTGTGGGCACGGCGAGCAGCTTCATTCCACCGATGCGCTCGGGTGCCCCGTTCTCATCGACATTGATGTGGGCCGTCCGTGCGCAGATGACGGCGCCCCAGCGGGGAAGAAGCGACTGGAGGCCCAGTACGTTGGCGCCGGTCCCGTTGAAGACCGGATAGGCAACGGTTCCGTCCCCGAAATGCTCCTGCATGAGCTCCTGGAGCCGTTGGGTGTAAACGTCCTCTCCGTAGGCGGTCTGGTGGCCCTCATTGGCGGCGGCCAGCGCGGCGAGTATCTCGGGGTGCACACCGGAGTAGTTGTCCGACGCGAAACCGCGCACATTGGGGTCGTGAAGGCGGGTGGGGGCGGAGATGGTGTCAGTCACGGGTCCAGTATCTCGTATTCGCAGGGGTAGGGTCGGTCAGCCCGCGGGGTGCAGCCGTCGGCCATTGAGGTCGGCCGGATCCCGCTCGAACAGCCCGGTCATCGTTGCGGCGAGGTCACGGACGTGGGTGTAGCCCGGGAACCGGCGTTCGGGGTGCTCGGCGCGCATCGCATCATCGAGGAGCGCCTTGACCACCACAATGGCGGCGGCCCCCCGCTGCGGCTCGGCCGCCGCGAATTCCTGGGCGACTGCCCGCACCCAGGTTTCTGCGGCGGCCTTGATCGCGGCATACGAGGCGTTGCCCGCCGTCGGAGAATCCACGGCGGTGGCGGAAACGATCGCGAGCCTGCCCCGCGGAGATCGGGTGAGATCGCCGATGAACGCCCGGGAGGTGTTGCGCAGGGTGGTCAGGACGGAACGGTGGAGGAACTCATAGTCGTCGTCCGACTGCCCCGCTATCCCTGCGCCTCCCCGCCAGCCGCCCACCAGGTGAATCAGGCCGTCCGGGGCAGTGCCGCCGGTGCGCAGCTCTTCCGCCAGCGTCTGGACAGCCTGGAAATCCGTGAGGTCGCAGGTTCTCTGGTCAACCGACTCGAGGTGTCCCAGCGCGCGCTGGAGGCGGGTCGCGTCGGATCCGACGGCAATCACCCGGGCGCCAGCCGAGGTGAGGGCCTCGGCCGTCGCTATGCCGGCCTGGCTGCTGGCTCCCGCGATCAGCACGGTCAGGCGGGAAAGGTCCGGGGACGGCGTCACGCGGAGGTTCCCGTGATACCCGCGGTTGATTCGATGACGTCCTTCATTTTCCGGTCCAGTGCCTCAAAGAACATCGACAGCGGAAACTCATCATCGAGGACGGCGTCCGTGAGGCCGCGCGGCGGCCCGTCGAGGGGCAACGCTTCGGGACCCCTGGCCCACACTGAGGCAGGGTGCGGCGTGAGCGTCTCCGAGACCAGCCCATAGGCTGCCAGCCAGTGCGCGATCTTCGGACGGTCGATCGACCGCCAGTACAGCTCCTGGATCTTCTCACCCAGTGCAATCACGACGGCGGGAACCTCCTCCCAGTCGATGGTCAGCGTTGTGTCCGTCCAGTGCAATACATGGTGCTGGTGCAGCCAGGCGAAGAGCAGCTGCCCACCGAGGCCATCGTAGTTCCGGACCCGGCTGCCGGTGATTGCAAAGCGGAAGATGCGGTCGAAGATCACCGCGTACTGCACGAGACGGGCGTGCCGGCGCGTCTCCTCCGTAGCGCCGTCGTCGCCGGCTATTTTCACTGATTCGCGGAAGGCGGTCAGGTCACAGCGCAGTTCCTCGAGTGAATACAGGAAGTAGGGCATGCGCTGCTTGATCATGAAGGGGTCGAACGGAAGATCGCCACGCATATGGGTGCGATCGTGGATCAGGTCCCACATGACAAAGGTTTTCTCTGCCAGTTCCTGGTCCTCGACGAGCTGGCGTGCTTCTTCGGGCAGGTCCAGGCGGGTGATCCCTGCCGCTGCGGTAACCACCCGGCGGAACCGTGCTGCTTCGCGGTCTGCGAAGATGGCGCCCCACGTGAACTGCGGTGTCTGGCGCACCGCCACCGTCTCCGGGAAGAGCACTGCTGAATTGGTGTCGTAGCCGGGCGTGAAGTCGAGGAAGCGGATGGGAACGAACAGTTTGTTGGAGTACTCGCCCGCCTCGAGCTCCGCGATGAAGTCCGGCCAAAGGACCTCGATCAGGACGGCTTCGACATACCGGCTTGAGCTGCCGTTCTGGGTATACATCGGGAACACGACGAGGTGCCGGCGTCCATCGACCCGGTCCAGCTGCGGCTGGAACCTCACGAGGGAGTCGAGGAAATCGGGTGTGCCCATTCCCGATGCCACCCACCGCTCAAGGTCGCCGATAAGAGCCTCGTGGTAGTCGGCGTCGTGGGGGAAGTGCGGAGCCAGTTCCCGGATGGACCCAACCAGCGTCCGGACATGCCGGCCGGCTGTCTCTACGTCGGCGGTGTCCGCGATTGATCCGTCCTTGGCCTGCAGCGCCTGGAGCGAGCAGGCTGCGCCCTTGAGCGCTGCCCAGGCGGGAAGCTGGGCCGGATCCGTACCGGGCGCGTGGCGGGTGCCGGAGTCGAGGGTCTGGGTCACGGTTCCTCCTGGAGGGTTGGTGGGCTGTGCTGTTGTCACGAGAGTAGCAACAGAACAGATCACCTGATCCTCAGGGAAGACCTGGATTAGAGACTCTTAGGGTGGGTGCGCCGTGGCAGGAGGAAGGCACAGTAGTCCTTGAGGTTAATCGGTGGGAGCTGGCTCGGGGGCTGGGACAAGCTTCATGGAGACGGAGTTGATGCAGTACCGCTGGTCTGTGGGGGTGCCGTAACCTTCCCCCTCGAAAACGTGACCGAGGTGGGAGTCACAGCGGGCGCAGCGCACCTCGACCCGTTGCATGCCGAGGGTGTTGTCTTTGATATACCGGACCCTTTCCTCAGCGAGAGGTGCCCAGAAGGACGGCCACCCGCAGTGGGAATCGAACTTTTCGTTGCTCGTGAACAGCTCATGGCCGCATGCCCGGCACTGGTAGACCCCTTGTGCATGGGAATCGTGATACTCGCCGGTGAACGGCCGCTCGGTTCCCGCCTGCCGAAGCACGTAGTACTCCTCGGGGGTCAGTTCCCGCCGCCATTCTTCGTCCGTCTTGCTGATGGGGGAGTTGTCAGTGCGTGGTGCCGATTCGGATGTGCTCATGGTTGCTTCAACGCCTAGGAGTCGCCGATAAATCCCGAACCTGAGTAAAGGTGCAGAACGGGAACCCCGAGCTTGTCCTGCGCACGGTTGGCCCAGTCGCGGTGGAGGGTATCGGCCAGCGCATGCGGCCTGGTGATGACCACTGCCTGCCGCGCTCCGCGCTCCCGCACCGTAGTGACCAGCATGTCGACGGCGTTGCCGGCGGCAGTCAGACCGTCGGCGGTGAGACCGGCAGCGGACAGTGCCTCCAGTGAACTCCGCAGGGCAGAGTCGGCCGAGACCCGCACTTCTTCCTCGCTCGGCCGGTGGGAAAGCCCCTGGAATGCTTCGGCGAATTCGAGCAGGCTCAGGTGGTGGAGGAACTCCCCAAGCACGTTGGTGTGGCGGTCCTCCGGGATCACCACGGTGTAGGTGGCATCGCCGCCGTCGACGAGCGCGGACAGGTGGGTGGCGTCGGCTTCGGTCAGGGGCACCTCGGCGAGTACAACAATCGTTTCCTCCATGTGCCAACACTAGACCCAGCCGCGCTCCGCACCTAGGGGCCCGAGCGACACTCCACACCTCCGATCGTGCGCCTGCCGGTTGCGCGGGTGGGCCAGAATAGGGCTATGCCTCTCAGCTCTCCTCCGGCCGCCGCCGACCGTCAAGCCTGGCTCCATTGGGCCGTTCTCGGACTCGGGGCCGGCGCCGCCGTCAGTTCCGTCGTTGCGGGCGCCACCTCCGCCCTGGCTGCCCATTTTGCGAAGCAGGTGGTGACGCCGCGCAAACGCGACGAGAATCTCCAGATTCTCGCTGTGGTGCAGGCGCTGGGAGGCCTGGAGGTGATCCTTCCTGCCAATGAGGACACCACGGTGGAGGGCACCTACAGCCTCTACTTCGACGAGGGCCGCGGGCACGCACGCATCGGGGCAATAAAATCCTTCGTGCCGCGGGAGGGAACCGTCCAGCGAGAGGTGGAAGCGGTGTACGCCGGGGATATCAGATCTGCGGTCCGCGGCTGGTGGAGCGGCGCCGTCTATCCTGCTCCCTCTGCGCTCGGCTTTGCTGATGAGCCGGTAGACGTTCCGATTGCCGGCGGCATTGCCCCGGCCTGGCTGGTGCGGGCGGAAACCCCCGCTTCAACGTGGGCGATCATGGTCCACGGCAGGGGCGTGCAGCGTTCCGAAGGTCTGCGCGCCGTTCATACAGCCCGCGAGCTCGGCATGACGAGTCTCCTGGTCTCCTACCGGAATGACGGCGAGGCCCCCTTCGCCCCTGACGGCAGGTATGGGTTGGGCATGACCGAGTGGCGCGACATCGAAGCGGCCATGGAGTATGCGTTCAGCCACGGAGCGCAGGACGTGGTGCTGTTCGGCTGGTCCATGGGGGGCGCCATCTGCCTGCAGGCGGCCGACATCTCCCGGTACCGCAGCCGTATCCGCGCTCTGGTGCTTGATGGTCCGGTGATCGACTGGATGGACGTCCTCACCCACCAGGCCGAGTTGAACCGCATCCCCGCACCGGCCGGAAGGCTGGGTCAGTGGCTCATCTCAAACCGGTTCGGGCGTGTGGTGACAGGACTGTCGACGCCGGTGGACCTGAAGAGCATGGACTGGGTATCCCGGGCCGACCAGGTGACGGTTCCCACCCTCATCCTTCACAGCGAGGACGACGAATTTGTCCCGGTGGGACCCTCCGCTGAGCTCGCTGAACGCAATCCGGCGTTTGTCACTTTCGAACGGTTCCACCGCGCACGGCACACGAAGGAATGGAACGTGGACCCTGACCGCTGGCACTCGGTGACCGCGGACTGGCTGCGGAACCAGGTTTTCGACCGTACTGAGCCGAAGCGGACGCTAAGCGGCCCCTGATTCCCGGATCTTGCGCTTGATCCGTCCCAGCATGGCGGCCATTCCGCGCATGCGCAGCGGGGTGATGGCGCGGGTGAGACCGAGCCGCTCGGGGACGTCGTCGGGCACTGCGAGAATCTGCGCTGCGGGCAGGCCATCCAGACCCTCCTGCAGTACCCCGGCGAACCCGCGGGTGGTGGGCGCCTCCGGGGGCGCCGAGAAGAACAGGGAGACTGACCTCTCGGTGTCATCGGCGATGTCCAGGGTGAGGAACAGCGGACTCTGGCATTCCACAACCTGCTCGAGAAGCTCCGGATGGTCCAGGAGCCGGTCGGGCAGCGGCGGGAGCCCGCGCGAGAACTCAAGCAGGAGCTGCAGGCGGTCCGGCTCGGACAGCGCCTGGAAATCGTCCACGATCTCGGCGAGCTGTTGGGGTAATTCGGTTGTCTCCACTGCCATCCTCACCATTGCCCCGGGCGGATGCCCGGGGCGACTTTCATTTTACGTCGGGTCAGTTATCGCTGCCCCGCGGGGACCGGTGCGGCACCCGGCTCGGCGCCCTTCACGATAGGCACGCGGACCACGTTGCCCCATTCCGTCCATGAGCCGTCGTAGTTGCGCACATTCTGGAAGCCCAGCAGGTGCTGGAGCACAAACCAGGTGTGGCTGGAACGTTCGCCGATACGGCAGTATGCGACGACGTCGTCACCCTCAGCCAGGCCTGCTTCTCCCCGGTAGATCGCGTCGAGTTCCTCGCGGGTCCGGAAAGTGCCGTCCTCGGCCGCAGCGCGCGCCCACGGCACGGAAACCGCCGACGGGATATGGCCGCCGCGGAGCGCGCCTTCCTCCGGGTATGCGGGCATGTGGGTGCGGGCACCGGTGTACTCCTCGGGGGAGCGGACGTCGATCAGCGGGTTGCCGAAATGGTCCAGGACGTCGCTGAGATATGCGCGGATAGGGGCATCGTTGCGCTTGACCACCGGGTAGTCCGTCGGCTGGGGCTGGGGGACGTCCGTGGTGAGAGGGCGGCCCTCGGCGATCCACTTGTCGCGTCCGCCGTCGAGCAGGCGTACGTCCTCGTGCCCAAAGAGGGTGAACACCCACAGGGCGTAAGCGGCCCACCAGTTGGACTTGTCGCCGTAGATCACCACGGTGCTGTCGCGGGAGATTCCCTTGGCCGACATGAGCCGGGCGAAGCCCTCGCCGTCGACGTAGTCGCGGGTGACCTCATCATTAAGGTCCGTATGCCAGTCAATCTTGACGGCGCCCTCGATATGACCGGTTTCGTAGAGGAGGACGTCCTCATCCGACTCGACAACCACCAGCCCCTCAGTACCGGCGTTGTCCGCGAGCCACTGGGTGGAGACGAGCCGTTCCGGATGTGCGTACCGGGCGAACTTCTCGTTGGAATCAGTTGCAACACTCATGCGTTGGAGCCTTCCTGCATCGACAATTGCTTTCCCACCTAGCGTAACCACGGGTTATGCCGATTGCTTCCGCAAGGTCACGGGACGCCACATTGATGATTCGTCTGCGGGCAGTGCCGCTGGCGTATCCTTGGCTAGCACGGCTCCTGACGGCCTGCTTCATCCACTCGCCGACGAAAGACGCACCTATCCGTGGCCACCATTGAGCATCTGACCCAGCGATCGCCGCAGGTTTCCGTGGACGACCTGCTGGACGGATTCTTCCCCTCCCAGCGCTTCGGGGCTGTCTCCTTTGATTCCTACCGGCCGGACCCCCAGCAGCCCTCGCAATCCGCGGCGGTCAAGGCACTTCGTTCCTTCGCCTCGGCGGTCAATATGCCCAAACCCAGCGGGCTGAGGAAGTTTTTCGGGGCAAAGCGTGAGGAGAGCCGTGCAGGTATCTACCTCGACGGCGGGTTCGGTGTAGGAAAGACCCACCTGCTCGCGTCGCTCTGGCATGCGACCGAAGGCAGGAAAGCCTTCGGGACTTTCGTGGAGTACACCAACCTCGTGGGTGCGCTCTCCTTCAGGAAAACGGTGGACGCTCTCAGCACCTACCAATTGGTCTGTATTGACGAATTTGAACTGGACGATCCGGGCGACACTGTGCTGATGTCCCGTTTGATGCGGGAACTGGCAGACGCCGGGGTCAAACTTGCCGCCACCTCCAACACCCTTCCAGGGTCCCTCGGAGAGGGCAGATTTGCCGCCGTCGATTTCCAGCGGGAAATTCAGGTCCTGTCTGACCAGTTCGACGTCCTTCGCATTGACGGGGAGGATTACCGGCACCGGGGATTGCCGGAAGCTCCTCCGCCGCTGACCGAACAGCAGGTGCGCCGCCGCGCACGGCACTTCCCGGACGAGGTGACTGTTGCCGAGGACGATTTCGGGGATCTCATCAAGCACCTCGCGGGTGTCCATCCCAGCCGCTACCGGCAGCTGATCGACGGCGTCGATGCTGTTGCCTGGCACGAGGTCCAGACGATCACGGAGCAGGCGGTTGCCCTGCGTTTCGTTGTACTCGCCGACCGGCTCTATGACCGGGACGTTCCGATCCTCGCGAGCGGAGCTCCGCTGAGTGAACTCTTCACCCAGGAAATGATGTCCGGCGGATACATGAAGAAGTACTACCGTGCGGTGTCGCGTCTGACTGCGCTGGCACGTCAAGGCGGGGATGCCGGAGGAACGGACTGATCATGGCATGGGTAGTGCTGGTCGTCTCGGGCGTCCTCGAGGCCGTGTGGGCCACCGCGCTCGGTAAATCGGATGGTTTCACCAGGCTGGGACCAACGGTTGTCTTCGCTGTCGGGCTGGTGCTCAGCATGGCCGGCCTCGCGTGGGCAATGCGCTCCCTGCCGACCGGCACTTCGTATGCCGTCTGGGTTGGAATCGGGGCAGCGCTGACCGTTTCCTACGCAATGGTCTTCGATGGGGAGGCCGCGTCGCTGCTGAAGGTCCTGCTCGTTCTGGGGATCGTCGGCTGTGTCATCGGGTTGAAGGTTCTGCACTAGCCGCTTCCGCCCCGATAGCTCCGGATCAGGAAAGAGGCCCCATCCGGAGATGAAGCCTCTTTGTCCAGGTCTTGAGAGCGGACGACGGGATTCGAACCCGCGACATCCACCTTGGCAAGGTGGTGCTCTAGCCAGCTGAGCTACGTCCGCAAAAAGGCGCCTCTCATGGAGGCGCCCTGCGTGGGCGATACTGGGATCGAACCAGTGACCTCTTCCGTGTCAGGGAAGCGCGCTACCGCTGCGCCAATCGCCCAAGTCTTGCACATTCACCGTATGGAGGTGGGGACGGGATTCGAACCCGCGTATACGGCTTTGCAGGCCGCTGCCTCGCCTCTCGGCCACCCCACCATGACCCACCGAAGCGGGGTCACCGGCTGTAACACCGGCGAATACAGTGACTTGCGAGCGGACGACGGGATTCGAACCCGCGACATCCACCTTGGCAAGGTGGTGCTCTAGCCAGCTGAGCTACGTCCGCAGAGAAAATCGCCGAGTGTGTCCGGGTTTTCCCGGAACCATCGGCGTCTTTCCAACGAGTAAAAACAATATCCGAGGAACCCCCGTTCGTCCAATTGGAGACAACGCGGGGCGCCTTGTCCGGTTTGCCCTCTTAATCGGGTAAAAGGCCCGTGGCCTGTGCCTCAACGCAGAAGTGTCAGGCCGGGATGACACACTGGAGACATGACCGAACCGCTCCTCGCACACGCCACCGAGCGTGGGCGCATGTACTCAAGATCCGTTGCGGAGCCGCCCCAGGTGCCATCCATCACCACGGTCATCGCGCAGGCCCAGAGTTCCTCGCTCGGCGGCTGGTTCGGGTATATGGCGGCCAGTGCGCTTGCCCAAGATCCGCGCCTTGCCGCATCGCTGGGCAATGCGGGAGAAATGCGTGCTGTCATCCAGGACGCGTCGAAGGCTGCTGAACGCTACCGTGATGACGCCGCCCAGCGGGGCACCAGGGTCCACTCCTACTGCGAGCAGGTGGCGCTGCGCGCGCTCGGCCGCCCTGATCGGTTGGAGGACGCCCGCACCGAGCTGACCCAGCACGGGGAGGGTGCCTTCGCTGCCCGCTTCGATGAGTGGTGGGACCTCTACCAGGTGAAGCCGATCGCTCCCGAGATCACCGTCTGGAATTCGGAGCTGGGCTATGCCGGAACTCTTGACCTCGTGGCCACCATCGGGGGGCGCCTGTGCATCATCGATTTCAAGACCCGGGCAACAGACCGGGATGGAATGGTCAAGCCGCTGGATGAAAAGGTCGTCATGCAGTTGGTTGCCGGGATGAAGGCGCAGGAGTCGCTCGTGGACCCGCACACCGGAAGCTGGGAACCCTGGAAGTACGGCAGTGATCCCATCCTGCTCGCAGTTGCGGTCGGGCAGACCGAAGTGCGCGCGCACCGGGCAAATCCGGAGGTTCTCAGAGAGCACTGGTTCAAGTTTTGCGCGCTGAGACGTGCCTGGGAGGCGGGCAGCAACGCTGCGGTCGCGGGCCGCCCGCTGCTGCCCGTACCACCACCGCCCCGCACGGCGGCGGTGGGTGTCCCAGCGGCGCCGGCAGGTTCCCCCGGCAGCGTAACCTCCCCATCCAGTGACCAAGCCTCCGCATCCGGGAGCGGGGCTGCCGACCAGGTCGGGGAGATAGGCCTCCCGGTATCGTCAACGGGGAGCTGAGCGACTGTGCCTGCCCTAGAATTGATCAGGCATTTTCGGAAGGGAATCCCGGCCGGCAGGCTGCAGCGACCGGCTTCGGTTCCGAAGTATTTTTCCAATCAACGTGAGGATGCATAACCGAATGGCGGTTCTGAGTATCAGGATGATCGGGGACCCGGTGCTGCGGACGCCCGCAGCGCAGGTGACCGACTTCGGCCCTGAGCTGGCCAGGCTGGTTCAAAGCATGAGCGAGACCATGCACAGCGTTCATGGAGCAGGCCTTGCCGCTCCGCAGGTGGGAGTCGGCCTGCGGGTCTTCACGTACGCCATTGATGGAGAGGAAGGCCACGTAGTCAATCCGGAGATCCTTTCTTCGTCAGGCCTCCAGGCTGATGATCAGGAGGGTTGCCTCTCTGTCCCCGGAATCGGGTTCGCCCTTCCACGGGCAGCACGGGTGCAGTTGAGGGGGCTGGATGTCACCGGACGCCCCGTGGAACTGGAGGCTGACGGCATGCTTGCGCGCTGCTTTCTGCACGAGACGGACCATCTGGATGGGCGTCTCTACATTGACCGGCTCCAGGGCGAGGACCGTCGGGCGGCTATGCGCACTATCCGGCATTCGCAGTACAACGAGGTGACCACCGGTACCCTGACCAAACGCTCGGCCACCGTGGCGTCAGCGTTCGGCAAGGGCACTTTCCAGGCCGGACGGAAGGAGACCGGCGCATGAGAATACTGTTCGCCGGAACACCCGCGGTTGCCCTCCCATCGATGCGTGAGGTCCGCAGGGCCGGGCACGAGGTGGTTGCGGTCCTGACCCGTGAAGACGCCCCGGTCGGACGGAAGAAAATCCTGACGCCGAGCCCGGTCGCGGAGGCGGCCGCGGAGGCGGGCCTGGAAATCATCAAGGCCAACCGGATTGACCAGGCCGTCATCAAGCGACTCTCGGATCTGGACCTTGATGCTGCCGCAATCGTCGCGTACGGGGGCCTGGTTCCGCCGTCCGCACTCCAACTGCCGCGGCATGGTTGGATCAACCTGCACTTTTCACTGCTCCCCGCCTGGCGTGGTGCGGCACCGGTGCAGCACGCCCTGATCAACGGGGACGACATCACGGGGGCATCGACTTTCCTCCTCGAAGAAGGCCTGGACACCGGCCCGGTCTTCGGCACGCTGACGGAGCAGGTCCGTGCCGAAGACACCAGCGGTGTACTGCTTCAACGGCTGTCTGAAAGCGGCGCAGTGCTCCTTGCCCAGACGCTCTCAGCCGTGGACCAGGGCCGTGGTGTTCCTGTACCGCAACACGGCGAGGTGTCGCTTGCGCCGAAGCTCTCGAGCGCCGACGGCCGCATCCGGTGGGACCGTCCGGCACTCGCCATCAAGCGCCGGATCAATGGAGTAACACCCGAGCCCGGAGCCTGGACCCTCTGGGGAGGTCAGCGATTCAAGGTATGGCCGGTGCTGCTGCGGCCGGACGTTCGCGACCTGCCCCCGGGCGCCGCCTCCGAACGGGACGGAGCGGTGCTTGTCGGGACGGGGTCGCATGCAGTACAGCTGACTGAGGTTCAGCCTGCGGGCCGGACAAAGCTTGCCGCTTCCGAGTGGTTCCGCGGTGCACGCCGAGAGGATCTGGTATTCGAATGACACCCGAAAATCGCCCCGGAGGGCCAACCCGGCGTAACGAGCGGGGACGGGAACGCAACCGCTCAGGGTCCCGCCAGTTCTCCTCTACTGCACCGGCGGAACGGACCCGGCGTGCGGATCCCGCGCGTCTGGTTGCCTACGAGGTCCTCAGGGCGGTGGCAGCCGATGACGCCTACGCCAACCTGGTGCTTCCGGGCAGCATCCGCAAGCACCGCCTCGGCCGTCAGGATGCGGGTTTCGCGACCGAGCTCGCCTATGGCGCCTTGCGGGCGCAGGGCACCTATGACGCGATCCTCGCCCTCTGCGTTGACCGGCCGCTGACCCAGCTGGATCCGGCCATCCTCGACGCACTGCGGCTGGGGACCCACCAGCTGATGGCCATGCGTGTTCCGCCCCATGCCGCACTCGACCAGACGGTCGGACTGGCGCGCGCAGTCATCGGCGCAGGCCCTTCCTCCCTTATCAACGCCGTGCTCCGGAAGGTTTCCCGGAAGTCCTTTGACGAGTGGCTTGACGCACTGGTCACCGGTGTCGAGGATCCGGTCCGCATCAGTTCGCTGCGGTACAGCCACCCGGAATGGATCGTCCGGGCACTGAGGCAGAGCCTGGTGAATCACGGCCGGCCGGTCGAAGAAATCGACGCCCTTCTCGAGGCGGACAACGCAGCTCCCGTGGTCAACCTGGTTGCCCTGCCCGGCATCGGATCGCTCGACGAGGCCATGGCGGCCGGGGCGCGGTCCGGTGAGCTGGTCAAGGACTCGGCACTGTTTGCCGCCGGCGATGTCGGACGGCTTGAATCTGTCCGCTCCGGCAAGGTCCGGGTGCAGGACGCCGGATCGCAGCTCGTGGCGCGTGCGCTCGCCGCGGTGGACCTTGATCGTCGGGGTGCCGGCGGTGAGCAATGGCTCGACCTCTGCGCCGGCCCCGGCGGGAAGTCGGCCCTGCTTGCCGCCATTGCGGCCCAACGGGGAGACACCCTGGTTGCCAACGAGCCGGCGGAGCACCGCGCAGCACTGGTCCGGCAGGCTCTGGGCGCCGTGGATCCTGCCGTGTGGAGCGTTCGCGTCGGTGACGGCCGGGAGATCGGAGCAGCCTATCCCGAGGGGTTCGACCGCATCCTCGTAGACGCGCCATGCACCGGACTGGGCGCGCTCCGCCGCAGGCCGGAGTCACGGTGGCGCCGCACGGCGTCCGACCTAACTGAGCTGGGGCCGCTGCAGCGCGGCCTGCTCGCTGCGGCGCTGGAGGCCGTCCGCCCCGGGGGAGTGGTGGCCTATGTCACCTGCTCTCCGCACCCCGCCGAGACCTCCGCCGTCGTTCAGGACAGTCTGCGCGGCAGGGAGGGGTACACGCTGATGGAGGCGGGACCGGTGCTGGACTCCGTGAGCACCGGCCGTTCACTTCAGGCCGGCCACGGGGCCACCGCGCAGCTGTGGCCGCATATTCACGGCACCGACGCCATGTTCCTTGCCCTGATTCGCCGGACCGCCGGATAGCTCCCGCGCCGGCCAGATACCCGCCCCAATGAAAGGTCCACAATGAGAACCTGCTGTATCCATCCGAGCATCCTGTCGGCGGATTTCGTCAACCTGCAGTCGGAACTGCAGCGCATCAAAACGGCGGACGCCGTGCACGTGGATGTCATGGACAACAGCTTTGTTCCCAACCTCACGCTGGGTCTCCCGGTGGTCAGGAGGATCCAAATGGTGAGTCCGGTGCCGCTGGACGTCCACCTGATGATTGACGACGCCGACCGTTGGGCTCCGGAGTACGCGGCGGCCGGCGCAGCATCCGTCACTTTTCACGCGGAAGCTGCGCGGGCCCCCATCCGCCTCGCACGGGAGCTGCGTTCCGGAGGCGCCGGAGCCGGAATGGCGCTCCGTCCGGCGACGGCCGTGGAGCCCTATCTGGACATGCTCTGCGAGCTGGACATGCTGCTCATCATGACAGTGGAGCCGGGCTTCGGAGGTCAATCCTTCCTCGACGTCACCCTCCCGAAGATCCGGAGGGCAGCGGAGGCCGTCCGCGGCGCCGGCCTGCCGGTCGCCATCCAGGTGGATGGGGGCATCACCGAAGAAACCATTGTCCGAGCGGCCGAGGCAGGAGCGACCGTGTTCGTCGCGGGTTCCTCCGTCTACGGTGTCGAGGATCCGGAAGCAGCCATCGCCGGCCTGCGCCGCGCCGCCGGCTGACCGACTCTCCGGCGCAGAACCCAGCCGGGCCGTAGGCTAGTCGCCGGGTATTCCCGTTACGTGGACGCGGAGGCTCCGTGCGTCCGCAGCGGCCTGCCGGAGGACGTCCCTGCGGGGGTCCGGGACGGGAAGGAGCGGGAGGAGCGGCAGTTGCCGGTAGCGGGCCAGCCTCGCATGGGCAAGGCACTCGGAAAACAACGCCGCATCCCCGCCCGGCTGCAGGCAGTCCGGCGCCTCTTCTGCGAAGAGGACCGCCGCTCGTTCGGCTGCGGTCGCCACCAGCGCGTCGGCCTGGTTCGCGCGGCGTCGTGCGAACCGTTGCTGGGACCAGCCGCCGGCCGCCGTCCGGGACTGCACGTAGCGGGTCCCGTTCTTTGACGCAACCAGGACGCCGTTCCGGGCCAGCCCTACGCCATAGCCGCCCCGGCGTATCAGCAGCAGGCCCACCGTCACGGGACGGGACGCCAACCGGATCAATTCCTGAACCGCCTGCTCCTGCCCGTACGGCCCGGTGTTCCCGGAGACCGTCTCCATGCCGGGAAATGCCAGTGGAACGGTGATCTCGGCACTGCATCCGTTGGGTGCACGCAGCATGGCGCGACCGGGCGCCGCAGCGGTGTACTCGGTGGAGAAGGGCCCATTGCGTTCGGCGAAGCGCCGGACCCAGCCTTCGAGACGCTCGGGCGGCACGAGTACCAGCCGGTTGTCCTGCACTGCGCCTCCTGCGAATCCTGGGCGAACGTGTCAGAGGATCACAGTAGCCTTGGCACTGTGAATGACCTATTCAGCTTCGACTCGGACGGCTTCGACGAGCCGGTGACTGCCACGGGAAACGAACGGAACCGCCCCCGTACCCCGCTGCCCGTGCGCATGCGTCCCAGAACAGTTGACGAGGTAGTGGGGCAGCGGCACCTTCTCGGCGCAGGGTCACCGTTGCGCACATTGGCGGGAGGCGAGCCCGCTGCTCGCGCCGGCGCTCCTACCTCGGTGATCCTGTGGGGTCCACCGGGAACGGGGAAGACCACCCTCGCCCATGTCATTGCGCGTGGGCCGGGCCGCAAGTTCGTGGAACTTTCAGCCATCACCGCGGGGGTCAAGGACGTTCGCCGGGTGATGGATGAAGCGCTCTCCAACCGGGACCTCCACCGCATCACGACCGTTCTCTTCCTCGACGAAATCCATCGGTTCAACAAGGCGCAGCAGGATGCGTTGCTGCCGGGCGTGGAGAACGGCTGGGTGGTGCTCATCGCCGCCACCACTGAAAACCCATCCTTCTCGGTGGTTTCTCCGCTGCTGTCCCGGTCACTGCTGCAGACGCTGAAACCGCTCACCGAAGAGGACATCCGCTCGCTTCTCGAGAAGGCCGTCGCTGATCCTCGCGGACTGGCCGGTGAGGTTGCGGTCGATGACGATGCGCTGGCCCACCTCGTCAGACTCGCCGCAGGCGACGCGCGGCGCGGACTGACAGCCCTCGAGGCCGCGGCGGGAGTGGCCCAGTCGTCGGAAGACAAACCGGAGCACACGGATGCCGGGGACGGGCCGGCACCCGTGCGGATCACCCTCGAACACGCCGAGAAGGCGGTTGACGTCGCTGCACTGCGCTACGACCGGGCGGGGGACCAGCACTATGACGTGGCGAGCGCCTTCATCAAGTCCCTGCGCGGGTCTGACGTCGACGCAGCCCTGCACTACCTTGCCCGGATGCTGGAATCCGGGGAGGATCCCCGCTTCGTGGCGCGCAGACTGATGATTTCCGCAGCGGAGGATGTCGGCATGGCCGATCCCACGGCGCTGCAGACTGCCGTGGCAGCAGCCCAGGCGGTCCAGCTGGTGGGAATGCCGGAGGGGCGGATCATCCTTGCGGAGGCGGTGGTGCATATCGCTACGGCGCCCAAGTCAAACGCCTCCTACAACGGAATCAACCGCGCCGTCGCGGACGTCCGTGCAGGCAAGGGGCAGGGCATTCCGGCGCACCTTCGTGATGCCCACTATCCGGGCGCCCGCCAGCTGGGCCATGGGAAGGGGTACGTCTATTCCCATGACGAACCGCACGGAATCGCGAGCCAGCAGTACGTTCCGGACGATCTCGTGGGTACGGACTACTACGTTCCAACCGATCGGGGAGCCGAACGGGCAGTGGCGACCCGGCTGGAAAAACTGCGTGCCATTATCCGGAAAGGGCTGAGCACTGCTAGGATTGTCCGTTGACTGGCAAGTCACGGCTCATGCATGCCCGCGTACCTCCGCCACCTTCATGGTTCTGGCGGGGACCGGCGGGCACCTGAGGATCCGTGAACTGTAGTACCGGAAAGCGGCCCCTTCCGGCTCTCCGAAACGTGGAGGCCAGCGACACAGGAAGAGTTCACCCGGCCTGAGCCGGTGTGAACTGCTTCGCCGTAAAACAGTGAAAGGTAAACGTGGCTAACAACACACGTGCCCGCCGCAAGGTCCGCATTTCGCGGGCCCTCGGCATTGCTTTGACCCCGAAGGCCGAGAAGTACCTCGAGCGTCGTCCGTACGCACCGGGCCAGCACGGCCGGTCGCGCCGCAAGCAGGACAGCGACTACGCCGTACGCCTGCGCGAAAAGCAGCGTCTGCGCGCCCAGTACGGTATCCGCGAAGCGCAGATGACCCGCGTCTTCGAGGAAGCCCGCCGGACCGCCGGCCTGACCGGTGAGAACCTGATCGAACTGCTTGAAATGCGTCTCGACGCACTCGTGCTTCGGTCCGGATTCGCCCGCACCATCGCCCAGGCACGCCAGCTCGTGGTTCACCGCCACATCATGGTTGACGGTGCCCGCGTGGACCGCCCGTCCTTCCGCGTCAAGGAAGGTCAGCTCATCCACGTGCACAGCCGCAGCGAAACCATGGTTCCGCTGCAGGTTGCTGCGGCAGGAGCGCACCGCGATGTGCTCCCCGCTGTGCCCGGCTACCTCGATGTCCAGCTTGAGAAGCTCCAGGCGCGCCTGGTCCGCCGCCCCAAGCGCTCCGAGGTCCCCGTGACCTGTGAAGAGCAGCTCGTGGTGGAATACTACGCACGCTGATCATGCGCCGGCTTCGGCGCATCGGCAGCACAACTGAACATCAGTGACTCAGGAGCCCGCGGCGCACGCCGCGGGCTCCTGAGTAGGTAAGGTACATAGGGAAATTGCGGGCGCCCGTCCGCCATCCGCAGAGGCTGAGGAGTTGTTTTCGAATGTCAGGTGGAGATATCGCCGGGCTCATTGCCGCCGGGGTCTTTGCGGTTCTGGTCGCATTGCTCGCCATTCCGGTATGGAAGCTCGGGAAGGTCTTCGATGAACTCCGTGGAGCTATCCGTTCGGTAACCGAGGGCACCACTCCGCTCATTGACGAGGTCACAAGCACCGTGTCAACCACGCACCAGCAGCTGAAGAACGTCGATGGGATCACCTCCAACGTCTCGGACGCCTCCGCGAATATCTCCGCCCTCTCGTCGCTGGTCGCAGCGACAGTGGGGTCCCCGCTCATCAAGGTCGCGGCCTTCTCCTACGGCGTGCGCAGCGCGCTGGGGTCCCGGCGGAAGCCGGCCTCCCGCCGTCGTAGCCGCTGACCGGCAGCCACGCATACTACGCACGCACAACAGATGAGGAATTCTTGATGATCAAGAGGGTTTTCTGGCTCGCGGCAGGCGCTGCCATCGGAGTCGTCACGGTACGCAAGGTATCGGCGATGAAGTCGGCGGTCGGCCCCGAGGGGTTGAACCGTGCGGTTGCGCAGCTCGCTGACAGCGTCGCCGATTTTGCCGACGCGTTCCGTCAGGGAATGCAGGAACGCGAGACAGACCTGCGCACAGCCCTCGGCATCGACGCAGAGCCGCGCCCCTGAGGCCGGGCCGGCACCCGAACACCGAACACCGCTGCGCACATCGACCCGCGCGTACCACCGAAGGATCCCCATGAAGTCGCAAGAGATCGCCCGTCGCTGGCTCGACTACTTTGAAGGCCAGGGTCATACCCGGGTGCCGTCCGCTTCCCTGGTGTCCAGTGACCCGTCGCTCCTGTTCACCGTCGCCGGCATGGTCCCGTTCATTCCCTACCTGACCGCACGCGAGGTGCCTCCCTACAGCCGCGCCACCAGCATCCAGAAGTGCATCCGCACGGCTGACATCGAAGAGGTGGGCAAGACCGCGCGCCACGGCACCTTCTTCCAGATGTGCGGGAACTTCTCCTTCGGCGACTACTTCAAGCAGGACGCTATCGCCATGGCATGGGACCTGCTGACCCGCAGCGTCGCGGACGGCGGCTTTGGCCTCGCTCCCGAGCGACTGTGGGTCACGGTCTACCAGGATGATGAGGAAGCGCTGGCAATCTGGCGCGATGAGGTGGGTTTCCCCGCCGAGCGCATCCAGAAGTTCGGCAAGAAGGACAATTACTGGAACACGGGTCAACCCGGGCCGGGCGGGCCGTGCTCGGAAATCTTCTACGACCGCGGACCCGAGTACGGCAGGGATGGGGGACCGCAGGCCGACGAAGACCGGTACATCGAAATCTGGAACCTCGTGTTCATGCAGTACCGGCTCTCGGCTGTCCGGAGCAAGGATGACTTCGACATTGCCGGTGAACTGCCGAAGAAGAATATCGACACGGGCCTGGGCCTGGAGCGCCTTGCCATGGTTCTGCAGGGCGTAGAGAACATGTACGAGACCGACCAGGTCCGCCCGGTGCTCGACAAGGCAGCAGAGCTCAGCGGTCGTGAGTACACCAGCGCGGAGTCCGACGACGACCCCCACCACCAGGACGACGTCCGGATGCGCGTCGTGGCAGACCACATCCGCTCGGCACTGATGCTGATCACCGACGGCGTGTCGCCGTCCAACGAGGGCAGGGGCTATGTTCTGCGCCGGCTGATCCGCCGCGCAGTCCGTGCCATGCGGCTGCTCGGCGTCGAGAAAGCCTGCCTCCCCGACCTCCTGCCGGTGTCCCGTGATGCCATGAAGGGTGTCTACCCCGAGGTGGAGCGGGACTTTGAGCGCATCAGCCGGATCGCCTACGCGGAAGAAAAGGCGTTCCTGCGCACCATCGCCTCGGGGACGGCCCGCCTCGAGGAAGCCGTTCGCGAGTCCCGGAGTGCCGGACGCGCATTGTCCGGCGAAGATGCCTTCAGCCTCCACGACACCTATGGATTCCCCATCGACCTGACGCTCGAAATGGCTGAGGAAGCCGGCGTCTCGGTCGACGCTGAGAGGTTCCGTTCGCTGATGCTCGAGCAGCGTCAGCGTGCGCAGGCTGACGCCCGCGGGAAGAAGGCCGGGCACGCCGACATGACGGTATTCAACGAGCTCCTTGCCTCCGGCGAGACATCGTTCACCGGCTACGACGAACTCACCAGCGAGGCTATTGTGCGCGGTATCCTCAGCAACGGCGCCGCTGTCCCCGTCGCCCGTCAGGGCGAGGAAATCGAACTGATCCTCGACCGAACCCCCTTCTACGCTGAAGCCGGCGGCCAGGCGGCCGACGTCGGGCTTGTCACCGGCAACGGTTTCACCGTTGAAGTGACTGACGTCCAGCAGCCGATCAGGGGGTTGAGCGTCCACCGTGCACTCGTGCGCGAGGGAGAGATCACCCAGGATGCGCCGGTGACTGCCGCCGTCGACCGTCAGCGTCGCCACGCAGGTGAGCAGGCCCACTCCGGCACGCACATTGTGCACGCTGCACTCCACCAGGTTCTCGGCCCTGAAGCTCTTCAGCGCGGTTCGTTCAACAAGGCAGGCTACCTTCGGTTCGACTTTTCCTGGGGGGAAGGCATCAGCCCCGCCGCCCGCTCCGAGATCGAGGAGGTCTCGAACCTCGCGATCCGCAGCAACCACACCGTTGAAACCAGGGTGATGGGCCTGGATGAAGCCAAGGCCCTGGGCGCCACGGCGCTGTTCGGCGAGGCGTACGGAGACCGGGTCCGCGTCGTCGAAATCGACGGTGCATGGTCACGGGAGCTCTGCGGCGGCACCCACGTCGAGGCGACGTCGCTCATCGGCACGCTGACACTGCTCGGCGAGCAGTCGGTCGGTTCAGGCAACCGCCGTGTCGAAGCACTTGTCGGCCTGGATGCCTTCCGCCATGCAGCAGCCGAACGCGCGCTGGTCACCGAGCTCTCGGAAATGCTCAAGGTGCCCTCCCAGCAGCTGCCGGAACGGCTTGGCGCAACCCTGAACCGGTTGAAGGCAGCGGAGAAGGAGCTTGAGCGGCTCAGGAAGGAACAGCTGTCCAACGCTGCCGCCTCGCTGGTCGGTTCGGCACAGGATATTGCCGGCGTACGCCTTATCACGCACGACGCCGGCACGGTCGGCAGTGCCGACGACCTCCGCAACCTCGCACTGGACCTGCGTGGCCGGCTTGGGTCGGGAGCCGCGGTTGTTGCCGTGGCGGGCGTGAGCAAGGACCGGCCGGTCATTCTCGTTGTCACCAACGAGGAGGCTCGCAGCGCCGGGGTCAAGGCGGGCGCCCTGGTCCGCACCGCCGCGGGCGTTCTTGGCGGCGGCGGCGGCGGCAAGGATGACATGGCCCAGGGCGGCGGTTCCGATCCTGCCAGAATCACGGCGGCGCTTGAGTCCGTCCGGGCCGCGGTTGCCGGCCGGTAGCGCGGATCATCCGTCGGTGGCATCCGGAGGATACCCGCGCGGCGTGAAGATCGGCGTCGACGTCGGCATGGTCCGCGTTGGAGTTGCAGCGTGCGACAGGGACGGCCTGATCGCGACGCCGGTGTGCACCCTCAACCGGGACTCCCGGAAGAACAGGGACCTGCGGCTGCTGCTCAGGAACATCGAGGACCTGTCGGCCGTTGAAGTCTTCGTCGGGTTGCCCCGCAATCTGAGCGGAACCGAATCCGCTTCCACGGCCATGGCGCGAGACTATGCAGCCGCACTCGTCGAAGCACTCTCCGGGGCGGGACTGGACGTTCCGGTCCGGCTCATTGACGAGCGGTTGTCGTCCGTGTCAGCGCACCGGTCGCTCCGGCAGGCTGGCTTGAACAGTCGCGAACACCGTAAGGTGGTAGATCAGGTGGCAGCTGTGGAGATACTCCAACATGCCATAGACACGCAACGCAGTCTTGAGCGGGATGTGGGGGAGCCGGTCGTTCAGCATCGGCGGCGGAATCTTGACCACCCGTCGTCGGCCTCATCCGAGGAGTCAGAAATTACGCAAACCTACAGTGGGAGGAAAGAGGAGCAGTGAGCCATCGTCATCCTCCTTTCCCGGCAGCCGATCATGGAGCTGAGAAGCATCCGGACGACTACTACGAGGAGCACCACCCCGTGCATCCTGAGCCTGTCGAGCAATTTTTCGAGGCGGATGTGCCCTCCCGCCGGACCAGGCGGCCGTCCAAGGCCCGCCAGCGTCGCCGCAGGCGGGGCACCATCGTCATGCTCGTCGTGGTGCTCCTTTTCGTGGGAGTCGTGTTCGGCGCAGCGATGTTCCTCAGGAACCTCCTCGGAGTCGGTGAGGTCACCGACTACGCCGGTCCTGGCACCGGCTCCGTGACCTTCACGGTTGAGGCAGGTGCGGGCCCGCTCATCGTGGGCAACGAACTCGAACAACAGGACATCGTGGCGAGTGCTGATGAGTTCCTCAACGCGCTTGCGGCCGAGGCTGACGGCCGCGTGATTCAGCCCGGTGACTACGAGATGAAATACCAGATGAGTTCCGCGGAGGCAGCCAAGGCGCTGCTCGCCGAGGGAGGCGCCGGAGTTTACTACGCGGCTGTCGCCCGCGACCTCCGGCAGAACGAGGTATTGGACATCCTGGCTGAATCGACGGGGATCCCCCGTGAAGAATTCGAGGCTCTCGCTGAGGACCCGACGCAGTTCGGTATCCCGGAGAAGTCGCCGAGCCTCGAAGGCTACCTCTACCCGGGCGAATACCGGTTCGACCTCGACATCACGGCAACCGAAGTGATCCAGCAGATGGTGGACAACACCAAGGCCGCTCTCGAGGAGGCCGGCGTCACCGACCCGGATGAGCAGTACCGCATTCTGACGATCGCCAGTATTGTCCAGGCTGAAGCAGGACAGGCGGATTATGCACAGGTGGCCGGTGCCATCATGAACCGGCTGGGTCCGGACAACACGGAGACAAACGGACTGATCCAGTCGGATGCCACCGTCACCTATGGACTCGACCGCAAGAGCTACAACCTGACGGACGAGGAAAAGGCCGACAAGTCCAATCCGTACAACACCTACGCCATTGAGGGCCTGCCTGTCGGACCGATCGGTTCTCCGAGCGCGGAAGCAATCGAGGCGGCGGTCAACCCGGCTGACGTTCCCTACTACTACTGGGTGACGGTCGACCTCGACACCGGCGAAACCAAGTTCTCCGAGACGCTGGCCGAGCACGCCGTCTACGTCCAGGAATACCAGGAATGGTGCGCCGACAACGCCGGAAGGTGCGAATAGGTGGTTCCCGACCTGACGCCGGCCCGTTACCGGGCCGGCGTCACAGGTCATCCCATCGCGCACTCGAAATCCCCGCGCCTGCACCGCGCAGCCTACGCCTATCTGGGATTCGACTGCAGCTATACGGCGATTGACACGCCCCCGGAATCGCTCGGGAGCCTCCTGTCGGAGCTCAGGCGGGAACCCTCATGGCGGGGGCTTTCGGTCACCATGCCGCACAAGGCCGCGGCGCTGCCCCACATGGACAGTGTCGGCCCCGGTGTCAGGGAGCTCGGCGTGATCAACACCGTGCTCGCGGTGGGGGAGACGGATTCACGACGCCTGGTGGGTTACAACACCGACGTCGAGGGTATTGTGCGGGCGGTCCGCCAGGCGGGTGCCGCGCACCCGCAGCGGGCGCTGATCCTTGGCGGCGGGGGCACCGCTGCAGCGGCGCTGGCGGCACTGGCCAGCATGGGGGTCGAGCGGGTCGACGTCTGCGTGAGGACTCCGGAGAAAGCCGCGCCGCTCGTGGAAACCGGCCGCAGGCTGGGCATTACCGTTGAGCTTCGGCAATTCGCTGCCGCAGCCGGACTCTGCGGGGCCTCCCAGCTGGTCATCTCGACACTGCCGCCCCGCGGCGCTGACGGGCTGGCTGGATCCCTGCTGTCCGAACCCTTCATGGCAAGCGAAGCATCGTCCGGGCCGCGGGTGTTGCTGGACGTTGCGTACGACCCCTGGCCCAGTGCCCTGGCCGCCGCCTGGTCAGAGCGCGGCGGTGTGATCGTTCCCGGCCTCGAAATGCTGCTGTACCAGGCCGTTGCGCAGGTGAAGCTCTTTGCCGGGGACGTCTTCAGGGACGAGACCGCTGTCATAAATGTGATGTGTGACGCTGTGGGGGCTCCCCGGCGCTGATGACGTCCGCAGCCCGTGGCAGGATGGACGTATGTTGCGTTGGTTGACGGCCGGGGAATCCCACGGCCCTGCTCTGGTTGGAATCATCGAGGGAATGCCCGCAGGCGTCGAGGTCGCCAGCGAGTCCATTCAGGCTGCCCTGGCGCGCCGGCGGCTCGGGTACGGCCGGGGCGCAAGGATGAAGTTCGAACAGGACCAGGTCCGCATCATCGGGGGAGTGAGGCACGGCCTTACCCAGGGCGGCCCCGTGGCCATTGAGGTAGGCAACACCGAGTGGCCGAAGTGGGAGCAGGTCATGTCCGCCGATCCTGTGGAACCCGGAACATTGCAGGAGTCCGGGCGCAACGCGCCGCTGACGCGGCCGCGTCCCGGTCACGCAGATTTCACCGGTATGCAGAAGTACGGATTCGATGAGGCCCGCCCTGTCCTGGAACGCGCCAGTGCGCGGGAGACCGCCGCCAGGGTGGCACTGGGGACCGTAGCAGCCCGGTTTCTCTCCGCGCTGGGCATCGAGCTCCTCAGCCACACCGTTGCTGTTGCGTCGGTAGCGGTGCCGGAAGGCGCAGAGCTTCCCGGGCCCCGCGATGTTCTGGCACTGGATGAGGATCCGCTGCGCTGCTTCGACCGTGAAACCTCCACCGCGATGGTCGCCGAGGTCGACGCCGCGCACAAGGAGGGCGAGACCCTGGGGGGCGTGGTCGAGGTCCTTGCCTACGGACTCCCGCCGGGGCTTGGGAGCTACGTGCACTGGGACCGCCGCCTTGATGCGCGTCTGGCCGCTGCGCTGATGGGTATCCAGGCGATCAAGGGTGTCGAGGTCGGCGATGGTTTCGAGACCGCGCGCCGTCGGGGGTCCGCTGCCCATGATGAGATCGTGCGGGCGGAAAGCGGCCGGATCGGCAGGGCCACCAACCGGGCAGGCGGAATCGAGGGCGGGATGAGTATCGGCGACGTCCTCCGGGTGCGGGCGGCGATGAAGCCGATTGCCACCGTTCCACGTGCCCTGCAGACAATCGACGTCAGCACCGGCGACGCCGCCAAGGCACATCACCAGCGCTCCGACGTGTGCGCTGTCCCTGCAGCCGGTGTGGTCGCCGAAGCGATGGTTGCCCTGGTCCTTGCAGAGGCGGTGACGGAGAAATTCGGCGGTGACTCGATCACGGAAACCAGGCGGAACCTCGAGTCCTACCTGGCGAACATTCCGGCGTCGCTGAACTCGGTCACGCCCTGATGCTGCCGGCGGCTGACAGACCGCTGGTACTCATCGGCCTGATGGCCACCGGCAAATCGACGGTGGGGCGGCGGCTGGCTTCGCGGCATGGCTGGCGTTTCTTCGACACTGACGCGGTCATAGCCGAGCGGAACGGACCCATTCCAGCCATCTTCGCCGAGCTCGGCGAATCCGGGTTCCGCCGGATCGAAGCCCAGGTGGTTGCGGAAGTCCTGGCAGAAGCAGGTGGAGGCGCTGTCGTGTCCCTCGGCGGCGGGGCGGTTCTGGACGAAGGAACCCGGCGGCTCCTGAAGAAAGCATGTGTGGTCTTCCTGGATGCTGACCTCGCCACAGTCCTTCCGCGGCTTTCCGGCGATACCGGGCGGCCGTTGCTGGCGGACGGCGCTGCCGAGACCTGGGCGCGGCTCGACCGGGAGCGGCGCCCGCTCTACGAAGCCCTGGCGAGCGCTACCGTCGACACGCGGAACGCCGCTCCGGACGTTGTTGTCCGCCGGCTTGAAGACCAGCTACGCCACCATTTCCGAACAGAAGAAGGGACCCTCGGCAATGACCGCTGAACCTACCGCCATCCGTGTTACGGGCAGTGCTCCGTCAGAGAATTACGACGTCGTTGTCGGGCGGGGGCTTCTGGACCGGCTTGCGCCGCTGCTTGGTGAGCGTGTCCGGCGCGTGCTGGTCATTCACCCGCGCGCCCTGCGCGCGACAGGGGACACCGTGCGGGAGCAGCTTGCAGCAGAAGGCCTCACCGCGGTCACCGCGGAGATACCCGATGCCGAGGAGGGCAAGCACATCCAGGTGGCCGCGTTCTGCTGGCAGGTTCTTGGCCAGAACGATTTCACCCGCTCTGACGCGATCGTGGCGGTGGGCGGCGGCGCTGTCACCGACGTCGCCGGTTTTGTTGCCGCCACGTGGCTGAGGGGAGTGAAGGTGGTGCATCTGCCCACCACGCTGCTCGGCATGGTGGACGCCGCCGTCGGCGGCAAGACCGGGATCAACACGGCGGAAGGGAAGAACCTGGTCGGTGCCTTCCACCCTCCGGCCGGTGTTCTCGCGGATCTGGACACTCTCCAGACCCTGCCGGTCAATGAACTGGTGACGGGCATGGCCGAGGTCGTCAAATGCGGATTCATCGCCGACCCGCGCATCCTCGAGCTGGTGGAGTCGAATCCGGAAGCCGTCAGGGATGCCTCCAGCGAGGTGGTCCGCGAATTGGTGGAACGCGCAATCGCGGTGAAAGCCGCCGTGGTTTCCGAAGACCTCAAGGAGTCCGGCCGGCGGGAGTTCCTGAACTACGGCCATACGCTCGCCCACGCGATCGAACTGGCGGAACGGTACTCCTGGCGGCACGGCGCGGCGGTCTCCGTGGGGCTTGTCTTCGCGGCGGAACTTTCCCGCATGGTCGGCCGTCTCGACGATGCAACGGCAGACCGGCACCGGGCCATTCTTGAATCCCTCGGCCTCCCGGTGACCTACCGCCGGGACCGGTGGGCAGCTCTCCTGGACGGTATGCGGCGCGACAAGAAGGCTCGAGGCGACCTGCTTCGCTTCGTGGTGCTCGATGGCCTCGCGCGTCCCGGAATCCTCGAGGTGCCGGACACCTCGCTGCTCTTCGCTGCCTACCAGGAGATCGCGTCCTGAGCAGGCCGCGGCGGGCAGGGTAGACTGGTCTCTGGTCTTTTGGCGGGCACACGCGCAATGGTTTCGGTACTGCGCCTGCTGCAACGTAAGCCAACCATCAGTCAATCGACGAAAGTGAATCCGTGGCCACCACGAACGACATCAAGAACGGCACTGTCCTCAAGCTCGAGGGGAACCTCTGGAACGTGCTCGAATTCCAGCACGTGAAGCCGGGCAAGGGCGGCGCGTTTGTCCGCACGAAGCTGCGCAACATCCTCTCCGGCAAAGTTGTCGACAAGACCTTCAATGCCGGGCTCAAGATCGAGACCGCCACGGTGGACCGCCGCGACTACCAGTACCTGTACAAGGACGGCGACGACTTCGTGTTCATGGACACGACCGACTATGACCAGATCACCGTGCCCGGGGCAACCGTGGGCAACGCCGAGAACTTCATGCTCGAGAGCCAGATGGCAACCATCGCCATGCATGAGGGGTCAGCGCTGTACCTGGAGCTCCCGCCGTCTGTCGTTCTCGAAATCACGTACACCGAGCCGGGCCTGCAGGGTGACCGCTCAACCGGCGGCACCAAGCCGGCCACGGTGGAAACCGGCTACGAAATCCAGGTTCCGCTGTTCCTCGAGACCGGCACCAAGGTCAAGGTAGACACCCGCACCGGTGAGTACCTGGGACGCGTCAACGAGTGAGTGCGCGCAGCAAGGCACGGCGTCGGGCGCTCGACATCCTGTTCGAGGCCGAGCAACGGTCGGTATCTCCGCTGGAGGCCCTACGCGGCCGGCGCGAGAAGACCGACACCGTGATCAATGAGTACTCCGTCGAGATTATTGACGGCGTGATGGCGCACGGCGCTCAGATCGATGAGTTCCTCAGCACCTATTCGCAGGGCTGGACGCTGGACCGGATGCCGGCGGTCGACCGCATGATTCTGCGCGTCGGCGCCTGGGAACTCCTGTACAACGAGGATGTTCCGGATACCGTGGCGGTCAGCGAAGCAGTACAGTTGGCCACCATGCTGTCCACGGATGAATCGCCCGCGTTCATCAACGGGCTGCTCGGCCGTCTGCAGCAGCTCAAGCCCACACTACTGGCGTAGTCGCGCCTGCTGAGCGCTCCGCGCGCCGGACACTCAGAACCGGCGCGCCGACGCGGCGGAGATGATTTCCCCGCGGGCTGCATCGAGGTCGTGGAGCAGCTGGAGCTCCAGCTGCGGATCAGTCGCGGCTGCGTGGCCGGCCCGTAGCCGCTGGCGTACAAAGGCGAGCCGCACGCCGATGCTGATGAAGCGCTTCATGGCCGGCGCGGCACCCACCCGCGCGGCCCACGCGAGAGCAGACGACCGTCCGCCGGGCGAGGCCACCATCTCCACCTCCCGGTCGGTGAGCCAGCCGGAAGCGGAGTATTCCGCGAGGCGCTGGTACGTCACGGCCCGTTCCGCGCGGCGCAGCCCGAGCACCACCGCGATCACAATGAGAAACAATGGCAACTGCACCAGGAAATAGAACGAGAAGAAGTCGGTGAACACGACCACCAGTCCGCCGTTCCACAGCATATGGCCGGCGATGGCGGGAACAAGACCGACCAGGAATGCCCCAACCAGCCGCCCGCCCGTGCGGCGCTTGGCAAGGACCACCCCGAGGACAAAGCCCAGTGCTCCGGTGAACATGACGTGGGCAAAGGGTGAGAAGATCCCGCGCATGACAAATACCGTGATCAGTCCACCGAGCCCTGCGGGGTCCGTGAGCGCCGATCCGAAGTAGAGGATGTTTTCGGTGAAGGCGAACCCGGCCGCGACCGTACCCGCGTACACAATCCCGTCGACCGGACCGTCGAAGTGCGTGCGCCGCGAGAATGCGAGGACGAGGACACCGAGGCCCTTCGCAATCTCCTCCACGAGCGGTGCCTGGAACACCGGACCCACGACGTCTGGGCTCGCCCCGTCCAGCCCCGCGCTGAGAAGCGCCGTGACAGCAGGGCCGAAGAGGAGCGTCACCGCCACGGACATTCCCGCACCCCACAGAAAAGCGAAGACGAGAGCTCCGCGGGGTTCAGGGTCCCACCGGTCGACCCAGCGGATACCTGCGAGACAGATGCCCAACGGTACGAGCGCGAGTGCGGCGCAGAGAACAAGGGCCGCGGTGCCGAGCTGGGCAGTGACGAGCACCGCAACCCCGGCCAGGACCAGACCCGCCACGATAATCAGCAACGCGTTGACGACGGTGGAACCGACCGGGTGCGAGCACTTCCTTCCGGTGGGACGAAGACCGGCCGAAGGGCGGGCGGGCGGAGGCACCGGGGGCCCGTCCTGAACCTGCTGCCACATGCCCAGCGGCGGCTGGAGGTGCGGCGGAACGTGGTTCCCGCGTCCGGCATGGCCCCGCCCGGAGTTCATACTCATCTCCACAGGATAGGTGCGGCTGATGCCTGTGATAGCTTTGAACGCGCAGCCAACCCCTTTAAAGGCCGTCCTGTGAGGCGGAGAAGGAGGAGTGTTCCATGAGTGTACCCAGTCCCGGATCCGGCGGCTCCGTGTTCCGCACGGTCCTCGGTGACGCAGACATTGACCGGGCCCTGACCCGGATTGCCCACGAGATCATCGAAGCCAACAAGGGCTCTGAAGACCTCGTGCTTCTCGGCATTCCCCGCCGCGGATATCCCCTGGCCCAGCGACTGGCGGCCAAAATTGCGCGCACCGACCCCGCAGCGGATCCCGAGCGCATGGTCGGCCGTCTTGACGTGACCATGTTCCGGGATGACCTGCGCAGGCACCCCACGCGCCCGCCCGGACCCACCAGGCTTCCTCCGGCAGGCATCGACAACAAGGTTGTGGTGCTGGTGGACGACGTCCTCTACTCCGGCCGCACCATCCGGGCAGCGCTCGACGCAATCGTCGACATCGGGCGGCCGCGGATCGTCCGGCTCGCAGTGCTCGTCGACCGCGGCCACCGCGAACTGCCCATCCGCGCCGACCATGTGGGAAAGAACCTCCCCACCTCGTCCGCCGAGAAGGTCCGGGTGCGGATCAGCGAGGTCGACGCCGTTGACGAAGTTGTGATTGAAGGTCCGGCATGAAGCACCTCCTGTCCACTGACGGCCTGACAGCCGCCGATGCCATCAGGATCCTCGACACAGCCGAGGAAATGGCCGTCGTCGGCGAGCGGGAAGTGAAGAAACTTCCGGCGCTCCGTGGGCGCACGGTGGTGAACCTGTTCTTTGAGGACTCGACCCGCACCCGCATCTCCTTCGAGGCGGCCGCAAAGCGGCTGTCCGCCGACGTCATCAACTTCGCCGCCAAGGGCTCCTCCGTCTCGAAGGGTGAATCGCTCAAGGACACGGCGCAGACACTTGAGGCGATGAGCGCCGACGCCGTGGTCATCCGGCACTGGGCGTCGGGGGCTCCCGCGCGGCTCGCCGCTTCCGACTGGATCGACGCCGCCGTGATCAACGCAGGCGACGGAACGCACGAGCATCCCACGCAGGCGCTGCTGGACGCCTTCACGTTGCGCCGGCACTGGTCCAGGATTGCAGGCCGGACCTCGCTCGGCGAAGACCTCAGCGGACTTCGCATTGCGATCGTCGGAGACGTGCTGCATTCCCGGGTGGCCCGCTCCAATCTGTGGCTGCTCACAACGCTCGGCGCCGAGGTGACCCTGGTGGCACCCCCCACCCTGCTTCCGGTCGGCATCGAAAGCTGGCCGTGCAAAGTCAGCTTCGACCTGGACGAAGTGCTGGCGACGCACCCTTCCGCCATCATGATGCTCCGCGTTCAGGGAGAACGGATGAACGCCGCATTCTTCCCCTCGACGCGTGAATATGCGCGCACGTGGGGATTCGACGACGAACGGCTGGCCGCTCTTGAAGCGTCACCGGCGAAGGACACCATCATCATGCATCCGGGTCCGATGAACCGCGGCCTCGAAATTTCCTCGGCGGCCGCTGACTCGTCCCGGTCAACAGTCCTGGACCAGGTACGCAACGGCGTGTCGGTACGGATGGCCGTCCTTTACCTGCTGCTGTCCGGCGATGACTCCGCGCAGCCTACCCCAGCCCAGGAGGCAAGAGTATGAGCACCAGTTACCTGATCAAGGGCGCCACCACCGCGGCCGGTGAGGGCGGCGTCGATGTGCTGATCAGAGACGGACGCATTGCTGAGCGGGGGCGTTCCCTGTCCGCTGCGGACGCGGCCGTCGTCGACGCCGCCGGGCTGGTCCTGCTGCCGGGAATGGTCGACATCCACACCCACCTGAGGGAGCCCGGCCGGGAAGACGCCGAGACCGTCGAAACCGGTACGCGGGCGGCTGCGCTGGGCGGCTACACCGCCGTCCATGCCATGGCCAACAGCATGCCCGTTGCCGACACCGCCGGAGTGGTGGAGCAGGTCCACGCACTCGGGCGGCGCTCCGGTTGGGTCGATGTGCGTCCCGTGGGCGCCGTCACCGTTGGCCTGGCAGGGGGGCGGCTCGCGGAGATCGGTGCCATGGCGCAGTCGCGTGCGGGGGTCCGTGTTTTCTCCGATGACGGAATCTGCGTCTCGGATCCGGTGCTGATGCGCCGCGCGCTCGAGTACGTCAAAGCGTTCGACGGCGTTGTGGCCCAGCACGCGCAGGAGCCCCGCCTCACCGAAGGGGCGCAGATGAACGAGGGCGCAGTGTCAGCCGTGCTCGGTCTGGCCGGCTGGCCCGCAGTGGCCGAGGAAAGCATCATCGCCAGGGACGTGCTCCTGGCCCAGCACGTGGGTTCCCGCCTCCACGTGTGCCATGTGTCCACCGCCGGTTCCGTCGAAATCATCCGGTGGGCCAAGCAGCGCGGCGTCAACGTGACGGCGGAAGTCACACCGCACCACCTGCTGCTGACGGACGAGCTGGTGCGTTCCTGGAACCCGGTGTACAAGGTCAATCCGCCGCTGCGCACGGACGACGACGTCACGGCCCTCCGCCAGGCGCTGGCTGATGGAACCATCGATGTGGTCGGGACCGATCACGCGCCGCACCCCTCAGAGCACAAGGAATGCGAATGGGCGCAGGCCGCGATGGGGATGACCGGCCTGGAGACAGCGCTGTCGGTGGTGCAGCACACCATGATCGACACCGGGCTGATGAACTGGTCCCGCTTCGCCGAGGCGACGTCGGTCCTCCCCGCCCGTATTGGACGGGTCCAGACCCAGGGCAGGCCGCTTGAGGCGGGCGAGATGGCAAATCTCACACTGGTGGATCCGGCGGCGCGATGGACAGTCGATCCCCATAAAATGGCAACCAAGGGCCGCAACAGTCCCTTCGCCGGCCTCGAACTGCCGGGCGCCGTCGTCGCAACCTTCTTCGCCGGGCACCCCACCGTGCTGGAAGGGCGGCTTAATGCACCGCATCCAGATGCGCAGAAGGACTGAAGCGTGGACGTAGCAACAACCGCCGTCGTGCTGTCAGTGGGTGTCATCGTGCTGCTGGTCGGGCTCATGGCGCTGGGCTGGCGGAACCGCGTCAGGCGGCAGCAGGAAGTGCCGGCTCCGGCCGGTCCCCCCGGGGATCCGGGAGCGCCGCTCTACGCCGCGGAAGGCCAGTATGTGGTGACCACTTCCGGCGGCGACTGGCTGGACCGCGTCACCGCGCACGGTCTGGGAAACAAGGCAACAGCCACTGCTGCCGTGTACCCACACGGACTGCTCTTTGACCGCTCCGGCGCCGGTGAGGTCTACATCCCGAGGAAGAACCTCACCGGTGTCCGGCTCGAGCGCGGCATCGCCGGGAAGTTCGTCGAAAAGGACGGGTTGATCGTGGTGTCCTGGGTACAGGATGCACACTCCTTCGACACGGGTTTCCGCACCCGCTATGCCGCCGACAAGACGCCGCTCCTGTCCTCGATCAGCGCGCTGATCGAAGACACAGACCCCCTCATCCACCCCACAGGCAAGGAAGTACAGTGACAGAGAACGCGCCAGTAACAGGAACCGGTGCCGCTGCGGTTTTGGTCCTTGAGGACGGCCGGGCCTTCCGGGGACGCAGCTACGGTGCGCAGGGCACGGCGCTCGGTGAGGCCGTCTTCGCTACCGGAATGACCGGCTACCAGGAGACCATCACCGATCCCTCCTACGCCCGACAGCTCGTGGTCCAGACCGCCCCGCATATTGGAAACACCGGGGTCAACAGCGAGGACGCGGAGTCGCGCAGGATCTGGGTTGCAGGGTACGTGGTCCGCGATCCGGCGAGGCGTCCGTCGAACTGGCGGTCCGAGAAGAGCCTGGACGAGGAACTCATCGAACAGGGCGTCGTGGGAATCCAGGGCGTTGATACCCGCGCCATCACGCGGCACCTGCGTGAGCGCGGAGCCATGAAGGCCGGCATCTTCTCCGGCGCCGACGCCGCGCGCACTGACGCCGAGCTCGTTGCCGCGGTGAACGGCCAGCGGGGCATGGAAGGCTCCAGGCTCGCGGAGGAAGTGAGCATCGACTCCCGCTACGTCGTCGAACCCTCCGATTACGGCTGGGAGGGCGAGCCCCGGTTCACCGTTGCCGCCCTTGACCTCGGAATCAAGGCGATGACCCCGAAACATTTCGCCCAGCGTGGGGTCCGCACGGTGGTCCTGCCCGCGGATTCAACCTACGACGACGTCGTGGCAGTGGGAGCGGACGGCGTCTTCATGTCGAACGGGCCGGGAGACCCCTCCACCGCCGATGCCCAGGTGGCGCTGCTGCGGAAGGTCCTCGACGCGAAGAAGCCGTTCTTCGGAATCTGCTTCGGCAACCAGATCCTCGGCCGCGCACTAGGGTTCGGCACCTACAAGCTGCGCTACGGACACCGGGGCATCAACCAGCCCGTGCTCGACCGCCGCACCGGCAAGGTCGAGATCACCAGCCAGAACCACGGATTTGCCGTTGATGCGCCGCTTGACGGCCCGGTTACGGCTCCCGAGGAGCGCTTCGGGCGGGTAGAGGTCAGCCACGTGTGCCTCAATGACGACGTCGTTGAAGGCCTGGCGTGCCTTGACCTGCCGGCGTTCTCGGTCCAGTACCACCCGGAAGCGGCAGCCGGTCCGCATGACTCCGCCTACCTGTTCGACAGGTTTATCGACTTCATGGCTGACGCTGCACGTTCGGGCGACGGCTCCGACGACCTTGATGCTTCCGAAGTCTCCAAAGCTCCCACCCACGCGCAGGAAGAAAACTAGATGCCCCGCAGAACCGACCTCACCTCCGTCCTGGTCATCGGATCGGGGCCCATCGTCATCGGCCAGGCCGCCGAGTTCGACTACTCCGGAACCCAGGCGCTGCGCGTGCTGAAGGAAGAGGGACTGAGGGTTATCCTCGTCAACTCCAACCCGGCGACCATCATGACCGACCCGGAGTTCGCCGACGCCACCTACGTCGAGCCGATCACCCCCGAGGTGGTCGAGAAGATCATCGCCAAGGAGCGCCCCGACGCGATCCTCCCCACCCTGGGCGGCCAGACGGCGCTGAATACCGCGATCGCGCTCGACAAGAACGGTGTGCTCGACAAATACGGTGTTGAGCTCATCGGCGCCAACATCGCGGCGATCGAACTCGGCGAGGACCGCGAGAAGTTCAAGGGCGTCGTCGAACGGTGCGGCGCCGAATCCGCCCGTTCAGCGATCATCCACTCCCTGGATGAGGCACTCGGCGCGGCCGAGGACCTCGGCTACCCGATGGTGGTGCGCCCGTCCTTCACCATGGGCGGCCTCGGCTCCGGCCTCGCCTACAACGAGCAGGACCTCCGGCGCATCGTCGGTCAGGGCCTGCAGTACAGCCCCACCAGCGAGGTGCTGCTTGAGGAGAGCATCCTCGGGTGGAAGGAATACGAGCTGGAGATGATGCGCGACAAGAATGACAACGTCGTCGTCGTCTGTTCCATCGAGAACTTCGACCCGGTGGGAGTGCACACCGGCGACTCCATCACCGTTGCCCCCGCCCTGACGCTGACCGACCGGGAATACCAGCGCCTGCGTGACATTTCCATCGCCGTGATCCGCGAGGTTGGGGTGGACACCGGCGGCTGCAACATCCAGTTCGCCGTGGAGCCCGGCACCGGACGCGTCGTCGTCATCGAAATGAACCCCCGCGTGTCCAGGTCCTCCGCCCTGGCGTCGAAGGCAACCGGTTTCGCGATCGCCAAGATCGCCACCAAACTGTCCCTCGGTTACACCCTGGACGAGATCCCGAACGACATCACGCGCCAGACCCCGGCCTCGTTCGAGCCCACCCTCGACTATGTGGTGGTCAAGGTCCCGCGGTTCGCGTTCGAGAAGTTCCCCGCCGCGGACGACACCCTCACCACCACCATGAAGTCCGTCGGTGAAGCAATGGCCATGGGACGCAACTTCACCGAGGCACTGCAGAAGGCGCTGCGCTCCCTCGAGCAGAAGGGTTCCCAGCTGACCTTCGACTCCGTCAGCGAGTACGACGTGCCTGAGCTCATCGAGGCGGCGAAGCGCCCGACGACGGAACGCCTCTCGCAGGTGCAGCGCGCACTGCTGGGCGGCGGCAGCGTCGAGGAACTGTACGAGGCCACCGGTATTGATCCCTGGTTCCTGGACCAGCTGGTCCTCCTCAACGAGGTGGCGGCGACGGTCCGGGCAGAAGGAATCAAACCCGACACACTGCGCCTTGCGAAGCGGCACGGTTTCTCCGACGAACAGATCGGACTGCTCACCCATACTCCGGAGGCCGTGGTCCGGGGGGTGCGGCATGCCCTGGACATCCGTCCGGTCTTCAAGACGGTGGACACCTGCGCCGCCGAATTCGCCGCGTACACGCCCTACCACTACTCGTCCTACGACGAGGAGGACGAGGTGGGCCTGCACGCCAAGCCCTCGATCATCATCCTCGGCTCCGGACCGAACCGCATCGGACAGGGCATCGAGTTCGACTACTCCTGCGTCCACGCCACCATGGCGCTGCGCAAGGCCGGCTACGAGACGGTGATGGTCAACTGCAACCCCGAGACCGTCTCCACCGACTACGACGTCTCCACGCGCCTCTACTTCGAGCCCCTCACCCTCGAGGACGTGCTTGAAGTCATCGCGGCGGAGGAGCGTACCGGCGGCGTGATGGGAGTCTTTGTGCAGCTGGGCGGGCAGACCCCGCTGAAGCTTGCGCAGGCCCTTGCCGACGCCGGAATCCCGATCCTCGGAACCTCTCCGGAAGCCATCGACCTGGCCGAGCACCGCGGCGAATTCGCCCGCGTCCTGGCCGAAGCCGGACTGATCGCACCGAAGAACGGCACTGCCGTCTCCTTCGAGGACGCCAAAGCCATTGCCGATGAGATCGGGTACCCGGTGCTCGTCCGTCCGTCCTACGTGCTCGGCGGGCGGGGGATGGAAATCGTGTACGACGAGGCACATCTGTCGCGCTACATCTCCAACGCCACGGAGATCACCCCCGACCACCCGGTGCTGATCGACCGGTTCCTGGAAGACGCCGTCGAGATCGACGTCGACGCGCTGTTCGACGGCAAGGACCTGTACCTCGGCGGCATCATGGAGCACATCGAGGAAGCAGGTATCCACTCCGGTGATTCCGCCTGCGTGCTGCCGCCGATCACCCTGGGCACCGACGTGCTGGAGCGGGTCCGTGTGGCCACCCGGGCCATCGCGGAGGGCGTGGGCGTGCGCGGCCTCATCAACATCCAGTTCGCACTGGCCTCCGATGTGCTGTACGTCCTTGAAGCGAACCCGCGGGCGTCCCGCACCGTGCCGTTTGTCTCGAAGGCGACGGGCGTCCAGATGGCGAAGGCTGCGGCGCTGATCGGAACCGGCGTCACCATCCACCAGCTCCGCACCGCGTACAGGATGCTGCCCGAGACCGGCGACGGCTCCCGGCTGCCGCTCTCCGCCCCGGTGTCCGTGAAGGAAGCTGTGCTGCCATTCAGCCGCTTCCGCACCCCGGAAGGCACGGTGGTGGATTCCCTGCTGGGTCCCGAGATGCGCTCCACCGGCGAGGTCATGGGAATCGACCGGCACTTCGACACCGCCTTCGCGAAGAGCCAGGCGGCAGCGAACAACGCCCTGCCCACGCAGGGCAAGGTGTTTGTCTCCGTGGCGAACCGTGACAAGCGTTCGGTGATCATGGGCGTCAAGCGGCTCTCCGACCTGGGCTTCGAGATCGTGTCCACCGGCGGAACCGCGGACGTCCTGCGCCGTAACGGCATCCAGGCGACGCCGGTACGCAAGGTCGCCGAAGGCAGCAGCGCCGAGGGTGAGGGCACCATCGCCGACCTGGTGGTCGCCGGCGAGATCGACATGGTCTTCAACACACCCTCCGGCGGCGAAGCCCGCAGCGACGGCTACCAGCTGCGGGCCGCGGCAACCTCGATCGGCATCCCGTGCATCACCACGGTCGCCGAGTTCAACGCTGCCGTCCAGGCCATCGAGGCCCTGCGCACCTACCAGTGGTCGGTCACCAGCCTCCAGGACCACGCCCGCGCCATCCGCGGTGAAGACGCCACCGCGCCGGTCGGAGGCTAGCGGTGACGTTCGGTATCCGGCTGGCCGACGCCGTCGGGCGGTTCGGAACTCTCTGCGTGGGAATCGACCCGCACCCCGCGCTGCTCGCAGCGTGGGGGCTTCCGGATACACCGGATGGGATTGACCGGTTCTCCGCCACCGTTCTCGAGGCAGTAACGGGCCACGTGGCAGTCATCAAGCCGCAGGTTGCGCTGTTTGAGCGGCACGGTTCCCGGGGCATGGCGGCGTTGGAGCGGCTGCTGGCGCGCGGCACTGAGAGCGGGGTCCTCACCATCGCCGATGCCAAGCGCGGCGACATCGGGTCCACCATGGCCGGCTATGCCGACGCCTGGCTCCGCGACGGTTCGGCATTGGCGGCAGACGCCCTGACGTTGAGTCCCTACCTGGGTTTCGAATCCCTGCGTCCGGCGCTGACGGCCGCCCGTGAAACCGGGCGGGGCGTGTTTGTCCTGGCCCTGACCTCCAATCCGGAGGGTGCGTCGGTGCAGCATGCGGGTGGGGAGAATTCCGTGGCCCGCCGCATCGTGCAGGCGGCCGCCGCAGAGAACGACGGCGGTGTGCCCGGCTCAGTGGGCCTGGTGATCGGAGCCACCACGGGGCCAGCCGTGCGGGAGCTGGGGCTGGACCTGGCCGGGTTCAACGGCCCCATTCTGGCGCCCGGGGTGGGCGCGCAGGGTGCCGGGCGCGGGGAACTCGAGAGCACCTTCGCAGGCACCTCCGGTGTTGTCCTGCCGAACTCGAGCAGGGAGATTCTCAGCGCCGGTCCGGCCGTAGCGGCGCTGCGGGCAGCCGTTGCCGCCACCCAGCGTTCACTGGGCCTGGCCGGCGACGCGGGCCCTGGAATGGATTGATTTTCAGCCAGCCGAGCAGATAGGTTCAGTGCAAGCCCAAACTCCAGATCCGGAACTGCCGGTGCACGGCCGACGGTAACAACTGCCCAGGGAGCCCGCGTGAGCCTGAAGCCCCTCACTGATAGCGAACGTACACTGGCACGGGAAAAGGCCACGGCGGCCCGGGCAGTGCGGGCGCAGTTGAAGTCCCGCCTGAAGTCCGGTGAGATCACCGTGGACGAAGTCATCAACGGCGCCGGCCACGAGGATGCAGTCGGAAGGCTGAAAGTCCTGGACCTGCTGAAGGCGTTACCCGGGGTGGGGGAGAAGCGGGCGGCCGGAATCATGGAGACGGTCGGCATCGCCGCGACCCGCAGGGTGCGCGGGCTGGGCGTCCACCAGCGCAAGGCCCTCGTGGAACACTTGAAGCACCACCGAAGCGAGTAATCGCAACTAGAGAAGGAAGTATTCGTGAATCAGCCGCGGCTGACCGTACTTGCGGGCCCAACGGCTGTAGGCAAGGGGACGGTGTCGACCTACATCCGCGACAACTATCCCGAAGTGGAGCTGTCGGTTTCGGCCACCACCCGTCCGCCCCGCCCCGGCGAAGTGGACGGAGTCCATTACCACTTCGTCTCCTCCGAGGAGTTCGACGCCCTCGTGGAAGACGGCCAACTGCTGGAATGGGCCGTGGTCCACGGGCGCAACCGGTACGGCACGCTCAGACGCACCGTGAACGCGGCCATGGCGGCCGGCAAAGCCGTCCTTCTCGAGATTGACCTGCAGGGTGCGCGGCAGGTCAAGAAGAGCATGCCGGAGGCGAATTTCGTATTTCTAGCACCTCCAACCTGGGAGGAAATGGTGCGGAGGCTTATCGGCCGCGGCACTGAAACACCCGAGGAGCAACAGCAGCGCCTCGAAACCGCTAAACTGGAACTTGCTGCCGAGTCGGAATTCGACCACACGGTCATTAATGACGACGTCCAGCGCGCAGCAGATGAGCTTGTTTCATTGATGGGCCTGACCGCGCACTCGCACTGACCTGCGTGCACGGTACCCTTACGGCCCAGCTACTATTGGAGATTTTGTGTCTACTCAGCCCGAAGGCATCATCAACCCGCCGATCGACTCCCTGCTGGAAGCGTCGGATTCGAAGTACGCCCTCGTCATCTACGGTGCCAAGCGCGCGCGCCAGATCAACGCCTACTACTCGCAGCTCCATGAGGGCCTCTTTGAGTACGTCGGCCCGCTGGTCGAGACCAAGCTGAACGAGAAGCCGCTGTCCATCGCCCTCCGCGAGATCAACGAGGGCATGCTCGTCGCGGCCCCGGCTGAAGCCTCGGAGTAATTTCCGGCCGGTCAGCAGAATACCGACGTGCGTATCGTCCTGGGAGTTGGAGGAGGGATCGCCGCCTACAAGGTGGCGTCCCTCCTGCGTTTGTTCACCGAGGCCGGCCATGACGTGACAGTCATTCCCACCGAAGCCGCCCAGCGCTTCGTGGGAACCGCCACCTGGGAAGCCCTCTCGGGGAATCCTGTGAGCAACAGTGTCTTTGATGCCGTCGACCAGGTGCGCCATGTGCGCCTTGGCCAGGAAGCGGACCTGGTGGTGGTGGCTCCAGCTACCGCTGACCTCCTGGCCCGCGCCAGCGCGGGACGAGCCGATGATCTGCTGACGGGAACCCTGCTGGTGACCCGGGCACCTGTCCTCTTTGCACCGGCCATGCATACGGAAATGTGGCAGCACCCCGCCACCGTGGCCAACGTCGCCACGCTGAGGGGACGCGGTGCAGTGGTGCTGGAGCCCGCCGTCGGCCGCCTGACGGGGACAGACAGCGGTCCCGGCCGGCTCCCGGAGCCGGAAGCCATCTTCGCGGCGGCGCTCAGGACGGCGTCCAGCAGCGGCGACCCGGCGCACCGCCCGCTCACCGGACGCACCGTCACCATCACAGCGGGCGGCACCCGTGAGCCGCTTGACCCGGTCCGGTTCCTCGGCAACCGCTCTTCCGGAAAACAGGGTGTGGCACTGGCAGCGGCGGCACTCGCCGCCGGCGCGACCGTCCGGTTCATCGCCGCGCATATGGACGTGCAGCCGCCGGACGGCGTGGAGCTCACCACTGTCGAGACGGCCGCTGAACTGCGGGAGGCAACGCTCAGGCTGGCCCCGCAATCGGACGCGCTGATCATGGCAGCGGCTGTCGCCGATTTCCGGCCCGATTCGGTCTCCGAGACCAAGGTCAAGAAGCGCGACGACGGTGAGAACCCGGTCATCACCCTCACCCGGAACCCGGATATCCTCGCCGAAGTGGTTCAGCAGCGCGGTTCGTCGGGCGGCCCCGCCGTGATCGTCGGATTTGCCGCAGAAACCGGGGACAGCGACGCCACGCCGCTTGCGCACGGGCTGGCCAAGCTCAAGCGCAAAGGCTGCGACCAACTGGTCCTGAACCGGGTGGGCCGGTCGCTCGTCTTCGGACAGGATTCCACTGAGGTAACCATCCTTGACGCGGGCGGCGCCGAACCGGAGACCGTGAGCGGAAGCAAGAACCGCATTGCAGAAGTGGTTGTAAGCCGGGTTGCCTTGGCGCTCGGGAGCGCCGGGTAGCACCCCGGCGCCGCCCCCGGTCCTCCTTCGGGAGCCGCCGTCCCGCTGTAGCACCCGGTCACACAACCAGCCAGATACAGCACCCGACCAAGTAGAGTGATCACGTGAATTCACCCCATACGCCTAGCCCTGCCTTGCGATTGTTCACCTCGGAATCGGTGACTGAGGGCCATCCAGACAAGATCTGCGACCAGATCAGCGACGGTATTCTGGATGCGCTGCTCGAAGCGGATCCGCGGTCGCGCGTAGCGGTGGAAACCCTCGTGACCACCGGTCTGGTCCACGTGGCCGGTGAAGTCACCACGGAAGCCTATGTGGAAATTCCGGAGATTGTCCGCCGGACCATCCTCGGGATCGGTTATGACTCATCCGCAAACGGCTTCGACGGCGCACGCTGCGGTGTTTCGGTGTCCATCGGGCAGCAGTCGCCCGAGATCGCGTCCGGCGTCTTCACCTCCCTGGAGACGCGTCAAGGCACCAGCACCGATCCGTATGATGCGCAGGGTGCCGGAGACCAGGGAATCATGTTCGGCTATGCCAGCGACGAGACACCGGTGCTGATGCCGACGCCCATCTGGCTGGCCCACCGGCTGTCCGAGCAGCTTACCGATGTCCGCAAGAACGGCACGCTGGGCTACCTCCGCCCCGATGGAAAGACCCAGGTCACCGTCGGCTATGACGGGGACAAGCCGGTCAGCGTGGACTCAGTTGTGATCTCCTCCCAGCACGCGCAGGGAGTAGCGCTGGAAACCCTCCGCGCCGATCTCGTTGAACATGTGATCACCCCGGTCCTGGCCACCTCGCACCTGGATGTCTCGAACGTGCGGCACATTCTCAATCCCGGCGGTGAATTTGTCATCGGCGGTCCGGTGGGGGATGCGGGGCTGACCGGTCGCAAGATCATCGTGGATACCTATGGCGGAATGGCCCGCCACGGCGGCGGGGCGTTCAGCGGCAAGGATCCGTCAAAGGTCGACCGCTCGGCGGCCTACGCCATGCGCTGGGTGGCCAAGAATGTGGTGGCGGCAGGGCTCGCCCGCCGTGCTGAAATCCAGATCGCCTACGCGATCGGCATGGCGCAGCCGGTGGGAATCTACGTTGAGACCTTCGGAACCGAGCAGGTGGATCCTGCCGCGATCAGTTCCGCGATCAACGACATCTTCGACCTGCGCCCCCTGGCCATCATCAACTCTCTTGACCTCCTCCGGCCGATCTACCAGAAGACCGCCGCCCACGGCCACTTCGGCCGCGAGGGGGAGGGCTTCAACTGGGAACTGACCGACCGAACTGACGAGCTCAAGAGCTACTTCAACGCCTAGCAGGTCAGCTTCGAGCCGATGAGTTCCGATCACGGGCAGCAGCTGTCCCTGCTGCAGGGCTTTACCGCCTCCGCTGCGCCGCGCGGGAAATCGCCTGTCGCGGCCACGCTTCCGGTCGCCCGGGTGATCATCGACTCACCGTTGCCGCATCTGGACCGGCCCTTCGACTATCTGGTCCCGGCGGAGTACGACGACGACGCGGTGCCGGGTGCCCGGGTCAAGGTCCGGTTCGCCGGGCGGGAGCACGCGGCGTTCCTCGTCGAGCGGCGCGCGGTCTCGGACAGCCCGGCACGTTTGCTGCCCCTGGCGCGGGTGGTGTCCAACCAGCCGGTTGTTACCCCGGAGATACTGGCCCTGGCCGAGGCCGTGGCGGCCAGGTATGCAGGCTCAACGAGCGACGTCCTCCGATCGGCGGTGCCCCCGCGGGTGGCTCGGGTGGAAAAGGAATTCAGCGCCGGCAGCCCGCAGGCCGCCCCCGATACCGCTCCTGCACCGACCCCGGGGAGAGGTGCCCCACCGTCCCTGTACGCCCGTTACGCCAACGGGGGGTCCTTCCCGGCGAGGCTGGCTGCGGGTGAGAGTCCCCGTGCCGTCCTGACCACCCTCGGCGGTTACGGGCCGGCCGGGTGGCCGGCTGAAATTGCCGAGGCGGTCCACGCCGTCTGGTCAGGCGGGAGGGGCGCCGTCGTCGTCGTTCCGGACCAGCGCGATCTGGCCCGCGTCGAGGAGGCCCTGCGGGACCGCCTGGGCGCCGACGCTTTTGTGCGGCTCACAGCCGAGGACGGGCCCACCCCGCGATACCGCAGCTTTCTCCGGTTGCTGCACGGGGACGTGCGCGTGGCGGTCGGAACCCGGTCCGCCGCGTACGCGCCGGTACGCGATCTGGGGCTGGTGTGCCTCTGGGACGACGGCGACGATTCCCACAGTGAACCGCGTGCCCCCTACCAGCACGTGCGCGACGTGCTGCTGCTGCGCAGCGAACTTCAGTCCTGCGGCCTGCTCTTCGCGGCGCCGTCGCGAAGCGTCGAATCCCAGCGGCTGGTCGACTCGGGCTGGGCGCGGTCCGTCTCCGCGGACCGGCAGACCACGCGCCGGCTCACCCCCCGCGTCCAGCATTCAGCCGACACATTCCACGCCGAGCACGAGCCGCTGACCCACCAGGTGCGGATTCCTCCCGTAGCGTGGCGTGCGGCCCGCGATGGACTGCAGCGCGGACCGGTGCTGATCCAGGTGGCGCGTACCGGCTTCTCGCCGGCGCTGGCCTGCCAGGAGTGCCGGGAACCTGCGCGCTGCCGGCACTGCGCCGGGCCGCTGGCGCAGTCGGGGCGCGGGTCCGCGGTGGCATGCCGCTGGTGCGGCCGGCCCGAGCACCGGTGGCGCTGCCTCAACTGCGAGGGAGGACGGCTCCGCTCGACAGTCAGCGGCGCCGCGCGGACCGCGGAGGAGCTGGGACGGGCCTTCCCCGGGGCCGTCGTCGTGTCCTCGTCCGGGGACCACATCATCGACCGGATTGATGATTCACCGCGGGTGGTTGTGGCAACCCCGGGTGCCGAGCCGGTGGTTGCCTCCGGGTATGCCGCCGTGCTGTTGCTGGACGGCAACGCCCTCCTCGGCCGGGAATCCCTGCGCGCTCTTGCTGCCACCCTCCAGCGCTGGTTCAACGCAGCGGTCCTTGCCCGTCCGGCGTCTGCCGGTGGGGTGGTGGTGGTCACCGCGGACGACGACGTCGCTGCCGGTCACCTCGTCCGCTGGGACCCGGACGGTGCGGCTGCGCGCGAACTGGCGGTCAGAACTGACCTGGGACTGCCGCCGGCTGTCCGGTATGCGGCGTTGACCGGCTCACTGGAGGCACTGGCCGTATTCATCGACGGTCTTCAGCTGCCGCCGTCGTGCAGGGTTGTGGGGCCCACCGCGGTGCGGGACGCGGCAGGTCCTCCGCCGGCGCAGAAGCCGGGCCAGCAGTCCGCGGCGGGATCCCATCGCACCCTGCTGTTCTTCCGCTACCGGGACGCTGCGGAGGTGGTGGGTGCCCTGCGGTCGCGCCGGGCATCATTGTCGGCCCGGCGAACCAGCGAACCGGTCCATGTCCGGGTGGACGCTGCCGAGCTTCTCTAGTCAGTGACTCTCGAAAGTCAGTGGCCCTCACAGCGCGTTGGACGGGGCGCGCTTCCCCGGGCCTGAACGGCTTCCTCCAGTGCCGCGAGGAGTGAATCAGCGGATTTCTCCCAGGTGTAGCTGCCGGCCTGTGCTCGGCCGGCCTCTGAGGCAGCCTCCCAGCGGCGCGGATCGTCGAGTGTGCGGACCGCCCTGCTGAACCCGGCGGGGGAGTCCGGGTCGACATACAGCGCCGCGCTGCCCCCCACCTCGCGGAAGATCGGCGTGTCGGCGGCGATGACCGGGGTGCCGACTGCCATCGCCTCAATGACGGGTAGTCCGTACCCTTCGGCGCGGGAGAGCGTCACCAGGGCGGTGGCGGAGCGCAGCAGATGATCATAGTCGTCATCGCTCACTCCATTGTGGAAAACAACCTCTGCGCCGGCGGGTATGAGCGCTTCCAGCTCGCGCCGCCGCTCCGGGGTGATCCGGCTCAGGAGATGAAGCGTGTAACCGTCCAGCCCCGCCATACCTGCCAGGAGGGTTTCCACGTTTTTGTAGGGCATGAAGGAACCCATGTAGAGCAGGGTCCTTGCCGGCGCGGGTCCGGCGGACCGGGGCACCATGCCCGGCTGCGGCGCGTTGCCCACAATGCGGATCGGGCGGCGCGTCAACCGGTGTTGCTGCATCAGGGCACGGGTGGTCTCCGAGATGGTGGCAACAACGTCCGCCCGGTTCAGCAAGACCCGTTGCGGCCAGTACGCGAGATGGTACAGCCGCCAGAGGACGCGGACGGGCAGCGGAAGGAACCCCGGGGGCGTGCGGTTCTGGTAGTAGATGAGGTCGTGCAGGGTGAGCACCAGCGGGTAGCGGCGCCCGAACGAGCCCATGGTCTGCATCGGACAGAACACGGCGTCCGGCCGGAGGCCGTTGATCCGCCGGGCGATGAAGACCTCAGCAGGGGAGAGGGGACTGTTGATCATCACGTGCGGTACCTGCGGCAGCAGTGCAAGCTGGCGGCGGTCGTGGATGAGCATGGTCACGTCGGCACGGTGGGAGAGGGCCTCGATCAGGCTGGCGCCGTAGCGGCTGATGCCGTCATGGTGGTCTGTGCGGGTGAACCGCGCGTCGATCACGACCCTCATCGGACCCTCGACTTCACAAAGTCGGTGATGTGCGCTGCAGCAGCATCGGGCTTTTCATAATGGACGAGGTGCCCTACCCCGGGCAGGACCACGAGGGTGGAATCGGGGATCAACGCTGCGAGTCCACGCTGCGTCTCGACGGTCCCAAGATCGTCCTTCTCCGCAGCGATCAGCAGGACGGGCAGGTTGAGGCTGGAAGCGCTGTCGCGGACCGTGGCGGTGATCGACGCGGTGAATGCCTCCAACACAACCTCGCGTGAGGCAAACGCACTGAAGTAGGCCCTGTGCTGGGCGTGGATCCAGCGCCGCAGGCGGCGGTCCCCGGTCTTCGCCATCAGCTCGCTCATGGCCCGTACGATCAGCCGGTTGCGCAGGAGCGCCTGGCCTGCGCCCTCCGGCAGGGCTCCGCCCGCCCGGTAGTACAGTTCGGCCAGGCGCGTAGCCATCCGGCTTGATCCCTCGAGCGCCGGGGCGCTGATCGGGTTGACCAGGACCAGCGAGGAGAAAGCATCCGGGGCATCGGCCGCCGCCCTGGCGGCGATGATGGAACCGAAGGAGTGGCCCAGGAGCACAGTCCGGCTCCCGAGTGCGAGCCGGTCCACACCGCCCCGCACAAAGGCAGCGTAAGCGGCGACGTCGTGTGTTCCCTGCAGGGGATCGGACTGCCCGAAGCCGGGGAGATCAGGGACGAGAACCCGATGTTCCGGGAGCGCCTCGACGATGCGCAGCAGTCCGTGATGATCGCCGCGGAATCCGTGCACCATGAAGATGGCCGGGCCCTCTGCGGTGCTGTGCACCGCGGGGAAGTCCCAGAACCGTCGAAGGCCGCCGTCCATCCGGATTGTCCGTACATCAGCGGCGCGGGTGAGCGACACCACCTCAGTTGACCCGATCCGGATGGGAACCGACGCGCGTATCCGAGTTGAGCTGTGCGATGGCAATCAGGTCTACCGGGTCGAGGGCAAAGTCCTCAATGTGCAGATTCTCCACGATCCGGTCCCTGGAGCTTGCCTTGACCACCGCGGTGCCTCCGATCTGAAGGTGCCAGCGGAGGACAACCTGCGCCGGAGACCGGCGGTGCTTGGCCGCGATATGCGTGATGGTGGGGTTGTTGAGCAGTGTTCCGCGACCCAACGGACTCCACGCCTGAGTGAGAATTCCGTGTTCTGCGTTGAACTTCCGGAGAGTTTCCTGCTGGAGAAACGGGTGGAGTTCAATCTGGTTGACGGCCGGGACAACTTCCGTCTCGGTCAGTAGCCTCTCCAGATGGTGGCGCTGGAAGTTGGACACTCCGATGGCGCGCACGCGACCGCTCGCGTAGAGCTCCTCGAGCGCCCGCCAGGAATCGACATACAGGTCCCTGCCCGGACACGGCCAGTGGATCAGGTAAAGGTCGAGGTAATCGAGACCGAGACGCTTGAGGGATTCGTCGAAGGCTTCGTGGGTGGCACGGTAGCCGTGGCTGTCGTTCCATACCTTGGAGGTGACAAAGATATCGCTCCGGTCCACGTAGCCGGCGTCCACCGCGTCCCTGACCGCGCGGCCCACGCCTTCCTCATTGCCGTACATCGCCGCCGTATCGAGAAGCCGGTATCCTGCCTCGAGCGCGAGTGTACTCAGCCCGTGTGCCTCATCCGCGGGCACCTTGTAGAGGCCATACCCCAACCGGTCCATGACCACACCGTTGGAAAGCGATACCTTGCCGGGTTTATGCATACCCTGACTCTACCGAGCGGCGGCGGCGCAGATGCAGGGTCCTGCCGCGCGCGTCGGACTAGCTGTTGTGCACCAGCGTTCGGGCCGAGCGTTCGTCAAGAATCAGGTCCGTGGCAAGTCCTGCGGCGAGTGCGCCGCGCAGTCCATTGATTTTCGACTCGCCCGAGACCACGCAGATCCGCCTGCGGACCTGCTGCAGCATACCGAGGTCGGGACCGGTGCTTCGTTCATTGAGCACGATGTCGCTGTGCGAACCGTCTGCGCGGAAGAAGACGGTCGCCACATCGCCGACAACCTGGTTCCGGCGCAGGATGGCAAGGTCTTCCTCATCCAGGTAGCCGCCCGCGTATACATGGCTGGGTATACCGGATCCGGTGGAGCCTACGCCGAAGATCGCCATGGTCATCCGCTCCTGCAGGTCGAGGATGCGTTTCACACTGCGCTCAGCCCACATTGCTGTCTTCGTCTCAGCATGGTCAAAGAAGGCCGGAACGGGGAACTGCTCAACCCGCGCACCGTAGGCCGCGCCGAACCTGCGGAGAATCTCGCTGGCGTACGTGATTCCTGTTGTCTGGGTATTGCCGGCACCGTTCAGTTGCACGATAGTGCTGTCATGGGTGACCTTGCGGGTGAGGTGGTGGCTGACCGCGCTGATGGTCGAGCCCCACGCAACCCCGATGATCGCGTTGGAATCAACCAGCGGACCGAGCGTCCGGGCCGCTTGGATGGCCACGCGGTCCAGCACGTCCGAATCGCTCACCAGATCCGTCACGGGTACCACGTGTGCATCGACACCGAAGTTGTTCCGGATTTCACGCTCGAGTGCCGGCGCACGGTCAAGGGGATTGTTGATCTGGATCTGTACCAGTCCGGTCTCGCGCGCCATGGAAAGCAGCCTCGACACGGTGGACCTCGAGGTTCGCAATTCCCTGGCGATCGCATTCATTGTCAGGTCCTGGAGGTAGTACATCTGGGCCGCACGCAAGGCGTCACGGCTCCGCGGCGGCGTCGGATCGGAATTGCGGACATTTGCGCGGTTGGCACCATTTTGGGCGGCAGGGCTCACAGGTTTCTCCGGGGGCATGTGCACGTTTGTGCAAAGTGATTGACGAATATTCCCAATGCTCAAAAGAATAGGGGTCAGATCCCGAAACCACCACCACAGTCAAGGAGCCTGACAGCCCGTGAGAAACAGCACCGGGTCGACGACGCCGTCGGCAGAACAGAACCGTCCAGTGCGCGAGAGCGTTCAGCAGCTCAGGGACGGCGGGAAGGCCTCCGTACTGATCATCGGAGGCGGAATCAATGGGGTCGGGACCTTCCGTGACCTGTCGCTGCAGGGCATCGACGTCACGCTCGTTGAACGCGGCGACTACTGCCAGGGCGCTTCGGGCGCTTCCTCCCACATGATCCACGGCGGCATCCGCTATCTCGAGAACGGCGAGTTCCGGCTGGTACGCGAATCAGTGATCGAGCGGAACGCGCTCCTCAAACTCGCGCCGCACTACGTCAAGCCGCTCCAGACAACCATCCCGATATTCAGCACGTTCTCCGGAATCATGGCGGCGCCCCTGCGCTTCCTGACCCACCGGCAGGGAGCTCCCCGTGAGCGCGGCGCCGTCCTGATCAAGGCGGGGCTAACCCTGTATGACGCGTTCTCCCGCGCTGGCGGAACGGTGCCCCGCCACCGGTTCGTGGGACGGAAGAAATCCCTTCAGCAGCTCCCCAGGCTGCGCCCCGATGTCAAGTACACCGCCACCTATTTCGACGCCTCGGTCCACAACCCTGAGCGATTGACCCTGGACGTCCTCCAGGACGGGTTGGCCGCCAACCCCCGCTCGCGGGCGGTCAACTACGTCAGCGCGGTCGGAAGCAACGCAGACGGGGTGGTGCTCCGCGACGAGCTCTCCGGTGACGTCTTCACCATTCAGGCGGACGTCGTCGTCAACGCCACCGGCGCGTGGGTGGATGGCACCAACAGTGCGCTCGGGCAGGGGAGCAGCTTCATGGGCGGAACGAAGGGTTCCCATGTGGTGCTCGACCATCCCGAGCTGCTGGCGGCCTGCGACGGGCGGGAGATATTCTTCGAGCACTCCGACGGACGAATCGTCCTCATCTATCCCATGGGCGAGCGGGTGTTGGTCGGCACCACGGACATCGAGACGGACATGGATACCCCGGCCGTGTGTACCGACGCCGAGATCGACTATTTCTTCGACCTCATCCACCACGTGTTTCCGACCGTACGGGTCAGCAGGGAAAGCATTGTCTACTCCTTCTCGGGAGTGCGGCCGCTGCCGCGCCACGACGACACGCAGCCCGGCTTTGTGTCACGGGACTACCGGATCGAACGCGGCACCACCTCGGGACGCCCCATTCTCAGCCTGGTCGGAGGCAAGTGGACAACCTTCCGCGCACTCTCCGAACACCTCGCAAATGAGGTGCTCGAGCTGCTGCAGCGGGGCCGGACAGTCTCCACCGCGGCCCTGCCTATCGGCGGGGGGCTGGCTTTCCCGCAGCAACCCCGCGACGTCGCGGCCTGGATCGAGGCCAACAGTGCAGGTCTGCCCCCGGAACGTGTCAGGCTCCTGCTCGGGCGCTATGGCACCCGCGCCGCCGGCGTTGCTGCCTTTCTCGCCGAAGGGGGAGACGCACCCCTGCAGACCACCCGTGAAGTCTCAACCCGCGAGCTTGAATATATGGTCCGGCACGAGCAGGTGCAGCACATTTCAGACGTGCTCATCAGGCGGACTGCACTGGCCTTCAACGGTCTGCTGTCGGCCGAACTCGTGGAGGAAATCGCTGATGTCCTGGGCGGGCTCCTTGGCTGGTCCGAGTCGGACAGGAAGCGTGAAGTCGAGGAAACACGCCGTGTCCTGCAGGAGAAGCACAAGGTGAGTGTGCAAAGTTTGGTTGCCTGAGTCCTGGGCAGCCTCCAGCCGTTTGAGGCGGCTGGGAACCAACGGCAACAGCTGCCGGGGGAGTTACACGGTGTCGCGACCATCACGGCACCGGGGCCGCATCGGCCCACAGTTGAATCAATGGAGGAGTCAAAGATGTCTCTGGAAGTATTCGTCGCCGAAACATTCGGCACGTTCATGCTGCTGTTGCTTGGTACAGGCGTGGTGGCCAACGTCGCGCTGGCGGGAACCAAGGGAAATAACGGCGGGTTCCTGATGGTCAACTTCGGTTGGGGACTCGCGGTCTTCGCCGGTGTCTACGTCGCCGCGCTCTCCGGGGCCCACTTGAACTTCGCCGTCACCGTCGGTCTCTGGGCCAACGGCGACGTGGGCGAGTTCGCTCCCGGAGTGGACAAGAACCTGGTCAATGCGCTCGCCTATTTTGCTGCGCAGATGCTCGGTTCCATTCTGGGTGCGGTGGGCTGCTGGCTCGCCTACAAGCAGCACTTCGACGAGGAACCCGACCCGGCGAACAAGCTCGGTGTCTTCTCGACGGGCCCCGCAATCCGGAATTACGGGTGGAACCTGGTGACTGAGGTGATCGGCACGTTTGTGCTCGTTTTCGTCATCCTTGCCTTTGCAAGTACGCCGTCCGGCCTCGGCCCTCTTGCGGTGGCTCTGCTCGTCGTCGGTATCGGCGCATCGCTCGGTGGACCCACCGGATACGCCATCAACCCCAACCGTGACCTCGGCCCACGCATCGCTCATGCCTTCCTGCCTATCCGGGGCAAGGGAAGCAGCGACTGGAGCTACGCCTGGGTTCCCGTCGTCGGGCCGATCATCGGCGGCCTGCTCGGCGGCCTGGTTGCCATGATGGTCACTTTCCCTGCCCCAGCCTGACCTACAACCGACCGGCGGTCCGGATCGCCCGGACCGCCACCGTCCAACCAACCCCGCACCAAACTCAACGAGGAGCAATTAATGCCGCAGTACGTTATCGCCATTGACCAGGGAACCACCTCAAGCCGCGCGATCGTCTTCGACCACCAGGGGAACATTGTGTCCTCCGGTCAGAAGGAGCACGAGCAGATCTTCCCGAAGGCCGGCTGGGTGGAGCATGACCCGATGGAAATCTGGGACAACACCCGCGAAGTCATCGGCAACGCACTTTCCAAAGCAAACCTGACCCGCCACGACATCGCCGCAGTGGGCATCACCAACCAGCGTGAGACAGCGGTGGTGTGGGACAAGAACACCGGCAAGCCCGTCTACAACGCCATTGTCTGGCAGGACACCCGCACCCAGCCCATCGTGGACGAGCTGGCGGCGGACGGGGGAGTTGAACGTTTCAAGCAGCAGGTCGGCTTGCCGCTGGCAACCTACTTCTCCGGAACCAAGATCAAGTGGATTCTCGACAACGTCGAGGGTGCACGGGAGAAGGCCGACGCCGGGGACCTGTTGTTCGGCAACACCGATTCCTGGGTGACCTGGAACCTCACCGGCGGGACCGACGGCGGGGTGCACATCACCGATGTGACGAACGCTTCACGCACCCTCTTCATGGACCTCGAGACGCTGAGCTGGGACTCCGCCATCCTTGACACATTCGGCGTACCGGCCTCGATGATGCCGGAAATCCGCTCATCCTCCGAGGTCTACGGCAAGGTGCACAGCTCACAGCTGCTCCGGGAGGTGCCCGTCGCGGGCATCCTGGGGGACCAGCAGGCTGCCACGTTCGGCCAGGCTGCCTTCGAGAAGGGCGGCACCAAGAACACCTACGGAACCGGCAACTTCATGATCGTCAACACCGGTGAGGAGATTGTCCACTCGAAGAACGGCCTGCTCACCACCGTCTGCTACAAGCTCGGCGATGCCAAGCCCGTTTACGCACTGGAAGGGGCCATCGCCGTCACCGGTTCGCTGATCCAGTGGCTCCGCGACAACCTTGGGATCATCAACAGCGCTCCCGAGGTGGAGCAGCTCGCCAAGACTGTCCAGGACAACGGCGGCGTGTACATTGTTCCGGCCTTCTCGGGACTTTTTGCACCGTACTGGCGGTCGGATGCCCGCGGCGCGATCGTCGGTCTGACGCGCTTCGTGAACAAGGGCCACATCGCACGTGCCGCCCTGGAAGCGACCGCCTTCCAGACCCGCGAAGTGCTCGACGCCGCCAACGCTGACTCCGGCGTCAACATGGAGGACCTGAGGGTCGACGGCGGCATGGTTGCCAATGATGCGCTGATGCAGTTCCAGGCAGACATCCTGGGCATTCCCGTCATCCGCCCCAAGGTCACGGAGACCACCGCGCTGGGCGCAGCCTACGCCGCGGGCCTCGCCGTCGACTTCTGGAAGGACACCGACGAGCTTGCCGCGAACTGGTCCGAGGACAAGCGTTGGGAACCGACCATGGATGGTGCGGAACGCGATCGTCAGATGCGGAACTGGAAGAAGGCCGTCACCAAGACCTTCGACTGGGTGGATGAGGACGTGAACTAGGGGCAGCAGCAGCCACCTGCCCGGCTCGGGCGGGCGGAGATGACGAGGACCTCGTCATCTCCGCCCGCTCGGCGGGTTAAAGGGAGCCGTCAGCGAAGGACTTCACCTGAAACGTTGTCCGGGTTGCCGAACCGGTGAGCGGTGATCGTGACCGCCTGCTCCCGAAGGAACGGCAGAAGCTCGATCCGGCCGGCCTCGGTGACCGGCCCAGCGTAGATCGCCACGTCGGGATCGCCGTCCGTGGCTTCGCAGAGCTCCCGGTAGCCGCCCCCCACCAGGCGCACGCGGCCGAGGCGCGCTGAGGGCGCAGCTGCCAGCCACGCGGCGTCGTCCTCTACCCGGTGGGTCACTTCCAGACCCGAGAGGACTGCCGTGACCGCCGGAGCCAGCGGTTCCGGCGTGGAGACCGCCATGGCGGAGCCGCTGCGCACCCCGGCTGCAACCACGCGGAGGATGTCCGCCATGGTTCCGGATTCATTGAGCCTGACAGTGACGGGGGCCGGCCGGTAGCGGAACTCGTTCCGCTCCACGCCGAGGGCCGATACGTCCTCATGGGTGCCGAAGGTGCGCACCCAGTGGCGCTGGTCGTCAGCTGCCGATCGGGCAAGGAAGCCCCGGTCTCCGTCCGGCACCTCCGCTGCATGAAGCAGGCGGCGGACGGAATCGTTCAGCGGGGCGTGGACGTTCCCGGCGTGCAGTTCCTCACGCTCCCAGCTGCCGAGATGGATGAGGTAGTTCGGTCCACCCGCCTTGGCGCCGGGCCCGACCGCCGAGCGCTTCCAACCGCCGAACGGCTGCCGCCGGACGATCGCTCCGGTGATTCCGCGGTTGACGTAGAGGTTTCCGGCCTCCACCGAGTCGAGCCACTGCGACACCTCGTCCGGGTCCATCGAGTGGATGCCGCCGGTGAGTCCGTAGGCGCTGGCGTTCTGCCACTCGATGGCCTGTTCGAGCGACTCGGCGTGCATGATCCCCAGCACCGGGCCGAAGAATTCCGTGAGATGGAAGTAGCTGCCCGGCCGGACCCCGGTCCGTACGCCGGGGCTCCAGAGCCGTCCGGTGTCGTCGAGCTGTTTCGGCTCGACCAGCCATGATTCACCCTCTCCGAGGGTGGTGAGGGCGTCCTTGAGCTTGCCGGCGGCCGGCTCAATGATCGGACCCATCTCGGTCTCAGGGTCTTCCGGGTACCCGACCTTCAGGGAAGCCGCGGCGTCGATGAGCTGGTTGCGGAAGCGGGCGGAGGTGCCCGCAGAGCCCACCAGGATAGCCAGCGATGCAGCGGAGCACTTCTGGCCGGCATGCCCGAAAGCCGATCTGACGACGTCGGCGGCGGCAAGGTCCAGGTCCGAGCTCGGCGTAACGATCAGCGAATTTTTACCGCTCGTCTCGGCCAGCAGCGGCAGGTCCCTGCGCCAGGAGCGGAAGAGCCTGGCGGTGTCATATGCGCCGGTCAGGATGACCCGGTCCACGTCCGGGTGGGAAATCAGGTGCTGGCCGACGGGTCCCTCTTCGACGTCGGCAAATACCAGCACGTCGCGGGGGATGCCGGCGTCCCACAGGGCCTGAACCATGACGGCGGCGCACCGCTTGGCCTGGGGTGCCGGTTTCAGGATCACGGCGCTTCCGGCGGCCAGTGGAGCGAGGACGGATCCGGCCGCAATGGCAACGGGGAAGTTCCACGGCGGGGTGGCCACGGTCAGCGCGGCAGGAACAAAGCGTGCACCCTCCACCTGGTCCAGCTCTTCGGCGAGAAATGCGTAGTAGTTGGCGAAGTCGATCGCCTCCGAAATCTCCGGGTCGGACTCCGCGATGGTCTTCCCGGTTTCGCTTGCCGAGACCTCCACGAGGTCACCCCGGCGGGCAGCAAGCTGGGCAGCCGCAGCGCGGAGCACCACCGCCCGCTCCGCACCGGTCCGGGAAGACCAGTCCCGCTGTGCTGCGCGTGCCGACCGGACGGCGGCATCCACCTCACCCTCCGCATCGAGCCGGGAGGACTCGACCAGGGAAACACCCAGGGTGGAACCGGGAACCCGGTCGAGGATGCCGGCGGCCCACGCCCGGATAGCAGGTAGCGAGGGGTCGGAATCGGACTGGTTGTGGAATTTCCCCGGCCCGGTCGCGGTGAAGCGGTCCGGAGCCTGTGACCGGTTGGGCTCTGGAACCGTGGAGTCAAGCTCCGCGAGCGAGGCCAGGAAACGGTCCTTCTCGCGCTCGAACAGTTCACTGTTCTTCGTCAGTTCAAAGACAGCACTCATGAAATTTTCCTGGCTCGCGTTCTCCTCAAGGCGGCGAATCAGGTAGCTGATGGCGACGTCGAACTGCGCGGGCTTCACCACCGGGGTGTACAGCAGCAGCGACCCGACATCCTTGCGCACCTCGGCGGCCTGGTCTTCGGCCATGCCGAGCAGCATCTCGAACTCGATCCGGTCCTCGACACCGCGGGCAACGGACAGGGTACGCGCAAGGGCAATATCGAACAGGTTGTGCCCGGCCACGCCCAACCGGACCGCGTCCGCGTTCTCGGGCCGCAGGGCCCAGTCCAGGCAGCGCTTGTAGTTGGTGTCCGTCGCCTGCTTGCTGGGAAGGGTGGCGGGCTCCCAATTGTGGACGGCGGCATCCACCAGTTCCATGGCCAGGTTGGCGCCCTTGACCAGGCGCACCTTGATGGCGGAACCGCCGGCCGCACGCCGCTCCTGGGCCCACGCGGTCAGATCCTGGAGGACGGCGAGCGCATCCGGCAGGTAGGCCTGGAGCACGATTCCCGCCTCTAGGTTGCGCAGATCCGGCGTCTCCAGGATGCGCTTGAACACCGCCACCGTCAGATCGAGGTCGTGGTACTCCTCCATGTCCAGGTTGATGAACTTCGGAGCCGGTGAGGACGCCGCCAGCCGGTACAGCGGCAGCAGCCGTTCGGCCACCCGCTCGACGGTCCCCTCGAAATCCCAGAGGTTGAGCGTACTCACAACCGAAGAGACCTTGATGGAGACATAGTCGACGTCGTCGCGCGCGAGCAGTTCCCGGGTTCCGGTAAGCCGCGCATCCGCCTCCCGGTCGCCCAGCACTGCTTCACCGAGAAGGTTGATATTGAGGCGGACACCCTCCCCGCGCAGGGCGGCGATCGACCTGCCAAGGTGGGAGGGACGGGCGTCAACGATCAGATGGCCCACCATCTCGCGCAGCACCCGCTGCGCAACGGGCACAACCACCCGGGGAAGGGCCGGTGCCATGACCCCTCCCAGGCGCACAGCTCCCTTCATATACCAGGGCAGGAACGACGGCGCCTTCCGTGCGAGGCGGGCGAGGTTCCGTGCAGCGACGGACGGGTCTTCGGGGCGGATCACCCGGTCCACGAATCCGATCGTGAAGTCCAGTCCGTTCTGGTCCTTGAGGACCTCAGCGAGGAGCTGCGCTGACTTGGAGCCACGCGAGCTCACGGTGGCTGCGGGCCGCTGTGCCGCGGTGCGTGCCTCATCCAGGTGCAGCCACCGGCGCACCAGCGCGACTGCGTCATCGCCAAGGGCCAGCGGTGAGGGATCTGCGGTAGGAATTGTCTGTGTCATGTTCGTCTACCTAACGACGACGGGCCAGAGTGCCTGCGAAGCAGTCCACCCCTCGGGGTGGCTGGCCGATCAGCCGCGGGCGCATTCCGCCTCGGCGTCCTGGGCTCAATAACAGATAAAAGAGTCCAATGGAAATATGGTAACGCTTCGAAAACGCCCCGGAGACCAAACTGCGCTAAGGTAAAAGCATGTTCGCGCAACTGCTCCTTATCTAGCCGCGCATTCCGCGCGGCCGCCCCTCGAAGTGTCGAGGGGCTTTTGTATGTCCGGGTCCCGTTCGGCGTCCAGGCACACCACCGGGAGCGGTCCGGCGAATTTGAAGACGGTCACCAGTGATCAACAGACAGGGCAAGTAACAGTGAGCATGAAACCCACGGCCGAAGAGTCGGACGCCGGTACCTACAGTTTCGCGGATATCGAAGCCAAATGGCTTCCGGTCTGGGAACAGCTCAACACCTTCACCCCGGTCGACGACGGCAGCAGGGAACGCCGCTACGTGCTGGACATGTTTCCCTACCCATCCGGGGACCTTCACATGGGTCACGCCGAAGCCTTCGCAATGGGCGACGTCGTCGCCCGCTACTGGCGGCAGCTCGGCTACGACGTTCTTCACCCGATCGGCTGGGACTCCTTCGGCCTGCCGGCGGAAAACGCCGCCATCAAGCACAACGCGCATCCGAGCGAGTGGACCTACGCGAATATCGACACGCAGGCGGCGTCCTTCAAGCGCTACGCCATCAGCGCGGACTGGTCCAGGCGGCTGCACACCTCGGATCCCGACTACTACCGGTGGACGCAGTGGCTGTTCCTGCGGTTCTTCGAGAAGGGGCTCGCCTACCGCAAGGACCATCCGGTCAACTGGTGCCCGCGGGACCAGACCGTGCTCGCCAATGAGCAGGTAGTCAACGGCGCGTGTGAGCGGTGCGGCAGCCCGGTCACCAAGAAGAGCCTCAATCAGTGGTATTTCCGTATCACTGACTACGCCGACCGGCTGCTCGAGGACATGGAGCCGCTGACCGGTCACTGGCCTGAACGGGTGCTGGCGATGCAGCGGAACTGGATCGGCCGGTCAGAGGGCGCCCATGTAACTTTCACCATCGAAGCCGATGATGACCTGCCTGCCCGCGACGTCACGGTCTTCACCACGAGGCCTGACACCCTCCACGGAGCCACCTTCTTCGTCGTTGCCGCAGACGCGGACCTCGCCGCGGAGCTGGTGACTGGCGAGCTTGCGCCCGCGCTCAACCGCTACCGCGAGAGCGTGAACGCGCTGAGCGATATCGAACGGCAGTCCACCGAACGGGAAAAGACGGGCGTCTTCACCGGCCGTTACGCGGTGAACCCGCTGAACGGCGAAAAGCTGCCGGTCTGGGCAGCCGACTACGTGCTCGCCGACTACGGCACCGGCGCCATCATGGCGGTTCCCGCCCACGACCAGCGGGACCTTGACTTCGCACGCGCCTTCGAGCTCCCCGTGCGCATGGTGGTGGATACCGGCGAAGAGGACCCTGCGTTCTCCGGCAAGGCGACCATCGGTGAAGGCACCCTGGTCAACTCCGGTGAGCTGAACGGCCTGACCAAGGAAGCGGCCATCCAGCGTGCCATCGAACTGGTCGCGGCCCAGGGCACGGGTGAGCGCACGGTCAACTACCGACTGAGGGACTGGCTCCTGTCCCGGCAGCGTTTCTGGGGCACACCCATCCCCATCATCCACTGCGGTGCCTGCGGTGAGGTGCCGGTACCCGATGACCAGCTTCCGGTGCGGCTCCCGAGCGATCTGCGCGGGGAGGACCTCGCGCCCAAGGGAACCTCGCCGCTCGCTGCGGCAACCGAGTGGGTCAACGTACAGTGCCCGCAGTGCTCCGGACCAGCGACGCGGGACACCGACACCATGGACACCTTCGTCGATTCATCCTGGTACTACCTGCGGTTTGCCGACCCGCAGTGCGACGACGCGCCGTTCGATCCGGACAAGGTCAACCAGTGGCTGCCCGTGGGCCAGTACGTGGGCGGAGTGGAGCACGCCATCCTGCACCTGCTCTACAGCCGGTTCTTCACCAAAGTGCTCTTTGACCTCGGACTGGTCAACTTCACCGAACCCTTCTCCGCGCTGCTGAACCAGGGGCAGGTGCTCAACGGCGGCAAGGCCATGAGCAAATCCCTCGGTAACGGGGTCAACCTGGGCGAACAGCTTGACCGTTACGGGGTCGACGCCATCCGGCTCACCATGGTGTTCGCCTCCCCGCCGGAGGACGACGTCGACTGGGCGGATGTGTCGCCGTCGGGTTCGGCGAAGTTCCTGGCCCGTGCCTGGCGGCTTGGCGCCGACGTCACCTCGGCACCGGGCACCGACCCGGCACTGGGGGACCGTGCGCTGCGCTCGGTGACACACCGCACCCTCGCCGACGCCGCTGAACTGCTGCACAACAACAAGTTCAACGTGGTCATCGCCAAGCTCATGGAGCTCGTCAACGCCACGCGTAAGGCGATCGACTCGGGACCGGGCGGCGCGGACCCTGCCGTCCGTGAAGCGGCAGAAGTGACAGCGGTTATTTTGAGCCTCTTCGCCCCCTACACCGCGGAGGACCTCTGGGAGCGGCTGGGCCATCCCGCTTCGGTTGCAGCAGCCGGCTGGCCGCCGCTGGATGAATCGCTGCTCGTCCAGGACACGGTCACCGCCGTCGTGCAGGTGCAGGGGAAGGTGCGCGACCGCCTGGAAGTCCCGGCGGACATCACCGAGGATGCACTCAGGGAGCTTGCGCTCGGCTCCGCCCAGATCCAGCGCACGCTGGCGGGTCGGGAGATCCGGACGGTCATTGTCCGAGCGCCCAAACTGGTGAACATCGTTCCGGCCTGACCTGCCGGGGGAGAAGGTTCCACAGTGGCCTGGTTTGATCGCCGAAGAGGCACGGCTGCCGTCGTCGGAGAAGCCTCCGCGGAACCGGCGACGGCCGTTGTCACGGATTCCGCTGCCGCGCTTCCGCAGGACTGGATCACGGGGAACGGACCCGCGGTAGGCGTGACGATCGTGCCCATGCCGGTGATCATCGGCGGCCGCCATTACGGCGAAGGAGCCGACAACCTGCTGGAACCCCTGTCCGTGGCGCTGGTCGAGGGTTCGGAAGTGCGGACATCCCGCCCCTCTCCGGGCCAGTTCCAGAACGTGTACCGGCGGCTCGAGCGTGAGGGGGCGCAGGAGATCGTGTCGATCCACCTCTCGGGCAAGCTCTCCGGCACCGTCGAGGCGGCCCGCTGGGCGGCGCGCACCGTATCCGTGCCCGTCCACGTGGTCGACAGTGGAACCGTCGGAATGGCGCAGGGATGCGCGGTGGCAGCCGTAGCCCTTGCCCTCCGGGACGGGGCAACCGCTTCCGAGGCAGCCTTACGGGCGGCTGCGTACTGCGCAGGGACCCGGATCTTCTTCTACGTACCCAGCCTTGAGCAGCTTCGCAGGGGAGGGCGGATCGGGGCAGCTGCAGGCTTCTTCGGGACCCTGCTCGCGGTGAAACCGCTCCTGACTGTCCGGGACGGGGCGATCGAGCCCCTGGAGAAGGTGCGCAGCGCTGCACGGGCCCGGCAGCGCCTCGAGGAACTGGTCCGCGATGACCTCCGGCAGCGTGCCGCAGGCAGTATCGCGGCGTTCCACTACTTCGGTAACAGGGCAGAGGCCGAAGCGGCGGCGTCCAGGGTACCTGCAGGCGCCGAGGCGCTGCTGACCCGGATGCCGGCCGTCCTCGCCGCCCACACCGGGCTGGGCGTGCTCGCCGTCGCTCTCTCGGATCCACTCAGCCCGGACCACGGCTGATCCTCCGCTCCACATTCAGCCGGCTCCCTGCGGTTTGCCCACATAGTCCCTCGGGCCGTCGGCGAAGCAGGCCGGGGTCCCTACGCTGGTCGGCATGGCAAGGCACCGCTGGGCAACCCAGGAGCGCACTTCCGCCCCGGACCGGTTGGATCGCGCCCTACAGCTGAGCCGTGCCGAGCCGGACCGGCGAAGAGGGCATTCCATGGACCCGGGGCCGGAATTCGCCTCAGCCGAAGCCGGTCCTGCAGGCGTCGCGGGGGCAGTTGCACGGGCTCAGCCGCCGCGGCGCTGGGCGGCAACCAGGCGGGCTGCGCTGATGGCGGCAGGATGCGCCCTTGCGGTCGGCGGCTGGCAGTTTGCCGGGACAGACAGGAGTCCGGCGGAAGTGGTCCCGATCAACGCCGACGCGCGGCCGTCATCCCGGCCTGCACCCGGCGCCGGCCCCGCGGCGGAACGTTCATCGCCGCCGGGGAATGGAGAGCCGGCCGGGAAAGGCGAGGCGGGCGGCGGGGCAGGAGAGGGGACTCCAGCGTCAGGCGCAGGCACCGTCGTCGTTCATGTGGCCGGTGCGGTGCAGGCGCCCGGCGTGGTCGAGGCGGCAGCCGGGTCACGGGTGTTCGAGGTACTGGAAAGGGCCGGGGGTGCCCTGCCTGAAGCGGATCTGTCCGCCGTGAACCTCGCCGCCGCAGTCCTGGATGGCCAGCAGATTCTGGTTCCCCGCATCGGGGAACCGCTGCCGCCGCCAGATGCCGGGGCTGCCGCTGCGGCCGGGCAGACCGCTGCGCCCGTCAACATCAACACGGCGGGCGCAGCGGACCTCGAGGTGCTGCCGAGGGTGGGTCCAGTGCTGGCAGAGCGGATCGTGCAATGGCGGACAGAGCATGGGAGCTTCACCCGTCCCGAGGATCTTGACGCCGTACCCGGAATTGGACCGGCCATGCTCGAAGCCCTGCTGCCGCTGGTGACGGTCTGAATGGCGCGCGCCGCGTGGGAGCCTTTCGTGCGGTCTGCCGCGCGGGCGCCCGTGACCGGGGTATCCGCCACAGGTTCAAAGACGCCGCAGCCAGCTTCTGCCCGGCGTCGGGAGCGCGCACATCCGCGGAGGGCCGGCTCCGCGGAAGCGCGGCAGAGCCCGGCGCGGGATCTGCGCCTGCTTCCCGGGGCAGCGGCTGCCTGGGTGGCGGCCGCGCTGATGATCCGGCTGGGGGCTGGCGGTGCGCTGTTGGCCGCAACGCTGCTGGGAGTATGTACCCTCGGTTGCATCGCGGTTGCGGTGCGGAGACCGAAAAGCCCTCCGGTGTTGCGGGTCCTGCTCCTGACGCTCGGGGTCTCAGCCATGGTGGCCCTGTCCGCTGCCGCGCACATCGAACAGCGGGCGTCGGCCCCGCTATCCTCCGCCGTCGCCGGCCACGCACACATCACCGCCCAACTCCGCATTACGGGCGAGCCGCGCCAGGCGCGGACCGGCGGTCCGGACGGCTCCCCTCGGTGGCTTCTTGAAGCCGAACTCCTTGATGGCACTTTCAACGGATCGAGATTCAGTGCACGCACGCCGGTAGTGGTCCTCGGAGGCCCGGAATGGAGTTCCGTTGGCCATGGAGACGTGGTGCGCGCGGCGGCGCGGCCGCGGGCGACCGATCCCGGGTCCCGCGCAGCGGCGCTGCTCATCGCGACGACGGAGCCGGTGCCGCTTGCCGGGGCCTCCGCACGCGATTCACCGGTGGACCGGCTGCGGCTGCGCTTTCTGGAACTGTCGGCTGCCAGCGGCGCCCCCGATGACGGTTTGATGCCCGGAATGGTCATCGGCGCGAGGTCGTCGGTGAGCCAGGACCTTGCCGACACGATGAAGGCAACCGGGCTTACCCACCTGACGGCGGTGTCCGGGGCGAACTGCAGTTACGTGCTCGCCTTCGTGTTCCTGCTTTGCCGCGGCTGCAGGCTGCCGCGGTGGGCCGCCGGAGCAGCTGGGGTCGCTGCGCTGGCCGGATTTGTTCTGCTCGTTCGGCCGGAACCGAGCGTCCTGAGGGCCGCGGTCATGGGCGCCATCGGCGTGCTCGCGGTCCTGACCGGCCGTGGCCGGCTGTCCATGACCCTCCTGTTTCTGTCCATCGCTGTCCTTCTCGCGGCCGACCCGTGGCTCAGCGGCGACTATGCGTTCATTCTCTCCGTCGCAGCCACCAGCGGTCTGGTGCTGGCCGGACCGCTCATCGCTGCGCGGTTGGGCGCGGTTATGCCGGTGTGGGCTGCACAGCTGATCGCAGTTCCCCTGGCCGCCCAGTTGTTCTGTTCGCCCGTTCTGGCACTGCTGCAGCCAAGCCTGCCGACCTACTCCCTGGCGGCCAACATCGCGGCGTCCCCATTGGTCCCGTTCATCACCATTGTGGGGATGGTGTCGGTTGTGTTGTCTGCCGTGGTTCCGTGGGGTGCTGCACCGTTCGCTGCGGGCGCCGGATGGGCTGCGGCCGGCGTGGCCCAGATCGCGCGGTTCTTCGCCTCGGCGCCGCTTGCAGCAATTCCCTGGCCGTCAGGTACCCGGGGGATGCTCCTGAGCGCGTCCGGCAGTGCAGTTGTACTCGCCGCCGTGATGTGGGGGCCTCAGCTCATGGGCCGGATGCGTCGTGTTCCAGATGTAGTGCGTGCCCTCACCGGGGACGGCAGCAGGGGCAGGGCGGATGGAAACCGGCGGGCGCGTTTCCTGCTGCGGACGGTGCCGTGGCTGGCGATCGGCTGCGTTCTCGGCCTCGCCGCGCTGTGGGCGGGAAACGGGATCCGCGGGAACGGCGGAGAGCGGTGGACGGTAGCCGCCTGCGACGTGGGGCAGGGTGACGGGCTGGCCGTCAGGACCGGACCGCGCAGCGCCATGGTGTTTGACGCGGGTCCTGATCCGGCGTTGATGGACAGGTGCCTTGACCGGCTGGGGGTGGACACGGTGGATGTGCTTGTCCTCACCCACCTGCACGAGGACCACTATGGCGGGGTTTCGGGGGTCTTTGAGGGTCGCTCGGTTCACCGCCTGCTCTACTCCACCGCCGGGGAATCACTGCCCCGGACCGTGACGGAGGCGGCGGCAGCAGCCGGCATAGTGGGCGAGCTGGTGAGCACCGGCGTCGCCGGGAGGGCCGGCACTGCGGACTGGTCCGTGCTCTGGCCGCAAGCCGGAATGGCGGCCGATTCGGAAAACAACGCCTCCGCGGTCCTTCTTGTCACCGCAGCGGGTCCGGACGGCACCTCCGGCGTCGAGATCCTCCTTACCGGCGACCTTGAGGAGGACGCCGCTGACCGTTTCCTCGCGGACAACGCGCAGCTCACCGAGGCGGGGGTGGATATCCTCAAGGTTGCACACCATGGTGCCCGCAACGGAGGGGCCGGCATGATCGAGGCATTATCCCCCCGGGTGGCAGTCATCTCCGTCGGTGGCGGGAATGATTATGGACACCCGCATGCAGAGACGCTCGCCGCGCTGGATACGGCCGGCGTGCATGTGGCGCGGACGGACCTGCGCGGCACAGTGCTGCTTACCGCTGAAGCGGATGCGCTCCACATCAGGTCCTTCCGGTGAGCTTGGATGCGTCCGGCACCCGTGGCAAAGTTGATCCAGCCAATCCCTTTTCGATTCAGGAGCGACGCCCGTGTCCCCAACCCCTGCAGCTGCGGTTACTGCTAGCTGGCGGGAGGTTGCCCCGGCACCGGTCATCCTGCTGTCGGGTCCCGAGGAGTACCTCGCTGCGCAGGGCTTCGAATCTGTCCGCCGGCGCATGCGGGAGGCGGAGCCTGACGCCGAGACCGTCCGGCTGGATGCCGCCCAGTATGAGGCCGGCTCACTGATCATGATGGGCAGCCCATCGCTGTTCGGCGGTACGCAGATCATCGAAGTCCGCGGACTCTCGCAGATGAATGACGCCTTCCTGCAGGACGCGCTGCGGTATATCGCCGATCCCGCTCCCGACGTGGTGCTGGTCATGCACCATGCCGGCGGTAGCCGGGGCAAGAAGCTGCTCGATGCCCTCAAGTCCGGCAGGGCCGTGCTTGTTGAGTGCCAACCGCTGAAGAAGGACTCTGAGAAGGTCGATTTTGTGACAGCGGAGTTCCGCACTGCCCGACGGCGGATCGAACCTGATGCTGTGCGCTCACTGGTGGCCGCGGTGGGCTCAAATCTGTCGGAACTTGCGGCTGCCTGCCACCAGCTTCGATCCGATGCCGACGGCGTAATCTCCGCCGAGCTGGTGGAGAAGTACTACGGCGGCAGGATTGAAGTCACAGGCTTCAAGGTGGCCGACGCGGCACTGGCCGGCCGGGGCGGACAGGCACTGGCAATGCTTCGCCACGCGCTGTCCACGGGAGCTGATCCGGTACCGCTGATCGCTGCACTGGCAATGAAGCTGCGCGCGGTAGCCAAGGTATATGGCCTCAGGGGCAGTTCGGCCCAGCTTGCCCGGGATCTGGGGATGGCGCCCTGGCAGGTGGACCAGGCGCGCCGTGAGGCCGGGCGATGGTCGCCGGAGGGGCTCAACCACTGCATTCAGGTTCTGGCGGAAGCCGATGCACAGGTCAAGGGTGAATCGCGGGATCCCGTCTATGCCGTTGAACGCGCGGTGACCGCCATTGCCCTGGGCGGATCCGGAACAGCCGGCTCACGCTGACCCTTTGAGGGCTACCAACTGCCGCGCACTGACAGGGCGGTACGCCCACTTCTGCAGGTCCGCGCCCGGCGCCTGACAGCACCACCCCTAAACGATCACGCCCTTAAACGATCTCCCTTAAACAGCAGTGGCCGGCCCGGGGGCCGGCCACGCAGCTGCACGCCGCGAAAGTAAAGCGATCAGGCGAGGTTGTTGACCCGCCGTGCGATTCCCGACTTGCGGTTCGCTGCGTTGTTCTTGTGCAGCACACCCTTGCTGACTGCCTTGTCCAGCTTGCGGCTGGCGACGGAAAGCGCAGCCTCAGCAGCGGCCTTGTCGGTGGACTCCACCGCGTTGGTTACCGCACGGATAGCGGTCTTCAACTCGGACTTGATCGAGTTGTTGCGCTGACGTGCCTTCTCATTGGTGAGAATGCGCTTTTTCTGGGACTTGATATTTGCCACGTATAAGACTCTCTTTGTATTGCGGACTGGTCGTGAGGGATTTCGGTGCGGCCAGTGACTGAGCGGCGTGGGGATACCGTGGCGACCGAGCCGAAGTGCCCGTCGACCTGCGCGGACACACAGCTATACAGGTTACCAGAACTCACGGACCGTCCGCGCGCACGGCGCCTCCGGACGATCGGGCGTGTCTGTGCGGCTGCCGGTCACCGCCCGGGGGACCGATCCAGGCGGGACAGGACCCGGTCGAAAAGCGGCCGTTCCAGGGTGGCCCCGATGCGCCGCACATCCTGCTCATCGATCCGAAGCACCCGCTCCAGGTACACCTCACTCGGCCTGCCGCGGCTGTCCCACGGTCCGCTGCCGATATCCACGTAGCCTTCATGGCGGTTGCGGGCGTTGTTCCGGTCCCGTGACGTGAGCATCAGGCCAAGCAGTTCCGCTCCGTCCCTGCCGATGACCAGTACCGGACGGTCCTTCCCCTGGCGCGGGTCGTCCTCGTAGGGGACCCAGGTCCAGACGATCTCGCCCGGGTCGGCGGTGTCTCCGGGCCGGGGATCGTAACTGACTGCGGATGGGCGTCGCGGCGCGGGCTCTGCGGCGCGACGGCGCAGTGTCCGCTTCCGGGTCGGCGTCCGCCCCGCGGTGCGTCCGCCGTCGGGGGTATCGGTGCGGGAGCGTGCCTGACGCGACGCAACGGACTTCAATGCAGCCCCGGCCAGGCGAAGCAGCGACTGTCCCAAAGATGCCATGCGGCCAGCGTACCCGCCAGATTGCGGGCTCGACACGTCCCCATGGGACAATGGAGCCTGCACTTCCGCGCGGTCCGCGGCCCCGGCGTCGTCGATCCCTCCGTGGATAACCCAAACCGTCCCACAAAGTAAGAGGTACGTCAGTGTCACCCATGGCCCGCACCGCTCCGGTGCCCGCTGCCACGGATCCGGCGATTATCAGGAACTTCTGCATTATCGCCCACATCGACCACGGCAAATCCACGCTGGCCGACCGGATGCTCCAGCTCACCGGAGTGGTGGAGCAGCGGGATATGAAAGCACAGTACCTGGACCGCATGGATATCGAGCGCGAGCGCGGCATCACCATCAAGTCCCAGGCGGTCCGGCTGCCGTGGGAACTCGACGGCGTCAGCTACGCCCTGAACATGATCGATACTCCCGGCCACGTCGACTTCACCTACGAGGTTTCGCGGTCCCTTGCCGCCTGCGAGGGAGCAATCCTCCTGGTGGACGCGGCGCAGGGCATCGAGGCGCAGACACTCGCCAACCTGTACCTCGCGATGGAAAACGATCTCACGATCATCCCGGTGCTCAACAAGATCGACCTGCCGGCAGCGCAGCCGGAAAAATACGCCGCGGAGCTCGCAAACCTCATCGGCGGCAAGCCGGAGGACGTGCTGCTGGTTTCCGGCAAAACCGGCGTCGGCGTGGAGGCGCTGCTGGACAAGATCGTGAGCGACCTCCCCGCGCCGGTCGGAGACGCGAGCGCGCCCGCCCGGGCCATGATCTTCGACTCCGTGTATGACACCTACCGCGGTGTTGTCACCTATGTCCGCGTCGTGGACGGGCATCTGAGCCCGCGTGAACGCATCCAGATGATGTCCACAAGGGCAAGCCACGAACTGCTTGAGATCGGCGTCAGCTCCCCGGAGCCCACTCCTTCCAAGGGCCTCGGTGTGGGGGAGGTCGGCTACCTCATCACCGGAGTGAAGGACGTGCGCCAGTCCAAGGTAGGAGACACAGTCACCAACCTGGCAAAGCCGGCGTCGTCCTCGCTGAGCGGTTACGCGGATCCCAAGCCGATGGTGTTTTCCGGGTTGTACCCGCTTGACGGAGCGGACTACCCGGTGCTGCGGGATGCGCTGGAAAAGCTCATGCTGAACGACGCCGCACTCGTGTATGAGCCGGAGACCTCCGCAGCACTGGGATTCGGTTTCCGTGTGGGCTTCCTCGGCCTGCTCCACCTGGAGATCACCCGCGAGCGTCTCGAACGTGAATACAACCTGAGCCTCATCTCCACCGCCCCCAACGTCGAGTACGAGGTGACGCTTGAGGACAAGAGCGTGGTTCATGTCACCAATCCCAGCGAGTACCCGGCCGGCAAGATCGCCGAGGTTCGCGAACCCATGGTTTCCGCCACCATTCTTGCTCCCAACGAATTTGTCGGCACCATCATGGAGCTGTGCCAGGGCCGGCGCGGCGTCATGGGCGGCATGGACTACCTCTCCGAAGATCGGGTGGAAATCCGGTACCGGCTGCCGCTCGCCGAGATTGTCTTCGACTTCTTCGACATGCTCAAATCCAGGACACGCGGGTACGCCTCACTCGACTGGAAAGCCGACGGGGACCAGGTTGCCGATCTGGTGAAGGTGGACATCATGCTCCAGGGAGAGCAGGTGGACGCCTTCTCCGCCATCACGCACCGCGACAAGGCCTACGCCTACGGTGTGATGATGACCGGGAAGCTGCGCGAACTGATCCCACGGCAGCAGTTCGAGGTGCCCATCCAGGCAGCCATCGGCGCCCGCATCATCGCGAGGGAGAACATCCGGGCGATCCGCAAGGACGTGCTCGCCAAATGCTATGGCGGTGACATCACCCGTAAGCGCAAGCTGCTCGAAAAGCAGAAAGAGGGCAAGAAGCGCATGAAGATGGTGGGGCGGGTGGAAGTTCCCCAGGAAGCCTTCATTGCCGCCCTGTCGTCGGACGAGTCCAAGGACAAAGCCAGGAAGTGACGGAAGTACTCCAGTCCGGGGGCAGGTATGCCTAGCGCGCTTCCCCTCGGCGACCCCGCGCCGTCGGACGGTGTGCTGCCCTCTTCGGCTGCCGCGGGCAGCAGCAACCGGGACTTCGGACTGTACGTCCACATACCGTTCTGCGCCGTCCGCTGCGGCTACTGTGATTTCAACACCTATACCGCGGCCGAGCTCGGCGGGGGAGCATCGCAGGCCAATTACGCGCCCACGGTGCAGCGTGAGCTGGAGTTTGCGGCAGGCGCACTGGACCGGTCCGGTGTGACCGGCCGCCCCCTTGACACCGTGTTCTTCGGCGGCGGCACGCCTACCCTCCTGCCCTCGGGGGACCTTGCCCGTGTCCTCACGACGGCGAGGACCCTCTGGGGGCTGCGACCCGGGGCCGAGGTGACTACGGAAGCAAATCCCGACTCGGTGACGCCGGCCTCGCTTGAGGAGCTGGCTGCGGCCGGTTTCACCAGGGTGTCCTTCGGCATGCAGTCCGCGGTGCCCCATGTCCTGGCGGTGCTCGACCGGACCCATTCCCCGGAGCGGGTGCCGTTGGCTGTTCAATGGGCGCGGGAGGCAGGCCTCAAGGTGAGCCTCGACCTGATCTATGGAACTCCGGGGGAAAAGCTTCAGGACTGGAGCGCATCCCTCGACGCGGCACTCAGCCTGGAACCCGATCACCTGTCCGCGTATGCACTCATTATCGAGGAGGGCACGGCCCTGGCACGCAGGATCCGGCGCGGCCAGGTTCCTGCGGTCGACGACGATGATCACGCCGACAAATATGAACTCGCCGAATGCGCGCTGCAGGCCGCGGGCATGTCCTGGTACGAGGTGAGCAACTGGGCGCGCACCGATGAGGACCGGTGCCGCCACAACCTCGCGTACTGGAAGGGTCACGACTGGTGGGGGGCCGGCCCCGGTGCGCACTCCCATGTGGGTGGGACGCGATGGTGGAACGTCAAGCATCCCACCGCCTATGCGCAGCGGCTTGAGGCCGGCGAGTCTCCGGCTGCGGGAAGGGAGACCCTGGATGACGGCGCCCGTTACGTTGAGGACGTACTCCTGCGCACGCGGCTGGCGGAGGGCTATCCGACGGCGGACCTGAATCCGGCGGGTCGTAATGCCGTGGCCGGGCTCATTGCCGACGGTCTGATCGAGCCCCGGGAAGCATTCCGCGGCGTGGTGCGCCTGAGTAACCGCGGACGGCTGTTGGCTGACGCCGTGGTGCGCCGCCTGCTGCCGGACTGACGCTGCCGGATTGACCGGTTGATTGACCGTTTAGTGGAACAGCCGCAGGTTGTACGGGTACCGGTACGGCCTGCCGCGGTTGACCTGGATTCCCGCCGCAACGGCGAAGCCTGCCAGGGTGACCCAGATGAGCGCGTTCAGCACTGCGAAGATCCCGCCGATTCCGGGTATCAGGGACAGCAGCAGGCACACGCCCGCAGCGAGGCTCGGCGGGAAGGTGAAGTTGAATGCTTCCTTTGCTTCCTGTTCGGTGAAAGGGCCCCGGTCACGGAAGATCAGGAAGATGACCAGCGAGGGCACAAACCCGAGGATTCCGAGAAAGTGCGCGAGCGTCGCCCACTGGCGGTCCTCGGACGGCGTCAGCGGTGGAGCACTGGAGCTGGCACCCTGAAGAGGGACTTCCTCCCGGGGTGCCGGACGTGACTTCGCATCACCGTTCCGGTCTGCACTGTTAGACAACGAACATTCCTGTCGACTGTGGGACTTCACCGCGCTCTGCGCAGGGTTTACTTCCTAAGGGTACTTGGTTGACGGACCGTGCGGAGTAGCATTCCGCCGGTCGGGCCGCGCAGATTACGCTTCGGATGCCTGAACGGTCAGGAAATCGATCACTTCCTCCACCCGCGCCAACAGGGACGGCTCAAGGTCGGCGTAGCTGTTGACCCCGCCGAGGATGCGCTTCCAGCCATTGGCGGTATCCGCCTGGCTGCCGTGCGGCCAGCCCAACCGGCTGAGGATCCCGGTTTTCCAGTCCTCGCTGCGGGGGATAACAGGCCACTCCTGGAGACCCAGGGCGCGCGGCTTCACCGCCTGCCACACATCCACGTAGGGATGCCCGACAATGAGCACGTTCCCTGCCGCACCGGGAACGGCCGTGGCCTCGGCGGCGATCCGGGCTTCCTTGGTGCCGGGCAGCAGATGGTCCACGAGGATGCCAAGACGGCGCCCGGGGGAGGGCCCGAAGTCCCTGACAGCGGAGGCCAGGTCGTCAACGCCATGCAGCGGCTCGACGACGATGCCCTCCACCCGGAGGTCGTCTCCCCACACCTTCTCCACCAGTTCGGCGTCATGGCGGCCCTCGACCCAGATCCTGCTGGCACGCGCCGCACGAGCCCGGTGCCCCTCAACGCGAACGGAACCGGACGCCGTCCGCGCGGGGGCTGCCGGCTGCGCCAGCGCGGGCACCATCTCCACGGGAGACCCCTCGAAGTGGAACCCGAATCCAAGCGGGAAGGTCCGTTGTTTGCCCCGCCGGTCCTCGAGGATCATGATGTGCATCCCGCCGGACTTCTCGGTCCGGAGGATCTCACCGACAAATCCGCTCTGGACATCCTCGAGCACGACGCCGGGGCGCGCCTCGATTTTCTCCAGGACGGAGCGGCGGGGCTGTGAGATGTTCTGGGCGCCCCACTGGTGATACGACATGTGAGTTGGCTCGCTTCCGCAGATTCCTGCCTTCGGAACAGGCAGAGCCAATGCTAACAATCAGGTCGAACGTATTAGACTTGGCACTTAGGCGTGTTGAGTGCTAACTCGTAGAGCGGCGTTGAAGTACATCGGAGGTGAACCATGAGCGAGCCCAGACGGCTTGAGGTGCTGCGAGCCATCGTTGAGGACTACGTGCATTCCCGCGAGCCGGTCGGCTCAAAGGCCCTTGTTGAACGCCACCGGCTCGGTGTGTCCTCGGCGACCATCCGCAATGACATGGCGCTGCTTGAGGAAGAGGGCCTCATCACGGCTCCGCACACCAGCTCCGGGCGCATTCCCACCGACAAGGGTTACCGGCTGTTCGTTGACCGCATCGCCGAGGTCAAGCCCCTCTCGGCCCCGGAGAAGCGCGCCATCCGCGCACTGCTGGAAAGCGCCGATGACCTCGACGACGTTCTGGACCGCACCGTCCGGCTCCTCGCCCAGCTGACCAATCAGGTGGCCGTGGTGCAGTATCCCCACCTTGGTGCCGCCTCAGTGCGGCATATCGAGTTTGTACTGCTTGCACCCGGCCGTGTCCTGGTGGTGCTGATCTCCACGAATGGCGCAGTACAGCAGCGGGTGGCTTCCGTACCTGCCGGGACCCAGGAGGATGAGCTCGCCGACCTTCGCCATCGCTTCCTGGGGAAGGTGTCGGGCGTGCGTCTGCCGTCAGTGCCCCAGGAGCTTGCGGCGTGCACGGCAGAACTTCCGCCCGCCCGGCAGGCTCTCGGCAAGTCGCTCGCCCACAGCCTCGAGCAGCTGTCAGGGGCCAACCGCGAGGACCGCATCGTCATGGCGGGCACCGCCAACCTCGCCCGCTCCACGCTCGATTTCCCCCTCACTATCGGACCGGTCCTTGAAGCGCTCGAAGAGCAGGTCGTGATGCTCCGCCTGCTCTCCGAAATGGAGCAGGATGCGCTTGGAGTGTCCGTCCGGATCGGTCGTGAGAATCCATACGGCGGTCTCGCGGAAGCCTCCGTGATTGCCACCGGGTACGGACCGGACGCGCTGGCGAAGGTCGGCATCCTCGGACCTACCAGAATGGACTACCCCACAACCATGGCCGCAGTGAGAGCGGTGGCCCGTTACCTTTCCCGCATCCTCGATGAATCATGACCGGATGACGGAGCCCATGAACCAGAGCCGCTCACGCGGTGAGATTACAGGAAGAGATGTGCAGGAGTGAGTAATCACTACGAGGTCCTTGGTGTTGCACGCGATGCCAGCGGCGAAGAGATCAAGAAGGCGTACCGGAAGCTCGCCCGCAAGTTCCACCCGGATGTGAATTCCGGGCCGGACGCCGCGGAAGAGTTCAAGCTGGTCACGCGCGCCTACGAGGTGCTTTCGGACCCGCAGAAACGACGTGTCTATGACACCACCGGAAATGAGAACGGTACTGACAACGGCTTCGGCGGCGGCTATGCCGGTTCCGGATTCGCCTTCCACGACATCTTCGAGACGTTCTTCGGTGGAGGCGGGCCGAGCGGCCCGCCGTCGCGGACCCAGCGTGGCCAGGACGCGCTGATCGCTGTCCGCATCGATCTGAAGGACGCCGTCTTCGGCACCAACAAGAAGATCGAGGTGGACTCCGCAGCGGTCTGCCCTACCTGCGACGGTTCCTGCACCCAACCCGGAACCTCGCCGAAGACCTGCGACATCTGCGGCGGATCCGGTCAGGTCCAGCGGGCCGTCCGCTCCATCCTCGGCCAGGTCATGACGACGGCGGCCTGCGGTACCTGCCAGGGGTATGGCACCGTCATCCCGCATCCCTGCAATGAGTGCAACGGTGACGGCCGTATCCGTTCCCGCCGCAGCCTCACCATCAAGGTGCCTGCAGGGGTGGCCACAGGCACGCGCATCCAGCTCTCCGGTCAGGGCGAGGCGGGAACGGCCGGCGGACCGCAGGGCGACCTGTACGTGGAGATCCGGGTCAACAGCGACCCGACCTTCCTGCGGGAGGGAGATGATCTGCACGCGACGCTCAGCGTCCCGATGACGGCTGCCGCCCTCGGTACCACGGTGACACTGAGCAGCTTCGACGGCGATCAGGAGCTCACCATCCGGCCGGGTACGCAGGGCGGTGAGGTGATCACCCTGAAGGGCCTCGGAGTCACACACCTGCGTGGTTACGGGCGGGGGGACCTCCTGGTCCACCTCAGTGTCGAGACACCGCGCAATCTCGACGGCGCACAGGAAGAGCTTCTCCGACGCTTCGCTGAACTGCGCGGCGAACAGTTCACGGATGGCCAGCTGGCAAGCAGCGGGTCGGGGGTCTTCGCGCGGCTGCGCGAGCGGCTCGGGAACTTCTGACCGGCAGCCGTGACCAACCAGGCCTTCTTCGGGGATCCTGCCGCTGTCCAGGGGGCCGTTGCCGGCTCCAGCCTCACGCTGCGGGGCCCGGAAGCCCATCACGCCGCCACAGTGAAGCGCATCGCCACTGGAGAGTCGATCGACGTGGTGGACGGCAGCGGCCACCGTCTGAGCTGCACCGTAGTTGATTCCGCGGCCGACGCCGTCGTACTAAGGGTTGATGCGGTTTCATTCGATCCGCCGCCTGAAACACGGCTTGTTCTGGTGCAGGCGCTTGCCAAGGGAGACCGCGGGGAGCTGGCAGTGGAGGCAGCCACTGAACTGGGCGTCGATGCAGTATTGCCGTGGCAGGCGGACCGCAGCATTGTCCGGTGGCGCGCCGAGAAGGCGGCCAAGGGGCGCCTGAAATGGGAATCCCTGGTCCGTGCTGCCTCCAAGCAGAGCCGGCGCACCCGCCTACCGGAGGTCCTCGACGTCCTGGATTCGCGCGGAGTTGCCCGCTGGCTGGCCGGAGTGCAGTGCCCGGTCCTGCTGCATGAGGACGCCGAGCTGTCACTTGCGCAATACTGGGCGCGCACGCCGGCGATGGGCGCTGCAACTGTAGCGGTCATTGTGGGTCCAGAGGGCGGCATCAGTCCGCAGGAAGTCGAGCTCTTTGTGAATCAGGGCGCTGTTGCGGTTCAGCTCGGAAGCAATGTACTCCGTGCATCCACAGCCGGTCCTGCTGCGATCGCGGTGCTGAACCAGCTCTCGGGCCGCTGGTAGCCGCGCCTCAGCTGAGGCTGATCAACTTGTCGTCGGCGATTGCGTTTTCTGCCGGCCCCGACCCCGGCTCGGTTTCTGAACCCTCGTAGACCTCCACGAGGTAGGTGCCCTGTTCCAGGGCGACGCTGAACTCGTACAGCCCTACCGTGCCGGTCCCCTCTTCCACCGGGACCGTTCCCGCCACCACATCCTCCGCCGGCACGCCGCCGCCGTCCACCCGCCGCACACGCCATTCAAGACCGGTGTGGGTCGTCGTCGTGCTGCCCTGGATGATCACCGTACGGTCGCTGCGGACCGATCCGTCCTGCGGGTTGATGATCCAGACGGGCGCAACTGCGCTTACGTCCCGCTGCAGCACCGCTCCCAGGCCGATATGTCCAAACGCCGTATAACCGGCTTTGCCGTCGACCAGCAGACGCACACTGCTCGGATTGCCGCCCGAGACGAGTCCCGAATTGGCTGCGGCGGCCGTCGCTGTGTACACCAGTTGCTGGATCGCCTGGCCGGCAGCGGCCGCATCGATTCCCGCGGTGAAGGAATCCGAGGAGATATCTACCGTGATCACGTTGTCCGGTGAGATGGAGGTGTTGACCGACGAGGCGGGCTGCCACGGGCTGTAGTAGTCGTGATCGAGCGGCTCGGCGCTGGTCATTGCCTGGACGGCGGCTGCAACCGGATCCCCCGTCGACTCGGCGGGGAGGAATTCCCGGTACAGAAGCCCGTTCCGGTCGCCCAGCCAATACACGGGAAGAAGGGGAGCGGCGTCCACGGCAGCGGGGCTTCGCAGGGCAACTTCGGGCATACTCGCCGCGGATTCCAGCAGCACTTCCGCTTCAGAGGTGATCGCCGCGTCAGGGCCGGTCGGCGCCTGGACAGTGCAGGCCTGGAGCGCGAGAGCCACCGCAACGAAGACAGCGGCCCTCGCCGGCGCTGCGGGCCTGCATCGGGGAAGAAGGAAGGGAGACACCTGTTCCTGCTCCTCCCGTTCCATCCTGCCGGTTCGCTCTGATGGGCTTCACCGGGTCAGGTGCCGCCGCTTGTGGGTTAATGTCGGCAGCAACGGATCCTGCTGCGCGCACTCCCAATCCAGCTTGGCACAGGAAACACCCTCTGCCGGGTGCTTTTCCCGAATCGCCGCCTGACTGAAACGCGATCGATATCGGGCCGTTGCGTTCCTGAGATATTTGCTCCGGAGGCGCTTCCGGCGAGGGGCTGGTGCGAGCGGTGGCAGGCCCGCGGCGGTACGCTAGTAGCAGGGCCCGTTCCGGACCCGGACACGCACATCACCGGTGATTCCGGCGGCACAAGGAGAGATGGAAGGCCCGCGGGCCGATACTATGACGGATTCTGCAGTGGGTATGGGGGCAGCGGGCCTGGACAGCCGGGTTGTCCAATTCGATTCGGCGGACCAGATGGTGCAGTCGCTGGGTGCCAACGATGAAGCCCTCGCGATGATCGAAGGCGCGTTCCCCGGAGTCAGTCTTCACGTCCGCGGCAATGAACTCTCCATCACCGGCCCTCCCACGGACGTCGGTCGCACCGAGCGCCTGATCGGCGAGATTCGCAGCCTTGCGGCCAGCCAGACGCCGGTTACGGCACAAGTGCTCGAACAGCTGCTTTTCATGCTGAAGACGCAGGGCGCGGCGAAGCCCTCCGACGTGCTGTCGATGAACATTCTTTCCTCCCGGGGCAGGACCATCCGTCCGAAGACCGTGAACCAGAAAAACTACGTTGAGGCGATCGACACTCATACCATCGTCTTCGGCATCGGTCCGGCCGGTACGGGCAAAACCTACCTGGCAATGGCAAAGGCGGTGCAGGCGCTCCAGCACAAGGAGGTCAACCGGATCATCCTTACCCGTCCGGCGGTGGAGGCGGGGGAGCGACTCGGGTTCCTGCCGGGCACCCTCAACGACAAGATCGATCCCTACCTGCGGCCGCTCTACGACGCTTTGCACGACATGATGGACCCCGATTCAATCCCACGGCTGATGGCGGCCGGGACCATCGAAGTAGCGCCTCTCGCGTACATGCGGGGGCGCACCCTCAATGATGCGTTCATCATTCTCGACGAGGCCCAGAACACCACTCCGGAGCAGATGAAGATGTTCCTCACCAGGCTCGGCTTCGGTTCCAGAATGGTGGTCACCGGTGACGTCACCCAGGTCGACCTGCCCGGCGGGACCAGTTCCGGCCTGCGCGTCGTGAGCGAAATCCTGCAGGGCGTTGATGACGTTGCGTTCTCCATCCTGGATGCGACCGACGTCGTTCGCCACCGCCTCGTCGGGGACATAGTCTCTGCCTACAGTGCCTGGGATGAGTCGCAGCGGGTGTCCATGAACGGCCGGCGGGGCACAGCGAAGGCGGGTCGCCATGAGCATTGAGGTAAACAACGAATCCGGCGTCGAGGTGGATGACGAAGCCCTGGTGCGCCTTGGCCGCCACGTGCTCGAGCGCCTCTACGTCCACCCGGAGTCGGAACTGTCGATCATCCTGGTGGACGTCGAGGCAATGGAGAAGCTCCACATCGAGTGGATGGACGAGCCGGGACCGACCGACGTCCTCTCCTTTCCCATGGACGAGCTGCGGCCGGGCACGGCAACCCGTCCCACCGCGTCGGGTATCCTCGGCGACGTTGTCCTGTGCCCGGAAGTGGCGCGTTCGCAGGCGGGTACCGCCGGACACAGCATGAACGAGGAACTCCTGCTCCTCACCACCCACGGGATGCTCCACCTTCTCGGGTTCGATCACGCCGAGCCCGAAGAGGAGAAGGAGATGTTCGGACTCCAGCGTCAGTTGCTCGCCGATTTCCTGGGCGGCGCGGCCCCCCGGGAAACCACCCAGTGACCACGCTCGCAGCATCGGAGCCGTCGTCACCATGATCGTGTTACTCCTGGCCCTGATGGCAATCGTTTTCGTCCTGATTGCCGCTCTTGTCACCGCTGCCGAGGCGGCCTTCAGTTACCTGCCGCGGCAGGAGGCCGAGTCCCACCTGAACGGACCGGTGGGGGAGCCGGTCCGGCGCATCCTCGAGTCACCCGTGGCACACCTGCACGCGCTGCGTTTCTGGCGGGTCTGGTTCGAAATGGCTGCAGCGGTGGCCGTGGCGCTTCTGTTCGCTGATGTGCTGGACAACATCTGGATTGCCGGGTTGCTGGCCACCGTGACCATGGCCGGACTGGGATTTGTGCTGGTGGGTGTCTCCCCGCGTCAGTTGGGACGCACCCACGCGGCGAAACTGGTGCCGCTCACGGCCCGGCTGGTGGGTGTTCTGCGGTCCATCCTGGGGCCCATTCCCCGCTGGCTGGTTGGAATCGGAAGCGCACTGTCCCCGGGCTCGGCCCGCGCTGAGGCAGCGTTCTTCACCGAGGAGGAGTTCCGGGAGCTGCTGTCCCGGGCAAACGAGGCCGAAATGATCGAGGACAGTGAAGCCGAGCTCATCCATTCGGTTTTCGAGCTCGGAGATACCAAGGTCCGGTCAGTGATGGTGCCGCGCACAGACATGGTGTCCATCGAGGCAGGCTCCACGCTGCGTCAGGCGATGTCGCTTTTTCTCCGGTCAGGCTATTCGCGGGTGCCGGTCATCGGCGACAACGCTGATGACGTCCGCGGGATCCTGTACCTGAAGGATGTGGTGGCCGTCCTGAACGGCAACAACCCTAGCGAGCGTGATCCGGTTGACGGGGTATGCCGCCACGTCCGCTATGTGCCGGAGTCCAAGCCGGTGGGGGATTTCCTCCAGGAGCTGCAGCGTGAATCGACCCACGTTGCAATTGTCATCGACGAATACGGCGGTACCGCCGGCCTCGTCACTCTGGAAGACCTCATCGAGGAGATAGTCGGCGAGATCGTCGATGAATATGACTCCGAAGTGCCCGAGATGGAGCAATTGCCCGAGGGCGGGTTCCGCGTCAGCGCACGCATGAGCATCGACGATCTCGGTGAACTCTTCGACCTGGACCTCGAGGATGACGAGGTGGATACAGTCGGCGGCCTCCTGGCGAAAACACTCGGGCGCGTTCCCATCGTCGGAAGTGAAGTGCAGGTCGGCGACATCGCGCTGCGGGCAGAGCGGGTCGAGGGCCGGCGCAACCGTGTCTCGCACATCCTTGCCTGGCGGGTCGAACGCACTCCGGACGACGAGGCGCAGCCGAACCAGCTCAATGAAGACTCAAGGGAAACGGTGGAAAACACATGAGCACCCAACAATACCGGGCGGGCTTCATCTCGCTGGTCGGCCGGCCAAACGCAGGGAAATCCACCCTGACCAATGCGCTCGTCGGGCACAAGGTGGCTATCACCTCGGCCAAACCCCAGACCACACGGCATACCATCCGCGGCATCGTCCACCGTGAGGACGCACAACTCATCCTCGTGGACACGCCAGGCCTGCACCGCCCGCGGACGCTCCTCGGACAGCGGCTCAACGACCTGGTCGCCGACACTCTCGCAGAAGTGGATGCCATCGGGTTCTGTCTTCCGGCGAATGAGCAGGTGGGGCCCGGCGACCGCTTCATCTCAGCCCAGCTGGCCAGGCTGCAGCGGAAGCCGATCATTGCGGTCGTCACCAAAGCCGACCTCGTGAGCAAGGAAGCACTCGCCCGTCAGCTGCTCTCCGTCACCGAGCTGGGCCGTGAGGTTCTGGGCGCCGACGGATGGGCCGACGTCGTACCCGTTTCGGCGGTGGACGGCTATCAGGTGTCAACAGTGGCCGATGTTTTCGCTTCGCATATGCCGGAGTCGCCGCCGCTGTATCCGGACGGAGAACTCACGGACGAGCCGGAGGCTGTCATGGTCGCTGAGCTGGTGAGGGAAGCGGCGCTGGAAGGCGTCCGCGATGAGCTGCCACACTCCCTGGCCGTGGTGGTGGAGGAGATCGTGCCACGTGAGGGCCGGAGCGACGACAACCCGCTGCTTGATGTACGGGTCAACCTCTACGTCGAGCGTCCGTCCCAGAAGGCGATCATCATCGGAAAGGGCGGCGCACGGCTGCGCGAGGTCGGGACCACGGCGAGGAAGGGTATCGAGGCTCTGCTCGGTACGAGGGTGTACCTCGACCTGCATGTGAAAATTGCCAAGGACTGGCAGCGTGATCCCAGACAGCTGGTGAAGCTCGGTTTCTAGCCGTCGCGGCTCCGTTGCCCACCTCCGGGCACTTCGGCGGGCACCTGCTCGTTGTGCTACAGATGCCCCGCTCTACGGGGGCCATGTCTTTGAAACGAACTGAAAGGCCATAGATTGATGAGCGTACCCGGCGGTGGGCAGACCAGCTCCCCGGATGGCATCCGGCTGGGCGCGGGCGGGCGTCATCTTGGCCGGGGCAGGGTGCCCGTACTGCAGATTGTCGCGATCTCACTCGTTGCGGTGCTCGTCGCTGTTGTGGGATTCGTTGCACTGTCCGTGGTGCGCCTTCAGGGCAATGTAGCGACGCAACCCCTTAATCTCTCGACCGACGGCGAGACACAGCTTCCGGTGGACCTCAGCCGGGACCCGGTCCAGATCCTCATCATCGGCAGCGACACCCGGGCAGGGCAGGGCGGGGACCCGGAGGATGAAGAGGGCCAGGCGGACGTCATGATGCTGATGACCATGTCGGGCGACCGAAGCAACGTCACCATGGTGAGTTTTCCGCGTGACCTCATGGTTCCGCTGCCCGCCTGCGTCAATCCGGGGACAGGGGAGTCCAGCGATTCCATGGCCCTGGGCCAGCTCAACAGCTCTCTGGCGAACGGAGGGCCGGGCTGTACGGTAGCGGCCATCAACGAGGTCACCGGGCTCCAGGTGGACCACTTCATGATGGCCGACTTCAACGCCGTCACAGAGCTCTCCAAGGCGGTGGGCGGCGTGGAGGTCTGCGTCAACCAGAAGGTCGACGACGAGTACTCGGGACTGCAACTGCCGGCCGGGACCAGCGAGATCGAGGGCGAGCAGGCATTGGCCTTCCTGCGGACCAGGCATTCCTTCGGCACCGGCGGAGATGAGGGGCGCATCCGTGCCCAGCAGGCGTTCCTTGCTTCCCTCGCCCGGAAGATCAAGGAGGAAGGCACCCTGAACAATATTCCCCGCCTTTACTCGATCGCTGAAGCCGTCACACAGAACCTGACGGTCGACGACGGGCTGGTGGAAATACCGGAGCTGCTCAAGCTCGCCGGCCGGCTGCAGGACGTCGACCTGGGCAATGTAGCCTTCGTGACGGTGCCGGTGGTTCCGTACGAGGCGGACACCAACCGCCTTGTCCTCGACGAGGACAAGGCGGACGACCTGTTCTCCGCTCTGCGCCAGGACCGGGACATCACCGAGCCGGTGGAGGAGCCGGCACCCTCGGCAACCGCAAGCCCCAGCAGCAGCGCCGGACCCGAAGAGGAGCCCGAGCCCACTGAAACCGCGGAGGAACTCGGGTTCGACCCGGCGCTGGTGCCCATCACCGTACTTAACGCATCCGGGGAGTCCGACCGCGGTGAGGAGCTCCAGGAGGTGCTTCTCGCCGAGGGCTACACGCAGGCGACCGTGGCGGATGCAACCGATCTCCCGGCAACGCAGCTGTTTGTCGGCCCGGGTTACGAGGGAATCGGCCCCGCCGTCGCAGAGCTGTTCGGGCTGGCAGAGGTCCAGGTGGTACCGAGCGCCACCACGGTGGGGCTGGAGCTGTCCGTGGGCAGCGACTTCACCGAGGGCGACGTCATCAGGACCGAGGGCGTCACCGGTGACCTGCGCGGCCAGACGGCCGCGCAGGTCACCTGCCAGTCCTGAGCGTCGCTACCAGATCCGCACGCGATCTTCCGGGGCCAGCCACAGTCCGTCAGTAGCGGCCACGGAAAAAGCATCATGGAATTCGTCCAGATTGCGTACCACCTGGTTGCACCTGAACTCGTTCGGCGAGTGCGGGTCGATCGCGATGCGCCGTGCCGCCTCTTCGGGTCGGATGTTCTGCCGCCAGCACTCCGCCCACGAGTAGAAGAACCGCTGGATCCCGGTCAGTCCGTCGATCACCGGAGGTTCGGCTCCCTCCAGGCTGATCACGTAGGCGGCCAGGCTGATACCCAGCCCGCCGAGGTCTCCGATATTCTCGCCGAGGGTAAGTTTGCCATTGACCGGGTGATCGGATGCCTCCGCGGGTGCGAGGGCAGCGTACTGGGTGACCAGTTGCCCCGTGAGAGCCTCGAACGCCGTCCTGTCCGCTTCCGTCCACCAGTTGTGCAGGGCGCCGGTTCCGTCAAACTGTGAGCCCTGGTCATCGAAACCGTGTCCGATTTCGTGCCCGATGACGGCTCCGATAGCGCCGTAGTTCGCTGCCGGGTCTGCGTCCGCATCGAAGAAAGGAGGCTGGAGAATGGCCGCTGGAAAGACAATCTCATTCATGGTCGGCATGTAATAGGCATTTACGGTCTGCGGTGTGAGGTGCCACTCGCCGCGGTCGATCGGCCCGCCGAGTTTCTCCAGCTGCCGGTTAGTTTCAAACTCGGTGGACCTGCGTACGTTGCCGTACAGGTCGCCGGGTACGATCCGCAGCGAAGAATAGTCGATCCATCGGTCCGGGTAGCCGATTTTCGTGGTGAACAGGCGGAGCTTCTCCAGCGCACGCTCGCGGGTTTCTCCGCTCATCCACTCGAGGTGCGTGATCCGCTCGCGATAAGCGGCCAGAAGGTTATCCACCAGCCCGCGCATGGTGGCCTTGTGCGACTCCGGGAAATGCCGCGAGACGTACTCACGCCCGACCGCCTCGCCGAGCGCGCCCTCGACGACCGCCACACCGCGCTTCCACCGTTCCTTCAGCCGGGGCGTGCCGCTGAGCCTCGTGCCGTAGAAGGAGAAATGCGCGTCCACGAAGTCGTCGCTGAGGAACGGGGCCGCGTGGAGCAGTACCCTGGCTGCAAGCCAGCTCTTCCAGGCGGAAAGCGGAACCTCATCTAGGCTCACCATCAGCGCGGCAAGGTAATCGGGCTGGTTCACAATGAGCTCGTCGGGAAGTCCGACGCCGGACGTTAGCTCAGTCAGCCAGGTTCCCAGGTGCGGCGTGGCAGAGGTCAGTTCACCGGTGGCGCGGAGATTGTAGGTGGCCTGCGGATTCCGTCTGGTCACGGTATCCATGTGCGACGACGCCAGTCTCGCCTCCAGATCGAACACGGTCGCCGCAGCAGCACGGCTCTCGGGCCGTCCGGCCAGTTCAAAGAGCCGGTGCAGCAGCTCGGCGTATCCCAACCGGGCGTCCTCGAACTTTTCCTCGCGGTAGTAGGACTCGTCCGGAAGCCCGAGACCCGACTGGTAGAGGTGCAGCAGGTAGCGTTCCGGATTACCGGCGTCGTTGCTGACGTAGGGAAGCACCATGGCTGCGGCGCCCGCCCGCGTCAGCCGGGCGTCGAGGCGGACCAGCTCCTCGACCGTCCCGGCCGCATCGATCTCGGCGAGCAGGGGCTGAACGGGTGCGGCGCCTTCTGACTCCAGACGGTCCGTGTCCATGAAATCCCCGAACAGCGCCCCAATGCGGAAGCGGTCGCCGTCGTCGTCCCGGGCTGCTGCCGCGTCCTCCACGATGTGCCGCACTGCCAGCTCTGCGGCATCGGCAAGCTGGGAAAACGAGCCTTCCCGTGCGCGGTCATCGGGGATGGGCGTGGACCGTAGCCAGCCGCCGTTGACGTGGCGGAAGAGGTCGTCCTGAGGGCGGACATCGGAGTCGATATTCGCGAGATTGATGCCGGAAGCGGCCATGGAAGCTCCTTCGTTGGTGCGTCTTCTCATCCTAGGGGCCGTGCTAGTGTTGAATTGTGCGCGCAGAGCTGCTCCTTCTTAGCTGCCGTGGCGGGGCTCAACCGACTGTCTAGTCAATTCTGACTACCATGTCGGAGGCCGAACCCCCGCTGCGGAGTCTGTGTTGCCGGCCACCACCCTGGAAAGCCCGAGCCCTGCACGCTCACCCAAGGAAAGGCCACGTCGCCATGCGCAATGCACAGAAACCATCCGGAATGCCGTTCCACAAATATGTTCCGTTCCAGGACCAGATCACCGTGGAACTGCCGGACCGCACCTGGCCTGACAAGCTCATCACCAAGGCACCGCGCTGGTGCGCCGTGGATCTCCGTGACGGCAACCAGGCGCTGATTGATCCCATGAGCCCCGAACGCAAGCACAAGATGTTCGACCTCCTGGTGCAGATGGGCTACAAGGAAATCGAGGTGGGATTCCCCTCGGCGTCACAGACCGACTTTGACTTTGTCCGCCAGCTCATTGAGGGCGACCGGATTCCGGATGACGTGACCATCCAGGTGCTCACGCAGGCGCGCGAACACCTGATCGAGCGCACCTACGAGTCCATTGAGGGCGCGGACCGGGCCATTGTTCACCTTTACAATTCCACGTCGGTGCTGCAGCGCCGGGTGGTTTTCAACCAGGACATGGACGGCATCGTCGATATCGCACTGACCGGCGCGCGGCTGTGCCGCAAGTTCGAGGAGAACATGGGTGACACCCACATCACCTACGAATACTCGCCGGAGTCCTTCACCGGTACTGAACTTGAGTTCGCGGCGCGGATCTCGAACGAGGTGGCTGCTGTCTTCGAGGCCTCCTCGGACCGCCAGATGATCCTGAACCTGCCGGCGACGGTGGAGATGGCGACGCCCAACGTGTACGCGGATTCCATCGAGTGGATGTGCCGGAACCTGGCCGACCGCGACGCCGTCATCCTCTCCCTTCACCCGCACAATGATCGCGGCACGGGTGTAGCGGCCGCGGAGCTGGGGTATCTTGCAGGCGCCGACCGCATCGAGGGATGCCTGTTCGGCAACGGCGAGCGCACCGGCAACGTGGATCTCGTCACCCTCGGCATGAACCTGTACGGGCAGGGCATCGATCCGCAGATCGATTTCTCCGACATGGACCACATCCGCCGAACGGCCGAATACTGCAATCAGCTCAATGTTCCCGAACGTTCCCCGTACGGCGGGGACCTGGTATTCACCGCCTTCTCCGGCTCCCACCAGGATGCCATCAAGAAGGGCTTCGAGCGCATGGAGTCGGATGCCGAGGCGGCAGGGAAGACAGTTGAGGAAATTCCCTGGGCCGTGCCTTACCTGCCGATCGATCCGAAGGACATCGGACGTTCCTACGAAGCCGTGATCCGCGTCAACTCCCAGTCCGGCAAGGGCGGAGTGGCCTACCTGCTCAAGCACGAACACAGCCTGGACCTGCCGCGGCGGGCGCAGATCGAGTTCTCGGGAGTGGTCCAGCGCCGCACGGACACAGTCGGCGGCGAAGTCAGCGGGGCCGAGCTGTGGGAAATTTTCCAGGACGAGTATCTTCCGTCCCGGAACGGTTCCTGGGGCCACTATGTCCTGACGTCCACCAATACGGACACCTCCGAGGACGGCCGGTTCAACCTGACGGCCACGCTGCTGACCGACGGCGTCCAGCAGCGACGAACCGCCCAGGGCAACGGACCGATCGACGCGCTCCTGGCGATCCTTGGACAGGACGGCGTGGATGTGCGCGTGCTGGACTACACGGAACACGCGCTCTCCTCGGGCGGCAACGCCAGGGCGGCCGCCTACGTGGAGTGTGCTGTGGGGGAGCGGGTGCTCTGGGGCATCGGCATCGATTCCAACTCGACCATGGCCTCGCTGAAGGCTGTCATCTCCGCAGTCAACCGCGCCATCCGGGATCGCAGCTAGCGTTCCTGCCGGCAGCCCGCCGGGCCGGGCGCGGCGAAGGCCGTGCCCGTCCCGGTGAGTGGGAAAATAAGACGTGCCCAAATCATTCGCATCGCGGAGCTATCGCGCAGAAGGTGTCGTGCTGCGCACCTACAAGCTCGGTGAGGCCGACCGCATCATCGTGCTCCTGACGCGCGAACACGGTCAGGTGCGCGCCGTCGCGAAGGGCGTACGCCGGACCAGCAGCAAGTTCGGTGCCCGGCTTGAACCCTTCATGACGGTCGACCTGCAGCTTGTCGCCGGGCGCACTCTCGACGTCGTGACGCAGGCGCAGACGCGCGGCGCTTATGGGCACGGGATCGCCGCGGACTATTCGCGCTATACGGCCGCCGCGGCGATCGCCGAGACTGCAGAGAAGCTGACAGACGCGGACGGCGAATCCGCCGGCGCCCAGTACGGTCTCGTGATCGGCGCCTTGTCCGCGCTCAGCAGGGGCCTCCATCCAGCCGAGCTGATTCTCGACTCCTACCTCCTTCGTGCTCTTTCCACCGCCGGTTGGGCACCGAGCTTCACCGACTGCGCGCGGTGCGGAGCGCCCGGGCCCCATACGGCGTTCTCGGCCGCACTGGGCGGTGCAGTGTGCGCCTCGTGCCGGCCCCCCGGTGCGGCCTCCCCATCGGCGGAGACCATGGTCCTTCTGGGTGCACTCCTCTCAGGCGACTGGCCGGCGGCGGATGCAGCCGTGGATTCCGCCCGGCGGGAGGGTGCGGGACTGGTTGCCGCCTACGTACAGTGGCATCTGGAACGAGCAGTAAAGTCCCTCAAACATGTGGAGCGTGTGTGACAACATCCCCCAGCGTGCCGGTGCAACCCTGGCCGCATCCCAGCGGTGCGGTCCCGCCGCCGCTACCTGCTGAACTGGTTCCGGCCCACGTTGCAATCGTCATGGACGGCAACGGACGGTGGGCCAATGAGCGCGGGCTGCCGCGCACGGAGGGGCACCGGGCCGGTGAGGCAGCACTCCTCGACGTCATTGCCGGTGCGATCGACATTGGGGTAAGCCATGTCAGCGTCTATGCGTTCTCCACCGAGAACTGGAAACGCTCCCCGGAAGAGGTGCGGTTCCTCATGGGTTTCAGCCGGGACGTCCTGAGGCGGCAACGTGACCAGCTGAATGAATGGGGCGTGCGGATCCGGTGGGCAGGCCGCCGCCCGCGGCTCTGGCGCTCGGTCATCAACGAACTCGAGGTGGCTGAGGAGCGCACCCGGTCCAACTCGGTCTGCACGCTGACCATGTGCGTGAATTACGGGGGACGTGCGGAGATCGCCGATGCCGCGCGTGCCATCGCCGAGGACGTGGCAGCCGGCAGGCTCAGGGCCTCGTCCGTCTCCGAGAACACCGTCCAGCGCTACCTGGACGAGCCGGACCTCCCTGACGTCGACCTGTTCCTGCGTACCTCCGGGGAGCAGCGCACCTCCAATTTCATGCTGTGGCAGTCGGCGTACGCGGAAATGGTGTTCATGGACGTGCTGTGGCCTGACGTCGACCGCCGCACCCTATGGAGGGCTGTCGAGGAATACGCCTCCCGCGACCGGCGCTACGGTGGAGCGGTTGACAGGGCCAGGACCTGACCTCAGCCCTGCGCCGGCCTGCCGTAGCAGCCAATCCAGCGGTCGATCGCCGCGTAGACCTGTTGCCTCACCGGCCCGGCGGACAGCAGCGTGTCATGCAGCGCGCCGTCGAACCGGCACACGGTGACATGCGGACCGAGCTGGAGAGCGCGCTGCGTCATCACCGTCACGTCCAGCACGCTGTCCGAGGAGAGCATCGTCTCATTCCATACCGGGCTGATGGTTGAGCGTGCGGAGGCCAGCACCAGGATGGGGACCTCAATGGACAGTCCGCGCCGCACCTGCGCATGCCCGTTGAGCACCGCGGTCAGCCAACCCGCGCGGATAGGAAAACCGAACTGCGGACGCCAGAGTCCGTTCAGTTCCCATTCGCCGTCGGCCTGATTGCTGATGCTTCGCCAGTAGAAACCGAATTCCGGAAGCTTGAGCCGTGCCTTGGGGCGGAAACGGGTGATTGGTTCCAACAGGCCCTGGGTGGTTGTGCGGAGGATGGCGCTGCCCTGGATGTCGAGCCAGGGGCTGTTCAGCATCAGGGCGGTCACCCGGCCTGGAAAGCGGTGCGCCCACAGCGAGGCGACAAGGGCACCGGTCGAATGTGCCATGAGCGAGATGCCCGACGGCGGTGCCCCCGTCCGCGCTTCGATGTCGACGGTGAGCGCCGCGAGCGCGGCGTTGATGTCGTCGTCGTACGCTGACAGGTCCGTCACGTAACCGGGGGTCTGCCAGTCCCGGAGGCTGCGGCCGAATTTGCGAAGGTCCAGCGCGTAGAACGCGATACCGCGTTCGGTGAAGAAATGCGCGAGCTCGTGCTGGAAAAAGTAGTCGCTCCAGCCGTGCACATAGAGGACAGCCTGTATCGGATCCGGCAACTCAGGGCGTAGACCGAGCCGGTGCATCATCCTGCGTGCCGTGGTGCGCAGATCACGCGGTTCGGTGACCGCAGGCGGGGTATAGGAGACCAGCGTCGCTACGCAGGGGCCTTCCTCGTCGGCGCCAAGGTCGAGCTCCGTGAGCGCGAAGCCGTCACCCAAATGATCCGGCTGCCAGTTGATGCCCATTGATCGAGGATATCGACGCCGGCATCAACTTGGTGAAGCGGCAGGCGCCGTGGCAACTTTGGTTCATGCGTATTTACCCTGCCTTCTTCCGCGTCGTGTTCAGCGGTATGGACCCTGAACGCGCGCACCGGATCGGTTTCCGGCTGATCCGCTGGACCGGCAGCACTCCTGCGGGCAGCGTGCTGCGCCGCCTCACGCGGGCTTCACCCGAACTGCGCACCACGGCTTTCGGCGTCACCTTCCCATCGCCGTTCGGGCTGGCAGCCGGTTTCGACAAGGAGGGCCACGGCATCGTGGCGCTGACGGACCTTGGATTCGGGCACATCGAAGTGGGCACCATCACAGGGCAGGCTCAGCCGGGCAACCCGAAGCCCCGTCTGTTCCGGCTGGTCAAGGACCGCGCTGTCATCAACCGCATGGGCTTCAACAATGACGGTGCGGCCGCTGTCGCCCCGCGGATCGCAGCAGCCCGGAAGGCCCTACAGCGCCGGTACCCGGACCTGCGCCCGGTCATCGGAGTCAATATCGGCAAGACCAAGACGGTGGATCTCCGCGACGCCATCGCCGATTACCGCGTTTCCGCCCAGGCTCTGGCGCCCGTCGCCGACTACCTCGTGGTGAATGTCAGTTCGCCGAACACTCCCGGCCTGCGGCTCTTGCAGAGTGTCCGCTCCCTCCGGCCCTTGCTGAAGGCTGTCCGCAAAGCCGCTGACGAAAGTGCCGGCAGACACGTTCCGCTGCTGGTGAAGATCGCGCCGGATCTGAGCAATGAGGACATTGAGGAGGTTGCAGCGCTTGCGCTGGAGCTGGAGTTGGAGGGCATCATCGCCACCAATACCACCATCACGCGTGAGGGTCTGGTTACTGACCCGGAGACGGTGATGGCCTGCGGTGTCGGCGGTCTGAGCGGTGCTCCTCTGAAGAACCGCTCGCTGGAGGTACTGACCAGGCTGCGGCAGGCCGCCGGGCCGGATCTCGCCCTCATTTCGGTGGGGGGAGTTGAAACCGCCGACGACGTCAGGCAGCGACTGGAGGCCGGGGCCACCCTCGTTCAGGGCTATACAGCGTTCCTGTACGAGGGACCGTTCTGGGCCTCGTCAATCAACCGTGGCCTCGCGAACGGGGCACGCTGAGGGGCTGAACGGGTCGAGCCGACGGATCAGGCAGGAAATTTCCCGCGGCCGACCTGGGGCTTGGGCAACCGGAGACGCCGGATCTGCATGGCGCGGGAGATGCCGTACCAGAGGTCACCCCGGCCGGGTTCACCGAATTTCTCCGTCAGACGGGCCTTGAGCTTGCGGCGGAGGAGCAGGCAGTCCATCACGACGGCGACGATGATCACCCAGAACGTGAGCATGATGTATCCCTGAAGTGTCAGGTTCGGGATGAAACTGAGGAACACGAAGACCAGGGCGGCGAACATCAGGAACTCGGCCACGTTCCACCGCGCATCGACGTAGTCACGGACGTAGCGGCGTGCGGGGCCCTTGTCGCGGAAAGGCAGGTGCCGTTCATCGCCGTTCTCAAGCGCCCGGCGCATGCGCAGCTGTTCCTCCCGGCGGGCCAGGCGGTTCGCCTCGCGCGCCGCCTTCCGGTCATTCGGAACCAGCGGGCGCTTGCGTGCTGCAACCTGGGCGCTGCGTTTGGGCGTCGGCGCGCCTTTCCCGGTCACCTTCGGGCGTGCGTCATCGGCGGCGGGCGCAGTGGGATTCTCGGCAAGTGCAGCGTCTTTTTTTCGTCCAAACACCTTTCTAGGATACCCGCCCCAGGCGGTCGCGCTTCCGCCCGGCTGTGTACGCTCAAATGCATGAACAAGCTATCTACTGATGCCCTGCCGGACACCATCGTTGCTGCCCTGCGTTCCTGCGTGGACTCCGAGTTCCCCCGGACCGTGGATGAGCTGAAATCGCTCGTTGCCATCCCGGGCATCGCCTGGGATGCGTTCGATCCGGCGGAACTCGACCGCAGCGCTGAAGCCGTTGCAGACCTCGTGCGGTCAACGGGCATTGAAGACGTCAGGATCCTCCGCGTCGAGAACGGCGGTGTGCAGGGCGGCCCGGCAGTGGTGGCGCGGCGACCGGCCGCTGCCGGTAAGCCGACCGTCCTGCTGTATGCACACCACGACGTTCAGCCGCCTGGTGCGGCAGAGCTGTGGGAAACCGAGCCGTTCGCAGCCCAGGAGCGCAATGGGAGGCTGTACGGCAGGGGAGCAGCGGATGACAAGGCCGGCGTCCTGGCGCACGTCGCGGCAATCCGGGCCATCACCGAGGTACTCGGCGAAGACTTCGGCGTGGGCATCACGCTGTTCATCGAGGGGGAGGAGGAGGCCGGGTCTCCCACCTTCCGCCGGTTCCTGGAGGAGCACCGCGAACTGCTCCGTTCGGACGTCATCGTTGTCGCCGACTCGAGCAACTGGAAGGTCGGGGTACCGGCGCTGACAACCAGCCTGCGCGGCCTGGTGGACGGCACCATCGAGGTCCGCGTCCTTGAACACGCGGTGCATTCAGGCATGTTCGGCGGTCCGGTTCTGGACGCACCCACCCTGCTGGCCCGCCTCATCGCCACCCTGCACGACGACGACGGCAGCGTAGCCATCGAAGGGCTGGTCGCCTCCGACTCGGCGGGGGTTGAGTACCCGGAGGCAGATTACCGCGCCGATGCCTCAGTGCTGGACGGTGTCCGGCTCGCAGGCACGGGCTCCCTCGCGTCCCGTCTGTGGACCAAGCCCGCACTCTCGATTATCGGCATCGATGCTCCCGGCGTGGCGGTTTCATCAAACACTCTGCTGCCGTCTGCCCGCGCGAAATTCAGTCTTCGACTTGCGCCCGGTCAGGATCCTGAGGAGGCGATGGCGGCTGTCGAACGGCATGTGATCAAGCACGCGCCATTCGGCGCCACGGTCAACTTCACCCCCGGAGAATCCGGGAATCCTTTCGCCACCGACACAGACCGCCCTGCCGCCCAAATTGCCCTGTGGGCACTGGGGGCCGCCTGGGGAACGGACGCCGTCGAGACCGGAATTGGCGGATCCATCCCGTTCATTGCCGACCTCACCGAGATCTATCCGGAGGCGCAGATTCTGGTGACCGGTGTGGAGGATCCGGATTCGCGGGCGCACAGCGCCAACGAATCGCTGCACCTCGGCGAGTTCCGGCGGGCGGTGCTCGCAGAAGCGCTGATGCTTGCACGGCTCAATGTCGGGGCACCCCGGAATGTTTGAGGTGCATGGTTCGTTACATAGCTGGGCAGGCCCCGAGCACCGGACGTACCATGGAATGGACAGCGCTGCGAGGCGCTAGCCATATGCCGCCCGGTGTCGTGTTCGCCGGCACGAGAGCCGGCCCGGCAGGCACAAAGCTAAGGAGAACGCACACATGAGCACATCAACAAGCGAACCGACCACCGAGACGGCCGCAGACACCGAACTGCCGGTCCATGAAGTGAACCTGTCCGATGTCGCCGCCGGCAAGGTGCGAAGCCTGCTGGAGCAGGAGGGGCGTACCGATCTGCGGCTCCGGGTAGCTGTTCAGCCCGGTGGATGCTCGGGCCTGATTTATCAGCTGTACTTCGATGAGCGGGTGCTGGACGGGGACGCCGTCCGGGATTTCGACGGTGTTGAGGTGATCGTCGACCGGATGAGCGTGCCATACCTGGCCGGTGCGTCCATCGATTTCGAGGACACCATCTCCAAGCAGGGTTTCACGATCGACAACCCGAACGCCGGCGGTTCCTGCGCGTGCGGCGATTCCTTCCACTGACAGCCCGTCCAGGGGCAGGTGTCAAAGCCCCCGTCATGTATCCGAAACGGTACGTGACGGGGGCTTTCCTGTCACAGGATGGCTACCGTTGCGGGTAAGCTCTACAGTGAGTAGTAAAACTGAAAGTGCATCGCGTTTAGGCAGCAGCTTAAGTAGCGGCGTGCACCGGAGATGCTGTCACCGTCGGTGGCACCGCACGTAAGAAAAGGAAGGGCCGTCTGTGAGTTCGCAGGACCGAACCGGCAGCCGACGCGCAAAGATTTTCAAGGTCTCAAGCCTCGTTGTCATGGCTGCGCTGTTCTTGTCTGGTTGTTCATCAGAAGTCCAAAAAGGCTGGTTGCCCGCTGAGCGTGACAACACCAGTAACACCGGCCGGATCATTGACCTTTGGGTCAACTCCTGGATCGCCGCCCTGATAGTTGGCGTGATCACCTGGGGCCTTATCATCTGGTGCATTGTGGCGTACCGCCGCCGTCGGAATGAAACCGGTTACCCGCGCCAGATCAGCTACAACCTTCCGTTGGAAGTGTTCTACCTGACCATCCCGCTCTTCATGGTGCTGGTGTTCTTCTACTTCACCGACCGCGACCAGCAGGCGATCGACGCCCGGGTTGAGGACCCGGATGTCATCATCGACGTCCGCGGCAAGCAGTGGTCGTGGGACTTCAACTACGTCCTCGAGAACAAATACGACGCCGGCGTCCAGGCCCAACTTAACGGTGAGCCGGGTGTACCTGAGACACTGCCGACGCTCTATCTTCCCGTCAACCAGACGGTCGAGTTCCGCCTCAACTCCCGGGACGTTATCCACTCCTTCTGGGTGCCTGCCTTCCTGCAGAAGCGCGACATGATCCCCGAGCGGGAAAACTACATCACCCTTACCCCCACGCGTGAAGGCGTCTTCGAGGGCAAGTGCGCCGAGCTGTGCGGCGAGTACCACTCGGAGATGCTGTTCAACGTGGCGGTTGTTTCCGAAGAGGAATACGAAGCGCACCTGGAGACCCTGGAGGACGGCCAACTGGGCGAAGAGTACGACCGCAATCCGCAGACTGTTACGGGCGAGAGCCCCAGCGGAGCTGACGAGCAAATTGGGCAGGATTGATTAGATGTCTACTTACGAATACACCGCCGAGGACGCCGGCACTACCGTTGCACCCCGGGTGGTCCCGCGGTCCAAGGGCCGGATCGTCGTCAACTGGATAACCTCCACTGACCACAAGACCATCGGGTACATGTACCTGATCGCGTCGTTTGTCTTCTTCTGCCTGGGCGGCGTGATGGCTCTGGTCATCCGCGCCGAACTCTTCGAGCCGGGGATGCAGATCCTGCAGACCAAGGAGCAGTACAACCAGCTGTTCACCATGCACGGCACGGTGATGCTGCTGATGTTTGCAACGCCGTTGTTCGCGGGCTTCACCAACGTCATCATGCCGCTGCAGATCGGTGCACCGGACGTCGCCTTCCCGCGCCTGAATGCCCTGGCGTTCTGGTTCTTCCTGTTCGGCAGCACTATCGCGGTATCCGGCTTCATCACCCCGCAGGGCGCCGCATCGTTCGGCTGGTTCGCTTATGCGCCGCTGTCCAATACAACATTCTCACCCGGAGTGGGTGGGGACCTGTGGGTCTTTGGTCTGGCGTTATCGGGCTTCGGCACCATCCTGGGCGCCGTGAACTTCATCACCACGATCATCTGTATGCGTGCTCCGGGCATGACGATGTGGCGCATGCCGATCTTCACCTGGAACGCGCTGGTCACGTCCATTCTCGTGCTGATGGCCTTCCCGCCGCTGGCGGCCGCGCTGTTTGCTCTGGGAGCCGATCGCCGGTTCGGGGCGCACATCTTCGACCCGGACAATGGGGGCGCCATCCTGTGGCAGCACCTCTTCTGGTTCTTCGGGCATCCCGAGGTGTACATCATCGCCCTGCCGTTCTTCGGCATCGTGTCCGAGATCTTCCCGGTTTTCAGCCGTAAACCGATCTTCGGCTACAAGGGTCTCGTGTACGCTACGATCGCGATCGCTGCTCTGTCGGTGACGGTATGGGCCCACCACATGTACGTAACGGGCGCCGTGCTGCTGCCATTCTTCGCCTTCATGACCATGCTGATCGCAGTGCCTACCGGTGTGAAGTTCTTCAACTGGATTGGCACTATGTGGCGAGGGTCAATCACCTTTGAGACCCCGATGCTCTGGAGTCTCGGGTTCCTCGTGACGTTCCTATTCGGTGGCCTGACCGGAATTATCCTGGCGTCACCGCCGCTGGACTTCCAAGTCTCCGACACCTACTTCGTGGTCGCCCACTTCCACTACGTCGTCTTCGGCACCGTGGTCTTCGCTATGTTCGCCGGATTCTACTTCTGGTGGCCGAAGTGGACCGGGAAGATGCTGAACGAGCGGCTGGGCAAGATCCACTTCTGGATGCTGTTCCTCGGCTTCCATGGAACGTTCCTTATCCAGCATTGGCTCGGCGTGATCGGTATGCCCCGCCGGTACGCCGACTATCTGCCTGAGGACATGTTCACTGCCATGAACCAGTTCTCGACAATTGCATCCTTCGTCCTGGGCGCATCGCTGATTCCGTTCTTCTGGAACGTGTACGTTACGTGGCGCAGCGGCACCAAGGTCGAGGTCGACGATCCCTGGGGCTTCGGAGCGTCGCTTGAGTGGGCTACTTCCTGCCCGCCGCCCCGGCACAATTTCACATCGCTGCCTCGTATCCGCTCGGAGCGCCCTGCACTGGATCTGCACCACCCGGAGCTCGCGCAGTGGCACACCCCTAGTTCACCTGCACCGGTGGCTCAGGTGCTCGGATCCGCCGATCGGAAGGACGGTTAAGTGAAGGTTGAAACACGACTCTTCTTCTGGGGAGTACCCTTCTTTGTCCCGGTATCCCTGATCTACGGTTTCCTGACCAACTGGTCCGAGTGGGTCGGCATTCTCGGTATCCTCCTCGTAGGTGGCCTCGCCGGCATGATCGGGTTCTACCTGGGCTTCACCGGACGTCGCGTAGGGCTGCGTCCTGAGGACCGCCGGGATGCGGAAATCCATGAAGGCTCCGGCGAGCAGGGACACTTCAGCCCGTGGAGCTGGTGGCCGCTGGTACTCGGGCTCTCCGCGGCCGGCGGGTTCCTCGGCCTCGCCGCCGGTTGGTGGATTCTTTACGTCTCCGCCGGACTCGCCGCAATCGCTCTTGTCGGTTGGGTTTATGAATACAGCAGGGGAGACCACGCGCACTGATCGGCGCGTTGTTCCTAACCGGTAAAGGGTCCGCACCTGGCGTGCGGGCCCTTCTGCGTTTCCCTGGCGGGTACGGGCCGTTCCTCCTCGCATCTCCGTCATGGCGGCCGCGTAGAATGGACTGACCAGACCGGTCCAGTCTCCTGCGCACCGTGGCAGATCGAGGAGCCAGCATGCGGAACAAACTCAGCGAGCTTCGCACAACTCTGGACGGGCGCGGAGCCAAGCACGTGCAGCTCAGGGAGGCCCTGCGGCAGTACATCACGGAGCATACGGAGCCCGGAACCGCGATCCCGTCCGAACGCAAGCTCACGGAACACTTCGGGGTTGCCCGCATGACGGTACGCCACGCAATAGATGCTCTGGTAGCCGAGGAAGTTCTGGAACGGATCGTCGGGTTGGGAACCTTCGTGGCCCACACAAAGCTCGATCTGCAGATGAAGCTCACCTCCTACAGCGAGGAGATGCACCGGCGCGGCATGGTGCCCGATGCGAGGGTGCTCAGCTTCGAACAAATGGCAGCGACGCCCCTTATCGCCAGGGAACTCCAGATCGAGCAGGGGGCGCCGGTCGTCAGGTTCCGCAGGCAACTCCTGGCTGACCGCGAACCGATGAGCGTTGATGAAAACTTCATCCCGGCACATCGTGTGCCCGGAATCCTTGAGGATGAGCCGCCCACGTCTCTCTATAACGTACTCAGTGAGAAGTATGGACTGGTGATGGAATGGGGCGAGGATACCGTGGAGGCAACGGCCGCCTCGCCGTCCATTGCACGGCTACTGAACGTGGAAATGGGTGCGCCGCTGCTGAAGATCCAGCGGCACGCCTATGTTGCCCGCGCCATGGTTGATTACTCGGTTTCGTATTATCGGGCGGACAGGTACAAATTGTGGGTTCCGCTGCAGCGGCCCGGCGTGCGTACGCCCAGGACCTACACAGCCAAACGGTTCAGCTGAATAGCCGAGCGCGACGTACCGCAGTACACCGCAGGGATGAGGTGTCCTACGGCAAAAAGGATCGGCCACACCGTCTGGTGTGGCCGATCCTTTTACAGCTGATCCGAAACTAGTGGCTTGAGATGGCAGCCTTGTCGTGCTCGCTTGCCACCTCGCCGTGATGCCCATGCGAGTGGGCCTGCTCAAGTTCCGCCGGGGTAACCGGTGCAACCCGGTCCTCAAAGAAGAAGCGTGACGCCCAGGCACGCCGCTTTTCAGTTTTGGGTACATGACCGTTGACATCCGGCTGTGCCGACAGAACTTCGGGGGAATCGAAGCTGACCAGCTTGTAGCGCTTGTACTCATCCACCGGCTCATGCACTTCGATGAACTCGCCGTGCGGAAGACGTACAATCCGTCCCGTCTCACGTCCATGAAGAACGATTTCGCGGTCCTTGCGCTGGAGGGCAAGCGCGATGCGCCGGGCTGCGATGAATCCTACGACCGGGCCGATGAACAGGAGTGCCCGCAGCCAATACGTCACATCGTTCAGGGAAACCATGAAGTGAGTGGCGATGAGGTCGGAGCTGGCCGCTGCCCACATGACGCAGTAGAACACAACACCGGCTACACCGATGCCGGTGCGGGTCGGAGCGTTGCGCGGCCGATCGAGAAGGTGCTTCTCGCGGCGGTCCTTGGTAACCCAGGCTTCGATCCAGGGCCAGGCGAACAGCAGCATGAAGACGATGCCGGCGGGCACGAGCGCTGGAAGCAGCACGTTCAGGGAGAGCGTATTGGTACCCCATGGGAACGGAATGTTCCATTCGAACGGGAAGTTGCCCAGCACACCGGGCATCAGCCGGAGCGCACCGTCGACCCATCCGATGTACCAGTCCGGCTGGGTGCCGGCGGACACGGGGGAAGGGTCATAAGGACCGTAGTTCCAGATCGGGTTGATCGTGAAGGCCGCCGAGATGGCTGCGATGATGCCGAAGACGATGAAGAAGAATCCACCCGCCTTGGCCGCATATACCGGTCCAACCGGGAAGCCAACCACGTTGTCATTGGTGCGGCCCGGGCCGGGGAACTGCGTGTGCTTGTGGACCACCACCAGGAAGAGGTGAATCCCGATCAGCAGCAGGATAAGCGCCGGAATCAGCAGGATATGCAGAACATACAGCCGCGGGATGATCACGGTCCCGGGGAATTCTCCGCCGAAGAGGAAAAAGCTGATGTACGTTCCAACCACCGGGATCGACTTCACAACACCGTCGATGATGCGCAGGCCGTTGCCGGACAGCAGATCATCCGGGAGGGAATAGCCGGTGAAGCCGGCAGCCATAGCCAGGATCAGCAGGACGCCGCCGATCACCCAGTTCAGTTCACGCGGGCGGCGGAACGCACCGGTGAAGAACACACGAAGCATGTGCACTGAGACGGCCGCTACAAAGAGGAGCGCTGACCAGTGGTGGACCTGCCGCATGAACAAGCCGCCCCTGATATCAAATGAGATATCAAGCGACGAGGCGTAGGCCATTGACATCTCAATGCCGCGCAACGGTACATAGCTGCCGTCGTAGTGGGTCTCCGCCATTGAGGGGTCAAAGAAGAAGGTGAGGAACGTGCCCGAGAGCAACAGAATGACGAAGGAGTAGAGCGCAACCTCGCCGAACATGAACGTCCAGTGGTCCGGGAAGATCTTGCGTCCGAACTCCTTCACGATGGCGGATCCGCCGACACGGGTGTCAACGAAGTTGGTGATCCTGCCGACGCTGGTCTTGGGCTGGTACTGCTGCCCAGCTGCCGAGCTGCTCATGTCAGCCACGCTCCCAGTAACTTGGTCCTACGGGTTCTTGGAAGTCGCTCGTCGCCACCAGGTAGCCTTCTTCATCAACCGAGATGGGAAGCTGGGGGAGCGGACGTGCGGCCGGGCCGAAAATCACCTTGCACTCCTGCGTGAGGTCGAAGGTGGACTGATGGCACGGACAAAGCAGGTGATGAGTCTGCTGCTCGTAAAGGGCTACGGGGCAGCCCACATGGGTGCAGATTTTGGAGTAGGCAACAATGCCTTCGTAACCCCAGTCTTCGCGTCCGGGCGAAGGGTTGAGGGATTCGGGGTTGAGGCGCATCAGCAGGACGACGGCCTTGGCCTTCTCTTCAAGCTTGTGCTCAGCCTCATTGAGTCCTTCCGGGATGACGTGAAACGCAGAACCGATCGTGACGTCGGAGGCCTTGATCGGGGTGCCGCTCGGGTCGCGGGTCAGGCGCACGCCTTCGTCCCACATGGTCTCGCGCAGGACGTCGCCGGGCAGCGGACCGAGGTCACGGAAAATTGCAATGGCAGGAAAAATCGCAAGGATTCCTGCACCCAACAGAGTATTGCGAATCAGTGGGCGGCGCTTGATTCCGGATTCTTCAAGGATGTCGCCAATGATCTTTTCAGCGTCCGCACGGTCCTTCTCAGGGCGGATCTCATGGCGGTCCTCGGCGACCTCATGGTCGGGCATCAGGGTCTTCGCCCAGTGCACGATGCCAACGCCGATGCCGAGCATTGCGAATGCCGTTCCAAGACCCAGCAGCAGGTTCTGCAGGCGAAGAGTACCGATTGTCTCGTCGAGCGGGATGAAGAAGTACCCGAAGAAAAAGAGCAACGTTCCAAAGATGGAAATCAGGAAAAGCACTCCGACTTGGCGCTCTGCGCGCTTCTCTGCGCGGGGATCGGTATCTGCCAAACGCGGCCGGTGCGGCGGGAGTCCAGGATCCTGGAACTTCTGCACGCCGCCCTGACCAGGCTTAGCTACGGTAACCGCGTTTTCCGGGCTGCCGTGACTATGGTCGGCCATGATCCCTCTCATCCTTCTTTAGAAACTTCACTCATCAATCCTGTGTAATTTGGTTCTTTGCCAGCTTGGCACGTCGCTACGAAGAGCGGGAGGTAAGCCAGACGGTGAATGCAATGATGACGCCAAGGCCCGCGACCCAGATGAACAGGCCTTCGGAGACTGGTCCGAGAGAACCGAGGTCCGCTCCGCCCGGGGAACCCTGCTCTTCAATAATGTTGAGGAAGGCGATGATGTCCTGCTTACCCTCTGGCGTGATGTTCGCATCGTTGAATACCGGCATGTTCTGCGGTCCGGTGACCATCGCTTCGTAGATTTCCTTATCGCTCACACCTTCGAGCGACGGTGCGAACTTGCCCCGGGTCAGGGCCCCGCCGGCAGCCGCGGCGTTGTGGCACATCGCGCAGTTCACGCGGAACAGTTCGCCGCCGGCAGCAGGGTCAGCCCCTTCAAGGTCAAGCTCTTCCTCGCCAGGGATGGCTGGGCCGGCACCAAGCGACGCAACGTAAGCGGACATCTGCTGGATCTGCTCACCAGTGAACTGCACCGGCTTCTGCAGCGCCTGCGGTCCCTGCATCTGGAGCGGCATGCGGCCCGTACCCACCTGGAAGTCGACTGCTGCAGCTCCCACGCCGATCAGCGATGGACCGTCCGCGGTTCCCACGGCACCTATGCCGTGGCAGGTTGCACAGTTGGCGACGAAGAGTTTCTCGCCTTCCTCGATGTCGCCGGCTGAAAATGTTGTTTGCGCTTTGGCCTGGTTCGCGTTGCTCGCGACGGCGTAGATGCCGCCTGTTAGCAACAATCCCATGAGTAGCAGCGCTACTGCTGCCAGGGGGTGACGCCGCCTCTGCGAAAGTGCCTTCACGTCCTGTTTCCTGCCTTCTGTATTGCGTTGGAACGTTCTACGGTTGGTGTCAGCCACCGTCGCGACCGCCACGCTAATTCTACCCCGGGTAGAAATGGGTTCAAGGGCAATTTACTTCAAGAAGTAGATGATGATGAACAACCCGATCCACACCACGTCGACGAAGTGCCAGTAGTACGAAGTGACGATCGCCGACGTCGCTTCAAAGTGCCCAAACCGCTTGGCTGCGTAGGCACGGCCGATGATGAACAGGAAGGCGATCAGGCCTCCGATTACGTGGAGGCCGTGGAAGCCGGTGGTGATGTAGAACGCCGAGCCGTACGCATTCGATGAGATGGAAATACCCTCGGCGACAAGCTCTGCATATTCGTACGCCTGGACGGCGACAAACACCGCACCCATGAAGAAGGTCAGCAGATACCACTCGACCATGCCCCATTTGGTGATCTTGAAAATTCCACCGACCCTGCGCGGTTGGAGGCGTTCCGCTGCGAACACACCCATCTGGCAGGTGAAAGAGCTGGACACGAGAATGATCGTGTTGATCAGGGCGAAGGGCACATTCAGCTTCTCGGTCTCGGCAGCCCAGAGTTCGCCGGAGGTGGAACGCAATGTGAAATACATGGCGAATAGTCCGGCGAAGAACATAAGTTCACTGGAAAGCCATACAACCGTGCCAACCGAGACCATGTTCGGCCGGTTCAGAGTTGGATGCGCAGTGGAGCTGGGGGCATGGGTCGCTGTCGTCACCCTGACATTATGTCTCTAAAAGTTCCCAGTTCACCAATGCGAAACGGGGTCGGCGCGCCATTCCAGCTGCGCAGGGGCATCCGTTGCCTGCAACGGCGCGGAGTAACAACGTGCTGACTTTCTACATTTCGTAGATAACCTAGGGGGGTGAGCGCGTTTTCCGATCCAGAAGCCCCGCCAATCAGTTGGCCGCAGCTGATCTCGAACCTCATCGAGGGCAGGGATCTTACGGCTGCCCAGGCACGATGGGCGATGGACTCGATCATGGAGGGCGTCGCGTCCCACGCCCAGATCGCAGGGTTCCTGGTGGGGCTGCGCGCAAAGGGCGAGTCGGTCGAGGAGCTCACCGGATTGGTCGAGGCCATGCTTGCCAGGGCGCACCGGATCGACGTCGCGGGCCCGGCCCTGGATATCGTCGGCACCGGGGGAGATGGGCTCAACACGCTGAATATCTCCACCATGTCCTCGCTGGTGGCAGTCGGAGCCGGTGCCCGCGTGATTAAGCATGGTAACCGCGGTGCGTCCTCATCGTCCGGGGCCGCGGACGTCATTGAGGCGCTGGGCGTGCGACTGGATCTGTCCGTTGCCGACGTCGCCCGATCGGCGGAGGAGGCGAACATCACCTTCTGCTTTGCCCAGGTGTTCCATCCATCCATGAGGCACGTCGCTGTGCCGCGCCGGGAGCTCGGCGTCCCGACCGCCTTCAATTTCCTGGGCCCGCTCAGCAATCCGGCCGGCGTCGAAGCGCAGGCGCTTGGCTGCGCCAGCGAACGGATGGCGCCGCTCATGGCGGGCGTTCTCGCCGTCAGGGGGGTTCGGGCGCTGGTGTTTCGCGGCAGCGACGGCCGCGACAAACTGACCACCAGCGGGTCTTCCACGGTGTGGGAAGTCCGGGGCGGGGCCATCAGCGAGCACACGGTCCATCCCGAAGATTTCGGATTGCCTGTGGCCACGGTCGAGGCCCTGAGGGGCTCGGATGCCCGGAGCAACGCGCGGGTGGTCCGCTCACTGCTGGCAGGGGAGAAGGGGTCGGTCCGCGACGCCGTTGTCCTCAACGCGGCCGCGGGCCTCACGGCGCTGGATACAGATTACTCCGCGCCGCTCGTGGAGCGCATCAGGGCCAATATGCGCCGCGCCGAGGAATCCATCGATTCCGGCGCCGCGCAGGCAGCCCTCGATCGGTGGATCGCGGTCACCGGCAAGTAACGCCGGGGTCAGCCTTCGAATCCGAGGGAAAAAGCGGCGTCAAGGTCGTGTTTCGAGTACGACCGAAAGGCGATGTGGGTCGTTGTCGACTCCACACCGTCAACCTTCGAGAGCCGGTCCGCGATGACGTCCGCGAGGTCCTCGTGCCGGTTCACGCGCGCGATGGCAATGAGGTCCCACTCGCCGGTCACGGAGTACACCTCGCTGATGCCTTCGAGTTCCGAAATTTCCTGTGCGCATTCCGGGATCCGGGAGGCATCGGTCTGGATGAGTACAAACGCAGTGATCATGTCGGTGCTCCTTGGTTCTTGCTGGGGGAGTGGATGGCGGGTGAGTGGACGCGGCGACGGCGCACCAGCGCCGCAAGAACGCGGGGGGTGATGAGAAACAGGCCGAGGACGGAAACCGCGACGATCTGGAACGACAGCGCCGCGCCCTGCCCGGCAAGAACACGGAGGATCAGCCCACCTGCTGACGTGCCGATCCACAGCGGAACGGCACAGCGCATCAGTGCGGTGGGATGTCGCCAGGGACGCAGGGCTGCCGTGGCTGCACCATAGGCGGCGAGGAAGGGGAGCGCGGTACCCGCGATTCCGGCGGGGGAAAGCGTGCCGTAGTGCGACTGGTGACCCAGCATCGCAAAGAGCAAAATCAGTACAACGTCGGCGGCCAGCCACGCCGGATACCCTTGCCGGGCTCCGTCCCGCCTGCCGGCATTCGCGCGCGTCATGCACTCAGCCTAATGGTTCCCGACCGGGGAGCCGGCCTTCGTGCTGCGCCTGGCCGGCATAAAAGCCCGTATGAATCTGTTCCTTGCTCTCTGCGTGGATCTACCCTTGAAGCATGTGCAGGAATATCAGGACACTTCACAATTTTCAGCCGGCAGCTACCAGCGATGAGGTGCACGCCGCGGCCCTTCAGTATGTGCGGAAGGTCAGTGGCGCCACCAAGCCGTCCCGGGCAAACCAGGAGGCGTTTGACAGGGCGGTGGAGGAGATCGGTTCGATCACCGAGCGGCTCCTGTCCGAACTGGTCACGTCGGCTCCTCCCAAGGACCGGGAAGAAGAAGCGGCCAAGGCGAGGGAGCGTTCTGCGCGCCGGTTTGCCACAGCCTGATTCCGTTCGCCGCCGGCTGCTGGTCGCCGCGCCCTGTTCGTGGTGCACTATGGTGACGGACCGCGCCGGAAGTGTGCCCCGGGTTGAAGACACCGGGCGCCGGTGCAGACGTCGAACGAGGAGACCGCTATGAGCACACGCCTTAACCCTTACCTTGGCTTCCGTGACACAGCGAAGGAAGCCATGACGTACTACCAGTCCGTCTTCGGCGGTGAACTGGCGCTCAGTACCTTCCGGGACTTTTCTGCCAGTGAAGACGAGAGTGAGCTGGACAAGATCATGCACGGAATGCTGACGACGGACAGCGGCATGGTTCTCATGGCAGCCGACACGCCGAACAGCATGGACTACAGCCCCGGGAACACGTTTTCGATTTCGCTCAGCGGCGAGGATGAAGCCGAACTGCGGGGTTACTGGGACCGTCTGTCGGGAGACGGCACGGTGACCGTTCCGCTTGAGGTTGCGCCCTGGGGCGACCGGTTCGGCATGTGCACCGACAAGTTCGGAGTCGCCTGGCTGATCAACATTGCCGGCGTACCCCAGCAATAGCGGCGCTTCTCCTGCACCGGCCTGGTTCACCGGTGCAGGGGAGAAGCGGCCCTCACGCTCGCGCCTCTTACTGAGCACGATATCGATTAGTTGACATAATGTCGATTATCGGCACTTTCGGGAGGTGGTTTGGGAGGGGTAAGCGGGACGTTTCCCTGCGCACTGTTCTGGTTGTCCTCTGCCTCACGGAGATCACCAGCTGGGGCATTCTGTTCTATGCGTTTCCCGTTCTCGCCGGACAGATCAGCACGAGTACCGGATGGTCCTTGCCTGTGGTCAACGGAGCGTTTTCCACCGGGTTGATCTGTTCTGCACTCACCGGCCTGCTGGTCGGACGCATCCTCGACCGCCGCGGACCACGGTCGGTGATGACTGTCGGATCCCTGCTTGCGGCGCCGGCGCTGTGCCTGGTCGCTGCGGCAGGCACGCTGCCCGTATTCTTCGGCGGGTGGATCCTGAGCGGCATCGCCATGGGAATGGTCCTGTACCCACCGGCATTCGCCGCTGTAACCCGCTGGTGGACAGACGGCCGCACCCGCGCGCTGACAGTACTGACTATCGTGGGCGGCCTCGCGAGTACGGTCTTTGCACCGCTGACGGCGCTCCTGTCCGCCGCTGCCGGTTGGCGCGGAACCTATCTGATCCTTGCCGCTGCCCTTTTCGTGATCACGGTTCCAGCCCACTTCTTCGGGCTGCGGCGGCCCTGGGAACCCCATCGTGACCCGGCCGGCACCCAGGTCACGAAGCCGGCTCCGCCTGCCGAGATCGTCCGAAGCCTGCCGTTCATCGCGCTGGTCGCCGCCGTCAGCCTGGCAGCTCTGGCCTCTTTCGCCGCCGTCGTCAATCTCGTGCCGCTGCTGACGGAACGCGGGATCGACAGGACCCTGGCGGCCACCGCCCTGGGAATCGGTGGGATCGGCCAGGTGCTGGGCCGGCTGGGTTATGGAGCCTTTGAACAGTTGCCCCTGAGATTGCGGACCGTTATTGTCCTGTCCGCCACCACCCTGACGACGGCGCTACTCGGCCTCACCGAAACCCTCACCGCAGCGATCCTGATCGCGCTGGCAGCCGGGGTGGCCCGCGGTATCTTCACCCTCCTGCACGCCACGGCCATCACGGACCGGTGGGGCTCCGCACATTACGGCCGGCTGACCGCGCTGGTTGCGTTTCCGATTACCCTCGCAACGGCACTGGGTCCGTGGGCGGGCGCCGGCCTTGCCGCGGCCTTCGGCAGCTACTCCCGCGCCTTCCTCATCCTCGCGGCCCTCAACGCACTGGCAATCCTGCTGGCGTATTACAGCGTCCCCGCGTCAGCACCGCGGCTGAAGAGGCGAACCTAGGATGGGTGGATGGGAACCTACACACGCGAGAGAATCCGCGCGCTGGTCCGCGGCGTCGTCGAACAGGAGCGGCCACCGATTGTCCAGCTCGGTGATCCGGTCCTGCGGAACCCGGCGGAACCGTTCGACGGTCAGCTGGACTCCTCGGAGCTCGCCGAACTGCTGGCCACCATGCGGAAAGCCATGCACGAGGCTCCGGGTGTCGGGCTGGCAGCGCCGCAACTCGGAATTCCCCTGCGGATTGCGGTGATCGAAGACGTGATCCCGCAGCCGGAAGACATTGCCCAGGTGCGCGAGCGCCCGCCGTTACCCTACTTCGCCGTGATCAACCCGGCATACACGGCTGTGGGAGACGAAACGGCGTCGTTCTTCGAGGGATGCCTGTCGTTCACCGGTTGGCAGGCCGTGGTGGAGAGGCACCGCACTGTGCGCCTTGAATACCGGACTCCTGAAGGGCTGGACGCCAGCCGGGACTTCACCGGGTGGCCCGCACGTATTGTCCAGCACGAGACCGATCACCTGAACGGCGTGGTGTACATCGACAAGGCGAGGACGCGGTCGCTCATGAGCAGCGACGCGTACAGGGAGCGCTGAGCCCAGCCCGGAATCGACCTGGCCCAGCGCGCCCTGAATTTCTAGGCGGGCTGGTTCTTCTTGCTCGGCAGCTTCTCCGCCCACCACCGCAGGATGTGCTCAAAACGCTGACGCCGGTGCCAGGGAGTGCCCGTCCGTGAGAGTTCGTGGGTCTCCCCCGGGAAAATCAGCATTTCGCACTCCACCCCATGGCGTTTCAGTGCCGTGTAGTAGCGCTGGGCCTGCTCGAGCGGACAGCGCAGGTCCTCTTCGGAATGAATCACGAACGTGGGCGTCCGGACCCTGTGGACCTGGGCATAGGGGCTCTGCGCCTGAACCTTCTCCGGCTCAGCCCCGGTGTAGGCCTCCGAGAAGAACCATCCGATATCAGATGACCCGATGAAGGACTCGGGGTCGAGGAATCCGCGCTCCACGATGGCGCCCTGGAAACGGTGGTCATTGGCGATCAGCCAGGCGGTCAGGTACCCGCCATAGGACCCGCCCATCACACCCAGCCTGTCGCCGTCGAGCTGGTCGTAGGTCCGGACTGCACCCTCAAGGAACGCGAGGACGTCCTGCATGTCCACCGTCCCCATCGCTTCCTTGATCACCCGGCCGTGCTCCTCGCCGTAGCCGGCAGCACCGCGCGGATTGCACATGAGTACCGCGTAACCTGCGTCAAGGTAGACCTGCGCCTCATCAAAGTAGCCCCACCCGTACTGGGCATACGGCCCGCCATGGATGTTGAGCAGGACAGGGTGCGGCCCCTCCCCCTCCGGGATCAGCACCCAACCGTGTACGGGGTAACCGTCCGGTGCGGTGAAGATCTCTTCACGCGGAGGGATCACGGCGGTCTCGCTGCGCAGCGCGGCGGAGAAGTCCGTGAGCCTGGTCAGGGCACGGCCGTCAACGCGCGCCACGTCGCCCACCGTGTCCGGGTCCGTATAGGAGACGACGACGGTGCCGTTGATACCCGCCGCGCCGGTGACGATCAACTCGCCGTCGGCAAGGACTTCCACCGCTCCCTGCGCATCGACGCGGCGCAGGTCGCCGGCGCCGCGGCTGCGGTTGAACACCAGGACGCTGTCACCTCCCGCCGGCACAACCTCGCCGATCTCACCGAGATCGAGGGATTCCGGATCAGTGAGCACCCGTGCCTGGGTTGGGTCATCGACCGGAGCAATGTACAAGGCGGTGTTGCGTGCAACGAAATCGACACCGCTCGGCGACAGCGCGCTGCCGAGATAATAGAGCCAGCGGCCGTCCGCACTGTGCACCGGGTTGCCGCAGCTGACAAGGTTCTCCGTGAAATTGCTCAGGCGCTGCCTGTCTGTGCCGTCCAATGCGATCGAATAAATGTCGGACCGGAGATTCGCTTCGGAGTCCGGTTCCAGGGAGGCGCTGAACAGGATGCGTGAACCGTCGAATGAGAACCTGGGCGCGGTATGGTCCGCATCCGCGTCCGTCAGCTGCGCCGGTTCGGCAAACGCCGTCGGCGCGTCCTCCCCGAGCGAGCGCGCAGCCCGCCCCACCGGCCTGACGAACGGCTCCTCCCCCAGGGACGGCACGTCGAGGAGAAACAGTTGTGACCGCTTGTCCCTGGTGTAACCGACGCCGTTCATCCGGTACTTGAAGCTGCTGACCAGTCGCGGATCCTCCTGGCCTGCCGATACGCCGTCGACTGTTCCGTAGCGGCCGTCTTCCGGGACGCGCGCGCTCAATACGAGCCGGCGGGAATCGGGCGACCATTCGAAGCTGGAGACGCCCAGGGGGCGATCGGTCAGCTGCTGCGGCTCCCCTCCCCTGCCGTCGGTGATATAGACCTGCGGCTTGCCACCTTCGCCGGCGCGGAGAAAAGCGAGGATGGAGCCATCCGGGGAGAATTTCGGCGCGGTATCCCTGAACCCCCGGGTAAGCCGACGGGGAGCTCCGCCGTCCAGCGGCACCTCCCACAGCTGCCCTACATAGGCGTCGGCGTCGTAGTCGGGACGGGTCACGGAGACTACGCAGCGTCGGGTGTCCGGGTGGAGCGAGGGTGCGCTCACTGTATTCATCAGGTTGAGTGTGTCTGGTTTCACACTCCGAGCCTATGCCCCCATGGTGCTGCGGCTCAAAGCGGCGCCGCCCCCTACGATTGTCCAATGCCGCCGTCTCCGGGAGTCCTCCTTCTCTGCCCCGTCTGCCGCGGACCGCTTGCCGCCGGGCCGGACGGTACGTCCTCCGGGGTGCCGGGGCGTGAACACACTCCGCAACTCCTCAGCTGTGCCGGCGGCCACCGGTTCGATGCAGCCCGGCAGGGCTACTTCAACCTGCTCACTGGCCGGGGGACGAGCTTCCAGCCTGATACCGCTGAGATGGTGCAGGCGCGGATCGATTTCCTCGGCAGCGGGCATTTCCACGGACTCGCGGATGCTCTGTGCGCGGCGGCGAAGGAAGCAGCCGTCAACCGGCCTGTCGTCCTGGACGCGGGGGCAGGGACCGGCTACTACCTGAGCAGGCTTCTGGAAGCTGTGCCGGTGTCCGCGGCGGTGGTACTCGATATATCGAAGTTTGCGCTGAGGCGGGCAGCGAAACTGCTGCCCGGCGCCCTCTGCCTTGTGTGCGACCTGTGGCAACGGCTGCCCGTGGCGGATAGCAGCGTCGATCTGCTTCTGAACGTCTTCGCCCCGCGCAACCCCCCTGAGTTCGCGCGGATAGTGAAAGACGGCGGAGTGTTGCTGGTGGTCACTCCCCTGCCTCAGCACCTCCAGGAGATCGCGGGCACCGCAGGGCTTCTCGGAGTTCCCGGCGGAAAGGGCGACGACGTCGCCGCCTCCCTCGCAGGCGCCTTCGACCTCATCTCGACCCGGACTGTGGAATTCACCATGACGCTTGGACCGGGCGACGTGCGCAACGTCGCGATGATGGGGCCTGCCGGGCACCACCGGAGGCCAGCCGATCTCTCGAACCTTTCCGGCGAGTTGCCGGTGACGGCCGCCTTCACACTTCAGTCCTATAGCCGGCGCGCGCACGGATGAAGTGCTGAGGATATTCCCGTAACGCTATATTTCCGCCTCCGGATTTGGCATGATGGTAAGAGGCACCCTGTGCACGGAATGACTGTCTGCAGATGCCGCCACCGAGGGGAAATGCGATGCTTGACTGGCTGGTACAGAACACCTGGATTCTCTGGCTGGTGCTCATGCTCGGATTGGCTGGGGTGGAAACCCTGACCCTTGACCTGTTCTTCCTGATGCTTGCAACCGGCGCACTCGCGGGGCTGATCGGCGCACTCGCCGGAGCCTCTTTCTTCATCCAGGTAGTGATCTTCTGCGTCGTCTCACTCCTGATGGTGCTGCTGGTCAGGCCGGTGGCCCTGAAGCATCTCAAGCGGGGCTCAGCCGAGCAGCTCTCCAACATCGATCGGTTGATCGGCGAACACGCACTTGCACTGGAACCGGTCACCGGGCTCTCCGGGACCGTCAAGATCGGCGGCGACACATGGACCGCACGCACTGTTGACGGCTCGTCCGTGCCGGCCGGCACCCGCGTGACAGTTTCCCGCATCGACGGAGCGACCGCCGTCGTCGTAGGAGCCCAACCAACGGAGAACGGTCCACTTACCTCCTCCTGAACACCATTCGGCACCACAACAACACAAGGGGAACCATGTTCACAGACTCAGGCACAATCGGACTCACGATCGTCCTGATTGTTCTGATCGCTTTCGTCCTGGTTGTGCTGGTGAAATCCGTTCGGATCATTCCGCAGGCTCGCGCGGGTGTGGTTGAGCGGCTGGGAAAATATCAGCGCACGCTCCTGCCGGGCCTGACGATCCTCATCCCGTTCGTTGACCGTCTGCTGCCGCTTCTTGACCTGCGCGAACAGGTTGTTTCCTTCCCGCCGCAGCCGGTGATCACCGAGGACAACCTTGTGGTGTCCATCGACACGGTCGTGTACTTCCAGGTGACCGACGCGCGTGCCGCTACCTATGAAATCGCCAACTACATCCAGGCCGTCGAGCAGCTGACCACGACGACGCTGCGGAATGTTGTCGGCGGGTTGAATCTGGAGGAGGCACTGACCTCGCGGGACCAGATCAATGGACAGCTTCGCGGGGTCCTGGATGACGCCACGGGGCGTTGGGGAATCCGGGTGTCGCGCGTGGAGCTCAAGGCGATCGACCCGCCGCACTCCATCCAGGATTCTATGGAGAAGCAGATGCGGGCCGAACGCGACCGCCGCGCAGCCATCCTCACTGCAGAGGGAACCAAGCAATCGCAGATCCTTACTGCGGAGGGGCAGCGGCAGGCAGCCATCCTCGCGGCCGAAGGCGATGCCAAGGCAGCGATCCTGAGGGCAGACGGTGAATCGCAGGCCATTCAGAAGGTCTTCGACGCTATTCACAAGGGCAACCCCACCCAGAAGCTGCTCGCTTACCAGTATCTCCAGACCCTCCCCAAGCTTGCGGAGGGCAACTCCAACAAACTGTGGATCATCCCCAGCGAGGTGGGAGAAGCGCTCAAGGGCATTGGAAACGTACTCGGAGCGCAGGAGAACGAGGCTGGCCATGCTGACTCCCCCGCCACAGGCGAGGAGACGCACCCGCCCCAGGTGCACTAGTCATCAGCCCCGCCGCGCGCCGCTCGCGGCACCGATTGGGTGATCCGTGGTCCCAGTCGGTATAGTGGGGTGTTTGCCGGATGAGAGCGCCGCTGGGAACAGACGGCGGTTACCCGGCGTTATACCTGTGGTAGCGCGGCGTCGAACGTCGTGATGTTGCCTGCTCGGCGAGCGCGCAGCAGAGGCAGCTGGGAGTCCAGCATGCCATACGAAGTGAGGGAGATAAGATGAGCGACCGTAGCCTTCGGGGTATGCGCCTAGGCGCCCAAAGCATGGAGACCGAGTCCGGCGTTGAGCCGGCACCCCGGCAGCGTATCGAATACCGTTGCGAGGACGGTGAACGGGTTTTCGTCACGTTCGCAGCTGAAGCGGAAATTCCTCCGGTGTGGGTTTCAAAGACCGGCAAGGAAGCGTTGCTCGTTGACGGAGAGCGTCCAGACACCTCCGGTGACAAGCCGGTCCGTACCCACTGGGATATGCTCCTGGAGCGCCGGTCAATGGAGGAACTTGAGCAGATCCTGGAGGATCGGCTCAACATCCTGCGGGAGCGTCGCGGGGAACGCCGCTCCGCCTGAGAACATGTGTGAATCGCCCGGGTACTTCATCGAAGTGCCCGGGCGATTCTGTGTCCGGATCCAGGACAGCCCTTCCGGGCCGGCGCAGGATATAGCGGCCGCCTGGCCGTCCTTGCTGACGGCGCGTCCTTTGCCGGCGGCCTATGCGTCCGTTGCAGGTGATCGGAGGCCGGACAGGCGTGATGTGAGAGCGGACCAGCGGGCAGCGAGCCCCCAGCGGGTCACCGACGCGATTGCCTCCAAAACAATATTGCCGCTCATTTTCGAATCTCCGTACTCACGCTCTACGAAGGTGATCGGCACTTCGACGATGCGCAGTCCCTTCTGGGCCACACGGAAGGTCATGTCGACCTGGAACCCGTACCCCACCGAATCAACGTCGGCCAGATCGATGGCCTCGATCGTCTCCCGCCGGAACGCACGGTAGCCGGCCGTAATGTCCCGAACGGTGAGTCCGAGCATGGTGCGCGAGTAGAGGCTTCCCGCACGGGACAGCAGCGTCCGGTGGAACGGCCAGTTGACCACTGCGCCGCCGGGCACCCAACGGGACCCGATGACCAGGTGTGCGCCGGTCGCTGCCTCGAGGAGGGCGGGAAGCTGTTCCGGCTGGTGGGAGCCGTCGGCGTCCATTTCGACCAGGACGTCGTAATCCCGTTCTAGCGCCCAGCGAAAACCGGCGATGTAGGCAGCCCCCAAACCTTCCTTGCCCTGCCTGTGCAGGACCTTGACCTTGGGGTCCACCTCGGCGAACCGGTCTGCCCAATCTCCGGTGCCGTCAGGGCTGTTGTCATCCACGATCAGCACATCCGAGTGGGGGACGGCTGCCCGGAGCCGCTCAAGGGTTATCGGCAGGGATTGGCGTTCGTTGTAGGTGGGAATGATCGTGACAACGCGCACTCAAGGGCCTTTCGATGGGGCGTGTGCGCAGAGCGCAGCAGTTCAGCTATCCGAACGGGCTTCCCAGTATATGAGCTACGGGTAGGTTCGCACGCCTTCGGGCCAGCAGTGATCAATCGATCGGCGCTGTTTTCTAAGGACGTGCAAACCTACCCGTTGTGATTACCAAGCCTTCCACCGCGCGAAAGAGCCTTACATTCACTCGTGGTCCCCTTTGGCGTCGCAGTATGCGGTGGCTCGGTCAGGTCAATCCGAAACGTAAGGATTCCGACCCGTAGATCTAACAGCTTACGTCCTGTGGAGGAGGTGTCAACAGCCCGCTGACCTGCTGGTTTAGACGTTCGTGCAGGTCAGAGGGCGGACCCGGGCCCTGTCACTCCAGCCGGGTCTGGCGGTCTGCGAGGACACCGTCCGCATACAGTTGTCTGCCCCTGTGGACGGTTTCCAGGCATCGCGGCTCGTTGTCCGTATCGAGTGCGGGGAGCAGCGGAGTGCCAGCACGTGGATCCGTGCTCCATGACTGGACCCTGCTGTCCGGGGTCTGGACCATGAGCTCGTCCACCTCCCACACCGCGTAGGATGCCGGTGCGCCGGGGAGGAGCTGACCGAGCAGCGGATTCCCGGCCCCCACCGCACGCCAACCGGCGCGGGTGTGTGCGAGAAAGGCAGCACGAGCCGAGATTCGCTCCTCGGCACTGGCATGGGCAATGCAGGCGTGGATGGATTGCCAGGGCGACATACGGGTGACGGGTGAATCGGAACCCAGGCACACAGGAACACCGGCGCTCAACAAACTGCCGACCCGGTTCATCGGCGTGTAGCGGTCGGTTCCGAGCCGCTGCTCGTACAGGCCGCCGGGAGCACCCCACAACGCGTCGAAGCCGGGTTGCGCGCTCACTGTCGTACCGAAATGGGCCAGCCGGGAGATGGCGCCGTCGTCGGCGACTTCCACGTGTTCCAGCCGGTGCCGGGCGGCTCGCACCCTCTCCAGCCCGTGGTCGGATGCCACCTTCTCCAGACCGGCAATCACAGTGTCCAGTCCCTCATCACCGATGACGTGAAAGCCCGCCTGCAGGCCGGCGGATGTTGCGGCACCCAGGTGCGCGGCGACGTCGTCGGCACTCATGAACGTGGTGCCGCAGGAATGGGGCGCATCCGCGTACGGCACCCGCATACGGGCTGTATGGGAACCGATGGACCCGTCCACGTTCAGGTCCCCTCCAAGGCCCAGCACCTTGCCGTCAAAACCTGCCAAAACGGTTCGCATCTCCTCTTCGGAAGTAACGGCCTGTCCCCAGTAGGCCAGAACTTCAGGGTGCGGCCCCGCGAGCGAGAGTAGTGACAGAACGTCCTCCCGGGGAGCAATGTGCGGCGCGGCCATCTCGACGACGGCGACGATGCCGTTCGCAGCCGCGTGGTCGAGGGCCGTGCGCTGCAGCGCCTCCCGCTCGTCGGGTCCGGGACTGCGCACCGCGCTGCGGGCCGCGAAGTGCGCATCACGCACAATAAACCCGTCATCCCAACCGTCGTACTGCTGCAGCCCAAGCCGTTGCGCCAGGAACGTGGACACCACGGCAGAGTGGACGTCTGCACGCACGAGATAGACGTCACGGCCCCCGCCCGACGCGTTCTCCAGTTCGGACGCGGTGGGCGGACGCCGCTCCGACCACCGCGATTCGTCCCAGCCGTTACCCATGATGGTCCCTGAACTATCAGCTGCCGCCCGCGCGACGAGGTCGAGGAGCTCGCCGAGGCTGTTGACCCCGGTGAGGTCAAGAGACGTGATGGCCAGTCCCGTTTCCGTGGTGTGGAAGTGGGAGTCGACGAACCCCGGTGCAACGAGCGCACCCTGCAGGTCCACCACGTCCATGCTGCTGTCGGCCAGCGCGGCCGCTGCGTGCTCGGATCCAACCCAGGCGACCGTGTCTGCCGTGACCAGCATGGCCGTGGCAAATGGATCTGCTGCGCTGTATACCGAGCCGTTGCGGTACAGGATGGGCTTGGAATCGGAAGGGGACACAGGCATGCAACTTTCGGGTAGAGAGAAATGGGATTATTCGGAGACCGCGGAATAGGCCACGACGCCCCGTCGGATACGGTCAATGGAGTCGATGCACAGGCGACGGAAGCCCGGCGGCAGGTCCGGAACCTTCGCCAACTGGTCAATGAGATCAATGATCTGCTTCGCCCACCGGACAAAGTCGCCGGCAGCGAGGTCGGTCCCTTGCAGGGCGTTCTGGAGTCCCTTGCCTCGCGCCCACTTGTAGACCGGCCACATGAGCCCGAAATCGGGTTCGCTGGTGACGGACAGGCGGTGCTGTTCCTCCAGGTCTGTCAGGCGTGACCACTGGCGGATGACGATGTCGATCGAAGATTCCAGCGACACCGACGGCATCCGGGGACGAAGGCCGCGCTCCTCCCGCTTGGCCTGGTAGACCAGTGCTGACGCGAGAGCCGCCAGCTCGGCGGGGTCCAGGTCATTGCAGGCGCCATGTTCGAGGGACAGCGCGATCAGGAGGTCCTTCTCGCCGTAGATCCGGCGAAGTTTCTGTCCGGCAGGCGTGATGGCCAGGCCCTGGGTGTCATGTTCCTGGAGGTAGCCGTAGTGCAGGAGCACTTCGGACACACGGTCGAAGGTCTTCGCGATGGTATTGGTTCGTCCCTTGATCTGCTGGGCAAGCCTGTCGGTTTCCCTCCGCAGCTTCCACCACCGCTCCGCCCAGCGCGCGTGGTTCTCGCGGTCGCTGCAGCCGTGGCAGGGATGTGACCTGAGCCGGCGGCGCAGGTCTGCGATTGCTTTCTCCTGGCGCTCAGTGCCGACGGTCGGGAATTCCGCCGGCGTCCGGCTGGCGGGTGGGCGCTTCTCATTCAGCGAATTCCTCAGTGACGCGGCGAGATCCCGCCGGTCCTTCGGCTTGCGCCCATCGAACTGCTTGGGAATCCGTATTCGCGAAACTATCTCGACCGGCCCGTCCAGGTCCTGGACGGACAGCCGCCGGACGTGCTTTTCCAGGGTGAGGACGGTGGGCCGGGGATCCCGGGCCGCATCTCCTGCCAGCACAACGGCGTAACCGGCAACACGTCCGGCGGGAATGTCCACCACGTCTCCCGGGCGGAGCGATTCCAGGGAGGCGGCTGCGGCGCTTCGACGGTTCCGCGCACCGGCCTTCGACGCGGCTGCCTCGAGGTCCGACAGCTCGCGCCGGATCGCTGAATACTCGGAGAAGTCACCGAGGTGGCAGGTCATCGCTTCGGCATAGCCCTTCAGCGACTCCTCTCGCGTACGGGCCTGACGGGCGAGGCCCACCACGGACCTGTCTGCCTGAAACTGCGCGAAGGATGTCTCAAGAATTTCGCGGGTACGGTACTGCCCGAACTGCGATATGAGGTTGATGCTCATGTTGTAGGTGGGCCGGAAGCTGGAATTCAGCGGGTAGGTCCGGCGCGAGGCCAGCCCTGCAACAGCTCCGGGGTCGGTGCCCGGCTGCCAGAGAACGACGGCGTGGCCCTCCACATCGATTCCCCGCCGGCCGGCGCGGCCGGTGAGTTGGGTGTACTCCCCCGCCGTGATGTTCACATGTGCTTCGCCGTTGAACTTGTCGAGCTTCTCAAGGACAACGGATCTGGCCGGCATATTGACTCCGAGTGCCAGCGTCTCGGTGGCGAAGACCGCCTTGACGAGTCCCTCCTCGAACAGTTTTTCCACCACCTCCTTGAAAGTCGGCAGCATCCCGGCATGGTGGGCAGCGAAGCCGCGGATGAGCCCTTCCCGCCAGGACCAGAACCCGAGTACCTCGAGGTCTTCCTCGGGGATGTCGAGCGTTGCTTCCTCAATGCGGTCACTGATCAGACCGCGTTCATATTCCGTGGTCAGCCATAGCCCGGCGTCGAGGCACTGGGTGACTGCGGCCTCGCAGCCGTTGCGCGAGAAGATGAAAGTGATGGCAGGAAGGAGCCCTTCCTTGTCGAGGGCGGAAATCACCTGCGGCCGGCTGGCTCTTCTCACCGCCGTCTGCGGTGCCTGGTACCGGTTGGGTCCGCCGCGGCCGCGTTTGGCGCCGGAACCCCAGCGGGCACGCTGGTTCAGCCGCGTCTCGCTGGTGGCCAGATCAAGCAGTTCAGGGTTGACGGTGAACTTCTCTTCGGCGCCGCTGGTGGAACCCTCCGCAGCCGCTTCATCGAACGCAACCTCACCCGCAAAGAGATCAAGGAGTTCCTGGCCGACCATGACGTGCTGCCAGAGGGGCACCGGCCGGTGTTCCGACACCACCACATCGGTATCTCCGCGCACAGTGTGCAGCCAGGCGCCGAACTCCTCCGCGTTCGACACTGTTGCGCTCAGAGAAACCACCTTGACCTCGGTGGGCAGATGGATGATCACCTCTTCCCACACCGCACCGCGGAACCGGTCAGCGAGGTAGTGCACTTCGTCCATGACGACGTACCCGAGGCCGGCCAGCGTGTCGGAGTCCGCATACAGCATGTTGCGGAGCACCTCGGTGGTCATGACGACGACAGGTGCCTCGGAATTGATACTGGTGTCACCGGTCAGGAGACCCACACGGTCCGCTCCATGCAGGGCGGCGAGTTCAGCATATTTCTGGTTGCTCAGCGCCTTGATAGGGGTGGTGTAGAAGGCTTTGAGCCCGTTGCTGAGCGCCATGAAGATGGCGAACTCCCCGACCACGGTTTTTCCCGCTCCGGTGGGAGCTGCCACCAGCACTCCCCTGCCCGCTTCCAGCGAAGTGCAGGCGTCCAGCTGGAACTCATCGAGCTCGAATCCGAGGGTTTGTTCGAACTGGTGCAGCCGGGTTCTTTCATACCTGTTGCGTGCCTGCGCTGCCTGGTACCGCTCGGCTGGGGAGGTCATGGATCAAGCCTAGACTCTCCGGCGGCACCGCTCCTGCATCCGTGGGGAGTCAGACCTCATCAAGTCTGGAGGGAGTGTCCGCATTCGCCTCAATATCGGCATCCCGCTCCGCAGTGCGCTTTTCGCGGCGCTTGTCATTGAGCAGGCAAAGGCCGATAGCGACGAAGAACAGCAGCAGTAGCGGGACGGCCAGGTAGAACATGCTCATCGCATCACCGCCGGGCGCTGCCATGGCGGCAAAAAGGCAGATGAGGAACACGGTGATGCGCCAGGATTTCAGCACCTGCTTGCCCTTGATGACCCCGACCAGATTCAGCCCAAAGAGCACAACCGGAAGGAGGAAGGCGATGCCGAAGGCCAGCATCAGCCGCAGCAGGAACGTGATGTACACCGGAACGGAGATCAGGTTGGCGAAACCTGCCGGGGTAAAGTCCGTGAGTACCCGCACCGCGCTTGGCAGGATCAGCCAGGCGAGATAAAGCCCCGCGATGAAGAGGGGTACTGCAACAGCAATGAAGCCGAGCGCGATGCGCCTTTCCTTCACCCGTAGTCCCGGCGTGATAAATGCCCACAGCTGATAAAGCCAGACGGGGCTCGCGATGACCAGACCGAGGAAGACCGATATCTGGATCATCAGGTCAAACGGCGAGCCGACCCCGTCAAAGTTCAGGGCAGCGTTGCGGCCGTCAATCTCATTGATGTTGCGCACGGGTTCGGACAACGCCTCAAGGACCGGATTATAGATGAAGAATCCAATGACCGTGCCGATGACCAGCGCGATGCCGGATTTGAACAACCGGTTCCGTGCCTCAATGAGGTGTTCCTTGAGCGCCATCCGCCCTTCGGGATTCGCCTTGCGACCCTTGACCCGCGGCATGGTGCTCAGCTGGTGGAAGACGTGCTGCCCGGACCCGTGGGGCGGGTTGTCCCGGGCTGGGTATCCTGGTTCCCCCGCTGTGCATCATCCTGCCGCGGCTGATCCACGACCCGGCCCTCCACCGGGGAGGTCCCATTGGGGTCGTCGGTGCCGTTTTCTTCCTTCATCTGCCGGACCTCGGACTTGAAGATCCGGAGCGACTGCCCGACGCTGCGTGCCAGGCCCGGCAGTTTGGGAGCACCAAACAAGAGGATCGCAATCACGATGATGATAAGAATGTGCCAACCCTGGATCTGCATGACGAATGTCCTCTCGTGAGTCTGGTTTAAAGTCTAGGTCATAGGTGCGGCATGTCACGCAGCAGCTGGGGCTGGCCGCGGACGGACCGGCGCCTCACCCGTCGCTCAAGCCGCTGCGATTTCCTCGCCCGTGAGGCCACTGCGTTTTCTGCCCTGACCTCGGCGGGCGACCTGAAGGCTGCTGTCTGCGCGGGTGGCGCAGTCCGCGCTTCCTGGCCATCGAATCCGGGGGCCAGCAGCTCAGAGGCCCGTCCGGCGTCGTCCATCAGGGCGGTGAATCCGCGGAAGATCCGCCACGCGAGGTAACCGAGGAAGAGAAGTGCCAGCGCAGCGAGGGCCAGCCACAGGAGAATCCAGGTCCACCATTCCATCTTCCCAGTCTAGGCGCCGGCGGGGTGTGCGGATGCCGCCAGGGCAGCCTCGGCGAAGTGCAGTGCCTTCCCGCGTTCGGCCGCCGGTTCGGCGATGGTGCACTCGCCGCCGAGACTCGCCACCAGGCCAGGAAGCCACGTTGTGGTGCTGACCCTGATCTCCGCAGCGAGGCGACCGTCCTCGGTCCGTGCAGTCCGTTCCGCAGCATAGGACTGCGCGATCCACTGTGCGCCGGCTGCCAGGACAAGCACCACGGTGGTGTCCGCGCCCGCCGGATCAAAGATCACCGGGGGCGTTCCAGCCTCCACGGTGACGGGCCGATCGGTCAGTTCCATGCTCTGGATACGGTCGAGGCGAAAGTTCCGACGACCCCCCGCCCGGTGGCACCAGGCATCCAGATACCACGCGTTCTCGTGGAGGAAGGCCCGGAGAGGCTCGACGAACCTCTCCGTGACTTCGTCCCGTGCCGGCACCACATACCGCAGATGCACCTGGCGTCGCTGTTCGATCCCTGCCCGTAAAGCCGCGATCACGGGGGCCAGCTCATCCTCGGCGATCCTGGTGGCGATTGAGTCGTTCATCCGCGCTGCGTCGCCTGCGCCTGCACGGAGCTTTTCCCGGGCGGAACGGACAGCGGAGTCATCGGGAAGGCCCGGCAGGTTCATGAGTGTATCCAGCCCCACCAGGAGCGCGCAGGCTTCATCAAGCCCGAAACGGATGGGATCTCCAAGGGACTGGGGATCGCTCACGTGGATACGGTCGTCCTCCAGCTGGATGTCGATCAGGCCGTCGGGGTAGAAGCGCGGTCCACTGACGAAAAGCAGCTCGACATCGCTGATCAGCTGGGCCGCCGGGATGTTGAAATCACGTGCCGCAACGGACACTTCAACTCCCGGATGGTTCAGCAGGTACGGCACCAGGTCCAGCAGGCGCAGGAGCCGGTCCTCCGTCGAGTTGACGGACGTGGCGGCGGCCGGCCTGGCAGGAGCTTCGTTCAGGGAGAACGACGGCGGTGCCGTGCCAAGCGCCTGCAGGGCACCTTCCAGCCGGCGCCGTACCTCCGCTGCGAGCGGCTCCGGCGACAGCGTGACGGCGTTCGCTCCGAAGGAGGCGATTTCGCCGGCTGCCGCTTCCTCATCGGAATAGCTGAACTCGAGGGTGTCCCACCCCTCGCCGCGGGGCGAGGACACTGCGCCCGGCCTGGCCCGGAGGATATGGCATGTTTCCGCCCTCACTGCGACGGTGGCCCTGCGCCCCCGCTCCGCTGCCGTGAGGCTCGCCAGTGACGCCGACATGGAAAATTCCGGCGGCACGCTGTAGGTACCTGCCCGTATGAGGGGAGGCGTTGTGATCCGTGTCAGGCGGAACCAGCGTTCAGCCTGACGGTCGAGATCGAAGCCAACCAGATACCAGTGCCCGAAGCGGCTTCCCATTCCCCACGGCTGTACTGTCCGCTGCCGATCATCCCCCGTGCTCGCCGCCCGGTATCCGAACCGGACCACGCGGCGTGCTGTGGTTGCCTGCCAGAGTGTGTCCCAGAACGGCTCATTGGTGCGGATCCTGGCATCGATGGCGGCCGGAGGGCCTGATTCAGTGTCGACTCCCCTGCCGTGAAGCTTCCTGAGTGCCCGTGATGCTGCCGGACCCAGCGATGCTTCCTGCCACATTCCGGCGGCAATGGTCAGGGCGGCTGATTCCGCGGCGGTAAAGCTCATGCCCGGGAGCCGGTAGTCCTCGGCGTTGATGCGGTAGCGGGTGGACGCGTTGTCATGGTCGAACAATGGGTCCTCGGTGAAAGCCTCAAGCGGTATTCCCTGATCGCGCAGTGCCGCTTTGTCCCGGTCAAAGAGTTTCTCCCGGGCAGCAGGGGTCGGCGCCTGTTCATACTGCTCAATCTCACGGAACAGCTCCTCCTTGGTCCATCCCTGCCGGTTGGAAAGGAGCAGCATCACCAGGGTGAGCAGGCGTTCCGTACGTTTCGCTGACACGGTCGCAAGGATACCGTCTCACCCGGCGCCGACCCTTCATACACGGCGGGGCTAGCGGACGCCCATCAGGTCCACAACGAAGATCAGGGACTCTCCGGGCGCGATCGCGGAGCCTGCGCCGCGGTCTCCGTAGGCGAGGTGCGGCGGGATTTCCAGCCGGCGTCGTCCGCCGACTTTCATGCCTGGAATCCCCTGGTCCCATCCCTGGATAACCTGACCGACGCCGATGCGGAAGTCCAGCGGCGCGCCGCGGTTCCACGAGGAATCGAACTCTTCGCCGGTCGAGAAGGCCACTCCGACGTAGTGTGCCGAGACGGTATCCCCAGCCTGGGCCTCCCTGCCTGTGCCCTCAATGAGGTCCTTGACGACAAGGTCTTCCGGCAGGTTCTCACCGGGGAAATCGACCTCCGGCTTGGTGCGGTCATATTCGCGCTGTCCGAACGACATGGTGACTCCTTTTACTCTGCGGGTACTTTTTCAACGATTTCGACATAGAAGGCCAGCGGTCCGGCTGGTCCCTGTGCGGGCTGGTCCCCGTAGGCCATGACCGACGGGATCACGAGCAGGACTTTTGAGCCCACTGTGAGTCCGGACAGGCCCTGGGTCCATCCGGGGATGACTCCACTGAGCGGGAACTCCGACGGCTCGCCGCGTTCGAAGCTGGAGTCGAACTGCTCGCCCTGCCAGGACCACCCGGTGTAGTTGGCGGCGATGGTGTCCGCCTCGGTGATCTCTTCGCCGGTTCCTTCCTCGATGACCTTGACGACGAGGTCGGCAGGTGCGTCATTGTCCGGGAACTCGATTGAGGGAACGCCCTGGTCATCGAGGGTCACGGTGGGCAGCTGCCCGGCTTCCTCCAGTTCCGCGACTTCCTCGGAGGAAAGCTTCTTGGGGGGATCCTGTGCACTGATGACCTGCAGGACCAGCAGCTGGTTCGGCGGTGCCTCGGATCCTTCCGGGACCTCAAGGGGTGCCGTGTAGGCGATGTGCGAGCCGACCTTGCTCCCGACCAGTACTTCGTAGAGCTCCGGGTCGGCTTCCTTGAGCTGATCCGTGAGCGCCAGGGACTGGGGCTGGCCTGCGCCGTACGAGTCCTGGAGGACGCTGCCGTCGTCGGCGTTGAAGAACACCAGATGGAACTTCAGGTCCTGACCGGCCTCGATGACTTCGCCGTCGCCTTCAGTGACAGCGCGGACGGCCGTGTCGGTAATGGTGAGCGGGGCGTCGAACTCCACCTCCGGGACAGTCTCAGGGCCTGCGTCTGTGACCTCGACTGACTCTAGGGTTTCGGCAGCACCGGCCGACTTGCCTTCCCGGTCGAAGTCCGCCGGTGTGCTGGCTCCGCTGCATGCCGTCAGGAACAGCATCGCGGGCAGCAGGAATGCTAATACTTTGCGCACGGTATTTCTTTCACGTGGGATGGGGAACGCGGCTCCGCGCTCCTGCCGGCCGTCCTCTCGGCACCGGACTTACCTACCCTAACGGGTTGGGTCAGGAAGTTTCTCCCCGACCTCCCGGTGCGGGGACCTTCAGAGGTGCTCCAAAAGGGCCGTAACCCGCTCGTCTTCCGAGGCGAACGGGTCCTTGCACAGGATGGTCTGCTGCGCCCTGTCATTCAGCTTCAGGTGGACCCAATCGACGGTGAAATCCCGGTTGGCCTCTTTGGCCCGGCGCACAAATTCGCCTCGGAGGCGTGCCCGCGTAGTCTGCGGCGGGATGTCCACTGCGGCCTTGATGTCGACGTCGTCCACCACCCGCTCAGTCTCTCCCCTGCTCTGCAGCATGAAGAACAGTCCACGTGTCCGGGAGATGTCATGGTAGGTCAGGTCGATCTGGGCCACCCGGGCGGCCTCAAGATCCAGGCTGTTCCGGTCCATGTAGCGGTCGATGAGCTTCTTCTTGATCGCCCAGTCGATTTCCCGGTCAACCAGGGCGTGGTTTCCGGTTTCGACTGCGTCCAGGGTGCGCTCCCACAACTCCAGGACCCGGGGAATGTGCGGGGTGTGGGCGCCCTCAGTTTCGACGAAGGACCTTGCCCGGCCGAGGTACTCCCGCTGGATGTCGAGTGCCGATACCCTCCTGCCGTTCGCGAGCTTCAGGGGCTGACGGCCGGTGAGGTCATGCGAGATTTCCCGGATGCTGCGGATGGGGTTCTCCAGGCGGAAATCGCGCATGATGACGCCGGCTTCGATCATCCGCAGTATCAGGTCCACGGCCGCAACCTTCAGGAGCGTGGTTGTCTCGGACATGTTCGAGTCACCGGCGATCACGTGCAGCCGCCGGTAGTATTCGGCGTCGGCATGTGGTTCATCACGGGTATTGATGATCGGCCGTGAGCGGGTTGTCGCGGAGGAGACACCCTCCCAGATGTGGTCCGCCCGCTGGGAGAAGGCATAGAGCGAGCCGGACTGTGTCTTCAGCACCTTCCCGGCTCCGACGAGAAGCTGCCGGGTCACAAGGAACGGGATCAGGATGTCGGAGAGGCGGGAAAACTCCAGCTTCCGCGGTATCAGATAGTTTTCGTGGGAGCCGTAGGAGTTTCCTGCGGAATCGGTGTTGTTCTTGAAGAGGTAGACGCGGCCGTCGTAGCCCTCCTGTCCGAGCTTCCGCTGGGCCTCGGTGATCAGGTCTTCAAGGATGAGCTCGCCCGCGCGATCGTGGGCGATCAGCTGGGCCACGTCGTCGCATTCGGCGGTTGCGTACTCCGGGTGGGACCCAACATCCAGGTACAGGCGGGACCCATTGGTCAGGAAGACGTTCGAAGACCTGCCCCAGCTCACCACTTTCCGGAAGAGATAGCGGGCCACCTCCTCCGGCGACAGCGGCCGCGAGTTGGGACCGGAGTAGGCGATCCCGAACTCCGTCTCAATTCCGTAGATCCGGCGATCCATTACACCGCCGCCCGATCATTGCCGAGCATGGCGTCCAGTTCCTGCGCAGGGACCCGGCGGAATGCCCTGATGCTGCCGCGGGCGGTCAGCGGGTCGCGGTCCAGCACCGCCACCTCCAGGGTCCTCGATCCGAGGTGGGCGCGGGGTTCGGCGGTGGATCCGCCGTCGTACCGCAGGGAATCGACGGCCGCGCGGATGGCCTCGCCGAAATCCTGTTCTGCGTTCCAGCGACCTTTCAGCGCCTCCACCACCGCGTCCGCCTGACCGCCCATGACAATGAAGCCGGTCTCATCCGCGATGGACCCGTCGAAGGTAAGGCGATAGATGTGGTCCTGGGCAATGGTAGTCCCTACCTCTGCCACCGCCAGCTCCACCTCGAACGGCTTGCTCTCAGCGGTGAACACCGCCCCGAGGCTCTGTGCGTACACGCTCGCCAGGCCGCGTGCCGTGACGTCCTCACGGTCATACGAGTACCCTCGAACATCCGCATACCGAACGCCGGCCTGCCGTAGGCTCTCAAATTCGTTGTACTTGCCTACTGCGGCGAAAGCTATGCGGTCGTAGATCTCGCCGAGCTTGTGGAGCGAGGGAGAAGGGTTCTCGGCAACCAGCGCGATGCCTTCCCTGCAGGTGAGGACCACAACGGAGCGCCCGCGCGCGATTCCCTTCCGCGCGAAATCGGCGCGGTCCTTCATGAGCTGCTCGGGTGAAACGTAGAACTGCTGCGTCATGGTCAGGCCTCCCGCCCTGATACCGACCGGGACGCAATGATCTCCTCCGCTGCCCGGGCAAGGCTGCGCTCGGGGATGCGGCGGGCGCCGGCGCCGTTCACGGTATAGACAACGGGCCAAAGCTGCCGCACCACGTCCGGTCCGCCGGTCGCAGAATCATCATCCGCAGCGTCATACAGTGATTCCACCGCCACTTTCACGGCTTCATCCTCACCGAGATTCGGTTTCCACAACTTTTTCAGCGCACCCCGGGCAAAGACCGATCCGGAGCCGACCGAGTGATGTTCCTGCTCCTCATAGCGGCCGCCCGTGACGTCATAGGAGAAGAGGCGGCCGATCCTGCGTGTCGTGTCAAAGCCGGCGAACAGCGGCACAACCGCCAGGCCCTGCAGGGCGAGCGGAAGATTGGCCCTGATCATGGCCGCGAGCCGGTTCGCCTTGCCGTCGAGGCTCATCCGGGTGCCTTCGATCTTTTCGTAATGCTCGAGCTCGACTTGGAACAGGCGCGTGATATCGAGGGCAATCCCCGCACTGCCCGCTATCCCCAGCACAGAGAACATGTCTGCAGGGAATACCTTCTCAATGTGGCGGCTGGCGATGATGTTGCCCATCGTGGCCCGCCTGTCCCCTGCCATGAGCACGCCGCCGGCGTAGGTCAGCGACACAATCGTGGTGGCGTGCGGTGCGAGGTCGGTACCGGTGTGGTTCGCTGCGTTCCGGGCAGAGGGAAGTGCGGCGGGGTTCTGTGCGGCGATGTAGTCGGAGAAAGAGGTGGAAGCGGCCCGACCTATGGTTGCGGCCGCGTCTTCCGGCAGCATGCGCTACTGTCCGCCCTTCTGTACGAATCCGCGGACAAACTCTTCTGCATTGGACTCCAGCACGCCGTCGATCTCGTCGAGGAGGTCGTCAACACCCTCGGTTTGGCTGGTGTCCTGCGACTGTCCGGCGGCCGGAGCGGGCGTGGGGTCCGGTGCGACCTCGTCCTGCTCCTGGGGCCGTGATCCGGTGTTTCGCTGATCCTGTGTTGCCATGGTGAGAGCCCTTCTCTGGTGCCTGTTGTCGGCTACTTCTATGGTGCCATGCTGGGTTCCGGACCGCCCTGCAGGCGGGAGACAAATTCCTCAGCCGTGCGCGAACCGTCAAACAGGCGCTCGGTCAGTGCCGCCGTCCCGCGCAGGGGCTCCCTGGTCTGAATCCGCTGCAGCCGCCGCTGTGAAGGCAGTTCGAAGATGATTGAGTCCCAGCTTGCCCCGACTACTTCCTTCGGGAAGGAGGAGATGCATCGCCCCCGGAAGTAGGCGCGCGTGTCGCGGGGCGGGTTGGAGGCGGCCGCGAGCACATCCTCCTCGCTCACCAGCCGTTCCATCGCTCCGCGCGCGGCAAGCCGGTAGTGGATTCCCTTGGCCGGCCTGAGGTCGGCGTACTGCAGATCGATGAGCGCCAGGCGGGGGTCCTTCCACTCCAGCGAATCCCGGTCCCGGTATGCTTCGAGCACCTTCAGTTTCGCCACCCAGTCAAGCTGCTGTGCCGCGTCCATGGGATCGGTGCGCAGCGTTGAAATGAGGGACTCCCAGCGCCGCAGCACCGCCGCCGTCTGTTCATCACCGCCTCCCTGGAGGTCTACGGCGGAACGGGCCGCTTCCAGGTAGATCTCCTGCACGTCCAGGGCAGTGACCCTGCGGCCGTCCGCGAGGGTGACGAGGTGGCGAAGCGATGGGTCGTGGCTTACCGCCTGGAGCTCGCGCACGGGTTCGGCGATTTCCGGTATCGGGGCCAGCTCGTTCTCGATCAGCGCCAAAACCAGTGAGGTGGTGCCGAGCTTCAGGAAGTTGGACACCTCTGAAAGGTTGGCGTCACCAATGATGACGTGCAGCCGGCGGTACTTTTCAGCTACGGCGTGCGGCTCGTCCCTGGTATTGATGATTGGCCTGCGGACGGTCGTCTCGAGGCCCACCTCATTCTCGAAGAAGTCCGCCCGCTGGCTCAACTGGAAACCGGGCGACTGGTTCAGTGCGCCGATCCCCACCCGCCCTGCACCACAGATCACCTGGCGTGTCACGAAGAACGGGATGAGCGCCGCGGCGATCTTCCCGAAGGGGACGCTGCGGGGAACGAGGTAGTTCTCGTGGGACCCGTAGGAAACGCTCTTGCTGTCCGTGTTGTTCTTGTAGAGGATCACAGGGGAAAATCCGGGGGTCCGGGCGATCCGCTCCATTGCACACTGCACAACGACGTCGCCCGCCCGGTCCCATCGCACCGCGTCCAGGGGGCTGGTCACCTCCGGACTCGAGTACTCAGGGTGCGCGTGGTCCACGTAGAGCCTGGCACCATTGCCGAGCACCAGGTTCATCAGCACCGCGGTGTCTTCCGGGGAGTCGATGGGCCCCTGATCCACCATGGCAACCTGCTCGGCTGTGAGAACCGGAGGCTGGTCGGTAAGTTGCGACGGATCGGCCGCTGCCCGCCCCAGCTGCCAGCCGCGGGCGTCGGACAACGGGGCCTCGTCCGTGTAGTCCCAGCGCGTCCCGGCGAGGTTACCCAGGCCTTCCCGAAGGGTAGCGGCGTAGGCGTTCACCACCTGCGTGGAGAGCACTGTGGCATTGGCGTCCGGGATTCCGGGCGCAATGATCCCGTATTCGGTCTCTGTGCCCATGACCCGGTGGACTGTCAGAGGTGCTGCATCTATGGGTGGTACAGGTGAAGAGGAAGGTCCCGTCACAGATACTGTCCTGTGTTGGCGGTCGTTTCGATGGTCTTGCCGGGCTCCTGCCCGGCCTTGCCCTGGACGATCGTCCGGATGTACGTGATGCGCTCGCCCTTCTTGCCGGAGATCCGTGCCCAGTCGTCCGGGTTGGTGGTGTTGGGCATGTCTTCGTGCTCACGGAACTCGTCCACCACAGCCTGCAGCAGGTGCTCGATGCGCAGCCCCTTGTGTCCGTTCAACAGCAGATCCTTGATTGCGCTCTTCTTCGCACGGTCCACCACGTTCTGGATGACGGCGCCGGAGTTGAAGTCCTTGAAGTACAGCATCTCGGTATCACCGTTGGCGTAGGTCACCTCAAGATATTCGTTGGACTTCTCGGTCGAGTACATTTTCTCCACCGTCCGGCGGATCATCGCGTGGATTGTGTCCGGAACGCTTCCGCCGTACTCGGCGAGATCATCACGGTGCAGGGGCAGATTTTCGGTGATGTATTTGGCGAAGATCTCCGCGGCCCCTTCGGCGTCAGGGCGGTGGATCTTGATCTTCACGTCGAGACGCCCCGGACGCAGGATTGCCGGATCGATCATGTCTTCACGGTTTGAGGCGCCGATGACGATCACGTTCTCAAGTTTTTCGACTCCGTCGATCTCGCTGAGCAGCTGCGGCACGATAGTGGTCTCGACGTCGGATGAAACGCCCGTTCCACGCGTGCGGAACAGCGAGTCCATTTCATCGAAGAAGACCACGACCGGCGAACCGTCCGACGCCTTCTCGCGGGCTCGGGCGAAAATCAGCCGGATGTGCCGCTCCGTTTCGCCGACATACTTGTCGAGCAGTTCCGGGCCCTTGATGTTGAGGAAGTAGCTGCGGGTTTCCTCGGATCCGGTCCGTTCGATAGCCCGCGCGGCGAGCGAGTTGGCGACGGCCTTGGCGATCAGGGTCTTCCCGCAGCCTGGCGGGCCGTAGAGCAGGATCCCCTTGGGAGCCTTCAGCCCGTGCTCGCGGTAGAGATCCGGATGGAGGAACGGCAGCTCTACGGCGTCCCGGATCTGTTCGATCTGCGGACCGAGGCCTCCGATGTCCTCGTAGGCGATATCCGGCACCTCCTCGAGGACCAGGTTCTCGACCTCGCTGCGGGCGATTTTCTCAAGCGCGTAGCCGGTTCGGTTGTCCACGGACAAAGCATCGCCGACGCGGATTTTCTGTTGCTGCAGCGGGCCGCTCAGACGCACGACGCGCTCTTCATCGGCACGGCCGATGACCAGGACCCGGTCCTTGCCGAGCAGTTCCTTGATTGTCACCAGTTCGCCGGCGCGCTCGAATGCGAGACCCGCGACGATTGTCAGGGATTCATTCAGGAGCACCTCCTGCCCGGGCATCAGCTGGTCCACGCTGACCAGCGGGCTGACCGCGACCCGGAGTTTGCGGCCCGACTGGAAGATGTCCGCGCTGTCCTGGAGGGAGGCCTGCGCGCCGTTGGAGCCGTCGGTGGACGACCGCGGGTTCACCTCGATGACGGTTGCGAAGCTGAAGGGCGCCGCCCCTTCCTTTTCCAGGGCAGCCTTCAACCGGACGATCTCGGTTCTGGCAGCTTCGAGCGCAGCGACGAGCCGCGTGTTGTTCTGGGTAGCGGCTGCCAGCTGACGGTCGATGTGGCGTAGTTTGTCGCGGAGAACATTGATCTGGCGCTGGGCGACGGCAAGCTGTCCGTCGGCGGGAGACCGGCCGGAGTCAGGCGCTGACTGCGGCGTTCCGGAATCGTTATTCGATGTATCCAACGCGATCGCCACCTTCACCGTTGTCGTTGCGTTCTCCTTTGACCATAGCGCAGTGAACGGGCGATCCGACTGAAAGTGATAACTTCGTCATCTTGCCCCGCGCGCCTCAGTCGACCGGGTCGGCCGCCTGGGAATCGCGCCGCGCCTGCGCCTCCTCGGGCGGAAGGGCTCCCCGCTGGATGGTGGAGCTTGCGTCCCGTGCGACGCGCCGGAGCCGCTTGTCCGATACGGCCCGCTCGCCTACTGCCTGCGGAGTCCAGGCGTTGAGATCTTCCTCACTGAACCCGGTCTTTGACGGCCGGCGCTTGGTGCTGATGCCGGTCACGCCGTGGGCAAGCCTCCGTGTGGTGAGCAGGAAGCCGGTGTGCGCAACCATGCGGTGGTCGGGCCGCACAGCCAGACCCTCCAGGTGCCACCCGCGCACCATTGACTCCCACGCCTCAGGCTCGGTGAACCGCCCGTCTGCGCGGATTGCCTCAGCAGTGCGCGACAGCTGCGTCACGGTGGCGACGTAGTTGATCCAGACGCCGCCGGGCGCGAGCACCGTTGCTACGGCGTCGAGGCATTCCCACGGGGCGAGCATGTCGAGCACCACACGGTCCACGCTGCCCGGCTTCTCAGCCTCAAGGACCTGTTCCTGGAAGTCTCCCAGCGTGATCTGCCACGCCGGGTGTTCGCCGCCGAAGATGGTCTCGACGTTTCCCTTTGCGATATCGGCGAATTCTTCCCGCCGCTCGAATGAGTGGAGGTACCCGTTGTCGCCGACGGCGCGCAGCAGGGAGATGGACAGCGCCCCTGATCCGACGCCGGCTTCCACCACCCGTGCTCCGGGGAAAATGTCAGCCATGGTGACGATCTGGCCCGCGTCCTTGGGGTACACCACGGCCGCACCGCGCGGCATCGAGAGCACGAAGTCGGACAGCAGCGGCCGGAGCGCCTGGTACTGGGCGCCCGTGGTGTTGGTGACGATTGTCCCTTCGGAGGCACCGATCAGCTGGTCATGGCTGAGGAATCCCTTGTGCGTGTGGAACGCCCCGCCCGGGGTCAGCGTGATGGTGTTCATCCGCCCCTTCTCATCGGTCAGCTGCACGCGCTCGCCGGCACGCAGAGGCCCGCGGCGTGCCGCTGCTCCGTGCGGCTGAGGGGCTTGGGGCTGCACGGCCTCGGGCTCGGTTTCCGTGCGGGACTGGCTGGTGTTCATGAAAATCCTCCGGTGGTTCTTCAGGCGGCTGCAGGGCGCCCGTGTGCTGTAGGTGTCAGTTGATGCCGGGGTGGCGGCGGCCGGTGATCGCTGCAACAACCACGGACTGATGCAGCAGGCCGGTGACGGTCCCCTGCCTGTCCATGACCGCGTACTCGCTGCCCGCCAGCCTGGCCAGGTACTGCACCAGCTCCTGCCCCTCAGCAAATTCGGGGACGTACGCGCCGGGTGCGAGCGCCCGGGCCACCGCGTTGGCCGGCGTCCTGTCTGCCTGCGAGTCGGGGACGGCCGCGAGCGCTCCCTGGTCCACGACCGCTTCCGGCAAGCCGTTCGGACCGGTGAGTACGACGTCGATACCCGGCCTGTCGGCGATCAGCCGCTTCACCTGGTGCACCGAGGTGCCGGCCAGCACACCCACCGCGGGGTGTTGCAGCCTCCCCGCGCTCACCGCGGGGAGGCGGAGGCGCATCCTGGCGTTGGAAATGGCCGAGCTTGCCCCAATCCATAGGAAACCGCCCATGACGACGGCGACAAGCACGGTGACAACGCCCGGCTGGCTCCCGGCCACCAGCGGTACCAGTACCACGGCGGCCACAATTCCGACGGCGATGATCCGCCCGCTCCAGCCCGCGGCTACGGTCCCCTTCTCCTGGCTTCCGGTTGCACGCCACACAGCGGATTCGACGATCCGCCCGCCGTCGAGGGGTAGTCCGGGAAGCACATTAAAGGCGGCGACGAGGAAGTTGGCCCAGATCAGGATGTTGGCGAGGAGGTTGGCCACTCCGGTGGGCTCCACCAGCTGGAGTGCACCCCATCCGAGAAGCGCCAGGACCAGATTCGCGGCGGGTCCCGCAAGAGCAACAATCAGTGACCTGCCGGGACTTGCTGCGAAGTTCTCGAACTGGGTGTGACCGCCCCAGAGGTTCAGGACGATCCTCGTGGTCGGCCAGCCGAACCGGCGGGCGGACAGGGCATGAGCAAGTTCATGAATGAGTACCGAAGCCGCGAGCAGCACTGCATAGGCGAACGCGACGCCGTAGGCGCCCGGTCCAAGGGTGGGATAGAGGTCCGCCACCTGCGGACCGAAGACAATGACCACAAAGGCCGCGATGATGAACCAGGACCATGCGAGAACCACTGGAATGCCGAGAATCCGCCCCAGCGGTATGCCGTCCTGGCGGGCCGCTTCCATCCGTCGGGACCTGCTCACGCGGTTCGCCTGCGGCCGGAGTGGTCCCCGGCATGCGGGTAAACCAGGTTTTCCAGATCCTCCACCCCGCGTCCGTCGAGGGTGGGCCACTGATGGTCGCTGGAGTCCGGCGGCAATGCAACGAAATGCGGCACACCGAGGGTAAGCACTCCGGCGGCCTTCGCCGAAGTAACCCCCGGCAGGCTGTCTTCAATCGCAACGACCCGGGCCATGTCCAACGGACGCCGGGCGGAAAGCTCCTCGAATGCGGTCTCGTAGGCCTCCGGGTCAGGCTTTCCCTTCGCCACGCGGTCGCCTGTGACCAGAAGCTCAAAGGTGCCGTCCGGAAGGTGGGAAGCCACCTCGGCGGCCAGGGCGTGCTCGGACATGGTAACGAGGGCGCAGGGAATGCCGCGGTCCCGAAGCTCCAGCAGAAGCTCCCGCGCTCCAGGCCTCCACGGGACCGCCTGGCGAACCTTGGCGGTAACCTCTTCGGTGAGCGTGTCGATGATCTCCCGCACGCTGAGCTGGACCCCCGCCTCCTGCAGCACTCCGGCTGAGAATGTGAGCGCCTGGCCTACCAGCCCTTCAGCCTTCTCATCCGACCATGTTCCGCCGTGCGCTGCGACAAGCCCGTACTCAGCCTCGATCCAGTACGGCTCGGTGTCCACGATGGTGCCGTCCATGTCCCAGAGCACCGCCTGGAGGCGGTGCCCGGCAGGCTCACTGTGCCCGGCACTGCGCTGCATGTCCGAGGGCACAGCCGTATCGCTGGAAGGGGTGACCATGCCCCAAGTCTACGTGCCCATGCAGGGCCGCCCTGCGGGTGCGCTCTACGCGAAGCGGCGAGGTGGCGCCTGACAGGTCAGCGGCAGAGGTTTAGGGTGAAACGGTGAGTACGTTCGAAGACAACCAGACTGAGGGTAGACCCGACGGCATCCCTGCGCTGTTCCCGGAGAGGGACGCCGGGCGCCGGATCACCGTCATGCTCGCCGCCTTCGAAGGATGGAACGACGCCGGTGAAGCAGCAAGCGATGCCCTGAAATTCCTCGGCACCCAGTGGGACGGCGAAAAGATTTCAACCATCGATGCTGATGAGTTCTACGATTTCCAGTTCACCCGGCCGGTCATCAGACGCAACAGCTCCGGTCAGCGAAGGATCAAGTGGCCCACTACGCGGATCAGCAGGGCCTCCGTTCCCGGGAGCGACCTGGACGTCATTCTCGTTCACGGCGTGGAACCTTCCTATAAGTGGCGCGCCTATACAGCGGAGCTTGTCGGTATGGCGAAGGAACTTGAGGTCGATTGCCTGGTGCTCGTGGGAGCGCTCCTCGCCGACGTGCCGCACACCCGCCCTATTCCGATCACTGTCTCTTCCGACGACGACCTGGTCCGGGAGTCGCTCAATGTGGAGTCCTCAACCTACGAGGGGCCCATCGGAATCGTCGGGGTTCTTGCCGAGGTCGGTCAGCTCGCCGACATCCCGACACTGTCCATGTGGGCTGCTGTTCCGCACTATGTCGGTCAGTCTCCCTCGCCCAAAGCCCAGCTGGCCCTCTTGAACCGGCTTGAGGAATTGCTCCATGTCAGCCTGGACACCCAGGCACTGGCCGAGGAAGCGGAGGCATGGGAGCGCGGGGTGGATGAACTCTCCACTGAGGACCCGGAAGTCGCAGCCTATGTGCGGCAGCTGGAGGAAGCGAAGGACACCGCGGACCTCCCGGAGGCAAGCGGTGAGTCCATCGCACGGGAGTTTGAGCGCTACCTCAAGAAGAGGCGGAAGGACTAGTCCTTCAGGCGCACGCCCAGCAGCGCGTCAAAAGCATCCGCTGCCAGCTGTGCGCCGTCGTCGGTTCCGGTGAGGTGGGCGGTTTCGGCACACCAGCTATCCACCGCCCGCAGGGCGGCGGGCGCGTTGAGGTCGTCCGCCAGAGCTTCGCGCAGTTCCCCCAGCAAACGCAGGACCGACTCCCTGGTTGCGCCGGCAAGCGCGGCGCGCCAGGCATCCAGCCGGGTATGCGCCGTCTCGAGCCCTTCCGATGTCCAGGACCAGTCGGAACGGTAGTGGTTGGCCAGGATGGCCAGGCGGATGGCGGCCGGTTCCGTTCCGGCTTCCCTCAGCGCCGACACCAGAACCAGGTTTCCCCTGGATTTGCTCATCTTCTCGCCCTCAAGCCCCACCATGCCGGCATGCGCGTAGTGGCGGGCGAGCGGGTGGCCCGAGATGGCCCGGGCGTGCCCGGAACTCATCTCGTGGTGGGGGAACATCAGGTCGGATCCCCCGCCCTGCACCGCAAAGGGAGCAGGAAGATGCTGCAGTGCAATCACCGAGCACTCAATGTGCCATCCGGGACGGCCGGTGCCCAGCGATGCCCCGTCCCACGAGGGCTCCCCCTCCCGTGCCACCCGCCAGAGAAGGGGGTCGAGCGGATGGTGCTTTCCCGGCCGCGCGGGGTCGCCTCCGCGCTCAGCGAAAACAGGGATCATCTCCTCGCCGCTCAGGTGGGAGATGAAGCCCGGCTTCCACTGCGCCCCGCCCGCGGTTTCCGTAAGCTGCGAAGCCCGTTCAACCGAGAAGTACACGTCACCGTCCGGCTCGGTCTCCGATCCCGGGACCCGGTAGGCGAGGTTCCGCTCAAGCAGGTCTTCAATCACCGGGACGATCGCCCCGATCGTCTCGACGGCGCCCACATAGTGATCCGGCGCGAGGACGTTGAGTGCCTCCATATCGGTGCGGAAGAGTTCGGTCTGTGATTGGGCGAGGTCCATCCAGTCGACATCCGTCGCCGCGGCACGCTCGAGGAGCGGATCGTCGACGTCGGTGACGTTCTGCACATAATCGACGGTTGAACCGGCGTCGCGCCAGAGCCGGTTCAACAGGTCAAACGCCACGTACGTTGCCGCATGGCCCATATGGGTGGCGTCATAGGGAGTAATCCCGCAGACGTACAGTCCCTGCCGGGGCTCGCCGGGCAGCTTCGCGAAGGCTTCCAGCGCGCTGTCCCAGAGCTGGATGGGCGGCGGGGTGCCGGGCAGGTCCGGAACAGAACGGGTACTCCAGGAAATCACGGTTCTACCTTACGGGTTGGAAACGGGCGCTTCGCTGTCCGCACGGATGGCGGACCCTGTCTTACGCGCTGATGACGCCGAAGCCGAGGAGGAGGAAAATGACCAGCCCCAGCCCGATCCGGTACCAGACGAAGATGCCATAGCTTCGGGTCGAGACGAACTTCAGGAACCAGCCGATGATGACGTATCCCACGGCAAACGCGATCACGGTGGCGAGCAGTGTTTCGCCCGGACCGTAGGGGCCGGGCGTTCCCGCGCTCTTGTACAGCTGGTACAGCCCGCTGCCGAAAACCGCGGGGATGGCGAGCAGGAACGAGTACCGGGCGGCCGCCTCGCGGGTATAGCCCATCAGGAGGCCCGCGGTGATGGTTCCGCCGGAACGGGAAACACCGGGGATGAGGGCGAGCGCCTGCGCGAAACCGTACAGAATGCCGTGCCGGTACGTGAGCCGGTCAAGGGTGAGGCGCTGCCGTCCGATAGCGTCGGCAACAGCAAGGATGACGCCGAAGACAACCAGCATGGTTGCCACCAGCCACATGCTGCGGAAAGTGCTCTCGATCTGCTCCTGGAAGAGCAGCCCCAGGATGACGATCGGCAGCGTGCCGATAATGACCAGCCATCCCATCCGCGCATCCGGGTTATGTCTGGACACCTTGTGCGTCAGCGACCCCCACCACGCCCCGATGATCCGGAGGATATCCCGCCAGAAATAGACGATCACGGCCGTCTCTGTTCCCAACTGGGTGATGGCGGTGAACGCCGCTCCCGGGTCCTGTGCCCTCGGGAGCAGTTCTCCCATGATCCGAAGGTGCGCACTCGATGAGATTGGCAGGAATTCGGTAAGGCCCTGAACGAGGCCCAGGACGGCCGCTTCGATCCAATTCACAGATAAGACCCTACGTCACCGGTTCCGGCACCCGCGTCAGCGCCCCGGCCTCCCACCCCTCGCTGACGCTCGGCGCGGGTCCCTCGGCCAGTAGGCTTAGGCCTATGCAGTGGCGAAATGTGGGCGGTAGCGGACAACTGGTATCTGTGCTCGGCCTCGGGACAATGACCTGGGGCATGGACGTCGATGAGGAAGCCGCCCGCGAGCAGCTGCGGGTGTTCGTCGAGGCCGGAGGCACCCTGATCAGCACGGCCGCCCGTTTCTCGGACGGCCAGGCTGAAGCGGTTCTCGGATCGCTCCTCGGCGATGTGGTGGCCCGGTCCGAAGTTGTGCTCGCCGTACTCGGTGGGGTTCCCCGTGGTTGGTCCGCCGGGCGTCTGGACGTCTCCCGGAAGGGTCTTCTCGATTCTCTGGATGCGTCACTGTCGCGTCTCGGAACCGACAGCGTTGATTTTTGGCTGGCCCCTGCGGCCGACGCGGGCGTCCCCGTGGAGGAGACCCTGCAGGCGCTCGACTGGGCGTACCGCTCGGGGCGGGCCCGCTATGTCGGTGTGACCAATCACACCGGATGGGAGTTGGCAAGGGCGTGTGCAACTGCCGGTTTTCCCATCACTGTCCATGAGACGGAGTACTCGCTGCTGAGCCGTGGTGTGGAGCAGGAGGTTCTCCCGGCGTCGGATGCCTTCGGTGTGGGAACTTTCGCCTGGGCGCCGCTCGGGCGGGGTGCATTGACGGGAAAGTACCGTTCGCAGCTGCCGGCGGACTCCCGCGCCGCGTCTGAGCAGTGGGCGGGGTATCTCGAACCGTATCTGTCCGGCCGTGCGGCGAGAATCACCGATGCGGTGTGCACCGCTGCCCGCGGACTGGAACTCTCGCCCGCAGACGTGGCGCTTCGCTGGCTGCTTCACCGGCCAACCGTGGCGTCGGCCGTGCTGGGCGCGCGCACCGGGGCCCAACTGAAGGACCTGCTGGCGTGTGCGCTGGCGCCGCTGCCCGAACAGATATCGGGTGTTCTGGACGAGGTCTCAGCTCCCCGCTAGCGCCGGGGAATCAGTGGCTCCGTCAGGACCTGCTGGCCGGCTCCTCTTCCTCTTCATCGTCCTCGTAAATAACGAGCGGCGTCACTTCGCCGTAGGCGTCATACAGCGATTCCTCGTACGCCTCGAAAGAATCTGCAATCGACAGGTAAGCGGCTTCGACCGCCGGATCATCGTCTCCCCTGCGCGATGCGGCAGCGGCAAGATGCTCTTCGAGTGCGGAAACCAGCGATTGCAATGCGACACGCGGATCGATGCTCATGGTCTAGACGTTATCGGTAAAGTGAAGCAAATTGGAGGGAAATGCGCGAACAATTTCTGAATGCAACCGCCACCCGGAAACGCGACTACGGCCGCCAGTATGAGTACCTGGTGCTCACGGTAAATGCGGGTGAGCCGCTGTCCGCGGCGCGCCAGCTCCTCACCGAACATGCCGAGTACGGCAAGTGGGAACTGGAACGCAGCTGCATCTATCTTGGCGGTCACCGCCGTTTCTGGCTCAGGCGCAAGGTTCTGAGGGTCCAGCGCACCGCGTGAAGGTCAAACTACTCCTGCTGCTCCGGGCCCAGCCATGCGGTTGCCACTGTCCGGCGTGCCGACTCAAGGCTGGACGGATGGAAAGCCCCCGCCGCTACATCCCGGGACAACCGGCTGACCTCGCTGTCATTGAAATAGCCGCGGCCCCCCGACACCGACGCTGCGGCATCCACAAGCTCCCTGGCCGCGCCGGTGGCATGGATCTTCAGCGACACGAGTTTGGCGAACCACCTGTCCCCGTGATCGACGCCGTCGTCAAGCTCTGCGGCCACCACCCTGATATGCGCGTCGAGCGACTCCCAGCTCATCGCCGCATCAGCTACGGCAGCCCGCACCCCCGGGCGGGACGCCACCGGGACACCGTCCATACCGGCGCTCCGCTCCAGCGGTGCAAGGACCGCAAGTTCGAGGGCACGATCAGCTATGCCCGCGTAGACAGCACTGATGAGGGTCTCGAACGCAGCGAAGACGGCGAACACAAACGGATCCCTGTTCGGGCCCACCGGGAGGTGGCGGAAAATCCATTCAGACGGAATGACGACGCCGTTCAGGCGCGTGGTGTGTGACTGCGTCGCACGCATTCCCACAGTGTCCCAGTCCTCGACGGTCTCGATCCCCGCAGAGCCCCGGGTGATAAAACCCTGAACCAGCTGTTCGCTCCCCGCACCGGTGCTCTTGCCCAGGACTCCGAGGCGGGTCCATACCGGCGAGAGACTGGTGAAGATTTTGGTGCCGGTAAATCTATAACTGCCGTCCGGCTGATGTTCGGCGACCGTCCTGGCGTCGAACAGTACGGCTTCATTGCCGGGCTCGGACAGTCCGAATGCGAAGACCTCCCCGGCAGAGGCCTCGGTGAGAACGGTGCGCAGCGAACTGTCTCCGCCCTGTTCGAGCAGCCTCGCCACCGCTGTCCAGACAAGGTGCATATTGATGGCCAGCGCAGTCGCAGGCGCTGCCGCAGCGAGTCTTCGCTGGCAGGCGACCGCCTGCGCCATGCCGGCGGCAGCACCGCCGTCGTCCCCGCCGCAGAAGAGCCGGAGGTAGCCCCGTGCGGCAAGCTCCTCGAAATCCTCCCGGCAGAATTCATTGCGCGCGTCATAGCCGGCGGCGCGCGAACGAAACCGGTCAAGAAGCTCTACGGGAAGAATCTCCTCGGGGGTGGCCCGCATCAGCTGCCCGTAAGCAGCCGGTTGAGGACGCGTGAACCGAACCGGAGGGAGTCTGTCGGCACCCGTTCGTCCACCCCGTGGAACATTCCGGTGAAGTCCAGGTCATCGGGCAGACGCAGCGGAGCGAAGCCGTAACCGGTGATGCCGAGCCTGCTCAGCGACTTGTTGTCGGTTCCACCGGAGAGGGTGTACGGGAGGACCTTCGCTCCCGGATCTTCCGCAAGCAGGGAGTCCACCATCATGTCCACCAGGTTGCCGGCAAACGGTACTTCCAGCGAGACATCCTTGTGGGCGTAGCTCACGTCCACCGAATCCCCCGCGAGCGACTTGATGGTCGCGAGGACTGCTTCCTCCTGCCCGGGGAGTGTGCGGACGTCAATGAGCGCCTCGGCGCTGCCGGGAATGACGTTGTGCTTGTAGCCGCCTTTCAGGACGGTGGGGTTGGAGGTGTTCTGCAGGGTGGCGCCGACGAAGCGGGCTACGGTGCCGAGCTCCTTCAGAAGGATCTCCGGATTGTCGGCGTCGAACTCGACTCCGGTGAGCTCGGTGACGCCGTCCAGGAACTGGCGCATGGTGGGGGTCAGCTCAACCGGCCACTGGTGTTCGCCGATCCGCGCCACCGCCCGCGCGAGTTGGGTGACTGCGTTGTCCGTATTGATCTGCGAGCCGTGCCCGGCCCGCCCGTGGGCCACCAGGCGGAGCCACGAGATGCCCTTCTCCGCGGTCTGCAGGAGATAGGTGCGCTGGCCGCCGATGGTGGCGGAGAAACCACCCACTTCAGAGATAGCCTCCGTAGCGCCGTCGAACAGCTCAGGCTTGTTGTCGACCAGCCACGAGGCTCCGTAATTGCCGCCGGCTTCCTCATCGGCGAAGAAGGCGAAGATGAGGTCGCGTCTGGGCTGGATTCCTTCGCGCTGCATCGACCGGAGGACGGAAAGGATCATGGCGTCCATGTCCTTCATGTCCACCGCCCCCCTGCCCCAGATCAGCCCGTCCCGTTCCTCCGCGCTGAAAGGATCAACACTCCAGTCCTCCTTCTGCGCGGGAACCACATCGAGATGGCCGTGAACAACCAGCGCGGGAAGGCTTGAGTCGCTGCCGGCCATCCGGGTGATCACCGATGCGCGTCCAGGCGCCGATTCGAACAGTTGCGCCTCCAGCCCCACTTCCTCGATGAGGCCGGCAGCGTATTCTGCTGCCCTGCGTTCCCCGGGACCTTCATTGTCTCCGAAGTTCGAGGTGTCAATCCGGATCAGTTCGCGGCAGATCCGGACGACTTCATCTTCGGGGGCGACGCCCATTGCAGACCTCCATCGGTAGTGGGTTATGAGACCAGCCTACCGATGCGCCGCCCCGGCGTAATGACGGCGCTGTGATCTGCAGCACGATCAACGCCTTACGGGCCCTAGTTGCCTCAGGCCACGGTTAGTCTGGGTGGCGTCACTGCCGATTCGGCGCACACTTACCTCTCTGGGGAGCTCATGAAGACCATCAGGATCGCGGCCACCGCCGCTGTCGCCCTCGCTGTACTTACCGGTTGCGGTGAGTCCGGTACCACCGCCGCTGTGTCCCCGGACGCGGCACCGACCCCCGCCACCTCAACCGCACCGGCGCAGAACATTTCCGAACCTGCCGTCAACGACCTCATGTCGGAGCCCACCGCCGCCGGCGCCAAGGCATTTCTGCATCACGTCTTTGAACTGAAGTCCTACGCACAGCAGACCGGCGACGTCGAGGCCCTGCTCGCCGCCCTTGACGGAGCGGACGCAGCGGTGGCCGATGCGGAAGCGATCAGCCAAAGGTATGACGACGGCGGCTGGATCCTGGGCGGGCAGCCCAAGGTGAAGCAGATCCTGGTCACCACCCCTGCCGAGGAGATAGCCGAGGGAGTTGAGGTTGACGCCGTGATCCCGGTCAACCCCGATGCGTACACAGCGTTCAACGGCGAGGGTGAGGTGGAAGAAACCCGTCCCTTCGACCCGGCCGGCTCCATCTACTCAGCTACTGCCGTCTACTCCGACGGAGCCTGGAAGGCAACGTATCTCGAGGAGACCCCGGACGCGGAGCTCCCTGCCGCCGAGTAGTATCCCGTCGCTTTGGGTGCGCCCGCTCTCCAGTATCGGAAAGGGCGGGCGCACTGGTGTACCACCACCGCATGAGGGCACAAAAAAACCCCGGAAAACCGGGGTTTTGTTGTGCGCGGAGGGGGACTTGAACCCCCACCCTCAATAAGAGGACTAGCACCTCAAGCTAGCGCGTCTGCCATTCCGCCACCCGCGCAGGTGGTGTTTTCGAGGATCAAAACCTTCGAAAGCAGCGAGAAAAACTCTAACACGATCAGGGCCCAGGAGTTCAATCGAGGAGGTTCGCCTGGAGCTTTTCGGCGATGGCACGGATTCCGATGAATGTTTCCTCGAACGATGTGGACAGCGGAGACAGCCCGAGACGAAGGCCGTCTGGATTGCGGAAGTCCGGGATAACGCCGTCGTTCCAGAGGTCGGAGAGCATTGTGCGGAACTCAGGGTGGTCGATCGTCAGGTGACTGCCGCGCTGGTCGGGATCGCGGGGTGAGGCAATCGTCACCCCGTAGGAACCCATCAGTTCCTCGACCGTGTCGACGGCGAAGGAGGTGAGCCTGACCGACTTCGCCCGGACAGCGTCCATACCGGCGTCTTCGAGAACGTCGAGCATGTCCTGCAGGGCGAGCATCCCGAGGATCGGCGGTGTACCGGAAACCATGCGGCGGATCCCCTCCGCGGGCTGGTAGCCCGAGCCCATCCCAAATGGATCCGCACTTCCCAGCCAGCCCTGGATGGGCTGCGAAAGGTCGGTCTGGTGCCGCTGCGCGACATAGGCCCACGCTGGGGCCCCTGGGCCGCCGTTGAGGTATTTGTAGCTGCAGCCCACCGCGAAGTCGGCGCCGCACGCGTCCAGGTGCACCGGAACCGACCCGACCGAGTGGCTCAGGTCCCACACGATGAGTGCTCCGGCGTCATGCACCTGCCGCGTGATTGCCTCCATGTCCGCGATGTGAGCGGAACGGTAGGCGACATGGCTGAGGACGACGACGGCGGTGTCCCGGCTGAGCACGCGGCTCACCCCCTCCGGAGTAGGGCCGGCGTCGTGGTCGGCCTCCACCCAGCGCACCGACAGGCCGCGGTCGGCTGCAATGCCCTCGACGATAAACCGGTCAGTGGGGAAGTTGTCGCGTTCGATGACGATCTCGGAGCGTTCTGGCCGCAGCGCGAGCGCTGCCCGGATGACCTTGTAGAGGAGCACGCTCGTGGAATCGGCAACCACGCACTGCCCGGGGCCGGCGCCCAGGGTGATCCTGCCGATCCTGTCCCCCACCTGCTGCGGGAGCTGCAGCCAGTCCTCGTCCCAGCCGCGGATGAGCCGCCCACCCCACTGGTCCCGGACAAAAGCGGTCAGGCGCCCGATGGTTGCGCTGAGCGGGCGCCCAAGGGAGTTGCCGTCCAGGTAGGCCGTGATGGCGTCGTCGTCGTGCCCTTCGAACAGAAGCCGGTATGGTGCGAGCGGATCCTCGGCATCAAGACGGCGGGCAGCGGCGAGCCGGGAATCGTCATTCATGAGATCAGTGTAGGTGGGCACCACGCCGTTATTTTCACCCCGACGCACAGGCTGGCGGCCGTGCGACTATTCCGCGGCCATGGGACTATCCGAGGGCTTCGAGGCGTCCCACGAAATGGGCTCGACGGCGGCGTGGATCCCACGCGACCACCTCGGCTCCGTGCCACTTCGCCGAATCAGACCTGTCCACCTGGGCAGACAGCAGGATCTTCGACGGCAAGGGGACCGGGGTCCGGAACTCCACGGTCCATCGGAAACCGGCGTCCTCCCCCGGCCCGGCCTCGGCCACCATCCGCGACGCCAGATACATCCCGTGCGCAATCGGGCGCTTCATGCCAAGTAGCCGCGCGGAGGGGACACCCAGGTGAATGGGGTTGTAGTCGCCGGACACCGCCGCATAACGCCTGCCGGTGTCCGCGGACAGCGACCACTCCCCCGTGGGAAAGGCGGGCAGGCCCTCGTCCCGCCCGGGTTCGGCCGGTGTCGAGGGGGCCGATAGGGTGCTGGACGCCTGGATGCCCTTGGCCAGATAGGTTGACCTGCCCGTCCAGACAGGTACACCCGCGGCTTCCACCTCCACCACCACGTCCACCTGGGTGCCGCTCCGGTGCGGCCGCAGGTTCTCGACCCCCGCGACCACGCTCAGGCGGGCGTCCGTCGGGACGGGGCGGAGGTGCTGCACCTCGTTCCTAAGGTGGATCATCCCGAGCAGCGGCAAGGGAAAATCAGGCCGGGCGAGAACGCTCACAGCCACGGGAAACGCGACGATATGGAGATACCCGGACGGAAGGAACGCGGTCTGCGGACTGCGCATCAGGTGCTGGAACTCCCGGACCTTCTCCGGAACGGCAGTCACCCCGTCAAGCCGGTGGCGGTCAGTCGGCAACCGGAGGCTGCCGGCTTCCCGGCTGCGTCCGGGCTTCGCTGAGCGCGCCAGCGCAGCGGCGTACAGGGCGGTGAGCCGGGGCGGGGCGTGCAACAGCTGCTCCATCAGGCACCGACCAGGTTTTGGCCGCACACCCGCAGCACCTGACCGTTGACTCCGGCACTGCCCGCGGAGGCGAGGAAGGCGACCGCTTCAGCCACATCAACCGGCAGACCGCCCTGCTGGAGGCTGCTGAGCCGGCGCGCCACTTCCCGGGTAGCGAACGGGATCTTCGCGGTCATGTCGGTCTCGATGAATCCGGGAGCGACTGCGTTGATCGAACGCGCGGAGCCGCCGAGCGCATCCGCCGTGGCCCTGACCATTCCAATTACTCCGGCCTTCGAGGCGGCATAGTTGGTCTGCCCGCGGTTGCCTGCGATGCCGCTGGTGGAGGCGAGGCACACGATGCTCCCGGCACTGCTGAAGTCACCGGATGCAAGGAGTTCCTCGTTGATGCGCAGTTGGGACTCGAGATTCACAGCCAGGACCGAGTTCCACCGCGCCGGATCCATGTTGGCCAGCAGACGGTCGCGGGTGATGCCGGCATTGTGCACCATGATGTCGAGAGATCCGTAACGGGTTGCAGCATGCCGGAGAATACGCCCGGCGGCGTCAGGAGCCGTGACGTCCACCTGCAGCGCAGTGCCGCCGACGCCGTTGGCAACCGCAGCGAGCTGTTCTCCGGCGGCCGGCACGTCAACGGCGATGATGTGCGCGCCGTCCCGGTGTAGCACGCGGACAATTTCCGCGCCGATCCCGCGCGCGGCACCGGTGACCACTGCCGTACGTCCCGCGAGCGGAGCAGACCGGCGCCGTGCCTGCGTACCGGCAGAGGTGCCGATGGTGATGAACTGCCCGTCAACGTAGGCGCTCTTGCCCGAGAGCAGGAACTCCAGAGCCGCGCCCACACCGGACGCATCCGTCTGTACGTCATCCCCGAGGAGGATTCCATTGGCGGTCGCACCGCCCCGCAGTTCTTTGGCCAGACTCCGCAGGGCGCCGTCCACAGCATGCCGGGCCGCAGCTGTCTGCGGCGCCGTGGCACCGGCGGTGGGCCTCGAGATGGTGATGACGCGGCCCCCCGGCCGGAGCTGGCGCAGCACCGATCCAAGCTCGAGAAAAGCACCCGACAGCTGAGCCGGGTCCCTCAGCTCGTCGAGGATGACGACGGCTGCCCCGAACTTCTCCTTCGGCCGCAGATGCCGCCGGACGTCGAGGTTCCATTCGAGGAGGATCGACGCCACGGCCTGCGTTCCAGGCGAACTGCCCAGGACCAGAACGGGGCCCGGGACCAGCGGCTCGCCGGAAACGTACCGTCGGAGCGGAACGGGACGGGGAAGCCCTGCTGCTTTCGCAACCCTGTCCAACGGCTGTGCGTTGACGAGCTTGAGGTAGGTGTCAGCCATGATCAGCGCGCCTCCAGGATCGCGACGACGCCCTGCCCGCCGGCCGCGCAGACCGAGATAAGCCCGCGCCCCGACCCCTTTTCCGCCAGGGACTTCGCCAGCGATGCAACGATGCGCGCGCCGGTCGCCGCGAAGGGGTGCCCGGCCGCAAGGGATGAGCCGTTCACATTCAGCTTGCTGCGGTCCACCGTTCCGAGGGCACCCGGGAGTCCGAGCTGCTTACGGCAGAAATCATCGTCTTCCCAGGCAGCGAGGCTCGCCAGGACGGTCCCTGCGAAGGCCTCGTGGATCTCGAAGAAGTCGAAATCGTCAAAGGTCATGTTGTTCCGCTGCAGCAGGCGCGGCATGGCATAGACCGGCGCCATCAGCAGGCCTTCCTTGCCATGGACGAAGTCAACGGCCGCCGCTTCGGCATCCACCACATTGGCCAGCATGGGCAGGTTGTTCTCCCGGGCGTACTCTTCGGAGCCGAGCAGCACCACGGCTGCGCCGTCCGTCAGCGGCGTGGAGTTGCCGGCGGTCATGGTGGCTTCATCCGCCAGGTTGCGGCCGAATACCGGCTTCAGCGACCCCAGCTTCGACAGCGATGTGTCAGGCCGCAGGTTGCTGTCCCGCGATACTCCCCGGAAGGGCGTGACGAGGTCATCGAAGAAGCCTCGGTCATAAGCCTCCGCCATCCTGACGTGGCTTGCGAGGGACAACTCGTCCTGTGCCTGGCGCGTGATGTTCCAGCGGGCGGTGGTGATGGCCTGATGCTCCCCCATCGACAGGCCGGTACGCGGCTCCGCCGTGGAAGGCGCGTCCGGCGAAAGGTCAGCCGGGCGAAGCTTCCGGAGTGCTGCAAGCTTCTGGGAGGTTGTCCGCGCCCGTGAGAAGTCCAGCAGTACGCGCCGCAGACCCTCACTGACCGCCACCGGGGCGTCCGAAGCGGAATCAACTCCACCGGCAATTCCCGACTCGATCTGACCGAGCTTGATCTTGTTGGAGAGGCCGATCACCGTCTCGAGTCCGGTGGCGCAGGCCTGCTGCACATCGTAGGCCGGTGTGTCAGCTGCCAATGCCGATCCGAGCACGGCTTCACGGGTCAGATTGAAGTCGCGCGAGTGTTTCAGGACAGCACCGGCAGCGACTTCTCCAATCCGATCCCCCTGCAGTCCGAAGCGCGCGACGAGGCCGTCGAGGGCTGCGGTCAGCATGTCCTGGTTCGAGGAATAGGCGTACGACCCACCGGAACGGGCAAATGGGATGCGGTTACCACCGATGACGACGGCGGCACGCGGCTTCCCAACGGCGCCTGCGCCGCTTTCCGGGGTGGGGTTCTGCTCGCTGGGAAGTGAGTTCATTGCTGCTCCTTGGGTGGGGCGTACATGCGGGGTCGGGGCATGCGGTTGAAAATTCGGGAATCCGAGGGGCCTCACGACCAGGAGGACGTCAGGACTCGAGTGTTATCGATACCCAGCGTACCTGATACGCTGGGTATCGTGAATCAGCTTATTGCACCCGCCGGTGCCGGTGCCGTCGACGGGCGGTCCAGCAGGTGGTCAAAGCATCGCGAGGCCCGACGCGCAGCGCTCATCAGGACTGCCCGCAAGGCCGTGCACCGGATCGGACCGGGTGCCTCGATGGAGGAGATCGCCTCGGCCGCTGATACGTCCAAATCGGTGTTCTACCGGTATTTCGGGGACAAGGCCGGGTTGCAGCGCGCCATGGGCGATGAAGTGGTCAGCCGAATGCAGGAGCAGCTGATTGAGGCGGCCAGGAACGCCGCCACCCCCCGGGAAGGCCTGCGGGCCATGGTGTCGGCCTATCTTCAGATGGCTGAATCCTCACCGAACGTCTATGTGTTCGTGACGCAGCCGGCACCGGAGTCCGGCTCCGCGCTGGAGGGCTCTCCGACGCTGAGTTCCTTCTTCGACGCCATCTCCGCCATGCTGGCCAGCCCCATGGTCGATTACCTTGCGGAGCAGCCGGCGACGACGATTCCGCAGCCGCTCGCTCTGTGGCCACGCGCGGCAATCGGTATGGTCCGTGCCGCCGGCGAACAGTGGCTGTCCATACCCCCCGGGCCCCACCGACCCAGCGAAGCCGACCTTGCCGATTCCATCACCACCTGGCTCTTCGACGGCATTGTGGCGGCCGTGCCGCACGCTTCTGCTGTCCGTACCCCACGCCGTAACCCACCCTTGAAGGACGAATCATGACCCAGACCGCCACGCGTCCGGAATTCCCGGTTCCCGCGACGCTCCCCATCCACGACGACGACGCCGCTGTTGTCAATGTTGCGGCCCTCGGCGAGCAGTTGCTCGGCCGCTGGGCGGACTCCCGGCGAACCGCCCGCGCGCTCGCCGCCGACCCGGCCCTGCACAAGGTAGAGGGGGCCACCTCCGCAGAGCACCGCGCGCGCTGCCTCGACCAGCTTCACCTGCTCGTGCGGAACAAGGCTGTGCACCGTGCGTTCCCGAGCGGGCTGGGCGGATCGGACGATCACGGCGGGAATATCGCCGGCTTCGAGGAACTGGTGGTCGCTGATCCTTCCCTCCAGATCAAGGCAGGTGTCCAGTGGGGACTGTTCGGAGCAGCGGTTCTCCACCTGGGCACCGAGGAGCACCACAGCCGGTGGCTACCGGGCATCATGAACATGGACATCCCGGGCTGCTTTGCCATGACGGAGACGGGCCATGGGTCGGATGTATCGAGCATCGCCACCACCGCCACCTTCCAGCCGGAGACCAACGAGTTTGTCCTGCACACGCCGTTCCGTGCCGCCTGGAAGGACTACATCGGCAACGCAGCCATCGATGGGAAGGCAGCAGTTGTCTTCGCACAGTTGATCACGCGCGGGGTGAACCACGGCGTGCATGCGCTGTACGTGCCGCTGCGGGACGACGCAGGGAACTTCCTTGAGGGTATCGGAGGGGAGGACGACGGGCTTAAAGGCGGACTGAACGGCATCGACAACGGACGGCTGCACTTCACCCATGTGCGGGTACCCCGCGCTCACCTGCTCGACCGGTATGGAAGCGTCAGCGAGGACGGCACCTACACCTCCCCGATCGAATCGCCCGGCCGCCGGTTCTTCACGATGCTGGGCACTCTCGTCCAGGGCAGGGTTTCGCTCGACGGCGCCGCCGTGGCTGCCAGCAAACTGGCCCTCAAGACCGCCATCCAGTATTCGGTGGAGCGCCGTCAGTTCACCACAGGGTCGGAACTGTCCGAAGAGGTACTCCTCGACTACCAGCTCCACCAGCGCAGGCTCCTTCCCCGCCTTGCAACCACCTATGCCGCATCCTTCGCCCATGAGGAGCTGCTCACCAAGTTCGACGGCGTCTTCTCCGGTGAGCATGCCAGCGACGAGGACCGGCAGGACCTCGAGACTCTTGCCGCGGCGCTGAAGCCGCTGTCCACCTGGCACGCCCTCGACACTCTCCAGGAGTGTAGGGAAGCCAGCGGCGGTGCCGGTTTCCTCACCGAGAACAGGTATACGTCCCTGCGCGCTGACCTTGACGTCTACACCACCTTCGAGGGCGACAACAACGTCCTGCTGCAGCTGGTGGCCAAGCGGCTGCTCGCCGACTACGCCAAGGAGTTCCAGGGGGTTGATTTCGGTGTCCTCGCCCGCTTCGTCGCCACCCAGGCTGCAGACCGGACACTCCACAGGACCGGTCTTCGCCGGGTGCTCCAGACCGTCGTCGACACCGGGTCGGAGCGAAAGTCAGCGATTGCGCTGCGCGACGAGGGAACGCAGCACGAGCTTCTCTGCGGACGTGTGGACACCATGGTGGGCGAACTGGCCGCCGCTCTCCGGGGCGCGCGCAGGCTTCCCCCGGCGCAGGCAGCCGCCGTCTTCAACCAGCACCAGCAGGAACTCATCCAGGCGGCCCGCGCGCACGCCGAACTCCTGCAGTGGGAAGCGTTCACAGCGGCCCTTCCCCGAACCGGGGATCCGGGCACCCGGCAGGTGCTCACGTGGCTGCGCGACCTCTTCGGCTTGTGCCTCATCGAAGACAATCTCGGGTGGTATCTGATGAACGGCCGGCTCTCCGCCCAGCGCGCCCGGACGCTCGGCCCCTACATCAACCGGCTGCTGCTGAAGCTTCGCCCGCACGCCGTCGACCTGGTTGACGCGTTCGGCTACGGTCCCGACCACCTGCGCGCCGCCATCGCCACCGGCGCCGAGCGCAGGCGGCAGGACGAATCGCGGGAATATGCGCGGATCCTGCGGGCGAGCCCCGACGCGCCGCTGGACGAGAAGACCCTTATCGCCCGGAAGGCGGGCAGGAGCTAGAGAACCGAACGGTAGACATTCAGGGTGGACTCCGCGATCGAGTCCCACGAGAAGTGCTCCTCGGCCCGGGTACGCCCGCGTTTTCCCATGGAGCGGGCGCGCTCTGGGTCGGCGACCAGGGCGTTGACGGCCTCCGCGAAATCGTTCACAAATCCCTCCGGATCCAGCGGCGTGCCCGTACCGTCCTGCACCTGTTCCAAAGGAACGAGGGTGCCGGTCACACCGTCCTCGACCACTTCGGGGATTCCGCCGGTTGCGCTTGCGACGACGGCCGCCCCGCACGCCATGGCCTCAAGGTTCACAATGCCCAGCGGCTCGTAGATGGAGGGGCACGCGAAGACCGTGGCGGTACTGAGAATCTGGATCAGCTCGTGCCGCGGGAGCATCCGTTCGATGAGGATCACTGATCCGCGCCGGGCTTCAAGGTCATCGATCAGCCGCGCGGTTTCAGCCGCGAGTTCCGGCGTGTCAGCGGCGCCCAGGCAAAGCACCAGCTGGACGTCCGACGGGATCTTCGCCGCAGCGCGCAGCAGGTACGGGACGCCCTTCTGACGCGTGTTGCGGCCGACGAATACGACGCTGGGACGGTCCGGGTCGATTCCCAGTGCGCGGACGGCGTCGTCATTGCGGTCCGGGGCCCACGCTTCGGTGTCGACACCGTTGTGGACCACCTGGACCCGTGCAGGATCAACATCCGGATAGCAGCGCAGAATATCCTGGCGCATTCCGTCCGATACGGCGATGACAGCCGCTGCCGCCTCGTAGGCCGTTTTCTCGACCCAGGACGACAGCGCATAGCCGCCGCCGAGCTGCTCGGCCTTCCAGGGGCGAAGCGGCTCCAGGCTGTGCGCGCTGAGGACGTGCGGGATGCCGTGCAGGAGGGAGGCGAGATGGCCGGCCATGTTGGCGTACCAGGTGTGCGAGTGCACCAGATCGGCGCCGGCGATGCCCTGCAGTATGGACAGATCCGTACCCAGGGTCTGGACCGCCGCGTTGGCATCGGCAAGGTTCTGGGGTACGCCATAGGTGCTCACCCGGGCGCCATGGTAGTCAGCCTCCCGCGGCGCACCGAAGCAGTGGACGCCCAGATCGACACGCCCGGCAAGCACGCGGGCCAGTTCCGCGACGTGAACACCTGCGCCCCCATAGATCTCCGGCGGGAACTCTTTTGTCACAATGTCTATTCGCACGTTTCCAACGTAGTGCAGGCGGGGCCAGTCCTCTAGTGTGAGTCGAACGAGGTCATACTCAAGGACGAGCGGAAGGGGATGAACCGTGGCAGTCAAAAAAGTGCTCGCGGTGGTACTGGCAGGCGGCGAAGGAAAGCGGCTCATGCCGCTCACAGCGGACCGGGCGAAACCCGCGGTCCCGTTCGCAGGAAGCTACCGCCTGATCGACTTCGCCCTGTCCAATGTGGTGAACTCCGGCTATCTGCAGATCGTGGTGCTCACCCAGTACAAATCCCACAGCCTGGACCGCCACATCTCCGAGACCTGGCGGATGTCCACCCAGCTTCAGCAGTACATCGCCTCAGTCCCGGCCCAGCAGCGCCGCGGCAAGAGCTGGTTCCTGGGCAGCGCCAACGCCATCTACCAGTCCCTCAACCTGATTCATGATGCCCATCCGGACATCGTGGTGGTCGTAGGGGCCGATCACGTGTACCGCATGGATTTCGAACAGATGGTGCAGGAGCACATCAGGAGCGGCGCGTCGGTGAGTGTCGCTGCGGTGCGCCAGCCGCTGCACCTTGCCGACCAGTTCGGCGTCATCGAGGTGGACCAGGCAAACCCGGGGCGCATCTCGGCATTCGTCGAGAAGCCGTCAACCACGCCCGGGCTGCCCGATGACCCGGACAGCTTCCTGGCGTCGATGGGCAATTACGTGTTCAACACCGACGCGCTCATTGAGGCGCTTGAGATCGACGCGGCACGGCTGAACACCAAACACGATATGGGCGGGGACATCATCCCGCACTTCGTGGAGCGCGGAGATGCGGCCGTCTACGACTTCACCACCAATGAAATCCCCGGATCCACCGAGCGGGACAGCCAGTACTGGCGCGACGTCGGCACCCTGGATTCCTATTACGACGCCAACATGGACCTCATCACGCCGCTGCCGCTGTTCAACCTGTACAACCTCGAATGGCCCATTTATACCCGGCAGAGCATTTCCCCGCCCGCCAAGTTCGTACGCAGCGCCACCGGCGTCTCGGGCGTCGCCCATGACTCGATCGTGTCCAACGGCGTCGTCATTTCGGGCGGCGCGGTGCAGGGGTCCGTCCTCGCTACGGATGTCTTCGTTGACGAGGGCGCGGACGTGTCCGGATCCGTCCTGCTCGATCATGTGACCATCGGTGCGGGGGCGGTGGTCCGCAAGGCGATCATCGACAAGAACGTCCACATCCCGCCGGGAGCGAAGATCGGCGTCGACCGGGAGATGGACCTCAGCCGGGGCTTCACGGTGACGGACTCCGGACTCACCATCCTCAGCAAGGGCCAGATCGTCCAGGAGTAGCGGGTTTCCACCCGCGGGGCAGCCGCCGGATAGGCGGCTGCCCGTTACGCTACGCGGGTGATTTCCACCGTCACGTTCAGGGTTGATCCGCCGCCGCCCGAAAGGATGCCCTTCAGCGGCGAGACATCGCGGTAGTCGCGGCCCCGGGCCACGGACACATGAAAGTCGCTCACCGGACCGCTGTTGGTCGGATCCCAGCCCCGCCACTCGCCGTCCCACCATTCCACCCAGGCGTGTGACTGGCCGGCCACCGCCTCGCCCACGCCCGCCGTCCGGCGGGGGTGAAGGTAACCCGAGATGTAGCGGGCCGGAATTCCGAGGCTCCGCAGTGCGCCGATCGCGACGTGAGCGAGATCCTGGCACACGCCCTGGCGTTCGGCCCACGCGTCGCGCGCGTTGGACTGCACCCCGGTGACCCCCTGGACGTACTGCATTTCCTCCTTGAGCCAGTCGAAGATGCCGTGCGCGGCGGAGTGGGGGTCCTGGTTGCCGACGACGCCCTTCACGAGTTCACGGATTTCCTCGTTCGGTGCCGTCAAATGGGTGTCCGAAAGCCAGTCCGCGTAGTCGTTCAGGACGTCGTCGGACCGCAGCTGCTCCCAGCCCACCACCTCTTCCGGCGACGGGATCCGTTCGGTGCGGCTCACCTCGACGAGGGTCCGGGCGGACACCTCGAGCCGGTCGTGAGGGACCTGCACATCGAACGAGGTGACGCGGGTTCCCCAGTAATCGCGGTACGTCGCCATGGAGGCGCTCGACGGATTCAGGCTGATCGTGGACTCGAGCACGACCTGCTGCGAATCGGTCAGCGGCGTCATGCGCGCCTCGTTGTAGGACAGGGACACGCGGCGCAGGTAGTCGTACCCTGTGCGGTGGTCGATCAGCAGGCGGGTCATGAGACCTCCCCAACCCAGGACAGCTCCGCTTCCTGGGAGAAGTAGGTGCGTGAGACAGCATCGGAGGCTCGTGCACACGCCTTCTGGACTCGTTCCATATGTTCGGGCAGCTCCAGCATCAAGTCATCTGTCTGGTGGAATTCGAGGAAGGTGCGGGCCTGGCCGACAATCCGGCTGGCATCATTGATGAAGCCGACCCTCTGGTAGGCGGGATTGAGGTTCGTCAGGCATTTCTCGGCGTCGCTCAGGGCATAGACGATCGAGCGCGGGAAGAGCCTGTCCAGCAAGAGGAACTTCGCCGCATGCTGTTCCCCGAAGGAAGCCCGTCGTGTACGGAGGAAGGACTCGTAGGCGCCGGCGCAGCGGAGCATGTTCACCCAGGACAGGCCGGAGGCGTGGACGTCCCGGGTGGAGAGCATCCGGGCGGTCATGTCTGCCCGTTCCAGGCTGCGTCCCAGAACCAGGAACTGCCAGCTCTCATCGTGGCTCATGGTGGTGTCGGAAAGACCGCGCACCATGGCCGTGCGTTCGATCACCCAGTGGCAGAAGCGGTACGTTCCGACGACGTCCTTCCGGTGCTGCGTCAGTCCGTACCACGTGGTGTTCAGCCCCTCCCAGACGCTCCCGGACACGGTCTCACGGGCACGCCGCGCGTTTTCCCGGGCGGCCCCGAGAGCGCCGGCAATGGAGGTGGCGCTGCTGCGGTCGAACGCCAGCGCCTCAAGGAGTTCGGGCAGGCCGAAGTCTTCAGACTCGGGACGGCTGCCCATGACGCCGAGGAGCTGGCGGGACACGTCGCGCTGGACGGGACGGGGCATCTGGTTCAGGCGCTCAAGGTGAACGTCCAGGATCCGTGCCGTGCCGTCGGCGCGCTCAACATACCGGCCGATCCAGAACAGGGACTCCGCAATTCGGCTAAGCATCTGCCGGCACCTCTCCTTCTTGCTCTCCCGCGTGCTGTTGCTGCTGTTGCTCGGGCTGGCGGTCCTGCCGGCCGGTCTCGACCGGCCAGACACTGACGCGCTCGTGCAGCGGCGCCGCCGCAGGGGCCGCGGGTGCGCTGTCCGACTGGCCGTCCACCACCCAGGTGTCCTTCGACCCGCCGCCCTGGCTGGAATTGACGATCAGCGAGCCTTCCTTCATGGCCACCCGGGTCAGCCCTCCAGGAAGCACCCAGACGTTCTCGCCGTCGTTCACGGCGAAGGGGCGCAGGTCCACGTGACGCGGGCTGAACTGGCCGCCGGACATGGTGGGTACGGTGGACAGCTGCAGTACCGGCTGCGCAATCCAGCCGCGGGGGTCGGCGAGAACCCGGGCCCGAAGGGCAGCGAGTTCCTCCGCCGATGCGTCCGGGCCGATGACCAGGCCCTTGCCGCCGGATCCGTCCACCGGCTTCACCACGAGCTCGTCCAGGCGGTCGAGGACCTCCTCGCGCGCCGCCGGCTCCTCCAGACGGAACGTGTCGACGTTGGCGATGATCGGTTCCTCGCTGAGGTAGTAGCGGATCAGGTCAGGAACGTAGGTGTACACCAGCTTGTCGTCGGCGACGCCGTTGCCGACGGCGTTGGCGATGGTCACCATGCCCGCTCGCGCCGCATTGACCAGGCCGGGGCAGCCCAGGACGGAGTCCGCCCGGAACTGCAGGGGGTCGAGGAACTCATCATCGATGCGCTTGTAGATCACATCGACGCGCTGCTCACCCGCGGTGGTGCGCATGTAGACCCGGTTGCCGCGGCAGATGAGGTCCCGCCCCTCGACGAGCTCAACTCCCATCAGCCCGGCCAGGAGAGTGTGTTCGAAGTAGGCCGAGTTGAAGACTCCCGGCGTGAGGACGACGACGGTGGGATCCTCCACACCGGGCGGCGCGGTTTTCCGCAGGGCGGCGAGCAGCCGGCGTGGGTACTCCTCGACCGGGCGGATGTGCTGTTGCCCGAAGGCCTCGGGCAGGCCCTTCGCCATGGCTCGCCGGTTCTCAAGCACGTAGCTGACGCCGCTGGGAACCCGCACATTGTCTTCGAGTACGCGGAAGGTGCCCTCGTCGTCGCGCACCACATCGATGCCGGAAATGTGCACGCGCACCCCGCCGGCCGGGTCGAACCCAGCCACCTCGCGGTGGAAGTGCGCGGACGAGGTGATCAGACGCCGGGGAATGACGCCGTCGCTGACGACGGTCATCTTGTCGTAGATGTCATTCAGGAACGCTTCGAGCGCCCGGACCCGCTGCGAGACACCGCGTTCGAGGACATCCCAGTCCGAGCCCGCGATGACGCGCGGGACGATATCGAGCGGGAAGGGCCGCTCCTCCCCTGCAAAGTCGAAGGTCACCCCACGGTCAAGGAAGGTCCGCGCCATCGAATCCGCGCGGGCGGTCACGTCGGCGAGGTTGAGCTCGTCCAGGGCCGCCGCAACGGGCCGGTACTCCGCCCGGGGGTGATTGGCGGCGTCGAACATTTCGTCGTAGGCGACTGTTCGGCGGGCCACGGATGCGTAGTCTTCAAAGAGCTCGGACATGGGTCCACATTGCCATGCATCAGGCCCGAACACCTACCCCGGCACGGCCGCCGGTGGGAGCACGCCGCACAGACCTGCCCCCGCAGCGGCTGCCGTGGACCATGATTGAATGAGCCGGTGCACAACGAGAATCTGCGCCGCGATGAAGCGGCGGCCCGGTCAGCAGCCATCAGCGTCGCCAGCTACGACGTCACACTTGATCTGCGCACCGCCGAAGACAGCGCGAGCATCGGGTTTCCCTCACGGACGGTCATCACGTTCACCTCCCCGGCACCCGGCACAGACACGTTCCTGGACTTCATTTCCCCGGAGGTGGGGACCGTTAACCTCAACGGGACCGCCCTGGAACCGGCGGTGGTTGTCGACGGCGCACGCATCCGGCTCCCCGGCCTCGCCGAGCATAATTCCGTCACCGTGGACGGCACCGCCCTCTTCAGCCGCAGCGGTGAAGGATTGCACCGGTTCGAGGATCCTGCGGACGGCGCAACCTACCTCTACACCCAGTACGAACCTGCCGACGCGCGCCGCGTCTTCGCCTGCTTCGAGCAGCCCGACCTCAAGGCAACCTTCACGTTCCACGTCCGCGCCCCGGAATCGTGGACCGTTGCCTCCAACGGAGCGGAAAGCAGCAGGGACCGGCACGACGACGGCTCCGTCACCTGGCACTTCGAACCCACCCGGCGGATCTCGACCTACATCACCACCGTGCTTGCCGGCCCGTACGCCACCGTGGCCGACGAGTGGACCGGAATCGTCGGCGACGGCGAGGTCCTGACCGTGCCGCTGTCGCTCTACTGCCGCCGGTCCCTCGCCAAGCACCTTGACGCGGAGCGCATCTTTGACAGCACCCGGCGGGGACTGACGTATTTCCACGACCTGTTCCGCTACCCCTACCCGTTCGGCAAGTACGATCAGGCCTTTGTTCCCGAGTACAACCTCGGAGCCATGGAGAACCCGGGCCTGGTGACCTTCACCGAGTCCTACGTGTTCCAGTCGCGGGCCACGCAGGCGCAGTACGAGGCCCGGGACAACACGATCATGCACGAGATGGCGCACATGTGGTTCGGTGACCTCGTGACCATGACGTGGTGGGATGACCTGTGGCTGAAGGAATCCTTCGCGGACTTCATGGGCGCCCTCGCCGTGGCGGAGGCACTGGATTCGCCGTCGTCGTGGGTCACCTTCGCCACGCGCCGGAAGGCGTGGGCCTACCTGCAGGACCAGCTGCCTTCCACCCACCCGATCGTTGCGGACATCGTTGATCTTGAGGCAGCGAAACTGAACTTCGACGGCATCACCTACGCGAAGGGCGCGTCGGTGCTGAAGCAGCTCGTTGCGTACGCGGGCTTCGACGCGTTCGCTGCCGCTGCGCAGGCCTACTTCCGCGACCACGCCTACTCCAATACGACGCTGGAGGATTTCCTGGGCGCCCTGAGCACTGCCTCGGGACGGGACATGTCGGACTGGGCACGCCGATGGCTGCAGACCTCCGGAGTGCCGCAGCTCGCGGCCGAGGTGGAAACCGACGACGACGGCGCCTACACCTCCGTGACAATCACCCAGCGGGCGGTGGACCCGGGAACCCAGGAATCGGCACCGCGCCCGCACAGCGTCCGGCTCGGTCTGTACTCCCTCGACGCGAACGGGAGACTGCTGCGCACGTCCTCACACAGTGCCCTGGTGGACGGCGAACACACGGCCATTCGCGCGCTGGCCGGAGTCCCGCAACCGGATCTGCTCCTGATCAACGACGACGACCTCACCTACGCACGGCTCGTCTTCGACGAGCGATCCGTCGCAACACTTCTGGCGTCTGTGGACCGGATCGAGGAACCGCTGGCGCGGGCGGTGTGCCTGGCTGCGCTCTGGTCCTCGACCCGGGACGCCCTGCTGAGCGCCGAGGATTACGTGGCAGCGGCGGAACGCGCGGCCCAGGCCGAAACCGTGGTGGGGATCCTCCAGCAGCTGCTCCAGAACGCGGGCCACGCGATCGAGCGCTATGCGCCCCGGGTGACCCGGCCGGCGCTTCGCGAACGGTTTGCGGCATTCCTCGAACGCGGCCTGAAGAGCGCTCAACCGGGATCCGACCACCAGCTGCTCTGGGCCCGCGCAACGGCTGCCGTGGCCAGGAAAACACCCACCCCCGCTCCGCTGCTGCGTGGGCTGCTGGACGGGAGCCGGTCCCTTGAGGGACTGGCCGTCGACGATGAGCTGGCCTGGCAGCTGTGGCAGGGGCTCGCAGCGCAGAACCTTGCGACCGCCGATGAACTGGAGGCTGCCCTCCAGCGGGACCGGACGGCAGCAGGCCGTGTCGGTTTCACCACGGCCTGCACTGCGGTCCCGGATGCAGCGGTCAAGGCCAGGGCCTGGAAGGAGATCGTCTTCGGGGACCGGCTGTCCAACGAGCTGCTCAGCGCCACGATCGCCGGTTTCCGGGAAGGTCCCGTCGAGCTTCGCGAGCCGTATGTGCGCCCGTACTTCGAGGAGATCGACCGGGTGTGGCGTGAGCTGCCGATCGAAATGTCGGCAAGGATTGTGCGCGGACTCTATCCGGGAGACCATGACCTCGGTGCGGACGAGGCGCCACGGGACCATCCCGTCGTCGTGCTGACCGACTCGTGGCTCGCCGGTCACGCTGACGCACCGCAGTCGCTGCGGCGGATCGTGCTGGAGGAGCGCGACCACCTGGTGCGTGCGCTGCGGGCGCAGGCTGCGGCGTTGCAGGATCAGGGCACGCGATAGAGCCAGTCCGCTGTACCGAACTTCTCCTCCACCAGGACCTGCGCCGCGGACACCTCCGCCGGGTGCAGCGTTCCGTCCACCGCCTGGTACCGCTCGCGGAAGGTGTCGCTCAGGACGCGGATGATCTCCTCGCGTGGCAGTCCGGTCTGCCGGCGCAGCGGGTCAACCCGCTTTTTGGCGCTCCTGATCCCCTTGTCCGAGAGTTTCTCCCGGCCGATCCTCAGGACCTCTAGCATCTTGTCCGCGTCGATGTCGTAGGACATGGTCACGTGGTGGAGCATGCCCCCGTTGCCCAGCCGCTTCTGGGCTGCGCCGCCGATTTTTCCGACGTCGGTCGCGATGTCGTTGAGGGGCTGGTACCAGGCGGTGATGCCGAGCTTCCTGAGCCCCTCCATCACCCAGTCGTCGAGGAAGGGGTAGGAATCCGCAAAGCTCAGGCCGTCAACCAGGGACTGTGGAACGTACAGGGAGTAGGTGATGGCGTTTCCGTGCTCCATGAACATGGTTCCGCCACCGCTGATGCGGCGCACCACGCTGACGCCGTGACGCCGGACCGCATCGCTGTCCACCTCGTTGCGCATGGACTGGAAGCTGCCGATGACCACCGAAGGGCTCTCCCACTCCCAGAAGCGAAGGGTGGGGTTCCGCCGCCCGGCGCCCACCTCGCGGGTCAGCACCTCATCCATGGCGACGTGCATCGCCGTCGGAAGCGGGGTCGGGCCGATGATCTCCCACTGGTGGTCGGCCCAGGAGGAGGCCATCCCGACGGCCCGACGGACGGCGGTAGCTACCGCCTCCGGGGAGAAGCCGAACATTTCGGCGTCCGGCCGGAGCCGCTGACGGACTGCAGTTGCCAGTTCCCCGTGCGGCGTCCCGATGGGCCGACCCTCAAGAGCGGCGTTGATGTCGTCAAGGGCCTCATCCGGTTCCAGGAAGAAGTCGCCATTGATGGACACACCGCTGAACCGGCCGTCGGCAACGCCGAGGTCTGCGACAACGAGTTTGCCGCCCGCCACCTTGAATTCCCCGTGATATTCCCGCCGTGCCGCCCGTTCCATGGCTCTCCTGACGCCCCGTCCGCTGTACACCCCGTTAAACCACTGGGCCCGAACCGGAAATTCCGGTTCGGGCCCAGCAATAATATTCGGGACGCCTTACTTCTTGCCGAAGCCCTTGAAGCGCTGGTTGAAGCGCTCAACGCGGCCGGCGGAGTCCATGATGCGCTGCTTGCCGGTGTAGAACGGGTGCGACTCAGAAGAGATTTCCACCTCTACCAGCGGGTAGGTGTTGCCGTCTTCCCATTCAACCGTCTTGTCAGAGGTCACGGTGGAGCGGGTCAGGAAAGACTTCTCGGAAGCGAGATCGCGGAAAACGACCGCTGCGTACTTGGGGTGAATATCAGACTTCATGGCGGTACCTTCTGTTGTTGCCTGGATTTTGCCAGACACCGGTGGTTTGAAAGTTAGGGGCCCGTGGGCCAGCAACCAACTCTACCGCACGGGCGCGGGATCCGCGAAAGCAGCGCGGCCCCGTCAGCGTGTACCCGCCCGGCATTCCCAGAAGGCGACGGCGCCCGCCGCGGCGACGTTGAGCGAGTCGACGGCGGCGTTCATCGGAATACGGACAGCGACGTCGGCCTGTTGGACCGTCTGCGGCGACAGGCCCTCACCTTCGGTGCCCAGAATGAGGGCAAGGCGGTCGTGATTGCGCCGGGACAGCTCCTGTAGCTCGATCGAGCCGGGGCCAAGCGCCAGCGCCGCCACCAGGAAACCGGAACTGCGCAGCGTGCCGATGGCCGCGGGCCAGGATTCCAGCCGCACCCACGGGACCTGGAAGACGGTGCCCATGCTCACCCGGATCGCCCTCCGATAGAGGGGGTCGGCGCAGCGCGGCGTCACCAGGACGGCGTCGATCCCGAGTGCCGCCGCTGACCGGAAGACCGCTCCGAGGTTTGTGTGGTCGACCATGTCCTCGAGGACCGCAACGCGGCGGGCGTCCCTGAGGACCTCCCCCAGATCGAGGGGTGCCGGCCGGTTCATCGCGGCGAGCGCTCCGCGGTGGAGGTGGAAACCGGTGATCTCCTCCAGGACAGCCTCCGACCCGACATATGCCGGAACCCCGGGGAACCGGGCAAGGATGTCTTCAAGGTCCGGCAGCCATTTGTCGGTCAGGAAGAAGGACCGCGGCGTGTGGCCGGCGTCGATGGCCCGTCGGAGGACCTTGGTGCTCTCGGCGATGTAGAGCCCCTCCGCAGGTTCCCGGCGCCTGCGCAGCTGCGTGTCGGTGAGGCCGGTGTAATCGCTGACGCGCGGGTCTGCGGCATCGCTGAGCCGTTCCAGGGCCACCTAGCTCACCAGCCGCGCGATCATCACGTACAACGCCACCAGTCCGAGGACCACAATGACGCTCCGCAGTACGACGGGGGAAAGCCGCCGCCCGACCTTCGACCCGATGACACCGCCGATCAGGGAACCGACGGCGATGAGCAGGACCACCCACCACTCGATCCTGTCGAACGCGAAGATCATGTAGGAGACGGCCGCGATGAGGTTCACGCCGAGGACGAGTACGTTCTTCATTGCGTTGGCTGCCTGCATGGTGCCATGGAGGAACACCCCCAGGATGCCGACCAGCAGGATTCCCTGCGCCGCGACGAAGTATCCCCCGTAGACGCCGGCCAGGAACACGAGCAGGGTCAGGGCCAGCGGATGGGAACGCGTGGGCGGTTTCGCCTCGGCGCGGCGCCGCACCCAGCGCTGCAGCCGGGGCTGGAAGATCACGAAGCCGAGGGCCACGACGATCAGGAAGGGCGCCACCACCTCGAAGACCGTTTCCGGAAGGTTCAGCAGGAGTGCCGCCCCGAGAATCCCGCCGAGCAGTGAAGCGGGCAGGAGCCGCGCCAGCGTGCGGCCGTTGCCCTTCAGTTCTTCGCGGTAGCCCCACGCCCCGGACACATTTCCGGCCACCAGCCCCATGGCGTTACTGATGGTGGCGGTCACAGGGGCGTATCCCAGTGCCACCAGGATGGGGAACGTCACAAGCGTTCCCGATCCCACGATTGTGTTGATGGTCCCTGCCCAGAGACCGCCGAGCAGAATCAGCGCATCGCGCAACAGGTCCACGTTGGTGCTGCCGCTGCGCTAGGACCGCGCGACGGCGCTGTACCGGCCGTCGCGCCGGGTGACCTCGAGCGGGAGGTCGAAGGCCTGGCTCAGGTGCTCCGCCACCAGCACGTCATCGATGGGGCCTGCGGCGACTACCGCGCCGTCGCGCAGCAGCATCGCGTGGGTGAACCCGGGCGGCACCTCCTCAAGGTGGTGCGTCACCAGGACGATGGCCGGCGAGTCCTCATCGGCGGCGAGTTCGCTCAGGCGGGCAACCAGGTCCTCGCGGCCCGCGAGGTCCAGGCCCGCCGCCGGCTCGTCAAGCAGCAGGAGTTCCGGATCCGCCATGAGGGCACGCGCAATCTGGACCCGCTTGCGTTCGCCCTCGCTCAGCGACGCGAACGGTCTGTTCAGCATGGTGGAGACGCCCCAGTTGTGGAGCAGGTTGAACGCCCGGCGTTCGTCGAGCTTCTCGTACTGTTCGCGCCAGCGGCCGGTAACTCCGTAGGAGGCCGTCACCACAACGTTGAGGACTGTTTCATGTTCGGGGATCTGTGCTGCCAGAGAGGCGGAGGCCAGGCCGATCCGCGGACGCAGTTCGAAGACGTCAACGGCGCCGAGCACCTCGTCGAGGATGCCCGCAACGCCCCGCGTGGGGTGGATCCGGGCACCGGCAATCTGCAGCAGAGTGGTCTTCCCGGCGCCGTTGGGGCCCATTATGACCCAGCGCTCACCTTCCCGGACCTGCCAGTCGATGTCGTCCAGCAGCGCCTTTCCGCCGCGGACAAGGCTCACCCCGGAGAGTTCAAGAACATCACTCATGAGAGTAGACACTAGGCCAAGAGCGGCCCGGAACGTTAAATGAAACGCCAGCGTGCGCAAGGGGGTCCGCCGGGGATCGCCCACCCGTTTCACGGCGGCTGCGGCGGGCACCATAATGGCTGGTGAGGAGTCGGATCGAGGAAAGGCCGCAGGCACGTGACGGAGATGTACAGGGTTGTCAGCTTCGGCACCCGCCTGGAGGATTCCCACTCGGCGAAGGTGCGCCGGGCACTGCAGGAGACCGGCGCCGTCGTCGTCGGTGAAAGCCGGAGCGATTCCGGCAGGTACCAGGTCGCCGGGCTGACCGTCAGTACCGACCACGGGATCGACACGCTGCGGACGGCGGTCGCTCCGCTGGCCTCGGACGGTACGGGGATCGCGGTGGTGCCGCCGGCGCTGCTCGGCGAGGGAACCAAGCTGCTGATCATGGACGTGGATTCCACCCTGATCAAGCAGGAGGTGATCGAGCTTCTCGCCGCCCATGCAGGCCGCGAAGCGGAGGTTGCCGCCGTCACGGAGTCGGCCATGCGCGGCGAACTCGACTTCGCGCAGAGCCTGCATGCCCGGGTGGCCGTGCTGGCGGGCCTGGCTGAAGGCGTGATCGAGGATGTGGGAACACGGATCGAACTGAGCGAGGGAGCGGAACATCTGATCGAGGCGTTCCTGGAGGCGGGCCACGTGGTTGCGGTTGTGTCCGGGGGTTTCAGCCAGATCCTGGAGCCGCTCGCGGCGCGGCTGAACCTGACGCATGCCAAAGCCAACGAACTCGGCGTGGATGCGGGCACGCTCACCGGGTCGGTGATCGGTCCGGTGGTGGACCGTGCGGAGAAGGAGCGCTGCCTGCGCGCGTGGTCTGAAGCGGCCGGGATTCCCCTGGAGCGCACGATCGCTGTGGGCGATGGCGCCAACGACCTCGACATGCTGGCCGCGGCAGGGCTTGGCGTCGCCTTCAACGCCAAGCCCGCCGTGCGTGCCGCCGCCGACGTGGCGGTGAACTTCCCGTACCTGGACGTTGTGCGCCACTTCGTGCGGCTGTAGGCCGCTGCGGGGACCGCAGCGGCCCGGATGGTGTCGCTAGCGGGTGAAGTGCTCCGCGCCGCCGACGTACTCGGTGTGGCCGGTGGGGACGTCCGCCGTGGCCATGGCAACGATTTCCGCCGCGAACTCCTCCACCGAGTAGAGCCGGCCGGCTTCCTGCCTCCTGGCCTCGATGGCGCCGGGAGCAGCACGGTCCAGCAGCGTGGCGGTGACCGTGCCCTCGATCATGTCCCCTGAAACAACCACGAAGCTGATGCCGCGTTCGGTCAGGGCGGGAATCAGGTCCCGGAGTGCGTCCTCACCGGCGCGCTTGCTGCGTGCAACGGGCTCATACGCGTCCATGGTGGCCACTGAATTGATGAAGTGGGCCTGGTGGCTGGTGACGAACACAACCCTGGATCCGACCGGCATCACCTCAAGTGCCGCCTGGAGCATGCCCACCTGGGCGTCGCGGTTGAGCTTGAGCGCGTAGTCCTCGCCCAGACCGGTCTCCATGCCGCCGGAGGCGTTGAGGACCAGCAGGTTGAGCCCGCCGAAATTCTGCACGGCAGCATCGACCAGTGCCTGCGCGCCGTCCGGTGAGGTCAGGTCGGCGCCCACCGCAACGGCCCGGCCGCCGGCTGCTTCGATACCGGAGACCACCTTCTTGGCCCGCGGCGCCTTCTGCCGGTAATTGACGACGACGGCGGCACCCTGCTCAGCGAGCAGCCGCGCCACCTCCGCGCCGATTCCGCGGGATGATCCCGTGACGATTGCCGTTGTGCTGTCCAGTGCGCCCATGGGTGGGTGTCTCCTTGATTCTGTTGGTCCTGCTGGGGTAGGTCGGTGAATTGCTCTGCGTCAGTGGCCCATTCCGAGGCCGCCGTCAACGGGGATGACCGCGCCAGAGATATACGCCGCCTCATCGCTGGCGACCCAGCGGACCACGTTGGCCACTTCATCCGACTCGGCGAACCGTCCCGCCGGAATCGAGGAGAGGTAGTTCTGCTGGGTTTCAGCCGGGAGGGCGGCCGTCATGTCCGTGTTGATGAAGCCGGGTGCGACGACGTTGCAGGTGATCCCCCGCGATCCGAGTTCACGGGTGAGTGACCGGGCAATACCCACCAGGCCCGCCTTCGAGGCGGAGTAGTTGATCTGGCCCGGTGCGCCGTAGAGACCGGAAACGGAGGAAATGAGCACGATGCGTCCCTTGCGCAGGCGGATCATTCCCCTGCTGGCGCGCTTGATGACGCGGAATGCACCGGTGAGGTTGGTGTCGACCACGTCGGTGAAGTCCGACTCGCTCATGCGCAGCAGGAGGGTGTCCCGCGTGATACCGGCGTTGGCAATGAGCACCTCCACCGGCCCGTGCGCCTCCTCGACCTCCGCGAACGCAGCATCGATCTGCGCGGTGTCCGTGACGTCAGCCTTCACCCCGAGCATGCCGGGCGGAACGTCACCGCTGCGGTGGGTGATGGCTACCCGGTCGCCGTTGGCGAGGAAGGACTGCGCGATGGCCAGCCCGATCCCGCGGTTGCCGCCCGTCACCAGGACGCTTCGCCCGGTCTTCTGTTCTGGCGTTCCAGCGGCGGTGTTTTCCTGCATGGAGGGTCCTTTCGTCAGTCAGCGGTGCCTGCATCCGTACGATCCTAGCGGCGAGGGCGGGAACTTTAACAACGGCTGACGGAGTGAGACAATGGAAGAGTCCCCTTGGAGTGTGATGATCAAGCTGAGCCATCAGTCAAAGCGCCGCCCGGAAATCCATAACATCAGTGATGCCCGCGAGGCGCACAGTGATGAGATGCGCCAGCGGATGATCAAGTACTCCGTATCCATGGGTATCCGGATGGTGTGCCTGATCCTGGTGTTCGTGGTGGAGGGCTGGCTGCAGTGGGTCATGATTGCCGGGGCCGTTTTCCTGCCCTACTTTGCGGTGATCATCGCAAACGGCGGAAGCGACACCAGTAACCTCGCGCACAGCGACTCTCTGCTGGACCGCGCACCTGCGCCCGAACTCGAGGCGCCGGCCCCCGGCGCTGCCCAGGCAGGGGAACCAGTCACGCTCCAGGGCGAAATCGTCGAGGAACAGGGTGGGCAACCGGATACGGGTACGCATTCGGATACGGAAACCGGCAGGAAGGAAGGAGCGGCGTGAGCATTTTCGATCAGCTCCCGGGTGCAAAGCCCTCCCCCGCAGCGGGCGAACCCGGTGCCCCCGTGTGTTCCCGGAAGGCCTGCCGGCAGAGCGCGTCCTGGCAGCTCCTCTGGAACAACCCCCGCATCCATACACCGGAACGCCGGAAGGTGTGGCTGGCCTGCTCCGAGCACCGTGAGTGGCTCCAGGAGTATCTGACCACGCGGGGGTTATGGAAGCAGACGCTGCCGCTGGAAGGCAGTCCGGCCGCACCGTGAACATCCTGAGATATCTGGCGACACCCCGCTGGTTCGGCTGGCTGGCGCTTGTGCTGGTCCTTGCTGCCGCCTGCACCGCGCTGGGGCTGTGGCAGCTGGACCGGCGTGACCAGGCGGCTGCGACCGTCAACACGGTACAGGCCAACTATGACCGGACCCCTGTCCCCTACTCCCCGGAGTTCTTCGAGGCCTTCGAGGAAAACGCCGAATGGACCCCGGTCACCCTTGTAGGGGAATATGACTCCGCCGGACAGCGCATTGTCCGCAACCGTCCGCTCAACGGCCGTCCCGGGTACGAGGTGCTGGTTCCCTTGAAGCTGAAGGACGGCACCGCCGTCGTCATAAACCGTGGGTGGCTGCCCATCGGCAATGATCAGGCCGGCCGCCCCGACGACGTTCCACCGGCACCGGACGGCGAGGTCACCGTCGTCGCGCGCATCCGGCCGGCAGAGCCCGCCCTTGACCGCTCAGCGCCCGCCGGGCAACTGGCCTCGATCGACCTGGCCGAGTACAGGGAACAGCTTGGGTACCCGGTGTCCACCGCCGCCTACGGGCTGCTGGCCAGCGAAACACCCGCCCCCGCAACCGCGCCGGTTGCACCGGCAAAGCCCGCCATCGACCTCGGACCGCATCTGTCCTACTCGATGCAGTGGTTTGCGTTCGGCGTCCTCTTGTTCGTGGGACTGGGCTATGCAGCCCGTCAGCAGTACCTCATCGACCATGAAGACGCGGGCGCACCCCCGGTGCCCGCACGGGCACGACGGCGGCCTTCATCCGAAGAGGAAGAGGACGCCATTCTCGATGCCCGGGGCCTCTAGGCCAGGGTCACCAGTTCGAGGTAATCGTCGTTCCAGAGGTCCTCGACGCCGTCGGGCAGCAGCACCACCCGTTCCGGGTTGAGCGCGTCCACGGCTCCCTCATCGTGGCTGACAAGGACAACGGCGCCGGAGTAGTTCCGCAGCGCTCCGAGGATTTCCGCACGGCTGGCGGGGTCCAGGTTGTTGGTCGGTTCGTCGAGGAGCAGCACGTTGGCCGAGGACGCCACGATGGTTGCCAGTGCCAGGCGCGTTTTTTCACCGCCGGAGAGTACTCCGGCCGGCTTGTCGACGTCGTCGCCTGAGAAGAGGAACGATCCGAGGATGCCGCGCACCTCGGCATCGCGCATGTCCGGTGCTGAGGACCTCATGTTTTCCAGGACCGTCCGCTCGGTATCGAGGGTTTCATGCTCCTGAGCGTAGTAGCCCACCTTCAGTCCGTGTCCCGGGACGATTTTCCCGGTATCCGGCTGGTCGACGCCCGCGAGCATGCGCAGCAGCGTGGTCTTGCCCGCACCGTTGAGCCCGAGGATCACCACCTTGGATCCCCGGTCGATGGCCAGGTCAACGTCGGTGAAAATCTCCAGCGAGCCGTAGGACTTGCTCAGGCCCTCCGCGGTCATCGGAGTACGCCCGCAGGGTGCAGGTTCCGGGAAACGCAGCGCGGCAACCCGGTCGGAGGCGCGCACGGCGTCCAGGCCGGAGAGCATCCGCTCGGCGCGCTTGGCCATGTTCTGCGCCGCCACGGCCTTGGTGGCCTTGGCTCGCATCTTGTTGGCCTGGTCGATCAGTACCTGGGCCTTCTTCTCGGTGTTGGCCCGCTCGCGCTTCCGCGCGCGTTCATCGGTTTCACGCTGCTGCACATACCGCTTCCAGCCCATGTTGTAGAGGTCGATCGTGGAGCGGTTGGCGTCCAGGTGGAAGACCTTGTTCACGGTCGCCTCGAGCAGGTCGACGTCGTGGCTGATGACGATGAGGCCGCCCTGGTGGTTCTTCAGGAAGTCGCGCAGCCAGGTGATGGAGTCCGCATCCAGGTGGTTGGTCGGCTCATCCAGGAGCATGGTCTCCGCACCGGAGTAGAGGATGCGGGCGAGCTCGACCCGCCGGCGCTGACCACCGGAGAGGGTCTTCAGCGGCTGGTTGAGGATGCGCTCGGGCAGGGCGAGATTCGAGGAAATCGCTGCGGCCTCCGCTTCTGCGGCGTACCCGCCGTGCGCCAGGAATTCGCTTTCCAGGCGGTCGTAGCGGCCCATCGCCTTGTCTCGAACCTTCGGGTCCTCGCTGGCCATCTGGTCCTGCGTCTCCCTGAGCTTCCCCACCACAACGTCCAGGTTGCGGGCCGAGAGAATCCGGTCGCGGGCCAGCTGCTCCATGTTGGGCGTCCGGGGGTCCTGCGGCAGGTAGCCGATCTCGCCGGTCCGGGTCACCGAGCCCGCAGCCGGGAGTCCCTCACCGGCGAGAACACGGGTGAGGGTGGTCTTGCCGGCTCCGTTGCGGCCGACGAGTCCGATCTTGTCTCCCCGGTCTACCCGGAAGGACACCTGGTCCATCAGTAGCCGTGCGCCCGCGCGCAGTTCAAGATTCGACACGGTAATCACAGTGACTGGGCCTTTCCCTGTTCCGGCATCATGGGCCGGGCCTCAAAATTGTAGGAACCCTACAAAAGCGTTTGGTTCTTTCGGCACTAATCTCGGTAAGTAGCAGCTCACCGTTGTGTAGATCCCACAGAAAGCTTCACGATGCAACAGACCAATCCGGCTCCGCACCCCACACCCGCCGGCACTCCGGCCCGGGCCCGCACGTCCTGGAATGCGACCGATCTGTCGCTGATCGCGGTGTTCGCAGCCGTTGTGGCGGCCAGTGCCATCCTACCCGCTATCCCGGTGGGCCAGGTGGGGGTGCCCATCACCCTGCAGACCCTGGCCATCATGGTGACTGGAATTGTGCTCGGTCCGTGGCGGGCCGGTGCCGCCCTGAGCCTGTATGTGGCCGTGGCCCTGGCCGGGCTGCCGATCTTCAGCCAGTTCCGCGGCGGCATCGGAGTCCTGTTCGGCCCTTCCGCCGGTTACATCATCGCCTTCCCGATCGCCGCGTTCGCAGTGGGTTTCCTCGCGCGCATCGTTTTCCGACGCTTTGACCGCTTCCGCTTCCTTGCCCTCTTTGCAGCCTGCACCGCCACCAGCCTCCTCATTACGCATCCGTTCGGCATTGTCGGCATGATGATCAACGCAAAGCTGGATCTCGCGGCTGCCGTAGCGGCCGACGTCGTCTTCCTTCCCGGGGACATCCTGAAAAATCTGGCAGCGGCCGCGATCGGACTCAGCGTCGTCAAGGCGTTCCCGCGGCTTCAGTCCCGTCCGGCACGCCGGTCCTGATCCGCATGATCCAGTTCGACGGCGCAGCCGTCCAGGCCGAGCATCCGGCAACACGGCAGATCCTTGCCCCGCTGGACCTGTTCCTGGGCGAGAAGCGCATCAGCATCATCGGGGCTAACGGTTCGGGCAAGTCGACCCTGCTCAAGCTGATCAACTCGCTGGTGCTGCCCACCTCGGGGCGCGTGTCAGTGAATGGCCTCGACACTGCGCGGCGCGGTTCCGCCGTGCGCCGCAGCGTGGGGTTCATGTTCACGGACCCGTTGTCCCAGCTCGTCATGCCCACCGGGCGTGAGGACGTCGAGCTTTCCCTGCGCCGACGCCACCGGCACCGGGGAGAACGGCGCGCGGCGGCGGAAAAGGTCCTGGAACGGTTCGGCCTCGCCCATCTGGCGGACCAAAGCGTCTACGATCTCTCCGGAGGTGAACGCCAGCTCCTCGCGCTGGCGGTGGTGCTGGCCTGCGACCCTGTGGTCCTGGTTGCCGATGAACCCACCACCCTCCTGGATCTCCGGAATGAAGCGCGGGTGCGCAGCCTTTTCCGCAGCCTCGACCAGCAGGTCATTTTCACGACCCACTCACTCGAGTTCGCCCGGGAGGCCGAGCGAACCCTGGTGGTGGACTCAGGCAGGATCGTCTTCGACGGCGCGCCCGCCGACGCGGTGGCCGCGTACCGGGAACTCAGCCTCCACGGGGCAGCCGCAGAGGGACGGCGGTGAGGGGACACGCCAGCCTCCTCGGCGCCTACGTTGAGCGGACGTCGGTGCTCCATGCTGCGCCGCTGTGGGCAAAGTTCATCCCGGTGGCGGTGCTCTCGGTCCTGGTGCTCACCCTGTGGTCGCCGTGGGTCACCCTCGGGGCTCTCGGCCTGGTGATCCTCGCCTACCTGGCCGGCGCCCGCCTGACCGTGCGGGAACTGGTCCGGCCGCTCGCCCGGATGTGGCCGCTGATCCTCATTCTCGGCGCTTTCCAGTGGTTCAACGCCGGCCCCCTGACCGCGTTCATCGTGGTGGGGAACATCGTGGTGTGTGTCCTTGCCGCCCTGCTGGTGACCCTCACAACCGAGAGCCAGCGGCTCCTCGACGGCTTGGTGCTGCTGGCCCACCCGCTGAAGCGGTTCGGTGCGGATCCTGAACGTTTCGGACTGACCGTCGCACTGATGCTCCGCAGCATTCCCTACCTGGTCGGTGCGGCAGAGGATTCCCGGGACGCCGCCAGGGCGCGCGGCCTGGAGCGCAGTCCGCGTGCGCTGATCCTTCCGGTCTTCATCGGTGCGGTGGCCTATGCCCAGCAGACGGGCGAGGCACTGGCGGCTCGCGGACTCGCCGACCCGGAACACGACGACGACGGCGCACTCCCCGGTGACGCGCCGGATGCCTTCCGGGGCTAATTGCCCGGCCGCAGTTGTCCGACAGGATCCTCCCGCAGGGGGAAGCGGGGAGCCGCTGCAGAACCGTCCAACCGGAGCGTCAGCCCTACCGGAGCGTCAGCGGCCGGAAGGCCGCGGCCGTACCCACGCCGCCCGCAGCGCTGACCGCCGCGACGGACCAGCCGACGCCGTCCGGCCTGCCGCCCGGGACTGATACGCGGCGGAGGAGGTTGGCCACGAGCATGGCGCCGGACGCTCCGTACGGGTGGCCGTAGGCCAATGCTCCGCCGTGCAGGTTGAGCTTCTCGGGAGCGATGCCGATGAGCTGGGCAGAGGCGAGAACCTGTGCGGCGAACGCCTCGTTGTATTCCCAGCCGGTGATGTTGCCGGGGCTCAGCTGCAGCCCTCCGAGGAGTTTCCCCACCGCATGCGCCCCGGCGATGCCGAACAGTGCGGGCTCGCTGCCCGCGCTGGCTGAACCGTGGAACTCCAGAACCCGGGTGAAGCCCGCAGCGGCGGCCCTTTCAGTACTGGTGACGAGGGCCACCACCGCGCCGTCCGCGTCGGCGCAGGAGTTGCCCGCCGTGACGGTTCCATCTGCGCGGAAGGCCGGCGGGAAACGGCCGAGCAGTTGGGCTGACATGCCGCGGCGCCCGGTCTGGTCCGTTCCGTATCCGTTCACGGGAACTATCTCCGCTGCCATCAGCCCCCGTGCGGCCGCCGTGCGGCTGTGGCTGCGCAGGGCAAACGCGTCCTGCTCCGGGCGCCCGATACCGAAGGCGGCGGCAACATTTTCAGCCGCCTCACCGGCGTCGGGATCGCCGTGCGAGTCCGGAGCGAACCTCGCGCGCGTATAGAAGTCCGGGGCATCCGGCACGGAGGTCAACCGGTGTGCCCGCAGCGGTGCCGTGCTGCAGCTCTCCGCTCCCCCGGCCAGATACCAGGAGCCGGCCCCCGACTCCACCAGCCGGCAGGCATGCACGATGGCGTCCAGGCCTGAGGCGCACTGCCGGTCGAGGGTGATGCCGGTCACCGTTGCCGGGAGGCCCGCAGTGAGTGCGGCCAGCCGTGCGACATTCCCTCCGCCCCCGGCGGCGTTGCCGATGATGACGTCATCAATCTCCCCGGCCGGCAGCTCCGCATCCCGCAGGACGGCGGCCAGCACACCCGCAAGGAGATCGTGGACCTCAACCGTTGCGAAGGCGCCACGCAGGCGGCCGAACGGGGTACGCCGGCAGAGCACCACCGCCGGCCGCCTGCCGGGCGGACGTTCATCGGGCGGGAAGTTCATGCACCTCACCTCCCGTGCGCACCATCGCCTCCAGAGCCGCGCGGTCGGGCTTCCCGGCCGGTGTCAGCGGCAGGCGCACTGTGCGGTACATCCGGCGCGGAACCTTCGGCGGAGGCAGCTGTTTCTTCAGGAACGAGCGGAGCCGGGGCACATCAAGGTCGGTTCCCGGCGGGGTTTCGATGACAGCAGCGAGCGTGGCGCCCCGCCGTGGATCGGGGATACCCACCACGACGGACGCCGGGTAGCCCGCTCCCGCCAGAACGGCTTCCACCTCGGACGGATAGACGTTGGTGCCGGCCACCACCACCATGTCTCCATGCCTGCCCGTCAGGTGCAGGGCGTCGTCGTCGTCGATCCAGCCCGTGTCCTGAACGGTGACCCAATCCCCGTGCCGCTGGAAGGAGCGGCCGTCGTCGCCGAGCAGATAACCCTCGATCGCGGTGTCCGTGCGTACGTGGATTGTCCCTTCCTCACCGGGCCCAGCTGTCCTGCCATCCGCGTGCACCCGGATCTGAACCCCGGCAAAGGGGTGCCCGACGTCGCTCCCGGCAGAGCCGTCGACCCGCCGGACCGTCACGATGCTGAGCTCCGATGCGCCGTAGTACTCGAAGACGCGGGCAGCCGGTGCGGCCCGCAGCACCATGCCGGCTTCCGCCGCTGACAGCCGGGAACCTCCGGAGACTACCGTGCGCAGGTGCGGCAGGGCGGTCTCGGCGCGTTCCAGCGCAAGGCGCAGGGCGGACGGCACGCCGACGAGGTGTTCGATGTGTCCGGACCGGAGAATCTCCAAGAACGCGGCCCGCCCCGCAACAGCTTCCGGAGCGGGTGCGTAAAACGTGGCGCCGGCGTAGAGGCATTCGGCCAGCGCGTAGAGGCTCAGGCTTGCTGCCAGCGGTCCGGGTGCGAAGACGCGCAGGCCCGGCGTGACCCCGAACCAGTCGACGCTGCGCTCCAGCGAGCGTGACCAGGAGCCGACGGTACGGACAAAGCCCTTCGGCATGCCCGATGTCCCGGAGGTGAAGCCGCAGTAGAAACGCGCGTCGGGCGGAGGGTCCGCGAGCTGGGATGGACGGGAAGCCTCCGGGCAGAGCTCCCCCGCGAGAACGGCATCAGGCCCGAGACCCTCGAGGACCTCGGCCAGCTGCGCCGCGGGCCAGACGGGGTCCAGCACGGCCGCGCAGCGGCCCTGGCCTACCACCGCGGTGAACGCGACTGCGAAATCCACGGGGTCCTCGAACTGCATGGCGATCATGCCGCCTGCGGGCAGTTCACTGCGGGATGCCCGGGCAGCCAGCTCACCGTAGGTCAGTTCCCGGTCACCGACGACGACGGCGGCACGCTCCGGTGATGTGCGTGCCCAGTGGAGCAGGCGGTTGATGAAGGGCATGGGCCAGGGAAGCTCCCTCTTATCGCGGTACCCCTCACGCTAGTACATTGGTGCGCAGAATCGGCACCTGCGAAGGCGCCGGGGTTTGTCCCGGCGCGTACCGGACGGAGTACCCATGGCAGCTGAGGTGGAAATTGTTCAGGGCGACATCACCACCGAGGAGGTCGACGCCGTCGTCAATGCGGCCAATTCATCGCTGCTGGGCGGCGGCGGGGTGGACGGCGCCATCCATTCGGCTGCCGGGCCGGATCTTCTTGAGGCCTGCCGCGCCGTCCGGCGGGATTCGCTTCCGGACGGGCTGCCGGTGGGGCAGGCGGTTGCGACACCGGGTTTTCGGCTGCAGGCCCGGTGGGTGATCCATACGGTGGGACCGAACCGTCATGCCGGCCAGACGGACCCGGCGCTGCTGGAGTCCTGTTTCCGGCGCAGCCTGGCGCTCGCCGCGGACCTTGAAGCGGAGTCCGTCGCTTTTCCCGCCATCAGCGCGGGCATTTACGGCTGGGAGCCGGAAGAGGTGGCCCGGATCGCACTTCGGACCGTCTCGGATTACGACGGCCGCGTCCGGCTGGTCCGCTTCGTCCTGTTCTCCGACAGAATGGCTGAGATCTTCCGGCGGGCGCGCCCCTGAACCCGCACGCTGTTGAACGCGCGGCCGTTAAACGGCATCGGGTCAGCTGAGGCGACTTGATTTCGCGAGAAACCAGTCCCCTCAGCTGACCCGGGGTGCCGGACAGGCTGCTGCTAGATGTTGAACCCGAGGGCACGCATCTGGTCGCGGCCGTCCTCGGTGATGCGCTCGGGGCCCCACGGCGGCATCCATACCCAGTTGAGCCGCCAGTCATCGACGACTCCGTCAAGAGCCTGCCCGACCTGCTCCTCGATGACGTCGGTGAGCGGGCAGGCCGCGGTGGTGAGGGTCATATCGATCAGCAGGGCGCCGTCGTCGGCGTATTTCAGGCCGTACAGCAGGCCCAGGTCGACGATGTTCACGCCGAGCTCGGGATCGATGACGTCCTTCAGCGACTCTTCGACATCCTCAAGGGACGTCTGTGCTGCATTCACATCGCTCATGTGCAGGAGCCTTTCTCTTTCAGGATCCGGGAATCAGGCGCCGGCGGTTGCGGATCCGGGAACCAGGAAGCGGTCGTAGCCCTCTTCCTCGAGGCGGTCGGCGAGTTCGGGGCCACCCTCCTCGGCAATCCGTCCGTCGACGAATACGTGCACGAAATCGGGCTTGATGTACCGGAGGATGCGTGTGTAGTGGGTGATGAGCAGCGTGCCCATGTTGCCCTTGCCGTGCTCGCGGTTGACCCCTTCGGAGACAACCTTGAGCGCATCAACGTCGAGACCCGAGTCGGTCTCGTCCAGGATGGCGAAGCGCGGCTTGAACAGTTCCAGCTGGAGGATCTCCACGCGCTTCTTCTCACCGCCGGAGAACCCCTCGTTCACGTTGCGCTGTGCGAAGTCTGCGTCGATGCGCAGCTGCGTCATTGCCTCCTTGACGTCCTTGGTCCAGTGCCGGAGGCTCGGAGCCTTGCCGTCCAGTGCCGTCTTGGCGGTGCGCAGGAAGTTTGTCATGGTGACGCCGGGAACCTCGACCGGGTACTGCATGGCCAGGAAGAGGCCGGCCCGGGCGCGCTCGTCGACGCTCATCTCCAGAACGTCCTCGCCGTCCAGGGTGATGGAGCCGCTGTCAACGATGTATCGGGGATGCCCGGCGATGGTCGACGCGAGGGTCGACTTGCCGGATCCGTTGGGACCCATGATGGCGTGGGTCTCACCGGTGTTGATGGTCAGCGTGACGCCCTTGAGGATGGGGACGTTGCCCTGCTCAGTGTTGATGCTGACGTGCAGGTCCTTGATTTCAAGAGTGGACATCTGTGGTTCTCCTTTGCATCCTGCTCCAGCAGGATCGCTCAAATGTTCGAAAAGTTGGGGCTTCGGACTGGTTCAGCCGCGGTCGGGAACCGGCGCGGAGTTGGTCACCGTGGTGATGTCCACGTAGACCTCGTCGCCGACTATCTCGAGCGCGAACACCGGAACCGGTTCGTAGGCGGGAAGCTGGAGCGGCATGCCGCTGCGCAGATCGAACTGGGAACCGTGCCCCCAGCATTCGATCCTGCACCCCTCGACGTCACCCTCCGAGAGGGAAATGTCGGCGTGGGAGCAGGTATCCCCGATGGCGTGGATACCGCCGTCGGAGTCCTTCACGATCGCAACGGGATAGTCATCGATCAGGATCCGCAGAGCCTGCTTGACCTGGATGTCATTCACGTTGCAGACCAGCTCGCCCTGCGGCATGCCGTTCGGTGATGCTTCGCCCATCAGAGGTTTCCTGCGGCCAGCTCGCGCTCCACTGCTTCAGTGAGGCGCTCCTCCAGAACCGGAACCTTGATCTGCTGGATGACCTCGTTGAGGAATCCACGCACCACCAGCCGGCGAGCGGTCTTCTCGTCGATCCCGCGGGCCATCAGGTAGAACAGGTGCTCGTCATCGAAGCGGCCGGTAGCGCTGGCATGTCCGGCGCCTTCGATCTGTCCGGTTTCGATTTCGAGGTTGGGCACCGAGTCGGAGCGCGCTCCATCGGTGAGCACCAGGTTGCGGTTGACCTCGTAGGTGTCGGTGCCTTCGGCTTCCTTGCGGATCAGGACGTCGCCGACCCACACGGTATGCGCGCCCTGGCCCTGCAGCGCGCCCTTGTAGGTCACGCGGGACTTGCAGTTCGGAACGGCATGGTCAACGAGCAGCCGCTGCTCGAGATGCTGCCCGGCATCCGCGAAGTAGAGACCGTACATCTCCACCTCCGCGCCGGGGGCGGTGAAGAACGACGACGGCGTGAGACGCACGAGGTCGCCGCCGAGGCTGACCACAACATGCTTGAAGCGCGCGTCGCGGCCGATCTTTGCCTGCTGGGAGGAGACGTGAACGGCGTCGTCGTCCCATTCCTGGACGCTGACGACGGTGAGTTCAGCGCCGTCGCCAACCAGGATCTCGACGTTCTGTGACAGCACGGCGCTGCCCTGGTGGTCAAGAACCACCACTGCCCGAGAGAACCGGCGCGCGTCGATGATGATGTGCTGCGCCGCTGCGGCGCTGTCGGTGCCGCGCACGCTGACGGTCACTTCGCAGTCAGCGACCGTCTCTTCAGGAATGGTGATGACGGTGGCGGCGGTCACTGCTTCCCAGGCCGCGGCCGACACCCTGTCCTCGGGGACAGCGGCGCAACCGAAGCGGGCATCGTCCCGGCCGACAGTCTCAACCTGGATATTGGATGCGCCGGTCACCGTGACCGCCGGGGCCTGACCGGACAACGGCTCGCTGTGCAATCCGCGGAGACGCTTGAGCGGAGTGAACCGCCAGTCCTCCTCGCGGCCGGTCAGCGGGGCGAAATCGGCCAGACGGTAGGACTTGAGGCGCTCGCCGCGCGAGGCCTCCGGCACCACAGGCTCATCGCCGTGGCTGTGCCGCCGTGCACCGTGCTGTTCCGTTCCGGTGTTCAGCGGGGAAAGGTTTTCGCCCTCCTCGGTGAAACCGTCAATGGCTACCTTCTCCTCATCGGAGGGCGCTCCGACGCGAGCCTTTTCGTCGGTCAGTCCGGGGCTCAATTGTGAAGTTTCGGCCATCAGCCTACGGCTCCTTCCATCTGGAGTTCGATCAAGCGGTTGAGTTCGAGGGCATACTCCATTGGGAGCTCCCGGGCGATCGGCTCGATGAATCCGCGGACGATCATCGCCATCGCCTCATCCTCGGGCATGCCGCGGGACATCAGGTAGAACAGCTGTTCCTCACTGACGCGGGAGACCGTAGCCTCGTGGCCCATGGTCACGTCATCTTCACGGATGTCCACGTACGGGTACGTGTCCGAACGGGAGATCGAATCGACAAGAAGGGCGTCGCAGCGGACCGTGTTCGCCGAGTGCGAGGCGCCTTCGCGGATTTGGACGAGCCCCCGGTACGCCGCGCGTCCGCCGCCGCGGGCAACCGACTTGGAGATGATCGAGGACTTGGTGTTCGGTGCGATGTGCACCATCTTGGAACCGGTGTCCTGGTGCTGGCCTTCACCCGCAAAGGCGATCGACAGGGTCTCGCCCTTGGCATGCTCGCCGACCAGGTAGACAGCCGGGTACTTCATGGTGACCTTGGAACCGATGTTGCCGTCGATCCACTCCATGGTGGCGCCCTCGTGTGCGATGGCGCGCTTGGTCACCAGGTTGTACACGTTGTTGGACCAGTTCTGGATGGTCGTGTAGCGGACGCGGGCACCCTTTTTGGCGATGATTTCGACGACGGCGGAGTGCAGGGAGTCCGACGTGTAGATCGGGGCGGTGCAGCCCTCGATGTAGTGCACGTAGGAGTCCTCGTCGGCGATGATCAGCGTGCGCTCAAACTGGCCCATGTTCTCGGTGTTGATCCGGAAGTACGCCTGCAGCGGGATCTCCACGTGTACTCCCGGGGGGACATACACGAACGATCCGCCGGACCACACCGCGGTGTTCAGCGACGCGAACTTGTTGTCTCCGACCGGAATGACCGATCCGAAGTACTCCTCGAAGAACTCCGGGTGCTCGCGCAGTGCCGTATCGGTGTCCATGAAGATGACACCCTGGCGCTCGAGTTCCTCGTTGATCTGGTGATAGACAACCTCGGACTCGTACTGCGCTGCGACGCCCGAGACGAGGCGGTTGCGCTCAGCTTCGGGGATACCGAGCTTCTCGTAGGTGTTCTTGATGTCCTCGGGAAGTTCTTCCCAGCTGCCCGCCTGCTTCTCGGTGGACCGGACGAAGTACTTGATGTTGTCGAAGTCGATCCCCGAGAGGTCCGCACCCCAGGTCGGCATGGGCTTGCGGTCAAAGTACTTCAGGCCCTTGAGCCGCATATCGAGCATCCACTGGGGCTCGCTCTTCTTTGAGGAAATGTCGCGGACAACTTCCTCGTCGAGACCACGCTTGGCGTTGGCGCCGACATCATTCTTGTCGGACCAGCCGTACTCGTAGGTGCCGATACCGTGGAGTTCGGGGTTCCTCTCGAGGATGTCGCTGATCACTGAAGCGGGCACGGCGTCGGGAACCAATGCCTTCTGATCTGTCTGATCCGTCATCACGGCCTTCCTTGCTGATGGTTGGAGACGAAAGTTGCGTACGTTTGCGGAGCCGGGGGGACGGCGTCCGTGTTTGGAGCGGCTTCGGGTGCTGCGCGCGCCACCCTGCCGATCGGTATATGGGTGGTGCACACGTGCCCGCCGCTTGCCAGGGTGGAGAGCCTGCGCACGTCCACGCCGAGCAGCCTGGCGAAAACCCCGGTCTCCTGCTCACAGAAATCCGGAAATTCCGCTGCGAGTTCCTGGATGGGGCAGTGTCCCTGGCAGAGCTGCACGCTCAGCATTGCTGCATTGGGTGCGTTGCGGCCGATCTCCCTGGTGGAACCGACAAAGCCGTCAAGGCTCAGCGCTTCGGCCAGTGCCGCTGCCCGGTCCTCCAGCCGCTCGCCCGCGGACTCGATGATGGGGCGGTACCGCTCCTCCATGTCGGCGAACCTGCCCGCTGCAAACTGGCGGACGGCGTCGGGCCCTGCCACTTCGCGCAGCTGCCCCAGGGCGGCCTGGGCAATGTGGAGGTAGTCGTTGCCGAGGCGCGTCTGTCCGCGCTGGCTGAGTACATAACGCCGGGCCGGGCGTCCGGCTCCGGGAGACGGGCTGCCGATGCCCTTGACTTCAATCAGTCCGTCACGGGACAGGGCGTCGAGGTGACGCCGGACAGCCGCGGGCGTATAGCCGAGCAGATCTCCCAGTTCAGCGGCACTCACGGGCCCGTGTTCCAGCACGGCGGCGAGCACCTTGTCTCTGGTCCGCTCGTCGACTACGCGTGGATACTCGGCGTCGTCGGTCCCCTCGTAGGGGGTGTGCGCCCTGGTCTGCCCGGGCGCAACGGGATGGGACATCGCGGGGCCTCCTTCAGGGTACGCGGGGAACCGGCCGCAAAGTGGACGGCCAATTAAGACAACATAACCGTGACTTAATCTATTCCACATTGCCTGCCGCTTCCAGTAAGGCGAGGCTACCCATCGGGTGCCCGGCGGGCAGGCACAACGGGCTACTACCTAGCGTAGAATTATTCGGTGCCTTCCTCCTCCCCTGCCGTCGAAGTGTGCGGGCTCGTCAAGGACTTCGGGCCCGTGTCCTCGCTGGACGGAAAAATGGTCCGGGTGCTCGACGGCGTGAGTCTGCGGGCGGAGACCGGCCGCGTCACCGCGCTGCTGGGAGCCAACGGAGCGGGCAAAACCACTACTCTGGAGTGCGCCCAGGGCCTGCAGAAGCCCAGCGGCGGCAGCGTCCGCCTGCTCGGGCAGGATCCCTGGCGCGCAGGCGCCGCACTGCGCAGCCGCGTGGGCATCATGCTGCAGGAAGGCGGCCTGCCCCCGGCGGTTCGTCCCCTTGCCCTCCTGCAGCATGTCGCAGGCATGTACGCAGCGCCCCGGGACGTGCCCGGTCTTGCGGACCGGCTGGGCCTCAATTCCTTTGCCAGGACCCCGGTACGGCGGCTCTCGGGAGGCCAGAAGCAGCGGCTGGCGCTCGCCTGCGCCCTCGTGGGAAACCCCGAGGTGCTTTTCCTGGACGAGCCCAGTGCGGGGCTCGATCCGCAGTCCCGGAACATCGTGTTCGAGCTGATCAACGAGCTTCGCGCGGAAGGCCTGGCGATCGTCCTGACCACGCACCTGCTCGATGACGCCCAGAAACTCGCTGACTACGTCTACATCATCGACCACGGCCGGCTGGTCCGGCACGGGACAGTCCCGGACCTCACCAGGCATGCTGCCGACGCAGTACGTGAACTGCATTTTGAGGCTGCCGAGCATCTGCGGCTCCCCTCTGCACGCCTGCCCCACCTCACAATCACGGAACCGACCCCCGGCCGGTACCGGGTGAGCGGACCGCTGACGCCGGAAGACCTGGCTGTCCTCGCGGCCTGGTGGGCCGAGGAGCGCATCCTGCCGGCCTCGATCGCTCTGACGTCGCGTTCGCTGGAGGACGTCTTCCTCGACATTTCCGGACGGAACATCCGATGAGCGCAGCCGCCTTGCCCGTGCGCGTCCTCCAGCACGGCCGGTACGAGACCCTCGCGATGCTCCGCAACGGCGAACAGCTTGTCCTCGCGATTGTGCTGCCGCTGCTGGCCCTGAGCGCCATTGCCTTCACTCCCTTCTTCGACGCCTTCGGCGGCCCCCGGCTTGAGACAGGCACACCGGGAGTTATTGCCCTGTGCGTGCTGTCCACGGCCTTCACGGGGCAGGGCATCGCAACCGGCTTCGACCGCCGTTATGGTGTACTCCGCTTCCTCTCCACCACGCCTCTCGGGCGCAGCGGTCTGATTCTGGGCAAGATCCTCGCGGTGGGCGCCGTGCTCTCCCTCCAGCTCGCAGTCATCGGCACGACGGCGGTCCTGCTTGGGTGGCAGCCCCCTCCCGGCGGAATACTTCCCGCACTCGCCATGCTGATTCCCGGGATCGCGGCCTTCACGGCGCTGGGACTGCTGATCGCAGGCACCCTCAGGCCGGAAGCCACGCTCGCGGTCACAAACCTCGTGTGGGTGCTGCTTGCCGCCGTCGGCGGCACCATCATTCCCGGGGACAGACTCCCCGAAGCAATCCAGCCCGTGGTCGCACTGCTGCCGTCGGCAGCCCTCGGGGACGGGCTGCGCGCTGCCCTCGCATCCGGCACCTTCGATCTGTCCTCATTCGCGCTGCTGTGCGGCTGGGCCGCCGTCGCGTCAGTGGCCGCCGTCCGCTGGTTCAAATGGAGTTAGGAACATGACTCAACTCTCCCCCGCCCGCTTCGCTGCGCGGCTGCCCCGGACGGTCACACCGCTGGTCCGCGGCCTGGCGCTCGCCTCCCTGGTCTCCCAGATCCTCATCGTGGTCACCGGAGGCGCCGTGCGGCTCACGGCGTCCGGGCTAGGGTGCCCCGAATGGCCCCGCTGCACGGCCGAATCCATGGTCGCAACCCCCGAGATGGGCATGCACGGTGTCATCGAGTTCGGTAACCGCCTGCTGACGTTCGTCCTCACCGCGATTGCGATCGCCATGCTCGTCTCGCTCTGGAATATGCGCAGGACCCGTCGCGATCTGTTCATTCCCGCCGTCGTGCTGCTGGCGGGGATCCCGGCGCAGGCTGTGGTGGGAGGAATCACCGTCCTGACCCAGCTCAACCCGTGGGTTGTCGGCTGGCATTTCATCATCTCGATGATTCTCATAGTGGTGGCAACCGTCCTGGTGAACCGGGCCCGGCTCACCGATGCGGAAACCGGGGTGGACACCGAACCCCGCGCGGCACCCCTGCTGCGTCAACTGTTGGTCGCCGCAGCGGGCCTGGTGGCAGCCGCGGTGCTTCTTGGAGTGGTGGTCACGGGGTCCGGGCCGCACGCCGGGGACTCGGGAGCCGCACGGAACAACCTCAACCCGGACCTGATGACCCGGATCCATGCCGCGCCGGTGTACCTGCTGGTGCTGACGGTGGTGCTGCTGGTCGTGGCTGCCTACCGGCTCCGCGTTGCGCCGCGGCTGCGCGGTGCGCTGGTGCTGCTGGCCGTCGTCGTGCTCGCCCAGGGCGCCGTGGGCTATCTGCAGCACTTCCTCCACCTGCCGGTGGCCCTGGTCGCGCTGCACATGCTGGGGGCGTCCCTGCTGACCGCCGCGACGGCACATGCGGTCTACGTGGGTTTCACCCGGCGGCGGGCGGACCAGGCCTAGCCTGCCGGAAGCGGGTCAGCGCAGAACGCCGTCCTCGACGTCGTCGAACGCTTCCGCGAGCCGGGCGAGGTCGCGCTGTTCACTGCCTGCGATCGGTAGCAGCGGATGGCGCGGATCGCCTGCATCAATCCCGCAGGCCCGGCCCAGGGCGTGCAGACCGCTGAGCTTCCGAAGCCGGTGCACGGCCTGCACCACCGGAACCAGCCGGGAGCGTTCGGCCGAGATCCGGGCGGCGTCGCCGTCGAGCACTGCGGCCCGGAAGGCCAGGTAACTGGCAGGCAGGAGCGCGGCGAGTCCGGTGTGCCAGGCATCAGCGGCAACCTCACCGGTCGCAAGCAGCGGGTCGGAACTCGCGCCGTGGCTGATCGGCCGGTCGAGTACCTCCCGCAGGCGGGCGGCGCGTTCGGCGAACTCCGCCGGGGTTGCAGCGGTGTCCTTGAACGCCACCAGGGTGGGCACATGTGCCATGCGGGCCACGAGGTCGACGTCGATCGAGAACTGGGTGGTCGACGGATTGTTGTAGAGGCAGATCGGCAGCGTGGTTGCCGCGGCAACCTCCTCCACCAGGACAATGAGCTCATCGTCGGTAAGCGGCAGGTAGGACACCGGGGACAGAACCACGCCGTCCGCCCCAACCTGTTCGGCGGCACGCGCTCCGGCCACCACTTCCCGCGTTGCCACGGCGCTGATTCCGGCCGCTACCGGCACACGGCCGCCGGCGGCCTCCACTGCGTCGGCGAGAACCTGCCTGCGTTCATCCGCATCAAGGTAGGCGAAGCTGCCCGAGGACCCCAGCACCGTGATGGAGTCGATCCCCGACAGCGCGAGGCGGTCGACCAGGAGCTTGAGCTCAGCGGAATTCACCCCGCCGTCTGCGTGGAAGGGTGTCAGAGGGTACGCAACTACTCCAGTGAAGACCATGCCACCATCCTAGGTGGACCGGGCTCCTGCTAGACGGCGAAGATCGCCTGACCGACAAACGGGTCGATAGCCAGCGCCAGGAACAGCACCGTCAGGTAGCTGATGGAGCCGTGAAAGACCTTCATGGCGCCCTTGCCGGTCGCCGTGCCCGCCCGGGCCGCTGCGTGCAGTTTGTGGGACTCGAGGAGGAACCATCCTCCACTCAGCAGCGCAGCAATGGTGTAGACCCAGCCTGCACCGCCGACCGGGACAAGGAGGAGCGAGCAGATCACGGTGGCCCACGCGTACAGAACCACCTGGACGGATACGATGCCGGCTCCGGCAATGGCACCGAGCATCGGCACGTTGGCCGCGTTGTAGTCATCGCTGTACTTCATGGACAACGGCCAGTAGTGCGGCGGAGTCCAGAGGAAAATCACGAGGAAGAGCACGATAGCCGGCCATTCGACCGTTTCGGTCACCGCGGCCCAGGCGATGAGTACCGGCATGCAGCCGGCGGCGCCGCCCCACACAATGTTCTGCGCCGTACGGCGCTTCAGAATGAGTGTGTAGACGACAACATAGAAGAAGATGGCCGCCACTCCCAGCCAGGCGGCAAGCGGGTTGGCGCCCAGCCACAGGATTGCGACCGCCGCAACGCCCAGTGCCCACGAGAAAATCAGAGCCTCGCGGGGTGTCACCTCACCGGTCACCAGCGGGCGGTTGAGCGTGCGGTTCATGACCCGGTCGATGTCACGATCGAGGTAGCAATTGAAAGCTCCCGCGCTGCCGGCGGCGAACGCGCCGCCGATCATGGTGGCAAGAACCAGGCCCAGCGGCGGAAAGCCTCCCTGCGCGAAAATCATGGTGGGCAGGGTGGTCACCAGCAGCAGCTCAATCACGCGGGGTTTGGTCAGAGCCAGATAGGCCCGCAGCTTGCGGGAAACGGCGCCGCCGGTCCGGGGCACGCTGGTAGCCACTGCCGCCTGGTCGAAATTCACGTGAGGATGCTCTGCTTCTGAAGTGGGGGCTGAAATCCTTAGCCATCATACCCGCTCGATCCTCCTTTTTTACAGCTCGTAGAAAGTCCGCGGCCTGCGCTCCATCCCGTCAGGACGACGTCGTTCGTGTCGTTGTGTGACCCTTCACAAAGAGTCAGCCCACGCGCATCCGCAGCCGAAAGCGCTAAGGTGGCATGTATCGCCTGGATCACTCCCGCTCCCCGGGACATAGGCAAAAGCCCGGAGGGACCATCCTTCGGAAGCTTTGCCCCCGCCCTGGGGATCTGCGCGGATCCGGTTTGGTCGAAACTCAGCAGTATTCAAGATTTCAACGGTGAACGGCCGGCTGGCCGCGGGGATTTTCGCTTCCGTGGCGCAGTCCCACTCGGCGCCGCGGTGCTGGCCGTGACGTAAAGAGAGGGGCCCGGTGAACGTGCCACAGCTGGAAAATCAGGAACTGGACTGGAACGAACTGGATGAGCGCGCAGTAGACGCAGTACGCGTACTCGCCGCAGACGCCGTCGAGAAGGTGGGTAACGGCCACCCCGGAACGGCGATGAGCCTCGCGCCGGCAGCATACCTTCTGTTCCAGAAGTTCATGCGCCACGATCCGACGGACCCGGAGTGGACCGGCCGCGACCGCTTTGTCCTGTCTCCCGGGCACACCTCGCTCACGCTCTACATCCAGCTCTTCCTTTCCGGCTACGGCCTTGAGCTCGACGACCTGAAGTCGCTGCGCACCTGGGGCTCAAAGACACCCGGGCATCCGGAGTACCGCCACACCGCCGGCGTGGAAATCACCACCGGCCCCCTCGGGCAGGGCCTGGCGTCCTCCGTCGGGTTCGCCTACGCCCAGCGTCGCATGCGCGGACTGCTGGATCCCGAGGCGCCCCAGGGTGAGAGCCCGTTCGACCACACCATCTGGGTGATTGCTTCTGACGGCGACCTTCAGGAAGGCGTCACTTCCGAGGCGTCCTCGCTCGCCGGGCACCAGGAGCTGGGGAACCTCGTAGTGATCTACGACGAGAACCACATCTCCATCGAAGACGACACCGACATCGCCTTCACCGAAGACGTGCTCGGGCGGTATGCCGCCTACGGCTGGCACACGCAGCGGGTCGACTGGACGAAGACGGGCGAGTACGTCGAGGACGTCGCCGAGCTGTACAGTGCGCTCAAGGCCGCGAAGGCAGAGACCTCCCGCCCCTCGATCATCTCCCTGCGCACCATCATCGGCTGGCCCGCGCCGAACAAGCAGAACACCGGCAAGATCCACGGCTCGGCCCTTGGCAAGGACGAGGTCGCAGCCCTGAAGACCACGCTCGGCCTGGATCCGCAGAAGGACTTCCAGATCGACGACGAAGTGCTGGCGCATGCGAGGAAGGTCGTGGAGCGGGGGCAGGACTCCCGCACCTCCTGGGAGGATTCATTCAGCGCCTGGAAGGCCTCGAATCCGGACAGTGCTGCACTTCTCGAGCGCATCTCCGCCCGGGAACTCCCCGAGGGCTGGGAATCAAGCCTGCCTGAGTTCGAGGCGGGCAAGGACATGTCCACCCGCGCCGCATCAGGCAAGGTGCTCAGCGCCATCGGTCCCGTGCTGCCCGAGCTCTGGGGCGGTTCCGCCGACCTCGCCGAATCGAACAACACCACGATCGAGGGCTCCCCGTCGTTCGTCCCGGTAGGCAAGCAGACCGATGCCTGGTCCGGGAACCCTTACGGGCGCGTGCTGCACTTCGGAATCCGTGAGCACGCTGCGGCAGCCATCGTCAACGGCATCGTCATGCACAGCAGCACCCGCGCCTTCTCGGGAACATTCCTGATCTTCAGCGACTACCAGCGGCCCGCCATCCGGCTCGGCGCGCTGATGGGAGTCCCGGCCATCTACGTCTGGACCCACGACTCCATCGGCCTCGGCGAAGACGGCCCCACGCACCAGCCGGTTGAGCAGCTGGCTTCCCTGCGTGCCATCCCGGGACTCGACGTCGTCCGCCCCGGTGACGCAAATGAGGTCGCCGTCGCCTGGCGCACCATCCTTGAGAACACCTCCAACCCCGCCGGAATCGTCCTCACCCGCCAGAACATCCCCACCTGGGAACGCGGAGACGGCGCAGCGTCCGGTGACACCTTCGGCTCGGCCGAGGGAGTGGCGAAGGGCGCCTACGTGCTGGCCGAAGCCCCTGACGGGGAGCCGGACGTCATCCTGATTGCAACCGGCTCGGAAGTCCAGCTTGCCGTTGAGGCACGGTCTGCCCTGCAGAAGGACGGCATCGCTGCACGCGTTGTCTCGCTCCCCTGCCTGGAGTGGTTCAACAAGCAGGACGAGGCCTACCGCGAGTCGGTCCTGCCTTCCGGAATCCGTGCGCGGGTTTCCGTGGAGGCCGGCGTGGCGCAGGGTTGGCGGGAGCTCGTCGGAGACGCCGGCCGTTCCGTCTCGCTGGAACACTTCGGGGCATCGGCAGACTACAAGACCCTCTTCCGAGAGTTCGGCATCACCACCGAAGCCGTCGTGGAAGCCGCTCGCGACTCCCTTGCGGCTGCCGCAACCCGCAACGCTCCCGAGGGGACAGCTGCGGCTGCCGGTGCTTCCGCCTCGGCTACCGGCGACCGTCTCTAGCAGTGCCCACCGAACAGCACAACCCATCTGGTTCAAGGAGAACACCCATGACTCCCACCCCTACCGCCGCACTTTCCCAGGCCGGCGTATCCATCTGGCTGGATGACCTCTCCCGTGAGCGGATCACCACCGGAACGCTCAAGGCGCTCATCACCGAACGGAACGTCGTAGGCGTCACCACCAACCCGAGCATCTTCGCCGCAGCGCTGAAGAACGGCGAATCCTACTCGGCCCAGGTCAAGCAGCTCGCTGCAAACGGCGCCGACGTCGACACCGCCGTCTTCGAGATCACCACCACCGATGTTGCTCAGGCATGTGACATCTTTGCTCCGGTCGCCGAGAAGACCGACGGCGTCGATGGACGCGTCTCGATCGAGGTTGACCCCCGGCTTGCGCGGGACACCGAGGGCACCATCGCCGAGGCGCGCCACCTGTTCGACGCAGTGGGCCGGACCAACGTCCACATCAAGATTCCGGCAACCGCTGAGGGGCTTGCGGCAATCACTGCAACCCTTGCTGCCGGTATCAGCGTGAACGTGACCCTGATCTTCTCCCTCGAGCGTTACCGCGAGGTCATCAACGCCTTCATGCTGGGCCTTGAGCAGGCGAAGGAGAACGGACATGATCTCGCCACCATCCACTCGGTCGCTTCCTTCTTTGTCTCCCGCGTGGATGCAGAGATTGACAAGCGCCTTGATGCCCTCGGCACCGATGAGGCCGCCGCACTGCGCGGCAAGGCCGGGCTCGCAAACGCCCGTCTCGCCTACCAGGTCTACCAGGAAGCATTCAGCTCCGAGCGCTGGAAGGTCCTTGCCTCCGCCGGAGCACACCCGCAGCGTCCTCTGTGGGCTTCGACCGGCGTCAAGGATCCGGCGTACCCGGACACCCTGTACGTCACTGGCCTTGTCGCCGAGGGCGTCGTCAACACCATGCCGGAAAAGACCCTGGAGGCCACGGCTGACCACGGTGAAATCACCGGCAATACGGTGACCGGAACCTATGCCGAGTCAAATGAGGTCCTCGACCGCCTCGAAAACATCGGCATCTCCTACAAGGAGGTCGTGCACCTTCTCGAGGAAGAGGGACTCGACAAGTTCGTTGTGAGCTGGAACGAGCTCCTCGAGACCGTCACCGCGGCGCTCGACTCCGCGAAGGGCTGATTGTCCATGGCTACCCTTTTTGTCAATGCATCCGGAGCCGCCGCCGAAGCGATCGAGCGCGCCATGCCGGAGCTGGTTGAGGAGCGGGTTGCATCACGGATCATGGCGAAGGACTCCACCCTTTGGGGTCCCGAGTCGGAGTCCGAGGCCTCGGTCCGTCTCGGCTGGGTCGACCTCATTGAAGCGTCACGCGCGCTTCTTCCGGACATTGCGCAGCTCCGCAGCGACCTGCACGGCGATGGGGTGAACCACATTGTGCTGTGCGGTATGGGCGGTTCTTCCCTGGCACCGGAGGTCATCACCCGGTCGGCAGGAGTGGAACTGACTGTGCTCGACTCCACCGATCCGGCCCAGGTCCGCGCAGCGCTGGCAGACCGCATCGGGAGCACGGCGGTCGTTGTGTCCTCGAAGTCGGGTTCCACGGTTGAAACCGACTCACAGCGCCGGGCCTTTGAGCAGGCGTTCGCAGACGCCGGAGTGGACCCGAAGAGCCGGATCATCATCGTCACCGATCCGGGCTCCCCGCTGGACGAGTCCGCCCGCGCGGCAGGCTACCGCGCTGTTTTCACTGCGGATCCGACCGTCGGCGGCAGGTACTCCGCGTTGACGGCCTTCGGGCTGGTGCCCTCCGGCCTGGCCGGTGCGGACCTCGCCTCGCTGCTTGACGATGCTGAGTCAATCTCCGAGTTCCTGACCGATGACGACGCGGGCAACGTCGGGCTGCGCCTCGGCGCCGTCCTCGGCGGCACACTTCCCCTGCGGGACAAGATCGTCTTTGCGGACGAGGGCTCCGGGATTGTCGGCCTGGGCGACTGGGTCGAACAGCTCATCGCTGAGTCGACGGGCAAACTGGGTACGGGAGTCCTTCCCGTCGTGGTGGAGCAGGATGCGCCGGAACTGTCCTCCGGCGCCCCCGACGTGCTCGCGGTCCACCTCGTCTCGCCGGAGTCCACCACGGAGCCCGAAGGCGACTCGATCGCCGTCGGCGGCAGCCTCGGCAGCCAACTGCTGGCCTGGGAGTTCGCCACTGCCGTGGCCGGCCGGCTCCTGGGGATCAACCCGTTTGACCAGCCCGATGTCGAGGCAGCCAAGCAGGCTGCCCGTGGGCTGCTCGATGCACAGCCCGAGTCCGTGCCGGCCAACTTCGTGGACGGAGCGGTTGAGGTGCGCGGAAGCACTGCTCTTCTCGGCACAGCCTCCACCCTCGGCGAAGCACTTGAGTCATTGTTCGGCGCACTGGAATCCAACGGGTATCTCGCGGTGCAGGCCTACCTTGACCGCATCGCAGAAGCACCCCTGGCCGGGATCCGTCCTGCCCTGGCCGGAATCACGGGCCGTCCGGTGACGTTCGGTTGGGGACCGCGGTTCCTTCACTCCACCGGCCAGTTCCACAAGGGTGGTACGCCTGTCGGCGTCTTCCTGCAGATCACGGGCGCCACCACCGAGGACCTCGCCATCCCGGAACGCCCGTTCAGCTTCGGTGAGCTGATCACGGCCCAGGCCGCGGGAGACGCACAGGTTCTCCAGGACGCGGGCCGCCCGGTCCTGAGGCTGCATCTTGCCGACCGTGCAGAGGGACTGCGGCAGCTTCAGGACGTCATCAGCCACCTGTCCGGTCAATCAGCTGAAAACGGAAACGGGTAAATGCCTGAGAACAGCACCAAGTCCAGAAATCCGCTACGGGACCCGCGGGACCGGCGGCTCAGCCGGATCGCCGGTCCCGCGTCCCTGGTCCTGTTCGGGGTGACAGGCGATCTGGCCCGCAAGAAGCTGATGCCCGCCGTCTACGATCTGGCGAACCGCGGACTCCTGCCGCCCAGCTTCGCGCTGGTGGGTTTCGGCCGCCGGGACTGGAGCGACGAGGAGTTTGCGCAGGAAGTTCTGTCCTCCGTCAAGCAGTACGCGAGGACCCCGTTCGACGAGTCGGTCTGGGAGCAACTCTCCCAGGGCATCCGGTTTGTCCAGGGAAACTTCGACGACGACGAAGCTTTCGTGGAGCTGAAGAAAACGGTCGAAGACCTGGATTCGACGCGCGGGACGCGCGGGAACCACGCGTTCTACCTGTCCATCCCGCCGAAGGCGTTCGAGCTTGTCTGTCAGAAGCTCTCCGAACACGGACTCGCCCAGCCCGAAGAGGGCAAATGGCGCCGCGTGGTTATCGAGAAGCCTTTCGGCCACAACCTGGAATCAGCGCGCGAGCTGAACGCCATTGTGGAGCAGGTCTTTCCGCCGGATGCGGTTTTCCGTATTGACCATTACCTCGGCAAGGAAACCGTCCAGAACATTCTTGCGCTCAGGTTCGCGAACCAGCTTTTCGAACCGCTCTGGAACGCCAACTACGTTGACCACGTCCAGATCACCATGGCTGAGGACATCGGCATCGGCGGCCGTGCAGGCTATTACGACGGCGTCGGCGCCGCACGGGACGTCATCCAGAACCACCTGCTCCAGTTGCTGGCACTGACCGCGATGGAGGAACCGATCTCCTTCAATGCGGAGGACCTCCGGGCCGAGAAGGAAAAAGTGCTGGCCGCGGTGAAGCTTCCCGAGGACCTGTCCACCCACTCAGCGCGGGGACAGTACGACGGCGGCTGGCAGGGCGGTGAGCTGGTCAATGCCTTCCTGGACGAGGATGGGATCCCGGCCGACTCCACGACCGAAACCTATGCGGCGGTCAGGCTGGATATCCATACCCGCCGCTGGAGCGGCGTGCCGTTCTACCTCCGCGCCGGCAAGCGTCTGGGCCGCCGGGTCACCGAGATCGCCGTCGTCTTCAAGCGGGCACCGAACCTGCTGTTCCTCGACCACAACGAGGGCGACTTCGGCCAGAACGCCGTTGTTATCCGGGTTCAGCCGGACGAGGGCGCCACGATCCGCTTCGGCTCGAAAGTTCCGGGCACGCAGATGGAGGTGCGTGATGTGACGATGGACTTCGGTTACGGCCACTCTTTCACCGAGTCGAGTCCTGAAGCCTATGAACGGCTGATTCTCGACGTTCTGCTGGGCGAGCCGCCGCTCTTCCCCCGCCACGAGGAGGTGGAGCTTTCGTGGAAGATCCTCGACCCGTTCGAGGAGTACTGGTCCACGCTTGCCGATCCACCGGAGAAATATGTCCCCGGCAGCTGGGGACCGCCCTCTGCCGATGAATTGCTTGCCCGCGATGGAAGGACCTGGAGGCGGCCATGATCGTCGATCTTCCCGATACAACGACCTCCAAGGTCTCCAAGGAAATCATGACCATGCGCGACAAGGGCGGTGTCGTTGCCCTTGGACGGGTGCTCACGCTCGTGGTCATCACCCGCTCGGGCCACGAGGAGGAGGCCATCCTCGCGGCGAATGAAGCCAGCAGGGAACACCCCTGCCGCATCATCGTGCTGGCGGAGGGCAAGGACTCCGGAGAAACCCGCCTTGATGCACAGATTCGCGTTGGCGGCGACGCGGGCGCCTCGGAAGTGATTGTACTGACGGGTTACGGCGAGCTCGCAGGCGAGAGTGAGTCGCTCGTGTCCGCGCTGCTCCTCCCGGACGCACCCATCGTCGCCTGGTGGCCGCACGGCGTCCCGGAAGCGGCGGCGCGGACATCGATCGGCAGTATTGCTCACCGCCGCATCACCGACTCTGCCAATGAGGCGGACCCCACCGCCGCCCTGTTCAACATCCGGCGCACGTATGAGGCCGGCGACACGGACCTCGCCTGGACAAGGCTGACCAACTGGCGGATCCAGCTTGCCGCCGTGCTGGAGCAGCTGGACGGCTCCCCCATCACGGCTGTGACGGTCGAGGGAGCCTCGGATTCACCCAGCACGGTCCTCCTCGCGGCGTGGCTCACTCTGGCGCTTGACACGCCGGTGTCCATCGAAGCCGGTGAACCGGGAACCGGTCTGCACAGCGTCCGCTTTTCACGCCCGGCCGGAGACGTCCAGTTGGACCGTCCACGACGGGCGGTGGCCGAGCTGCACCAGCCCGACCAGCCGGTGCAACGAATTTCCCTCCCCCGCCGCAGCCTGAAAGACTGTCTCGCAGAGGAGCTGCGGCGGCTTGACCCTGATGATGTATTCGGGGAGGTCATCACCGAAGGGCTCGCACGGACAAACCTGAGGAGCGTACGGACCAGTGAACACTGAACCAAAAGTCAGTATCCATCCTGATGCGGGCCTCCTGGCAGCGTCCGTGGCGGCCCGGCTCCTGACGCGCCTGGTGGATATCCAGAATGAACGCGGCACAGCAACCGTGGTCCTCACCGGTGGAACCCTGGGCATCGGCGCCCTCCGCGCCGTCGCAGAGTCGCCGATACGGTCCGCCGTCGACTGGTCTGCCGTCGACTTCTGGTGGGGAGACGAGAGGTTCCTGCCCGCCGGGAACCAGGACCGCAACGCCGATCAGGCCAGGGCTGCACTGCTGGACCAGCTCGGAGTTTCCGACGAGCGCGTTCATGAGTTCGGAAGCTCCGATGCCTTCAACAGCCAGGATGACGCCGCTGCCGGTTATGCGGCCCGGCTCCAGGAGGCGGCCCGGAAGGAGGCGGCCCTGGGCCTTGAGCTCTCCGATCCGCGGCTGCCCAGGTTCGACATCCTGCTGCTCGGTGTGGGGCCGGACGCGCATGTGGCATCCCTCTTCCCTGAAATGTCAGGAATCCGCACCAAGGGGCAGACGGTGGTGGGCGTCAGCGGCGCTCCGAAGCCGCCGCCGGAGCGCGTCAGCCTCACCCTCGAGGCAATCAACTCGGCCGAGGAAGTCTGGCTCGCCGTAGCGGGCGCGGACAAGGCCGGAGCGGTCGGTCTCGCTCTTGCAGGAGCGGGCCCTGTGCAGGTGCCTGCGGCGGGCGCGCGTGGCCGGAAAAAGACCCTATGGCTGATTGATCAGGAAGCGGCGAGCCAGCTCCCCGGACGCCTGATCGATAACGGCGACACGGACGCGGTCTAGACGGAGCGCTGCCGGCGCAACTGCGCCAGCGCATTCTCCAGCACCCTGGCCGCTTCCGCTTCGGTGCGGCGTTCTTTGACGTACTGGAGATGGCTCTTGAAGGGCTCGTCCCCGTCAATGTTGAGGTCCACCCCGGGTGAGCGTCCGGCGGGACTGCCGCAACGCCCGCACTCCCACACCTCCGGGATTTCGGTCTCGTTCAGCTTCGCGAAGGTCGGCCTTGTCTCGTGTCCCTCAAGACACCAGTAGCTGACAACGGTTCGGTCGACGACGCCGCGCCTGCGCTCAGCATCGAGGTGCCCGGAGGACCCGGCGCTGTAGCCTGACCCGACGCGCGTTCCCTTAAAAGCGTGTCCCGCGTTCACCATGGATTTCTCCCATCAGTACCGCACACGACCTGCGTTCGAGGTTCAGTGTACGCCCTGATGTGGTGGACGCGGGATAGCTTTGGCGGCTCACAGTGCCGCTTTGGACCGAGACCGATTTCACCGGCCGCCGGGTGTCAGGAATCCCCGGCGAAACGCTGGATCAGGCCCAGTGCCACGATGACTACACCCCAGGCGAGCCCAAGCGCCACCGTGAACCGGTTAAGGTTGCGCTCGGCAACTCCGGACGATCCCATGCTGGTGGTCATACCTCCGCCGAACATATCGGACATGCCACCGCCCCTGCCTTTATGGAGCAGAATGAGCAGTGTCAGCAGCAGGCTGGTGATACCCAGCAGTACCAACAGGATGATACGGAGAATTTCCACGGTGACCTTTCAGTGTGACCTTAACCGGTCACCAGATGGTGCTCGAACCTGACAATGTTAGCAAACTCATCGACGTCGAGGCTCGCTCCGCCGACGAGCACGCCGTCGACGTCGCGCTCCTTGAGGATCGCCGCCGCATTGGAAGCCTTGACCGATCCTCCGTAGAGCAGGCGCACGCGGGCTGCGACCGACTCGTCAAACAGTGCCGCGAGCTCCGCGCGGATGGCCGCGCACATCTCCTGGGCATCAGCCGGCCCTGCGACTTCTCCCGTTCCGATGGCCCACACGGGCTCGTAGGCCACAACGAGTTCGCCGGCCTGCTCTGGGTCCAGACCGGCAACGTCCTGGCGCAACTGGGCCAGAGTGTGCTCGACGTGGGTTCCGGCCTGACGGACCTCGAGCCCTTCACCGACGCACAGTACCGGTACAAGATTGTGCCGGTATGCTGCCTGGACCTTCCGGTTCAACAGTTCATCGGATTCGTTGTGGATGGTCCGGCGTTCCGAGTGGCCAACCAGCACATAGGTGCATCCGAGCTTCTCAAGGAACTGCCCGGAGATGTCGCCGGTGTAGGCGCCCGAGTCTTCCGGCGAGAGGTCCTGTCCGCCGTACACGATGTCGAGGTCGTCGCCTTTGACCAGCGTCTGCACGCCCCGCAGATCAGTGAAGGGCGGGAAGACCGCGACCTCCACCCGCGAGTAATCGTGCTTCGCGTCGTCGAGGGTCCACGCGAGCTTCTGCAGCAGGGTGATGCCCTGGACGTGGTCCAGGTTCATTTTCCAGTTGCCGGCGATGAGCGGACGACGGTCGTATGTTCCGTTCGTCGAGGAAGTCATGGAGTCTCCAGTTCTAGAAGTACTGCGGATGGATGTCAGCGCTGCAGAGCGGTCAGGCCGGGGAGTTCCTTGCCCTCAAGGTATTCCAGGCTGGCTCCGCCGCCGGTGGAGATGTGGCTGAAGCTGGATTCGTCGAATCCGAGTCCCCGGACCGCCGCAGCGGAGTCGCCGCCACCTACCACCGTGAGTGCGCCGGCAGCGGTGGCTTCGGCCAGTGCCTGCGCAACCGCCTTCGTGCCTGCTGCGAAGGCGTCGAACTCGAAGACTCCCATGGGGCCGTTCCAGAAGACGGTGCGTGCCTGCCCGATCTCCCGCGCGAAGGCTGCACCGGAGTCCGGGCCGATATCCAGTCCCAGCCCGGAGGAACCGAACTCCCCTGACTCCATTGCGTCAGCCGGACGGATCTCATGGCCGGCGTCGGGCGCGAACTTCTCTGCCACCACAATGTCGGTGGGCAGCACAAATTCCGTTCCGGCCTCCCTGGCACGGGCGAGGTAGCCCCGTACCGTGTCCAGCTGGTCTTCCTCCAGCAGGCTGGAGCCGACCTGGTGACCCTGGGCTGCCAGGAAGGTGAACACCATGCCGCCACCGATCAGCAGGCGGTCAGCTGTACCGAGGAGGTTTTCAATGACTGCAAGTTTGTCGGAGACCTTTGAACCGCCGAGGACCACCACAAAAGGCCGCTCCGGGTCAGTGGTGAGCCGCTGCAGCACATCAACCTCCGCCTTCACCAGGTCGCCCTGATAGGCAGGCAGTCGCGAGGCCACGTCGTAGACGCTCGCATGCTTGCGGTGAACCGCTCCGAACGCGTCATCCACGTAGGCGCCGTTTTCACCGGTCAACTGCACCAGCTCGTCTGCGAAAGATGCCCGTTCGGCGTCGTCCTTGCTTGTCTCGCGCGGGTCAAACCGGACGTTCTCCAGGACGAGGACGCTCCCTTCCGAGAGTGCCTGGGCACGCTCACGCGCGCTGTCCCCGGTGACATCCTCAGCGAACGCCACGTCGAAGCCGGCAAGTTCAGACAACCGGTCCACGGCGGGTTTCAGCGAATACTTCTCTTCCGGGGCGCCCTTGGGACGCCCGAGGTGGGCCATCACAATCACGGCGGCACCGGCCTCCGTGAGCTTGCGCAGCACCGGGAGCGAGGCGCGGATGCGGCCGTCGTCCGTCACCCGCAGGGTGGGGAGGTCGCCCTCGAGCGGCACGTTGAGGTCCGACCGGACCAGAACACGCCGCCCGCGGACGCCCTCGTTCAGCAGTTCATCCAGGGAGGAGTAGCTCACGGTTTCCCTAGGAAAGCTTTGCCGCGACGATTTCGGTCAGGTCAACGAGCCGGTTTGAGTAACCCCACTCGTTGTCATACCAGGAAACCACCTTGATCTGGTTACCGATCACCTTGGTGAGTCCGGAGTCGAAGATGGACGACGCCGGGTCGGTGACGATATCCGAGGACACGATCGGATCCTCGGTGTAGGTGAGGTAGCCCTTGAGCGGTCCGTCCGCTGCGGCGGCCTTGTAAGCAGCGTTGACTTCCTCGACCGAAACCTCGCGGCCGACGGTGACGGTGAGGTCAGTGGCGGAGCCGGTGGGGACCGGGACGCGGATGGCGTAGCCGTCGAGCTTGCCCTTCAGCTCCGGCAGAACCAGACCGATGGCCTTCGCAGCACCGGTGGAGGTCGGAACCATGTTGATGGCCGCTGCGCGCGCCCGGCGGAGGTCCTTGTGCGGCCCGTCCTGGAGGTTCTGGTCAGCGGTGTAGGCGTGGATGGTGGTCATGAGACCGCGCTCGATGCCGAAGGCGTCATTGAGTACCTTCGCCAGCGGCCCGAGGCAGTTGGTGGTGCACGATGCATTCGAGATGATGTGGTGGTTTTCGGGATCATACTGGTCGTCGTTGACGCCGAGTACAACCGTGATGTCCTCGTCGGATGCGGGAGCGGAGATGAGCACCTTCTTGGCGCCGGCGTCAATGTGCTTACGTGCATCCGAGGCCTTGGTGAAGAAACCGGTCGACTCGATGACGATGTCGACGCCCAGGTCCGCCCAGGGCAGGTTCGAAGGGTCGCGCTCGGCGAGGACCTTGATGGTTTTGCCGTCCACCACGAGTCCGCCGTCGGCAACCTCCACGCTGACGCCGAGCCGGCCGGTCACGGAGTCGTACTTCAGCAGGTGGGCAAGCGCCTCGGGGCTGGTGAGGTCGTTGACGGCCACGATTTCGAGGTCCGCGCCCTGTTCGAGGGCCGCGCGGAAGTAGTTGCGCCCAATGCGCCCGAACCCATTGATTCCTATACGGGTAGTCACAGTTTCTATCTCCTTGATAGGGGTTGCTGCCGGCGGCTGTTGCCCTTAAAAAGGCGGACCGGTCCGGCGTCTGAAATCAATGCACCGCACTGTGCGCGTTTGTAAAGCGTTCATGGCTGCAGCCCCGTGGAATGTGACGGAGGCGACAGGAATCATCTTACGCATCGGGAACCTTTCCTGCCCGGTCAGGCAGGAAAGGTTACGCCGATGCGGGTGGAAGGGGTTATGACAGGGTGATCAACCCGCTCGCGTTTGCGCGGGCGCCCTCGAAGCGGCGGGCGACGTCGGCCCAGTTCACGATATTCCAAAAGGCCTTGACGTAGTCAGCCTTGACATTGACGTAGTCAAGGTAGAAGGCGTGCTCCCACATATCGAGCATGAGCAGCGGGGTGGTTCCGACGGGAACGTTGCCCTGCTGGTCGTAAAGCTGCTCGATCACGAGGTTGCCGCCGATGGGCTCCCAGGCAAGCAGCGCCCAGCCTGATCCCTGGAGGCTCAGTGCGGCGGCATTGAAGTGTCCGCGGAATGCGTCGAATGAGCCGAACGCATCGTCGATCGCAGCGGCCAGCTCACCTTCCGGCTTGTCGCCTCCGTCCGGCGAGAGGTTGTTCCAGAAAACCGAGTGGTTCACGTGGCCGCCGGTGTGGAAGGCAAGATCCTTGGACAGCTTGGGAATATTGGTGAAGTCCCCGTTCTGGCGGGCCTCGGCGAGCTGCGCGAGGGCGTCATTGGCTCCCTTGACGTAAGCAGCATGGTGCTTGCTGTGGTGGAGCTCCATGATCCGCGCAGAGATGTGCGGCTCAAGGGCGGCGTAGTCGTAGTTGAGTTCGGGCAGTACGTATTCGCTCACGAAATCCTCCAGGTCCTGTATTGCTGTTCCGGGCTTGCCGCCCGGCTGTTGCGGTTCTCCAGGTGAGGCCCCGCCACCCTGACGGCACGCGGAACCCCTTGAAGTCCCATCCTAAGCACGTATTCAGTCATCCAGCATGTCTGCAGTCACATTGGCATCGGTTCCCGGGATCCCCAGTTCCGCCGCACGCTTGTCCGCCATGGCGAGCAGGCGCCGGATGCGACCGGCGATGGCGTCCTTGGTCATGGGCGGATCCGCGATCCGACCCAGCTCGTCGAGGCTTGCCTGCTTGTGCCCCACACGGAGTTCACCCGCGTACTTCAGGTGGTCCGGGACTTCCTCACCGAGGATCTCCAGGGCCCGTTCAACGCGGGCGCCCGCTGCCACGGCTGCCTGCGCGGACCGCCGAAGGTTGGCGTCATCGAAGTTGGCAAGCCGGTTCGCGGTGGCGCGGACCTCCTTGCGCATCCTGCGCTCCTCCCACACCATCAGGGCGTCGTGTGCTCCCATGCGGGTGAGGAGGGCGGCGATGGTATCCCCGTCCCGGATGACCACGCGGTCAACCCCACGGACCTCCCGGGCCTTCGCGGTGATACCGAGTCGCCGCGCGGCACCGACAAGTGCCAGCGCGGACTCCGGCCCGGGGCACGTGACCTCCAGAGCTGACGAGCGGCCCGGCTCGGTCAGAGACCCATGGGCCAGGAAGGCGCCTCGCCAGACGGCCTCCGCATCCGCCGCGGAACCATTGACGACGACGGACGGCAGCCCCCGCACCGGCCTTCCGCGGTTGTCGAGCAGGCCGGTTTGCCGGGCAAGCGACTCCCCGTCGCGGACCACGCGCACCACGTAACGGTTGCCGCGCCTCAGACCGTTCCCTGACACCACGATGATTTCGCTGTTGTGCCCGTAGACATCCGCGATGGCCGCACGCAGCCGTCTCGCGGTCGACGCCAGGTCCACTTCCGCCTCGATGACAATGCGCCCGGAGATAATGTGCAGGCCGCCGGCGAAGCGCAGGAGTGCGGAAACCTCAGCCTTGCGTACCGACGACTTCTTGACGTCGAGGTGTGAGAGTTCCTCTTTCACATCCGCGGTCAGCGCCACAGACATCCTCCTAAAATTCGCCGAACATGTCTTGGTAGGCCGTTGCCAGGCGCAACGCGTCATGAACCGGTCCGCCGCTTGAAGAGCCTACTTTACCCAAGAACGCACGCCCGCCCATTTCAGCTACCGCAGCTTCGAACTCATTGCGGTCGGAGACGACCGACGGGTCGGCAATCACTGCATCGACGCGGAATTCCGGAGCGTACCGCCTGATCACCGAGAGATGGTCGACGGCGCTCATCCCCTGGGTTTCCTTGGTGTCATTGCTCAGGTTCATGGTCAGGCAGCGCCGCGCCGTGGTGGTGCACAGCGCATCGCGCAGCTCGGGCAGGAGGAGATGAGGCAGCACCGAGGTGTACCAGGAACCCGGCCCCAGAATGACCCAGTCCGCCAGTTCGATCGCATTCAGCGCATCGACGCACGCCGGGGCGTCCTCGGGAAGCAGCCGGACCTTGTTGACGTTTCCCGAGCTTCCGGCCATGGCGAGTTGGGCCTGGCCGCTGATCCTGCGCATCCGGAGGCCGCCGTCGACCTCGGTGAGCACATCGCCCTCAATGGTGAGCGGCACGCTGGCCATGGGGAGCACCCTGCCCCTCGCCCCGAGCAGGGCACCGGCCCACTGGAGCCCTGCAACCGGGTCACCCAGCAGTTCCCACAGCGTGACGATGAGGAGATTACCGAGGGCGTGGTTGTCGAGGGAACCCTGAACGCCCTCGCGCGAGGCGAAGCGGTGCTGCATCACGTCACGCCAGGTTCTCCCCCAATCCGTGTCATCACACAGCGCCGCCAGCGCCATCCGCAGGTCGCCCGGCGGCAGCACCCCAAGTTCCCGGCGGAGGCGGCCCGAGGAGCCGCCGTCATCGGCCACCGTCACCACAGCGGTGAGCTCAGAGGTGAGCAGGCGGAGGGCGGACAGTGAAGCGGACAGTCCGTGACCGCCTCCTAGCGCCACCACCGACGGCGCGTTGTCCTGCGTACCCGCGCCGGCCCGCGCGGCCGAGGTAGCTGGTATCAGCGGCAGTGATCCGGTGAGGATTGCCACTATTCCCGCCCGAGATCGCGGTGGTGGGCGGCTACCTCCACCCTGGGGAGCTGCGCGAGACGCTGCGCGATCTCCTCGGTCACCGCGACGGAGCGGTGCTTGCCGCCCGTACAGCCGACGGCGATCGTTGCGTAGTGCTTGTTCTCGCGGCGGTAGCCCTCAAGGACGGGTTCAAGGGCGCTGACGTACCGGTCGATGAACTGCGAGGCGCCGCTCGCGTCCAGCACATAGTCCCGGACAGGCCCGTCGAGCCCGGTCTGCGGACGGAGCACGGGCACCCAGTGCGGGTTCGGGATGAACCGGACATCCGCGACGAAGTTGGCGTCGACCGGCAGCCCGTACTTGAATCCGAAGCTCATGACGTTCAGCCGCAGCACGATGGGCCCGGAATCGGAAAAGAGTTCGGTGATGGTGGTGGCGAGCGCATGCACGTTGAGCTGGGTGGTGTCCACCACCACGTCCGAGGCGTGCTTGAGTTCCTTCAGCACGTCCCGTTCGGCGGAGATCCCGTCCAGGATACGGCCATCCCCCTGCAGCGGGTGGGGGCGCCTTCCCTGCTCGAAGCGGCGGACGAGGGTGTCGTCTGCCGCGTCCAGGAACAACACCCGGTACGTGATGCCCGCAGCCCGCAAAGCCGCCAGGGAACCCTGGATATTGCGGAACAGTTCCTTGCTCCGCACGTCAATGACGACGGCGAGCTTCGGAATGGATTCCGGGGTCCGCGACACGATTTCGGTGAGGGTGCCGAGCATCTGGGGCGGGAGATTCTCCACGACGTACCAGCCGTGGTCTTCCAGCGCATTGGCTGCCGTACTGCGGCCCGCACCCGACATGCCCGTGACCACGAGGAGTTCGGACTCGGCAGGTTTGACCGGCGTTAGACCGTCAGTCTGGTTCATATGTAAGTTTTCCGTCCCACCGTTTGCACACAGCTGTCGAGCTCCTGTCGGCCGACCCGCGGCCGGCGTCCACGTCTACCCTAACTAAGAATCGAGTATTTCGCCGGTCATCATATTGACCGCCGGTGCGGGCGCCGGGTCGGTTCCCTCCCCGCTGCCTTCCGCCAGCTGACGCCGGATGGTCCCGGCCAGCGCCGGCCCCACACCCGGTACTTCCTGCAGCTCCTCAACACTCGCCGCCTTCAGCTTCCGGACGGAGCCGAAATGCTTCAGCAGCGCCCGGCGTTTGGCCGGACCGAGCCCGGGCACCTCGTCCAGAACGGAGACGGTCATGGACTTGCCGCGCTTCTGCCGGTGGTAGGCGAGAGCAAACCGGTGGGCTTCGTCGCGGATGCGCTGGAGCAGGAACAGCCCCTCGGAGGCGCGGGGAAGGATCACGGGGAAGTCTCCCTCGGGGAGCCATACCTCCTCCAGCCGCTTCGCCAGCCCGATGACAAAGACATCGTCGATGCCAAGGTCTTCGAGCGCACGGGCGGCCGCACGCACCTGGGGCTGTCCGCCGTCCACGACCACCAGGTTCGGAGGATAGGCGAACTTCTGGCGGGCAGGCATCTTCGGCTCCTGTTCGACGGGGCCGCTGCCGCCGTCGTCGTCGCCCGGCAGTGAATCCAGCGGATTCCGCTCGGCGAGGTAATTCCGGAACCGGCGCGAAATGACGTCATACATCGATGACGTGTCATCCCGGGCCGCGTCCCCGGAGATCGAGAACCTGCGGTAGTCCGATTTACGTGGGAGCCCGTCCTCGACGACAACCATGGACGCCACCACATTGGTGCCCTGGACGTGGGAGATGTCGAAGCATTCAATCCGCATCAGCGGCATGGGAAGCTCCAACGCCTCCTGCAGCTCCTGCAGCGCGGCGGACCGGGTGGTGATGTCTCCGGCGCGGCGGCTCTTGTGCAGTCTCAGCGAGTCGGCGGCATTCTGCGCGACGGTGCCGAGCAGGGTGGCCTTGTCCCCCCGCTGGGGCACGCGGATGTCGACGGCGGCGCCGCGCAGCCGCCGGAGCCACTCGCGCATCTGCTCCTCGTTGCTGGGCATTTCCGGTACGAGGACCTCCCGCGGGATGCGGTTGTTGCTGCTGTTGCCCTCGCCGTAGACCTGCTGCAGGAGGTGCTCGACGAGATCGGCGGTGCTCATGTCCTCGACCTTCTCGACCATCCAGCCGCGCTGGCCCCGGATTCTGCCCCCACGCACGTGGAAGACCTGGATCGAGGCCTCCAGCTCATCCTCCGCGAGGGCGAACACGTCCGCGTCGGTATCCTCGCTGAGCACGACAGTGTTGCGTTCGAAGACGCGTTTGAGTGCGGCGATGTCGTCCCGGATGCGTGCAGCAGACTCGTAGTCCAGCCCGGCGACGGCGGCGGACATCTTCTGTTCCAGTTCACGGATGAATCGGTTGGCCTGACCCGACATGAAGTCGCAGAACTGGTTTGCCAGTTCCCGATGGTCTTCGGGTGAGATCCGTCCGACGCAGGGGGCGGAGCACTTGTCGATGTAGCCCAGCAGGCACGGCCTCCCGGAACGCTCCGCGCGCTTGAACACTCCTGCGCTGCAGGTGCGCACGGGGAAGACCCGCAGTAGGGTGTCCACCGTCTCGCGGATTGCCTTCGCCGGGTAGAACGGGCCGAAGTAGCGCGTGTCCTTGCGCCGGTCGCCGCGCATGACCTGCACCCGCGGGTACTTCTCCCCGAGGGTGACCGCGAGGTATGGGTAGGACTTGTCGTCACGGAACATCACGTTGAACCGCGGATTGAACTCCTTGATCCAGGTGTACTCCAGTTGGAGTGCCTCAAGTTCGCTGCCGACCACCGTCCACTCAACACTGGCCGCGGTGTGCACCATGGCCCGGGTACGGGGCATCAGTCCCCGGGGATTGGCAAAGTAGGAGTTGAGCCTGGAGCGAAGGTTCTTCGCCTTGCCGACATACACAACCCGCCGGTGCTGGTCGCGGAACCGGTACACGCCTGGGTCCTGCGGAATTTCGCCGGTCCTCGGGCGGTATGTTGCTGGATCTGCCACCCCAATATCCTACCGGTGGACGCGCGCCCACCCCGCACCGCTGCGCCGGCCGGAAGGGTGGTTATTCGGTGGGGCCCTTGTTGTAGCCCGCCGCCCGGTCCTGGCCGGTCAGCGCGGCTATGGCGTCCATGATGGTGTCGGTTGCCTGCCTGCGCGCCGGCAGCGAGTGGTCGGGGCCGGTCCGCTCGAAATACAGCGGTTCACCGATCTTCATGGTGAAGTGCTGCGGCCTGATCCAGCGGCTGCCCGCGGGCTGCAACCGGTCCGTGCCGAGCAGTCCGACCGGAACCACCGGCGCTCCGGTAGTCAGGGCAAGCCAACCAACGCCGGTCCGCCCCCGGTACAGCAGCCCGTCACGTGACCTGGTCCCTTCGGGATAAATGCCGACGCCGTCCCCCGCCTCCAGCATTTCGAGCAGGGTCTTGAGCGCCTGCACGCTGGCCGCCTGCTGGCCGCGCTGCACGGGGATGGATCCGACTCCCTCGAAGAACGAACGCATGAGAGCGCCCTTCACACCGGTCCCGGTGAAGTACTCGGCCTTGGCGAAGAACGCGACAGGGCGCGGCATGAGCGCCTGCACCAGCACGCTGTCGAGAAACGACAGGTGATTCGGAGCAACGATGAACCCGCCGCTCGGCGGCACATTTTCGAGCCCGACGACGGTCGGCCGGCAGAGCCCCGCGATCAGTCCGCGGGTGCTGCTGCGCGTCAGGTCATAGACGCCCATGCGTCACCGCCGGGACGGGCTCGGCATACGCGAGCAGTCGGTCAAGCAGCGCTCCTGCCGAAGATACGACGGCGGCGGGCCGGGTACGGTCAAACTCCTCCGCGCTGCCGAACCCCCAGTCCACCGCGACGCACTCAAGGCCGTTTGCAGCGGCCCCCTCAATGTCGTGCGAGCGGTCGCCGACCATCACGGCGCGCTCATAGCGGCCCGCATGCTGAGCCAGGGCCGCAGCAATGATTGTCCGCTTTCCGTCGAGCAGCGCCGCGGCCAGTTCGTCATCCGGCGCTCCGTGGATCGAGGCGAACAGTGCAGTCATGCCCTGCACGTCGAGAAGTTCCCGGGCCAGGCGCTGGGGTTTCTGGGTGGCGACGGCAACAGTGTGGCCGAGGTCGCTGAGCGAGAGCACAGTGTCCGCAATCCCGGGGTAGGGCCGGCTCTCCTGCATGCCGCGTGCACGATAACCCGCCCGATACACCGCGATGACCTCGTCAACCCGGTCCTGTGGAACCCGGGCGATATCCGTCAACGACCGGACCAGCGCGGGCCCGACCATCCGCCGCATGTCCCCGGGAGCGGGAACCGTCAGCCCCACCGTACGCAGCGCACCTGCGATCCCGCCGGTGATAGCTCCTGCCGGGTCCACCAGGGTGCCATCCAGGTCAAACAGGACGAGGAGCCGCGTATTCTTCACCGGGCAAGTTTCCCATAGCACCGGCCGCCCCCGAAATTGCATTCCAAAAGGGGAATATAAGCCCTAGGGCTTGAGGACCTCGGCGAGGAAGGTGCCGGTGTGGCTTCCCTCCGCGACGGCGACCTGCTCCGGTGTGCCGGTGGCAACAATCTCGCCGCCGCCCGAGCCGCCATCGGGCCCGAGGTCGATCACCCAATCCGCGCTCTTGATGACGTCCAGGTTGTGTTCGATGGTGATGACGGTATTCCCCTTGTCCACGAGCCCCTGCAGTACCTGCAGCAGCTTGCGGATATCTTCGAAGTGCAGGCCGGTGGTGGGCTCGTCCAGGACGTAGACGCTGCGACCGTTTGACCGTTTCTGCAGCTCGCTGGCGAGCTTCACGCGCTGTGCCTCGCCGCCCGAGAGGGTAGTGGCTGGCTGTCCGAGACGCACATAGCCGAGGCCGACGTCGACCAGCGTGGTCAGGTGGCGTGCGATCGGCGCGAAGGCAGCGAAAAACTCGGCGGCCTCCTCGATCGGCATATCGAGGACGTCGGCGATTGTCTTGCCCTTGTAGTGGACCTCAAGGGTTTCCCGGTTGTACCGCGCGCCATGGCACACTTCGCACGGCACGTAGACATCCGGCAGGAAGTTCATTTCGATCTTCAGCGTGCCGTCTCCCGAGCATGCCTCGCAGCGGCCGCCCTTGACGTTGAAGGAGAACCTGCCGGGAAGGTAGCCGCGCACCTTTGCTTCCGTGGTTTCAGCGAACAGCTTGCGGATATTGTCGAAGACGCCGGTGTAGGTGGCGGGATTCGACCGCGGGGTCCTGCCGATCGGGCCCTGGTCCACGTGGATGACCTTGTCCAGATGCTGCAGTCCGTCGATCCGGCGGTGGCGTCCGGCTACCTGCTTGGCGCCGTTGAGCTTGTTGGCCAGGACCTTGTACAGGATTTCATTGACCAGGGTGGATTTCCCGGAGCCGCTGACGCCCGTCACGGCGGTGAGTACGCCCAGCGGGAAGGTGACGTCGACGCCCTTCAGGTTATGCTCCCGGGCGCCTACGACCTTCAGTTGCCGGGAGCGGTCGATCTTCCGGCGCTTGGCCGGCGGATCGATCCGGCGCCGCCCGGAGAGGTAGTCCCCCGTGATGGACTGTTCATTTCTCAGGAGATCCTCCAGGGAACCGGAGTGGACAACCTGCCCTCCGTGTTCGCCGGCCCCAGGTCCGATGTCGACGATCCAGTCGGCCTCGTTGATGGTGTCTTCGTCATGTTCAACGACGATCAGGGTGTTGCCCAGGTTCCGCAGCCTGGTCAGGGTTTCAATGAGTCGCCGGTTGTCACGCTGGTGGAGCCCGATGGAGGGTTCGTCAAGGACATACAGCACGCCCACCAGGCCGGATCCGATCTGCGTGGCGAGCCGGATGCGCTGCGCCTCCCCGCCGGAGAGGGTGCCCGCCGCCCGTTCAAGATTCAGGTACTCGAGCCCGACGTCCAGCAGGAAGCGGAGCCTTGCCTGGATCTCCTTGAGAACCTGGGATGCGATCTGCGCCTCGCGTCCGGTGAGGACAAGGTTGTTCAGGAAGTCGCTGCAGTCCCGCATGGGCATTGCTGCGACCTCGGCGATGGACCGCCCGTTGATCAGGACGGACAACGACGCCGGGTTGAGCCTCGCTCCCCCGCATTCCGGGCACGGGACCTGGCGCATGTATTCCTCGTAGCGGTCCCGGGCGTAATCGGATTCCGTCTCGAGGTGCTTGCGGTGGATGTACTGGACGGCACCCTCGAACCCGGTGCTGTACTTCCGCTCGCGGCCGAACCGGTTGCGGTACTGCACCACCACTTTGTGGTCCTTGCCGTACAGGGCCGCATCGCGGGCATGCGCAGGCAGCTTCTTCCAGGGTGAATCCATGGAGAAGTTGAGTTCTTTCGACAGTCCCTCGAGCAGTCGGGTCCAGTACTCCAGCGTGGCCGTGCCGAGCGCCCAGGGCGCAATGGCGCCCTCCCGGAGCGAGAGATCGGGGTTCGGAACGACCAGTTCCTCGTCCACCTCGAGCTTGGTTCCGATACCCGTGCAGGCAGGGCAGGCGCCGAAGGGATTGTTGAACGAGAAGGACCGCGGTTCGATCTCGTCAATGGCAAGCGGGTGTTCGTTGGGACAGGCCAGGTTTTCGGAAAAGGCCCTCAGTCGGTGCGGGTCCCCGGAGTCGAGGTCGACAAAATCAGCCAGGACACGCCCCTCGGCAAGCGTGAGCGCCGTTTCGATCGAATCGGTGAGGCGCTGCCGGACGCCTGCCTTATTGGCAAGGCGGTCAACGACAACCTCGATGGTGTGCTTGTACTGTTTGCCGAGCTTCGGCGGATCCGTCAGCTGAATCAGCTCACCGTCGACCCGTGCCCGGGAGTAGCCCTTCGACGCGAGGTCCTGGAAGAGATCGACGAACTCGCCTTTCCGCCCCCGCACCACCGGGGCAAGTACCTGGAAGCGCGTGCCTTCGTCGAGTTCCATCAGCTGGTCGACGATCTGCTGGGGAGTCTGCTTGGTTACCGCCTCCCCGCACACCGGGCAGTGGGGCCTGCCTACGCGCGCCCACAGGAGGCGCATGTAGTCATAGATCTCCGTGATGGTTCCGACAGTGGAGCGGGGGTTCTTGCTGGTGGACTTCTGGTCGATCGACACCGCAGGAGACAGGCCCTCGATGAAATCGACGTCCGGCTTGTCCACCTGCCCCAGGAATTGCCGGGCGTAGGCGGAGAGCGACTCCACGTACCGGCGCTGGCCCTCGGCGAAGATGGTGTCGAAGGCCAGGGAGGACTTGCCGGATCCTGACAGGCCGGTGAAGACGATCATGGCATCCCGCGGCAGGTCCAGGTCAATGTTGCGCAGGTTGTGTTCCCGGGCGCCCTTGACGATGAGCCGGGACAGGTCCTGCGGCATCTTGTCAGGGAAGGAGAGGCCGGAATCCACGGAGGTTGCTATAGACACCATTTCACTTTAGAGGAAACTTCTCTCGAACATTTATTCGAATGCGGGTATTCCCGGCGTGTCGCGGAGAATGTTCACCGACGGCGCAGAGCCGCGCGCAGGTAGGACACCGCTTCCTCCTCGGTCAGGCCGTTCGCCTTGATGAGCCGGGCGTACTCGGCCGCCCCCTCCGCGGCCTTGCGGCGCGCCTCGTCACCGGCGGCGGCAACGACGGTTCCAGCACGCGAGCGCGTCACAACAATATGCGCCTGCTCCAGTTCCCGGTACGCCCTGGCTACGGTATTCACGGCCACGCCCAGGTGGCCGGCAAGCGTTCGGACCGGGGGAAGGCGGGTACCGACGGGAAGGGAGCCGTCATTGGCGGCATCCAGGATCTGGACGCGCAGCTGCTCGTACGGCGGCACCGAACTGTTGGCGTCGATCCGCAGCCACGCCGATACATCAGAATTCACGGGCGCTCCTGGACGACGGTGGACGGGTGCTCACATTCTGCCACGCAGTATGTTGCATCACCATCGGCACTAGAGTGGCAACCATGCATGATCTTTCCGAGGTGACCATCCGCAGTATCCCGGTCAGCGAGATGGATAACAACGTCTACCTCATCACGGCGAAAGCCACGGGTGCCCAGGTGCTCATTGACGCGGCCGATGACGCCGCGGGCATTCTGCGGCTGCTCGCCGACGGGGCGGCGGACGCCGGGGTACCGGCAAAGCTCGCCCTCGTTGTGACAACCCACTCCCACTGGGACCACGTGCGTGCGCTGGCGGACATCGTCAGGGCCACGGGCGCGCGCACCGCGGCGGGCCGCGAGGACATCGGGGACATCCCGGTGCCCACCGATGTGCCGCTCTCCGACGGCGATGTCGAGGATTTCGAGGGCTTCAGCCTGGAAGCCATTGCGCTGCGCGGCCACACCCCCGGCTCCATCGCCCTGGCCTACCGGGATCCCGGCGGCCCCGCGCACCTGTTCACCGGCGACTCGCTCTTTCCGGGAGGACTCGGCAATACCGGCGGGGACGCCGCCCGGTTCGAATCCCTGTACAACGACGTCGTCGAACGGATTTTCGACAGGTTCGGTGACGACACCGTTGTGCATCCGGGACACGGCAAATCCACCACGCTGGGTGCGGAACGCCCCTCCCTGCCCGAGTGGCGGTCCCGCGGCTGGTGAGCTGAGCGTCCGCCGCTCCAGCGGATAGGCTGGGAGGACATGAGCATCCAGGAGCATCTCCCCCACACCGAGCGGCCGGGCGCGCCCGATCCCGACGCCGTCTATACCGCCTTCCATTCGTGGTCTGCCGACACGGGAATCACCCTGTACCCGGCCCAGGACGAGGCAGTTCTGGAACTCGTGTCCGGCAACAACGTGATCCTCGCGACCCCCACAGGCTCAGGCAAGTCGCTGGTTGCGGTCGCTGGGCATTTCCACGCGATCGCCGAGGGGCGCCGGAGCTACTACACCGCTCCGATCAAGGCGCTCGTATCCGAGAAGTTCTTCGCTCTCTGTGCCGTCTTCGGCGCTGAGAACGTCGGGATGGTCACCGGTGACTCTGCCGTGAACCAGGATGCTCCCATCATCTGCTGTACCGCGGAGATCCTGGCGAACATTGCCCTGCGCGAAGGTGACCGCGCGGAGGTCGGCACAGTCATCATGGACGAGTTCCATTTCTACGCGGATCCCCAGCGCGGCTGGGCCTGGCAGGTCCCGCTCCTGGAACTGCCGCAGGCCCAGTTCCTCCTGATGTCCGCGACGCTCGGCGACGTCGAGCGGTTCGAGAAGGACCTGACGAACCGGACAGGCCGTCCCACAGTGCTGGTCAGTTCCGGGGACCGGCCGATCCCCCTCAACTTCTACTACTCCGAGAATTCCCTCCAGGAGACCCTCGAGGAGCTGCTGTCCACCCATCAGGCGCCCGTCTACGTAGTCCACTTCAGCCAGGCTGAAGCCATCGAGCGTGCCCAGAACCTGATGAGCATCAACGTCTGCACCCGGGAGGAGAAGGACCGGATCGCGGCGCTCATTGCCCACTTCCGGTTCTCGTCCGGCTTCGGCAAGACCCTCAACCGGCTGGTCCGCCATGGAATCGGTGTCCACCACGCGGGCATGCTGCCGAAGTACCGGCGCCTGGTGGAGCAACTCGCGCAGGCAGGACTCCTGAAAGTCATCTGCGGCACCGACACACTCGGCGTGGGCATCAACGTGCCCATCCGCACCGTGCTCCTGACCGCCCTCAGCAAGTACGACGGCGTGCGCACCCGCCTGCTCAATGTACGGGAGTTCCACCAGATCGCCGGGCGGGCGGGACGTGCGGGGTACGACACCTCCGGCACCGTCGTGGTGCAGGCGCCGGACCACGTCGTCGAGAACACCAGGGCGATGGCCAAGGCCACCGCGAAGTTCGGGGATGACCAGAAGAAGCTGCGGCAGGTGGTGCGCAAGAAGCCGCCGCAGGGTTTCGTTTCCTGGGGCAGGCCCACCTATGACCGCCTGGTGGAGGGCACCCCGGAACCGCTTGCGTCAAGCTTCGCCGTGAGCCACTCGATGCTGCTGAACCTGCTCGAGCGGCCGGGTGACCCGCTGCGCGCAGTCCAGAACCTGTTGCGCAGTAACCATGAACCGCCGGCGCGGCAGTACGCACACCTTCGCCGGGCGATCAGCATCTACCGGGAGCTCGTGGCGGCGGGAATCGTGGAACGGCTTCCGGAGCCGGACGAGGAAGGGCGCACGGTGCGGCTCAGGGTCCATCTGCAGGCCAACTTCGCGCTGAACCAGCCACTCTCCCCCTTCGCCCTGGCCAGCCTGGAGCTTCTCGACCCGGAAAGCCCGGCCTACGCACTCGACGTTGTCTCCGTCATCGAGGCAACTCTCGAGAAGCCGCGGCAGGTATTGAGTGCCCAGGAGAAAAAGGCGCGCGGCGAGGCGATCGCCGCCATGAAGGCTGACGGTCTGGACTATGACCAGCGGATGGCGCACCTCGAGGAAATCTCGTACCCGCAGCCGCTCGCGGAGTTGCTGCAGCATGCATTTGAGACCTACCGCTCGGGAGCCCCCTGGCTCGGGGACTTCGAACTCACCCCGAAGTCCGTTGTGCGGGACATGTATGAACGGGCGATGAACTTCGGCGAGTACATTGCGTTCTACTCGCTCGCCCGGTCGGAGGGCATCCTCCTGCGGTACCTCGCCGACTGTTTCAAGGCGCTGCGTCAGACTGTCCCGAGAGATGCGCTTCGCGAGGACCTCACTGACATTATCGAATGGCTCGGTGAAATGATCCGCCAGGTTGACTCAAGCCTGCTCGATGAGTGGGAGCAGTTGGCAGCCGGGGCGGCGTCATCGGATTCCGCGTCTGTCGATCTGCCGCCGGAGCCCGACTCCGTGACGTCCAATGAGCGCGCTTTCCGAGTGATGGTGCGCAATGAAATGTTCCAGCGCGTCCAGCTCTTCGCAGCGGAAGACGATGCCGCGCTCGGCAGGCTGGACGAAGCCTCCGGGTGGGATGCGGACCGTTGGGCGGAGGCGCTCGACGGGTATTTCGACGCCCATGACGACATCGACGACGGTCCGGACGCACGAGGGCCCGCGTTGCTGATCATCCGGCAGCTTCCGGGCCGCTGGGAGGTTCGGCAGATCTTCAAGGACCCGTCCGGTGACCAGGACTGGGGCATCAACGCGGTCGTCGACCTTGCCGCGTCGGACGAGGCGGGATTCCCCGTTGTTGCCGTCACCTCCGTCGGCGGACCCTGACTCTTGCCGCAGGGGCCGGCGCAGTAGGCTGGATCGCATGAAAGCCATCCGTGAAGCCCGTCGCGACGACGTGCCCATCATTCTGCAGCTGATTCACGACCTCGCGGTCTATGAGAAGGAACCCGACGCAGTCCGCAACACGCCCGAAGGGCTTGAGGAGGCATTGTTCGGTTCAAATCCCCGTATCTTTGCGCACGTGGCGGAGGACGACGGCGGCGTTCAGGGTTTTGCGCTCTGGTTCCTGAACTACTCCACCTGGGAAGGCGTCCACGGGATCTACCTTGAGGATCTGTACGTGCGCCCCGAAGCGCGCGGCGCCGGTTACGGCAAAGCCCTGCTGCAGACGCTTGCCGGCATCGCCGCGGAGCGCGGGTACGCCCGGGTCGAGTGGTCGGTCCTGAATTGGAATGAACCGTCGATCCAGTTCTACCGCAGCCTCGGGGCCCGGCCGCAGGAGGAGTGGACCACCTTCAGGCTGTCCGGAGCGCCGCTGGCCGGGTTCGCGGGAACCGGGGCGTGAGACCGGCGGCGCATCGGCCCGGACCGATGCGCGTGATGCGCGGCCTGCGGACGGTGCCGCACCGGTTCACGGTGCCTCTGGATCACCGTGATCCGGCTGGGGCGCACCTTTCGATCTTCGCCCGCGAGTACAGTTCCACGGACCATGATGAGCAGGATGCAGCCCGGCTTCCGTGGCTGCTGTTTCTTCAGGGCGGACCGGGCGTGCGCGGTAGCCGCGTCACCCAGCTCTCAGGCTGGATGAAGGCCGCCGCGCGGAGCTTCCGCATTCTGATGCTCGATCAACGCGGGACGGGACTCTCGGGTCCGGCGGACCTGGTAACCCTGCCCGGGCGGGGTGGCCCGGCTGACCAGGCGGCCTACCTCCGCCATTTCCGGGCGGACTCCATTGTTGCCGATGCTGAGCTGGTCCGTTCCGCACTGGGATCGGAGCCCTGGACCGTCTTCGGGCAGAGCTTCGGCGGGTTCTGTACGCTCTCCTACCTCTCCTTCGCACCCGAGGGGGTCAAGCGCGCCCTCATCACCGGCGGGCTGCCGCCCCTCGAGGGTCCGCCGGAGCGGGTCTACCGTGCCACCTACCCGCGCGTCGCGGAACGCAATGCCGAGTACTTCGCCCGTTACCCGGAGGACCGGGCCAGGGTCACAGGCATCATGCGGCACCTTGATCGGGTGGAGGAGTACCTGCCGAGCGGTGAACGCCTCACAGCGCAGCGGTTCCAGATGGCCGGATCATTCCTCGGCGGCAACACACGGATTGACGCCCTCCACTATCTGCTGGAGGACGCCTTCAGCGAAACATCAGGCAGTCCCCGCCTCTCGCCCGCCTTCCTCGATCAGCTCCAGGGCGTGGTCAGCCGCCGCTCGAATCCGCTCTATGCGCTCCTGCACGAGTCCATCTACTGCCAGGGCGGGGCGTCCGACTGGGCCGCCTGGCGGGTGCTGGAGGAGTTTCCTGAATTCGCGCCCGGCGCTGACGAGCCGCTGCTGACCGGTGAAATGGTCTACCCCTGGTATTTCGACGAGGATCCCGCGCTGGTGCCGCTGAAGGAGACCGCCCACCTCCTTGCAGCAGCGGACGACTGGGGGCCGCTCTATGACAGGAACCGCCTGGCCGCCAGCACGGTGCCTGCAGCCGCCGCGGTCTACAGCGACGACATCTACGTCGACAGGGACCTCTCCCTGGAGACTGCGGCACTGGTTCGGGGCCTGCAGGTCTGGGAAACCTCGGAGTTCCACCATGACGGCATCCATGACGACGGCGAGGCAATCTTCACGCGCCTCCTCGCCATGACCCCCTGACCTTCCCTTAACGCCGGAAGGCGCCGGTCCCTGCAGGGGCCGGCGCCTTCCGCGCTGACGGTCGGGTCAGGTTCAGTGCTCGGGTCCGCCGGTCCGTGCGCTTTCGGCGTCCGCCGCGAGTTCGGCGTCGATCTTTGCCTGCTTGCCGGCGGGGCTCAGCAGGCTGGCGATCACAGCAACAACGATGGTTGCGACGATGAAGCCGAGCGACGCGAAGGTCGGGATCACGGGCGCCCACTCGATGTGCTGGCCGCCGTTGATGAACGGCAGCTCATTCTCGTGCATTGCATGCAGGATCAGCTTCACGCCGATGAAGGCCAGGATGATTGACAGAGCGTGCTTCAGGAAGATCAGGCGGGTCATCAGGCCACCCAGGAGGAAGTAGAGCTGGCGCAGGCCCATCAGAGCGAACAGGTTGGCCGTGAACACAATGAAGGGGCTCTGGGTCAGTCCGAAGATCGCCGGAATTGAATCCACGGCGAACAACAAGTCAGTCAGTCCGATCGTGATGAACACGATGATCATCGGAGTGAAGACCTTCTTGCCGTCCACCACGGTGCGGATCTTGTTGCCGTCGTAGTGCTCGGACATCGGCAGCACGTTACGCAGCCTGCCGATGAGCTTGTTCTCTTTCTCCTCTTCCTCTTCACCGGAATCCTTGGCCTGGTGGTACGCGGTCCACAGCAGGAAGGCGCCGAAGATGTAGAAGATCCAGGAGAAGTTGCTGATCAGGGCAGCGCCGAGCAGGATGAAAATTCCGCGCAGGATCAGGGCGATGATGATGCCCACCATCAGCACTTCCTGCTGGTACTTCCTGGGCACGGAGAACCTGGCCATGATGATGATGAAGACGAACAGGTTGTCGATGCTCAGGCTGTATTCGGTGACCCAGCCGGCGACGAACTGGCCGCCGAATTCCGGACCTGTGACGGCGAACATGATGCCCGCGAAAACGAGCGCCAGCGCAACGTAGAAGGAGACCCACAAGCCGGCTTCCTTCATGCTGGGCTCGTGCGGGCGCTTCACGACGAGGAGGAGGTCGAACAGGAGCACGAGGCCCAGAACGACGAAGGTGCCTATCTGAAAGGCAGCGGGCAGTTCAAGCACAGGGGACCCTTTCGAAGGTACAACGGGATTCGCAAGTCTCTCCGACGCAACCGGAAGGTGCGACCGCTACGCCCGGCCGGCCGTCGTCGGCCCGCGTGTTGACGTTCGTAGCGCTGAAGGATACTCCCCTACGTTCGCACCATCGTACCCGCGGCGGGATGGTCAGGGGAAATGAGCCGCCGGTCAGGACGGGCGCCGGGCAAGCGCGGCGACGTGCGCGATGATCGCCGGTTCGGTCCAGTAGTCGCTGTGGCTGCGGACGATTCCGTCAGCACGGGGATCCGGCAGGTGCCGGTTTTCGGCCTGGGCGATGGGAAACCCGACCGGGTCGGTATCCCTCCAGAAATTGGTCCAGCTTCGCGACCCCGCCGCGGCGGCGGCCAGCAGCTCCGGTGAGAAGGTAGCAGGAAAAAACCGTGCGTACACCGAACTGATCGGTGATCCGGAGGTGACCAGGTGCGGACGCGGGGCGCCGGTCCCAGCGTCTGCGGCAAGCCAGGCGCACAACACGGATCCCTGGCTGTGCGCCACCAGGGCCACTTCCCCGCGGCCATGGCGGTCCACCAGTTCGGTGATTCCCGCAAGAGCTGCATCCCGGTAGGACGATCCGGCCAGCGGGTGGTCACTCACGGGCCAGAAGCCCGCGACGTCAGCGATCTTCCCGAGCACCTCGCGCAGGGCCCGCAACTGGCCGAGCAGTACCACCAGCACCACCACCCCGCCCGTGATCTGCAGCACCAGGATCGCCAGGGCGAGCCACGGACCGCCGAGCCTGCCCTCACCGAGGACAACCGCCGTCGCCATCGCCGCCAGCGCAAGGCTGACGGCCAGCGGGAGGATGCGGGGCAACAGGCGCGGCGCGTCCGCGCAGGCCTGATGCCACCAGCGGCCGCGCGCTGCCTTGCCGCTGCCAAGCGGCGGCAGCCCCGGGCCTGCGCGGGATGCCAGCACGACGGCGGTGGCCACGAGAGCGGCGGCCGCGGCGATGAGGGCAAGAAAGGGAAAGAGATCGAGCCGGCTGTCCCCGGGATCGGCCGGGTTGTCATAGGGAAGGAGGATCCCGGAGTGCGGTTGCGGCGCGCGCACCCACCCGAAAAGACCGGTGACGTAACCCAGCAGATTGTCCAGGACCATGCGGACCAGCGCCGTGACCGCATGCATCAGGGGAACGGCGACGGCGAGCAGGACACCTGCTGCGGCGAGCGGCGCACGGCGGCCCTCGCACGCGGCCGGATTGCCGGGACCGGCGCTGCCGGAACCGGCGCCACTGGAACCGGCGCTGTTGGACCCGGCGCTGCAGACCGACAGGATGAGCGCCGCAGCGAACGCAATGCCAGTGCTCAGCGCTATCCACAGGGCCATGGCATCCAGTCGGGCCGCACCTTCGGGCATCGGAGTGGACGGCCATCCGTCATTGAGGAGCTGGGCGGGCGGTGCGAGGCTGAGAAGTGCACCGGCGCACACGACGAGCACCCCGTGGACCAGTGGCCGCAGGTACGGGCGGTGCTGGCCCGACTGGGGTTTGACCACCGTGCGGTAACGATGCACCAGCCAGGCCGTGAGCAGGGCCGCTGCAGCCAGCGGAACAGCCCGCAGGACGCCCGGCTGGAGGTCCAGGTAGCGCAGGACAGTTTCGCCCAGGACGATCAGCCAGGCAAGCTGCGAGAGGGTCAGGACGGCTGCAACGCATCCGACGACGGCCCGGAGGGCAGCCGTCCGGGCCCAACCGGCTCCCACGGGCTCCATGCGCCCGGCGACGTTGGCCAGGGTGAAAGGAAAAGCGAGGTACCAGAGGAACCCTGTCTTCAGGCGGCGGGACCGGGACCAGTTCACTATCCGCAACCGGTGATCCGGCAGCGGCGGCGGCGCGGCAACCTGCACCCAGTCGTTCAGCCGTTTCTCAACCGGCAGCCCGAGGCTCGTGTAGTACTCGTGGTCTCCGATGCCGTGAACCCGGATCTCGGTGAACGACCTGCTGCGGGCAGCACCCTGCTCGCCCATGGATCAGGCGTGCCCGGCGGACTGCATCTGCCGAAGCTCCTTTTTCAGGTCGCTCACCTCGTCGCGAAGGCGTGCAGCGAGCTCGAACTGGAGCTCCTCTGCCGCAGCATGCATCTGCTCCGTCAGCTGGCTGATCAGGTCTGTGAGGTCCTCAGCAGGAACCGCGGCGAGTCCGTCCCGCCGCACCACGGAGACCTTGCCCTTACCCTTGCCCCTGGAAGCCTTCGCTGTTTTTTCGAGGAGCGCGCGCGTGTCTGCGTCCTCCTTGGCCAGGGTGTCGGTGATGTCCGCGATGCGCTTGCGCAGCGGCTGCGGATCCACGCCGTTCTTCTTGTTGAAGGCGATCTGGATGTCCCGGCGGCGGTTGGTCTCCTCGATGGCCTTCGCCATGGAATCGGTGATCCGGTCCGCGTACATGTGCACCTGGCCCGACACGTTTCGGGCGGCACGGCCGATGGTCTGGATCAGTGAGGTTGAACTGCGGAGGAACCCTTCCTTGTCTGCATCCAGGATGCTGACCAGGGAAACCTCGGGCAGGTCGAGGCCTTCCCTCAGCAGGTTGATCCCCACCAGGACATCGAAGGTTCCCATCCGGAGTTCGCGAAGGAGCTCCACGCGGCGCAGGGTATCGACGTCGGAGTGGAGGTATTCGACCTTGACGCCGTGCTCCAGCAGGTACCCCGTGAGGTCTTCCGCCATGCGCTTGGTCAAGGTGGTGACGAGGACCCGCTCGTTCCGCTCGACGCGCGTCTGGATTTCTCCCAGCAGGTCATCAATCTGCCCCTTGCTGGGCTTGATGATGACCTCCGGATCCACCAGGCCGGTGGGCCGGATGATCTGCTGGACATAGCCATCGGACTTGCTGAGCTCGTATTTGCCCGGGGTGGCCGAGAGGTAGACCGTCTGGCCGATGCGCTCCAGGAACTCATCCCACTTCAGCGGCCGGTTGTCCATGGCGGAGGGCAGCCGGAAGCCGTGATCCACGAGGGTGCGCTTGCGCGACATGTCCCCCTCGTACATGGCGCCGATCTGCGGGATGGTCACATGCGACTCGTCAACCACCAGCAGGAAATCGTCGGGGAAATAATCGATCAGGCAGTGCGGTGCGCTGCCCCTGGTCCGACCGTCGATATGCCTTGAGTAGTTCTCGATGCCGTTACAAAAACCCATCTGCTGCATCATTTCGAGGTCATAGGTGGTGCGCATCCGCAGCCGCTGGGCTTCAACCAGCTTGTTCTGCGATTCGAGCTCCTCCAGCCGTTCCCGCAGCTCATCCTCGATCCGGGTGATCGCACGGCTCATGCGTTCAGGGCCAGCCACGTAGTGCGAAGCCGGGAACACGTACATTTCCGTTTCCTCGCGCACCACCTCCCCGGTGAGCGGATGAAGCGTGTAGATCCGCTCAACCTCGTCACCGAAGAATTCGATGCGCAACGCGAGCTCCTCATACATGGGAATGATCTCCACGGTGTCTCCGCGCACGCGGAACGTTCCGCGGTGGAAGTCCATGTCATTGCGGACGTACTGCATGGCAACGAACTGCCGGAGCAGGTCATCGCGGTTCATCTCCTGGCCCTGCCGGAGGGTCACCATGGCGGCGACATACTCTTCCGGGGTTCCGAGGCCGTAGATGCAGGAAACCGTTGCGACCACGATGACGTCGCGCCGCGTTAGGAGTGCGTTGGTGGCCGAGTGCCGGAGCCGTTCCACTTCCTCGTTGATGGAGGAGTCCTTCTCGATGAAGGTATCGGTCTGCGGCACGTACGCTTCGGGCTGGTAGTAGTCGTAGTAGGAGACGAAGTATTCCACCGCGTTGTTGGGCAGCAGTTCCCGGAACTCGTTGGCGAGCTGTGCTGCGAGGGTCTTGTTCTGCACCATCACCAGCGTGGGCCGCTGTACCTGCTCGATGAGCCACGCCGTGGTTGCGCTCTTGCCGGTACCGGTGGCGCCGAGCAGCACCACGTCCTTTTCACCGGCGTTGATCCGCCCGGCGAGTTCCTTGATGGCAGTAGGCTGGTCACCGGCCGGCTGATACTCGCTGATCACCTCAAAAGGCGCGACAACACGGTTGATCTCCTGCGCAAGACTCATAGTCTTACGTTACCGCCACACCCGGACAGCCACAGTCCGCGAGCGGTCCTCTTTGCTGGAGGCTGAAAGTCTCCTACGGTGCAGGTGGGTGCTGCGGCGACCAGCCGGCGTCGTTCCTCCAGGTGCTCAGCCGGGGGGCCGCGAACGAGGTGAACCAATCCTCCTTGCAGGCCGCGTAGCCGGCCGTGGTGGTCTCCTCCTGGTGCAGGTCCGCGCAACGCTTTTTCTCCGCCGCATACGCCGCGGCGATCTCCGGATTCGCCCGCAGCCAGTCACGGAATGCCAGCGCAAATTCCCAGCCCGGCGAGCCCGCCGCACGGACGTGCAGGTTTACCGGACGCCCGGGATCGGCGTTGCAGTGCAGCCGTTTCTGCCACTGTTCCGCGTCCGGTGTTTCCGTGGTCGGTGTGTCCTGCCAGTTCCCGGGAAGCCGTGGGAACCCCGCCGCAGTCAGCTGATCGACGAGATCGTCGGCGTCCCTGAGTGAGCTGACCGTCAGCTGGAGGTCCAGCACATCCTTGGCGGGCAGTCCGGGCACGGCGGTGGAGCCGATATGGTCGACGCCGAGCACCCGGGGATCGATTTTCGCCAGCCGCCGGGCCAGGAGGTCAGCCTGCCGCGGCCAGTCCGCGTTCCGGCCGAGGACGGGCCCGCCGCGGCGTTCCGCTGCCTGCCGCCGGCCGATATTGCGCGCGAAAGGAAGCAGGCGCGCAGCCCACAGATCCGCCACTGCCGCGACCAGATCCCCGGGCTGTCCGGCATTGTCCAGCACGACGTCGGCTCCTGCGTTCCGCGTGGCCGGATCTGCCTGCGCACCGATGCGGTCCTGCGCCTCCTGCTCGGTCATCCCTCGGCGTTCCACCATACGGCGCACCCGCAGGGTGGTGGGAGCATCAATGACAACGACAAGATGGAAACTGTCTTCCTGGCCGGTCTCCACGAGGAGCGGAATATCATGCACGACGACGGCGTCAGGAGACGCTGCGCGGGCGGCCGCCTCCGCTTTCGCTGCCTCCCGCCGGACCCGGGGGTGGATGATTGCGTTGAGGGCAGCGCGCAGATCCCGGTCCGCGAAGATCCGGTCACCGAGCGCCGGCCGGTCCAGCGATCCGTCGGGGAGAAGCACCCCGTTCCCGAAAGCGGCGACAACCTCCTCCAGGCCGTCGGTGCCCGGTTCCACCACCGCCCGGGCGAGCCGGTCGGCATCGATCACCACGGCTCCGAGCTCCTGCAGCGTCGATGCCGCCAGCGACTTGCCCGCCGCGATCCCGCCCGTCAATCCAACCCTCAACATGAGTGCAAGGCTACCGGTGCGGGCCTCGGCTGCCATCCGGCTTGCCTACACTGGGTAGGTGACTGGGACGGCCGCTGCGGCAACGCGCTACACGACGATCGCCGGTCAGCATCGCCATGAACTGGAGATCCGGCGTTCACGCTTCATTACGGTGCTGCAGCGGGTGGAGACCGAAGACGAGGTCCGCGACCTCCTCGGGAAGCTCCGCCGCGAGTTCTCCGATGCCAGGCACCACTGCAGCGCATTTGTCCTCGGTCCCCGCCGCGAGATCCAGCGTGCCAACGACGACGGCGAGCCCTCCGGGACCGCCGGGCAACCGATGCTGGAGGCTCTCACCAGGCGCGAGTCTTCGCCCGGCCGCGCCGACCTGAGTGATATCGCTGCCATCGTTGTGCGTTACTTCGGCGGGACGCTGCTGGGCGCCGGCGGGTTGGTGCGGGCATACTCGGACTCAGTTTCCCAGGCGCTGGACAGCGCACCGGTGATCATCCGGGAACGACGCCGGGTGCTGGAGATTTTGGCGCCGCCCGCGACGGCCGGCCGCCTTGAGAATGAACTCCGTGCTCTGGGTACTCCGGTCCTGGCAGTGAAGTACGAAACGGAGCACGTAAGGCTCACGGTGGCGGTCGATGATCAGCCCGCCGTCGTGGAGGCCTTCTCCGGCCGGATTGCCGGACTGACATCGGGAACCCTGACTGCGCTGCCCATCGGACGCGAGTGGGTGGACCGTGCCTGAGTTCAACCTTGACGCGCTGCGCCGATGGCCCGATGTCGAGGCGGACAACCTGTACGCCGTCGACGCCACGGACCGGCTGCTCCTGGACACGGCGTCCGCCGCGCTCCAGACCTCCTCCGCCGGCCAGGTGGCAGTCGTGGGTGACACGCACGGCGCGCTCACGCTCGGAGCGCTGCACGCGGGCGCCGAGGGCGTGCGGGTCCATCAGGATTCGCTGACCGGTGAGCGGGCGCTCGCTGCGAACGCCCGCACGAACGGGTTCGACGGGCGGTTCACCTCCTCCGGTCTTGGTGCCGATCTGTTCAGCGGTGTCCGGCTGGTGCTGTTGCAGCTTCCCCGGTCACTTGAGGCACTGGAGGAGATCGCCTGGCACATTGCTGCGGAGGCCGACCCCGGCGTCACCGTCCTGGCCGGCGGGAGGGTCAAGCACATGGCGCCTGCGATGACAACGGTCCTGAACCGGTATTTCGACACGGTGACGGCAGGTCTGGCCCGGCAGAAGTCACGGGTGCTCACCGCTTCGGGCTCCCTTTCGCCGGGTCCCTGCCCGTTCCCCCTCGAAGCGGAGTACGACGTCCGCCTCCCCCTTCCGCTGCGGCTGCGCGCCTACGGCGCAACTTTCGGGGGCGCGAAGCTGGATCCCGGCACCCGGTTCCTGCTGCCGCACCTTCGCGACGCCCGTCCTGCGGGCCAGGCCGTGGACCTCGGCTGCGGGAACGGCTCCATCGCCGCGTACCTGGCGCTGACCCGTCCGGGCATCACAGTGACGGCCACCGATACCTCGGCGGCGGCGGTGACGGCGACGAGGGCGACCGCCGAAGCCAACGGTGTCGGCGGCCGGGTCGCCGTCGTACGCGACGACGGGCTGTCGGCCCGGCCGGATCATGGAGACCGGTTCATTGTCCTGAATCCGCCGTTCCACTCCGGGCACACAGTCCATGCCGGGATCGCGCTGAAACTCTTCGCCGAGGCAGGAAGGGTGCTCTCACCGGGCGGGGAGCTGTGGACCGTCTGGAACAGCCACCTCCAGTACCGCGGTGCGCTGGAGCGGCTCGTCGGTCCCACCCGGCAGGTCGCGCGCAACCCCCGATTTACGGTGACGGTGTCCGCGCGCACCGGCTGACGTCCGGATTACGGCCGTGCCCTCCCATTCCGGCCACTCAGCACCACCGGTTAACGCGGGAAGCCCCCGCCCACTTCACGTGGGCAGGGGCTTCCTGAGGGAATACGACCTTAGTTGCCGGTCAGCTTCTCACGCAGTGCGGCGAGAGCCTCATCCGAGGCGAGGGTACCGGACCCTGCCTGGTTGACCTCAGGAGCCGGCTCCGAAGAGTAGCTGGTGGTGCCGGAGTCAGCAGGCTCATTGGCGGCAGCGGCGTCGTCGGACGCGTGCTGGACAACCTGCTTCTTGTGGGACTCCCAGCGGGACTGGGCCTCAGCGTACTGGGCTTCCCAGGCGGCGCGCTGCGTCTCGTAGCCCTCAAGCCACTCGTTGGACTCCGGATCGAAGCCCTCGGGGTACTTGTAGTTGCCCTCTTCGTCGTACTCAGCGGCCATGCCGTAGAGAGCCGGATCGAATTCGGTGCTGTCGGCGTCGACGCCCTCGTTGGCCTGCTTGAGGGACAGCGAGATCCGGCGGCGCTCGAGGTCGATGTCGATGACCTTCACGAACAGCTCGTCGCCAACGGAGACAACCTGCTCGGCCAGCTCGACGTGGCGCACAGCGAGCTCGGAGATGTGAACGAGACCCTCGATGCCGTCCTCGACCCGGACGAACGCACCGAACGGAACAAGCTTGGTGACCTTACCGGGGACAACCTGGCCCAGCGCGTGGGTGCGGGCGAAGGTCTGCCACGGATCTTCCTGGGTGGCCTTGAGCGACAGGGACACGCGCTCGCGGTCCAGGTCAACCTCGAGAACCTCGACGGTGACTTCCTGACCAACCTCGACAACCTCGGACGGGTGGTCGATGTGCTTCCAGGAGAGCTCGGAAACGTGAACCAGGCCGTCTACGCCGCCAAGGTCGACGAATGCGCCGAAGTTGACGATCGAGGACACAACGCCCGGACGGACCTGGCCCTTCTCCAGCTTGTTGAGGAAGGTGGAGCGGACCTCGGACTGCGTCTGCTCCAGCCAGGCGCGGCGGGACAGCACAACGTTGTTGCGGTTCTTGTCCAGCTCGATGATCTTGGCTTCGATCTGCTGGCCGATGTACGGAGCGAGGTCGCGGACACGACGCATCTCCACGAGGGAAGCGGGGAGGAAGCCGCGCAGGCCGATGTCGAGGATGAGGCCACCCTTGACAACTTCGATGACCGTACCGGTGACAACGCCGTCTTCTTCCTTGACCTTCTCGATGTCGCCCCAGGCGCGCTCGTACTGAGCGCGCTTCTTGGAGAGGATCAGGCGGCCTTCCTTGTCTTCCTTGGTGAGGACAAGCGCTTCAACCTCGTCACCAACGGAGACCACGTCCCCCGGATCGACATCGTGCTTGATGGAAAGCTCGCGGGAAGGGATGACACCTTCGGTCTTGTAACCGATGTCGAGCAGAACTTCGTCGCGGTCAACCTTGACTACCGTTCCTTCAACGAGATCTCCGTCGTTGAAGTACTTGATGGTGGCGTCAATGGCTGCGAGGAAGTCCTCAGCGGTGCCGATGTCGTTGATAGCGACCTGCGGGGCACCTGGCTTCTCGGTGGTGGTGATGGTCATGTAGTTGGGGCTCCGTTGTGGATTATGGATTGATCCGGATTGCTGGACCGCACGGGAAGGCACACACTTTATGCACCACCATGAGGAACTGCCCGGATGCGGACAAATGGAAATTCAGATATTGGATAACGCACGGCAAGGCCCACTGTGCGCGGGACATGCCTACCTAGTCTAGCGTTCCGCCGCAATGCGGGTCAAAGCGCGCTGGGCGCGCCGGACGCACTGCTCAGAAGTGGGTGATGCAATACGGTGCCCGCGCCGCCGTGAAGAGCTGGGCGGCGCGCTCCACCCCGCCCGGAGAACACTCCGTCAACCGGCCGGCGGCGGCGAGGATGCGCGCGTCGACTCCCCCGAGGTACATCGAACCGAGGGCGGATACATCCATCGCAATGTCCGGATCAGCGCCGTCGTCAAGCGTACGCACCGAACCGGCGCCGTTGGCAGCAGTGAGCTCGAAGGTACCCGCAGCATGGCCGAGCGGGTCCGTGACGGAGAGGGTCAGGACGCCGTCGTGCTGGTAGGAGCGGCCGCCCAGAGCGGCTACCGGGTCAAGGATGCGCAGCCACAGGACGTCCTCGTCCGACGTCAGCACCCGGCAGCGCCGGTCGGTCAGCGCCCAGGGCAGCGGGTCCTCGACGGGGGCCATGCCGAAGGTGACGCGCTCAATCAGGTCGAGGGAGCCGAGGTAGCGCCACAGCTCCAGGTAGGCGGCCTCCGAGGCAGCCACCAGGTCCTTCACCCGCATTGTGTACGGCGTCTTCTCCCAGCCCGCGAACGAGTAGGACACAAAGCCGTCCGGTGTGCCGTCGTCGTCGTAATGGACTGCCGTGCGCAGCGCCTTGTCAGGTTGCGGGCGCTCCTCGCCCCACAGGCCGGCGGAGCGCCGGGCGTAGGCGTACTGGCGCCCGACCGATCCGGGTGAGCGGGCATGGAATGCGGCGAAGACCTCCTGCGTCAGTCCGACGGCGGCGTCCGCTTCCACAACCTCCATGCGCCCGTAGGGCGGAGCGGTGACGGCGAACCGTTCCCTGACATCCACCTCGATGGACGTGGTGTGGGTGGCTGTGCCGAAACCGAAGCGCCCATAGATGGTCGCCTCCGATGCCGTCAGGGCGGCAATAGCGTGGCCGCGGTCGGCTGCCGCCTGGAGATCCGCCGTGATCATCCGGCGGAGCAGCCCCCGCCGCCGGTGCGTGGGCCGGACCGTGACGGCGGTGATCAGGTGGGCGTCGAGGAACCTTCCGCCGCCGACGTTCAGCGAGTTCACCATGGTGCCGTAGGTTGCCACGGGGATGCGCGGGTTCCAGGCGTGCGGGCCGGGATGGTCGTCGTACGCGCCCCACAGGATCCTGCCGTCCGCCGCATAGGCCTCCGCGAGTCTGGGCAGATCCTCCGCCTCCAGCCGCCCCTCGTGGAAGCCGAAGCTCACGCCCTCGAACCAGGCCGCAAGCGGGCTGTCCGCGGAGGTGTCGGTGTCCGGACCGACGGAGAAGGTCTCAATGCGAATGGGCGGTGCTGCGGTCTCGGCCTGGGTGTGCATGCTCACGAGAACCCAGCCTAGCCCTCCGGGAACCGGTGGGCCATGCACCCGCGGCGGCTGCTAGTGCGCTGCCTCATGCCAGCTGGTACCGGTGCCGACGGAGACATCGAGCGGAACAGAGAGGTCCGCCGCACCCGCCATTTCGGTGCGCACGATCCGCTCAACCTCCTCGCGTTCTCCGGGAGCGACTTCCAGCACGAGTTCATCATGCACCTGCAGCAGCATTCTCGAGACCAGGCCGCGGGAGCGCAGCTGGTCATCGACACCGAGCATTGCCTTCTTGATGATGTCCGCCGCCGAACCCTGGATCGGGGCGTTCAGCGCTGCCCGCTCCGCCATTTCCCGCAGCTGGCGGTTGTCGCTGGACAGATCCGGCAGGTACCGGCGCCTGCCCTCGATGGTTGATGTGAAGCCGTCCTTGCGTGCCTGCTCCACGATCCCCCGCAGGTAATCCCGGACGGCGCCGAACCTGTCGAAGTAGTCGCCCATCAGGGTCCTGGCTTCATCGACGCTGATCGCAAGCTGCTTCGAGAGCCCGAAGGAGCTCAGCCCGTACACCAGCCCATAGGACATGGCCTTGACCTTCGAGCGCATGGCGGTGGTGACGTCCTCGGGTGCCACATGGAAGATGGAGGAGCCGACGAAGCGATGGAGGTCCTCTCCCTCCCTGAAGGCCTGGATCAGCCCCTCGTCGCCGGACAGGTGGGCCATGATCCGCATTTCGATCTGCGAGTAGTCTGCGGTCATCAGGCACTCGTAGCCGGGACCGACCACAAATGCCTCCCGGATCCGGCGCCCTTCGTCAGAGCGGATCGGAATGTTCTGGAGATTGGGGTTCATCGATGACAGGCGTCCGGTTGCCGCGATGGTCTGGACATAGGTGGTGTGGATCCGGCCGTCGTCGGCCACTGATTTCCGGAGCCCTTCCACCGTCTGACGGAGCTTGGAGGCGTCACGGTGCGCCAGCAGCTGCTCCAGGAACGGGTGTCCGGTCTTCACGATGAGATCCGTGAGCGCATCCGCGTCGGTGGAGTAACCGGTTTTGATTTTCTTGGTCTTGGGGAGGGCGAGCTCGTCAAACAGCACAGCCTGGAGCTGCTTGGGCGAGCCGAGGTTGATCTCCTTGCCGATGATCCTGAATGCCTCGGCGCTGGTGTTTGCCATGGTCGCCGAGAAATCGTCATAGAGACGGTCGAGTCCGTCGACGGCGACGCTGATCCCGGTCAGTTCCATGCGCGCGAGCACCTCGGAAAGCGGGAGCTCCAGCCCGGCGAGCAGCTGGTTGGCGCCGCGCTCCACCAGCTGTCCCGCGAAGTGCCTGCTGAGCTCCAGTGCGGCGAAGGCGGCGGCAACGGCGGGAGTTGCGACGTCCTCCTCCTCCAGCGCCAGTGCCTGCTGGCCGCCCGCTGCTGCCGTGGACGTGGCGAGCGTGAGCTTCAGGTGGACCTGGCTGAGGTCAGCGAGCTCGTAGCTGCGCCGGTCGGGCTGGATGAGGTAGCCGGAGATGGCGGTGTCATCCACCTCGCCCGCAAGGGTGAAACCGCGGGCGGAGAGCAGCTTGTAGGCCGCCTTGAAATCGTGCACCACCTTGGGTGCGTGGAGGTCCTGCAGCCAGTCCCCCACGACGCGCTCGGCGTCGGCATCCAGTTCCTCGAACGGAACGTAGATCGCCGCGGTGTCGGTGACCAGCGCTACGCCGACGGCTTCCTCTCCCCCGCTCGTGGCGCGGGTGACAACCTGGACGGCGGCGGTGGCCTGGTTAGTTCCGTTGAACCAGCCTTTCAATTCGGCGGCATCGGTGAGGACCTGATGCTCAGGGGGTGCCATCTCCTGCCCCGGGACGTCCGGCTCCTCCTCGCCGAACAGATCGAAGAGCCGCTTCCGCAGCACGTTGAACTGCAGGGCATCAAAAAGGTCTTCGACGGTGTCACGGTCGGGGCGCTGCGCCGCCATGGCCTCAAGATTGACAGGGAGTTCCAGGTCGGTCAGGAGCCGGTTCAGGCGCCGGTTGCGCTTGACGTTCTCGATGTTCTCGCGGAGGGCACCGCCGACCTTGCCGCCGATGGAGTCTAGATTCTCCAGGATGCCGTCCAGCCCCCCGTATTTCAGGATCCACTTGGCCGCCGTTTTCGGGCCGACGCCCGGCACGCCGGGCAGGTTGTCGGCGGTCTCTCCCACGAGGGCGGCCAGGTCCGAGTAGAGGTGCGGCGGAACAAAGTACTTCTCCTCCACCGCTTTGGCGTCCATCTGCGGGATGTTGGTTACGCCCTGTTTGGGGTACAGAACCGTGACACGGTCATTGACCAGCTGGAAAACATCACGGTCACCGCTGACCACCTGGACATCCCAGCCCCGGTTTGCGGCGTCGACGGCCAGCGTGGCCAGGACGTCATCGGCTTCAAACCCTTCCATGGACAGTGTCGGGATGCGCATGGCCTCAAGCACCTTGATGATCAGGTCGATCTGGCCATGGAACTCCTCCGGCGTGCGGGAGCGCCCACCCTTGTATTCGGAGTACTCGGTATCCCTGAAGGTGGGGGTGTCCAGGTCGAAGGCCACCGCGACGTGCGTGGGCTTCTGGTCCCGCAGCAGGTTGATCAGCATGGCAGTGAACCCGTACACCGCGTTGGTGTGCTGGCCGGTATCCGTGGAGAAGTTCTCGGCCGGGAGTGCGTAGAACGCACGGAACGCCATGGAGTGTCCGTCAACAACCAGCAGGCGGGAACGTTCCAGCGTGTCCAGCGGGGCAGGTGCGGCGGCGGTCTCAGCCGCGGCCCCGGCGCTGCCCTGAGCGCTGGTTGGATCGTCAATCTGCACGGTTTGGTTTGTTTGGCTCACAGGTGCCAGCCTAGTTCCCATGGATGACAAATTCACTCCGGCCCCAGGGGCCGACGACGGCCACCCCTTCCTCGCGGAACTGACCGAGGCGGGCGTACCGGCGGAGATGCATGAGTGGCTTCGCGGCCACGGCATCGGCCGGCTCGCCGCCAAGATGGGGATCGTCTTCCGGGAGATGGGCGCGGAGCGGATGGTGGCCACCATGCCCGTCGACGGAAATCAGCAGGTGGCGGGAATCCTCCACGGCGGCGCGCACCTGGTGCTCGCCGAGACACTCGGCTCCTTCGCTGCCGGAATCCATGCCGGCCCGGGAAGGCATGCGGTCGGGATCGAGATCGGCGCCACCCACCACCGGTCGGCCTCGTCCGGCCTCGTGACGGGGACCGCCACGGCAATCCACCTCGGCCGCACGCTTGCCACCCACGAGGTGGTCATGACCGATGAGGAGGGCCGGCGGCTTTCCACTGCCCGCATCACCAACCTCATCCGGGACTCGCGCTAGTCAACTGGGGAAGCGGAGTCAGGCGTGCGCTGCGGAGGCAGCGGTTCCGATTCCCAGCACGCCGAGGATCCCGCCGGAGGAGATCTCCAGGTTTCGTGTGACGCGGGGCCGGTTCAACCAGGCGTTGGCTTTGGCCGCAACAAGGCACAGTCCGGCCAGGTAGATGAGCACGATGGTCCCCAGCGTTGCCCCGAGGAGCATGGTCACCCCGAAGACTGATCCGTCCCGCGGCAGGAATTGCGGAACCACCGCGAGGAAGAACAGGCCGACCTTCGGATTCAGCATGGTCGACAGAAGCCCCGAGACCCCTGAATTCCAGGGCCGCGCCCCGACCAGCGCAGCGCTATCGGGCACGGACGCCCCAGCCGACCGGTCTCCGCGGATCGCCTTGAACCCCAGGTACACCAGGTAGATCCCGCCGAGAATCTTGAGCCCGCGGTAGGCAACCGCCGACTGTTCTATGAGGGCGGCGAGGCCAACGGCGACAAGCACGGCCCAGACCAGGTAACCCACCGCTGACCCGAACGACGCCGCCACACCCGAGGAAACCTTCCGCAGACTGAACCGGAGAATAAGGAAACTGTCCGGTCCCGGTGTCACCGCGAGCACTACGCATAACCCGCAGAACGCGAGGTAGGAGGAGATCGACATGTCTCCATTAGACGGCATCAGGCGCACCTCGCCCCAAAAATGTCGCCGCTACGGCGAACGGGGCCGGCTGGTGCCCGAAGTGGGACTCGAACCCACACACCTTTCGATACTGCATTTTGAGTGCAGCGCGTCTGCCAATTCCGCCATTCGGGCCGGGCGGCGCACCGACGTGAGTTCCATGACTCATGAACGTGCGGGTGCGCGAATCTACTCTACATGCCGATAGGCTGTTGCAGTGCACCGGCGCAGGCTGCCCCCGGGCAGCGCCATCGCGCAGGCACAGCACAAAAATCAATGAACGCATACCAAGGAGCCTCAGTGTCCCAGAACCGCGACTCAGCGAACTCGAGCCCGGCACGGCGCGTTATCGTCGCTGAGGATGAAACCCTCATTCGCCTCGACATTGTGGAGATCCTGCGCGGAGAGGGCTACGACGTCGTCGCCGAGGCAGACAACGGCGAGAAAGCCGTTGAGCTGGCCCATGAACACAAGCCGGACCTCGTGCTCATGGATGTGAAGATGCCCGTCATGGACGGCATCTCGGCCGCCGAACAGATCGTTAAGGCACGCATCGCTCCTGTGGTCCTCCTGACCGCTTTCAGCCAGAAGGAACTCGTGGAGCGTGCCCGGGATGCCGGCGCCATGGCGTACGTTGTCAAGCCGTTCACCCCCGCGGATCTGGTTCCCGCGATCGAAATCGCCCTCTCCCGCCATGAGGAAATCAAGGCGCTGGAAAACGAAGTCACGGACCTCCAGGAACAGTTCGCCACCCGCAAGCTGGTTGAGCGTGCCAAGAGCCTGCTCACCACCAAGATGGGCCTCACCGAGCCGGAAGCTTTCCGCTGGATCCAGAAAACCTCCATGGACCGGCGCCTCAGCATGCGCGAGGTCGCGGAAACCATCATCAACCAGGTCAACTGACCCACCGCAGACGACGACGGCGGCAGTCTCCCGCCGTCGTCGGCTTAGCTGCCGGCGGATGAAAATCCAGGCAAAAAAACTGAAGGACCCCGCCGTGGCGGGGTCCTTCAGTTTCGGCAGTACCTGACTGGCGGTGCCTGACTACTTGTGCTTGTTCTTGACCGGCCAGGGACCGACCTTCTCCTTGCTGGGCGTGTAGCCCTGGGGAAGCTGGCCCGCATCGGCGATGTCGCCGACCTTGTGAACCTTGATCGAGTTGGTGGACCCTGCCTGGCCTGGAGGGGATCCGGCGGCGATGACCACGAGGTCGTTCAGCTCCACCAGCTTCTGCTCGAACAGCACGCGGTCCACCTGTGCCGTCATCTGGTCAGTGTGCTCGGCGTACTCAACCAGCAGCGGCTGGACACCCCAGATCAGGGACATCTGGTTGAGCGTCGACTGCACCGGGGTGAAGGCGAAGACCGGCTTCGTCGGGCGCAGTCGCGACAGGCGACGCGCGGAATCCCCGGACTGGGTAAAGGTACAGATGTACTTCGCGTCCAGTTGGTCGGCGATTTCCACGGCAGCGCGCGTGATGGCACCGCCGCGCGTCTTCGGCTTGCTTCCCAGCGGCGGCACGCGGTCGAGCCCGTGCTTTTCCGTGGACTCGATGATGTCCGCCATGGTGCGCACGGTCTCGATGGGGTACTTGCCCACGCTGGTCTCCCCGGAAAGCATGACCGCGTCGGCGCCGTCGAGAACGGCGTTGGCGCAGTCGGAGGCTTCCGCGCGGGTGGGACGGGGGTTGTCGATCATCGATTCAAGCACCTGGGTGGCGACGATGACCGGCTTGGCCCACCGGCGTGCGAGCTCGATGGCGCGCTTCTGCACAATGGGGACGTCCTGCAGCGGCAGTTCAACGCCGAGATCGCCACGCGCCACCATGATGGCGTCGAAGGCATCGATGATTTCCTCAATCGCATCGACCGCCTGGGGCTTCTCGATCTTCGCGATGACCGGTACGCGCCGGCCTTCCTCGTCCATGATCTCGTGCACCCGGTCGACGTCGGCGGCGTTCCGGACGAACGACAACGCCACCATGTCCACGCCGCGCTGGATCGCCCAGCGCAGGTCTTCCTCATCCTTGTCGCTGAGTGCGGGAACGTTGACGGCAACGCCGGGCAGGTTGATGCCCTTGTTGTTGGAAACCGCGCCGCCCACGGTTACCTCGGCCGTGACCGTGGTGTCATCGACCGCCACGGCGCGCATGGCCACCTTGCCGTCGTCGATCAGGAGGGTGTCGCCGACGTTGACGTCCTGCGGCAGTCCCTTGTGGGTGGTGGAGCAGATCTCCGACGTTCCCTCGACTTCCTCGGTGGTGATGGTGAATGTGTCACCGGGAAGCAGTACGTGCGGTCCGTCAACGAACCGGCCCAGGCGGATCTTCGGGCCCTGGAGGTCCGCGAAGATGCCGACGGGACGGCCAAGCTCCTCGGCCGCCTTCCGGACGAATTCGTAGGTCTGGTTGTGCACGGAGTGGTCACCGTGGCTCATGTTCATGCGGGCGACGTCCACCCCGGCCTCAAGTACTGCGAGGGTGTTTTCATAGCTCGCGATTGCCGGGCCGAAAGTGGCCACTATCTTTGCGCGTCTCATAAAACCTTGCCTGTCGTGTCGTGTAGTGGATTGCTGTGCGCTCCGGCGTCCCTGGGGAATTACAGGACGTTGAGAGCGCGGTCTGTCGGTGCCACCGGCGCAGGCAGTTTGGTGTGGCCCATAAGCCACTGGTCAACCGCTGCAGCACATGCCCGGCCCTCCGCGATCGCCCATACGATGAGGGACTGGCCGCGTCCTGCGTCGCCTGCCACGAAGATGCCCGGCGTGTTGGTCATGTAATATCCGTCACGCTCAACGTTACCGCGCCCGTCAAAGGCTGCGTCGAGCTGTTCGGCGATGCCCGCCGGTTCCGGCCCGGTGAAGCCGAGTGACAGCAGCACCAGGTCTGCGGGAATGTCCCGCTCCGTGCCGGCCTTGGGCAGCCGCTTCCCGTTGACGAACTCGGTCTCGGCGACCCGGACAGCTGTCAGCTTTCCGTCCTCGCCGACAAATTCCACCGTTGACGCAAGGTAGGTGCGTTCGCCGCCCTCTTCATGCGCACTGGCAACCTCGAACAGCGTCGGGAAGGTGGGCCACGGCTGGTTCGAAGCCCGCTCGAGCGGAGGCTGCTGCCCGATCGCCAGGGTGGTGACCGAGGCTGCCTTGTGCCGGTGCGCGGTTCCGATGCAGTCGGCGCCGGTGTCGCCGCCGCCCAGGATGACCACGTGCTTGCCCTCGGCGTGGATCTGGTCCTCGACCTCCTCGCCCGCGACAACCCTGTTGGCCTCAACGAGGTACTCCATGGCGAAGTGCACGCCGTCGAGCTCGCGGCCGGGAATGGGCAGGTCGCGCGGCACGGTTGCTCCCGTGGCGATGACCACGGAGTCGTACCGGCGGCGTAGCTGGTCCCAGCTGATGTCCCGGCCCACTTCCACTCCGGCACGGAAGCGGGTGCCCTCGGCCTTCATCTGGTCCAGGCGGCGGTCGAGCTGGATCTTCTCCATCTTGAAATCAGGGATTCCGTAGCGCAGCAGACCGCCGATGCGGTCGTCCCGCTCGTAGACGGCAACGGTATGCCCCGCCCGGGTCAGCTGCTGGGCGGCCGCGAGGCCTGCCGGACCGGAACCGACCACGGCGATGGTCTTGCCCGTGAGCCGCTCCGGCGGGTGCGGATGGACCCAGTCGTTGTCGAAGGCCTCGTCGATGATCGAGACCTCGACCTGCTTGATCGTCACCGGCGGCTGGTTGATTCCGAGCACGCAGGACGCCTCGCAGGGTGCGGGGCACAACCGGCCGGTGAATTCCGGGAAGTTGTTCGTGGCGTGGAGCCGGTCGATTGCCTCGCGGCCCTTGTCACGCCAGGTGAGGTCATTCCATTCCGGAATGAGGTTGCCGAGCGGGCATCCCTGGTGGCAGAACGGAATGCCGCAGTCCATGCAGCGCCCCGCCTGGCTCTTCAGGACGCCCTTCTCCTGCGCCTCGTAGACTTCCTTCCAGTCCATGATCCGGACCGGGACGGGCCTGCGCGGCTGCGTCTGCCGCTCGCGCACCTTCATGAATCCGCGTGGATCAGCCACCGGTAACCTCCAAAATCCTGGTCCAGACCTCTTCGCCGTCGGGGTCGAGGCCCTCTTCGATGGCGGCGGCCCGGGTATCGAGAACGCGTGCGTAGTCCCGCGGCAGCACTTTTGTCAGGCGCGGCACGGTGGACTCGAAATCTTCGAGCAGTTTGGCCGCGAGGGGCGACTCTGTTTCCTCCTGGTGCCTCAGGAGGAGCTGGCGGACAATATCGATGTCTTCCGCGTCGAGTTCCTCCAGTTTCAGCTCACCGCTGCTCAGTGCCTGGACATTCACGCGGGTCTCATCGAGATCGAGCACGTACGCGGTACCGCCGGACATGCCGGCGCCGAAGTTGCGGCCGGTGCGGCCGAGGATGAGCGTCTGGCCACCGGTCATGTACTCGCACCCGTGGTCGCCGATACCTTCAACCACGGCCGTGGCCCCGGAGTTGCGTACGAGGAACCGCTCCCCTACCTGGCCGCGCAGGAAGATCTCGCCGCTGGTTGCGCCGTAGCCGATCACGTTGCCGGCGATCACGTTGCGGTCCGCGGCGAAGACGTTTGCCCGGTCCGGGCGCACAATGATCCGTCCGCCGGAGAGGCCCTTGCCCACATAGTCGTTGGAGTCTCCCAGCAGCCGCAGGGTGATTCCCGCCGGGAGGAACGCCCCGAGCGACTGGCCGGCGTGACCGGTCAGTGTGACGTCGATGGTGTCCGTCGCCAAAGTCTCGATGCCGAACCTGCGGGTGACTTCGTGGCCCAGCATGGTGCCGACCGAGCGGTCGGTGTTCACGACGTCGAGGGTGATGCGGACCGGCGCGCGGTGGTTGAGCGCGTCGCTGCTCATGTCGATCAGTTTGTTGTCGAAGTGCTGATCCAGCTCGTGGTTCTGGGCGAACATGTTCCGCAGCGGAGCATCCTCGCCGAACTCGTTGCCGCGCAGGATCGGATCCAGGTCAAGGCCGTCAGCCTTCCAGTGGTCGACGGCGCGCTTGACGTCCAGCACCTCGCTGTGGCCGATCGCTTCATTCAGGGACCGGAAGCCGAGTTCCGCCAGCAGTTCGCGGACCTCCTCCGCGATGAACTCGAAGAAGTTCACCACGAACTCCGGCTTGCCGGTGAAGCGGCTGCGCAGCTCAGGGTTCTGGGTTGCGACACCGACGGGGCAGGTGTCCAGGTGACAGACACGCATCATGATGCAGCCGGACACCACGAGGGGCGCGGTGGCAAAACCGAACTCCTCACCACCGAGCAGCGCGGCAATCACCACGTCGCGTCCGGTCTTGAGCTGGCCGTCCACCTGGACCACCACGCGGTCGCGCAGGCCGTTGAGCATGAGGGTCTGCTGCGTTTCAGCGACACCCAGCTCCCACGGCACACCGGCGTGCTTGAGCGAGTTGAGCGGGCTGGCGCCGGTTCCGCCGTCGTGGCCGGAAATCAGGACGACGTCGGCCTTCGCCTTGGTGACGCCGGCCGCCACCGTGCCGATCCCCACTTCGGAGACCAGCTTCACGTGGACACGCGCCGAGGTATTGGCACGCTTCAGGTCGTAGATGAGCTGGGCCAGATCCTCGATCGAGTAGATGTCGTGGTGCGGCGGCGGGGAAATCAGGGCTACGCCGGGGGTGGAGTGCCGGGTGCGGGCCACCCACGGGTAGACCTTCTGGCTCATCAGCTGGCCGCCCTCGCCGGGCTTGGCACCCTGGGCCATCTTGATCTGGATGTCGTCAGCGTTGGTCAGGTACAGGCTGGTGACCCCGAACCGGCCGGAGGCGACCTGCTTGATGGCCGAACGCCGCTCGGGATCAAGCAACCGGTCCACGTCCTCGCCGCCTTCGCCCGTGTTCGACTTGGCGCCGAGACGGTTCATGGCAATGGCGAGGGTCTCATGCGCTTCCTGCGAGATCGAGCCGTAGCTCATGGCCCCGGTGGAGAAGCGCTTGACGATGCTGGAGACCGATTCGACTTCCTCGAGCGGCACCGGCTGGCGGAGCCCGTCCCTGAACCCGAGCAGGCCACGCAGGGTCATGAGCTCGCGGGACTGGTCATCGACGCCCTTGGTGTACGCCTTGAAGATGTCGTAGCGGCGCTCGCGCGTGGCGTGCTGCAGGCGGAAGACCGTCTCAGGGTTGAACAGGTGCGGCGGTCCCTCGCGGCGCCACTGGTACTCGCCGCCGTTGTCGAGGGTGCGGTACGGGTCCTCGATGCCGTCCTGCGGGTAGGCGTACTCGTGGCGGGCGGCTGCCTCAGCGGCAACCACGTCGAGACCGACGCCGCCAAGCTGGGTCTGCGTGCCGTGGAAGTATTCATCCACCAGGTCCTGTGCGAGACCGAGGGCTTCGAAGGTCTGGGCGCCGCAGTAAGAGCTGACCGTGGAGATGCCCATCTTGGACATGATCTTGAGGACGCCCTTGCCGAGTCCCTTGATCAGGTTGGCTACTGCCTGTTCCGCAGAGACTCCGGAGATGTCCCCGTTGCGGACCAGTTCCTCACAACTCTCCATGGCGAGGTATGGGTTGATGGCCGAAGCGCCGTAACCGATCAGCACGGCGACGTGGTGGACTTCGCGGACGTCGCCGGCCTCCACCACCAGGGACGTCTTGGTGCGGGTTGCGCTCTTGAGCAGATGGTGGTGTACGGCGCTCGTGAGCAGCAGCGATGGAATCGGCGCCCACTGCGCGTTCGAGTCGCGGTCGGAGAGCACCACATACTGGATGCCGCGGTTGATGGCGCTCGAGACCTGCTCGCAGATCTCCGCGAGCCGCGCCCGCAGGGAGGCTTCGCCGCCGTCGACGCGGTAGAGGCCGCGCACACGGACGGTGAGGCGGTCGCCGTCGTCGGACTCCAGGTTGGCGATCTTCGCAAGCTCATCATTGTTGATCACCGGGAAGGTGAGGGCAATCTGCTTGGAATGCACCTGGCTGGAGGACAGCAGGTTGCCGTCGGGACCGATGGTCACGCCCATCGAGGTGACCAGTTCTTCGCGGATGGCATCCAGCGGAGGGTTGGTGACCTGTGCGAAGGACTGCACGAAGTAGTCGAACAGGAGCCGCGGCCGCTTTGAGAGAACAGCGATCGGGGTGTCCGAACCCATGGCGCCGAGCGGCTCCGCGCCGGCCCTGGCCATGGGGCCGAGCAGGATACGCAGTTCTTCCTGGGTGTAGCCGAAGGTGCGCTGCCTGCGGTTGATGGACGCCTTGGTGTGCACTACGTGCTCGCGCTCGGGGAGGTCCTTGAGGTCAATCAGGTTTTCCTTGACCCACTCGCCCCAGGGGTTCGCGGCCGCAATTTCGGCCTTGACTTCCTGGTCTTCGATGATGCGCCCGTCCTCGGTGTCAACGAGGAACATCTTGCCGGGCGACACTCGCCCCTTGCGCACGATCTTGGAGGGCTCGACGTCGATGACGCCCACCTCGGAGGCAAGGACAACGAGTCCGTCTTCCATGACCCAGTACCGGGCAGGGCGCAGGCCGTTGCGGTCCAGGACCGCTCCGACGAGGCGTCCGTCGGTGAAGGACACGGCAGCCGGGCCGTCCCAGGGCTCCATCAGCATTGAGTGGTACTGATAGAAGGCCCGCCGGGCGGGGTCCATGGAGGTGTGGTTTTCCCAGGCCTCCGGAATCATCATCATGATCGCGTGGGTGATCGGGCGCCCGGCCAGCATCAGCAGTTCCGCAACCTCATCGAACGAGGCGGAGTCCGAGGCTCCCGGCGTACAGATGGGGAACAATTCCTCCGGCGAATCGCCTAGCAGGGGGTTGGCAAGCTGCGACTGCCGTGCCCGCATCCAGTTGCGGTTGCCCTTGACCGTGTTGATCTCGCCGTTGTGCGCAATGGTGCGGAAGGGCTGCGCCAGAGGCCACGAGGGGAACGTATTGGTGGAGAAACGCGAGTGGACAATTCCGAGCTTGGTCTTGAACCGCGGATCGGAGAGGTCAGGGTAGAAAGGCTCCAGCTGCGCCGTGGTCAGCATGCCCTTGTAGACCATGGTCCGGGAGGACAACGAGGGGAAGTAGACCCCGTACTTGTTCTGGGCGCGCTTGCGCAACCGGAACGCCTTGGCGTCGAGGTCCCGGGTGGCACCGTCCACGGGCGCGATGAAGAGCTGCACGAAGTGCGGCATGCACGCCCGTGCCATCGAACCGACCAGATCGGCCGTCACGGGAACCTCTCGCCAGCCCAGGACAGCCAGGCCCTCGGACTCGGCAAGGGTCTCGATCCCTGCGCGGGCCGTTGCCTCTTCGCCCGCCTCGGCGGGCAGGAACGCAGTTCCGACGGCGTAGCTCCCCGGCGCCGGGAGGTCGAAGTCGACGACGGCACGGAAGAACTCGTCCGGGACCTGCGTGAGGAGCCCCGCGCCGTCGCCGGTGCCCTCATCAGCGCCGACGGCGCCCCGGTGTTCGAGATTGCGCAGCGCAGTGAGGGCCGCGTCGACGATGTCGTGCCCTGGTTCACCGCGGAGTGTGGCAATGACAGCCAGTCCGCAGGCGTCCTTCTCGTTTTCCGGGCTGTACAGGCCGGATGCCTCCGGGTACGAGGCAAAGCGCGTGAACGGTGATTCCGCGCGGGTCTCTGCCGACAGGATGCCGGTAGTGGGTGCAGTCATAGATAGAGTCCTTCCCCCATGATGGAGCGTCGGGAGGGGACGGCTTCGGCCCCGAGGCGCGCTTGTCCCCATCGAGGGAGGCGCTTCATTTCCTAGTGCACATTGTAGAGCCGGCACCCTCCACGCCTGCATGGCTTGCGGACATGGCGTGCGGGCGGTGCGGCCTGGTCAATCCCGGTACTGCGCGAGGCCTGTGAGCCAGCTTGATGAACCGAGCAGAGCCACGACGCTGTGACGGTGTCCCTGCATTGGGGCGGTAGCCCCGCTGGACACTATTTCCGGGAGTCTGATTCCCGGGGATCCTCGGGGGCTGTTTCCGCGGACGCGGACGTACCTGAGGCATCTTTTATTTCTGGAAGATTACCACGATCCGGACTTTTCCCAGCGGAAGTGTCCGGACTATGGACGTCTGCGCCCGATCTGTTATCAACCGGAACCGCTGCAGTTTCGTTGTCACCGGTGTCAACAGGTGCCTGGCCAGGAAGGTAGACAGAGTGCTCCGTCGCGCCACGCTGCTTCACGGAGAGGTAACAGAAGATCGCCAGGGAGACCACAAGGACCAGCACGCTGGTCCAGACATTCAGGCGTTGGGTCACGCCGAGAATGGAGATCATTTCGGCGTCGTCAATGCGCAGCGCCTCGATCCATACCCGGCCGGCGGTGTAGTACGCGGCGTACAGCCAGAACATCCGTCCGCCGCGCAGGGAGAACCTGCGGTCCAGAAGCAGCAGCAGGGCAACACCGGCCAGGTTCCAGAGCGACTCGTACAGGAAGGTGGGATGGAACAGCGTCCCCGGATCGGCATCCGGGGGGAAGTTGGCGTTGTCCGGGTCGATTTCGAGGCCCCAGGGCAGGTCGGTGGGAGCACCGAACAGTTCCTGGTTGAACCAGTTGCCCCAGCGGCCGATTGCCTGGGCAAGCAGCACGCCGGGCGCCGCAGCATCGGCGAAGGCCGCCAGGCGAACTCCGGCGCGCCGGCAGGCTATCCAGGCTCCCACCGCTCCGAGTGCGACGGCGCCCCAGATGCCCAGGCCGCCCTCCCAGATCCGGGGTATGCGGGAGAGGTCGCCGTCGGGGCCGAAGTAGGCATCCGGCGAGGAGAACACATGGTAGAGACGGCCGCCGATCAGGCCGAAAGGGACAGCCCAGATGGCAATGTCCCAGACGACGTCGGGGTTACCGCCGTAGCGCTTCCAGCGGGCAGAGGTCAGCAGCAGGGCAACGATGATCCCGGCGAGGATACACAGTGCGTAGGCGTGGATGGTGGCCGGGCCGATCGAAAAACTGGCCCACTCCGCAGGCGGGCTGGGAATACTCGCGGGGATCATCTCAGCCCTTCGGGGTTCCGGTACTCAGGTCCTTCGCCAGGGCAGCCACGGCTTCGACGCCGCCGTCGCGCAGGGCTGCAACCAGTGCGGTGCCGACAATGACGCCGTCGGCGTAGGCTCCGATTTCCCGGACGTGCTCCGCGGTTGAAACCCCGAGTCCCACGCAGGCCCGTTCTGCACCGGCACGATGAGCGGCTGCGACAACCTCACGCGCTGCCGAGCTCACGGAGGAGCGCGCACCGGTGATTCCCATGATGGACACCGCGTAGACGAATCCGCGGGTGGCGTCCACGGTGGACTGCATGCGCTCCGGGGAACTGGAGGGGGCGACGAGGAAGACGCGGTCCAGGCCGAACTCGTCGGACACCGCAAGCCATTCTGCAGCCTCGTCAGGAATAAGGTCCGGTGTGATGAGGCCCGCGCCGCCGGCTTCGGCAAGACGGCTCGCGAATTCGCGGACGCCCATGCGCATGACCGGGTTCCAGTAGGTCATGACCAGGACCGCCGCATCGGTGCGGCTGGTGATCCCGGCGACAACATCGAAGATCTGCCGCACGGTGAAACCGTTCCGGAGAGCCTCGACGGTTGCCTCCTGGATCACGGTCCCGTCCATCACGGGGTCCGAGTAGGGAATTCCGATCTCGATCAGGTCCACGCCGTTTTCCGCCATCGCAACGGCTGCGTCAATGGTGGTCTGGACGTCGGGGAAGCCCGCCGGCAGATAACCCACCAGGGCGGTGCGTCCCTGGGCGCGGGCCCGCTCGATCGCGGCGGCGGACTTGCTCAGGGTTTCGGTGCTCACAGTTGTTCCCCTTCGGCGCCGATTTCGGCCTCGGCACTGTCTTCGGGCAGCAGGTCGAACCACTCCGCCGCAGTTGCCACGTCCTTGTCGCCGCGGCCTGAAAGGTTCACGACGATGATCTTTTCTGCGGGATCGCCCGGCTCCGCCGCCAGGCGCTGCCCCACCTTCAGTGCTCCGGCAAGCGCGTGCGCGGATTCGATGGCGGGGATGATGCCCTCCGTCCGGCAGAGGAGACGGAATGCTTCCATCGCTTCAGCGTCGGTGATGGGCTCGTAGCTGGCCCTGCCGATATCCGCGAGGAACGCATGTTCCGGGCCGACGCCCGGGTAGTCCAGGCCCGCCGAGATGGAGTGGGATTCAATGGTCTGGCCGTCGTCGTCCTGCATCAGGTACGAGCGTGCGCCGTGGAGGACGCCTGGGCGGCCGAGGGTGATGGTGGCAGCATGCCGGCCGGTATCGACCCCGTCGCCGCCCGCCTCAAACCCGTACAGGGCGACCTCGCGGTCGTCGAGGAAGCCGTGGAAGATCCCGATGGCGTTGGAGCCGCCGCCGATACAGGCGCAGACGGCGTCGGGAAGCCTGCCGGTCGCGCTGAGGATCTGCTCGCGTGCCTCCTCGCCGATGACCTCGTGGAAGTACCGGACCATGGCCGGGAAGGGGTGGGCGCCGGCCGCTGTTCCCAACAGGTAGTGGGTGGTCTGGACGTTGGCCACCCAGTCCCGCAGGGCGTCATTGATGGCGTCCTTCAGCGTCTGGGATCCGTTGGTCACCGGGATGACCTCCGCACCGAGCAGCTGCATGCGGGCAACGTTGAGCGCCTGACGCCGGCAGTCCTCCGCCCCCATGTAGACAACGCACTCGAGTCCCAGCAGGGCTGCGGCGGTGGCGCTCGCCACGCCGTGCTGGCCTGCGCCCGTTTCGGCGATCACGCGGGTCTTGCCCATGCGCTTGGCGAGCAGGGCCTGGCCCAGCACGTTGTTGATCTTGTGGGAGCCGGTGTGGTTCAGGTCCTCACGCTTGAGGAACACGCGCACTCCGCCGGCATGCTCGGCGAACCGGCGGGCCTCGGTGAGCAGCGACGGCCGGCCGGAGTAGGTCCGGTTGAGCTCTGCGACCTGCGCCAGGAACTCGGGATCCGACTTGGCCTTCTCGAAGGTGTCCTCGAGCTCGTCCAGCGCCGCGATCAGCGATTCGGGCATCCAGCGTCCGCCATAGGCCCCGAAATACGGACCCTGCGCGTGGCGCAATGATCCTCCAGCCAGAAATGCCTCTGCAGCGCCCTCAGTCACGGACTGGGGCTGTGGGGTGTCGGTCATGAACCTGCTGTCCTGTCGTATGGTGTGCGGCTGTCCGTCCCGTGGGCGACAACCTCAGTGATGCAATGCGCTGCCGGCCCGCGCGAACTCGCCGACCGTGAGTTCGGGGTTGGAGTGGCGGACCAGTGCTTCCCCGACGAGGACGGCCTGCGCTCCGTCGGCAACGAAGGTCTCGACGTCAGCGATGTCCCGGACGCCCGACTCCGCGACCACTACCGCACCGGCCGGAATGAGCCCCGCCAGCGCAGCGAAAACCGAGCGGTCGATCTCGAGGGTTTTCAGGTTGCGCACGTTGACGCCGATGATCCTGGCTCCGACGGCAACGGCGCGTTCCACTTCCTCGGGCGTGTGCGTTTCGACGAGGGCGTGCATGCCGAGGCGTTCCGTGAGCTTCAGGAAGGAGTCCAGCGTGGCGTCGTCGAGCGCGGCGACGATGAGGAGGATCAGGTCGGCGCCGTGGGCGCGGGCTTCCCAGATCTGGTACTCATCGACGGTGAAGTCCTTCCGCAGCAGTGGAAGATCCACTGCTGCGCGGACTGCGTCAAGGTCTGCCAGGGATCCGCCGAAACGGCGTTCCTCGGTCAGGACACTGATCACCGCAGCGCCGCCGCGCTCATACGCTGCGGCAAGTTCCGCTGGATCCTGGATGGCTGAAAGGTCCCCCTTTGAGGGGCTCTTCCGCTTCACCTCGGCGATGACGCGTACTCCTCCAGCCCGCGGCGTGAGCGCCGCGAGCGCATCCCGGGGCGCCGGCGCCTGACGGGCCAGGGTCTGCACCTCATCGAGGGAGAGCTTCTGCCTGCGGACGTCGAGGTCTTCCCGGACGCCGGCGATGATGTCGTCGAGAACGCTCACTTAGTCCCCGGAGTTCTTGAGCCGGTGGCCGCCGACGCCGAATCCAGCCTTCTTCAGGATGATTCCGAGCGCGAGGCCGATCACCATGATGAGGACGCCGATCCAGAACAGAATGGTGCCGGCGTCCTTGTTGCCTTCCGTGCTGGCGAAGATGAATGCGAAAGAGGACAGGGCGGCGCCGGCCAGCATCACGAAGACCGCGGTCCACGCTGCGGGGCTGTTGCCGTGTCCGATGGTTTCATCATGGGCCGCGGAATGCTCAACCATAGGGGTGTCGTTGGTACCGGTTTCAGGCGCGGTCTTGGCCATGGCGTATCTCCTTGTGCTGTGGTCTGCAGTCCATTCTGCCATTGATTCGGCGGCGGACTGATTCGGCGCGGCTGGTCAGCGGTGCACGCTCACCCGGTGGGGTCCTCACCCCGGCTGAGGCTGTCCCAGCTGTCTATCTCGTCACCGTTCGCATCGGTCTTTGCCGCCCCCTCCGGGGTGACCGGCTGTTCCTTCCCGCTCTGGTACCGGCGGGCGGTGCGCCAGCTTCGGCCGGCGACAATCAGCCACACCGCGCACACCACCAGGGCAGTGCCTGCCAGCGCGGCCAGCCACGGCATGGCGGTGCCGGCAACCGATACCCCGTCCTGGCCCGTGACGCCCAGTGCCTCGCCGATGGCCGGCGCCGCAGAGGACGCCGGATCAGTGGCGACAGCGATGCTGCTGAAGGCTATGCCCACACCGGCCACGGTCAGAATGGCCGCGATGATGAACCGCGCCACCCGGCCTGCGATCGACGCCGCCAGCGCGGCAGCCAGGCCCACCAGTGCAAAGGCGGTCACCGCCGTCGCGGCCTCCGAGCCCGGAACCTGAATGGCGGGGGTTTGGACGGCGGTTTGCGGCAGGGTCACCGAAAGCCAGGTCTGGGTGGTGCTGCCGAAGGCGGCCAGGGCGGCGACCACGGTTCCCAGCACGACGACGCCCCGGCGCCGCAGTGCCGGTGTGCGGGGGGCAGCCGGCGGGTCCGACGCCGGTCGGGAACTCACGCTGTGCCCGTGCCGGGCCCGGACACCGGGCGGAGGCTCCTTGCCATCAGGGCCGCCCGCAAGGGCGCGGCGGCCTTGTTGACCGTTTCCAGGGCTTCGGCTTCCAGCTCGGAATCGGCGACAATGCCGCCGCCGGCCTGTACGTAGGCGCGGTTGTCGCGCAGCAGCGCCGACCGGATGGCGATGGCCATGTCCATGTCCCCTGCGAAGTCGAAGTAGCCCACCACTCCCCCATAGATTCCCCGTTTATGGGGTTCAAGTTCGTCGAGCAGCCTCAGCGCCCTCGGCTTGGGCGCCCCGGACAGGGTACCCGCGGGGAACGTGGCCGCCAGCACGTCGTATGCCGTGCGCGCCGGATCCAGTTGCCCGACGACGGTGGAGACAAGGTGCATGATGTGGCTGAACCGCTCGACTTCCATGAACTGCGTGACGTCCACCGTGCCGGGCCGGCACACCTTGGAGATGTCGTTGCGCGCGAGGTCCACCAGCATGAGGTGCTCGGCGCGCTCCTTTTCATCGGCAAGGAGTTCCTCGGCGAGCAGGCGGTCCTGTTCACCGGTCTTCCCCCGCGGACGGGAACCGGCGATCGGGTGCGTAATCACTTCGGAACCGTTGACCGTGACGAGCGCTTCCGGAGATGAACCGACAATGGAATAGGGACGCCCAGCCGTGTCTTCAAGGCTGAAAAGGTACATGTAGGGGCTCGGATTGGTGGTGCGCAGCACCCGGTAGACGTCCAGCGCCGATGCCTCGCAATCGAGTTCGAACCGGCGCGAAATAACCACCTGGAACACCTCGCCGTCGACGATTGCCTCCTTACCGCGCTCGATCGCGGCGAGGTAGCGGTCGCGGTCCCACCGTTCCCGGACACGAGACATCAGCGAGGCGGTGTCCGCGGCACCGTCAGCCAGTACCGACACCGGCTGATGGGATGCGCCGGCGAGACGCTGCAGCATGCTCCGGAGGCGCCCGACGGCGTCGTGCCAGGCCTCGTCGACCCGCTCGGACGAGTTGTCGTAGTTGATGGCATTGGCCACGAGGGTGACCTTGCCGCCCGCGTTGTCATGAATGGCCATATCGGTGACGAGGTTCATGGCGAGCTCGGGCAGGTCCAGGTCATCTTCCGGCGGGGAGGTAAGCCGTTCCCAGTGGCGGACGGACTCCCAGCCGATGAACCCGACCATGCCGGAGGTAAAGGGCGGGAGGCCGTCGAAGCGGGCTGTCTGGAGTGCTTCCACGGTCCGGCGAAGGGCTTCGACCGGGTTACCGTCCACGGGCACCCCGGCCGGCGGCTCGCCGAGCCAGCATGCCTCGCCGTCCCTGGTGGTCAGCGTCGCCCGGGAATTGACGCCGATGAACGAGTACCGCGACCAGACCCCACCCTCTGCGGCCGACTCCATGAGGAAGGTTCCGGGGTGGCCGTCGGTCAGCTTCCGGTAGATGCCGATCGGCGTATGGGCATCATCCAGTACCGTCAGGCGGACCGGGATCACCCGCCGGTCCCGTGCCAGGGCCCGGAACTCCTCCAGGCTGGGACTGATTACTCCGAGCTCGTCCATGAGATGCATTTCCTCAATCCTCGCGTCCGGCCTGAGCGCGGACGGGCTGGTGGTTTACTACGCCGCAGGCGGCGTTTATGCGGACCCGACGACGGCGGCAAGGTCCCTGCCGTCGAAGCAGGTCCGGGTGCCCGTGTGGCATGCGGCGCCCACCTGGTCCACGCGGACCAGCAGCGCGTCCCCGTCACAGTCCAGTGCGACCGATTTCACATACTGCACATGGCCCGAGGTGTCTCCCTTGCGCCAGTATTCCTGCCTGGACCGCGAGTAGAACGTCACCCGGCCGCTGTTGAGGGTCCGCCGGAGCGCCTCGTCATCCATCCAGCCCAGCATCAGCACCTCACCGGTGTCGTGGGCCTGGATGATCGCGGCGACAAGGCCGGCGGCATCCCGCTTGAGCGCCCCGGCGACGGCGGGGTCGAGTTCGGGTGCCTCGTTGGGCTCGGGCAGTGCGGCGGGTTCGGGGTGTTGTGACATCGCAACTGATTCTAGTCGTGCCGCGACGGGCCGCTGCATTGAGGGCGGCCGGTGCCGGAACCGCGCGCGCAGGGCGTCCGTCATGCTATTTTCAGCAGTGATGCATTTCGTTGATCCTTCCCGTGAAGTCCTGTCCGAAACCCTGCTGGCGGCCGGGCCTCACTCACCCACGCTGTGCGACGGCTGGCAGACCAAGGAGCTCGCTGCGCACCTCTACCTGCGCGGTCATCGGCCCGCCGTCGGAATCGGCGCGCTCATCAAGCCGCTCTCGGTGGTGTCGGAGAAAGCCACCCGGTCGCTGGCCGCGAAATGCTCGTCCACCCAGGCTTATGAAAAGCTGGTCAACGATTTCCGCAAGGGACACCCGTTCTACTCTCCGATGCGCCTGCCGTCGCTTGACACCAGCACCAACCTCATCGAGTACTTCGTGCACACGGAAGACGTGCGCCGGGCAACGAGCCGGTGGGCGCCGCGCGCGCTGGATGAGGACTACTCGAACGCGCTCTGGGATGAGCTGATCAAACGCGCAGCCATTCTCTACCGCGGCGTGGACCTGGGAATTGTCCTGGTACGTCCCGACGGGCCGCGGCACGTGGCCAAGCGTGCGCCTGTCTCAGTGGCGATTGTCGGTGAGCCCGGCGAACTGCTCATGCACGCTCACGGACGCACCCGTCATGCGCTCGTCACCTTTGAGGGGCAGCCCGACGCCGTCGCCCTGCTCGAAAGCGCGGAAGTCGGCCTCTGACCGGGCCCGCCGGGCAGGAACTCAGCGCACCGTTGCGGTGCCCGGGAGTCAGCGAACGGGGAATCCGGCGTTCCGGATGGCCCGCTTGACCTCGGCGATGGCATCGACCGGACCGAAGTGGAAGACCGATGCGGCGAGCACCGCGTCGGCGCCCGCTGCGACCGCCGGTGGGAAGTGGGACGGCTCGCCGGCTCCGCCGGACGCAATGAGCGGAACCTTCACAGCGGCGCGGACGGCCCGGATCATCTCCAGGTCAAAGCCCTCACGGGTGCCGTCGGCGTCGATCGAATTCAGCAGGATCTCCCCCACCCCGCGCTCTGCAGCCTCACGCGCCCAGGCAACCGCGTCAATCCCGGTGCCTTTCCGGCCCCCGTGCGTGGTGACTTCAAAGCCCGACGGCGTTGAACCATCATGCGTGCGCCTCGCGTCGAGGCTGAGCACCAGGACCTGCGATCCGAAGTGGGACGTGATCTCGTCGATGACCTGCGGGCGTGCGACCGCTGCGGTGTTGATGGAAGCCTTGTCCGCGCCGGCACGCAGCAGCCGGTCGACGTCGGAAATCTCCCGGACCCCGCCGCCGACGGTGAGCGGGATGAAGACCTCCTCGGCGGTCTTCGCGACCACGTCGAAGGTGGTGGCGCGGTTCCCGGAAGACGCGGTGACGTCGAGGAACGTGAGTTCGTCGGCTCCGGCGCGGTCGTAGCGGTGCGCCAGTTCAACCGGGTCACCGGCATCGCGGAGGTCTTCGAAGTTGATGCCCTTGACCACACGGCCCGCATCGACGTCGAGGCAGGGAATCACGCGGATTGCCACACTCATTGGTTGACCCGCCCTAGATCCGGCACGCGTGGATGGTGCTGACCAAAATGGCACGGGCGCCGAGGTCATAGAGCTCATCCATGATCCGGTTGGTGCTGTTGCGCTTCACCATGGACCGCACCGCCACCCACTCGGAGTCGCGCAGCGGTGAGATGGTGGGCGATTCGAGGCCGGGTGTCAGGGCGGCGGCCTGGTCGACCAGTTCCTTGCGGATGTCATAGTCGAGCAGGACGTACTGGCGCGCCACGAGCACTCCCTGGAGGCGGCGCATCAGGATGTCGAGCCCTGCCGGAGCGGACCCGCGGCGACCGATCAGGACCGCTTCGCTGCGCAGGATCGGATCGCCGAAGATCTCCATGCCGGCGGCCTTGAGCGTATTGCCGGTCTCCACGACGTCGGCGATTGCGTCGGCGACGCCGAGCCGTACTGACGATTCCACCGCACCGTCGAGGCGCACCACTGTCGCCGCGACGCCCTCTTCGGCCAGGAACGCGCGCAGCAGTCCGTCGTAGCTGGTGGCCAGCCGGCGTCCCTCGAGCTCGGCGACGGAGGCGAAGTGCCCTACCGGCCCGGCGAACCGGAAGGTTGACGCTCCGAAGCCGAGGGGAAGGAGTTCCTCGGCGTCCACCTGGGCGTCGAGGAAGAGGTCACGGCCGGTGATTCCGACGTCGAGCGTTCCGGAGCCGACGTACACCGCGATGTCGCGCGGGCGCAGGAAGAAGAATTCGATTTCATTTTCCGGATCCACCATCACCAGTTCGCGGGTGTCGCGGCGCTGGCGGTATCCCGCCTCGCTGAGCATGGCGGAGGCGGATTCTGACAGGGATCCTTTGTTGGGGACTGCTACTCGAAGCATGGGTTTCCTTGCATGAGGAGGGTTTCCTTAGGCTGGCGGCGTGCCGCGCGTGGATTGTTCCCGGGATCCGGGCGCGCGGCTACAGATGCTTGTAGACGTCCTCCAGCGTGAGCCCCTTGGCGATCATCATCACCTGAAGGTGGTACAGCAGCTGGGAAATTTCCTCGGCGGCCGCCTCATTGGACTCATACTCCGCAGCCATCCACACCTCGGCGGCCTCCTCGACCACCTTCTTGCCGATGCCGTGCACGCCTGACTCCAGTTCGGCCACGGTGCGGGACCCGGCCGGGCGGGCGGCAGCTTTCTCGCTCAGCTCAGCGAACAGGGTGTCGAAGGATTTCACTCTGTCAAGGTTACTGGGTTGCACGGGATCCGCCGTATCGCGCCCATTGTGTGTGACGAATCTCTATGCTGCACGGCCGCACGGTCACCGGTTCCACGGCGCCAGCACGGATGCCGTGGCCAGCGCGGCGGCTGTGGCCTCGTAGCCCTTGTCCTCGCTGGATCCTGCCAGCCCCGCGCGGTCCAGGCCCTGGTCTTCCGTATCGCAGGTCAGCACACCGAAGCCCACCGGCACGCCGGTGCGGACGCTGACGTCCGTGAGTCCCGACGTCGCGGCCTGGCACACGTACTCGAAGTGGGGCGTTCCGCCCCGGATGACCACACCGAGCGCGACGACGGCGTCATAGTGCGGTGCCAGCCGCGCTGCAGCGACCGGAAGCTCAAAGCTGCCGGGAACCCGGATCACATCGGGTTCGACGCCGGCGTCCGCTGCCGCCCGGCGGGCGCCGTCGAGCAGTCCGTCCATGATGGCGGTGTGCCAGCTGGCCGCGATGACGGCGAGCCGGAGCGGCTGCTCGCGGCCGATGCCGCTGATGTCGATGGTGGGCGCGCCGTGTCCGGCCATGGTTCTCCTTCGGTAGGGATATTCGGGAATTGGAAGAGCAGGCGTCAGCTCTGCTGGACGATCTTTTCCTGGGGGCGCTGGTGGAACCGCTCCTCGAGGTGGGACAGCTGGTGGTTGAGGCGGTCGCGTTTGGTCTCAAGATAGTGCTGGTTCTCCAGCCGCGACGGAATCTCGGAGGGAACCATCGATTCCACGGCGATGCCGTACCGCTCAAGATGCTCGCGCTTTACCGGGTTGTTGCTCAGGAGCCGGACCGTCGTGATTCCCAGGTGCGTGAGGATCTCGGCTGCGGCCTGGTAGTCCCGCGCGTCGACGGGCAGTCCCAGCTGCTCGTTCGCCTCCACCGTGTCGGCGCCGTTTTCCTGCAGTGCGTAGGCCCGCAGCTTGTTTGCGAGCCCGATTCCGCGGCCCTCCTGCCCGCGCAGGTAGACCACCGTTCCGCCCTGCTCCTGGATCAGTCCGAGGGCCTGTTCCAGCTGCTCACCGCAATCACAGCGGTAGGAGCCGAACACATCGCCGGTGAGGCACTCCGAATGCATCCGGACCAGCGGTGCGCCGTCGGCAACGTTGGTGCCCGGTGAGGACATGGTCAGGTGCTCCACACCGGACGCCGTGTCCACCCAGGCCTGCGCGCGGAAGGATCCGAATGCCGTCGGGATGCTGACCACCGGGCCGCCAACCACCGCACTCATTCCGCAGCTCCGGTTTCCCTCGCAGCCAGATAGGCCGCGAGGTCCTCGATCGAAATCAGCGGCGCCTGGAAGCGGGTGGCGAATTCCCGCAACGCGGGCAGGCGCATCATGCCGCCGTCGTCGTGGGTGACCTCGGCAATGACGGCAGCCGGCTCGACGCCGGCCAGCCGGCAGAGGTCGATCGCGGCTTCGGTGTGTCCCCGCCGCTCCCGCACCCCGCCGTCCACCGCCCGGAGCGGGAACATGTGGCCCGGCCGGGTGAGATCGGACGGGGTGGAAGACGCGGAGGCGAGCACGCGCGCGGTCAATGCCCTGTCCGCCGCGCTGATTCCAGTGCTCACGCCGACCGCCGCATCACAGGAGACGGTGTAGGCGGTCTGCTTCGAATCCTGGTTGTTGAGTACCATGGCCGGCAGCGCCAGCCGGTCAGCGGTTTCCCCGGTCACCGGTACACAGAGCACGCCGGAGGTGTACCGGATGGTCCACCCGGTCAGCTCGGCAGTGGCGAACTGGGCGGCGAAGATGATGTCGCCTTCATTTTCACGGTTGGCGTCGTCGACGACGACGACGGCGCGTCCCGCCGCCATGGCCTCGACAGCCGCCTCCACCGGGTCCAGCCGGATGTCCAGCGCTATACCGCCCTGTTCCCCGGCCGCCTGGGCGTTACCATCAAGGCTCATACGCCCGCTCCCTGCTGTGCGCGCCCGTGTCCGGCGAACGAGAGGAGCCGCTCAGCGTACTTGGCCAGGACGTCCATCTCGAGATTCACCGGATCCCCGATGCTCTTTGCTCCGAGGCCCGTTTCCGACAGGGTGGTCGGAATGAGCCCGACCTCGAACCAGGGCTCGGACGCACCCGGCTGGCTGACGGCGGTCACGGTGAGTGAGACGCCGTCCACGGCGACGGAGCCCTTCTCCGCGGCATACCGGTCCAGCGGTACGGGGACGCTGAACCGGAGGCGCTCCCAGGAGCCGAGGTCCTCGCGCTCAAGGAGCGTTCCGACCCCGTCCACGTGGCCCTGCACAACGTGGCCGTCGAGCCGGCCCGCGGCCGGGACGCAGCGTTCAAGGTTCACTGATCCGCCCTCTTCCAGCCGCCCGATCGTTGTACGGACGAGGGTCTCCCCCATCACATCAACACTGATGCTGGTGCCGTGGATGGTGGTGGCAGTCAGGCACACGCCGTCCACGGCAATGGACCCGCCGGGCTCCAGTCCGGATCCGGTGGCTCCGGCGTCGAACACCAGCACCGCGCTGTCACCGTCAGCGGAGCGCTGCAGGGACGTCACGGTACCCCGTCCGGCAACTATTCCTGTAAACACTCAATGGCCTTTCTCGACGTGCGCCGGGGCCGGCGCAATGGGCTTGAAATGGAGACGGACGTCGTCTCCGAGCTGGGTGACGGCCGCCGCGCCATCCGGATCGAGGCGCCACACGTGAGCGTCGGCGAGTGTGGCCACGCCGAGTCGCTGGAACGCGGGCACACCGGTGCCGAGAAGCATCGGCGCAACGTAGGCGAAAAGCTCATCGGCAAGATCCGCCATGAGGAAGACGCCCACCAGCTGCGGTCCGCCCTCGATCAGGACATGCCGGACTCCCCTGCGGTACAGGTCATCGAGGGCGGCAACGGGATCGTGGGTCGACAGGTGCACAAACCGGTCGCCGCGCATGGCGGCATCGGCCGGCACATCGCGGAGCCCGACGGCGACGCGCAGCGGTTGGCGGGCGGCGTCGGCACCGTCAAGAGCCCGGGCGGTGAGGCGCGGATTGTCGGCCAGCACCGTGCCGGTACCCACCAGGACGGCATCGACCCGGGCGCGGATCGAGTGTCCGTCCGCGCGGGCGTGCGGGCCGGTGATCCATTGGCTGGAACCGTCAGCCGCGGCGGACTGCGCGTCGAGGCTCTGGGCGACCTTGACGGTGACGAAGGGACGCCGGGCACGGACGGCGGCAAGCCAGCGGCGGTTCAGTTCAGTGGCGGCATCGGCCAGGAGGCCGCCTGCGACGTCGATACCCTGACCGGCCAGCCGCGCGGCGCCTCCGGCTGCTTCGGGGTTGGGGTCAGCTGCCGCATAGACAACGCGGGAGATTCCAGCCGCCAGGAGCGCTTCGGTGCAGGGTGCGGTACGCCCGGTGTGGTTGCAGGGCTCAAGGGTGACCACCATCGTGCAGCCGGCCGGGTCGATGCCCTGTTGGACCGCGTTTTTCAGGGCGGCCACTTCTGCGTGATCCGTCCCGGCACCCAGGTGCGCACCGGAGGCGACCATGGCGCCGTCGTCGTCGAGAATCACGGCGCCCACCAGCGGATTGGCGCCGCGCACACCCTGCCCGGCAAGGAGCAGCGCGTGCTCCATCGCCATCATTTCCTGCGCGGTCAAGGGCTGGCTGGCGCCGGTCATGGCAGCCTCCACCCGGAAGCTCCGGCAGAAAATCCCATGTCGTATCCCTCACCTGGCTCTAGGGCTCCGGGGGATCGACAGGAAGGGCCGGCACTGCCAAGGGCGCGCAGGACGCCGACGACAGGGCACAGCCAAAGCTGCACGCGCTTCTCCCATCCAGACTTTAACTGTCGGTACCGGAATTTCACCGGTTCAACCGCTTGCTGCCGCAGGGGCAGCGCGCGGGTCGCGGACTATAACCGCCGGTTCGGAATTACACCGACCCCGGAGCACGTTGTACGACGCTTATTCTTCCACAACTTTTCTGCGCACCCGAAAGCGTCCGTAACACGGGGCGCCCACCGTTGAGTACTCGGATAGCGCGGGAACCGCACCTGCATTTCCCTCTCCGGGCACCCGACCGACGGTGGCTAGACCCTGGCTTCCGCCTTCGGCTCGGCCCTGGCAGCGGCCCTGGTCTCGGGCTTTGCATCGACGCCGGCTTCCTTGCGCTGCTGCGGCGTAATCGGAGCCGGAGCCGCGGTGAGCGGATCGTAACCACCGCCGGACTTGGGGAAGGCGATGACGTCGCGAATGGAATCGCTGCCCGCGAGGAGTGCGACCACGCGGTCCCAGCCGAAGGCGATTCCGCCGTGGGGAGGTGCGCCGTACTTGAAGCCCTCCAGCAGGAAGCCGAATTTCTCCTGCGCGTCCTCGGGGCTGATCCCCATGACCGCGAAGACCCGCTCCTGCACGTCACGGCGGTGGATACGGATCGAGCCGCCACCGATCTCGTTGCCGTTGCAGACGATGTCATAGGCGTAGGCCAGCGCGCTGCCCGGATCCGTGTCGAAGGAGTCAAGGAACTCCGGCTTCGGGGAGGTGAAGGCGTGGTGCACGGCCGTCCAGGCGCCGGTTCCCACGGCAACGTCGCCTGCCGCGACAGCGACCGACGCGGGCTCGAACATGGGTGCGTCCACAACCCACACGAAGGCCCACGCCTCCGGATCGATGAGCCCGGTCCGGTGACCGATTTCCACCCGGGCGGCACCCAGCAGCGCACGGGATGGAGACTTCTCGCCCGCAGCGAAGAAAATGCAGTCGCCCGGCTTCGCGCCTACGGCAGCGGCCAGACCGTCCCGTTCGGAGTCCGTCAGGTTCTTGGCCACCGGACCGCGCAGGCTGCCGTCGTCGTCGATGAGGACGTACGCCAGGCCCTTCGCGCCGCGCTGCTTGGCCCATTCCTGCCAGGCGTCAAGCTGACGGCGCGGCTGGGAGGCTCCGCCGGGCATGACTACCGCGCCCACGTACGGCGCCTTGAAGACACCGAAGCCGGTGTCCCTGAAGTATTCGGTCAGTTCGGTGAGCTCGAGGCCGAAGCGCAGGTCCGGCTTGTCCGAGCCGTAGCGGGCCATGGCGTCGGCATAGGTCATCCGCTGGATAGGCGTAGGGATCTCGACGTCGATCAGCTTCCACAGTGCCTTCACCAGCGCCTCGCCGAGCGCGATGATGTCGTCCTGCTCAACGAAGCTGGCCTCGATGTCCAACTGCGTGAACTCGGGCTGGCGGTCTGCCCGGAAGTCCTCGTCGCGGTAGCAGCGCGCGATCTGGTAGTACTTTTCGAACCCGCCCACCTGCAGCAGCTGCTTGAAGAGCTGCGGGGACTGCGGTAGGGCATACCAGGAGCCGGGCGCCAGCCGGGCCGGGACCAGGAAGTCGCGGGCGCCCTCAGGGGTGGAGCGGGTGAGCGTAGGGGTTTCGATCTCGACGAACCCGTCTCCGTGCAGCAGCTCACGGGCCACGCGGTTCGCTTCGGAGCGCAGGCGGAGGTTTGCGTTCGGGGCGGGACGGCGGAGGTCGAGGTAGCGGTGCTTCAGGCGTGCTTCCTCCCCGACCTCTACGTGCTCATCGATCTGGAAGGGCAGCGGATCGGAGGTGTTGAGGATGGTCACCTGCTCGGCGATGACCTCGATTTCACCGGAGGCAAGTGCGGGGTTCTCATTGCCCTCGGGCCGCTTTTCGACGGTGCCGGTAATCTGCAGCACGTACTCGTTGCGCAGGGAAGCGAACACGTCCTCTTCCCGGACCACCACCTGGGCCACGCCCGAGGCGTCACGCAGATCCAGGAAGGCCACGCCACCGTGATCACGACGGCGGGCCACCCATCCGGCAAGAGTAACGGTTTGTCCGATGTGCCCGGTCCGCAGGGAACCAAGGTCATGTGTGCGCAGCACAGCATTCCTTCCGGTGTGGTTAGGATCAGTGGATTAGATCGCTGAATTGAATCGCTAGGTTCGAGTTTACCGCCGGATGAGTTGCACTCCCGGCCACACCATTCACGGGACGGGGACCCGCGCATGCCGCAGGCGCTGAACAGACAACTGGGCGGGTTCGACGCCACAACGGTCGGCATCGGTTCGATGATCGGGGCCGGTGTCTTTGTGGTCTTCTCCCCTGCGGCTGCCGCGGCCGGATCCCTCCTGCCCCTCGCCGTCGCCCTTGCCGCGGCGGTTGCCTACGCCAACGCCGCCGCATCCGCCCAGCTGGCGGCAGTGCACCCGGTCAGCGGCGGTACCTATACCTACGGCAGGCGCCAGCTCGGTGAATGGCCCGGTTTCCTCGCCGGCTGGAGTTTCATCACCGGCAAGGCCGCATCGTGCGCGGCGATGGCGCTCACTTTCGGACTCTACGCTGCCCCCGGCTTCGAAAAAGCTGCGGGAGTCGCAGCGGTGGTGGCGCTCACCGTGGTGAACCTGCTGGGAATCACGCGTACCGCCATGATGACGCGGATCATCGTTTCGCTGGTGGTGCCGGTGCTCGCGTTTGTCATCGTGGTCGCCTTCGCGCAATCCACAGACGACGGCGGTGCCTCCCCTGCCGGTCCCACCGGCGTCCTGCAGGCCGCAGGGCTGATGTTCTTCGCTTTCGCCGGGTATGCGCGCATTGCCACGATGGGCGAGGAGGTGCGCGAGCCCGCGCGCAACATCCCGCGCGCCGTCTTCAGCGCTTTGGGGTTCACGCTCGCGCTGTACACGCTGCTCGCAGTCGGTCTGCTTCGGGCGGTGGGCCCGGAGAAGCTCGCGGCCTCGTCGGCTCCCCTGACCGAGGTGTTCCTGAGCGACGACTCGGTCCCACTCCTTGCCGTTTCGATTGCCGCTGCCCTGGCGAGTCTCGGCGCGTTACTCGCCCTGATTAGCGGGATCGCCCGCACCACGCTCGCAATGGCGCGCGAAGGCGACCTGCCGCGTGCGTTCAGCTCGGTGTCGGCTCGCCGCGCCACGCCGTTCGTCGCTGAACTGGCGACCGCCGTCGTCGTGATTGCGCTGCTGCTCGGAACCGACATCCTGACTGTAGTGGGCTTCTCCAGCTTCGGCGTTCTGCTCTATTACGCGGTGGCCAACCTCTCAGCGCTCACGCTGTCTTCGCGTCCCTGGTACGCGCCGCGGGCACTGAATGTTCTCGGCCTGGTCGGGTGCCTGGTGCTCGCGTTCACCCTTCCGGTCCAGTCGGTGCTGACCATGACGGCCATCCTTCTGGTCGGACTGCTTGGCCGTGCCGCCGCAGTGCTGATGCGACGACGCCGGCACCAGACCTAGCGGGGACGGTTCAGGCCCGCGGGAGAACCGCCGGCCACCGGTCGCCCGCCGGCGGGTTCCAGGACAGCGGATCGGCAGGGACCTGCTCGCCGGACCGGATGTCCTTGACCTCGTGCGTCCCGTCCGCTGAGGTGAACCAGACAAACGGGATGCCGCGGCGGTCGGCGAACTTGATCTGCTTTCCGAACTTTTCCGCCGAGGCGGCCACCTCCACCGGGATGCCGCGGCCGCGCAGGGCGGCAGCGACGTCCTGTGCGGCGGACCAGGAATCGTCATCGGCGAGGGTGACCAGCACCGCCGTCGGAACCTGACGGGACGCCGCTGCGAAATCCTGGTTCAGGATGCGCGTCACCAGGCGTGTGACCCCGATGGAAAGCCCGACGCCGGGGAAGGTCCGGTTGCCCTTGCTCGCCAGCGCGTCGTAGCGGCCTCCGGAGCAGATGGACCCGAGGGACTCGTGGCCCACGAGCACAGTCTCGTAGACGGTTCCGGTGTAGTAGTCCAGGCCGCGGGCGATGCTGAGGTCCGCGATAACCCTCCCGGGCACCCGCCTGACTGCCTCGGCGATGACCTGCTCGAGCTCGGCCAGGCCCTCGTCCAGCAGCGGATCCGACACTCCGAGTGCACGCACCTGTTCCACGAACGAGGTGTCTTCGGTGCGGATCGCTGCGAGGCTCAGGGCTGAGCGGGCCTGCTCGTCGGTGGCACCGAGTTCCGACTTCAGGAGTTCCGCAACCTTCCCGGCACCGATCTTCTCCAGCTTGTCGATGCTGCGCAGCACCCCCGGGGTGTCGGTCAGGCCGATGCCGCGGTAGAACCCCTCCGCGAGTTTCCGGTTGTTGATGCGCAGCTGGAACTCGGGAATGGGCAGGGCGCCGAGCGCCTCCGCGATGACCAGCGCCAGCTCAACGTCATAGCGGAACGGCAGGGATCCGTCACCGACCACATCGATGTCGGCCTGGGTGAACTCGCGGGCACGGCCCTCCTGGGGGCGTTCACCGCGCCAGACCTTCTGGATCTGGTAGCGGCGGAACGGGAAGGCAAGGTGGCCCGCATTCTCGACCACATAACGCGCAAAGGGAACCGTGAGGTCGAAGTGGAGCGCGAGGGCATCGTCACCGGCCGCTCCGGCGTCCTCATCCTGCAGCCGCGATACGGCATAGACCTCCTTGTCGATTTCGCCCTTGCGCAGCAGCTGGCCAACCGTTTCAACGGCACGCGTCTCCACGCTGGAGAATCCGTGAAGCTCGAAGGTACGCCGCAGCGTATCCAGGACGTGCAGCTCCACGAGGCGCTCCTGAGGCAGCCATTCGGGAAACCCGGACAGCGAGGACTTTCGTGCCATGTAAGGAACTCTCCTTGGAATCGCTTGTGTCCCCACCGGTCGGCCGGGGATCCTGCGGTGAAGCGTGAGGCGGGAGCGCACTGTGCCTACACTGTCTGCGGCACTCATTTTAGGGGAACGCGTCAGGCCGTTGCTAACCGGCCGGGCGCGTGCCCGGATATATCTGGGCAGCGCCCAGATCCACCGTCGGACACAGGAGGTTCCGTGGCCGTTGACCGGCGCGGACGCGAAATGCGCCGCCATATCAGCCAGATCGAGGCGAAGCGCGAACTGAAGCGCGCACAGGAAAGCCGACGCCGGAAGGACAGCACCATTGCTGGCGGTGCGGCAGCAGCGGTCCTGGCTCTCGCCGTCGCACTCCAGGTCTTCTGGTTCAGCTCCAATCCGACGGCCGCCGAGATGGCCGCCCTGGAGGATGCACCAGGTGTTGCCGAGAGCGCTGAAGCGGAACCGGCACCCAACGGCGCGAACATCCCGGATCCCTCCATCGCGGAGGGGAAGGTCTTCACGGGCATGCTTGCCACCAGCGCCGGGGATATCGGCGTGGAGCTTGACGGAACGGCGGCGCCGCAGGCTGTCGCCGTGTTCACCTCACTCGCCGAGGACGGTTTCTTCGAGGGCAAGACGTGCCACCGGCTCACCACGGCCGAGACCATGGGGGTACTGCAGTGCGGATCGCTCAACGGGGACGGCGCGGGTGACCCGGCCTACCAGTGGGGGCCCGTGGAGAACACTCCGGAGGACGGCGTTTACCCCGCGGGGGCAATCGCTGTGGCGCGCGGCGCGAGCACCGACAGCAACGGCACGCAGTTCTTCATCGTCTACAAGGAGTCGCAGATTCCACAGAACACCGGCGGGTACACCATCATGGGTTCGGTGACTTCCGGCCTGGACGTTGTCCGGCAGGTCGCCGAAGCCGGTGTGGAAGGCGGCAGCGAGGACGGAACCCCGGCCACGCCTGTGACGATAGACTCATTAACCCTGCAGTAAATAAACGGGATACGGCCGTTAGCGCCGTCCATCGAGCGAAAGACTTCTAGCGGTGACAAACAGTCAGAAATCCGACGAAACGCCTGCAACCGACACAGCCGGGACCGTCCCACCGGACACCGTCGCGGAGCCGCCTGCCTCCGGGGAGGCCACGGAACAGGAGTCTGCCACCCCGGCCCCTGCCACTGCCTCCACCCCGGCCCCCGCCCCGGCCCCGGCGCAGCCTGCAGCCGACCCGTTGCCTGCAGCCCCGGCTCCGACACCCGCCAAGGCGGCTCGGCCCCGTCCCACACCGGCCGCCATGGCTCCCCGGCCCAGCGGTCCGGCGGCTGCAGCGGTTGTCGCCGCTCCCCCGATCCACTCCACTCCCCTGGAGGAGGCAGAGAAATTTGCCCGGGTGGAGGAAGACGGGCATGTGTTCCTGCTCGTCGACGGGGAGGAGTTTCCCGTCGGTCAGTATCCGGATGCCTCCCGCGAGGAAGCGCTCGGTTACTTTGTGCGCAAGTACGACGACGTCGCAGGCCAGATCACGCTGCTTGAGCAGCGGGTCCAGGCCAAGGCACCGACCACGGACATGCGGAAGACGGCAGCGCATCTCGCTGAACAGGTTGCCGAGCGCAAGATGGTCGGGGACGTCCGGGCGCTGGAGGCGAGGCTGGATGCACTGACAACGCACATCGCGGAACTTGAGTCTGCCGAGAAGTCGGAGCAGGACGCCGCGCGGGCCCGGGAACTGGAAGCACGTGAGGCAATTGTGGCGGAAGCTGAGGAGATTGCCGGCCGGGATCCGTCCACCGTGCAGTGGAAAGCCAGCAGCAACCGCATGAACGAGCTGTTCGAGCAGTGGAAAAACGCACAGAAGTCCGGCATGCGGCTGGGCCGCGGCACGGAGGATGCGCTGTGGAAGAGGTTCCGCTCCGCCCGCACCGTCTTTGACCGCCACCGCAGGGCCTTCTTCTCGCAGCTCGACAACGAGAACGCCGACGCGAAGCGCGCCAAGGAAGCTCTCATCAGCCGTGCGGAGGAACTTTCCACCTCCACCGACTGGGGGCATACAGCTGCAGAATACCGCCGGCTCATGGACGAGTGGAAAGCCTCCAAGCGCGCAAGCCGCAAGGATGACGACGCCCTGTGGGCCCGGTTCCGGGCCGCCCAGGACAGGTTCTTCGCTGCCCGCAAGGCGGCGAACGAGGCCATCGACGAGGAGTACGGAGCCAACCTCGTGGTGAAGGAAGCCCTCCTCGCTGAAGCGCGTCAGCTCCTGCCGGTCAAGGACGTCGCTGCCGCCCGGAAGGCGCTGCAGTCCATCCGCGACCGCTGGGAAGACGCCGGAAAGGTCCCCAGGGCTGACATGGGACGAGTTGAGGCGCGGCTGCGCGAGGTTGAAGACGCTGTGCAGGCGGCCGAGCAGGAGCACTGGCAGCGCACCAACCCCGAGACCAAGGCACGCACCAACAGCGCGCTCAGCCAGCTCGAGAGTACTATCGCCTCCCTCGAGGATGATCTCGCCGCCGCGGAGAAAAACGGAGACGCCCGCCGGATTTCCGCCGCGCGGGAGGCGCTGGAAGCACGCAGGCAGTGGTTGGACATGCTGCAGAAATCCGCACAGGACTTCTCCTAGCGCCAACGTGTTCCCCCGCGTCGTAGCCGTGTGAAGGTGAGTCCCGGCCGGCCCGTTATCCACAACGGGCCGGCCGGGACTTTCCCTTTGCCGGCGCATTGGGGAAGCTTGACGCATGCCAGCCACGCAAGGATCCACCGCGCAGGGGCAGCCGAGTGCCCGCCGCAACCTTGCCATCAACTCCACCGGTGGAGTCCTGTTCCACGGCGGAACCATCTTCAGCCACGTTGAGCTTCAGGCAATGCGCCTCGACGGCCTGATGGTCCATGTGTGCGGGGAATCCTATGTGCGCACCGACCAGCCGACCACTCCGGCCATCCGAGCCCAGTCGGCGCTCAACGCTGTCCCGAGGTCACTGCACCGGCGGGTGGCGCTCGCCCGGCAGACCGCCGCCTGGGTTTACGGGTGTGCTCCTGCTCCGTCCGTGGTCAGCCTGGTCACCGACCACCGGCGTCGGACCACTGCGCTTCCCCTGTCCGGCCCGGCCGTCATGCACCAGGTCACCCTGGGACCGTGTGATCTCTCCACCATCGGAGGAGTGGAAGTGACTTCGCCCCTGCGGACGGCTCTCGACGTCGCAATCCACGGACAGGATTCCTGGGCGGTGGACGCGCTGAGGAACATCGCTGCGGCGCCGGAACTCCGCTGCCCGCTGCACCTCGTGGTGCTGTCGCTGGAGCACGCAGCCCGCGTGCCGGGCAAGGCTCGCGCCCTGGCCCGGTTGCGGGAGGCCATGCGGACCGGCCGCTAGAGCCGCCGCTGTGAGCCGGTGGTGCGGTACACGTCGAAGACCCCGTCGATGCGCCGTACCGCACTCAGAATGTGGCTGAGGTACTTCGGGTCACCCATTTCAAAGGCGAACCGCGACATCGCCACCCGGTCCGTCGACGTGTTCACGCTTGCGGCCAGGATGTTCACGTGGTTTTCGGAGAGCACCCGAGTGACGTCCGAGAGCAGGCTCTTGCGGTCCAGCGCCTCGACCTGGATTTCCACCAGGAAAACACTCGACTGGGTGGGAGCCCATTCGACGTCGACTATGCGGTCCGGCTGGTCCCGCAGTTCCTGAACATTTCGGCAGTCGTTCCGGTGGACCGAGACACCGGACCCACGCGTTACGAAGCCCACAATCGGGTCCGGAGGGACCGGCGTGCAGCAGCGTGCCAGCTTGACCCACACATCCCCGACACCGCGCACGGTTACGCCCGAGTCGGAGAACTTGGGACGCCGCGGCTGCGTTGCAACGGTCGCCTCGGCGATGTCGTCCTCAGCCCCGGCATGACCGCCCATGAGTGCGACAAGGTGCTCGATGACGTTCTGGGCGGAGGTGTGGCCGTCACCCACTGCGGCATACAGCGCCGAGATGTCCGCGTGGCGGAGCTCCTGCGCCACCGCCATGAGCGCATCGTGCGTCATCATGCGCTGCAGGGGAAGGTTCTGCTTCCGCATGGTGCGCGTCAGCTGGTCCTTGCCCTTCTCGATTGCCTCTTCGCGGCGTTCCTTGGTGAACCACTGCCGGATCTTGTTGCGCGCACGGGGGCTCTTGACGAATCCCTGCCAGTCCTGGCTCGGCCCGGCGCCCTCCGCCTTGGAGGTGAAGATCTCCACCCAGTCACCGTGGTTCAGCTCGCTGTTGAGCGGAACGAGTTTGCCGTTGACCCTGGCGCCGATGGTCCGGTGGCCCACTTCCGTGTGAACGGCGTAGGCGAAGTCCACCGGCGTGGAGCCGGCAGGCAGCGCCATCACCTCGCCCTTCGGCGTGAACACGAAGACTTCCCTGGCATTGATCTCGAAGCGGAGGGAGTCGAGGAACTCGTCCGGATCCGACGTCTCCTGCTGCCAGTCCACCAGACTGCGCAGCCAGCCCATGTCGCTGTTGTCAGGGGCTCCGCTGGTTCCCGCTCCACCCTGGTTCTTGTACTTCCAGTGGGCAGCGACACCGTATTCCGCACGCCGGTGCATGTCATGGGTCCGGATCTGGATTTCAACCGGCCGTCCGCCGGGTCCGATGACCGTGGTGTGCAGCGACTGGTACATGTTGAACTTGGGCATGGCGATGTAATCCTTGAACCTGCCGGGCAGGGGGTTCCACCGCGCGTGCAGCTGGCCAAGGGTCGCGTAACAGTCGCGTACCGAATCAACGAGGACCCGCACGCCCATCAGGTCATGGATGTCGTCGAAGTCTTTGCCCCGGACGATCATCTTCTGGTAGATCGAGTAATAATGCTTCGGCCGCCCGGTGATGGTCGCCTTGATCTTCACCGAGCGCAGATCCTCTCCGATCTGGTCCCGAACGAGGTTGAGGTGCTTTTCCCGCTCAGGGGTGCGGTCACCGACCATCCGGACGATCTCTTCATAAACCTTCGGGTGGAGCGCCGCGAAGGAGAGATCCTCCAACTCCCACTTGATGGTGTTCATACCGAGTCGGTGTGCCAGCGGTGCGAAGATCTCAAGGGTTTCCCGCGCCTTGCGGGCTGAGGACTCCGGTGAGACAAAGCGCCATGTCCGGGCATTGTGCAGCCGGTCTGCCAGCTTGATGACGAGGACGCGGATGTCCTTCGCCATTGCGACGACCATCTTCCGGACCGTCTCAGCCTGTGCGGCGTCCCCGAAGGACACCTTGTCCAGTTTGGTGACGCCGTCCACCAGCATGGCGACTTCCTGGCCGAAGTCGCGGCGGATGTCCTCCAGCGTGCAGCTGGTGTCCTCGACGGTGTCGTGGAGGAGTGCGGCGGCGAGCGTTGTCCCGGTCATGCCGAGCTCGGCCAGAATGGTGGCTACCGCGACAGGGTGGGTGATGTACGGATCGCCGCTCTTGCGTTTCTGTCCTTCATGGCTTCGCTCCGCTACCTCATAGGCGCGCTTGATGAATTCCAGGTCCTCTTTGGGGTTGTTGGCGCGTACCGTGCGCAGCAACGGTTCCAGAATGGGCGAATAGTCGGCGGCGCCGCGGCCCGCAAGGCGGGCCAGGCGCGCACGGGTCCGCTCCCGGCGGCCGGGAGCGGTAGGCCCTTCGGCAGGAGCCGGCGGCGCCTGGACAGGAGCGGCCGCGCGGGCATGCTGCACGCGCGGTTCAATGCCCGCTGCCGACGATGGTCCGGTCCCGGACGGGCGTCCGGGACCACTGGCTTCAGCCACCCAAAACCCCACTTCCGTTGCAGTTCCTACCAACCCCACCGGGACGGGTAAGGGTACAACATGCCACACACCTGGTTGACTCTCCAAGTTTATCCGCCAGTGAAGCCGTCCGCGCATGTTTGACGGCAGTTCGTGCGCGCGGTACTCCCGGCGCCGGGCCCAGGATGCACAACGGCCCGGCACTTACCGTGCCGGGCCGTTCCCTGCTGCTCAACGGCGCTGACGCCGGCGAACTACTGGGCTGGGATGCCCTCTGCTTCCTTGGCTTCGAGAGCCCGGCGGTGCAGCACGCGCTTCTCCTGCTTCCGTATGTCCGGCTCATTCATCCGCAGCCTCGCGTACATCGGAGCAGCGATGAAGACGGTGGCCACCGTACCGATGATGATTCCGACGAAGAGGGCCAGTGAGAGGTCCCTCAGGGTTCCTGCGCCAAGGAGCATTGCCCCGATGAAGAGGATCGCCGCAACGGGCAGCACGGCGACCACCGAGGTGTTGATCGACCGGACCAGCGTCTGGTTGACCGCAAGGTTCACCTGTTCGCCGAAGGTCCGTTTACTGGAGACGTCCAGATCCGCGGTGTTTTCCCGGACCTTGTCGAACACCACAACGGTGTCATACAGGGAATAACTCAGAATGGTGAGAAAGCCGATCACCGCCGAGGGCGTCACCTCGAAGTCACTGAGCGAGTAGATACCGGCGGAGGTGATCATGACAACCACCAGCGCTGCCATTGCGGCAACGGACATCTTCCAGGTGCGGAAGTAGAGCGCCATCAGTGCAGCGGCAAGCACCACGAAAACGATCAGGCCGATAATGGCCTGGCGGCTGACGTCTTCACCCCAGGTCGGTCCGACGAAGTTCGAGGTGACATCCTCCTCGGTGACACCGTAGGCGCCGATGAGCGCATCGCGCACGTTCAGCGTCTCATCGTCGCTCAGGCGCTCGGTCTGGATCCGCATGGTCTCAGGAGCGATGTTGGTCACCCGGGGCACTGCTTCCGGCACTACGTTGGTGACAGCCTGCTCGCCGGCTGCAATGTCCGTGTCCTCGACATTGGACACGGTGAATTCGGAGCCGCCGCGGAAGTCGATGCCGAGGTTGAACCCACCCTTGATGACCGGGATGAGGAGTGAGAGCAGAATTGCGGCACCTGCAATGGCGAACCACAGGTTGCTCTTGCCCACGAAGGGGTAGGACCGCTTGCCGGAATACAGTTCATTTCCGAATTCGGCGAAACTGAAACGGCTCATCGGTTGTCTCCTTCCTTGGATCCGCGGGCCTGGGCTCCGACGGTCTTTTGTTCTTCAGCCTTTTGTTCTTCGGCGGCTTTCCGTTGTTCGGCCAGGCGCCGTTCGGCGATGGTCATCCGCCGTTCCGCCTCACGGCCGGCAGCCTTGTTCCGGCCGCGCAGCTCAACCGCGGGCCGCTCCACCGGCTTGTGCCGCACCTTCCCTGCACCGCGGTACAGCGGGAGCGCGCCAAGGCGGGTGGGGTCAAGTCCGGACCACCGGTGCCCTTCACCGAAGAACCGGGTCATCGCGAGCAGACGCATCATGGGATGGGTGAACAGGAATACCACCACAAGGTCCGCAATTGCTGTCAGGCCCAGCGTGAAGGCGAAACCGCGCACATTGCCTACCGCCACGAAATACAGCACGACGGCGGCGAGAAGGTTCATTGCCTTCGAGGCCAGAACGGTCCGCTTTGCTCGTCGCCAGCCGTTCTCGACAGCCGATACGAGGCCGCGCCCGTCACGGAGCTCATCCCGGATGCGCTCGAAGTAGACAATGAAGGAGTCCGCTGTCTGGCCGATCGCGACGATCAGGCCCGCCACGCCGGCAAGGGACAGACGGTAGTTTTCCGTCCAGCCAAGGATGCAGATCGCCAGATAGGTGAGCCCGCCGGCCACCACAAGGGAGGCGATGGTCACCAGGCCCAGCATGCGGTACTGGAACAGCGAGTACACCGCGACGAGGACCAAACCGATCACGCCGGCGATCAGGCCGAGGCGCAGCTGGTCGGCACCGAGAGTGGCGGAGATCTGCTGTTCGCTCTGGATCTCGAAGCTGATCGGAAGAGCACCGTACTTCAGCTGCTCCGCCAGCGCGGCAGCCGATTCCTCGGTGAAGCTGCCGCTGATCTGCGGACGGCCGTCGGGGATCACAGCATTTGTGGTCGGCGCCGAGACGATCACGCCGTCGAGCACGATGGCGAACTGGTTCCTCGGATCGCCCGATCCGATGGCGAACAACCGTTCGGTCACCCCACGGAAGGTCTCCGTACCTGCGTCGTTGAAGTCGATGTTCACGACCCATTCATTCAGGGTCTGGCCCTGGGCGCTGCGTGCCATGCCGTAATCGGCGGACTCGATGTCCGTACCGCGGACCTCGACGGGTCCGAGAATGTACTTCCCCTGGGTGTCCGGCTCGCAGGCGATCATCGGCTGGTCGGCCGGTGCAGGTTCCACCGCGGGCTGCAGGGCTTCCGGGCTGGTGCAGTCGGTGGACTCGAATTCCTGCAGCAACTCGGCCGTGATCCAGTTGGGGTCACTGGCGTCCGTGGGCTCGGCGCTCGGTGTGGGGAGCTGGTCCTCCGGTGTGGGCGTCTCGGCTGCGGGTGCGAGTCCGGGACCACCGAAGAGGACCGGCCGGAATTCCATCTGCGCCGACGCCTGGATCAGTTCCCGGGTCTCCGGTTCCGGGATTCCCGGGAGGGCGACAATCACATTCTGACCCGACTGGGTGCTGATCTCAGCCTCGGCAACTCCGCTGCCGTCGACTCGCTGCCGGATGATTTCGACCGCCTGGTCGAGCTGCTCGGGGGTGATCTCCTCGCCGCCGCCCTGCACCTGCGGCGAGAGGATCATCTGGGTTCCGCCCTCAAGGTCAAGGGCGAGCTTCGGAGCCCAGCTCGCGGTGCTCCACAGCGAGCCGCCGCCGAGCAGCAGGGCGAGCAGTGCAAAGACTACTCCGAGCCATACGAGTGTTCTTTTCGCGGCGGAGCCCGGGCCGGTTCGTGCCATGGTGCGTGAATCCTTAGGGTGTTGAAACGTGAGACTTGCTGACCGTCAGAACAGGGCCGAAGCGCAGGCTACTGGTCTTTGTCGTTCCGGTCACGGGAGTTTTCCCGGTTCAGCCGGTCGACGCTCTCTTCAGGAGTCTCCTCGCGAAGCGGACGGTCGGCAGACGCCTGCGGGTCGGTAAGCGATGAGGCGTCGTCAGGGACAGTGTGTCCGCTGTCTCCAGCAATCGGCTGCTCCTCGGCAACCGGCTCCGGCGAGACTACCTTGCTCAACGCCTGGGTATGAACGGTGGCGGTGACACCGGGTGAGATTTCCAGGAGGGCCTTGTTGTTGTCCTCGTCGAGGGAAACGATGGTGCCGAACAGACCGAAGTTGGTCATGACTTCGGTACCGGGAACCATCTGTGTGCGCTGCTCGGCAACCTGCTGCTTCATCTTCCGCTGCTTGCGGAACATCGTGAAGATCAGGAAGGCCAGGGCCAGCGGGAGAAGAAGGCTGAAGACGTCGAAGCCGCCGCCCGTTGTCTGAGTGGTTTGGGCAACTACATTTGCGAGCACAGAGAAGATCCGTTCCTATATTGGTTTGGCGCGGCCGGGCAGAAGTGTGCCACACGCCATATCAGTCTACGCCGGAACGGGACCCGATTTTCGCATCAGCCTTCCCGACTGCTCCATTCCGTTTCGCTTCGGCGGCTATCTTCCAGCCCGGAGGAAGAATCATCCTGATAGACGGAGAAGAGGTCTTCCGGCATGGCTGCGGCGACGGTGGGAGGCATGACGAGACCCAGATGCTCCCACGCAGCCGCGGTCGCGATCCGCCCGCGGGGGGTCCTGCCAAGCATCCCCTCCCGCACCAGGTACGGCTCGGCCACTGTCTCAACGGTCTCGGGCTCCTCCCCCACGGCAATAGCGAGCGTGGACAGACCCACCGGCCCCCCGTTGAACTTTGTGACCAGTGCGGTGAGCACGGCGCGGTCCAGCCGGTCGAGCCCTTTTGCGTCCACCTCGTACATGTCCAGCGCCGAGCCGGCGCACCTGGCGTCGATGACGTCCACCCCGTGCACCAGCGCCCAGTCACGGACACGCCGCAGCAACCGGTTGGCTATTCTCGGGGTGCCCCTGGACCGGCCGGCCACTTCCGCGAACGCGGCCGAATTGACACGCATGTCCATCATCATGGCCGACCGCCGGAGCACCAGCTCGAGTTCGCCCGTTGAGTAGAACTCAAGGTGCCCGGTGAAGCCGAAGCGATCACGCAACGGTCCGGGAAGCAGACCCGCGCGGGTTGTCGCCCCGACCAGGGTGAACGGCGGAAGATCCAGCGGGATGGCGGTGGCACCGGGCCCCTTGCCCACGATGATGTCGACGCGGAAGTCTTCCATCGCCATGTAGAGCATTTCCTCCGCCGGACGTGACATGCGGTGGATCTCATCGAGGAACAGCACTTCCCCTTCGGTGAGGGAGGAGAGAATCGCAGCGAGGTCTCCTGCGTGCTGGATTGCCGGCCCCGAACTGATGCGCAGGGGGGCGTTCATTTCCGCGGCGATGATCATCGCCAGGGTGGTTTTTCCAAGTCCCGGCGGACCGGAAAGGAGCACGTGGTCGGCGCTCCGGCCGCGCATCCGCGAGGCTTCGAGCACCAGGGACAGCTGGCGCCGCACCCGGGCCTGACCAACGAAGTCATCAAGGTTCTTCGGCCGCAGGGCTGCTTCTACGGCCCTGTCCTCAGGGTCGACTGCCGCCGAGACCAGCGGCTGTTCCTGATCCGCCGCCATCAGTTCACCGATGCCCGGGCCGAGCTGCGTGCACCGTCCTGGCCCAGACGTCTAAGGGTCAGTTTGAGAATCGACCCGACGTCACCGGCGGCAGCAACCTCGGGCGATTCCTTCACCGCCGCCTCGATGGCGCTGCCGGCGTCTTTCTCCGACCACCCAAGGCCCATCATCGCGGCGAGAACCTGCGACTGCCAGGCATCCGCTGCGGTTCCCGGTGTGTCTGATTCCAGCGGAACGAGCTTGTCGGCAAGCTCGAGCACGATGCGGCGCGCGCCCTTGGGACCGATACCCGGCACTTTGCTGAACGCCTTGTCGTCCCCCGACGACGCTGCGACACGAATGGCGGCGGGCGGGTGCACCGCGAGGACAGCAAGGGCCAGCCGCGGGCCCACGCCGCTGACTCCGAGAAGCGTCTCGAACACTTCGCGCTCTTCGGGATCAGTGAACCCGAACAGTGTCATGGAGTCCTCACGGACGATCATCGACGTGAAAACCCTGGCCTGGTTGCCCGCGCGGAGGGTGGACAGCGTCTGCGGCGTGGCCTGCACCTGCATACCGAAACCGTTGACGTCGAGAACGGCCGAGTGCAGGCCGACATGGCTGACTGTGCCGGTCAGTGAACTGATCATGCGCTGGGCTCCAGGGGCTGAGGATCGAAGGGAATATCACCGAACATATCTACGAATCAGCGTACGGCGTGTACCCGACAATTCCGTGCCCGCCACACCGTGTCCGCTGGATCACCGGACCGGGCGCCCACGAGCGGGCGGTTACCGGCGTCGTCGGGCTTTGGCTTCCGCGTCCGCCCAGAGCCGCTGCGCTGCTGTCTGCCCGGTGCCGCCCTGGGTCCGTACCGAAGCGGAGGATCCGGTGCGCCAGGCGTGGGTGATGGCCAGTGCCAGGGCGTCGGCGGCGTCGGCCGGGGTGGGCGCGGTGGTGAGCCTGAGGATCTTCGTGACCATCTTGGTCACCGCCGCCTTGTCCGACTGGCCGTTTCCGGTCACCGCCGCCTTGACCTCCGTAGGTGTGTGGAGTGCAACCGGGATCCCCCGGCGCGCGGCGGCCGCGATCACCACTCCCGATGCCTGCGCCGTCCCCATCACGGTGCTCACATTGAGCTGGCTGAAGACACGTTCGACGGCGAGGACCGCCGGAGTGTGGAGGTCCAGCCAGGCGTCCACCGACTCCGCGATCATCAGGAGCCGCCGGTCCAGGCTGTGGTCCGCCGGCGTCCCCACCACGCCGACGGCCACCAGGGTTGCGCGGCGGTTGGGTTCGACGTCCACCACGGCCAGCCCGCAGCGGGTGAGGCCGGGGTCGACCCCCATGACACGCAGGGTCACGGGGATCCGCCGGGCGCGCCGGCAGCCGGACTAATCGTCGCTCTCCAACTGCGCCCTGACGTCCTCGCTCAGCTCGGCGTTCGAGTACACGTTCTGCACGTCATCCAGTTCCTCGAGAGCGTCCACCAGCTTGAGGAACTTGCGGGCGGCATCCGCGTCGAGTTCCACCTGCATCGAGGGTACAAATTCAACCTCGTCGGTCTCGTATTCGATGCCGGCTTCCTCAAGGCCTGCGACAACCGCGCGCAGGTCCGTGGGTTCGGAGTGTACGTCGAAGCTGTCCCCGGACTCCTTGACCTCTTCGGCGCCTGCGTCGAGGACCGCCATCAGGACGTCATCTTCCGACAGATCGTTCTTCGGGAGCGAGACAACGCCCTTGCGGGCGAACAGGTAGGCCACCGACCCCGGGTCGGCTACCGTTCCGCCGTTACGGGTGATCGCCACCCGGACCTCGGAGGCCGCACGGTTCTTGTTGTCGGTGAGACATTCGATAAGCAGCGCGGAACCCTGCGGACCGCGTGCTTCATAGATGATCTCCGAGTAGTCGACCACCTCGCCGGTGAGCCCGGCGCCGCGCTTGATGGCGCGGTCGATGTTGTCATTGGGCACCGAGGTCTTCTTGGCCTTCTGGACTGCCAGTTCCAGGGCGGGGTTGCCGGACATGTCCGCACCCCCTGCCCGGGCGGCCACCTCGATGTTCTTGATCAGCTTGGCGAAGGACTTTGCGCGTTTGGCATCAATCACGGCCTTCTTGTGTTTGGTGGTAGCCCATTTAGAGTGCCCCGACATGCTCTGCCCTTCTTTTTGCGATCATCGTGAGAAAAAGCTCATGGATGCGGTGCTCACCGGTCACTTCCGGATGGAAGCTGGTGGCCAGCAGGTTTCCTGAACGAACTGCAACAATTCTAGCGACCGGCCCCGCGGTGGAGCGCCCGACGCCGTGTTCGGCCGGCGGCGTATCCGGCGCGTCGACCTGGGCGAGGACCTTCACCGACTCGCCCACCTTCTCCACCCACGGCGCGCGGATGAACACCGCGTGGACGTCCGGCCCGCCCCCGGGAAGCTCCGCAAATGCAAGATCGGTTTCGAAGGACTCGCGCTGCCGCCCGAATGCATTGCGGCGCACCACGATGTCCAGCCCGCCAAGCGTCTGCTGCGGGTTACCCTGCAGGTCCACGGACGGATCCGCAATGGTGTCGGCGAGCATGATCATCCCGGCACAGGACCCGTACACCGGAAATCCGTCGCGGATACGTTCGCGGAGGGGTTCGGCGAGGTCGAAGGCACGCGTCAGCTTGTCCATGGTGGTCGATTCGCCGCCCGGAATGATCAGCCCCTCAACCGCGTCGAGCTCACTGGGACGACGCACGGGAGAGGCCTTGCCCCCCAGGGATTCGATCACCCGGATGTGTTCGCGTACGTCGCCCTGAACCGCCAGGACGCCCACGCGCACGGCCGGGTTCTGATCAGGAATGGTGGAAGTCACCGGCCCATTCTAGTTTGGCGCAGGGCCTTCCTACCGAATCGGCCTGGTCCGGGGTGCACCGCGGAGCCTCCCCCGCAGCCATAGCGGCACCGCAATCAAATCGCGATAAGTTAGACCCCATGTCTGGTCTGTCTGGTGTAAGCGTGCCCCTCGGCAAAGCAGTGCGGGCGCTCTCCCGCCTGCGCGGCGGTGGTTCCGCGTTCCCCGGACTCGTGGTTGAACGCATTGATCCCGGATTCATGGCAAGGGCCCTGCGGAACCTGCCGCACGGCGTCATCGTCGTCAGCGGCACCAACGGGAAAACCACCACCACCAAAATGGTGGTCGAACTCCTGGAGGGCCAGGGCCTGAGGGTTTTCACGAACCGGACCGGCAGCAACTTCACCCGCGGCGTTGCCGCCGCGCTCCTCGGCGAGGTCAACTGGCGCGGGCGGCTGGACGCCGACGTTGCGGTCCTCGAACTCGACGAGGCGCACGCTGTGCACTTCGTCAATCTGGTTCCGCCCAACCACTGCCTCCTGCTGAACGTCCTCAGGGACCAGCTTGACCGGTTCGGCGAGATCGACAAGACCACGCGGCTGCTTGAACAGATCGCCGTGAAGACCACCGGGACTGTTGTACTCAACCGGGAAGACCCGCGGGTCGCCTCCATCGCATCATCGGTCCGCACTGCCTCGGTTGCCTATTTCGGACTGGACGAATCCCTTCGGGACACCTTCCCCAGCGACGATGACCTGCGCGGCGCCACCGGAACGGCACCCGCCTCAAGCCTGCCTGCCGACGTCGTGCTTGAGTCCGTGAATTCGAACACCGCCAGGTTCCTGATGGACGGCGAATCGAGCACCGTGGAACTGAGCCTCCGCGGGGTCTACAACATCTTCAATGCCGCCGCAGCGCTGGCCATGGCGCGGATCATCCTGGGCGGGCACGCCAACCGCGAGGCTCTGCTCCGATCGCTTGCGGCGGTTGAGCCGGCGTTCGGCCGCGGTGAGTCGCTGGTAGTGGACGGTCAGCCGCTGGAGCTTGTCCTGGTGAAGAATCCGAGCGGATTCAGGCTGGGACTGAAGTCTTTCGACGCCGCCGGATACGCCACGATGATCGCCATCAATGACAATTACGCCGACGGCAGGGACATGTCCTGGCTCTGGGACGTTGACTTCGACAGCCTGAAGAACGGCGGGGTGAACATGGTCAGCGGCGTCCGGGCCTATGACATGGCGTTGCGCCTGCAGTATGACGACGTCGCGGCCCGGGAGATCGACCCGGACACCGGATCAGCCCTGCACACCTTCATTCGCAGTTCCGCGGGCCAACCCAAGCGGATCTTCTGCACCTACACTGCGATGCTCGCCATCCGCAGGGACCTGTCCAGAATTACCGACGTGAAGGTGGTCTCATGAGCCCCGACGCCGCCGCGAGCAAAGGCACCGTGCGCATCCTGCAGCTCTATCCGCGGGACATGAACATCTACGGGGACTGGGGCAACGTGCTGGTGCTGAAGCAGCGCCTTGCCTGGCACGGCTATGACGCCGTCATCCTCGAGCACAACGCCGGTGATGACTTCCCGGCGGACGTCGACATCCTGATCGGCGGCGGAGGTCAGGACAGCGGGCAGGTGGTGATCCAGCAGGACCTGCAGTCCAACGCGGCACGCCTGCGTGCCCTCGCCGAGGACGGCACGCCGATGCTCGCGATCTGCGGGCTCTACCAGCTGTTCGGCAGGTTCTTCAAGACCCACGACGGCACGGTGATCCCCGGAATCGGAATCCTGGACATCGAGACCCACGGCGGGGATGCACGGCTGATCGGCAACGTGGTGGCCCGCAGCGAGGAGTTCGGCGACATCCACGGTTACGAGAACCACAGCGGCCAGACTTTCCTCGGCCCGGATGTTCGGCCGCTCGCCACCGTCTCCAAGGGAGAGGGCAACAATGCGAAAGAGGACCATGAGGGAGCACGGCACCTCAACATTGTGGCCAGCTACCTGCACGGCTCCCTGCTCCCCAAGAACCCGGCGATCGCCGACTTCCTGATCCGTGAGGCAGTCACCCGGAAATACGGTTCCTTTGAGCCGGGGACGATCGATGACAGCATCGCGGAACTCGCCCGGCGGCACGCCGCAGCGCGCCCGCGCTGACTGTGCGCTGAGCCTTCCCTAGTCCTCCTCGGACACCAGCCACTGGTGGGCGCCGTCGTCGGACGCACCATAGGCTTCCACCGTTGCCAGCGTGCGGGCCTTGACCGCCGCCTCATGTTCCGGGGTCGAGCATGAGCCGGGTTCCCTATCCGGCGCCAGGGAACACCAGCGGTAGGGGTCACGGACAATCACCGAGGGCACCCAGGCGAGGTCGCTGACCGACCACTGCCCCGATTCATCGGCGGCGAACTGCGCCCGGATGGTCAGCCCCTCGTTGTTGACGTCATACACCGGGGACAACTCGGTGACGCCGTTCCCCAGCCCGTAGACAATCCAGGTGTCGTTGTAAAACTCGATGGGCAGCACGGAGTGCGTGTGGTGGCCGTAGATGAAGTCCACGGCGCCGCTGTCCGCCAGCGCATGGGCCAGGTCGATCTGCTGCTGGTTGGGCAGCGACGCGTACTCGTCCCCGGCGTGGATGGCTGCAATCACGACGTCGGCGCCCTCCTCGCGGGCGCGTTCCGCCTTCGCGATCATGGCCGGCCCGTCGAGAATGTCCACCTGCCAGGGAAAGTCGGGGATCAGCCCGTTCAGTCCGTAGGTGGCTTCGATGACCGCAACCCGGGCAGCGGGCGTCTCGAGGATCATCAGTTCCTGGGCTTCGGCCTCCGTGCGGTAGGAGCCGGTGTGCTCAAGCCCGAGCCGGTCGAGGGTATCCAGGGTGCGTACCAGCCCCTCGGTCCCGGCGTCGATCGTGTGGTTGCTGGCCGTGGTGCACGCCTGGTAACCCACAGCCTTCGCACCATCGAGGATCTGCGGCGGAACGTTGAACTGCGGGTAACCACTGAAGGGCCCTTCCGGGGTGGCCACCGGCGTCTCCATGTGGCAGATCGCCAGGTCGCTCGCCTCGATGTACGGGCGCTGCCCCGCCAGAAGCGGTTCAAAGTCGAGGGATCCGTTGCCGGATTGCTGCGCGTCGACCGCGGCCTGGTCCCACAGCTGCGGGTGCACCAGCAGGTCACCGGAGGCCAGAAGGGAGAAGCACCGGTCGGTGGGACAGTCGGGCCCCTTGCCCGGCGTCGGTTCAGGGCTCGGTTCCGGTGTTGGTTCCGGCGCCGCAGAGGTGGCCGGAGCCGATGAGGCAGGTGCCGCCGTCGTCGTTGGTTCTGCACCACCGGTGGTGCGGCCCTCACCGACGCCTACGCAGCCGGAGCAGGCAAACGCCAGCGCCAGGAACATCGCCGCCCACCTGCCTCGAATCAGCGAACGTGCAGACACAGCAACCTCCCCTTGATGATGACACTCCATGATAGGTGAGCCGGCGCCGGCAACACGCCTGCACACGGCCTTGCCTTCCGTCGCCGTGCGCGGCGTTATGCCAAGGTTGGTTTCCATGAGCAACCCTTTTCTTGCACCGAGCACGCTGCCGTACCAGTTGCCGCCCTTCGGGCAGATCGGCGAGGAGGACTTCCTGCCGGCATTCGACAGCGGCATTGACGAGCACCTGGCTGATATCGAAGCGATCGTCTCGAATCCGGATCCCGCGTCCTTCGAGAATACGATCCTGGCAATGGAGCGCGCCGGTCAGGGCCTCCGCCGGGTTGCCCTGGTGTTCCACAACAACTCGTCGGCACACTCCACCGAAGGCATTCAGGCGGTGGAGAAGGAGATTGCGCCGCGCCTGGCCTCCCATGAGGACAACATCTATCTCAACAAGGCGCTCTTCGAAAGGGTGAGCGCGGTGGAGGTCTCCGGACTCGATGCCGAGTCAGCCCGCCTCGCCGCGGAATACCGGCAGCGCTTCATCCGCGCCGGGGCCCAGCTTGACGACGCCGCACAGCAGCGGTTGCGCGACCTGAACGGGGAACTGTCCCGCCTGGGCACCGAGTTCAGCCAGCGCCTGCTCCGGGACACGAACGCCTCCGCGCTCCTGCTCGACGACGAGTCCGAACTCGAGGGTCTGTCCGCTGACGACATCGCCTCCGCCGCAGGGGCCGCAGAGGCTGCCGGCCATCCCGGGAAATACCTCCTTACCCTCATCCTGCCGACGTCACAACCGGCGCTGGAGTCCCTGGCCAACCGGGAAACCCGCCGTCGCCTGCACGAGGCCTCCATCAACCGCGGATTCCGGGACAACGAGAACAACACCGTCGGCGTTGCCGCCCGCATGGCCGCGCTGCGCGCCGAGCGGGCAGCGCTGCTTGGTTTCGCCAACCATGCGGAACTCGCCACAGATGATCAGACTGCCCCGTCACTGGACGCCATCCACGACCTGCTGGGCCGCCTGGCGAAGCCTGCCGTCCGGAACGCCCGTGCAGAGGCCCGCCAGCTTGAGGAAGCGGCCGGCCACCCGATCGAGGCCTGGGACTGGCCGTACTACTCCGGGAAGGTCCGGGCGGAGAAGTATGACGTTGACCTCGCTGCGCTGCGCCCGTATTTCGAACTGGACCGGGTGCTGCAGGACGGGGTCTTCTTCGCGGCGAACAAGCTGTATGGCCTGACCTTCCACGAGCGAAGCGACCTGCAGGGCTACCATCCGGAGGTGCGTGTCTGGGAGGTCCGTGAGGAGGACGGTACCGGGCTCGGGCTGTTCCTCGGCGATTACTACACACGCGAGACCAAGAACGGCGGCGCGTGGATGAACTCCTTCGTGGAGCAGTCACGGCTCGCGGGGACACAGGCGGTGGTCGTCAACAACCTGAACATCTCCCGGCCGCCGGCCGGTGAACCCACCCTCCTGACCTTCGACGAGGTCCGCACCACCTTCCATGAATTCGGGCATGCGCTGCATGGGCTTTTCTCCAACGTGACCTACCCGCTGTTCTCCGGCACCAGCGTGCCGCGGGACTTCGTGGAGTATCCCTCGCAGGTCAACGAGATGTGGATGCTCTGGCCCGAAGTGGTGAGCAACTACGCGCGGCACCACCAGACCGGTGAACCGCTTCCCCAGGAGACAATCGACAGGCTCGTCGCCGCCCGGCAGTGGGGTGAGGGATTCGCCACCACCGAATACCTCGGTGCGGCCCTGCTCGACCTGGCCTGGCATGAGCTGCCTCCCGGGGCCGCCGTCGAGGACCCGCCAGCCTTCGAGAATCAGGCACTGCACGACGCCGGGGTGGACTATGCGCCGGTGCCCCCGCGCTACCGGACGGGCTACTTCAAACACATTTTCGCCGGCGGCTACGCTGCGGCCTATTACGCCTACATCTGGAGCGAGGTCCTGGACGCGGACAGCGTGGAATGGTTCAGGGAGTCGGGCGGGCTCACCCGCGAAAACGGGGAGCACTTCCGCCGCGAACTGCTCTCCCGCGGATACAGTGTGGACCCGCTCCAGGCTTTCGCTTCCTTCCGCGGACGCGCCGCGCGCCTCGAACCGCTGCTCGAGCGGCGCGGCCTGGCCGACCAGTCATGACCACCATCGCCGGTTGCCAGCGGCTGCAGCGGGCCTGGTTCGCCGCTCTTGCGCAGGCAACCGGCGGCCGTACTTTCTCCACCCACGAATGCGACTGGATCTGGCTGCCTGCGCGCAGTGAGCTGATGCTGATGTTCCCTACGTCCATTTCCGCGGCAGGACTGCGCCCGGGTCTCGCCGAGGGTGTCCGGCTGGGCGCCCGGACCGTCGGCGTCTGGCTGAACGGCGCCGTCCGCGCGCAGGAGCTCACCGGCTTCGGGTTTGAGCCGGGGTGGCAGCCGTGGTGGATGAGCGCGGCGGTAGGCTCCGTCACCGGATACGATCCCGGTTGCGCCACCGTCACGGTTGAGGTGCCTGAGTATTCGGGGCCGCCGGCAGCGGAACTGGCCGTTGCCCGCGAGGAGCCCGTGCGCGCATGGCACGCGGTTGCCCGCAAGGAGGGCGGCCTGGCGGGCGCCGCGTATTCGTTCTACGACGGAATAGACAACCCCCGTGCGCTGGGAGGGATCTTCAATATGGAGGTGCAGGCTGCATTCCGGCGCCAGGGAGTGGGGACGGCACTGCTGTCCGCGGTGGCACGCCAGGCTGCTGCGGCCGGGGCCGAGGAACTGGCGCTGAATGCCACGCCGGAGGGTTACAAGCTATACCTGCGCCGCGGCTTTGAGCTCATCGGCCGAGGACATACCTGGTGGCTCACGCTGCCCTGACCGGTTTCACTCCCCCGGCCACTCGACGGCGTCCGCCTCAGCCGCGCCCATCGACTCGACCGTCGCCTTGGTCCGGGCGCGGCTTGCGGCATCCTCCGCGGCGGAGACGCAGGAGACTTCCGCCGCGGCCATCCGCTCAAGGTTGAAGCCCGCCACCGGGCACCAGCGGTGTCCCGGCCCGTTCCAGGTGGCAGGGAGCCAGCGAAGCTCACCGACCTCCCAGCCGCCGTCGTCCTTCTGCCGGAAATCCGCCTGGACAAGGAGGCCCTCAGTGTTGCGGATATCCGGGGTCAGGTGGGCGGCAATGGTGTTGCCGAGACCATAGACAATCCACACACCGTTGTACTTCTCGATGGGCAGCACCGAGTGGCTGTGGTGTCCGTAGACCAGGTCGAACCGGCCGCTGTCCACCAGCGCGTGTGCAACGTCCTGCTGTTGGGCATTGGCGTAGTCGGCGTACTCGTCGCCGGCGTGCACCGCAGCCAGTACGACGTCGGCGTCCGCCGCACGAGCTGCATCCGCCCTGGCGATCATCGCCGCCGGATCCAGCTGATCCACCTGCCAGCCGAACTCCGGCACAACCCCGTTGAGCGCATAGGTGCCCGTGATCACCGCGACCCTGGCCTTGCCCGTATCCATGATGAGAGGCTCAGCTGCTTCCGCCTGCGTGCGGTAGGAGCCGGTGTGTCCCAGCCCGGAGCTGTCGAGCGTGTCAAGGGTGCGGTTGAGCCCAGTGGTGCCGGCGTCGAGTGTGTGGTTGCTCGCGGTGGTGCACGCGTCGTAGCCGAGCGCCGCGACGGCCTCGGCAATCTGCGGAGGAACGTTGAACGCGGGATACCCGGAAAACGGCCCGCCGGGCTCTGCCAGCGGCGTTTCCAGGTGGCAGACGGCGAGGTCTGCGGGGGTCACATACTCGGCCTGCGCTGCGAGCATGGGCCCGAAGTCAGGGTTGCCGCCGCCGTCGAGCGCAGCCTGTTCCCACAGTCCTTCATGGAGCAGCAGGTCTCCGGTGAGCACCACGCTGAGCGATGGGCGGGCTGTCGCCGGGGACGGTGAATCAAGTGGATCGGCCGTCGGGGCGGCCGGACTGGACGACGGTGTGGGCGACAGCGACGGAACTGGGCGGCCGCTCGCCGATTCCGCCGGCGGCGGGCTGGTTTCAGAGCCCGAACATCCGGATGTCAGCAGCAGCACCGCGAGTGCTGCGGCCCGGATGGCTTGTGCGCTGCGACCGCTCACCCGGCCAGCCTAGCGCCGAAGGACAACCGCTGTCAGAAGGCGCCCTGGCGGACGGCGCGCCGATGGGGAAGGGCCGGACGCAATGTCCGGCCCTTCGCTGTAGTGACTTGCCGCAGGCGGTATTACCAGCCGCGCTCGGCGAGGCGGTGCGGCTGGGGGATGTCGTCGACGTTGATTCCGACCATTGCTTCGCCCAGGCCGCGGGAGACCTTGGCGATCATGTCCGGATCATCGTGGAACGTGGTGGCCTTGACGATCGCTGCGGCACGCTCTGCCGGGTTGCCGGACTTGAAGATGCCTGAACCGACGAAGACGCCGTCGGCGCCCAGCTGCATCATCATTGCGGCATCCGCTGGGGTGGCGATGCCGCCGGCGGTGAACAGCACAACCGGCAGCGTGCCGGCCGCGGCAACTTCCTTCACGAGCTCGTACGGTGCCTGCAGCTCCTTGGCTGCAACGTACAGCTCGTCCTCGGGCATGGAGCTCAGCCGGGCGATCTCCGCGCGGATCTTGCGCATGTGCATGGTGGCGTTGGAAACATCTCCGGTTCCGGCCTCACCCTTGGAGCGGATCATGGCCGCGCCCTCATTGATGCGGCGCAGTGCCTCACCGAGATTGGTGGCACCGCAGACAAAGGGAACGGTGAACTTCCACTTGTCGATGTGGTTGGTGAAGTCCGCAGGTGTCAGCACCTCTGACTCATCGATGTAATCAACTCCGAGGGACTGCAGGACCTGCGCCTCCACAAAGTGGCCGATGCGCGCCTTGGCCATGACGGGAATGGAGACAGCCTCGATGATGCTGTCGATCATGTCGGGATCGGACATCCGTGAGACCCCGCCCTGGGCGCGGATGTCGGCGGGGACGCGCTCAAGCGCCATGACGGCGACAGCGCCGGCATCCTCGGCGATGCGGGCCTGCTCCGCGGTGACAACATCCATGATGACGCCGCCCTTGAGCATTTCCGCCATCCCGCGCTTGACGCGGCTGCTGCCGGTCACGGGCGCCGTGGTGGAAGCTTCTTCAACAGTGGACACAGTTTGGCCCCTCGGGTAGAGATAAAGATGACAATCAATGATAGCCCGCCGGAACGGCCGAAACACCGGTCAGCGACTGAACATCACCTGGCTGCGGTTGTGCAGCCGGACAGCCGCGACGGATCGGGGAGAATGCTCAGGGTGCTGCGGCCTGTACCCGCACCGTCATGACGCGCTGGACGATCGTGATGACACTGGCCAGCGCCAGCAGGATCAGGACGGCCAGCAGCACAACCTCCGGAAGTCCCAGTCCGGTCAGACCGGTCACGGTCAGCACCGAGACGAGGCGCTCGGCCCGTTCCGCAATGCCTACGTTTGCGGTGAAGCCGAGCGACTCCGCCTTGGCCCGCGCATAGGAAACGATCATCCCAAGCACCAGGCAGGCCAGAGCGGCAATCGCGATTGCGCTGTTGTTGCCGCCCAGGAAAAACCAGATGGCGACGCCGGCAAAGAGCGCGCCGTCCGCAATCCGGTCAAGGGTGGAGTCGAGGAAACTCCCCCACGATCCGCTACGGCCCTGGATCCGCGCCATGATGCCGTCCACCACGTCAGAGAAGACAAACAGCGTGATGAAGACGGTGCCCCAAAACAGCTCCCCCAGGGGGTAGAACACGAGCGCACCGCCGGCCACACCGAGGGTTCCGACCACGGTGACTGCGTCAGGCGACACCTTCCACCTCAGGAGCAGCGTTGCCAGGGGCGTGAACAGCGACGTGAAGAAGGACCGCGCGTACTTATTCAGCATGACCCGCCTCCGAGCTTGTCGAGGCAGCTTCATCCCACGCCGCTGCAAGCTGCGACCGCACCTCGCCGAGGGTCTGCGTCACGGCCTTCGTCTGCGCGATGATCGGGAAGAAGTTTCCGTCCCCGCTCCACCGCGGCACCACATGCTGGTGCAGGTGGGCGGCGATTCCGGCTCCGCCGGTGACGCCCTGGTTCATACCGAGGTTGAAGCCGGTGGGCCGTGCGACGCTGCGCAGCGCATGCATTGCGGTCTGTGTCAGGTGCGCGATCTCGACGGTCTCCTCACGGGTGATGTCGGTGTAGTCAGGCACATGGCGGTACGGACACACCAGCAGGTGCCCGGGATTGTAGGGGAACAGGTTCAGGACAACGTAGGCGCTCCGGCCCCGGTGGACGATGAGCGACTCGTCATCGGACCGTCCGGGCGCCGTACAGAAGGGGCAGTCCTCCTGCTTGTTGAACTGCCCCTGCCCGCCTTTGATGTACGCGAGCCGATGCGGTGTCCACAGTCGCTGGAAGGCGTCGGGCACACCGGCCAGCTCAAAGCCGTCCGTGACGTCCCCATCGCTGTGATGCTGCCCGACAGCTCCTGCGTCGTCCTGCATCTGCCCCTACTGTTCCCGGTTGCGGACGGCTTCGACAATCCGCTTCACGGCTTCGTCGACCGGGACCTGGTTCTCCTGGCTTCCGTCCCGGAAGCGGAAGGACACGGCACCGGCGTCGGCGTCGTCACCGCCGGCAATCAGGACGAAGGGCACCTTCTCCTTGCTGGCGGTGCGGATCTTCTTCGGGAAGCGGTCGGACGTGATGTCGACCTCCGCACGGATGCCCTCTGCCTTGAGCTTGTCCACAACGTCGAACAGGTAGTCATTGAAGGCGTCCGCCACCGGGATGGCGCGGACCTGGACCGGAGCCAGCCAGGCCGGGAAAGCCCCTGCATAGTGCTCTGTCAGCACGCCGAGGAACCGTTCAATCGAGCCGAACAGCGCACGGTGGATCATGACCGGCCGCTGTCGGGTTCCGTCTGCCGCCTGGTACTCAAGTTCAAACCGTTCAGGCAGGTTGAAGTCCAGCTGGATGGTGGACATCTGCCACGTGCGGCCGATCGCGTCCCGTGCCTGCACGGAAATCTTGGGACCATAGAACGCTGCGCCGCCCGGATCCGGAACGAGTTCCAGCCCGGAGGCATCCGCCACTTCGGCGAGGGTGCGGGTGGCTTCTTCCCATGCCTCGTCGTCTCCGACGTACTTCTCCGGGTCCTTGGTGGACAGCTCAAGGTAGAAGTCGTCCAGCCCGTAATCCTTCAGCAGGCCGAGCACAAAGTTGAGCGTCGAGGTGAGCTCATCCTTCATCTGCCCGCGGGTGCAGTAGATGTGGGCGTCGTCCTGGGTCATGCCCCGGACCCGGGTGAGCCCGTGCACCACGCCGGACTTTTCATACCGGTACACCGATCCGAACTCGAAGAACCGCAGCGGCAGTTCCCGGTAGGACCGTCCGCGCGAGCGGAAAACCAGGTTGTGCATCGGGCAGTTCATCGGCTTCAGGTAATAATCCTGGCCGGGTTTGCGGACCTTGCCGTCGGCGTCGAGCTCGGCGTCGACGTGCATGGGAGGGAACATGCCGTCGCGGTACCAGTCCAGGTGGCCGGAGACCTCGTAGAGATGGCCCTTGGTGATGTGGGGAGTGTAGACAAACTCGTAGCCGGCTTCGACGTGCCGCTGGCGTGAGTAGTCCTCCATCGCCTTGCGGATGATGCCGCCGCGGGGGTGGAAGACGGGGAGGCCCGATCCCAGCTCGTCCGGGAAGGAGAACAGGTCCAGCTCGCTGCCCAGCTTGCGGTGATCGCGGCGTTCAGCCTCAGCGAGGCGCTCCTGGTAGGCCTTGAGATCATCCTTGGTGGGCCAGGCCGTGCCGTAGATGCGCTGCAGCTGCTTGTTCTTCTCGCTGCCGCGCCAGTAGGCCGCCGCCGAGCGGGTGAGTGCATACGCGTTGGAGATCAGCTTGGTGTTGGGCAGGTGCGGGCCGCGGCAGAGGTCCTTCCACACAACATCCCCGGACTTGCGGTCCACGTTGTCGTAGATGGTCAGCTCACCGGCGCCGACCTCAACGGAGGCGCCGTCGTCGTCGGTGATGTCCCCGTTGCCGCCCTTGAGACCGATGAGTTCGAGCTTGTAGGGCTCGTCCTTCATAGCCTCGCGGGCTTCGTCCTCGCTGGCCACGCGACGCTGGAAGAGCTGGTTTCCGTTGACGATCTTCAGCATCATCTTCTCGAGCTGCTTCAGGTCCTCGGGAGTGAAGGGCTCGTTGACGTCGAAGTCGAAGTAGAAGCCGTCGGTGATGTACGGGCCGATCCCCAGCTTGGCGTCGGGCCGCAGCTGCTGGACGGCCTGCGCCATCACGTGCGCGGCCGAGTGGCGAAGAACGTCGAGGCCGTCCGACGAATCAATGGTGACCGGCTCCACCCGGGCGCCGTCTTCCAGCTCCCGGCTCAGGTCCCACAGTTCATCGTTAACACGGACGACGACGACGTCGCGCTGCTCCCTGAAGAGGTCCGCTCCCGTGGTCCCGGTGGTCACCCGCTGCTCTTCGCCGTCGACGATGAGGGTGATTGATGGGGGCGCTGACACTGAGGTCTCCTCTTGATAAGGGTGAACTGGCTGGATCGCTGATCGATCAACCGTACCGGCGGGCGAGGACCAGCAAGGGCCCAACACTCCTGCCGCGGTCCCCTCGATGGTATCCGTTGCGCGAGCGGCCAACCAACCGGCCCGCGGGCCGTGCTGCCCGGCAGTCGCGGGCGGAGGCGGGCAGTCGGGCGCCGTCTGGAGGCTGGCGCCTAGGGCTGCCGGCGGACTTTCAACTCGAACTCGATGAAGGCGTCGATCATCGCGCGGTAGGTCCGTTCAACCACGGTGGGATCGACGTCGAGCTTTTCTGCAAAGCCCCGCACGTTTGAGATAACCTGCTCCACCCGCGCGGGCGCGCGGACCGACTCGTCATCTTCCTTGAGGGATCCTGCCCGGCGCACCAGCCGTTCCCGCCGCGCGATCAGTCCCACCATCTGCTCATCAACTTCGTTGATGGCTATGCGGACCGCTTTCAGCTGCTCAGCGTGGACCTTTGCGGGGTCGGGCTTCTGGTGGCTTGGCATACCGTGAGACTACGCGAGGGGTGGACTCCCGGCACCGTTGATTACGTGCCCAGCCGGATCAGGCGGGGAATGCAGGCGGGGCCGGCTGCGTTACACCTCCGACGGAAAACCCGCACAACCGGCGGGCTCGCCCCGGGCCCGCAACCACCGAAGGAGCACCGTGGATTACACACCCGCTGCCGGCACCATCACCATGTTCAGCACAACCTGGTGCGGCTACTGCCGCCGGCTCAAGTCGCAGCTCGACGCGCAGGGCATCGGCTACCAGGAGATCAACATCGAGGAAGTGGAGGGCACCGCGGAGCTGGTTGCCTCACTGAACGGCGGGAACCAGACTGTTCCGACCGTCATCTTCCCGGACGGAAGTTCGGCCACCAACCCTTCGGCAGCCGAAGTGAAGGCCCGCGTAAGCGCCTGACAGCCGTTGAATAGGCAGGACACTCCGCTTAACCATCTGGTTAACGGGCGTGTCCTGCCTTTTCATTGTCATAGGCTGGACACGTTCCCCCACCCTCGAGGAAAAGGACAGTCTTCCCATGGCACACAGCGTCAAGGGCGTCGTCGTAATGGAAAAGGACGCTCCGGCCACCGTAGTCACCATCAATGTGCCCGATCCCGGGCCCGGTGAGGCGCTGGTCGACATTCTCACCTGCGGGGTCTGCCACACCGACCTGCACTACAAGCTGGGCGGTATCAGCGACGACTACCCCTTCCTGCTGGGCCACGAGGCAACCGGCGTGGTCAGCGCCGTCGGTCCGGACGTCACCAACGTCCAGCCCGGTGACCGGGTGATCCTCAACTGGCGCGCCGTCTGCGGACAGTGCCGTGCCTGCCTTCGCGGCGAACCGCAGTACTGCTTCAACACCCACAACGCCACCCAGAAGATGACGCTCGAGGATGGCACCGAGCTCTCCCCTGCGCTGGGAATCGGTGCTTTTGCCGAGAAAACGCTCGTGGCCTCCGGGCAGTGCACCAAGGTTGATCCTGAAGCCGACGCGGCGGCAGTCGGGCTGCTGGGCTGCGGGGTCATGGCGGGAATCGGTGCGGCCATCAACACCGGAAACGTGCGCCGCGGCGACTCGGTGGCCGTGATCGGCTGCGGCGGCGTCGGCATTGCCGCAATCGCGGGTTCCAAGCTTGCCGGTGCCACCCGGATCATTGCCGTGGACATCGACGACCGGAAGCTGGAACTCGCCAAGGGGCTCGGCGCTACCGACGTGGTGAACTCAAAGGAAACCGACCCTGTCGAGGCAATCCGGAAACTGACCGACGGCAACGGAGCCAACGTGGTCATTGACGCCGTCGGCCGCCCTGAAACCTACAAGCAGGCTTTCTATGCCCGCGACCTCGCCGGCACCGTTGTCCTGGTGGGCGTACCGACGCCGGACATGACGCTTGAGCTGCCGCTGCTGGATGTCTTCGGCCGCGGCGGATCGCTGAAGTCCTCCTGGTACGGCGACTGCCTGCCCTCGCGCGACTTCCCGATGCTCGTCAGCCATTACCGGCAGGGCAACCTTGACCTGGACGCCTTCGTGACCGAGCGGATCGCGCTGGATGAGGTCGAGAGCGCTTTCGCCAAAATGCACGACGGCGTGGTGCTGCGTTCGGTGGTGGAGCTCTGATGGGCGCGCGTATCGATCACCTTGTCACTTCCGGAACCTTCTCCCTGGACGGCGGCACCTGGGAGGTGGACAACAATGTCTGGATCATCGGGGATGACTCCGAATGCATCGTCATTGACGCACCTCACGACGCCGGCGCCATTGTGGAGGAAATCAACGGCCGCCAGGTGCGCGCCATCCTCCTGACCCATGGCCACGATGACCACATCCGGGCTGTCGGCGACCTCTTCGATGCGGTGCGTGCTCCGATTCATCTGCATCCCGATGACCGGATGCTCTGGGACGCGGTATACCCGGACACGGCGCCGGGTGCCTCCATCACGGACGGCGACACCTTCAGCGTCGCCGGCGTCACGCTCCAGGCGATCCATACCCCCGGCCACTCCCCCGGTTCCGTCTGTTTCTACCTGCCCGACGCCGGCACACTGTTCAGCGGCGACACGCTGTTCCGCGGTGGACCCGGTGCAACCGGCCGGTCCTACAGCGACTTTCCGACAATCATCGAGTCCATCCGGACCCGGTTGCTGACACTCCCGGCCGACACTGTGGTGCGGACCGGCCACGGCGACTCGACGAGCATCGCGGAGGAGGCTCCGCACCTCGAGGAATGGATCGCCCGGGGTCACTGACGCGTCCGGCCGATCACGCAGGCCGACCATCGCCCGGGCGGGAAACCGCCCGGGCGACGCCGCCATACGCTGCGCCCGCCGCAGGCTATTCCCGCGCGGCGGGACGCAGGGCCGCAACCAACTGGTTGAGCACGCCGGCGTCCTCGATCGTGGACGGAATCACGAACTCGTCGCCATCGGCGATCTCACGCATGGTCTTCCGCAGGATTTTCCCCGAGCGGGTCTTGGGCAGGGCTTCCACCACGGTGACGTGCTTGAAGTCCGCTACGGCGCCGATGTCCCTGCGGACCAGCGCGATCAGCTCCTTCTCCAGGATCTCCTCGGGCAGGTCAACGCCGGACTTGAGGACCACGTAGCCGCTGGGCCGCTGCCCCTTCAGGGAATCCGCGAGACCGACCACAGCGCACTCGGCCACCGCCGGGTGCTTGCCGATCACCTGTTCCATGGCGCCGGTGGACAACCGGTGCCCGGCCACGTTGATGATGTCATCGGTGCGGCCCATGACGTAGAGGTATCCCTCCTCATCCCGGTAACCGGAGTCCCCGGTGGCGTAGTAGCCCTCGAAGGCCTGCAGGTAGGAGGACACGTAGCGCCCGTCGTTGCCCCAGAGGGTCTGCAGGGTGCCCGGCGGCAGTGGCAGCCCCAGCACAATGTTGCCTTCCGTCCCGGCCTCAACCTCCTTACCTTCGCCGTCGACAATGGTGAGCCTGAAGCCGGGCATTGGCACGCTCGGAGATCCGGCCCTGATCGGCAGGTCATCGAGCCCGCGAGGGTTGGCGCAGATGGCCCAGCCGGTCTCGGTCTGCCACCAGTGGTCCACTACCGGCACCCCCAGCACCCGCCGCGCCCAGTGGAAGGTGTCGGTATCCAGGCGCTCGCCGGCCGCGAACAGGGTGCGCAGGCTGGACGTGTTGTGCCGTTCCAGCAGATCGGCCTCCGGGTCCGCCTTTCGAATGGCACGCAGGGCAGTGGGCGCGGTGAAAAGCACGTTCACCTGGTGGTCCTCGATGACCCTCCAGAACGCTCCGGCGTCGGGCGTGCCGACCGGCTTTCCTTCGTACATCACCGTAGTGGCGCCCGCCAGCAACGGGCCATAGACGATGTATGAGTGTCCCACCACCCAGCCGACGTCGGAGGCTGTCCACATGACGTCACCGGGACCGACGTCGTAAATATTCTCCATGGTCCATCTGAGGGCGACGGCATGGCCGCCGTTGTCCCGCACCACCCCTTTTGGTGTTCCGGTGGTGCCGGAGGTGTAGAGGATGTACAGGGGATCCGTGGCCTTGACGTCGACGGGTGCGGCAGGCACCGCGGTGCTCATCTCGGCGTCCCAGTCCAGCCATCCCGCGTGGTCCGCCACGGTGGCGGCGAAGCCATCGCGGGCCTTGACCAGGACGGGCACATCTTCGGCGCCGGCCAGGGTGAGGGCTTCGCCGACAGCGGGCAGGTACTCGATCCGGCGCGAGGGCTCGACGCCGCCGGAGGCCGTGACCACTGCCGTGGGCGCGGCGTCGCGGATGCGGGCTGCCAGCTCCCTGGGGGCGAAGCCACCGAAGACGACGGAGTGCACAGCTCCCAGCCGGGCAGTCGCCAGCATGGCGATCGCGGCTTCGGGGATCATCGGCATGTAGATGACCACGCGGTCGCCGGTACCTACGCCGTGGCTGCGCAGCACACCGGCGAACCGGGCCACGAGATCCGTCAGTTCCGAATAGGAGTAACGCCGTTGGATGCCCAGCATGGCGGAGTCATAGATCAGGGCCTCCTGGTCCCCGCGGCCAGCCTCCACATGTCGGTCCAGGGCGTTATAGGAAGTGTTGAGGACGCCGTCGGGAAACCATCCGTACAGCGGTGCACGGCTGGAGTCGATGGCGTGGTGCGGCGGGGTCGACCAGGAAACGTTCGCGGCGGCATCCAGCCAGAATTCCGCCGGCTTTTCCAGGCTGTGCGCGTAGCTGTCCCGGTAATTGCTCATGACCATGAATTCCATCCCGTCGATGATGTGATGCGGATCATGCTAGCCGGGCTGGGGTGAAAGGCACAAGGATTTTGTATACACAGGACGATTATTTCATGCGGTTTAGTCGGATTACTGGCCCCAATTGGCGGTTTCTGTATACACTGAGTGCAAATCAGTGAGGGAGGCAGGGATGCGCGCCAGCGAAAAGGCCTACGAGGCCCTCCGCGAGGACATCATCGAGTGGCGCCTGCTCCCGGGCGCCGTCCTCGGCGAAGTGGAGCAGTCCGAGCGCCTCGGCGTCTCACGGACGCCGCTCCGGGAGGCCCTGAGCCGGCTCACCGCTGAAGGACTGACGACGGCGGCGGGCGGCCGCGGCGTCGTCGTCACCGATATTTCGCTGGCCGACATCGACGAACTGTTCGAGCTCCGCGAAACACTGGAGTGCAAGGCAGCGGCGCTGGCTGCCCGGCGGGGCGATGCCGCACTCTTCGAACAGCTCCAGAAGGAACTGCTCGATGCACCCGGGCTGATCGGCGCGCACGATCCCGCCCGGCATGACTACTACGGGCTCGTCGGCAGGCTGGATACAGCCATCGACGCCGCGATCTCCAACTCCTATCTCGCCCAGGCTATGCGGAGCCTGCGCATCCACCTGGTGCGTGTGCGCCGGCTGGCGGCGGACGACGCCGAGCGGCTCACCGCAGCGGCCGGCGAGCACGCGGCGATTGCCGAGGCGATAGCGGCCCGCAACCCCCGCCTGGCGGAAGCCGCCACCACCCTGCACCTGCACCGAAGCCTTTCCCATCTCAAAGCCACCCATACAGCCCATTAGCCCCATACATCGCATCAGCAAGGAGCCCCCATGGTTAAGGAACATCACGTCCGCGTATACAAGAGCGAGGAAAACCTGCCGCGCGAGGACCAGCTGGCCCACAAGATAGCGCTGGTGGCGGCGGACCCGGTAGCCGTCACCGACGACGTCACCGAAATGGTGATCAACAGGATCATCGACAACGCCTCGGTAGCCATCGCCTCGCTGAACCGCGCACCCATCGTGGCCGCCCGTGCCCAGGCACTCACCCATGGGCCGTCGACCGGAGGCAAGGGGGCCAATGTCTTCGGTATCGGTGAGCGCGTCTCCCCGGAATGGGCGGCGTGGGCCAACGGCGTCGCTGTCCGGGAACTGGACTACCATGACACGTTCCTCGCGGCGGACTACTCCCACCCGGGGGACAACATCCCGCCGATCCTCGCCGTGGCGCAGCATGTCGGCTCCAACGGTGCGGACCTGATCCGGGGCATCGCCACCGGCTACGAGATCCAGGTCAACCTCGTCAAGGCGATCTGCCTGCACAAGCACAAGATCGATCACGTGGCACACCTCGGCCCTTCCGCGGCCGCCGGCATCGGGACCCTGCTCGGGCTCGACGTCGAAACCATCTTCCAGTCCGTCGGCCAGGCCCTGCACACCACCACGGCCACGCGGCAGTCCCGCAAGGGTGAAATCTCCACCTGGAAGGCCCACGCTCCCGCGTTCGCCGGCAAGATGGCCGTGGAGGCGGCGGACCGCTCCATGCGCGGGCAGACCTCCCCTGTCCCGATCTACGAGGGCGAAGACGGCTTCATCGCCTGGCTGCTCGATGGGCCGGACGCTTCCTACCTGGTTCCGCTGCCGACACCGGGCGAGGCCAAGCGGGCCATCCTGGATACCTACACCAAGGAACACTCGGCGGAGTACCAGGCGCAGGCCTGGATCGACCTCGCCCGGAAACTGAACCGGGAGCATCCCGAAGCCACCAGGCCGGACAACGTGAAGTCGGTGTTGATCAGGACCAGCCACCACACCCACTACGTCATCGGTTCCGGCGCGAACGATCCGCAGAAGTACAGCCCGACCGCCAGCCGGGAAACCCTGGACCACTCGATCCCCTACATCTTCACCGTTGCACTGCAGGACGGCGCCTGGCACCACGTTGATTCCTATGCACCGGAACGTGCATCCCGTCCCGACACCGTGGAACTGTGGCAGAAGGTCGCAACCGTGGAAGATCAGGAATGGACCCGCCGCTATCACTCCCTGGACATCAGTGAGAAAGCCTTCGGCGGCTCGGTGGAAATCACCCTCACCGACGGCACCGTCATCACCGACGAAATCGCCGTCGCCGACGCCCACCCCCTCGGCGCCCGGCCGTTCGCCCGTGAGCAGTACATCGACAAATTCCGCACCCTCGCGGCCGGCCTCGTCGAAGATGCCGAGATCGAGCGGTTCCTCGACGCCGCAGCCCGGCTCCCGCAGCTGGCCGCCGGTGAGCTGGACCAGCTCAACATCACTGCCGCCCCCGGAGTCATCGACTTCGCCGCAGCACCGAAAGGACTGTTCTAGACATGCTGTACTCGACGAAGACACCCGAACAGAAACGGCAACAGTTCCGGGAACTCCTGGCCTCCGGCACCATCCAGCAGTTCCCGGGAGCATTCAATCCGCTCTCGGCCCGGCTGATCGAGGAAAAAGGCTTTCCCGGGGTCTACATCTCAGGCGCGGTGCTCGCAAACGACCTCGGACTGCCGGACATCGGCCTGACCACACTGACCGAAGTGGCCACCCGTGCCGGGCAGATCGCGCGGATGACGGACCTGCCCGCCATCGTTGACGCGGACACGGGCTTCGGCGAGCCCATGAATGTTGCGCGAAGCGTCCAGGAACTGGAGAACGCCGGGCTGGCCGGCTGCCACATCGAGGACCAGTTCAATCCCAAGCGCTGCGGGCACCTGGACGGCAAGAACGTGGTGGATCTGGAGACCGCGACCAAGCGCATCCGGGCCGCGGCCGATGCACGGCGGGACCCCAATTTCCTGATCATGGCGCGCACCGATATCCGTGCCACGGAAGGACTGGAAGCGGCGCAGGACCGTGCCCGGGCCCTCGTGGAGGCCGGGGCGGACGCCATCTTTCCCGAGGCCATGAAAGACCTCTCCGAATTCCAGGCCATCCGCGACGCGGTGGACGTCCCCATCCTGGCCAACATGACCGAGTTCGGTCAGAGTGCGCTGTTCACTGTAGAGGAGCTGGCCGGCGTGGGTGTGAACATGGTCATTTATCCGGTGACGCTGCTCCGCAGTGCCATGGGCGCCGCTGAACGGACACTCGACGCGATCACTACCACCGGGAGCCAGGAGGCGGAGGTGGGGAATATGCTCACCCGTGCACGTCTGTATGACCTGGTGGACTATGAGGCCTACAACCGCTTCGATACGGGGGTCTTCAATTTCCAGGTCCCAGGAACCAACTAGTCCGCCCGGACGGAACACCCAGACAAGGAAGTCTTATGACCTCAGCAACCATTGAAATCCGCAAGGGCCTTGCCGGCGTTGTGGTGGACTCCACCGCCGTTTCCAAGGTCAACCCCGAGACCAACTCGCTGTTGTACCGGGGCTATCCGGTCCAGGATCTGGCCGCCAACTGCAGCTTCGAGCAGGTCGCCTACCTGCTCTGGAACGGAGAGCTCCCCAGCCCCGAAGAGCTCGCCGCATTCATCCAGCAGGAACGGGCCGGCCGCGCCCTGGAACCTGTTGTGAAACAGGTGGTGGACGCCCTCCCTATCACCGCCCATCCCATGGACGTCTGCCGCACGGCCGCCTCGGTCATGGGCGCCTGCCACCCCCTGGCGGGGGACTCAAGCCCGGCGGCCAATATGGCCAAAGCGCTGGATCTGTTCGCGGCGATGCCCGCCGTCGTGGCCTACGATCAGCGCCGCCGGCGCGAGGGACGCCCCATTGAACCGGTAGAGCCCCGCGCCGAACTCGGCTACTCGGCCAACTTCCTTTGGATGTCCTTCGGTGAGGAGGCCGCACCGGAGGTTGTCGAGGCGTTTGACGTATCGATGATTCTTTACGCCGAGCATTCCTTCAACGCCTCCACCTTCACCGGGCGTGTGGTGACCTCAACCCTGTCCGATCTTCATTCCGCCGTAACGGCAGCCATCGGCGCTCTCAAGGGTCCCCTGCACGGCGGTGCCAATGAAGCCGTCATGCACACGTTCGAGGAGATAGGTATCCGGTCCGGGGAATCCGGCGGGGAAGCAGCGGCACGGGCCAAGGCCTGGATGGAGGACGCCCTCGCCCACAAGAAGAAGATCATGGGCTTCGGCCACCGCGTGTACAAGAACGGCGACTCCCGCGTGCCCACCATGAAGGCAGCCCTGGACAAGATGATCGCCCACTACGGGCGGCCTGAACTGCTGGGTCTGTACAACGGACTGGAGCAGGCCATGGAGGAAGCGAAAGCCATTAAACCGAATCTCGACTACCCTGCCGGGCCCACGTACCACCTCATGGGCTTCGACACCGAGATGTTCACCCCGCTCTTTGTCGCCAGCCGCATTACCGGGTGGACCGCTCACATCATGGAGCAGGCCGCAGCGAACTCCCTGATCCGCCCCTTGAGCGCCTACAACGGTGTGGAGCAGCGGTCCCTCTAGGTTGGTTTCCACGAAAGGCTATGGAATGACCAGGATGTTGATTATCGGACCACCGGGTTCGGGCAAAGGCACGCAGGCAGAACGCATTTCGGAGCGCCTGGGTATTGTGGCAATCTCCACCGGTGACATGTTTCGTGCCAACGTGAAGAGTGGGACGCCGCTGGGTGTCGAAGCCGGGAAGTACCTGGACGCGGGGCATTTCGTTCCGGACAGCGTGACCAACGGGATGGTCCGGGACAGGCTCAGCGAGACCGACGTGGAGCAAGGCTTCCTCCTGGACGGGTACCCGCGCACCATCGAACAGGTTGACTATCTGGACGGGATTCTGGCCGACGGCGGCCACACGCTGGACGTCGTCCTGCAACTCACAGCCGATGACGAGGAACTCGTGGCCCGCCTGCTGGGCCGTGCAAGGGAATCCGGTCGCAGTGACGACACCGAGGAGGTCATCCGCCACCGCCTGGATCTCTACTCCGGACAAACCAGCGTCGTGGTGGCCCGCTACGCCGAACGCGACATCCGGACGCTGGTAGACGGCATCGGCCCGGTAGACGAGGTCACCGAACGCGCTATGCAGTCCATCAGGGAGACCCAGGCGGCCTGAACCGGCCGGAAGCTGACCCCCGGCTGCCTATGAGGGCGCAACGACCGCGTCCTCATAGGCAGCGACGACGGCGTTTCTCACCGCATCCACGGTGACACCGGGCACCAGATCCTCGGCGGCTCCCGCCGTCGCCGGTTCCCATGGCAGCTCAAGGGCGGCATAGGTTGCCTCGAGGACGCGCCGGATGGGCGCGGAGCGCTCCACCACTACCACCGAGGAGAAGAGCCACCCGCCGGAGACAACCCGCTGCGCGGTCCCGACGAGTTTCACTGAGTGCGTGCTGCCCACGCCGTGCACACTGAATTCTCCCGGGCAGTACTCGCCGGGAATCTCCCCCATCCGCGCATCCACGCCGACGCGGCGCAGCGCATCCGCCAGCAGTCCGCCCAGGATGCTGAAGCGCGCCCGTGAGCCCAGGACGGCGTCGTCATGGGGTTCTATGTGATCGACGATCAGACAGCCCTCATGGTAGGCCGCTGCCCGACCGCCGGCCTTGCGGATCAGCGGCTCGAAGCCCTGCTCACGGGCTGCCGCGGCTGCCACCTCGAATCCGGGCAGGCGGGTGTCGCGCTGCCCGAAGGCAACTGTGGGCTGCGGACGGTAGATGCGGAGGATGGGATCGAGACCTCCGCGGGCAGCCTGGCGAAGCAGCGTGAGCCCCCGCTCCATGTCCGCCGCCGCGCCGGACGAGGACTCGTGCAGCACCTGCAGGCGCCGTTGGGACCACGGGTCAGTAACCACTGCGTTAGGCTCCTGTCCCATGATCTTCCTGCAGTTCGTCGTTGCCGCTGCAGCGTTCCTGATGTTCGATGCGGTCTGGCTGAAGTCGATGAGCGGGTTCTACCGCCGCCATCTCACCGAGCTCATGGCGCCGAAACCGGACTTCCGCTACGCCGCAGCCTTCTACCTCATTTATATCGCCGGGATCGTGTTCTTCGCACTTCAACCCGCACTGCAGGCCGGTTCGTGGCCATCCGCGCTGGGGTACGGCGCGGCCCTCGGATTCTTCGGCTACGCAACCTATGACCTCACCAATGCGGCGACCCTCAAGAGCTGGCCGGCCGTCGTCGTAGTGGTGGACCTGGCGTGGGGCACGGTACTGACCGGCCTGATCACCCTGGTGACCTGGCTGGTCTTCGCCTGACCGCCAGGAGCCTAACGGCCGCCGTCGATGTTGCGGCTCCGCTGCTCCACACCCGGGGTCCCATACGGGTAGTCCGCGAGTTCGGGGGCGCTGACGTCGGAGAGCCGGGCGATCTCATCCTCGCTCAGCAGCAGTCCTGCCGCGCCGAGGTTATCGGCCAACTGTTCGGTGGTCCGCGCGCCCAGGATCACCGAGGTCACGGCAGGCTGCTGGGCAACCCACGCCAGCGCCACCTGGGACGCGCTCACCTGACGTGCTTCTGCGATCTCGAGCACGACGTCGATGATCGCCCAGGTGCGCTCTTGGGCGTTGCGCTTCTTCCACGCTTCCATGCCACGGTCCGGGTTCTCACCGAGGCGGGTTGCTCCCGCCGGTGCGGTGTCCCGCTTGTACTTGCCCGTAAGCCAGCCTCCGCCGAGGGGCGACCAGGGCAGCAGTCCCAGACCGGCGTCAAGCGAGGCCGGGACAATCTCCGCCTCGATTCCGCGCACCAGCAGGCTGTACTGCGGCTGCAGGGTCACCGGGAGGTCCCAGCCGCGCGCCCTGGCGATTCCGACGGCCTTGGTGAGCTGCCAGCCCGTGTAGTTCGAGAAGCCGTAGTAGCTGATCTTGCCGGCGCTCACCGCTTCGTGCAGGAAGCCCAGGGTTTCCTCCAACGGGGTGAGCGGATCCCACGAGTGCATCTGGTACAGGTCGATGTGATCCACATTGAGGCGTTTGAGCGATGCGTCGAGTGCCAGCCGCAGGTGCCTGCGGGACAGCCCGAGGTCATTCGCCCCCTTGCCCATCGGGAACCGGCCCTTGGTCGCGAGGACCATGTCGGAAGCTGCCGGGCTTTTCTTCAGCCACCGGCCGATGATTTCCTCGGAGGTGCCGGCCGTGTAGACGTCAGCGGTGTCGATCAGGTTTCCGCCGGCGTCGGCGTAGTCATCGAGGATGGCGTGCGACGTGGCCTCATCGGCTTCCGCGCCGAAGGTCATGGTGCCCAGCGCGTACGCCGAGACCGAAGTACCGCTGCTGCCGAGGTTCCTGTATTCCATCAAACGCTCCCTGGGTTGGTTTCTCGTCGTTGTTCAAATCGGTTTGGCAGGACACTCCCCTCATCGTGGCGCTTAAGCGGCGTGTCCTGCCAATTCAACGCGTGGGCTTAGGGCAGCTTACGCAGGGTCAGGATCTGTTCGCTTCGGCCGAAGGGTCCGTCCAGATCGTGCAGGACCGAGGAGGTCAGGCCTACTCCGTCGCGTCCGAAGCTGACACGGGTGTCGAGCCCGAGCCACTCGCCCTCCGGACGGCGATGGAGGTGCACCTGCAGGTCCACGTTCGGAAACGCCCAGCTGCCCGCCCCCGGAGGAACGCGGGTGGCTATCCCGTTTGCGGTGTCAATGAGTCCGATAAGCCGTGCCGCGTCCGAGGGCTGTTCACCCTCGACCAGCGGAAGCGGCGTACGCAACCATACACGGCCACGTCCGGCGCGGTGGCCGTCCAGCTTGCGGACGTCAAGAGACTGGATGTAGCCGCCCGGCCATTCGGCGACCGCATCATGCTCCTCGCCTTCCTGGGGACCGGGCATCGGCTCGTCTTCGAGCGCGGCCACCGAGGACGTGTCACTTGCGGCCAGCCGCCACGCGCGGGCCCGGATTGCGGTCCGGCCGCCGTGGTTCATCTCCGCTTCGAGCAGCTCGATGGTGCGCCCCGGACGCACCATGCGGGTTGTCACCTCGACCGTATCCAGCGGGATGAGTCCGAGAATCTCGTAGGAGATCCGCGCCATCTGCAGCTCCGCCCTGGGCTGGAACTGCTCCAGGCAGTGGGCAAGGAGCCCCGACGCGGGCGCCATATGCTGCTCGTGTGCGTTCCAGGCCCCCTGGGCGTGGATGGTCGCCTCGAACTGCCCGACGCCGGCCGGACGGTAGTAGGAATCTGCCATGGTGGTGATGAACACGCTCCTCTGGAACAAGCGGGCGGGACGGGGACGGCCCTGGGAGCGACAATACCGAAAGAAGGCGGCTTCGTGCTGCTGGAGGTCAGTAGTCCCGATCGCCGGAGCGTCCGTGTGCAAGGCCGGTCGGCACGCCGAGGCTGAGAAGTTGGGGCTGGGCGCAGCAGCCTGCTTCTGCTGCCTGCTCATCCCCAGTGCACGACGACGCTCCGGATTCCGTGGCCGGCTCCGCCGGAGCATCGCAGCCGGCTCCGAAGTCCGTGCTGCATACGCCCGTTTCGGGCAGTTCCAGGTGGACCGCGGACGCCGCATCCGTATCGCCTGCGATGGCGGCCACGACGGAGCGAACCTGCTCATATCCGGTGGCCAGCAGGAAGGTCGGCGCGCGGCCATAGCTCTTCATGCCGACAAGGTAGAAGTCCTGGTCCGGATGGGCCAGCACGTCAGCACCGTGCGCAGGAACCGTTCCGCAGGAGTGGAACTCCGGGTCGATCAGCGGGCCCAGTGCCCGCGGTGCCTCGACGGCGGGATCCAGCTCCAGCCGCAGCTCGCGCAGGATCGAAAGGTCCGGCCGGAATCCCGTGGCCGGAACGAGCACGTCCACCGGGACCTCGCGCTCGCCATCGGGAGTTGAGGCGTGTACGGTGAGCGCGCCGTCGTCGGCCGTCAGCGAGATGATGGAGAAGGAGCTCAGCAGCTCCACAACCCCGTCTTCCACCAGTGACCGGAGGCGCCTGCCCAGGGCACCCCGGGCGGGCAGACCGTCAAGATCACCTCCGCCGTAGAGCCGCTGGGCGGATCCCGGACCGCGGACGGCCCAGAAAAGTCGGGTTCCCGGCTCGGCCTTGGCAACCTGGCCAAGGCTCAGAAGGGTGTTGGCGGCAGAATGCCCGGCACCGACAACCATGACGCGCTTGCCGCTGAACCGGGCACGATCCGCCCCGGTGACGTCCGGCAGAGGCTCCGTGAGGAAGGCCCGCGCGGACTCTTCACCGGAAGCCGGCAACCCTTCCTGCCCCAGCGGGTTCGGCTGGCTCCAGGTACCCGAGGCATCGATCACCGCACGCGCCAGGAGGTTCTCGGTTCCGTGCGGACCCTGCACCCGGATCAGGAAGGGCTGATGCTCCCGGTCCCTGGTTCGGGTCTTGTCCATGCCCTGCCGGGTGACCGCCAGAACCTCCGTGTTGAACCGGAGAACGGAGGCGATGGAAGGAATTGCCGCCAGAGGGTCAAGGTAGCGCTCAACCAGCTCGGCTCCGAAGGGCAGGGCGGTAGGCCTGGGCTCCTGCCAGCCGGTGGGCTCCAGAAGGCGCCGGGCGGCGTCGTCGACGTTGTACTGCCAGGGTGAAAACAGTCGGATATGGCCCCACTGCCGGATGGCGGCACCGGCGGTGCTTCCCTTCTCGAAGATCACCGGAGTGAGCCCGCGCGCGAGTACATGGGCAGCGGCTGCGAGTCCGATCGGGCCCGCCCCGAGGATGGCCACCGGCAGTTCGTGATTTTCCGACATGGGGTTCCTTTCGCTCAACGAGCAAGCGGGTGCACTGCATTGATTTTTGTCGATGTAAGTATCCGGCGAGACATCGATGTCTGTCAATATAGTGGCAATAGGTGCACGATTGCGCACACGTGGTCTAGATTAGGGAAGTGCTGACAGTTCTCCGTCTTCCCGCCTACCGCAACCTCTTCTCCGCGCAGGTCATCGCGCTTCTGGGGACCGGCCTCCTGACGGTGGCTCTGGGTCTGCTCGCGTTCGACCTGGCCGCAGGCCGGGCCGGGGCCGTCCTGGGCACCGCACTCACCATCAAGATGCTCGCCTATGTGTTCGTTGCACCGCTCATGGCTGCGCTGGTTGAACATCTGCCTCCAAAGGCGGTGCTGGTGGCAGCGGACCTCGTCCGGGCGGCAGTTGCACTGATGCTGCCGTTCGTGGATCAGGTGTGGCAGGTTTACGTGCTCGTGTTCGTCCTGCAGTCCGCCTCGGCAACCTTCACCCCGGCCTTCCAGTCGGTGATCCCCGTCGTTCTGCCGCAGGAACGCGATTACACGAAGGCCCTGTCGCTCTCCCGGCTGGCGTACGACCTTGAGTCGCTGGTGAGCCCGATCCTCGCTGCGGCGCTGTTGGTGGTCATGAGTTATTCAAACCTGTTCCTCGGCACGGTTGCAGGTTTTCTTCTCTCGGCCCTGCTGGTGCTGGCCACGCGACTACCCGCTTCCCCGTCAGCCGCCGGAACCGGGTCCCTTCTCCACCGCACCACCCTCGGGTCGCGGATTTTCCTGCAGCTGCCGCCTCTTCGCGGCCTCCTTGCCCTGAACCTGGTGGTCGCATGCGGTACGGCTCTCGTGCTGGTGAATACCGTTGTCTACGTCCGGGACCTCTACGGCGGCACCAACGCGCAGGTGGCAGTGGCCCTCGCCTGTTACGGCGGCGGGTCGATGCTCGTGGCGCTTACGACGCCGGGACTGCTGGAACGCTTCACGGACCGCGCGTTCATGCTGGGTGGGAGCGCACTGGTTGCTGCCGGCGTGGGCGCCGCGGGCGTGGTTGCGGCCGTGCGTCCGCCGTGGCTGCTGATGCTGGTGTTGTGGGCGGTCCTGGGAGCGGGCACATCGATGATCAACACGCCGTCGGCAAGGCTGCTTCGGCGTGCCGCAACAGATTCCACCCGGTCCTACCTGTTCACCGCGCAGTTCTCACTGTCCCACGCCTGCTTCATCATCACTTATCCCATTGCGGGCTGGGTTGGGGCGGCGGCCGGTCAACCTGCGGCTGCACTGATCCTTGCTGCGCTCGCTGCACTCGGCGCTGTAGCGGCATGGCGCCTCTGGACCGTCGGGGCACCGACGCCCAGGCAGGAAGATGCCGTCTGCAGGACAGGAGGACACCGTTGAGCGAGGACCCGATCGGCTCGCGTCCGAGCCTGAATCACCCTGCCGATCCTGATGAAGCACGGCTCGACGTCGGTGCATCCCTTTTCCGGATGCTTTCCGATCCCACCCGCCTCCACATCCTCTGGCTCCTCTCCGGGGAACCCGGTGACGTCGGTTCCCTGGTCGAACGCACCGGAGCAACCAGAACCTCGGTCAGCCAGCATCTGGCGAAGCTTCGCTTTTCGGGTCTGGTCACAACACGGAAAAGCGGACGGAACGTCATTTACAGCATCGCTGACGGCCACCTCGCCCGGCTGGTTCGGGAGGGCCTGAACCACGCTGATCACCGGGTGACCGGGGAACCGGCACACGACTGAACGCAGGGAATCTCCGCTCATGGCGGTCAATACAAAGCAAGCTTCCTAGTTTAGAGTTCTCCCATGAGCTTCAACGACAACGCGCAGTTTGATCCGTCCAGGGTAAGTGACCGGCGGGGCCGCGGGCGCGGCGTCGCAATCGGCGGCGGGCTGGGTGGCGGCCTCATCCTGCTCCTGTCACTCTTCTTCGGTCCGGGCGTGGTGGACCAGTTGGGGCTCGACGGCGGCACCGGCAGTGACCCCGGCATCGAAGCGGGGGCCGATCCTGCCATCAACGCCTGCCAGACCGGCGAGGACGCCAACGCGCGGCTGGACTGCCGCATTCTGGGTACCGCTGAAAGCCTCGACAGCTTCTGGGAGCCGTATCTCGAGCCCTACGGGATCCAGTACACACCCCCCGGCGTCGTACTGTTCACCGGCCAGACGAACACGGGCTGCGGTGCGGCGAGCAGCGCCGTCGGACCGTTTTACTGCCCGGCAGATGAGCAGACGTACTATGACACAGCGTTTTTCGATGACCTGGTGACCCGCTTTGGCGCCTCAGCGGGTCCGCTGGCGCAGGAATACGTGATTGCCCATGAATTCGGGCACCACATCCAGAACCTGACCGGTGCGCTGGGCGCCTCCCAGCAGGATCCGCGTGGCGCGGAGTCGGGGGCGGTCCGGGTGGAGCTGCAGGCCGACTGTTACGCGGGGATGTGGGCGGCGCACGCCACAACCGTGGCCGACCCGGAATCGGGGGTTCCTTTCCTGCGCGAGTTCACCAGGGCTGATCTGCAGGATGCGCTCTCAGCCGCCTCGGCTGTCGGAGATGACCGGATCCAGGAGTCGACGACCGGGCAGGTGAATCCGGAGGCCTGGACTCACGGCTCCAGTGAACAGCGTCAGGCCTGGTTCCTGCGTGGCCTGGAAACCGGCGACATCGAAGCCTGCGACACCTTCGCAGCAGACGACCTCGACAACCCGTAAGGGCCGAAAAGCGGTTCAGACGACGATCGGCACCGGATGAACGTCATCCGGGGCGTGCCCGGCGCGCTCATGGATACGCCGGACAGCGTCCGCCGACGGCGCTTCGGAGAGGCAATACACCACCCCGCTGTCCGGATCAGCCCACGCCTGCTTGAAAACGACGTCTTCCTCCGCCTGGATGGCGAGGTCGGCATCGTGTGCAGCCTTGAGTTGCTCCGCCGTGATGCCCTTCATATTGCGGTGAGTATCCATGAATTCGGCCATGACGATCATCCTCTGAACAGTGGGGCCGAAGGGGTCCCGGAGCCTGGGTAGCTAAGTGCTAGGCACATTGTCCCGCTGACGGTTCAACGGCACAATGACCTTTGCTCAGGTTCCGCAGAAAGTCCGGTAGGAACCGAATTCCTCGGGTGCTCCCGCGGCGTAACGCTCAAGGCCGGCGCGTTCGGTGAAGGGTGCTGTCACTGCGGAGAGGAGATCACCAAGCGGGGCGAGATCGCCTGTTCCGGCAGCGGCGAGCGCTTCCTCCACCAGGTGGTTCCGTGGAATGTAGGCCGGGTTGACCCGGTCCATGGCTTCAGCGGATGGGTCCAGCGCCAGCCACTCCTGCAGCCACGCGTCAAACCGCGCCGCATCGGAGAAGAAAGCCCGGGCAGGTCCCGCGTCACCGCGCGCGGCAGCACTGAGACGTCGCAGGAAGGAGGTGTAGTCGACCTGGCTCTCCTCGAGCAGGGTCAGCAATTTTCCGGCCACCGTGGAGGCGTCGACGTCGTTCGTCAATCCGAGTTTCGCCTGCATGCCCGCGGACCAGGCCCGGCTGTACCGGGCAGCGAACTCGCCGAGGGCTTCTTCAGCCAGCCTCACGGCGTCGTCCTGGTTCTCGGCGAGCAGCGGAAGGAGGGTCTCGGCAAACCGTGTCAGGTTCCACTGGGCGGCAGCGGGCTGGTTCGCGTAGGCGTAGCGGCCCATGCTGTCGATGGAGCTGTAGACCGCTGACGGATTGAACGTGTCGATGAAGGCGCAGGGTCCGTAGTCGATAGTCTCACCGGAGATGGTCATGTTGTCGGTGTTCATGACGCCGTGCACAAAACCCACCAGCATCCACTGGGCCACGAGGGATGCCTGGGCGGTGATCACCGACTCGAGCAGCGCGAGGTGCCGGTTCGGTGCCTCTGCGGCGTGCGGGTAGTGGCGGTTGATTGCGTAGTCCGCCACGCGTTCCAGCAGTTCCCGGTCACCGGTTGCCCGCGCGTACTGGAAGGTGCCGACCCGCAGGTGGCTGGAGGCAACGCGGGTCAGGAGGGCGCCGGGCAGGAGCTCCTCCCGCTGCACCGGCCGTCCGGTCGCGACGACGGCGAGCGAGCGGGTGGTGGGTATGCCGAGCGCGTACATGGCTTCGCTCACGATGTACTCGCGGAGCATCGGACCAATGGCAGCCAGCCCGTCCCCGCCGCGTGCGAAGGGCGTACGGCCCGAGCCCTTGAGGTGTATATCGCGGAGGCTCCCGCGCGCATCGGTGACCTCCCCGAGCAGCAGCGCCCGCCCGTCGCCGAGGCGCGGGCTGTACCCGCCGAACTGATGGCCGGCATAGGCCTGGGCAACAGGGGTGGCTCCCTCCGGCAGAAGGTTGCCGGTCAGCAGCCGCACACCGTCGGGATTGCGAAGGAAGTCCGGGTCCAGGCCAAGGTCCAGTGCGAGCTGCCCGTTGAGGACGAGCAACTGGGGTTCTGCCGGTTCGGCTGCTTGCCATGGCATGCCCATTTCGGGCAGGTGGCGGGCGAAATGGTTGTCGAGGGTGACGGGCGGCGCCGTTGAAACAGTCACCCTACTGACAACACCGGATGCGGCATGGTTGTTCCCCACGGGCAGGTTTCCAACGCGACCCTTTCGTTATCGCTTTCCCCGCCGGCCGGGCGTATTTTTGAACTATGTCGGCGATGGGCCGTCCGCCCGGAGCCGAATCGACGCGAGCCTGGAAAGGAACCGGATATGTCCATCTTTCGAAGAAAAGGCAACGAGTTCGAGCGCAAGCAGGCCGCTGCTGCCTCTGCGCATCAAAAGGACTTCCGTGAGGGGTACGTCCATATCCACGGCAGTGAGAAGAAGGCCGACGAACTGGCCATGAAGGCGTACGGCGACAAGGACAATGACGGCAAGCCGGACGTCCCGTTCATGCCGTTTCCCGGATAGCTGACTATCGTGGCCAAAAAACGGTGGAGCGATCTCACTGACGGCGAGAAAACTCTCGTCCTCACCCTCGGCTCCACACAGATGGCGCTGGCGACGACTGCCTGGCTCGATCTGGCTACCCGCCCGCAAAGCCAGGTGAACGGGCCCAAGGGCGCCTGGGCCGTGGTCATCGGGCTCAACCTCGCCGGCCCCCTCCTGTACTTCTGGAAGGGAGTCCGGCGCGAGCCCCCTGCCGTCCGGTGAAGGTAGGGCGCGGCATCGCGTGAATGGGACACTGGTCCAATGACGGCGGTGATCCTGGCATGGAATCCGGAGAAATGGAACTGGGACGGGGCCTACCGGACCGCCGTCGCTGCGGTCCGGGACTCGGGACGGCATCTTCGGCCCTGGCCCCTGGAAGGCGACGGGGATCTTCCTGCGGGTGCCGAGGCCTGGCTACTTGTGCAGGGAGACAGACCGAATCAGCGCGGACTGATCGGCCACGGCGTCACAGTCAGTGATCCGTACGCTGGGAAACACCCTGATTCCGACGACGGCGGCGGACCGGTCACGTACGTCAGCATCGAGTTTGACCTCCTCCTTCCCGAGGGCGAACAGCTCCGCACCGAGACGCTGGCAGCCCTGATCCCTACCGTCCCCTGGGAGGCGGCGCCCGGTTCCGGGAGCCGCATCCCGCCAGAGGTAGAGAGCACCGTCAGGGATGCATGGGGAAGACATCTGCGGGACAGCACCTGGGGGGAACGCGGCGAACTTGAGGTAGTGCCGGGCGTCTGCCCGGATGAATCGCTTGCCCGCATCTACGTCAACCGGTATGAACGCAGGGCGGAAGACCGACGGCAGGCGATCGCACTCCACGGCCCAAACTGCCAGGCATGCGGGTTCGATTTCGAGGCCACGTATGGCCCTGAGGGCGCCGGGTTGGTTCACGTTCACCACACCGTGCCGGTGTCCCGGCTGGCGTGGAACTATGAACTGGACCCCCGCACTGATCTCGTCCCGCTGTGCCCGAACTGCCACTACATGGCCCACCGGCGGTCCGATCCGTACACGGTCGCCGAGCTGCGCCGCATGGTTTCCACAGCCGGTCATCTGCCGGGCGCCGTTGTCACCGACGCGCAATTGGCTGCCCAGGAGGCGGCACGCCGGATCACCTCCTCCCGCCCGGAATGATGTCCATTACACGACGGCGTGGAGGACTAACTGATCTGCGGCTCTCCTGACGCCGGCTGCACATACGACGCCGACACCCGGCGGTAGACCGGGGTCAGGAAGGCCAGCAGTGCGGCCGCGATCATGATGACTCCGGCAACCAGGAACACCAGTGCGATGCCCCGGGACACGCCCTCTCCCAGCAGCGGGGCCAGCTGCGCGGAACCCTCAGCGGACCGCGCGTACGGAATGATCCAGAACTGGGCGATCGGTGCGATCAGGAACGCGGTGATCGGCGCTGCAGCGGACTCGAACGCCATGGCGAATCCGAACACCCGGCCCTGCCGGTGCAGCGGCACCACCTTCTGGATGATCGTCTGTTCGGCGGCTTCCACGAAGGGCACCAGAACCAGGTACAACCAGATGCCGGCGACATACAGCCAGGCCCATTCCCGCAGCGTGAACACCGCACCCAGCACACCCATGATGACCACCGCAAGAAGCATTGTGCGCAGCGGGTTGGACCCGAGCCCGAACTTGCCGATCAGCGCCCCGCCCACAATGAACCCGGTGGCGCCGAACGCGAAGACGGTCCCCCACAGCTCCACGGGGAACATCTCCAGGCCGTAGGGATCCATCAGCGCCATGTAGACGCCGCCGATGAAATTGTTGAACGTGGAAAAGAGGATCAGCGCGAACAGCCCGGAGATGGCCATTACGGCGGCCAGGGATCCGCGCAGGTCGAACCCGCCATGCGCGTCGGTGGCCGCTGCACGCACTTCCTCGGGCATCCGCAGCGTGAGCAGGTGCGCAAATGCCAGTGCCGTAAGTACCACAGCGACGACGACGGTCCAGCCCATACCCAGCAGTCCCACCGAGAGGCCGGAGAGAACGGAGGTGATGACGAACATCAGTCCCTGCACCATGCCCACGAGCCCGTTGGCGTTGGCCCGCCGCTCCGGCTCGATCAGAATCGTAACGGTGGTGGAGAGGGCTATGTTGCGCATGTTCTCGACAACCGCACCGATCAGGATGATCAGCGTGAACAACCAGAACCATGGCTGCAGCAGGTCCAGCAGGGAGGCTGTGGGCGTGAGCAGGAACATGATCCCGGCCAGCACAAACATCACCAGGGTGAAGCCGGCGGCGAAGCGCATCACGGAAAGTTTCCGGTAACGGTCCACGTAGGTGCCGAAGCTGATGCTGGAAAGGGCGATCAACAGCATGTAGGCGCCGCCAATTACGCCGGTGGCGATCACATTGCGGGTCTCCAGGTACACCCAGAACGTGAGCGCAAACCACAGGTAGCTGGTGGTGATGTTGGCGAGAGCGGTGTTCACCAGGATCCCGGCGAAGGTACGGGACCGCTCTCCCGGACTGCGCAGCGACGTGTCAATCGCGTCAGGATCCACCAGCTGATCCGCCGCCGGGTCCGCGACCGGCACAGACCCGCCCTCACATCGATTGGAAGACTGGATCCGCTCTCCGGATCCGCAGCAGCCTTGAACGGAACCGGTTCCTGCTCGGTCATTCGTCCAGTGTACTGAGCGCGCACCGGCCCGGATATGGTTGCCGCTCAGATCATTCCCCACCGAAGCGGACCGCCGGCGTCGGGCCGGTGGTTACGCTGGGTGGATGGCGACAGTTCTTCTTGTGCGGCACGGCCGCACCACAGCGAATGCCTCCGGTCTGCTGGCGGGCCGGGCTGACGGCGTCAGCCTGGACGATATCGGCCGTGACCAGGCCGCTCTGACTGCTGACCGGCTTGCGGCCGTACCCGTTGTCGGGCTGGTGTCGAGCCCGTTGGACCGCTGCCGCGAAACCGCCCAGTTCATCCTCGAACGCCAGGCCGGCACCCAGCAGGCACCGATCGATATCCATCTCGATTCCGGTCTGACCGAGTGTGACTACGGCCAATGGCAGGGCCGAACGCTCACTGACCTCGCCACCGAGGAGCTGTGGCCGGTCGTTCAGGCCCAGCCGTCCGCCGTCGTCTTTCCAGGCGGTGAGTCCATGGCCGCCATGCACGCCCGGTCGGTGGCGGCGATTCGCCGCCGGGATGCGGCTTTCGAGGCTGAGCATGGGCCAGGGGCCGTATGGGTGGCGGTGAGCCACGGGGACATCATCAAGTCGATCCTCGCCGACGCGCTCGGTATGCACCTCGATCTGTTCCAGCGCATCGCTGTGGGTCCCGCGTCGGTGTCCATCGTGCGCTACGGCACCCACCGGCCCACCGTCCACGCAACCAATACCGAGGCCGGGGATCTGTCCTGGCTGGCGAACACTGTCAGCTCCGAGGACGCGCCGGTGGGCGGTGGCGCAGGCCACACGGCGCCCTCAGCCTGATCAGCCTAAAATAGGTCCCATGCCTACAACTGTTCACGAGTTCGCCTGGCCTGACCGCGTCGTCATCGGCACCATCGGCGTTCCGGGGCAACGCACCTTCTACCTGCAGGTGCGTGCGGGAAAGCAGCTGGTCAGTATCGCGTTGGAGAAGCAGCAGTCGGCCCAGCTCGCCGAAAAAATCGACGAGATCCTCGACCAGCTGATTACCCTCGAGGGCAATCCCTTCAGCGTTCCCACGGGCACTCCGGTCGAACTGGTCGACAATGACCAGCTGGAGACGGTCGAGGAACAGTTCCGCACCGGCGTCATGAGCCTGGGATGGGACCCGACGACCGCGCAGATCGTCATCGAGGCCTATCCCCTGACGGAGGTCGACCCCGAGGACGATGGCATCCTGGATGACGACGACGCCGATCCCTCCGAGGTGCTCAGGGTCAGCATGCCGGTGGGCACGGCGCGTGCTTTCGCCAAGCGCACCCGCGAGATTGTCGGCGCCGGACGCCCGCTCTGCGTGATCTGCGGCCAGCCCATCGACGCCGACGGACATACCTGCACCCTCCCCGAGGCGTGATGCCGGCGCCCGATCTGGTGACCGCCGAGCTGACGCTCACCGGCCGCATCACGACGGCGTCTAACGCGACGTTCCTGGGCAGCATCGGCGATACGGCTGTCGTGTACAAGCCGATAGCCGGCGAGAAAGCCTTGTGGGACTTCCCGGACGGGTTCCTCGCGCATCGGGAGCTGGCCGCCTATCTGGTCTCCGAGACCCTTGGCTGGAACATCGTTCCGCGCACCTGGCTACGCGAGGGCCCGTTCGGGGAAGGCATGGTGCAGCTCTGGCAGGAAACGGACCCTGGCCAGCATCCGGTGGACCTCGTCCCCGCGGGCCGCGTGCCGGCAACCGGCTGGAAGCGGGTCCTTGAGGGCCAGGATGAGAAGGGGCGGATGGTCTCCCTCGTCCACGAGGACACTCCGGCGCTGCGGCGCATGGCAGTGTTCGACGTCGTCGTCAATAACGCCGACCGCAAAGGTGACCATATCCTCGCCGGATCCGACGGACACCGGTATGGCGTGGACCATGGGCTCACCTTCCACGGTGAAACCAAGCTGCGCACAGTGCTCTGGGGGTGGCTGGGAGATGCGCTGACCGCTGAGGAGCTCGACGGCGTCGACCGGGTCAGCAAGGCGCTGCAGGGTGACCTGGGTCCGGAGCTGGCGGACCTGCTGACGGTGGATGAAATCACTGCGCTCGCTGCGCGGTGCGCACGGTTGCGCTCAGCCGGACAGTTTCCCGCTCCGGGCGGTCAGATGTCAGCCGTACCCTGGCCCTTGTTCTAGTTTCAGGCCTCAAGTCCTGCGCTCGGGTGGCTGGTCGGCTCCGGTTGGTGCCCCCTTCTCCCCTGCCTTCGACAGCGTGAAGATCCCATAGCGCATTGCGCCGGTCCGGTAGGCCAGGATCAGCCGCGGAATGCTCAGGACGAAGACCCGGTTACGTGCCCGAAGCGCGAGGCGACGGGTCTGCCGATCGACGAGCAGGAGCTTCAGAAGCCGACCGGCGCAAATCATCCAGGTGCGCTCGACGCGGCGGCTGACATCCTCATAGCCATCAACTGCAAAGCCCGCTTCCCTTGCCATCGCCTCATATTCCTCGCGGGTGCCCATTGAGGGCAGACGCCCTTCACGGCAAATCGGCTCGAGCAGATGGCGAACTTTCCACCCGCCGGCACCTGTCCCGGCGAGCCACGCGCAGATGACCAGACGCCCTCCGGGTAACAGCACGCGGTGCGCTTCGGCGAAGAATTCGGGTTTGTCCACCATGTGCTCGCTCGACTCGATCGCCCACGCGGCGTTGACCGATGCATCGGGCAGCCCGTTGGCCAGCCAGTCGCGGACCTGGATGTCCACGCCGGGTGCGGTTTGCCCACTGGCGTAGGCGGCCTGCTCGGCGGAAAGAGTAAACCCGGTGACGCGGACACCCCGTGTGGCTGCGAGCCGCCTCGCGGTGGAGCCGTAGCCGCAGCCGATATCGACGCACGCATCACCAGGCCGGAGGTCGAGCCGGTCGCCGACCGTATCGACCAGCACCTCGACGGCCTCGGCGGGCGTTTCACGACCCGTGGTCCATAACCCGTGATGGACATGGTCGCCCCACACCAGACGATAAACCGGATCGAGCTCGTCGTAGTGATCGGCGACTGCCGCGGCGTTCTGGGAAATATAGGGGACGATCACGCCGTCACCCTACAACGCCGGTCCGGGCATCGGAAGTGACGTCCCGCTCGAACCGGCCCCAACGGGGCATCACCCCCGCGACACATCTCAGGCGTTCCACCGGCAGCTTCCGAAGTTCGTTGGCCGGCACGAGGGCCGGCTGCCCCACAGCGACCACATGCCGCTCATTCTTGACGTCGAACCCTCTGCCGCCCGCTGGAACCCCTCTGTGCCCTGATCCGGTTTCCTCGCAACGAGTCTCATCACGGACCTATGATGGGCTCGTCGACCGACACCACTGAGCTTTGGGGGAATCATGACTTATCCGCAGTACCAGCCGCCTGGTATGCCTGCCTCAAGCGCTGAGCCGCCGCTCTGGGCGCCGTACTATGGCGCGCCGTTCAAGGCCGCCGTGCGGCGCTTCTGGAAGAAGTACGCAACGTTCTCGGGCAGGGCCAGCCGCAGCGAATACTGGTGGTGGACGCTGGTGTCCGTGGGCGTCACATTCCTCATCAACATCCTGGGCGGCGGCGGCACGGTCGACCCGGCCACGGGGATGCCCGAAGGTGGGTCAGCTTTCGGCACGGTTCTGGCGTTTCTATGGCTGGCGGCCACCATCGTCCCCTCGATCGCGCTGATCATCCGACGGCTACACGACGTGAACATGAGCGGCTGGCTGATCCTCATCGGGCTTGTACCGTTCCTGGGCGCGCTGGTGCTGCTCGTCTTCATGATCCTGCCGCCCAGCCCCGCCGGTCAGCGCTACGACCGTCCTGAAGGCATACCAGGCTACTGAGCTCTGGAAGCCCCGGCTGCGATCGGGCCGCAGCTGATCGAACCGGTCGGCAAGAAATAGCCGGGAATAATCAGAATCCAGCTATGGTGTAGCCATTCCAGCCGGTCCCGATCAGTTGGCGTTCGAGCCAGCGAGCCCGCAACGCCGCGTAGAAGTAGAGGTCACCGTTGGTGGTTCGGGCCAGCAGCCCGGGGAAGGTGGGGGCCGCCTCGACCTCATTCATCGATCCCCAGCCCCTGCCCACCACCAGCCTGGGCTCGTCGATGAAGTTGCCGTTGCCATCTGTCCGGTACACGACCAGGTTTCCTGATGACGTTTCCTGGCCAAGAACATCCAGTGCGTCGTCAGAGTTCCAGTCGACCAGGTGGTGGGTGATTGACGGCCCCCATCCGCGTCCTTCGACGACCCTGGGAGACAACGTGGTGCCGGAAAGATTTGGGTAGTTGTACAGCTTCCCGGTGTCCAGGTTCGCGGCAATGATGGACGGATACGGGTCGGACGTCTTCCACTTGTCGACCGAGATGTCGTAAGGGCCCCAGCCCGTTCCGATGGTCACACGGGTGAAACCGCCCGCCGGCTTGCCGTAATAGACGTACAGGTTGCCGTTATCACCCACGGCGATGATGTCCTGCACCCCGTCCCGGTTCCAGTCGGCGATCTTGATGTCCCTCATGGCAGACCAGCCGTGACCGATCTGCTCCCGGCTTACTATGCCCGCGTCGGGGATTCGCCCGTCCCCGCTGTAGACCCACAGCCTCCCCTCGGGATCGAAGGCCACGAGCGCGCCTTCATAGATGGAGGGGCCTGGCGGCTGAGGGGCCGTCTCGGCCTGAGCCGGAAGCGCGGTGAGAGACGCAGAAAGAACAAGGGCAGAGAGCAAGCCCGCGCGGATATGGGTCAGCAGGTTCATCGAGATTCCCCGAAAGTTGGTTTAGAGACACAACCGATTATTCGGGTCCGGGACGATACGCGGGGCAATCCGCCAACGTCGATTCCGTAACGATCCTTCAAGCCGGGGCGGACCCATTCCGGAGGCAGTGGGAGCGGGTCCGGCCCGGCGGGAGTTCTCGCCAGGTCTTGGCGGCTGGTCCCGGTCCAAGCATCCGTGCCGGGGCTTGCTGTTTCCTTGGAACCTGCGATGTGTTCCTTCGGGTCCACGACCGGGGGAACCTAGGCGGGTTGGTGACGTTCTTAGAAGTCCCAGTCCTCGTCTTCGGTGTTGACTGCCTTGCCGATCACGTAGGACGAACCCGATCCCGAGAAGAAGTCGTGGTTCTCGTCCGCGTTCGGCGACAGCGCTGAGAGGATCGCGGGGTTCACATCCGTGACCGAGGACGGGAACATGGCCTCGTAGCCTAGGTTCATCAGCGCCTTGTTGGCGTTGTAGTGCAGGAACTTCTTGACGTCTTCGGCCAGGCCGACGCCGTCGTACAGGTCATGGGTGTACTGGACTTCGTTTTCATACAGCTCAAACAGCAGCTCAAACGTGTAGTCCTTGATTTCCTGGCGCTTCTCCTCGGAAACCTTCTCCAGGCCCTTCTGGAACTTGTAGCCGATGTAGTACCCGTGGACGGCCTCGTCGCGGATGATCAGCCGGATCAGGTCAGCGGTGTTGGTCAGCTTGGCGCGCGAGGACCAGTACATGGGCAGGTAGAAGCCGGAGTAGAACAGGAAGCTCTCCAGCAGCGTGGAAGCAACCTTGCGCTTCAGCGGATCATCGCCCTGGTAGTAATCCATGACGATGTGCGCCTTCTTCTGAAGGTTCACGTTCTCCGTGGACCACCGGAACGCCTCGTCGATCTCCTTGGTGGAGGCCAGTGTGGAGAAGATGGAGGAGTAGCTCTTGGCGTGCACCGACTCCATGAACGCGATGTTCGTGTACACCGCTTCTTCATGCGGGGTGATCGCATCCGGGATCAGCGAGACGGCCCCAACGGTGCCCTGGATGGTATCCAGGAGCGTCAGGCCGGTGAACACCCGCATGGTGAGCTGCTGCTCTACCGGGGTCAGCGTGTTCCAGGACTGGACGTCATTGGACAGCGGGACCTTTTCAGGCAGCCAGAAATTGTTGACCAGCCGGTTCCAGACATCGACATCCTTGTCGTCCTGGATACGGTTCCAGTTGATCGCCTCTACGTGCGACAGCAACTTAACCTTCTCGGTCATTGTGACCCCTTGTCCCATTCGTCGAACTGCCTTCAAGGGCAGTGAATTCAATTAACTAATGTACGACGACGGCGGGCCGGCTTTTGTGCGCCGGCCCACCGGCGTCGTTGTTTGGCTTACGTGCCGGTTACAGCATGCAGCTGACGCAATTCTCCACCTCGGTCCCCTCCAGCGCGAGCTGGCGGAGGCGGATGTAGTAGATGGTCTTGATGCCCTTGCGCCAGGCGTAGATCTGCGCCCGGTTGATGTCGCGGGTGGTGGCGGTGTCCTTGAAGAACAGCGTCAGCGAGAGCCCCTGGTCCACGTGCTGAGTGGCGGCGGCGTAGGTGTCGATGACCTTCTCGTAGCCGATCTCATACGCGTCCTGGTAGTACTCCAGGTTGTCGTTGGTGAGGTACGGCGCCGGGTAGTACACGCGCCCCAGCTTGCCCTCCTTGCGGATCTCGATCTTGGAGGCCACCGGGTGGATGGACGAGGTCGAGTTGTTGATGTAGCTGATCGAACCGGTCGGTGGAACGGCCTGCAGGTTCTGGTTGTAGATGCCGTGCTCCATCACCGACGCTTTGAGCGCCCGCCAGTCGTCCTGGGTGGGAATGTGCACGTTGGCGAAGAGTTCCCTGACCCGCGCGGTCTGGGGAACCCATTCCTGGTCGGTGTACTTGTCGAAGAACTCACCGGAGGCGTACTTCGACTTCTCGAAACCTCCGAAGGTCCGGCCGGTTTCCTTGGCCAACAGATTCGACGCCCGCACGGCGTGGTACACCACGGAGTAGAAGTAGATATTCGTGAAGTCCAGGCCCTCTTCCGAGCCATAGTGCACCCGCTCACGGGCCAGGTAACCGTGAAGGTTCATCTGTCCGAGCCCGATGGCGTGGGACGCGTCATTCCCCTTCGCAATCGAGGGCACCGAGGTGATGTTGGACATGTCCGAGACTGCCGAGAGCGCCCGGATGGCTGTCTCGATGGTGGATCCGAAGTCCGGCGAATCCATGGTCTTCGCGATGTTCAGCGATCCCAGGTTGCAGGAGATGTCCTTGCCGGTGTCGGCGTAGGAGAGGTCGTCGTTGTACGTGGTGGGCTGCGATACCTGCAGGATCTCCGAGCACAGGTTGGACATGATGATCTTGCCGTCGATCGGGTTGGCCCGGTTCACCGTGTCCTCGAACATGATGTACGGGTAGCCGGACTCGAACTGGATCTCGGCGAGCGTCTGGAAGAACTCGCGTGCCTTGATCTTGGTCTTCTTGATCCGGGAGTCGTCCACCATCTCGTAGTACTTCTCGGTGACAGAAACGTCGGAGAACGGCATGCCGTAGACACGCTCGACGTCGTAGGGCGAGAACAGGTACATGTCCTCGTCCTTCTTCGCCAGTTCGAAGGTGATGTCCGGAACCACAACACCCAGGGAGAGGGTCTTGATACGGATCTTCTCGTCGGCGTTCTCCCGCTTGGTGTCGAGGAAGCGGTTGATGTCCGGGTGGTGCGCGTGCAGGTACACGGCGCCCGCGCCCTGGCGTGCGCCGAGCTGGTTGGCGTAGGAGAAGCTGTCTTCGAGGAGCTTCATCACGGGGATGACGCCGGAGGACTGGTTCTCGATCTGCTTGATCGGCGCGCCGACCTCACGGATGTTCGTCAGGGCGAACGCCACGCCGCCGCCGCGCTTGGAGAGCTGGAGGGCTGAGTTGATGGAGCGCCCGATGGACTCCATGTTGTCTTCGATCCGCAGCAGGAAGCAGGAAACCAGCTCGCCGCGCTGCCGCTTTCCGGCGTTGAGGAAGGTCGGTGTTGCCGGCTGGAACCGGCCCTCGATGATCTCGTCCACCATGCGGGTGGCGAGTTCCTCGTTCCCACGCGCCAGGTGCATGGCGACCATGCAGACGCGGTCCTCATAGCGCTCCAGGTAGCGCTTGCCGTCGAACGTCTTCAGTGTGTACGAGGTGTAGAACTTGAAGGCACCGAGGAAAGTCTCGAACCGGAACTTCTTCTCGTACGCGCGCTTGTACAGGTCGCGGATGAAGTTCATTGTGTACTGGTCGAGGGTTTCCCGCTCGTAGTACTCGTTCTTGACGAGGTAGTCCAGCTTCTCCTCAAGATCATGGAAGAAGACGGTGTTGTTGTTGACGTGCTGGAGGAAGTACTGGTGCGCGGCTTCCCGGTCGGCCTCGAACTGGATCTCGCCGTTGGGTCCGTACAGGTTAAGCATGGCGTTGAGCTCGTGGTAGCCCAAGCCCTTGAAACGCTCGGGAAGTGCGGGTGCTTCTGTTTCAGCGACTGTCATGTCCAAAACTCTTCCAATCCTTGGGTTACCCGGTCAACGTCCTCGGACGTGCCCATAAGTTCAAATCGATACAGAACGGGAACGTTGCATTTCGCCGCGATGATGTCCGCGGCGAGGCAGTAGGTGTCCCCGAAGTTGGTGTTGCCGGCGCCGATCACGCCGCGCAGCAGCCGGCGATTGCCCTCGACATTGAGGAACTTGATCACCTGCCGCGGCACCGCGCCCTTGCCGCTGGTGCCCCCGTAGGTGGGAAGTACCAGGACGAATGGGCTGACCGCTCGGAGCGTATCCTCGCTGGTGAGGAGCGGGATCCGTGCGGAGCGGACGGGCAATTTGCTGACAAAGCGGTGCGTATTGTCCGACGCCGACGAAAAGTAAATGAGCGACGCGTCAGTTTCCAACGGCTCGACACCCGCCCGTCCGCGGACATTTCGACTGATGGTTGGTGTTGTCATGTCGACTACATCCGCCCGGCCAACAGGAACGGCGCCCAGCCGTGCCTAGGCTACGGAGGTGATTGACCCCTGGGCGAGCTCGTTGATCTTGTCAGGGCGGAAACCGGACCAGTGGTCCTGGTCCGTGATGACCACGGGGGCCTGCATGTAACCGAGCGAGCGAACCCGCTCCAGTGCTGCCGGGTCCTGTGAAATATCGACGCTCTGGTAGGCGATGCCCTTCTTGTCCAGGGCCCGATAGGTGGCGTTGCACTGTACGCATGCTGGCTTGGTGTAAACCGTGACGGTCATGTCCCTGACTCCCCTTGTGAAGTGCTGTTATTCGGCAATTGTTGGTGGGCTTCAAGCCGCCTTGCGGACCGCTTGAACGGCCGATGCGGACACTGCCTCGCCAGCAGGTGATTCGATATCTAGATACTACATCTAGTGCAACGCGGCGGCGCCGACCCCAAGATGATGTATTACAAGTATGTCATTTCCCGGTCGAATAGTCCACAGGGAATCCACATGTCAGGACCGTTCTAATCGGCTGAAACCCGCGGTTTCCGGTGCCTCGGTCCACAGCCTGTGGAGCGCTGTCCACACAGGAAAAAGGTGTGCGTGTCGCGACTGCTCGGCGTGTCGCCGTCGTCTTCCGCGGGTTTACCCGCCGACCGCTCGGCAGGCGCGGCGGTTTACTCCGGGCGCCGGACCAGGAGCTGGTCGACGCCCATGCGTCCGTCACGGAACGTGAGCTTGGCCCCCACCAGGTACAGCCGCCACACGCGGGCCACTTCCTCGCCCATCATCTCAACGGCGCGCTCCCAGTTCCCCTCAAACCGGGCCAGCCACGCGTCGATGGTTCGCACGTAGTGCTCGCGCATGGCCTCCACACCCCGGATCTCGAAGCCGGCAGCCTCAACCAGGTTGACCGTGTCGCCGACCGGACGCATGTGCATGTCCGGCGCGATGAAGGATTCGATGAACGGTCCCCCGCCCGGGTGCCTGCCGTGCCGGGACATCTGCTGGATCAGCACGCTGCCGCCCGGCCGCACGTTGCGGAACAGGGTGGAGGCATACACTCCGTAGTTGGACTCGCCTACGTGCTCGCCCATTTCGAGGGAAGCAACGGCGTCGTACGGGTCGTCCGTGACATCGCGGTAGTCCTGCAGTCGGATCTCCACACGGTCCTGAAGCTTCCGCTCCGCGATGCGCCGGTCAATGAACGCCTTCTGTTCACGCGAGATCGTTACGCCGGTGACCTTTGCGCCGAAATGCTCCGCCGCGTAAAGGCTGAGGGAACCCCACCCGCACCCGACGTCCAGGAACCGCTGATTGGGCAGGGTGTCCAGACCGATCTTCCGGCACACCAGGTCGAGTTTGTCCCGCTGGGCGTCCTCCAGCGTGTAGTCGGGATCATCCGAGCGCCAGTAGGCGCAGGAATATGCCATGTGCCGGTCGAGGATCAGCTCATAGAAATCGTTGGAGAGATCGTAATGATGGCTGATCGCCGCCCGGTCCCGGAGAAGGCTGTGCAGCTTGCCGGTGATCCTGGCCTGGCTGCGCGGAGCAGGCAGGGGCCCGCGCAGAACCCCCAGGTCCCGTGCCAGCCGGCCGAGCTGAAAGGCAAGCTGGGGCCGAAGCGATGGCATCGAGAGCCCGCGTTCGCCGACGACCGTCCACACGTGGTTGAGTGCGTCCTCCAGCGGTCCGGACACGTCGAGCTCTCCGGTCACGTACGCCTGCGACGCGCCCAGCTCACCCGGGCTCCAGAGGAGCCGCCGAAGGGCGTTTGCGCTGTTCAGCTGCACCTCGGGGGCACCTTCCGGGCCGGCCGAGCTTCCGTCCCAGGCGGTCAGCCGCACGGGAAGCTCGCCCCCGACGATGGGCTCGAGAATACGTGCGATGGACGGCGCGATGCTTCGGTTGATGCCGGCGGACTGGCGGGACTGCTGAAGATCTGTCATCGGTGGCTCCAGGATGAGGGTGCACTTGAGCGGAAACGACTGACCGCGCGCGTGCTCATTGGGCGGCGGTGAAATGGACGGCGGTGCCCGTCCGCCGGTTCAGGGGCGGCGGTCAAAGATCAGTTGCTGGACATCAAGGTAACCCGCCTGGAATCCAGCCCGGCAATAGCACAGGTAGAACAGCCACATCCGCTGGAAGATCTCATCGAAGCCCAGGGCCTCGACCTCGTCCAGGCGCGCAAGGAAGCGTTCCTCCCACAGCCGCAGGGTCTGCGCGTAGTGATCCCCCATGGAGAGCCGTTCCCGGACCCGCAGGCTGGTGTAGCGGTCGGTGATGTCCTCGATGGCGCGCACGGACGGAATGAAACCGCCCGGGAAGATGTACTTGTGGATCCAGGTATAGGAGCGGCGGGTTGCCAACATGCGCTCGTGCGGCATGGTGATCGCCTGGATGGCCACCCTTCCGCCGGGCGCGAGCAGGCGGTCGATGGTCTGGAAGTAGACCCCCCAGTATTCGTACCCGACGGCCTCGATCATCTCGACGGACACAATTGCGTCGAACTCGCCCTCCACAGCGCGGTAGTCCTTCAGCTCCACCCGGACCCGGTCCGTGAACCCGGCTTCAGCGATCCGCTCCTCCGCGAGCCGCTTCTGCTCGCTGGAGAGCGTGACAGTCACTACCTCGGCGCCCCGGCGGGCAGCCCGCAGGGCAAGTTCACCCCAGCCGGTGCCGATCTCCAGCACGCGGCTTCCGGGGCCGACGTCCGCCTGGTCCAGGAGCCGGTCAATCTTGCGCTGCTGCGCCGGCGCAAAGTCCTCCCAGCGGGCCTCCAGCAGGTCCGGGCCCGCGCCGTCGAACAGTGCGCTCGAGTAGGACATGGTGTTGTCGAGGAAGAGTGCGAACAGCTCATTGGACAGGTCATAGTGGCGCGAGATGTTCGATCGGGTGTTGGCGGTGGTGTTCCGTTCCCTGCGCGGCGGCTTGGGAAGGTACAGGCCCCGCAGTTTCTGGAGCGGAACCGGCACCAGGTGGGCGGCGCGCTGGGCGAACACTTCAATGACCGCCGTCAGGTCCGGCGCAGTCCAGTCTTTCGCCATGTAAGACTCCCCCAGCCCGATCAGCCCGCTGTCCCCCAACCGCGCAAAGAAGTCCCCGGGGCGGTGGATCCGCATTTCCGGGACGCCGCTTCCCTCGGTGCGGCGCGGTATGCCGCCGTGCACCGTGCCGTCGTCGTACGTCACGCGCATCGGCAGGCGGTTCACTGCCGCCACGAAGATCTTCTCGGCGAGCGCCGCCGCAATACGGTTGTGCGGACCACTTGGCACAAAGGCTATGCCGGGCCAGTCCTGCGGGTCCGCGTCGGTGCTGGACCGGGTGACGGTGGTGGTCATCTCACATACTCCTGTGGTTTGTGGTTCGGTCGGGGATGCAGGGGAAGGCGGCGCAGCCAGAGCCGGATTCCCTGCCAGCGGATCTGGAGCGTTGCACGCAGCGGCGCCAGGGGAATGGCCGCCGCCATGCGCACAACATTGCGCGAAGTCGCCGGGAGGCGGGTTCCGGCCATGGTGGCCGCAAACGGCGGCTGGCCCGGACGGCGCAGCGTGATCGCGACGGACAGTTTCGAATCGGGCTCCGGCACGCTCATCTCGTAGGTTCCGGAGATGTCGTTGAAGGGAGACACGTAGAACTCCTTCGGCGTCACCGCCCTGCCCGAACCGTCAGGATGCAGCAGGTAGCAGTGGCGTTCGCCGTAGGTGTTGTGCACCTCCGCGAGAACGGCACGCAGTCCGCCGTCGCGTCCGTGGCACCAGAAAAGTGTCAGCGGGTTGAACACATATCCGAGGACCCTCGCGCTGCCGAGCATGGTGACGGTGCCGCCGTCGTCGTCGATCCCGTTTGCCGTGAGGAAGCCGGCTACATTCGAGCGGATCGAGGCTTCGGGGTCACCGAGGTGGTCCTCGGCCCGAAACACCGCGAATGGGCGGAGCCAGCCGGGCAGCCGCGGCAGTTCGTCGAGGTCAACGAACCAGCTGTAGCTGCGGTACGTGAATGTGTTTGCCAGCGGCGCCCTCCGCACGTGCCGGATGGTCGTCGCGTACAGGCTGGGCTTCATACCGGCGTCTCCACCGGACTGCGGGTCCCTGCCAGCCAGGACGCGCCCAGCCGTTCGGCGGCCCGCAGGCCGGACAGTGCACCGTCCTCATGGAAGCCCCACCCGTGGTAGGCGCCCGCGAACGCAACCCGGTCATCGCTGAGCTCGGCCAGGCGCCGTTGGGCAGCGAGGGACGACGGCGTGTACTGGGGGTGCTCATAGGTCATGGTGTTGAGGACGCGGCCCGGATCGATCTGGTCCTCCTCCCCCAGGCTCACCAGGAACCGTTTCCCCTGCGCACCGTTCAACCGCTGGAGCCTGCTCAGGTCATAGGTGACCAGCACCCGGTCGGGTTGTGCGTTGCACGCCGGGAGCCGGTAGTTCCAGGAGGACCGGGCATTGTCGCTGCGCGGGAGCACTGACTCGTCCGTATGGAAGAGTGTGCGGTTCCTCGAGTACGGCATCGACCCGAGCACCGCCTGTTCGAGGGAGGTGGGCTCCTCCAGCAGCGCCAGCCCCTGATGCGGATGGGTGGCGATCACCACGGCATCAAAGAGCCGGCGCTCACCGGAGAAAGAGACGACGACGCCGTTCCCCGCCTTCCGGACCCCTGTCACCGGAGTATCCAGCAGCACCTCATCGAGCCGGTCCACGATCTTCCGCACGTACTCACCGGACCCGCCGGTGACCGTCCGCCACTGCGGCGAGCCCTTGATCGTGAGCATCCCGTGGTGCTGCATGAAAGAGAACAGGTAACGGGCCGGGTATTCCAGTGCGGTGTGCGGGTCGCAGGACCAGACGGCCGACACCACCGGGGTCATGAAGTGGGCGGTGAAGTAGTCACTGAAGTTTCCGCGGGCGAGGAATTCGCCCAGGGTGTCGCCGTCGTCGTCGGCCTGGTCTGTCTCACGCAGGAGCGCGCGGGCGCTCGCCTGGAACCGCAGGATTTCGCCCAGCATCCGCAGGTAGCGGCCGCGGGTGAAGGAGCGAGGCTGCGCGAACACCCCACGTCCGCCCTTGGCGCCGGCATATTCGAGGCCGCACCCATCGCAGCGGACGGACATTGTCATGTCGGAGGGCTGGGTCTGTACTCCGAGTTCGGCGAAGAGGCGCAGCAGGGTCGGATAGGTGCGGTCATTGTGGACAATGAAGCCGGTGTCCACGCCGGTGTAGGTGCCGTCCGCCAGTTCCATCCGGTGGGTGTGTGCATGCCCGCCGGCGCGGTTATCGGCTTCAAAGAGCGTGACCCGGTTTTCACGGCTGAGCACCCAGGCGGCGGTCAGCCCGGCCACGCCGCTGCCGATCACCGCAACACTTCGCCGACCCGGCCGGTCCGGCCGCTCTTCACCGCTCACGTGCGCCTCCTCCATACGCCGGCAACAGGAGACGCCGGATTCGACGACGACCTACCCCTGCTGCAAAAGATAGTTCGGATATTGTTCGGAGACGGTGCAGACACGGATGGGTGGGGCGGCCTGCACGAAAACAAGGCGTGAGAGGATGTCGACGTGGTCAATCCCGTTCACCTGCGGACCCTTCTGGAGGTCATCCGGCACGGGTCCTTCGCGTCCGCGGCCACCCGGCTGGGCTACACGGCGTCCGCCGTTTCGCAGCAGATGTCGGCATTGGAACGGGACACCGGCGTCACCTTGTTCACCCGGTCCGCGCGGAGTGCGGTGCCCACCGAAGCCGCCGTGGTGATGGCACGCCATGCCTCGAAGGTGCTCACGGATATCGACACGCTTCTGGCGTCCACGGTGAAAGCGGGTGCTGCGGTCACGCAGGAACTCCGGCTCGGCATCTTCCCGAGCCTTGCCACGTTCGCCCTTCCCCGCCTGGTACGCACCCCGCAGTGGAAGCGGCTCGGCATCAATCTGAAAGTGTTTGTCGGTGAGCCGGCCCAGACCATCCACGGGCTGCGCACCGGCGGTGAACTGGACCTCGCCCTGGTGTTCCAGGTGGGCCAGGGCGGGCTGGCCTGGCCGTCATCGGTGAGCCGGCAGTGGATCGGTGACGACAATTTCCGGGTGGTGCTGCCGGCGGCCTGGGGAATCGCGGACGGTTCCGCAGTCTCGGCAGAGCAGCTCGCGGACATGCCGTGGATCATGCACCATCCCGGCACCTCGGACGCCACCGTCATCGAAAGGCTGTTTGCCAGCTGCAACCTGCACCCGCACATCGCCGCGTACTGCGACGACTTCAATGCGAGCCTGGCCATGGCGGCGGCCGGAATGGGCGCCGCCCTTGTTCCGGAACTGGCCATGCTCCGGGCGCCGGAGGGCATCGTTGCGCTGGATGTCCCCGAGATCCGGCTCGCACGCAGCATTTTCGCCCTGCAGATCGCCGGCAAGCAGACCACCCAGGTGCGTCTCTTCATGGACCAGCTCACCGACGTCCTCAAGGACCGGCAGATCGCGCCGCGGACCAGCAGCCGTCCCGCCTAGGAACAGCCGCCTGAAGCGCTGGGAACGGCCGCCCTAAACGCCTAGGAACGGCCTCTTAAACGCCGCCGGGTGCGCAGCTGGACAGCGATACCTTGCGGCAAAGCCTGTTCAGTGGCGCACCCGGCGGGCGGGGCGGCACGGTCAGGAGACCGGAGCCTCCAGCTGTGACCGCACCGACACCGTCGCGTTGACGAGGTTCCGCAGCGATTCCTCGGTTTCGGTGTAGCCGCGGGTCTTCAGCCCACAGTCCGGGTTGACCCAGAGTTGGCGCGCCGGCACGTGCTGTACAGCCTTCTCGAGCAGCTCGGCAACCTCATCCTGTCCTGGAACACGCGGCGAGTGGATGTCGTAGACACCCGGGCCGACGCCGCGCCTGAAGCCGTGCGCCTCGAGATCGTGCACCACTTCCATGCGGGACCGCGCCGCTTCGATGGAGGTGACGTCCGCGTCCAGGCCGTCGATGGCGTCGATGATCGCCCCGAACTCGGAGTAGCACAGGTGCGTGTGGACCTGCGTGGCAGGTGCTGCCGAGGCGGTGGAGAGCTTGAACGAGTTGACGGACCATTCAAGGTACTCCGCCTGGTCTTCCCTGCGCAGCGGCAGGAGTTCGCGCAGCGCCGGCTCATCCACCTGGATCACCCTGATGCCTGCGGCTTCGAGGTCGGTCACCTCGTCGCGGAGGGCGAGGGCCACCTGGTTTGCCGTCTCTCCGAGGGGCAGGTCATCACGCACGAAGGACCACGCGAGGATGGTGACCGGACCGGTCAGCATGCCCTTGACCGGCTTGTCGGTGAGTGACTGGGCGAACTGGGTCCACGGAACGGTGATCGGTTCCGGGCGGCTGACATCGCCCCACAGGATGGACGGGCGGGTGCAGCGCGATCCGTAGGACTGGACCCAGCCGTGCACCGTGACGTCGAAGCCGTCGAGGTTCTCGGCGAAGTACTGGACCATGTCATTGCGCTCGGGTTCGCCGTGCACGAGGACGTCGAAGCCGAGTTCCTCCTGCAGGTCGATGACGCGCCTGATCTCATCCTGCATCAGCTGCCGGTACTGCTCGGCGGTGAGGTCTCCCCTGTTGGCGCGGGCACGGGCCGAGCGCACCTCCGAGGTCTGCGGGAAGGATCCGATCGTGGTGGTGGGCAGGGCCGGCAGCTTCAGCGCCTCTTCCTGGGCGGCAAGCCGGACGGCGTAGTCGCCGCGGGTGAAGTCCGAGGGCGAGAGGGCCGAGGTGCGTGCACGCACCTCCGCCCGGTTCACTCCGGGTGCGCCGGCGCGGGAGGCCAGTACCTCAGCGGCCGCAGCGATGTCAGCATCGATGGCTCCCGGATTTCCGATGGCCCGGGCAAGGGTCACCACCTCAACCACCTTCTGGTCGGCGAACGCCAGCCAGCTGCGCAGCTGCGCGTCGAGCTGCTGCTCGTCCTCCACGTCGAGAGGCACGTGCTGCAGGGAGGTGGAGGTGGAAACCGCAAGGTTCTTCACGGTGCCTTCAAGGAGGGTCAGCTTCTGGGCGGCAACCCCGAGGTCCGCCTTCCAGATGTTGTGTCCGTCCACAACGCCCGCCACGAGGGTGGTCTCCCCCAGCCGGGCCAGCTCGGATGCTGCCGGGACGCTGCCCTTGAACACGTCGATGTGCAGCGCGTCGATGGCGGTCCCGGCGAGGACGGGCAGCAGGGAGCCGAGTGACCCGTACTGGCTGGTGACCAGGATCGCCGGACGGTTCTGCGCTTCCGCAGCCAGGACGGCATAGGCGCGTTCGACGGCGGCGGCCACCTCGCTCTCCGGGACCGCCTGATCCGCTACCAGGGCAGGCTCCTCGAGCTGGACCCACTCCACGCCGGCTTCAGCCAGTTTGCCCAGCAGCTCGAGGTACAGCGGCAGCAGGTCGTCGAGGCGGCTGAGGGGGTTGAAACCGGCGGGTGCCTCGTCGGCGGCCTTGCTGAGCAGCAGGAAAGTCACGGGGCCGATCAGCGTGGGACGCACCGTATATCCCGCCTCGGCCGCCTCACGCACGTCCCGCAGGATCCAGTCGTTCGCCAGCGAGAAGGCCGTGTCCGGGCCGATCTCCGGGACGAGGTAGTGGTAATTGGTATCAAACCACTTGGTCATTTCAAGCGGCTGGCGTTCACTGTCGCCCCTGGCGAGCGTGAAGTAGGCGTCCAGGCCAAGCGAGCCGTCGGCGTCGTACAGGTCCTTGAAGCGGTCAGAGACGGCACCGAAGGTGACTGCGGTGTCCAGCACCTGGTCATAGAGGGAGAACGACGCCGGGATCGAGTAGTTGCCGGCCTCCAGTCCGAGCTTCGTGAGGCGGGCGTAGGAGGAAGCGCGAAGCTCTGCTGCGGCCGTCTCGAGTTCGGCCGCCGAGGTACGGCCGGCCCAGTAGGACTCGACTGCCTTCTTCAGTTCGCGGCGGGGGCCGATGCGTGGGTAGCCGACGATGGTTGCTGTGGGGAATGTGCTGCTCATGGATGGTGTCCTTTGCTGGTTTCGTAAATTCGTCAAGCGGTGCGGACGAGCCCGCGTGGAACGGGCGGCCGGCGGAGCTGAAGGCTGTCAAGCACGTCCAGCGCTGCCGCGTGCTCGTTGAAGGTGTACAGGTGGATCCCCGGGGCGCCGGCGTCGAGCGCTGCATTGGCAAGGTCCACCGTTGCCTGGACGCCGATGCGGCGGCGCGCTGCGTCGTCCTCCGCTGCGGCCAGCCGGTCACGCAGTGCGTAGTCCATTTCGATGCCGGCCAGCTCGCTCAAACGGTCGAGCCTGCGCACGCTGGTCAGCGGCATCACGCCCGGGATGATGGGGATGTCCACCCCGGCGCGGCGTGCTGCCGCGACCAGCCTCTGGAAGTGATCGGGGAAGAAGAACACCTGAGTGATCGCGAAATCGGCCCCTGCCGCCTGCTTGGCGAGCAACGCCTCGATGTCGTGATCGAAGCTCGGCGACTCGGGGTGCCGCGTGGCGTACGCCGCCACACCGACGGCCAATCTGCCTGCGCACAGATGCGCGGTCCGCCGGCGCTCGGCTTCGCGGACGAGCTTCACCAGGTCGCTGGCGTAGGACAGGTCGCCGGGGCCCGCCCCGGGGTCCTTCGGCGTGTCGCCCCGGAGCGCGAGGATGCCGCGGACGCCGAGGGTGATCAGTTCATCCACGAGGTCCAGGAGGTACTCCCGGGTGTTTCCCACGCAGGTGAGGTGGGCCAGGGGCCGCAATGCGGTCTCCGTGAGGAGCCGGGACAGCAGGTCGACGGCGGTATCCCGGTTGGAACCGGAGGCTCCATAGGTTACGGATACATAGTCCGGGCTGGTCTGCTCCAGTTCGCGGATTGTGCACCAGAGGGTTTCCGCAGCACTGGTGCTGCGGGGAGGAAAGAGTTCATAGGACAGGGCGGGGTACGGCTCGGAAGCAGGGGGGCCTACGGAGTGAGCCGACTTTGATGGTGGAGACATTCGTATCCTCGGTCGTTAAGGACATCCAGGTGCCGGGTACGGCATACCGGTATGCATTAAGGGAAAAGGAGGCAGGCTGCATCCCGGGCACCGCGCGGCCGCGCGGCAGGGAGAACTCCTGCGAAACAAATGTCAGGCCCACATGGGGGCACCCACACTCCCTGAAATTGGGAGTCGCTGACCCGTTACGGAAGTAACTTGATCTGAACGTTACGGCACCGCCGCTGCGGGCTTCAAGATTATTGCGCTATTACGCAACATTCTTCCGGGCCGGTGTCTCCGGCGCGTTCATCTGACTCTCATAATCGGTTGCCATACTGAAGAAATGCCAAGCCTACTTACCGGTTCGCAAGCACGGACCCACGCACGGCAGCTGATCACGCACGAGCGGGTTCTCCTGGCTGTCAAGACCGCTCTCGCGGCGGCGATCGCCTGGTGGATCGCCCTGCGTGTACCCGGTGTTGCCGCCGAGTATCCGTACTACGCGCCGCTCGGGGCGGTCGCGTCCATGTACCCCACCGTCGCGGGTTCGGCCCGGCAGGGCGTGCAGACGCTCATCGGCCTGGCAGTAGGGTTCGCGCTGGCATTTCCGATCATCATCATCGGGGACGTCTCCGTCGTGTCGGTGGCGATCGTGGTGGGCGTCGGAGTGCTCGCCGCCGGCCTTCCACGGCTGGGCGCCGGGCGCGACTGGATCCCCATCGCTTCCCTGTTTGTGCTCCTGGTGGGCGGCGAAAACCCGGAGGAGTATTCCTTCGGGTACCTCATCCAGATGCTGGTGGGAGTGATTGTGGGCCTCGGCGTCAACATGCTGGTGTTCCCGCCCCTGCACCTGGACGGTGCCGTCCGGGGACTGCAGGACTTCCGTGCGCTCCTTGCCCGTCAGCTCGGGGATATGGCGGCGGCCATCACCGAGTCATGGCCCCCCGAGCATGAAGACTGGGCGGAACGGGAGGGCCGCCTGAGCGACCTCGGGAAAGAGGTACGGTCCGCGGTCCAGCTCGCGGACACCAGCCGGCATGGGAACCTACGACGACGGCGGCACAAGCGCGATCTGAACGCGGACTACCTGTGGCTGCAGGCGATGGAACGGGTCGGATTCCACGTCCAGAACATGACCGAGGTGCTTGCCGGAGTCATCTGGCATACACCCGAGTCCACCCCCCTGCCGCCCGCGCTGGTGGAGCCTTTGGGCGACGCAATGGCGCTCACCGCCAAAGCCGTGGATGAATGGGATGCCGAGGGCGCCACCATGACCGCGGCCGAGGATGCCGTTGAGCACCTGATGCAGCAGATCTCCTCCAGTGCAGCAGCCGAGGAACGCATCCAGGCAACCGCGGCGCTCGGCATGGACCTGCGCCGGATCCTCCTGACGGTGCGCGCCGAGTCCGGCTCGCCCCATGCGGAGGAAGCGCCGGACCCGGAAAGCTCAGACGGGCAGCAGGCTTAGGCTTAGGCTTCGTCTTCCGGATCGATCCGGACAGTGCTCTCCACAATGCCCATCGTGCTCAGCTGGTCAGACATGCCTGCGCCGTCACTGGCGTAGATCCAGGGCACGCCCGGCGTGGAACCTGCAGGGTTTGCCTTTGACCGGCCGCCGGCGAGGACCGCCTCGCTGGCGGAGAGCTGCCGAATGGCGATTGCGCGCACGTTCCGGGGATGGTTCCGGGCGAACTCCGCATAGATGGACTCATCATGCTGCCCGTCGTCGCCGATCAGCAGCCACTGCACCGACGGGAACTCCTCAGCGAGCCGCTCCAGCGAGGAACGTTTGTGCTCCTGGCCGCTGCGGAACCAGCGGTCGCGGGTGGGCCCCCAGTCCGTAAGCAGCTTCGGCCCGGCCGGATAGAGGTTCCTGGACAGGAAACGGGTCAGGGCGGGGGCCACGTTCCAGGCACCGGTGGAGAGGTAAAGCACCGGTGCATCCGGATGCTTGCGCACGATCCTTTCCATGAGGACGGACATCCCGGGAGTCGGTGTGCGCGCATGCTCATCGAGGACAAACGTGTTCCACGCGGCGAGGAACGGCCGCGGCAGGGCAGTGACCATCACGGTGTCGTCGATGTCGGACACGACGCCGAAGGTTACGTCATCCCGCACCACCCTCACCGGAGCGTCCGCCACCACCGAGTCGCCGGACTTGATGCGGACCGTGTGCCAGCCCGGCTCCAGCGACACGACGAGATGGACGTCAATGACTCCGCCGCGGTCCGCATGCACTACCTGGCTGGTGCCGTCGACCTCCAGGGTTACCTCCGCGTTGCGCACCGGCGCGCTGGTGAAGTTGCGCCACCCCCGAAGGCCCTCCTTGAGGGGCTTCATCATCTCCTTGCCTTCGAGCGGCCGGAGGTCCCGGGGATTGGACAGGACAACCCGTCCGAGGACCCGGATCCAGCTGGTGGTCCCATAACCCGTGTAGGGGATGATGGTTTCCACGCGGCCGCGCTTCTCCGCGATCCGGGTCTGAAGCGAGTGCCAGGTGTCGCCGATCATCAGGCCGAGGTGGGTGCGCTCGCGAACGTCCCGGTCATGCAGGGGCTGCTGGGATGATGCGTTGTCGGTTGCCATGCAGATAGTCTTGCACGGCCGCTCCGGCGATCTACAGACCAATCCGTCAGGCAGGCACTCCGGCGTGCTGTTGTGCGGGTTTCCACACCGTTACGGTCTGGTGGCCGGGGTTGAGGAACGCGTGGTTCCGGGAGGTCACCGTTTCAGCTGTCTTGCTCTCGACGACCCAGGTTCTCCGACACTGGCGGCATCGCATAAGTCCGTTCATGATCCCCATGCCTCGTTCGTGCTTTTGGTTGCCCGGTTTAAAGTGTGAACCTCTGCACTGTCCCATTCAAGGGTTTTCTTCAATCAAATGGATTTATTTCTTCGTTATACGGCCGGCATGGACATGCGGCAGCAATCCTCCCAAAAAGCGGGCCGCCGTCGTCGTTCTGTTGCCCTTCCGTGGGAGGATCGGAGGGTGGCCGAACGACTGATGCTCCTGGATACGCCGTCACTGTACTTCCGTGCCTTTTATGGCCTGCCGGACAGTCTCAAGGCACCGAATGGAACGCCCGTCAATGCCGTGCGCGGCCTGTTGGACATGATTGCCCGGCTGGTGACCGACTATGAGCCGACGCACCTCGTCGCCTGCTGGGATGATGACTGGCGGCCGCAATGGCGCGTGGACCTGATTCCCAGCTACAAGGAACACCGGGTGGCCAGAAAAGTTTCCGGGGGCCCCGATGTGGAGGAGACCCCCGAAGGCCTCGTAGCCCAGCTACCGCTGATCCGCGAGGTCCTGGCTGCCCTGGCCGCACCCGTCATCGGCGCAGCGGACCACGAGGCAGACGACGTGATCGGCAGCCTCGCCAGCCAGGCTACGACGCCGGTCGACATCGTCACCGGCGACCGCGACCTGTTCCAGCTGGTCGACGACGACACGCGGGTCCGCGTGCTCTACACCGCCCGCGGCATGAGCAGGCTGGAAGCGGTCACCGACGTGACGGTGGTCGAAAAGTATCGGGTCCTTCCCGGCCAGTACGCCGACTTCGCCGCTCTCCGGGGGGACGCTTCCGACGGGCTTCCCGGGGTCCCGGGCATCGGGGACAAGACCGCGGCGAGTCTGCTCAGGGAATTCGTGGACCTCGACGGCATCATCGAGGCGAGCACCGATCCATCCAGCGCCATGTCCGCCTCGGTCCGCCAGAAGATCACGGCGGCCGCCGACTACCTCGCTGTCGCCCCAACGGTAGTGGGAGTGGTCCGGGATCTTGACCTTGGACACTTCGATGCGCAGATCCGGCCTCTCGATGCAGCCAAGGAAGAGACGCTGAAGAAACTCGCCGCGGACTGGAACCTTGGCGGCGCTGCTGACCGTGTGCTGAAGGCGTACGCCGCGCGCGGTTAGGCGCCGCCGTCGAGCGCCCTGCCCATCCGTTGAAGGGCTTCCGTGAGGATGTCCGGGTGGGTTGCGTAGTTGATTCGCAGGTGTCCGTCGCCGCCCTGGCCGAACACATGCCCCGAGCTGAGCGCCACGCGGGCTTCGTCCAGGAAGAAACGGGCTGGTCCGGCGAGGTCGGTCACCACGGCGAGGCCTTCGCCCCGCGCGCTGTCACCGAGGCCGAGGGCACTGCAGTCGAGCCAGGCGAGATAGGTGCCTTCCGGGCTCAGCAGCGTTGCCCCCGGTAGATGCGCCGCAACGAGGCTCTGGAGAAGGTCCCGGTTGTGTTCCAGACCGGTGAGAAGCGAATCGAGCCAGGAGCCTCCTTCCCGGAAGGCCGCGGCATGGGCAAGGACGCCGAGATGGCTCGGACCGTGGCTCACTTCTTCCGGCAGCCGGGCCAGGTCGGGTTCCGCCTCCGGACCGGCAATCAGGAGCGCTGCCTTCAGGCCTGCGAGGTTCCACGCCTTTGACGCGGAGGTCAGGGCGAACGCGTCTTCGCTGCCGGCCACGCTGAGGTACGGCGTGAAGCGCGCGCCCGCGAGGACAAGCGGCCCATGAATCTCGTCAGAGATCACCCGCACACCGTGGCGGCCGGCCAGGACAGCGACCTTTTGCAGCTCCTGGCGGGTGTGGACCGTGCCGGTGGGGTTGTGCGGGTTGCAGAGCAGGAACACCGGCCGGTCCGAGCGGGCACGCGCCTGCTGGAACACTCCGTCGAGGCCGTCGAGGTCCAGCCGTCCGTCCACTCCCAGCGGTGCTTCAAGTACTTCACGGTCGGCGTGGGTCACGAAGGCGAAGAACGGCGCATACACAGGCGGCGTGAGGACAACTACATCCCCGGGGCCGGTGATCAACCTGAGCGTCTCGACGATCCCCATCATGACGTCCGGCACCAGGGCGGTCCGCGCGGTGTCCATGGTGTTCCACCCCCACCGGGCCGCTGCGAAGCGTTCGAGCGCGGCCGCGTACCCGGATCCCGCAGGATAGCCGGTATCGCCTGAATCGATTGCCGTCTTCAGCGCGGCATGGACGGGCGGCGCCAGCGGCACGTCCATCTCTGCCACCCACAGCGGCAACACATCGTCAGGGTACCGGCGCCACTTCATGCTGGTCCGTTGCCGGAGTTCTTCCAGGGTGAGTTCGGTAAGCGGGTTCATGGGTCAATCTAAACAAAAATGCCCCGCCCTGAGGCGAGGCATTCTGATGTTCTGTCTGGTGGACCTAGCGGGAGGCGTGTCGAAACTTGCCCCGCCCCTGGCTCGGATGAGTTCAATGCACGGCGCGATCCGGCTCCGCACTATCCATCGGCCCCGTCGCGAGGCTCCACGCGTCCGGCAGCAGGCACGCATCAGCGAGGAGGAACTGCTCATGGCTGAAGCCCGGTACGCGACCGGTGAGACGTTGCGGAAGATCGTGCGGGACTTCGGCGTGAGCCGGCAGCGTCTAGCGTCTCTGTTGCGCGCGCGGGGAGTCCGTCTCCGCCGCACCACACCATCCTCTTCCGAGGTGGATGAAATGACGCGTAGATATGCGGAGGGTGAGTCTCTGGAGCGTGTCGGTATCGGCCTGGGATACTCCGCGGGCACTGTGCGCAGCTACCTTCTCGCCGAAGGCGTGGCGCTACGAGACTCGCATGGTCGAGCGCGGTGAGGCCAATGACAACAGGGATGCCGCCACTGCTGCTTCTACCGATACATGGGCCTGGCATCTACTTTGAGCCACTTTTGCTCTCGGGCCACGCTGAGCAGCGAGGTCGACGCCGCCGAGTTGTCGCGGGCTGAGGACATCGCACCGTCACGCTCCGCTATCGATGCTTCCTGGGCTCGGAGTTGATTGAGGGCGGCCAGCTCCGGGTCGTCCGTCGCCGCGGTGACCGGTCGGTCTTTCAGCCAGCCGTAACGGGCCGTCTGTTCGGCAGCGCGAAGGACGGTGCTGCGGCGCGGCGCAGGTAGCTGGTCTAGCACGGTCTCCAACAACGTCATCAGTTCTGAGATGACCGGACCGGAAGCGGTACACCACAGTGCGAGTGCCCATTCCGCGCTGGCCAGATCGTCGTCGAGGGCCTCGTACTGCTCGCGCCACCATTCGGTTTTGCGGCCGTTGGCCCGGGCCTGCGCGAGGAGCTCGGAGGGGTGGCTCATGCTCCCGAAGGGCATCGTACCGGGCTTCTTGGTGTAGGCGGGTGGGAAGGGAGACGCGGCGCCGAGGATGGCGATCTCGGAGGCAAGCCACCGGCGCCCGGTGTGTGCGTGCAGCGCGGCGGCGGTCTCCGACCACGGGAACGTGCTGCCCTTCTGCCCGGCTTTGAAGGCTCGTTGCTTGGCGATCTGCGCGTACGGAGATCCGGCTTTTCTGAGATGGTTGATCGCCTCGCTTCGGCGACGTTTCGTCTTCTCATCGCTGGCGACAAAACCCGTTTTGGAGTTCGTGAGGAAGTCTCCTGGAGAGAGGGCGACGGCGACCTGTGCCGGCATGGATCGAGTCGACGTCACGCGCGGACACTCGCCATCCAAGACTGCGTTGAGGAGTGCTGCTTCGAGTGCGCTTCCGGGCGGCGGAACGAGGCCACCGCTCAGGAGGAGTTCGGCGGCACCTTCGGAAAGGTCGATGCGCTCGAACGATGCGGTGACCCCTGCGCCGGCTTCGCATTCAGCACCGATCCTGAGCCAGGCGTTCTGCTGAGGTGTGCCGATGGCTGCCGTGAGTTGCTCGTACCACCATGCCGCGAACTGGCTGCGCTGGTTCAACAGTTCTCGCAGGGCTCGCACCCGCCACGTGTTCGCACCGTCCGTCGGGTCATTGCCGATCTGCGTGGTGAGGCGCGCCCAGGTGGGATCGGCACCGTCATCGTCGGGCAGGTCCGGCAGCTCGGGCAGGGCGACGATGTCACGGCGGTCGAGTGCGGACAGCAGGATCGCGATCCCCCTGTCTGAGCAGAGTGCCGTGAGGACCTTGCGTGCCTCGCGGGGGCGGCGCTGGAAGACTCCGTCCGTGAGTAGCGCCCATGCGGCAAGGTAGGACGCGGGCGACTTGCTCTGCGCCAATTCCTCCTCGATCCCAGCGGTCAGCGGATAGATGCCGTTGCCCTTCGCGTTGCCGCCGTAGAACCTGGCGGTATTGAGCCAATACGGTCGACGCAGCAGCTCGCGTAGCACGGTCGTGCTGTCGAAGGTTGGGTTGTCCTCGCCCGCGTTGTGGTAGAGGAACCGGGCCGCGAAGTACTCCCGTAGGGAGAGGACCTCGAACTCGTAGGTTCCGTCGACCTTGCTGGTCAGCGCCCAGAGGCGATCGCTCGCTCCTTCGAACAGCTGGTCTACGATCGACTCGCGGTTGCCGTAGGTGCGTTGGAAGTGCCGCATTGCTTCCTTGAGTTCGTCCACGCTCATGCGACCGTTGATCTGAGATTCCTCGGTGTGTGCGTGGAGGTACCAGCCGAGGAACGGGATGATCTCGATCAGTTCTTCCTTGTGGTCGCGCACCGCCTTGGGGTGCTTGTTCGCTTCGCGGGCCAGGAGAAGCTCGACGTACTTGTCGTAGAGATCTGTGCGCTGGGTGGGCGTGGCAGCACCCTGTTGGTGGAGGAGATCCAGCAGAATCGTGAGCTGCATCGGGTTGCCGGCGAGTTCGTTGATGTAGGGCTCGCGGCTCTTGTCCTTGAAGCTCTTCCGCAGGGCGCGACCGTCCTTGCCCCTAATCCCCCGGACCGCGCACCATTTGCGCAGGTACGTGTCACGTTGCTCGACGGTGAGCTGGTTGAGGGTGATGATCTCGAACAGGTTGGGTGACGGCTCGGGAAGCTCACCGGCGCTGGGGCGCGTGGTGACGACGACCCTGGGCGGGTCGGTGTAGGCCTTCCCGCGACCGACGAACTTGTCGATCTCTCTGACGATCTTGCCGCGCATGGTGGCGCTGCCGACTTCGTCGAGCCCGTCCAGCACGACGAGGCTGGGGACTCGCTCGAAGATGTCGTGCACTGTCTTCGCGTCGGTGGTGATTCCGCCACTCTCGTGCGTCATCAGGTCGGAGAGGAAGCACTCGATCGTCGCCTGTTCGCCCTTACGTACCTTGGCCTTCGGTTGCTTGCGGTCCTCGGAGTGGTCCCACACATTGTTGCCGCCGATCCAGAGTGCATAGTCGCTCAGGTCCAGTCTGATGGGGAAACGTGGTTGATCCAGCTTGGGTAGCGAGTCAGGCCGCTCGGCCTCGGGGATGAACAACCTGCGGTGGGCTTGGCAGACGTACTGGCTCAGCGTCGACTTGCCCTGCCCCGGCGCGCCGCGGACGAGCGTGAAAGGGGCCGGTGCGCGCAGCAGGTAGGCGGCGGCACCACCGACTGCGTTCGGTGCTTGTGCTTGCAGGTGTCGGCTGGCTGCGGTGTGGACGCGATCAGCGGTGACATCAACGAAAAGGTCCACGACCTTCTCTCGGTCCACGTCGGACTGGCTGAACTTGACCCGCTTGTCGTCTTCCCACTGGGCTGCGGCGACCTTGCGGATCAGGTCACGATGCGCCTTATCCTTACCTACGCCGACGTGCTCGGCGACGAGGTATCGAACCAGATCCCACCCCGCCAACATGTCGGCGTAGGCCCATTTCGTCTCGGTCGGGGCGTTGTCGACCCATGGGTTCAGCGCTTCGCGCCAGATGCAGGTCATCTGCTCGTAGCCGAACTCCTTCGCGTATGCCTGGAGCTTCTTGTCCAGCCGGTCGAACGTGCCCGAGTCCTCCTTGGCCGTGCCGCCCACGTTGGTCACCAGCGTGTAGTGACGGACTCCCTGCGCGGCCAGACGCTTCAGACTGGCTTCCTCGTTCCTGACGACCTGGTCGAGCCAGGTGACCGGGTCCTTCTCCTTGCCACTGACCGACCACTTGACCTGATAGATCAGGACCTTCGAGGCGTCGACCTTGCGCAGGCCGTCTCGGCCGCCATCGGCCTGACGGAGTGCCATCGGGATGTAATCGGGGAACTGGTTCGCGAGCAGAGCGCTGACGAGCTGCTGGAAGTCGTGGTCGCCGAGGCGCTCGTAGAGATACCGGTGTCGACTCTCGGGCATTGTCTGCTCCCTCTGCTCCAGCCCGAACATCTCGCTGGGCGCCGTCGGGAACCTCTCACCTGTTGCATATATTGAACCCCGTTCGCTGAGCGGATGCACGGAGCCACGCAGGACGCATGACGCACTGGGTTTCTTCCATCGCAGGGGCAACAGCGGTATCTTGGAGTTGGCGGCCTCTACCTGCTTGACCCACTGCCGACGCGGTGGGACGACCAGACGGCCTCGGCCGGAGTGGTCCTCCTTGATTCCTTGTCGCCGGAGACGAGGAGAGGACTGCGCTCATGTTCCGCTTGATCTGGACCGCCAGTGTCCACACCCGCTACTTCCTGCGCCGCTACATGCCCACGAACATCCTGCTCGATGCGATTCGCACGCGCCGCGGCCTCAAGTGGGGTGTCCCGGCGATGCTGCTGGCCGTCCCCTACCTCTACGTGGCGGGCATCCTGAGAGTGCTGATCGAGGATGGCGGACCGGGCTGGCTACATGTGCTGGTGCTGCTGTGCGTCTGGAACGCGATGAAGTTCGCGATCATGGGCCCGGTCAGCTTGGTGCTGCTGCTCCGCGTCCGGGCCGCGGAGGGTGGGATCACCGGGTCGCTCGCCGACCCGCCGTCGCGGCGTAACCGCCCGCACGTACCCGCCTCTGACCGGTGCCGTGCACCTTCTCGACGTCATCCGACCGAGAAGGAGCCCAGATCATGTCCGCGATCACCGGCCTGGCCCACGACCAGCGCACCGCGCGCATGCTGCTGTCGATCCTTGCCGAGCCAGATGATCGCGTCACCGGACGTGTCCTGTCCCGCGTCGGCGCGATCGAGACACTGCGTCTCGTCGACGACGAGGACGCGGTCCCAGGGTTGAACCGTGTGGAGGCCATGATGTGGCGTGACCGCCTGGCGCTGCCGCACCGGCTGGAAGATGTGGCGGAGCGGATGCACGGCATGGATCAGAGCGGCTTCACCGTGCTGATACCGGGTGACGAGCACTGGCCGAAGGCCCTCGCAGATCTCGGTGATCGCACTCCTTACGTGCTGTGGGCACGAGGCGCGACGTCGTTCTTCGCACGTCCGATGGAGGACTTCGTGACGATCACCGGCGCGCGGGCATCGACTTCCTACGGACAACTCGTGGCTGGCGAGCTGGCCGTCGATCTCGTCGGTGCTGGGCGTGTAGTGGTCGCCGGGGGCGCATATGGGATCGAGGGCGCGGCGCATCGTTCTGCGCTGGGTGCGGGCGGGGACACGGTCGCGGTACTGGCCGGTGGCGTCGACCGCCCCTACCCGGCGGGTCACCGGGAACTGCTGGACCGTGTCGCAGACGTCGGCCTGCTGATGAGCGAGATGCCGCCGGGCGCAACCCCAACGCGGCATCGGTTCCTGGCCCGCGGACGACTCCTGGCGGCTCTGTCCGAAGCCAGCGTCATCGTCGAAGCAGGAGCGCGCTCAGGCTCACTCCGGGTCGCGGCCGAAGCACATGCGCTGGGCCGGAGCGTGGGTGCGGTGCCCGGTCCGGTGACGTCGGGGACGAGCGCGGGACCGCACATGCTGCTGCGTGATGGGAGGGCTCGTGTCGTCACGAATGCCACGGACGTCGAGCACCTGACCCGTCGCCCACCGGAACATGGGATCGAGCGTTCGGAGCTGGGGCCGGAGTTCTCCCGCAAGCAGAGGCCGAGCGCGACCGGGCAGACGCGATCCATGTAGGAACCTACCCAACGTTCCCCTTGGGGCCTCGCATGCGAAGAAGTCGGTGCGAGGCCCTCTTCTCTGCGCGGAACCCACCTATAGGCCCCGCTCGGGGCTGATCCGTTGTGCGGGTCGCCGCTGCGGGACCGGGCTCGGCTGGGTGTTGAGTGCGCGAAGTGCTGCTTCCGCACGGGCGCGGTCGATCTTCTGAACGGTTGAATCGGGTGAGGTGCCAAGAGGAGTGGTGTCGGTGATGGCGTACCGGTCGCGGTAGGCCGCAATCGCCCGTGCGCGCCGCCGCCAGAGACGTTTCCCGGGTGCGTCGTTCGGCATCGGCCCGAGTGCCCTGGTCCAGGGCTCGTGGTACTGCAAAGCGGTGTCGAGGACGGCATCGGCTCGGGCTTCGATGAGGCGGTGGCGCTCGTCCAGGGCGTCGCGCATGTCCTGACTCATGGGACCGTCGGCGTGTGGGATGAGGCCGGCGATGAGACGCGGGGCCTTGCGGTTGCGCCCGGACCCAGCCGGGTGGGCAGTCGCCCGAGCGAGGCGGTGGTGGATGACGGAGGCGACGTCGTCGGCGTCCTCGAATCCTCGCGCCGAGACGAGGCGGGGCAGGAGCCGGTCGATGTCGTGGTGGTTGGCCTCGGCGCGGCGCAGTTCAGCGGTGAGGGCGCCGAAGGCTTCGGAGTCGATGACGGCCTCAGCCTGGTCGTCGGTGAGTCCGCGGGTGCGGATGAGCCCTGCCCACCGGTTGTGCTGCGCGGCCGCGGCGATGGTCTCGTACTCGGCTGCGAGCTGTGCGATCGACCCCCAGGTCTCCTGCTCGGCGGTGATGGTCTCGTGGGCGGAAAGCTCGGCACCGACATGCCGGAGCACCCCGAAAAACACCGATCGGGCGGTGGCGTCAGTGCTGTCCGAGGGGTGTGGGGCGGCGTGGTCGTCGGGGCGGTTCAGGACCACATAGGCCCGGTTCGACTGGCGTCCGCGGGTCATGGCGACGTAGAGATTCTCCCGCGTCGTCGTCGGCTCGACCACGACGTGGGAGGTGTCAGTGGTGATGCCCTGCGCACGGTGCGCTGTGACCGCGTATCCGAGATCCACGTGCTCGGCCACGTACGAGGCGGGGAGGACGATGGAGCCGCCGAACCGGCGCTCGGCCCTGCGGATGGTGATGGAGCCGTCGTCGCGGACGCCGGTGATGGTCCAGCGTTCGCCGTTGCGGACCCAGTCCTTGCCGTTCCGGAGGCGGCGGTCGTTGCGGCGGGTGATGATCGTGTCCCCCACGCCTGCCTGGGTGCCGCCGTTCAGTTCGACTTCCCGGCCTGGCTGGAGGACACCGTCGAGGATGAGGTCGGCTCGGGCACGGTGGTTGAGCGTGGCCACGTCCTCGCGGGATTCCGCGATCAGCACCGACACCAGCCCTTTCGCGCGGTCGACGCGCCACGCCGTGTAGGCGGCATCACTCATGGCGTCGGCCTCGCCGCCGGTGACGCGGTCGTGGTCAATGTAGGTGTCGATGACCTCGGCGCGCCCGTGCCGGAGGGCCAGGGATGCGGTCTTCTCCCACTCGTGGGTGAACCGGTGGACGTCGACCAGCTCGGGCGCATCGTCACGGTCCGCGACCAGGAGACTGAACGCCCCGCCGGCGTCGACCGATTGCAGCTGCGCGTAGTCGCCCACGAGGAGGACTTTCGCACCGACTTCGGCGGCGACCCGGGTGATGCGGTCCAGGGAGATGGTGCCGGCGAGAGAGGCTTCATCGATGATCACCAGTTGTCCGGCCTGGAACGTGGCACCATGGTGTTGATAGTTAGTCCACCACTTCGCCGTGTTCTCCGTGGTGACCCCGAGATCGTCAGCGAGGACCTGCGCCGCGACTGCCGACGGCGCGAGCCCCATGACCGATCGTTTGCCGTGTTCGGTCTCCCACGCTCGGCGCAGGCTGTTCATCGCGGTGGTCTTGCCCGCGCCCGCCGGCCCCACCAGCACATCAACAACACGCCCCGAGACTGCGACCGCGGCGATGGCCGCACCCTGGTCATCCCCGAGGAGTCGTCCCTCGCGGTCGGGCTTCGCGGTGACCTCCTCGACGGCGGACAGCGTGACGGTCGGCCCGGTCGTGGTGCGGGAGCGCTCCAGGAGTCGGTCTTCGGCGGCGAGGAGTTCCTCGGAGGAGAACACCGTCGAGTGCTTCGGCCGGAACACCGAGGACCCATCGGGGCGGCGGAACAGTGCCGGGCTGGTCGCCAGCTCCGGCGGAGTGAGCCGCAGTGACGCGGACTCGGCTGCATCCACGACGAGGCCGACGATCGCCTCGCGGTCTTCGGTGCTGGCGAACCGGTAGCCCATCGTCTGCCGGGCGGCCTCCGCGGTCAGGTTCCAGCGTCGCCACGTCGACCGCTTCTCTCCGACCGTCTCGACCACTGTACGCCCGAACTCAGCTATGACATCGAGCGGGATGTCATCGGCGCGCAGAAGCAATGGGGCGTCGTTCGAGGTCACGCGACGTGCCCAGGTGGTGGCGTCCTCGCCCAGCAGGCCGGTGGCGCGGCGGCGCCAGTCGGTCGTGAGTTCCGCGAGTGAGCGGACTTCCTTCGCGGGTCGGGTCGCGAGGGTGGCCTGGGCGCGGAGCTTGAGGATCGTCACGGTCGAGGGCTGGCGGCCGTGGCGCTCGACATACTCTTCGATCAGACGGTTCTTCTCCGCCTCGATGTGGCGGGCGCGGGTGGAGAACTCCGCCACCAGCTCTTTCGGCACGCCGGTGATGGCCCAGGCAGGATTGCGGTCGCCCCCCATGTCCCGCTGCTCCCAGCCGACCCCGAAGGCACGGGTCATGTGGTCGGCGAAGACCGCCTCGTGCAACTCCGACAAGGCGACCGTCGCGGCGTGCATCGGCCGCCCATCCAACGATCGCCACTTCCCGTCCTGCGCGGTCTGCACCTTGTTCGAAATCACCACATGGGTGTGCAGATGAGGGTCGCCAGCGCGGGAGTCGTAGTGGTCAAACGCGGTCGCGATCACCCCGGTCACGTCCACCTGCGCGACCGCCCCATACGGGCCGGCTGCACCCACCCTAGTTGCGGCAACCTGCCGCTCGATGAATGCAACCATCTCCGCAACCGCTGCGTGATGCGCCTGTGCAATCAGTGCTTGCGTGCCGGCATCGGCAAGGGCCCACAGGACGCTGGCGGACTTCGGGATCGAGAAGGTGTAGTCGAACCCTGCAACAGCTCGGCGCGTGCTCCGTGTGGCTTCCTCGGCCTCGATCGCGGCGACAGCATCGCCACGTTCGCCAAGGCTGAGCGCCGGGTCGAGAGCCTTCACGCGCTCCGCGACGCGCTCGGAGACAGACCGATACTCGGGGTATGCGCGACCCAGGGGTCCTCCAGTGATCGGATCGCGGCCCATCCCCACGAGGAGCTGGAGCTGAGGCTCGGAGAGCTGATCACCTCCATGGAGTTGTCCGGTCCCCAGTGCTGGTAGCCCGCTGCCGAGCCAGCGGCCCGGTGGGTTCCCTGCTTCGGCGTAGTAACGCGTCAACGGGGTCGACAGCGACCTGTCACCATCGGCCGCGGCGACCGTACGCAGCAGGTACTTGTAGCCGTCGCCCGCCGACATCACGCGCATCGAAACCGTCACCGCCGCCTCCTCGACGGTCAGGTGAGCGGACAATGACCGCCGCGGATCGCAGGACGTGGAGGGCTGCCCTTCCAAGACGCGTTAACTCTGGTTGACGCGGCTCGGACCTCGTCTGCAAGACGCGTGGAAGCTCGGGGATAGCGCGCCTGAGCTTCCAGAACGGCCGGTTCGACAACCAGTCGATGCCGCTGGGGACTGCCCACGTTTTGGTTGACTCGTGGGGTTGATAGTTTCTAGGCGGCTAGCGCCATGTTGTTGATTGTCTCAAACTCGATCGGGGTTAGTTTACCGAGGGCTTTCTGCCGTCGCCGGCGGTGGTAGGTTCGCTCGATCCAGGTGATGATGGCGAGGCGTAGTTCTTGGCGTGTTTCCCACCGTTTCCGGTTCAGCACGTTCTTCTGCAGCAGGGCGAAGAACGATTCCATGGCCGCGTTATCGCCGCATGCACCGACCCTGCCCATCGAGCCCTTCAAGCCGCTGGCGTGCAGTGCGGAGACGAACTTGCGGGACCGGAACTGACT
>NZ_FNDT01000022.1 GCF_900099735.1 Arthrobacter subterraneus | reverse complement strand
TGCCCTTAGTGCGTGAAAAACGCACTAAGGGCAGACATCACCGCAGGTCACAGCCGCGCGCCCCCAGAAGACCGGGATCCGTGAGCCAAGTCAGGCAAGAAACTGCCGCGACCCTGATCTGTGGTGTCCGGCGACATTTATAGGAGATGCAATGCCTGACGTCATATTTCCACTAGATTCAACGAAGAAGTTTGAAGACCAGGAAAAGATCGGCCACAACAGATGGCATCCGGAAATCCCGCCGGTGGCCGTGGTGAAGCCTGGAGACTCCTTCCGGGTCCACTGCCGTGAGTGGTTTGACGGCGCTATCGTCAACGACGACTCCGCAGAGGACATCTTGAACGCTCCACTGCTCACCGTCCATAAGCTCAGCGGACCTTTCGGGATCGAGGGGGCGAAGCCGGGTGACCTGCTCGTCGTCGATATCCTCGACGTCGGGCCGATCCCGCAGGAAGATTCAGGCCCTCTGGCCGGGCAAGGATGGGGTTACACCGGCATCTTCTCGCGCAACAATGGCGGAGGTTTCCTCACCGATCAGTTCCCTGACGCATACAAGGCGATCTGGGACTTCACCGGGCAGGTCGCAACGTCGCGGCATGTTCCCGAAGTGTCCTATGTCGGGCTCATCCACCCAGGCCTGATGGGTACGGCTCCTTCCGCCGAGCTGCTCGCCAGGTGGAACAAGCGGGAAGGGGACCTCATCGCTACGGACCCGAACCGGGTGCCCCCGTTGGCCCTCCCCCCGGAAGCGGAGCACGCAGTGCTCGGAAGCCTGCCGGCGTCGGAATTCGACCGGGTAGCTTCGGAGGCTGCACGCACGGCGCCACCCCGCGAGAACGGCGGCAACCAGGACATCAAGAACCTGTCCAAGGGGACCCGGATTTTTTACCCGGTGTTCGTGGACGGCGCCAACCTTTCCCTGGGAGACCTCCACTTCTCGCAAGGCGACGGAGAGATCACCTTCTGCGGTGCGATCGAGATGGGCGGCTTCATTGACCTCAGGGTCGATGTCATCAAGGGTGGCATGGAAACCTACGGCGTCAGCGAGAATGCAATTTTCATGCCGGGCATCGTGGATCCCCGCTACAGCGAGTGGATCGCATTCTCCGGAACATCCGTAACCCTCGACGGGAAGCAGCATTACCTTGACTCGCATCTGTCTTACCAGCGCGCATGTCTGCACGCGATCGACTACCTGACGAAGTTCGGCTATAGCCCGGAGCAAGCATACCTGTTGCTGGGGTCGGCGCCGATTGAGGGCAGGTTGTCCGGCGTGGTGGACATCCCGAACTCGTGCTCGACGGTTTACATCCCCACAGCGATCTTTGAGTTTGATGTTCGTCCTTCCACTGCCGGCCCACACAAGGTCAATCCCGGTATGGGTGCGCCGAAGTCGAACAATAAGTAGTCGATTCTTCAGTTCCGGTGCCAGGTTCAAATTCCTGGCACCGGTCTTGAAAGTTGAAGAGTACCGTCGGACTCTTGTTCGGCTGAGGGCCACGGCATAGCATCCAGTAATGGAAATCATCGAGTACCGGCCGTCACGTGATCAGCTCGTTTACACATTCGGCGGTGCGAAGCCGGCGATGACCATCAAGCCCGGAACGGTCCTTAAACTCTGGTCCGAGGATGCCTTCAACCACGCGCTCACGTCCGTCGAGGACCTCTCCAGTGAGAAGGTGGACTTGCGCTTCGTGAACCCGCAGACCGGACCCTTCTACGTCGAGGGCGCCGAACCGGGGGACACACTCGTCCTCCACATCGTTGACCTGACACCGGCCCGCAGCTGGGGAGCCTCCGCCACCATCCCGTTCTTCGGCGGCCTGACCAGCACCGACCGCACCGCACTCCTGCAGGACCCGCTGCCCGACACCACCTGGATCTACCATCTCGACTCCGCACGCAACACCGTCGGTTTCGAATCCCGCTTCGGTGATTTCCGGCTCGAACTGCCGGTCGAGCCCATGCTCGGCACCGTCGGCGTGGCACCGCCCGGCGGTGAAGTGCGTTCCTCCCTCGTCCCCGAGCGGTTCGGAGGCAACATGGACTCGCCCGAGGTCAAGGCCGGCTCCACCATCTACCTCGGCGTCAACGTGGACGGCGCGCTCTTCTCGATCGGCGACGGGCACTACCGACAAGGCGAGGGCGAAGCGTGCGGCACCGCCGTCGAGGGCGCAATGGACTCGACCATCATCGTGGAGCTGGTCAAGGGCGGCGCCCCGGCCTGGCCGCGTATTGAGACGGACACGCACTGGATGGCGGTGGGGTCATCCCGCCCGATGGAGGACTCCTGGCGGATCGGCCAGCTGGAAATGGTCCGCTGGTTCGGTGAGCTCTTCGGTCTCCACGCCATGGACGCCTACCAACTGCTCACCCAGACGGCGCAGGCTCCGATCGCCAACGCGGTGGACGCGAACTACAGCGTCGTGGTGAAGGCCGCCAAATCGCTCTTTCCCTCCGCCAGCGCATACGACGGCGTCCACACCGACCTGCGGGACCGCAGCGCCGGAATCTAGGCAACCAGAAAGGATCCACCATGGATCTGCAGCTCAACGGACTGACCGCCATCGTCACCGGAGGCACTAAGGGCATTGGACGTGCGATCGTGGAGACCTTCGCTGCCGAGGGCGCCAACGTCGCCTTCTGCGCCAGAAACGCCGACGACGTCGCTTCAGCCCAGCAAGCGGTGGGCCGGGACACTGTGGTTGGCACGCAAGTCGACGTCGGTGACGGCGGAGCCGTGGCCCGTTGGGTGAGTGATACAGCGACGCGGTTCGGCGGCATCGACATGGTGGTCAGCAACGTCAGCGCACTCGCGATTCCGGATACGGAGGAGAACTGGGAAGCATCCCTGAACGTGGACCTGATGGGGTCGGTGCGCCTGGTGAAGGCGGCGCTGCCGCACCTCGAGCACAGCACGGCGCCCTCGATCACCGCGATCTCGAGCGTCTCGGGGCGGGAAGTGGACTTCGCTTCCGGTCCGTACGGCACGGTGAAGTCGGCGATCATCGCCTACATGGCCGGGCTGGCCTTCCAGCTCGCTGAGCAGGGCATCCGGGCCAACACCGTTTCACCGGGCAACACCTACCACCGCGGCGGTGTGTGGGAGCAGATCGAGCAGGGAAACCCTGAGCTGTTCAGCATGGCGATGGGCCTGAATCCCACGCACCGGATGGGTACGCCGCAGGAGATCGCTGACACGGTGGTCTTTGTCGCCAGCCCGAAGTCCAGCCGGACCACCGGCGCGAACATCCTCGTGGACGGCGGCCTGACCCGCGGCATCCAGTTCTAGACGGCTCCGCGCGGGCCGGATCCCCCAGGTTCTGGAGCGTGCACCCCTGTCCGGACGGCGTGTCGCCATCCGACACGCGGAATAGGGCTCAGAAGCCGGGGGAACCGGCACGCAGCCGGGAAACCGGGAGTGCGTCTACGACAGCCCAAGCTCCGCAAACGCCGAGACCAGGCCCTCCTGGCTGGGCGGAGCGGCCGTTTGCTGTGCCACCGCCATCAGCTCGGGCGAGGACCCTTCGATGGCGATTCCCAGGCCGACGTACGCGAGCATCTCGAGATCGTTCTGGCCGTCCCCGACGCCGATGGAGTCTTCCCGGCGGATCCCCAAGCGTTCCAGGGCGATAGCCACGCCGTCGGCCTTGCTGATCCCGTGCTGGAACAGCTCGCCGCTGTGCCGGCCCTCGTCAGCGATGGAATTGTCGACGACGGCGACAGCCGGCCCGATTCCGTCCGCGATGGCTTTGACCGGGATGGGCGCATCGAACACGGAGACCTTGGCGAACGGCACAGGGACGCCGTCCGTCATCAACTCAACTGTGTCCAGGATGGCTGACGCCCCGGCCGCTCGGCCGTCCGGACCCTGCTGGAAGTGTTCCTCGATGATCTCCTGAAGGCGTTCCACCGCCGCTGCGGGCACGTGCAGGGACTCCTGCGATTCAAGGATGTACACGGCACCGTTCGTGTCGAGCGCAGCGACGGTCCGGTCCGCGAGGTCCGGTGGAAACCGGCGGTCCAGCAGCACCTCACCGTCCACCTCGACGTACGCCCCGGCGCTGGCCACCAGGCCGTCGAATCCGGCAGCGCGGATATGGGCGCTCAGCATTGACACCGGCCGTCCGGTGCAGAGCAGGATCTTGTGCCCGGCCTCCCGGGCGGCCTGCACCGCACGGACATGGCCCTCGGGAACCACCCCGTAGTCCGCGTAGGTACCGTCCACGTCAAGGAAAACGGCGCGGCTTGTCGGTGCAGTAGTGCTGGTTGGCGAAGAAGTGCCGGCGGGGTCTGAGCTCATTCTCCGGATTCTACCGAGCCGGATGTTCTGACCCCGGTACGCGCCGCAGGGCGGGAGCCGTGCCCGCGCGGACCTGCAGGTGACCGCCGCGCGTGGAAGAGGCCTCCACTCCGAGGCAGTCCCGGTCCACGGCGGTCCAGGGATGGGCGTCAATGTCCGCCCCGCCCAGCCGGCACGCCGCCACCGCCAGCGGCGTCAGCAGGGCGTAGGGGCCCGTGGGCCGCCGCATATCGACAACGCACAAACGCCCGGCCGGCTTCGTGAGGTTCCGCATGTTCGTCCAGGCACGTTCCCACTCCGGCATGAGCGACAGCGCGTAGGTGGCCAGAGCGGAGTCGGACAGCTCACGCCCGCCCGCGGCGGCCACCCGGGCACCGACGTCAGCCGGGGACAGTGTGGTGGCATCGGCCTGGATGAGGACAACGTTCTTCCAGCCGCGGCGTTCCGCCCGCCGCCGTGCCTGGCGAAGCATCGCGGCGCTCCGGTCGATTCCCACGATCAGGCCGCCGACGGACACCTTCGACTGCAACAGCGCAAAGTTGAGTCCGGTGCCGCAGCCGAGATCAACCACCTGGTCGCCGGGCTGGAGCCGGAGCAGGTCCACGCCGCGACGGCGTCCGGCACGGTACACCGGAAACTCCGCCGACAGGAGGTCGTACAGCGGTGCGAATGTTGTGTACTTCTCGATACCGGGGCCTCTTCCATTGCATAAAAGGGTGATTCCAGCTTAGGGCGCACGCCGGACAACCCTAGGGCACCTCCATCCCGCCTTCGGTGTCCTGGATTACAGACCCCGACGGGGATTCCCGTCACCGTAGTCTGGGTGCACCACCGCCTACCTTCCCAGGAAAGAGCTGAATACATGGACAAGCTGGTTGACCTCCTCGTTGTCGGCGGCGGAACGGCGGGGATCGTCGGGTCTAAAACTGCCGCCCGGCTGGGTGCCCGGACCGTACTGGTGGAGAACGAGCGCACCGGCGGTGACTGTCTGTGGACCGGCTGCGTACCCTCCAAAACCCTCCTGGCCGCGGCGAAGGACGCAGCGGAGGAGCGCGGTATCACCGGCGGGCAACCCTACTTCGGCCGGGTGCGTGACCGGATCACTGCAGCGATCCGGGCCATCGAACCCGCCGATTCCCCCGAGTCACTGGAAGCCGCCGGCGTCGAGGTCCGCAGCGGCACCGCACGGCTGACGGCCGACGGCGAGGCCGAAGTCAACGGCCGGCGGATCCGCTTCCGGAATGCACTCATCGCCACCGGAAGCCACCCCACCGTGCCGCCCGTTCCGGGACTCGCGCACGCCCGCATGGTCACCTCCGACACCGTGTGGGACCTGACGGAACTGCCCCGGCGGATGGTCATCATCGGCGGCGGGCCGATCGCCTGCGAACTCGGCCAGGCATTCGCCCGGCTCGGTACGCGGGTCACCATCCTGGCCCGGACAGGCATCCTGGGCAAGGAAACCCGGGAGGCTGCCGCCCTGGTCCGGAACGCCCTCACGGCCGACGGCGTCACGGTCGCCGAAAACGAATCCGCCCGCACGGTGGAGAGCACCAACGACGGAAGCTCCACGGTCCTCACGTCCAAGGGCAACCGGTTCGACGCCGACGTTCTCCTGGTTGCCGCCGGAAGGACCCCGCGAACGGACGGCCTCGGCCTGGACACGGCAGGCGTGGAGCTCGACGACGCGGGTCAGATCCTCGTGGACCAGGCCATGCGGACGTCCAACAAACGCATCTGGGCTGCCGGGGACGTGACGCAGAACCCGAAATTCACCCACCTCGCCGGCGTCCATGCGAGCACCGCGGCGTCCAATGCCATCCTCGGCCTGCACCGGTCGGTCAGCAGTGTGATCCCGCGCGTCACGTTCACCTCACCGGAGGTGGCGGCAGTCGGAATCACCGACGCCTCCGCCCCCGGGCTGAGCCTCTCAACCGTGAACCTGGACGACACCGACCGCGCCATCACGGAGGGCCGGACGGCAGGCTTCGCACAACTGGTCATCGGCACAAGGGGACGGATCCTGGGCGGCACCATCGTGGGCCCGCGCGCCGGTGAATCACTGGCCGAGCTCACCCTCGCGGTCCAGCAGGGGATGAGCACGCGGGCGCTCGCCGGAGTGACCCACCCGTACCCCACCTACAACGACGCCGTGTGGAATGCCGCGATCAGCCACGCCCGGGCCGGCCTCGACTCGCCGGTGGCCGCAGCCGCCGTACGCCTGCTCAGCGCCGTCGCGCGCCTGCGGAACGGACGCCGGTGACCCTGCCGGCGGCGACACTGAAGGCGGCCGCCTCAGCGCAGTGCACGGAAACCTGTCACAACGCGCTGACCTGCGCTCACCGACACCAGCACCGCCCACACCAGCGCGATGTGACCGGCGAATGCCGGGAAGAGCAGCCACAGGCTGTGTACGACGACGGTTTCCGCACCTTCCGCGAGGCCGCCCAGGAAGGACAGCGAGCGTCCGTCGTCGAGTTGTCTGCCGCTGCGCTCGGCGATGGAGGAAAAGGCGAGGAACACACTGCCGTTGATGTAGTAGGCAAACAGGACCAGCAGGAACGGCAGCCAGCCGGCGTCGTACCCTGCGGTTGCGCCGACCGCCACGCCCACCACCGTGGCGCCGTACACCATGAAGTCCGCTGAGATGTCCCAGAACCCGCCCTGGCCGGCGTCGTCCGCTCCGGTTCCAGCAGTCTGCGCCGCACGCAGCCGGGCCAGCGGGCCGTCCAGGCCGTCCGCGAGGCGGCAGAGCAGCCAGGCCGCCAGCGCCGGAACCCACAGCTGGCCGGCGGCGAGCGCGGCGCTGGAAAGGCCCAACAGCAGGTTCAGCGAGGTCAGCCGGTTGGGGGTGATCCACGGGACGTCGAGACGCCGGGCGGCGGAGTTGAGCGCGGGTGCCAGCAGCGGGCGGAGCCGGGAATCAAACATCGGTGCGGGTGCCCTTCCGGCGCGACCGCACGGCGTAAACCACACCCGCGAGGGTCAGCAGGCCCAGCCCGGCTGCGGCGACCTGGGCCTGCCAGCCGAGCTCGAACCCGTAGGCACCCAGCGCAAGGAAGCTCAGCGTCCCGGGCAGGATGCCCAGCGCGGTTCCGAGGAAGTACGGGCGCCAGCCCAGCGAGGTGAGGCCGGCGGAGTAGTTGATGGCAGTGAACGGCAGCACCGGCACCAGCCGCACCCCCACCACGGCGGCGAATCCGCGCTGCCGGAGGACCTCGTCCACCCGGGCAACCCGCGTCCCAGTGAACCGCTCCACGGCCTCGCGGCCGAGATACCTGCCCAGCCAGAAGGCGGCCGTGGCTCCCAGCATCGCGGCAAGGTAGACAATCAGGAAGCCGGCGCCGAAGCCGAAGAGTACGCCCGCTGCAACGGTGAGGACGTTCTTCGGAACAGGTGCGAGCGTCAGTGCGGCGTAGCCCAGCCCAAAGCCCACCGGCCCCCACCACCCGGCCGAATCGACCATCGCGCGGAGCTCCTCGACGGGCGGAATCGGGATGAGAAGCACAGCCGCAGTCGCCGCGGCCACGAATACCAGGAGAAGAAGTGCCCGTCGGAGGGGAGCCGGAAAGCGTTCGCGCCGCCCGCCCTGCTCCGTCACCGTACCTGCCGTCCGTTCGCCGTTGCCGTCCTCCACCGAGGCACGCAATGAGCATACGTGAACCGGAAAACCCGGAAGGAACCATGCACACCACCGCCCCCCGACCGTTCCGCCGCGCGCTGGCCCCGCTTGCGCTCGCCTCGGCGCTTCTGCTCTCCGCCTGCGGCGCCGCCGCAGGGCAGTCCGGCCAGCAGCCCGACGAGGAGTTCTCCGGATTCGACGACGTACTGGAAGCAGCCGAGGGCTCCACCGTGGACCTGTGGATGTACGGCGGAGATGAGCAGGGGAACGCGTATGTGGATGAGACCCTCGCCCCGGCCGCCGCGGAGCTGGGCATCATCCTGCGCCGGGTCCCGGTGGCGGACACGGCGGACGCGCTCAACCGGGTCCTGAGCGAAATACAGGCAGGGCGTGACGACGGTTCGGTGGACCTGGTCTGGGTCAACGGCGCTGTCTTCAGCACCGGCAGGCAGGCCGACGCCTGGCGCTGCGGGTGGACGGATATGCTGCCCAACATGGCCTTCACGGACCCGGCGGACCCGCTGCTCACCAACGATTTCGGAACGCCTGTGGACGGCTGCGAAGCACCCTGGCACAAGGCCCAGTTCACGTACTTCTACAACTCGGACACTGTGTCCCAGCCGCCCACCAGCCTGGCAGGCCTCCTCGATTGGGCCGAGGCCAACCCGGGACGCTTCACCTACCCGGCACCACCGGACTTCACCGGCAGCGTCTTCCTCCGCGAGGTGCTGATCTCCACCGCCGGCGGAGCGGCCGAGGTTTCCCTCGAATACAGCGAAGGAGCCTTCGAAGAGCATGCGCCTGCCGCCCTTGAAGCGCTGGAGTCCCTGGAACCGTCCCTGTGGCGGAAAGGGGCAACCTACCCGCGCGACGAGCAGGCGCTCAACGAACTCTTCGCCAACGGCGAGGTGGACTTCGGCATGACCTACGGCCCGGCACGGCTCACCGACCTGGTGGATTCCGGTGCCCTCCCGCCGTCCACCAAGGTACTGACCCTGGACGAGGGCACGGTGGGCAACGCCAGCTTCCTCGCCATACCGGCCAACGCCGAGGACGCCGCCGGCGCCATGGCCGTCGCCAACCTCGCCCTCTCCCCGGAACAGCAGGCAGCCAAGGCCGCCCCCAAGGTGTGGGGACAGTTCACAGTGCTCGACGTCGACCGGCTGGAACCGGCGCAGCGCGCCCTCTTCGACGGACTCCCGTCCTCTCCGGTGGTCCCGCCCTACGAGGAGCTCTCCCGCAACTCCCACGCGGAGCTCGGCTCCGCCTGGGTCCCCGAACTGGACGACGCCTGGCGCCGGACAGTCGCCGGCGGGTGATGGCCCCGCGTGCCAGGGCGCTGCTGATCGCTGCACCCGCTGTCCTGCCGGTGGCCCTCGTGCTCACGGGTGCGCTGGTTGCCGCCCTCCTGCAGAGCCTGGGACTCCTGCCGATCATCGGGGAACCGGAGTTCAGCACCGCGGCCTGGGACGCGGACGGCGAACTCCTGCTCGCCACCGGAATCTCCGTCTACATCGCCGCGGCATCCACCGTACTGTCCGTCGTCGTCGGCTTCCTGATTGCCGCCTACGTGCTCACCTCCGGCGTCAGCAGCCGGGTGCTGGCCGTACTCAGCGCGGCGTCGGTGCCCATCCCACACCTGGTGGCCGCGGGCGCCATGGGGCTGCTGCTGTCCGACGCCGGTTTCCTGGCCCGCGTCTTCGGCATGCCGTCCGGTTTCCCCGGGCTGGTCGGCGGCCGCGGGTGGGGTGCGGCGATCCTCGAGTTCGGCTGGAAGGAGTCCGCGTTCGTGGCGCTCGTGCTGGTCGGCAGCATGGCCCGCTCCGCCGGCGGTCTCTGCGAGGCAGCCGCCACCCTGGGCGCGTCCGCGAAGCAGCGGATGCTGCACGTGCTGCTCCCGCTCGCGCTGCCGGCACTGGGCGTGTCCGCGCTGGTGGTCTTCGTCTACACGCTGGGCTCCTATGAGGCGCCCTGGCTGCTGGGACCGGTCTCGCCGGAACCGTTGCCGGTCCGCGCGGTCCGCCTTTTCGGCTCCATTGACCTGACCGCCCGGCCGGAGGCGATGGCCACCGCCCTGGCGTCCGTCGTCGTCGGCCTTGCGGCCATCGGCGCGGGACTGCTGCTGCTGCGCCGCGTCAGGGGGTGGCGCTGATGCAGGCCTACCAGCCGGTGCGGCTGAGGGCAGCCGGAGGCACCGGGATAACGCGGCCGCTCCTCGGCGGGCTGCTGTTCCTGTGGATCCTGCTGCCGCTGGTGCCGCTGATCCTGTGGTCGGTCGCCGCGGAATGGCGGGCTCCGGACGTGCTTCCCGGGGCCTTCTCCACCGACGGACTGGCTGCGCTGCTGAGGCCGGAGGTCCTCACGGCCACAGGGGCGTCACTGGTCCTTGGCCTCAGCGTTGCGCTGCCCGCCACCGTTCTCGGCGCACTGGCGGCCTTCGCTATCCGGCGGCTTCCCAACGGCTGGGCGCGCGGGGTGGAGATGATCCTGCTGGCGCCGCTGGCAATCCCGCCCTTCGCGCTGGTGATGGGCTCGAACGTCCTGCTGCTCGGCGCACGCGTGCCTGCGTTCCCCTCCGTGGTACTGGTGCTGACGGTGACCGCACTGCCCTACACGGTGTTCATGTTCCGGGCGGCACTCGCCTCCTATGATGACCAGTTCGAGGAAGTGGCGCGCACTCTCGGTGCTTCTTCCCGGGCGGTTCTTGCGAGGGTGCGGATCCCGTTGCTGGCCCGCGCCACCGCCCGGGCGGCCTTCCTGGCGTTCCTGGTGGGTTGGAGCGACTACATTACGACGCTGCTGGTCGGCGGCGGACAGCTGCTGACCCTGCCGCTGGTGCTGGGTTCCGCGGCGTCGGCCACCGGAAACGAGCAGCTCACCGCGGCGCTGTCCCTCGCCATGATCGTGCCGCCGCTGCTGTTGCTGGCGCTTCTGGCGGTGCCCGGGCCGAGGAGGAGACGATGAGTTCCAGCCTGACCTTCGACCGGGTGTCGAGGATGTTCGGACAGTCCGAGGTCCTGAGCGACGTCTCCCTCACCGTGCCGGCGCGTTCCCTGGTGGCGCTGCTTGGCGCGTCCGGCAGCGGCAAGTCCACCCTGCTGCGGATCGCCTCCGGACTGGATGCGCCGAGCAGCGGGTCGGTGCTCGTGGACGGGCAGGATGCCAGCGCGGTGCCGGCCGAGAACCGGGGCATCGCTGTCGTCTTCCAGAAGCCGCTGCTGTTTCCGCACCTGACGGTGGTGGACAACGTGGCGTTTCCGGCGCGCATGGCCGGTGTGACCAGGCGGGAGGCGCGCTCGCAGGCGCTGGAATTCCTCGACCTGGTGCAGCTCGGCGGATTTGCGCGGCGCATGCCGGGCCAGCTCTCGGGCGGCCAGGAACAGCGGGTCTCGCTGGCGCGCGCCCTCGCCGCGCAACCGCGCATCCTGCTCCTTGACGAGCCGTTCAGTTCGCTGGACTCCCGGCTCACCGACGACATGTATGAGCTCGTGGGCAAGATCCGCGCGGAACTCGAGCCGACCATCGTGTTGGTGACGCACGACCGGCGGGAAGCCTCCGTACTGGCCGACACGATCGCCGTGCTGGACGAGGGCACCATCCTGCAGCATGGTCCCGTCCCCGAACTGCACTACCAACCGGCCACCCGTGCGGTGAACCGCATCCTGGGCGGGCTCAACGAGGTTCCAGGGCACGCGGCCGGCGGGTTTCATACCTCGGTGCTGGGCCGGGTCCGCGTCCAGCCGGGCGTCCCGGACGGGCCGGCCCTGCTGGTGGTGCGCCAGGAGGCGCTCCGGCTGATCCGGAACGACGACGGCGGCACTTCCTCCGGCGACGAGGCCCCCACCGGGGTGGTCACCGAGGTGAAGTCGATGGGTGCCCACGTGCTGGTCCGGGTACGGGTGGAGTCCGCCCCGGGCAGCGGGAGCACCGCCGTCGAAAGCATCGCCGTCGAACTGGCGGGTGCACCGGCGCTTCGGGCCGGGGACCGCGTAGGGGTGTCTCTGGCCGGCGGGCAGGGGTGGGTGGTGAGGGCCTGAGAGGAAATTGTCCTTGTGTGTTCTGGGTTGCAGAGCGGACCGGCGAGGCGCCGTAGCGTTCTGGAACTAGGACATATCGAGGAAGATCGAGGAAGGCAGTCCGATGAAAACCAGGCCCAGAAACTCGTCCACGCACGCGCAGGCCAGCGCGCCCGCCGGGCACGTCCCAATGGCTCGACGCATCACGGCAGGCATTGTCGGCGGGCTCGCCGGCGGCGCCGTGTTCGGTGTGCTCATGGCCATGATGGGCATGTTGCCCATGATTGCGTCCCTGGTGGGCAGCGACGCCGCAGTCGTCGGGTTGGCTGTGCATCTTGTCATTTCGGTGCTGATCGGGCTGGGGCTGACAGTGCCCTTTGCCGGGATGCTGTCCGGATTGGCACGCTCGGCCGTGATCGGGCTCGCGTACGGCGCGCTGTGGTGGTTGCTTGGCCCGCTGCTGCTGATGCCGACGATGATGGGCATGCCGGTATTCATGATCGACGCCGCCGCCTGGGTGTCCCTGCTCGGACACCTGATCTACGGAATAATCCTCGGGGTGAGCGCGTCTGCAATGCTGCGGGGCCGCAGGTGAAGGACGAGTGCGCGGTAGGCCTGGCAGGCACACCGGCGGCGGGGGAGAGGCCCTGGTCGCCACAGAAACGAGAGGTAGACGTATTGACCACGGGAGACCCTGAGGCGTTCACCTGCCTGAATGACGTTGATCTGTTCGCGGACCTCAGCGTCGCCGAACTGGAGTCCATGCAGCTCATGGTGCCGGAGCGGCGTTTCCGGGCCGGTGAGCTGGTCTTCTCGCAGTCGGAACCGGTGACCTCCCTGTTCATCCTCCGGTCAGGACGGGTGCGGATCTTCCGGATCACCGAGGACGGCAAGGCTCTCACCATGGCCATCCTGGAACCCGGGGCGGTGTTCGGGGAAATGCTACTCGTCGGACAGCGCATGTATGACAACTACGCCGAAGCCATCGAGGAATCTGTGATCTGCCAGCTCACGGTCGACGACGTCGAGCGGCACCTGATTGCCGACGCCCGCATTGCGGTCCGGATCTCCAGGCTGCTCGGCGAGCAGGTGGCCAGGCTGGAGGAGCGGCTGACCGATCTGGCCCTCCGTCCCCTGTCCGCCCGGACAGCCAAGACGCTGCTGACGCTGGCCGATGCATCCCGACCCAGCATGCTCGGACAGGCTCCGGCCATCCGGATCACCCACGAACAACTGGCCGGGCTCCTCGGAGCCACCCGTGAAGCCACCAGCAAAACCATGGCCGAATTTGCGGCCGAAGGCCTGATCAGGCAGAGCCGCGGGCGGATCACGGTCCGGGACCGGAACCGGCTCGGAACCATCGCCCGCAGAAGCTCCTGATCCGCGCTGAACTCCAGTTGTCGGTGGGCCGTTTGCGCCCGCTGCTTGCAAGAATCACCGAGAGAAAGGCATATCCATGTCACGCGTAACAGTGCAGACCATCGATTCAGCTCCCGAGGAGTCCCGTGTCGAGTTGAAGGCCCTCGAGCAGAAGTTCGGCAAGGTGCTCAACATCCACGGCGCCATGGCGTCCTCGCCGGTAGTCCTGCAGTCCTACGTGGCCCTGCAGCAGGTCATCGGCGACTACGGCACCTTCGACGCCCGCACCCGTGAGGCGATCGCGCTCGCCGTCGCCAACGTGGACGAGTGCACCTACTGCCAATCGGCTCACACCATGGGCGCCAAGGCCGCCGGACTGACCGAGGCACAGACCGTCGCGGTCCGGAACGGACAGGTGGACTTCGACGACAAGCTCGCCGCACTCCTGCAGGTGGCCCGCGAGGCCACCGCGAACAAGGGCAACGTTGCGGACGGCACCTGGCAGTCAGCGCTCGACGCCGGCTGGACCAACGAGGAGCTCACCGAACTCTCCACCCATGTGGCCCTGAACCTGTTCACCAACTACTTCAACCACATGGTCGAGACGGACCTCGACATTCCGGCAGCGCCGGGACTGTAGGCCCCCACACCGGGGTGCGCGCCGGCGTCCGCGGCGTGCGCCCCTTTGCCTTTAATGCCGGCCCCCTCCTCAACGCGGCCACGTACCGGAGGGGTTTCGTCGGCTCGGCAGGGGGCGTAGAGTCGCGCACATGGCTGGCACACTGACACGACCCCGTAACGGCAAACTCATCGCTGGAGTCTGCGCGGCTCTGGCCACCGGTTTCGGCCTGCCCAAGTGGCTGGTCCGGATCGGATTCATCATCTTCGGCCTGGTAGGCATCGGGGAGCTGGTCTACATCATTCTGTGGATCGTGCTGCCCAAGGAGAGTTACTGACCTCTTCTGTTTTCAGGAGAGCAGGAACGGGGCTCCGTTCCACTGCCATAGCTGCGAGAGTTGCTCGCTCAGCGACATGGCGTACCATCGGCTCATGACCGCTGCAGACGGCCCTCGCGAAGCGCTGGCGCACCGGATCCGGGCCATTCTGAACTCCCAGCAGGACGTGCGGGAAATACGCATGTTCGGCGGGGTGTGTTTCATGGTGGACGGGCGGATGGCAGTGGCTGCCGGCCGGGACGGAGGCCTCCTGGTGCGTACCGATCCTAGCCGGTACGACGACCTCCTGACGCGTGGTGCAGAACCCGCGACTATGAGCAGGACACGGCCGATGGGCCGCGGCTGGATCACCGTGCCCGGGCCGCGGCTTGAAGGTGAGGAGGAGCTTGCGTGGTGGGTTTCGCTCGGGGTGGGAACCTAGACCGCGTTGCTCGAGGATTGTAGCTGTCAGCGGTCCAGACTGAATCAGCCGGTGTCCGTCGCACAACGACCGGCAGCACGTTAGATTGAAATCGGAAACGGATATTCGCAACATTCCGGAGGGAGTTCTTGCGATGGGTGCAGTAGCGGTTTTTCGCGCCGTCACCGCTGTGGAAGGGGCCGGAAGCAACGGCGCCTACATCCATGACCGTCGGGGCGGCGAACGTGAGGAACTGGCTGAGTCTCCTGGCCACCGGCTCTCACGGCATGAACTGGACCAGCTGTACAGCCTCACCATGCAGGCCGGGATAGCGGCCGGGACCGTGATTCTGAGCGGCCCTGCCCGTGAGGGCATCGTGCCGGCTGACGCCTACCGGCGCTTGGCGGCCGATCTCGAGGAAACCGGCTGTACCGTGATCGCGGACCTGGCGGGTGACCGGCTCACGGCAGCCGTGAACGGCGGCGTCGCGCTGGTCAAGGTTTCGCATGATGAACTCGTGGACAGCGGCCGGGCGGACTCCACCGGGCCCGACGACCTGATCCGCGCGATGCGCGGTCTCGTCGGAGAGGGAGCGGCAACGGTGATCGTGACGAGAGCGGACCTGCCCTCGCTCCTGCTGCTCGAAAACGAAGTGCATGAGGTGCACGCGCCGTCGCTGGAAACCGTAGATACCAGCGGGGCGGGTGACTCGCTTACGGCCGGAACGGCCGCGGCGCTGGCATCCGGTGAATCCTTGCTCGAGGCAGTCACCCAGGGCAGTGCTGCCGGGGCGCTGAACGTCACCCGGCACGGACTGGGCACAGGCGATGCCGATACCATCCGCCAGCTCATGGGGTTGGTCCGCATCGTTCCCTACAGGGGCGGTCATCAGCCGGAACGGGCCAGAGGAACAGCCGCTGACGAGCCGGCGAAAGGACTGCGTACAGAATGAACCGGCCCACCAGAATCCTTGTCACGAACGACGACGGCATCAGCTCACCGGGACTGCATGCCCTGGCTGCTGAACTCGCGGCCGGCGGACATGACGTTACGGTAGCTGCCCCCTCCGCTGAGTCGAGCGGCAGCAGCGCGTCCATCATCGCGGTGGAGGACGAGGGCCGGATTCACGTTGAGGAGCGGCCCATCGAAGGGCTCGACGGCGTCCGGGCTTTCGCAGTACCGGGAGCGCCGGGGTTCATTTCGATGATTGCGGCCCACGGCGCATTCGGTGATCCGCCGGACGTGGTGTTTTCCGGAGTAAACCGCGGCGCCAACGTGGGACGTGCCATTCTGCACTCCGGCACGGTCGGAGCGGCTCTGACCGCCGGCATCAACGGCGGCCGCGGCATGGCAGTCTCCCTCGACACGGGCCTGGATCCCGCGGAGCTGCACTGGAAGCACGCAGCCAGGATGGCTGCGGGGTTGCTTCCGGTGTTGCTGGATCATGAGCCGGGGACGGTCCTCAACCTGAATGTGCCGAACAGTGCCGGAACTGACCAGCCGGAGTACCGCGTAGCCACGCTTGCCGAATTCGGAATTGTGCAGACCACCATGGCTGAGCGCGGGCACCAGTACATCCGGTTGTCGGTGGAGGACACCGTCGGCGAGGCGGAGGAACACAGCGACTTCACGTTGCTCGCCGCGGGGTTCGCGCCCGTCACGGCGATCACCGCGGTCACGGAGTCGGCTGTCCCATTGCTTCAGGAGCGGCTGCGGAATCTGGTCCCCTGAAAGCCCGCCGGATAGGGTACGGATACGGGCATAATCGATCGCCCCGCCGTGACCTGGTCAGCCCGAAGAGCAGCAGCGGTGGTGCTCCCCGAGCTCACCTCCAGACCCTCGTCAGGCGCGGGTTAGCCCGCAATCTGATGAAGACAGAGGATGTTCCCCTCCGTGTCGGTGAACCAGGCCGCCTTATGCCCGTCGCTCTCTGCAACGTGATTGACGGTTTTCAGCCCGGGGAGGTCATAGTCCTCAAACCTGACCCCGTTGGATTCCAGCGCCCGCAATTCCGCTGCGATGTCCTCCACCTCGAAGCTGACTTCCGTATTGCCGGAGGGGCTACCTTCCGGTTTCAGCATGAGCTGGATCCCGTTGTGGCCGTCGTCGCTGAAGAGACACGTTCCCTCCTCCATGGAGCCCGCCAGGGTCAGGCCGAGGGACTTCTCGTAAAAACTTCGTGCACGGTCCATGTCTTTCACAGGCAGGATCGTCGTTACCTTGCTGGAGCTAAGCATGGTTCGACCTCTTTTTCATACTGATGGACCCTCACAGTTTAGACCTCGCCGGACGGGTTTGACCCGTCCATGCCGGTCAGCTCTGGACGTGGCCTGGCGGGGGATGGTGGTGGGGTAACAGCAAACACGAGTGTACCGGGGCACTCGTGCCGCTACCCGGCGTCGTCCAGGACCTCGCGGTAGTACCCGGTCAGCTGTTCGGTTGCCGCCCGCCACCCCCACCGCTCCGCCTCCCTACGCGCGTGCTGCGCCAGCTCCTCCCGTGACAGGCCGGAGAGCAGCTCGGCCACCAGGCCGGCGATCTGCTCAGGCCTATCCGGCGGAAACAGCCGCGCCGCCGGGTTTCCCTGAAGGAGTTCCCGGCCCGTGGGGGTGTCAGCGGCCACCACCGGAAGGCCGCTGGCGAGTGCCTCGAGGATCACCAGACCAAGTGTTTCGGTGGTCGACGGGAAGACGAAGACATCCGCCCCGGCATACGTCTCGGCCAGCGCTGAACCAGAGCGGGAGCCGGGGAAGCTGGTCGGCGTTCCGGCGAATTCTGCCTGCAGTCTGTCACGGTCGGGCCCATCACCCACCATGAGCAGCCGGACGCACCCCGACCGGGCCAGCGGTGCCAGCCGGTGCAGGCCCTTCTCGTCAGCCAGACGGCCCACATACAGCGCGGTGGGAAGCTCGTCCGGCGTCCTTTTCAAGGCCCGAGCGGGTTGGAAGAGGCTGAGATCGACGCCGCGCTGCCACACCTGCACCCGGTCGATACGGTGGGAGGCCAGTAGCTGAGCTGCGTACTCGGAAGTCACGAGGTTCAGGGCGGCCTGCCGGTGGAGCTGGGCGGTGACCCACCAGATCGCCGGGCGCAGCCAACCCAGGTGGTAGGAGCCGGCGTAGGCGGCAACGTCGGTGTGGAAGGAAGCGACGAGCGGCAGTCGCTGCAGCCGCGCGGCGAGCACCCCTGCAATGCCCAGCATCAGGGGGCTCACGACGTGGACCAGGTCCGGCCGGAAATCCTTCAGATACCGGTCGACGCGGGGCATCGGCAGCCCCCAGGGCTGGCCTCCGTAAATAAAGCGGAAGCGGAAGGAGGGCACCCGGCGCACGGTGAGGCCCGGCTGCCGGGGAGAGGCACCGTGGCCGCCGCCGACGTCGGGCGCTATGATCAGCACCTGGTGTCCCGCCGCCAGAAGACCGTCAACCGCCACGGACAGACGGGTGACCACGCCGTTGATCGACGGACGCCACACCTCGGTGACAAAAGCGATTCTCATCTTCATCGCCTGCCCTCCTGATCAGAGGACGACGGCGGGTGCAGGTCTGCGCCAGAGTGAGCGGGACGGAATTTTCTCCAGATCGCACCGCCCGGCGTAGCGCTGGGCGATCTCGGTAACCTCAGCGAGCAGGTGCCCGGCGAGAGTCAGCGGCTCCAGGCCAAGTGCCAACAGCCCGCTGTTCTCAACTATGAGGTCATTTTCGGCCGCTTCGTTGCGCGGATTGTCCAGATACTCGATCTGTGCCCCGGTCATTCCGGCAATCATGCGGGCCAGGTCGCGCAGGCGGTGCGTCTCCGTCATCTGGTTGAGGATCCGGACGCGCTCGCCCGTGGCAGGCGGAGACTCCAGAGCCAACTGGACGCACTGGACGGTGTTCTGCAGATGGATGAAAGCGCGTGTCTGTCCGCCGGTGCCGTGCACACTGAGGGGGTGGCCCACTGCCGCCTGCATGAGGAAACGGTTCAGGACGGTGCCATAGTCGCCGTCGTAATCGAATCGGTTGATCAGACGCGGGTCGCGGGCGGTCTCCACGGTCTGGGTACCCCAGACGATGCCCTGGTGCAGGTCGGTGATGCGGAGGTGGTCGTTCTTGTTGTAGAAGGCGAAGAGCAGCTGATCCTGGGATTTGGTCAGGTGGTAGATGCTGCCCGGATTTGTCGGGTAGAGGATTTCCTGATCCACGGTGCCGCCGTCGTCGGCGGTCATCGACACCGGCAGGTAGCCCTCCGGGATGCGCACGCCCGCTGTGCCATACCCGTAGACGCCCATGGTGCCCAGATGCACCAGGTGGGAGTCGAGCCCCAACTCCACAAGCGCGGCCAGAACATTGTGTGTGGCATTGATGTTGTTGTTGACGGTGTAGCGCTTGTGCCGGGCGGACCTCATGGAATAGGGGGCGGCGCGCTGTTCGGCGAAGTGAACGATAGCGTCCGGGCGGAGACTGTCCAACACCTGAAGCAACAGCTCGAAGTCGGCGGCAACATCGCACTGCACAAACCCGATGCTGCGGCCCGAGACGGCACGCCAGGCGTCCAGTCGCACCTGGATCGGTTCGATCGGGGTCAGTGACTGCGCACCGAGTTCGACGTCGATGCGACGGCGGGAGAGGTTGTCCAGAATGGTTACGTCATACCCCGCATTCGACAGGTGCAGGGCGGTTGGCCAGCCACAAAAGCCGTCACCGCCTAAAACCAGGATCCGCACCGCGTCAGGCTTCGTACGCGGGGGCGCCGATGGGGACAATGCGGTTGGGCTCGCGACCGAATCCTTCGATCACGAGGCGGTCGTCGTACGCCTGCACGGTGGCGTAGGAGTTGACCGTGGTGTCGAGCATGCCCTTGAAGGTGATGAAGTGGGTGCCGCCGGTGAAGCCGTAGTTGCCGGCGTGGTTGTGGCCGTTGAGCCAGGCCACCACGTTGTCGTAGGAGCTCACGAGGTCCACCAGTTCGGCGTCGTTGTACGCGTTGTGCTGGTCGAGGGGAAAGACCGGGTGATGTGAGTTGAGGACCACTTTCTCCCCCAATTTGTGCGCAGTCTCGAGGGTCTGCTCGATCCAGGCAAGCTGCTGAGGGCTCACGCCGCCGTTCCAGGTGTGCCCGTTCGGCTTGCCCGCGGCCTGCAGTTCGGCGCGCATCTGCCGGGCGAGTTCGTAGTTGGCTGAGCCTTCGGGGTTGCCGTAGGTACTGATGTCGTTGGTGTCCACCACGATGAACCGCCAGCCGTTGCGGCGGAAGTGATGGTAGGACGCCGGCATGTTCATCGCGGCCAGCACTTCCTCGCGGGGCATCTGGAAGTCGTGGTTGCCAAGCACATGGAACTTCGACATCCGCAGCTGCTCCCAGATCGGGGTGACGGCGTCGAAGCTCTCCGGAAACTCGTCGACAAAGTCACCGAGGTGCAGTGCGAACCGGAGGTCCTCCTGGTTAAGGGTGGTGACCGCCTCCTGCAGCTTTCCGATGGACTGCCGGTAGAGCCGGACGCCGCGGTCGGGCTTGTCGGCGTACTGGCAGTCGGCTATGACTCCGAAACGCAGCGGCGGTGCAGCGTTGCCCGGGTTGGCGGACGCGGCTGGTGCGCCGGCCACGGCGAAGGCAGCGGCCGCGCCGGCACTCAGTCCCAGAAAGCGGCGGCGGCTGGGGGAGTGAGGGGTCGACGGCGTGGGTTGGCTCGGCATAGTGGGCTCCAGTCTGGTGAGGGAAGGACCACCACGAGCCAAACAGCGCCGGGTAACGTCGCGGTAACAGGGCGCGGGCCGCTCCGTTAAGTCGGGCTGAAGTTCGTACGCGGGAATTGCATTGTGGTTCTTCAGGAACCCGGCTGGAAGACTGCGCTGACGGCATCAGCGCAGACGCTTCAGCCGTTCATTGGTATCGGGAAGAGAAAACGATTCGGGATCGACTCTCTCCCCAGGCCGAAGCCCGAGCCATTCGCGGATATCCGCGTGATCCTCAGCGCGCGGATCGTTGGCCGTCCGGACCATATTTGTCCAGCCCCATACGCCACCGCTGTCCTCCTCGGGACCTAAACCGCTGCCGTCGGTGCAGCGTGGAAGAGCGCCGGCCTCCTCCTTGTCCAGGATCTCCTCAAGGGTGATGTCGTGGATCCAGTCGTCTCCGAAATCGTAAACGTATGTCAGCTTCTCCTTTTTCTTCGACAACAGTTGCCCCACCTGAACCGAGGCTTCATCGATGGAGTTTTCCGGCTGCCGACCGTCCCAGCCCACCGGTTGAAAGGTGCCTCCCCGAGAGCGGTTGCCCGCACTGAAAAGATGCATATGGCTGTCTTCCCACCCGAAGGCCGCCTGCACAACGTTGTGCAGTTCGCCCAGCGCTGCGGATGCGGGCACCAGAACGCGCCGCCAGATCGGCGGTTCAGATTCCCGAAGCGTTATTTTCAGCTGATAGGTGCTGTTGGCGTCCGCCGGGCCACCGGGATGGCCGGGCGCTGTGGGCAGGAAGGTGAGCGATTCGTCGTCGTACTGTTCTTCATTATCGGCACGCACCCGCTCATCCACCGCCGCAATGCACTGCACGACGACGGGGCGAACCCTGTAGTAGCCGCCGGTCTCAAAAATTCCCAGCTCGGTCAAGGTATCCAGACGCTTGCGCGCGGATGCGGCGGCGATTCCGGCAAGGTAGTCCGGCATGCCGGCCGCCTCTAGAGCGAAACGGTCCAGCGCGTTTCTGGCCACCGGTTCCTCAGTGGTGCCCGCCAGGAGAGCCGCCACCTCCAGCAGGAACCCGGAGTTTTGCGCAACTTCTAGCCAACTGTTGCTGTCATCGAGATTGGCGATCAGGAATTCGGTAACGAAACCCCGGGACAGTTCAACCTTTTGTTCAGGGGTTCCGTTCAGCCACCTCTCCACGTCCGGTCCGGGGCGGACTGAGGTTGGCCCGAGAATCAACAAACCCATGCCGGTCAGGGTGCGCCAGATGACGTTGAGAATCGGAACTTCATGCATGGAGCGAACCTTCAGTCCCTCCTCCTGCACGGGTGCCTCGAAACCGGGCAATGGCTGCGGAACGCGTGGGGCGTTTTGTGCGCCGCGGGCGTTCACTCCGACACAGGCAGCTGCGGGCGCGATGTCCTTCAGCCTCAGGGCACCGGTGGCGGTCAGTTCCTTTCCACGGTCAATCCAGCGCAGTAACTCGGTGGTCCGCTGGATGAGGGGAAGTTCCGCGAAGCCGTTGGATTCCTCCTCCTCGGTCAGTTCCGGGACGTTTACGATGGCTAAACCGTCCGGTCCGGAAAGGAGACCGTGCACCTTCTCCAGTTCTTCGCCGGAGCCGGTCCATCGTCCGGTTTCGGCGAGGAAATCGACGTAAAGATGCCAAAGGTCGAGGAGCGCGAGCGCTTCATCCTCCAACTCCAGGGCTTCGACGACGGCGAGAATTTCATCGTGGGTGAATTCAGTGGCCGAGCACCCGCCGGTAACTTTGTATTCGGCGGTGAGGATCGCCTCCATGGCACGTAGCGATTGCATCGCTTCGGCAGCACTGCCTGCACCCTCGTCTTCGAACCAGTGGACGAATTCTGCCGCGAAAGAGTCGATGACCCGACTGGCGGAGGCCAGTGCGACCGGCGGCGCAGGCGCTTGGGGTACCGCGCTGAGGTGTCTGTCGCCGGTCGCTTTAATCCCTGTCGCTTTTCTCTTGGATCGCTTCGACTTTGGCATGCGGGAAACGCTACCTGCGCGGATGTATCGGGACAACACCGCTGGCCAGAGATGGTTGTGAATCAGTAGTGGTCGCGCGCCTGCAACACGACGATGTGCGTGTCAGTGACAAGGTAGACGAGGCGGTGCGCCTCATCGATTCTCCTGGACCAGGCACCCGACAGGATGTGCTTGAGAGGCTCAGGTTTGCCCGTACCGGTAAACGGGTCTCGCAGTACGTCCTGAATCAACAGGTTGATTCGCTTCAGGGTCTTCCTGTCCTGGCCCTGCCAGTAGATGTAGTCTTCCCACCCGTTCCGGTCGAATGCGAGTTGCCGGCTCACGCCTCATGCAGTTCGTGGGTTTCGAACTCTCCGCGCCGCGCGCGTTCCAGGGCTGCGAGCAGGCGCTGCGCGCCTTTGGTATGCCGCAAAAGGTAGGCCGTCTCAGTGATCGCGTCGTAGTCGTCCTTGGAGATGATGACGGCGTTGCCGTGCTTCGAAACAACTTCGACAGGAGTGTGGTCTTCGTTGACCTGCTGGATGAGTCCGAACAGGTTGCGCCGAGCGTCTGTTGCGGTGATTGCGGACATCGACATTCCTTCCGAGTGGTACATCAAAGCGTACCACTCGCTCGAATGAAGTGGGTGCCGCCGGTGAAGCCGTAGTTGCCGGCGTGGTTGTGGCCGTTGAGCCAGGCCACCACGTTGTCGTAGGAGCTCACGAGGTCCACCAGTTCGGCGTCGTTGTACGCGTTGTGCTGGTCGAGGGGAAAGACCGGGTGATGTGAGTTGAGGACCACTTTCTCCCCCAATTTGCGCGCAGTCTCGAGGGTCGCTCGATCCAGGCAAGCTGCTGAGCGCTCACGCCGCCGTTCCAGGTGTGCCCGTTCGGCTTACCCGCGGCCTGCAGTTACGGCGGCCTGGGGAGTTAAAGGTCGAGGGTGTGGGTTGGCTCGGCATGGTGGGCTCCAGTCTGGTGAGGGAAGGATCACCATGAGCCAAACAGCGCCGGGTAATGTTGAGGTAACCGAGCGCGAACCATGGCGTAAAGCGCGGTCGAAGTCCGCGTGAGCAGGCACTTCCATGCCGCAGTCCCGGGTCTTGGCTCAGGGCAGTCCGTTCACCGAACCGAGCCCGCACCTAGCCACAACGTAACCCCAGAGCACCAGCGCGTGCGGGCGGGTTCCCTTCCAGGTCATCGAGACGGAAGCGCCACTTCGTTCGGTGATCGTGGCGCTCCAGCGGCGCCGAAACAATCCGGGTTTACGCAGGCGGAGACTGCCGAGGTAGGGGTAGGGAATCCATCGCCCGCCGTGACGCTCCGCCAGCGCGGCAGCCCGACCGGAGCTGAGCCTCGCGCGCTGGAGATGCGGATTATCGCTCGGGTCCAGCGGACCGTGGGGGAGTGTCCCGGCGGGCAGGAGAAGAATGCCGTCCATGTTGACCCAAAGCTGGACCAGCCGGCCTTCGCAGCGGGCATGGCCGGTAACCAGCCGGGACTCGGCGTCGTCCTCGGTAGAAGAACGGGCACTCTCCGCGGTGGGTGCCGGCACGGGTGGCACGTGGACCTCCGCAGGCAGGATTCTTGCCTGCCCGGCCGGTGCACCGTCCTGGAGCCGCTCGTTCGCTGCCGAGACGGCCAGTACGACGGCGGCTCGCACCCCGTCGGCACACATCCGTGGCGCACTGACCACCAACACCTCGCGGTCGAGTTGGACAACAGACTGAACTCCCGCCTGCTCACCCAACAGATTCGCCACGTCGTCACGGTCGGGATGAACCAGCAGGGAGACTTCATCGTCCAGCTCCACCGTCCAATCGTGGCCGGGGACCTCGGGTTCGTCGTCGGCCTCGACGGAGATCCACTCAGCCAACTCGGCCGGCTGGACCGAAGCAAGCTCGTCGATGCGGGGCGCGAGAGGTTCGAGGCGGCCCACAGCGTCACTGGTGTGATGGGCACACGCGTGTCTTGTCCATCGATGGTGCACGTGAATTCCTCCCCCGAGCGTGAATGTCCTTCGGCAACAGCGAGTCTACGGCGCTGCCGTCGGCGCGGCACCGGCCGATCGCCAGAGGAGCCAACCCCGCCAGAGCTGCGCTGCGCCGAGGAGAAGAGCGGACAGTATCCGGACGCAGCGTCCGCGCACTCGTGCACATGCTGGTCCAGCGGATGAGTGAAGTCAAGGGTCAGTCCGCCGTCACCGTCAGCGGGGTTTCACCTGTCGTGCCGTCCGGGTACTGGCAGAGCGCCGTGTACTGGCCCTCAACGAGTTCGACGCCGGTGGCCTCCGGTTCCTCGTCCGCTGGAGGTACCTGCGGATCCTCCGACTGGAATACGGTTTGACCGGCCTCGTCGCGCAGTACCACTGTCGCCCCCGAGCTCTCGGTGATCACCGCGACTTCGTGCACTCCGGCCGCAACGTCCTCGCGGTTGAGGAGGCATCGCCCATCGTCGGGGCTGTTAGCTACGACCTCCAGGGGAGCTGTGCTGGGGTCGGGCGGCGGGTCCCCCATGGAGGACAAGAGCAGGAGCACAAGAAGGATGACGCCGAGCACTCCACCGAAGAGGATCAGGGCCGGGCGGCGTGCGCTCATGTACATCACTGTCCTCCGCGTGGGTCTTCGCGGCAAGGCGGATTGGCTTACGGAAGCCCGCTCCCGGGGTCAGCTGTTGATTTCCTCTTCGACGAGGCGGGCCAGCTTTTGTAGGAACCGGCAGTCTTTCTCCGAGAAGTCGTGTGGTTTCTGGTCAATGATGCACAGTGTGCCAACGGTCCACCCACGGGGTCCCCGTAGCGGGTGCCCGGCGTAGAAGCGTATGAACGGCTCCCCAAGCACGAGTGGGTTCTTCTGGAATCGTTCATCGGCGAGAGCATCGGTGATGATGAGTGGCCCGGCATTGCGGATCGTCGCGTGGCAGAAGGTAATTTCCCTGGGTAGATTCTGCTCAATCGGTCCAAGTACCGATTTCAGGAACATGCGCCGGTCATCGAGCAGTGCGATGATTGACGAGCTGACCTGGAAGTGGTCCTTTGCCTGCTGCGTGTACCGATCAAACCGGGATTCCGGTATGGAGTCCAGGAGACGGGTCCGGTCCAACGCGGCCAGGCGTTCACTTTCCTGCTCTTCGACGCTGAGGAGGAAAGCACCGGCTGCGCCGAGTGCACGCAGTGAATCCTCAGCGGAAACATCAGCGCCGCCTTCATCATCAGCCGGCACGCGGATTTGTACCGGTGTAAGCTCGAGCAGCTCATTTGTGGCATCGGCCAGCAGATTCCGCTCAAGGGGCGGCAATGACAGGAGGCCTGACAGGTAGGACTGGACCTCGAAGGCCGAGATTGCCCCGCCGAGCCCGTAATAGCGAACCCACAGGTCCTCGATGCTCAGCTCCGCCTCGGACAGGGCAAGCGTCGTCGTCTTGACCTGCACTTGCTCGTTCAACGCACCTCCAGGGCAATCGGACCAATGGTCTGGCAGCGCCGCGCACCAGGGAGCAGCGTGTCCAGGTGATAAGTCAGCTTATCATTTCAGCCTAGGCCATTTTCTTTCGAGCCGCTTCCGGAGGCCAGTAATGCGGAGCGCTTCGCACCCGCAATTACGACGACGTCACCATCGACTTGACGAGTGACCTCGGTCACGGCTACAGTTTTCCGAGCAGGCGATGCAGCCTGAAGGATTGTTACTCTGACACGAGGCAAGACCTGAGACACACGGTGACGTGTGGCTCGGGTCTTTTTTTGTGCCCGGAGGACGGAACAGACAGAAAGGACTGCCATGGCTTCCGTAAGTTACCGGTCATTGGCCGCCGATATCCTCGAAAAGGTAGGCGGCGAAGAAAACATTATGGGGGCCACCCACTGCGCCACCCGGCTTCGTCTGAAGCTGCGGGACGAATCGAAGGCAGACACCGCCGCCGTCGAGAATTTGCCCGGAGTCCTCACCGTCATGCAGGCGGGTGGGCAGTACCAGGTGGTCATCGGCAACGAGGTGCCCACCGTCTTCGCGGAACTCGGCAAGATCAGCCGGTTCGGTAAGGATGACACGAACGAGGAAGCGCCGGCCCAGGGCAACCTCTTCAACCGCTTCATCGACGTGGTCTCCTCGATCTTCTCCCCGATTCTCTGGCCGCTGGCCGGTGCCGGCCTGTTCAAGGCTTTCCTCAGTATGGCAACCACCTTCGGCTGGGTTGATGCCACCAACCAGACGTACGTCATTCTGTCTGCGGCAGCAGACGCGCTGTTCTATTTCCTGCCGCTGTTCCTTGCAATCACCGCTGCACGCAGGTTCAAGACGAACCAGTTCACCTCGATGGCGATCGCCGGCACGCTGGTCTACCCCAGCATCGTCGCGCTCGGTACAGCGGGCGAACCCGTGGCTTTCGCGGGCATCCCGCTGGTGATGATGAACTACACCAGTTCAGTCATTCCGATAATCGTCGCGGTCTGGCTGCAGGGCTACCTCGAGCGTTTCCTGTTGAAGGTGCTTCCCGCCGCCATCCGGAACTTCATGACTCCCCTGCTGAGCATCGTACTCATGGTTCCGCTCACCCTCCTCACCGTCGGTCCTCTCACAACCTTCGCCTCCCAGGGAATCTCAGGCGGTATCACGGCGATCTTCACCTTCGCACCCTGGCTGGCCGGCGCCATCATGGGAGGTCTCTGGCAGGTCTTTGTGCTCTTCGGTCTGCACTGGGGATTCGTGCCGATTATGGCCAATGAGCTGGCCACTGGCGGGCAGTCCCTCCTGATGGCGCCCCTGGTTCCCGCCGTGCTGGCCCAGGCTGCGGCCATGCTCGCGGTTGCTCTGCGCAGCCGCAGCGCCAAGCGCCGGGAAGTCGCCGCACCCGCAGCTCTTTCAGGTTTCCTTGCCGGTGTCACCGAGCCCGGCATCTACGGTGTGAACCTCCCGCTGAAGAAGCCGTTCTACTTCGGCATTGCCGCCGGCGCCATCGGTGGAGCTGTCGCAGCGATCGGCGGTAGTGCGTCAAACGCTTTTGTCTTCCCGTCCCTGCTGTCCCTGCCAGCATTCGCCTCCGTGGGCAGTTTTGCCTTGCTCCTGACCGGTACGGGCCTGGCTGTCGCCATTGCCTTCACACTCACCTTCCTGTTCGGTCCGCGCGAACAGGCCGACGCCGCCGCAATCCCGTCGGTGAATGATCCGGTCCCGGCTCCGGATGCCGAGCCGTCCGTTGGACAGACTGCCGGTGTCACCGCGCGGAACATCCAGGTCCTGGCTCCCGTGAGCGGTGCAGCGGTGGCGCTCTCCGACGTGCCGGACAGGGTCTTCTCCTCCGGCGCGATGGGTGCCGGCATGGGAATCATTCCTGAGGACGGCAAGATCTACGCCCCAGTTTCCGGCATCATCCAGGCAGCGATGAAGACCGGTCACGCCTATGGCATCAAATCCGACGACGGCGTCGAGGTGCTGGTGCACATCGGCATTGACACCGTCCAGATGAAGGGCGAAGGCTTCGAGTCCGCAGTGATCCGCGGTCAGCGGGTAGAAGCGGGAGACCTGCTGGCGACCATCGATCGCGGAAAGATTGAGGCGGCAGGGTATGACTCCACCACGATCATGGTGGTCACCAACACCAAGGAACTGACCGCCGTCCTACCGTCGGCCGAAGGCCGCCTCGCGCACGGCGTGCCCGCACTCGACGTCGAACTCTGAATTCCAAGCGAGAGGACAGCATGAGCCACGCGACAGTAGAAAACAATGGCGGCGCATTCCCTGAAGGATTCCTTTGGGGTGGTGCCACTGCGGCGAACCAGTTGGAAGGCGCCTACGCTGAAGGCGGCAAGGGTCTGTCCATCCAGGACGTGATGCCGAACGGCATTATGACCCCTCCTGCGGAAGGCCCGACGGAGGACAATCTGAAGCAGGTGGGCATCGACTTCTACCACCGGTATGCGGAGGACATCGCGCTCTTCGCGGAACTGGGCTTCAAGGTATACCGCTTCTCCATCGCCTGGAGCCGGATCTTCCCCAACGGCGACGACGAACAGCCCAATGAGGAAGGCCTCGCCTTCTACGACCGGGTGCTTGACGAGCTCGAAAAGTACGGCATCGAACCGCTGGTAACCATCAGCCACTATGAAACGCCGCTGAACCTTGCCCGGGCCTACGGAGGTTGGACCAATCGGAAACTGATCGGCTTCTATGAGCAGTACTGCCGGGTGCTGTTTGAGCGCTTCGGCAGCCGGGTCAAGTACTGGCTCACGTTCAACGAGATCAACTCCGTGATTCACGCGCCGTTCCTGTCCGGCGGTATTCCTACTCCGCGTGAGGAGCTGACCGATTCGGACCTCTACCAGGCGATCCATCATGAGCTGGTTGCTTCGGGGCGGGCCACCAGGCTGGCCCGGGACATCATGCCGGGCGCGCAGGTCGGTTGCATGATTCTGGCGCTGCCGGTGTATCCGCTCACGCCGTCTCCGGACGACGTCGTCAAGGCCATGGACACGGCCCATGCGAGCTACGCATTCGGTGACATCCACTGCCGCGGAGAATACCCCGGGTATCTGCTGCGCTACTTCCGCGACCACGGCATCGAACTGGACATCACGGAGCAGGACCGCGAGGACCTTCGGAACACTGTCGACTTTGTCTCCTTCAGTTATTACATGAGCATCTGTGAGTCGGCTGATCCCTCGGTGGACCAGGGGCCCGGAAACATCATGGGTGGAGTGCCGAACCCGAAGCTGGAAGCTTCCGAGTGGGGGTGGCAGATCGATCCTCAGGGTTTGCGCGTGGTCATCAACGATTACTGGGAACGCTGGCAGAAACCCCTGTTCATCGTCGAGAACGGCATCGGAGCCAAGGACGTGCTCGTGGAAATCGACGGCATGCTGACCGTCGAGGACGACTACCGGATCGGTTACCTGAACGACCACCTGGTCCAGGTCCGTGAAGCTATCGCCGACGGCGCCCAGGTTCTCGGGTACACTGCCTGGGGCTGCATCGACGTGGTGAGCGCATCCACTGCGCAGATGAGCAAGCGTTACGGCTTCATCTACGTGGACAGGAACGACGACGGCTCAGGCACCCTCGAGCGCTACCGAAAGAAGTCATTCGACTGGTACCGGGACGTCATCACCACCAACGGCGCAGCACTGCGCTGACCCGGCGGAAGGGGCGGGCGCACTACTGCGCGCCCGCCCCTTCCGCAGCCGTCTAGGCTTTCCCTACACGGGTTAGCCCACCATCGGAGGCAGGAGAGACAACGACGTGGAAATCCTGCGCGTCTTCAACAACAATGTGGTCCTCTCCCGTGACCACACCGGCCGGGAGGTGATTCTCACCGGCCGGGGTCTTGGGTTCCAGGCAAAGCCGGGCCAGAGGGTAGACCCGGCCAAGGTGGTGCGCACCTTCGTTCCCGAAGACGGCCGGGATCCCGACAACCTCGGAGCGATGGTCGCGGCCATCCCGCCCGAACACCTGATGCTTGCCGAACAGGCGCTGGACGCCGGGCGCACGGAAATGGACATTCCGGAAAGCGCCGTGCTGTCCGTTGCGCTCGCCGACCACCTCAGTTTTGCCATCAAACGGCTTCGCCAGGGCCTGCAGTTCGAGTACCCGTTGCGTGCCGAAGTCGTGCACCTCTACCCGGAGGAACTGCGTGCGGCCCAGCGCATCCTGGACTTCGTCAATTCCCGTCTGGACGCTCCTCTCGACGAGGGTGAGGCCGTCGCTATCACCCTGCACCTGGTCAATGCCGGTTTCGCCTCCGGGGATCTTTCGTACACCTACCAGATGACGGGTCTGTTCCAACAGCTTTTCGAGGTGCTGGAACAGGCCTATGAGCGTCCCTTCGACCGCAATACAGTCAATGCTGCCCGCTTCATCACCCACCTCCGGTACTTCTTTGTTCGTGCGAACTCCGGCAAGCAGCTCGAAGAAGGTGCGGACAACCTGCTCACCGCTATCAAGGACTCCTATCCGGACGCCTATTCCACGGCGCTGAAGCTCCAGAGCGTGCTGGAACTCAGGCTTGGCACCCCGCTCACCGGTGACGAGGTCACGTACCTGACGCTTCATGTGGCGCGCATGGTGGATGAGAGCCGGGTTTAGCGTTCGTTCCACCCCGATCAGTCCGGTGTATATACTGGTTGTATACACACCGGAGGCGTCATGGCAACTACACGGGTTTTTAGAAATAACCAGTCGCAGGCGGTACGAATACCAAAAGCTTTGGAGTGGCCGGAGGGTGTCCGCGAAGTGGAGGTCATCGCTGACGGGGATGCGCGTATCGTCTCCCCGGTCGATTTGGTGTGGGACACCTGGTTTGCCGGTCCTCCGGTGGACGAGACTTTCGCTGACCGTGAGCAGCCCGAAGAGCAGCGGCGTCCAGACCTGTGACCCTGAAGTACCTGCTTGATACCAACACGCTGATTCACGCCGTCCGGTACAAGCCTGAAAACCTCCGGATCGCGTTCAACGAACATGCCGGCCGGATGGCGCTGTCCACGGTGGTGCTCTCCGAACTGGTCTATGGCGCGGAGGCATCGGCGAACGTCGAGGCGAACCTCCGTGTGGTCGAAGGCCTGGCCGCCAGGTTGGTGCTCCTGGAATTCGATGCTTCGGCCGCCCACCACGCCGCACAGATCCGCGCGGGCCTGAAACGTGCTGGAACGCCGATCGGCCCCTATGACGCCATGATCGCCGGCCACGCCCGGTCACGGGGGCTGGTGGTGGTCACCAACAACCTGCGGGAATTCGAGCGGGTCCCCGGCCTCCAAATAGAGGACTGGGTCGTGCCGTAGCCGACTCCCGACGTCGGAAGCGGTGTTCAAGCGATTGCGCGCACGGTATCCCGCGGATAACGGAAGCTTCCGTACTTAGTCCGCCGTTACGGTCAGCGGGGCCTCACCTGTGGTGCCATCGGCGTACTGGCAGATCACGATGCAGGAGGTCATCCCACCCCGACCAGCCCGCGCAGCGTCTCCGCATTCCGCACGGCGTTCCCGCCGCCGTCGTTGTTGAAGTACACATAGACGTCCCTGCCGGTGCCGTGCCACTCCTGGATCCGGTCGGCCCACCAGCGCAGGTCATCGTCGGAGTACGAGCCTCCATACAGATAGTTGTGGTCGGGCCCGTGCAGCCGCGCATACACGAACGGAGCTGTCGCCCTCAGGACGCAGGGGAGTCCCGCTCCGCTCATCACGCAGTATGCGGCACCGTGCCGCTCGAGCATTGCGTAGACGGCGTCGTCGTCCCAGCTGGGATGCCGGAATTCGACGGCGACGCGGATCCACCACGGCAGGCGGGAGAGGAAGTAGTCCAGGCGGGCGTCGTCGCGCTCCATGGACGGCGGGAGCTGGACGAGCAGAACGGCGCGGCGGGCGCCGAGCTCATGCCAGCAGCGGGCGATCCGCTCAATCCAGACCTCCGGCGCGTACAGCTTCTTTCCGTGCGTCAGCCCACGCGGTGCTTTGACGGACAGCGCAAACCCATGGGGAAGACGACGGCGCCATCCGGCGAACGTGGTATCGCGCGGCCAGCGGTAGAAGCTGGCGTTCAGCTCCACCGTGTCGAACCGGGCGACGTAGTGGTCCCGCCGCTTTGCCGGTGGAGTGCCGTGCGGGTAGCAGATGCCGTTCCAGTGGTCATAGCTCCACCCGGAGGTGCCGATGCGGATCTCGCTCACTCCGCCAGACTACTAATGTTGGCGTTTGCTTCCGGGAGAAGGTCTGCTTCATCTTCGACTGACCTACCTGTCCACAGTCTGCTTGGAGATCACAGCTTCAGACCCAGGAAATTGAAGGGACACTGGAGTCCGTCCGAATGGCCGGACGCAGCGTATGCAGCCTCTCAAAGTCTCTGTCGACCCATTGGGCCATGCCTGAGTTTTCGGGCTTGCCGAATAACCATCAGCAGAGAAAGGATCACCAGAATGATGACCACGGGTGCTGCTATCAGCATTTCCTGAGCCGGGTCCTGCACAACCAGGAAAATCACCACAATGGCCACCGCCGTTACTGCCCCGGCCCACATGATTCGAAAGACCATGTCCCGTTTGAGGGCGCCGCGTTCGCTGGTCCACGAAGGAGCCGTCGAGGGCGGAAGATCGTCACTGCCCTCTCCTGTTGGGATCGTCGGTGCGGCATCAGGACTGTGAGCCGGGCCGGTCGTTGTCCGCTGTGCCTCGGCGATGAGCAGATGGTCGCGCCGAAGTCGGTCTCTGGCATTGTGCTCGATCAGCGTTGGAACGTAGATGCGGATAGGCCCGTCCGCGAGGGCATCGTATTCCTCCCCGACAAGGGTTTTGATTCGTGCTTCAGGAGCCGTGGGGAAACGAACAGCCAGCCGGGTAACGACGCCCGTCACGATGGTGTCCTTGGACTCTTCATCCATCCCCAGAGTGTGGACCTGACCGATCGTCGCCGTCAAGGTTCACGGCAGAACGTATAGCATGCAAGGGTCCCACCTGACGGCCTGGAGTCAGCGTTGCACAGCGTTGGAGCTAACCGGCCGCGGTTCTCATTTCCGCAGCGACACGGCGGGAAACTGTTTCCACTCGGCGTGGAAGCGGGTCTCGGCCTCCAACGCGGCTGTCTGCTCGAGTGCGTGAAGGCGCCCGAACGTAAACCCGTTTTCGCCATCGGCCGCCGCCTTGGCGCCGAGCCGTCGCAGCATGCTCCGAGTGACGAGGCTGTCCTGATGGTCGCCCAGAATCTTCTGCACACCGTGCGCGGCCTCGATGAGCTTCGCAGCTTTCTTCGGAGCGATGGGTGAAGCGGTCTCAGCGGCGTAGCGCAGGCGTTTACCGTCTTTGCGCGCGTCGTGGAGGGCAGGATGGTCACCGATGCCGGCAGGGTTTTTCCTTGCTTGCTCCACCGCCTCCCGGAGCCGGGCAGCATCCCGGTCCACCAGATCCGGGATAACCTTTCGGGCAGATTTTTTGCCCATTTTGGAAAACGACGGTGTATCCAGAAGAGCGGTAAGAGCGTCGATCAGTTGAAAGTACCGGTCACTGTCGAGTGCTCTGAGGACCTTTCCATGGGCTTCCCGGTAGTCAGAATCCAGTTCCAGGTCGATTCTGCGGGCGACCGGCCCCATGACCAGTTCGTCAGGTTCCTCGGCAATCATTTTTTTGAGACGTTCGTGCATCACCTCGGCGTCCCGGGCACCGCCGAGGACACCGGCAAGCCACTTCAGCTCCGACCGCAAATACATTGCTTCATTCCGGTGGTTCAGGAGCTTTCGGTAAGTTGCCAGGACCGACCGCATACGCCTGGTGGCAACACGCATTTTGTGGATCGCGTTTTTGGTATCGAGTCGAACCTGGGGATCCTGTTCAATCAGTACCCGGACCTGCTCTGTGAGATAGGAGCGCAAAATGTCGCCCGCGCTGCTTTTCCCTGTGGCCGGAGACCCCTGCCGGCGTGAGGGGAGGTTCTCGCCCAGGGTCCGGCCGAGTTTCGAAGTGTGCCTGGAGGGTTTAACTCCGATACTTGCGAGCAAACCCTGTCCAGCCTCCAACAGGGTCCGTGATCCATTTTTCAGTTCCAGTTCCCACTCACGCCAGTGCTGGGAACGCCGCTCGGGCACAAGAGATTCCGCGCGCACCAGATCATCAGCGAGCTCGGCCAGGAGCTCGCCTCTTTTGTTGCGCAGGCGGTGCAGGGAGCGCTGAGTACGGAGTCGTGCAACCACACCCACCTCTTGGTTGCGGACATGCACCCTCACCAACCGCAGGAGGCTTTCCGGGACAGCGTCGTCCTCTTCCAGCGGGTGGTGGTACTCGTGCCGGTCACCGCCGGCCCCGGGGAGTTTCAGGTGCCAGCCGGCATCATCACCTCCGCGTCGCCGTCGGAGCGTGATTTGTTCGGATGCCAGGCGCAGGTCCCTGGTGTCGAAGTACTCAGCCTCGAGGATCTGCGTGTCCGGCTGGTCTACTTGCGCTACGCCGGGAAGGCCCTGAAGCGGGGGCAGGGCTGCGCCGTCACTGACCTCGAACTTCCGCTCTATCTCCACCACGTGTGTTGGCGGCATGCGCTCATTGTAGACCTCCGCCTGGGGTGTGTCATGGGGGGCATTCGGCATTCGGCATCGCCGACGGCGTCACCGCGGGCGCTTCCGCTTACTTCACGCAGCCGGTCTACAGCGACCGTCACTGTTGCCCCGCCGTTAAGGTGTCCTGCAGCAACAGTTCACCTTCATCCGGAACCGTTGACCTGTCCCGATTTCGGGGCGTGCGCAACGCCATGAAGGAGAACCAATCGTGAGAAAGCCCCTGGGTGCCATTGCCCTTTCCATTGCTGCCGCAGTCCTGCTGACCTCCTGCGGGCAGGGTGATACCGCGGCCGAGGGTGAAGGGTCCGCTGAGGCCGGCACGCTCGTCGTGTACACCAATTCCAATTCGGAAGGCCGTGGCGAGTGGCTTCAGGCAGAAGCTGCCGAAGCAGGCTTTGACATCGAGATTGTCGGAGCCGGTGGAGCCGATGCCACAAACAAGCTCATCGCCGAGAAGAACAACCCCATCGCCGACGTCGTCTTCGGCTTGAACAACGTGTACTACGAGCAGTTGAAGAAGGAAGACGTCCTCGAGCCGTATACGCCGGAATGGTCGGGAGAGGTTGACGAATCCCTCGCTGACCCGGCGGATGAGAAGGCGTACTGGCCGCTGGTGCAGCAGGCGATTGTCCTCGCGTACAACGCGGACACGGTAAGTGCCGACGAAGCACCGAAGGACTGGCCGGAACTGTGGACTGAGGACGAGTACAAGGACCGTTATGAGCGGGTTACCGGTATGGGCGGTGCTACCACCCAGCTTGTGATGGCAGGAATTCTCAGCCGGTACCGTGAGGACAGCGGCGAGCTCGGTGTGAGCGAAGAGGGCTGGAGCCAGATCGAGCAGTATTTCAGCAACGGCGTACCCGCAGTGAAGGATCTTGACCTTTTCGCCCGTTTCGCGGAGGGTGAGGTCGACTTCGGGCAGATGCCGTCGTCGTCTATTCCGGGGCGGGAGGAAGCCTACGGCGTAACCTCCGGCGCTGTGGCGCCGGAAATCGGGGTGCCGTACGCCATCGAGCAGGTCGCCGTCGTGAAGGGCACTGACCAGCAGGAACAGGCGCAGGAGTTCATTGACTGGTTCGGAAGCGCAGAGGTGCAGGGGGAGTGGGCGCAGGAGTTCGACTCGCTGCCCGTCAATGAGGGCGCGCTGGAGCAGACGAAGCCCGAGGTGATCGAGTTCGACGAGCAGTTCACCCACCAGGACATCGACTGGACCTTCGTCGAGGAGAACCTGGCCGGTTGGGTCGAGAAGATCGAACTGGAATACATGCAGTGATTCGCTTCGACTCCATCCGGGTGACCTTCGACGGGTTCACTGCGATCCACAACCTCGACCTGCACGTCGAGCCCGGGGAATTCTTCACCCTGCTCGGCCCATCCGGCTGCGGCAAGACGACGGCGCTTCGCACACTCGCGGGTTTCGTCGATCCGTCCGCCGGTGACGTCTTCATTGACGGTCGCCGCGTGACCACCGTGCCGAGCGACAAGCGGGAAGTAGGCATGGTGTTCCAGAACTATGCCTTGTTCCCGTCGATGAGCGTCTGGGAGAATATTGCGTTCGGCCTGAAGGTCCGCCGCACGTCCGGCGCGGAGCGGGACCGGCTCGTCGAGGACATGGCCGCTCGGGTGGAGTTGTCCGGCGATCAGCTGCATAAGAAGGTATCGGAACTTTCGGGCGGCCAGCAGCAGCGCGTCGCGATTGCGCGGGCGCTGGTGCTCAAGCCCAAAATTTTGCTTCTCGATGAGCCGCTCTCCAACCTGGATGCCAAGCTGCGGCATCAGCTCCGTGGCGAGCTCAAGGCCCTCCAGTCCGACTTCGGTATCACCACCGTCTACGTGACCCACGACCAGGACGAGGCGCTGACCATGAGCGACCGGATCGCGGTCTTCAACAAGGGCAGGGTCGAACAGGTCGGCACGCCGCAGGAGATCTACGATGCCTCAGCGAGCGAATTTGTCTGCAACTTCATCGGCGATTCCTCCTCGCTCACTCCGGCTCTGATTCACCGGCTCAATGAGCTGGCGCGCCGGTCACAGTTGGATCCGGCGCGGCTGTCCTATCTGCGCGTGGAGAAGGCGGCACTGGATCTTCCCGGTCGGAGCGACCACCTGCACGACGACGGCAGCGTCACCGTGAGCGGCCGCGTCACCGCCCGCAATTATCACGGCCAGCACAGCCGCTACACGGTCCGCCTGGATGATGCCGACATCAAGGTCCTCGTCAAGGAAGACGGACGTCACGGTCCGGGCCTGGGCGAGGAAGCGCGGGTGCGCATCAATCCGGCGCACGTACTGCAGTACGGGGCGACCGGGTGACCGGCTCAACGCGAAGGATGTTGCGCTCGCCCGCCGTCGTCATCACGATGACCGTGCTGGTGTGGTTCATCGCGGCCTTCCTTCTGTGGCCGAACGCCAACCTGCTGGTGCAGACGTTCTTTCCGGATGGGCAGTTCACGGGCCGCGCCGTCGAGAAGCTGATGTCCTCGGAACGGGCGATGATGTCACTGGGCAACAGTTTCCTGTTGGCGGTTACCCTGGCACTCACCGTGAACGCCGTCGGGATTTTCATTGTGCTGGTGACCGAGTATTTCCGCATCCGCGGTGCCAAGGTCCTATGGCTCGGCTACGCGACGACGTTCATTTACGGCGGCATTGTCCTCGCCGCCGGTTACAAATTCATCTACGGTGCGGACGGGATCGTGACGAAGTTCCTGGCTGGCATTTTTCCGGATATGGACCGGACCTGGTTCGAGGGATTCTTCGCGGTTCTCGCCGTGATGACCTTTGCGACGACAACCAACCACATGCTCTTCCTGGGGTCCGCGATTCGTAATGTCGATTTCCAGACCATCGAAGCTGCGCGAAATCTGGGGGCCTCGTCCTGGACTATTCTGCGACGCGTTGTTCTGCCTACGTTGAAGCCCACGCTCTTCGCCGTCACGATCCTGTCCTTCCTGACCGGGCTCGGCGCGTTGAGCGCCCCGCAGGTACTCGGCGGCCAGGACTTCGAAACGATCACGCCAATGATCCTGACGTTCGCGAACAGCACGACGTCGCGTGATCTTGCCGCGCTGCTGGCCCTTGTTCTGGGCGTCGCGACGATCGCTATGCTCTCCGTCATGACGCGGTTGGAGCGCGGCGGTACCTATCATTCGGTCGCGAAGGTCGCCGCCCCGCTGCAGAAGCAGCCCATTCGGGATCGCGGAGCGAACATCGCCGTGCATGCGGTGGCCTATGTCCTCTTCCTGATCTACGTCTTTCCGCTGACGCTGGTTGTCCTGTACTCGTGCATGGACAGTGCAGCGATCAGCACCGGCGTGCTCACGCTGGACCGGTTTACGCTGGAGAACTATGTGCGGGTGCTGTCGCAGCAGTCGGCGTTGAAGCCCTTCATCGTGAGCATTGTGTACAGCGCGCTCGCGGCGATCATCTCTGTGGGCGGGCTGCTCTTCGTCACCCGGCTCATGCTCAAGTACCGCGGCTGGCTGATGAGCGCGCTGGAGTATCTGCTGCACATTCCCTGGATTCTTCCGGCCGCGATGATTGCCCTCGGGCTACTCATCACGTACGACCGGCCCAATCCGCTGGTCGGCGGCTTTGTGCTCAGCGGTACGGTGGTGATTCTGCTGCTGGCTTTCGTCATCGTGAAGGTTCCGTTCACGCTGCGGATGCTGAAGGCTGCGTTCTCCTCAGTGAACGGGTCAATGGAGGAAGCCGCCGCCATCATGGGGGCAGGAACGCTCTACACGTTCCGGCGCATCCTGTTGCCGGCGGTCCTGCCCGCAGCCGCGGCGGTGGCTGCGCTGAACTTCAACAACCTCCTCGATGACTACGACACCGCCGTCTTCCTGGCCCACCCGCTCTACCAGCCGCTGGGACTGCAGATCAAGGCAAATACCGACGGCGGTGCTTCCGTGGAAGCGATCGGCAACACCTTTGTGTACACGGTGCTGCTGATGGTGGTCATGGGTACCGTGATGTACCTGGTCTACGGTCGCTTGAACCGCGTGCGGCGCTCTCCCCGGGCGCGTCGGGTGCCTCTGCAGCGTGTGGGTGGCGATGCGGGCACGCCGAACGCTGACCTGCCCGAGGGTGCGACGACGGAGGAGTCTTCGGCTGCGCCGCTTCGATGATCCATTCAGACGGTGTGTGCTAGAGCGTATATATTTGATACGCTCTAGCACATGAGGGTCTGGGATCTGCTCGTAGAGAGGGCTGCTGACCAGCACGGCTACGTCACCACCAGGGACGCTCGCGAACTGGGGATCGACCCTACACAACTGCGGTTGTTGGCTGCTCGCGGACGGTTGGAGCGGGTGGGCCGAGGCGCCTACCGGGTCCCGGTCCTCCCACGGGGGCAGCATGACGATCTGGCAGAAGCGGTCGCCTGGTCGCTTGGGCGAGGAATCGTCTCTCATGAGTCGGCGCTCGTCCTCCATGAACTCTCCGATGTGAACCCATCGAGGGTGCACCTGACCGTGCCACGCAACAACCACCCGCGCACCGGCGGAGGTGATCTGTACCGGTTGCACCGCCGCGAACTTTCGCCATCGGACATCGCCGAGGCCGATGGTATCCCGGTGACCACAGTGCAACGGACTATTCGTGACTGTCTGGCTACCGGCACCGATCCCTACCAACTGCGACTCGCCGTCGACCGCGCTGAAGCAGGCGGGTTGCTGCGACGCGCCGAGGCTGAAGCATTGCGTGCCGAAGTTGCGGGTATTCGGCCTGCGGTGCGGGCATGATCAAGCGTTACGAGGCATCGCCGACCGGTCTGCGCGCACTTCGGGACCGATTGACCCAGGCTGCCAAGCGCGAAGGCGTCGTGTTCGGTCGGCTGCAGCAGCACATCGGCGTCCTCGTCGTAACGCAGTTGATGGCGTCGCTGGTCGATGGCGACGGAGGTCCAACACTGCTCGTCAAGGGGGTGTCTCGCTGGAGCTCCGCCGTGGGATCTCGGAATCACGAACCTCGAAGGATCTGGATGCTGTAGTCCGAGGAGATATCGAGAGCGTGCATGAGCGTCTGGTGGAGGCTGGCGCGGCGGGATGGTGGCAAGTAGGGCCGGATGGTACTGCCAGTCTGGCGACTTGGTACTGCGCTTCCGCTGACTTGGTACCGGCCTGGATAGCTGGCCGGTACCAAGTAGCGATGGGCTGTTATTCCCAGTGAGCCGGTTCTGCTCGTGCCTGGTCGGCCCGGAGCCGTCGCATATCGATTTCGCCGAGGTTGAGGCGGCGGGCGTTGTTGGCCAGCCGGTTCACGATTGAATCGGCTGCGACGCGGTCTGGGAGTGCTTCGACCCAGTAGGCCGGCCCGGATTGCGAGGCGATGAGCGTGGGCAGCCGGTGTTCCCGGTTCGCCAGGACGGCGAAGAGGTCGTTCGCGGCCTCAGGGTCGATCCCGACGGTGAGGAAGTCATCGATGATTAACAGGTCCACGTCGGAAAGCTCATTGAGCAGCTTCTGGTGGCCGATGCCGTCGCTGCGGGCGATAATCAACCGCCTGGCGAGATCATCCATCCGGGCGTAGGCGACGGTGTGCCCGTTCTGGCAGGCGGCGATCCCGATCGCGCACGCCAGATAGGTTTTGCCTCCGCCGGTGGGTGAGATGATCAGCAGATTCGTCGGGTCCTGACTCCACTGGTGCGCGGCGTAGCGTTTCATCCTGACCGGGGTGACTCCGCGGCCTTCCTGGTAGTTGATCTCGGCCACCGAGGCCTGCGGGATCGGGAATTTCGCGGCGCGGATCAGTTTCTCGACCCGGTGTGCCCGGCGCTGGTCGAGGGCGTCATCGACGGCCGTGAGGAAAACCTGTTCCGGTGTCAGCTCGTCATTGGCTTCATCGGTGATCAGCTCCTCGAACCGGGTCGCCAGGTGCGCGATGCGCAGGGCACGGAACTTCTCGTGGTCAATGCTGGTGAACATCAGGCTCCTGCCCCCTGCCCGCCGAGCTGGTAGTGGGCAGCGGAGCGGACATGCACCGCGGTGCCGGCACCGCTGACCGGTTTTCGTGTGACCGCCGCCGGTGTCGGGGGTTTCTGCCGTTTGGTGTCGGAATCGATGGTGGCCATGATCCGCTTGATCGTGCTGTAACTGCCGGCGTCGTGCCCGTTATTGAGCAGAACCTGGCAGGCGGCTTCCAGGCGCTGCTTATTGCGTTTGCCCAGGGTCTCCAGGATGTTCTGGCAATCCAGATACGCCTGCGCTTCGATCGCGTGCCGGTCAAGAATCTGCTCGATGACCTTCCCGGTGGCCGGGCCGAAGCCCCTCGCCCGGTCCAGGAACCACTGCCTGGACCACAGCCCGTCGATGTTCTGATGCTGCTCAGGGGCATGGGTGACGTCCGTGGAATACTGTCCCTTCCGTCCCTGCCGGCGCAGATGTTGGCAAAGGACCTGGTCCCCGTCGAACACCGTCACCGTCGTGGACGTGACCCGCACCCGTAACAGTTGCCCGGCATAGGTGTAGGGCACCGAGTAATGCTGGGAGTCGCAGCTGACGTGGTAATTCCGTCCGACCTTCAGCTGCTTCCACTCCACGGTGTCGAACCCCTCGTCCGGAAGCGGCTGCAGCAGGTGGGCTTCCTCCGCCGCGAAGCGTTCCCACCGGGTGCTGCCGTCGGCACGCCGGATCGTCTCGTTGATCTCGGAGATCCTGTCCGCGATCGCGGCGTTGAGGTCATCGACGACAGTCCAGACTTCTTCAGCCAGGTAGCCGATCACACGCTTATTGACCACCTGCACCGCTGATTCCACGGCAGCCTTGTCGCGGGGCTTGCGCACCCGGGCAGGGACAATCCCTGTTGAGTAGTGATCCGCCAACTGCTGATACCTGGCATTGACCACCCGGGCCGCCTCGCCCTGCTGCTGACGATGAGTGGCCGTCGTCGGGTTATCGGGAACGACCAGCTGCGGGACCCCGCCGAAGAACTCGAACGCGGCCACGTGAGCGGCGATCCATGCCGGGGACTTCATGTCCGTGAACCCCCGGCAGAACACCGCCCCGGAATAGGGCAGCACCGCGACGAACAGATACAGTCTGGTCACCTCACCGGTGACCGCGTCCACCACCTCAAGGGTGTCACCGGCCCAGTCCACCAGCATCGCCCGGCCAGGCTCATGACGCAGCGTCGCCACAACATCCTTCACCCGGGCATGCTCGGCGAACAAGGCGCAGTACTGCGAGTACCCATACTTCTTCCCGCCACCTGTTTCGGAAGCGAGGTACTTACCCCACGCCTGCTGAATGGTGAAGTGCCGGTTCGCTTTCATTGCCGCCAGCACAGGACCGAAATCCGGCTGCGCATAACCTTCCGAGACCCGCTTACGGCCATCGGGAAACAAACCGGCGATCTCCGCCGGAGTCATCGAGCTCACCTGCCCGGCGGTGAAACCATAAGCGGCAATCGTCTTCTTCACCGCTGCCACCTCACGGCGCGAACACCCCGCAGCAGCAACAATCTCGTCATAACTGTGCCCGGCGATCGCCAGCGTCATGATCACCTTGTAGTCGGCCATACTGCCCCTTCACATAGGAAGAGACGGCGCCCAGCGCGCCGCCCCACCCACAGCACAGCACCCCGAACACCAACGGCAGTACCAACTCGCCGGAACCGCAGTACCAAATAGCCGGATTACCGGTACCAACTCACCCTATTTGCCA
>NZ_FNDT01000040.1 GCF_900099735.1 Arthrobacter subterraneus | reverse complement strand
TCCTGGAAGATGAGGCTGATGAGGAACACTGCCATGACGAGCATTGCGCCGGTGGTGGTGAATTCGTACATGTTGCCCCAGGGGACCCGGGCTGCGGCCACGCCGCGGGTAATGACGCCCGCCAGGTGGATGATCAGCCCGACGATGCTGACGGCGACCGCTATCCGGGCGGCGGGCCGCCGGAGGGGGGCATACCCGATGCCGGTGTGGTCCGCTGTGTTCGCGCTGGCCTGATGGGTGTTGGCGCCACCATGGGACCACTGGATTCGCGGTTCCCCGGCCTCGGTCCCCGCCCCGGTGCGCGCTGCGACGGGGGCGGGTTCGGGGGTGTGGGTTGATGCTGTTGCTACGGCGGGGAGTTTCCGGGCACGCATGAGGTCGACTGTGAAGGCGAGGAAGGCGACGGTGTAGGTCAGCGCGGCGAGCAGCATGAACAGTTCGCTGTAATCGCCGAGCGCTTCATTGATCGGGGTCATTGTCTGCTACCTGCCTTCTCGCGTTGGTTCTTGTCGAATCTGGCGCTCCAGTGCGTTGAAAGGAGGCCCCCGATTTTGAGTGCTTCCTTGTCCAGGCCGTGGTCCTTGCCCCTGGCGAGCAGGCCATACTCGACCAAGGTCTGCCCGTCGGCGTCTTCGGTGGCTCGCACCCAGGCCCTCCGCCGGGGGATGCATAGTGTTGCCACCAGCCCTATCAATGCCAGTGAGGTGGAGATCAGCGCCATGGTTTTGCCCGGATCGAAGATGATATCCAGTGCTACGTAGCGCTTCAGGCCGTCAAAGGTGATCGATCCTTTGCCCTGCGGAAGGTCATAGGTTTGGTAAGCGCCCAGCACGATGCCCCCATCGGAGGTGTTCCGCCCGTTGAGCTGGGTGAGGTTGGTGGTGTCCAACTGGTACACATTTCGGGGTGTGCCGTCGTTGAGCCCGAGATCCCCGTAGTAGGAGTTCAGGTTCAGTTGAGGGTTGAACGGGTCGGGATCTGACCCGAATGCCACACCGTTCTCGTCGACCACCGCTGTGGGTAGGAAGAACCCGACGAAACCGAGCTGGTCGGGTTGCGCGTCCGGGGCTTTGATAACGATGGTGGAGTTATAGGTGGGATCCTGCGGCAGGGCTGGCACCGGTCCCTGGTACGCGATGTTCCCGTTACCGTCGCGGACCGTGACCACTGGGGCATAACCATTGCCGATCAGGTACACGTTGGTGCCGCCGAAATTGATCGGTTCATTGACCCGCAATGTTTCTTTGCGGGGTTCAACTCCGGGGCGCTCCTGAACGGTCACGGAGCCGGTGAAGTCCACCGGATTGCCGTAGTTGGTTTCCCTGCGGTCGAAGGTGACGTCGAAGTCTTCCAGGGTAAGGGAAAACGGGACCAGCCAGTCAGTGTCGAAGTTCGTGCCCGGGAAGAAGGAGTCATAGGCGATTTCGGTGTTGGTGAACCCCTCGTCCTCGATGACGAGCTTTTGTCCCCGGTACCCGAACAGCCCTCCGACGGCCACAGCGATGAGTACCCCGATCAGGGAAACATGGAACAGCAGGTTCCCTGCTTCCTTCAGATACCCTCGTTCGGCGGCCACAGAAGGACTCGCCGTCTCGATGTCGCGCAGCTGCACCCGGTACCCTCGACGGCGCAGAAGGACCGCTGCGTCCTGCACCGCAACCTCCGGGTCTATGTCACTGGACGGTAGGAGCAGCGTCCCGTACTGCGGCATCCGGGAGAGCCTACGCGGGGTGATCGGCGGCTGGGACCTCATGTGTTTCCAGTACACCGCTGCCCGGGGAATCACGCAGCCAATCAACGAGATAAACAACAGCAGGTAGATCGCCGAGAACCACACTGATGAATACACGTCAAAGAACTGGAACCGGTCCAGCCACGGGCCAACCTCAGGATTATCGGCAAGGTACTGAGTGACCACGGCCGGATTCGCGGGACGCTGCGGAAACAGGGAACCTGGGACAGCCGCCACCGCCAGTAGTAGCAACAGCTGCAACGCCGTGCGCATACTGGTCAGCTGACGCCATGCCCACCGTAACCCGCCCCGAAACCCCAGAGACGGCTCGGTCACAGTTCGTCCCTCAGGGAGCATTTGTTCCGGTTCCGGTACCGGTTTCGTCTGCGACAGATGCGGCCCTGCCGAGCTCCTCGGTGATGAGGGTTCGCAGGACATTCTCATCCGCTATGCCCAGGACCCTGGCGGCGACTCGGCCTTCTCGATCTAGTACAAGGGTGGTTGGAACAGCCTGTGGGGGCACGTACTCCGTAAGGGACAGCAGGATTCGCCCGTCACGGTCCTCGAAGCTGGGATAACTTATGTCGAAGTTTCTTTCGAAGGCGTCCGCCGTTGCGGATTCATCACGAATGTTAATGCCGTAGAACTGCACGCCCTGTTGGGCGAAGTCCTCGTGAAGCGCAGCGAGGGTAGGGGATTCGGCTCGACACGGGGCGCATGCGGCGTACCAGACGTTGAGCACCACGACCTGCCCGGCCCACTCCTGGGACCCAGCGCGCGTACCGTCGAAAAGGGTTCCCTGAACAGTTAGTGGTTCCCCCCGGCTTTCGGGGGCATACTCGGCTATGGATCCGTCACCGGCGACGTAGTTGGTGCTTCCCGCAGTTGCTTGGTCGGCGAGGGGATCCGCCGCGACGCATCCTGTGAGGAAAAGCGAAGCGACGAGGACCACGCATCCGCCGATCCTGCGCACCTTGCGCCCCGAGGCCACGGCGCTATACGCGTTCATGCTTGGCCCCCCGCTCCAGCCAAAGGTGTACTTGGCACTTTGTTGCCAAGACTCAGAGTCAACGTAAGTGCAACACGCTCAGGTAACACGCTGTTCTGTCCGCCTCCTTCTTGTTGTAGGCCGCCAGTGGCACATCAACCACCCGATACTATCGACTATAGTAATCGATATTTGCACACGAGTTCCCCCATTCGCAGTGAGGAGAGGGCGAGCGGACGCATTCAGTTTCAGCTGGGCGTTCGCTGCTCTCGCACGGCACGGGTATCGAAACCGCTTTGAAGGACTAGTTATGACGAGATTGAACGCCCGACCGGCCCTGCAGCGGACGGCCGCTGATTATTTCAGCAGTGCAGGACCGACTGCAGGCCGATGGACAAGCCCGGCAGGCCTTGAGGCTTCAGCCAGTCGGTGGTTCTAGTGCAGATGCCTGTTATGGCCACGCTTTTCGCGAGGGAAGGATCACATATTCCTTCTCCTACCGTCAGCGCGTTCGAGGTGGGGCCTTTCATGATCCACTTCTACGCCTTGACCATCCTGGCCGGAATCATCCTTGCTACCTATCTCACCGAGCGCCGACTTGTCGCCCGCGGCGCCGCGAAAGGGGTATCCATTGACATCATTGTGTGGGCCGTCCCTTTCGGCATCATCGGCGGACGGATCTACCACGTCATCACCGACCCCCAGCTGTACTTCGCCCCGGGGCGGAGCGCCCTTGACGCGTTCAAAATATGGGAGGGCGGATTAGGTATCTGGGGGGCAGTCGCCTTTGGCGCCCTCGGTGCCTGGATCGGATGCAAACGGCATAACGTATCTTTCCTGGCCTTCGCCGACGCGGCAGCACCAGGGCTCGTTTTCGCTCAAGCCCTTGGGAGATGGGGGAACTGGTTCAACAACGAGATCTACGGCGATCCCACAACCCTGCCCTGGAAACTGGAAATCCATGAAATGGCCGCCGGGCAGGCAGTGCTCGACGCGGCTGGCGATCCTGTAGTACTCGGATACTTCCACCCCACCTTCCTGTACGAGTCACTCTGGAGCCTCCTGGTAGGTGTCCTTCTGCTACTCCTGGATCGGAAAAAGCAGATTGGCTCAGGAGGCGTCTTCGCTCTCTATGTCGCCTTCTACACTGCGGGGAGATTCGTCATCGAGTTCATGAGGTCGGACCCAGCGAACCTCATACTCGGGTTGCGAGTAAACACGTGGGTGTCCGGGCTCATTTTCACCCTCGCGGTGCTCGCTTACATCTGGCGCAAAAACCACCCACGGTCCAGCGCGAACCCCGTCCAAGACGATACTCACCACGTGCACGATTAGGGCTTTGGGAGCTCTGAGCTCTCTTGCATCACCGCAAGAGAGCCGTACAGCAGGGCTAACCAGCGCAGTTGATAACCCTGCGTACCCAACAAATGAAGCTCGCGTTAAAGCGCCGATTGGTGGAGCTGGCCGGCACCTTTGACCGCGATCGTCGAACTCTGAGAACTAACGGCTAAAAGTTCATCGCTAACGACGAGCGGTTCGTCCCGACCTCGACTACTATTCTACTTAGTAGAATCCCTGCCAAGTGAGCTGCATCCCTTTACATTATACCCCCTAGGGGTATAATTGACTGGTATAAGGAGGGAAAATGGAAAAGTCAGCATCGGCCAGTCCGATAGCGCAGCGGGGATACACCTCCGACAAGGAGGCCTACCTGCAACGCCTAAGGCGCATCGAAGGCCAAGTGCGCGGCATCGCAAGAATGGTAGACGAGGACCAGTACTGCATCGACGTCCTCACCCAAGTCGCGGCCATCAACAAGGCTCTGCACGCGGTAAGCATCGGCTTGCTGGAGGAACATATCGCCCACTGTGTGGTGAAGGCTTCAGACGAATCCCAAGACGCCGGTGAAGCAAAAGTAAAGGAAGCGGTAGACGCCATCGCACGACTACTGCGTTAACCCCAAAGAGAGAACGCTCATGAGCACAACCTCAGTGAATATTTCCGGAATGACATGCAATCACTGCGTAGCGTCAGTCACTGAAGAACTATCCGAACTTGACGGCGTGACCAATGTCGACATCGTCTTGAACAGGGGCGGCATATCCACCGCAACCATCAGCGGTCCAGAAGAACTAGACACCCAGAAGATCACCGAGGCAGTCGCGGAAGCGGGCTACGAAGTAGTACCTCCCAGCGCCTGAAAGTTATCCCAACCCCGCCTTGCCGCACCTATAGGAGCACAGCGTGAGCACTAAAGAACTGCTCGGCCAATCTGCGACGCGCATCATCGAACTCGACATCGAAGGTATGACCTGTGCCTCCTGCGTAGGCCGGGTGGAACGCAAGCTCACCAAACTGGACGGTGTGGAAGCTTCGGTGAACCTCCCCCTTGAATCAGCGCGAGTGACAGCACCCGAACATATCTCTGACCAGGAAATCATCGACACCGTCAACAAGACTGGTTACAAAGCTCATCTAAAACCTGGTCAACGCACTGCTTCGCCTGCCGGATCCAGCAGCGAAAGCACCGCCGCTGCAACCAACCCGGTCAGTGAGAGCCCTGAGGGGATCACCTTGCATCCAGGCGACCACCACAGTTCAAGCGCCGGCACTCTAGATGAGAAAGGCAGTAATGAAGGCGCCCGTCGCAGCGCGGCGTCCGTGTTGAAACCGCGGCTGATCCTCGCCGCTGTTCTCTCACTACCGATCGTGGTCATCTCGATGATTCCCGGTGCACAATTCCCGCACTGGGGATGGGTCGCTTTCGCCCTCGCGCTTCCGGTCGTTACCTGGTCGGGATGGCCCTTCCACCGTGCTGCCGCTATCAACGCTCGTCACTTTGCTTCCACCATGGACACCTTGGTGTCCCTAGGTGTCATTGCCGCATTTCTCTTCTCGGCCTGGCAGCTCTTCACCAACCCCACAATCACCGCCCACACAGGCATAAATATGGGGGACCACTCTCTCTACTTTGAGGTAGCCGCGGTCCTGGTGACGTTCCTGCTGTTAGGACGGTACCTCGAAGCCCGGGCGAAAGCCCGGGCCGGTGATGCGCTCAAAGCCCTGCTGGATCTCGGGGCAAAGGAAGCAACAGTTCTACGCGACGGTGTCGAGAAACTCATCCCGGCTGACCAGCTGGAAAAAGGTGACGTATTTGTCGTCCGGCCAGGGGAGAAACTCGCTACGGACGGTGTCGTCATTGAGGGAAACTCCGCCATTGACACCTCATTGGTCACGGGGGAGTCGGTACCGGTTGAGGTCAGTGCAGGCAACGCCGTCACTGGGGCAACCATCAACACTTCCGGGCGACTGCTGGTCAAGGCGACCCGGGTAGGTAGCGACACCACACTGGCGCAGATGGGACGCTTGGTCAGCCAAGCACAATCCGGCAAGGCACCGATCGCCCGCCTTGCGGACCGTATCAGTGCAGTGTTCGTGCCCATCGTCATCTCAATATCAGTGCTGACCTTCCTCTTATGGATGATCTTCAGCGGAGACCTCGGATCTGCGTTCACAGCGTCGGTGACAGTACTGGTAATCGCCTGCCCGTGCGCACTCGGTTTGGCAACCCCGACCGCTCTCATGACGGGTACAGGCCGGGGAGCCCAGTTAGGCATCCTCATCAAGGGCCCTCAAGTACTCGAAGATACCCGGACCGTTAACGCCATACTTCTCGATAAAACCGGCACGGTAACCAGCGGACGACTGGAAGTCACCGACGTCACCGCACTTGGCGACACCCACGCCGAAGAGGTTCTAGCCCGCGCCGGCGCAGTTGAAGCGGCCAGCGAACATCCCATCGCGCGGGCCATAGCAGAGGCGGCAAAGCACGGTGCCGGCACCGAACTGCCACACGTCTCCAACTTCCACAGCGCCCCAGGGGGAGGGGTACGTGGCGTCGTCGACGGCGCCGTCATACTCGCTGGCCGACCAGGTTGGCTGGAGAACAACGATGTAAGCATTCCGGACGACTACCGCGCGATTTTCACGCGCCAGCAAGAATCCGGAGCAACGGCAATCTACGTGGCACAAAACGGGCGAATGGTCGGAGTCATCAGCCTGAAGGACACCATCAAAGAAAACTCTGCCGCCGCCATCGCAAAACTTAAGAAACTCGGACTGCGGCCCCTATTGCTAACAGGGGATAACAAGGAAGTAGCCCAGCAGGTCGCCGCGCAAGTCGGCATAGCACCGGAGGACGTCTTCGCTGACGTCCTGCCGGAAGGAAAAGTCGACGCCGTGAAACGCCTTCAGGAGCAGGGACTAACAGTAGCCATGGCAGGCGACGGCGTGAACGACGCCGCTGCCCTGGCACAAGCTGACCTGGGTATCGCTATGGGCTCCGGAACGGACGTTGCTATTGAAGCCGCGGACCTCACCATCATGGGAAACGACCTGAACCAAGTAGCCCAAGCCATCGAGTTATCCCGCAGTACACTCAGCACCATCAAAATGAACCTCTTCTGGGCTTTTGCCTACAACACACTCGGCATACCGATTGCCGCACTCGGCCTACTCAACCCCATAATCGCAGGCGGAGCGATGGCAGCAAGCTCAGTGCTGGTCGTCCTGAACTCACTGCGACTCAGAAAATTTGGCAAGTAGACCTAGATCGCTGATTCGGGTTGGCTACTCAACGTATATGCAGTGGACCGGCATACGAGGACCGAGTTTTCCTGGAACTGGTATCGCGACTACCTCTCGGATACCCCACCTGAGAGTTACTTAGCAGGTCAAACAGCTAAGCCCGCCAATCCCCTACGTGTCAGGCTGGAGCGGTACCACGGTGACAGAGCAAGTCAGCTTAATCGCGTGGGGCGAGAACCAGGAAACCGATCATTATGTCTAATCTAGTTTTGGCCAAGGTAGGCCAAGATGGATCCATGAGTAGTTCCGGACCGCGTGCCGGTGGCCCGACCCCTCGAAGGTCTTTTACCCCAGCGCAGAAGCTTGAGTTTTTAGCGCAGTACGAGGATGCCTGCACCCGTCAGGAGGGCGGTGCGTTCCTGCGTGAGCATGGGCTGTATTCCTCTCAGATCGCTGAGTGGCGCAAGCTGCGTGATGGCGGTGTCCT
>NZ_FNDT01000021.1 GCF_900099735.1 Arthrobacter subterraneus | reverse complement strand
CTGGACCTCGATGTGACGCGGACGCAGGACAGCCTGCTCGAGGAACATGGTGGGGTAACCGAACGCGGAATCAGCCTCGCGCATTGCAGCTTCGAGCGCCTCACGCAGGTTCTCCCGCTTGTCTACGCGGCGCATGCCTCGTCCGCCGCCGCCCGCTACCGCCTTGGCGAAAATCGGGAAACCGATCTCATCCGCCGCCGCAACGAGCTCCTCGAGGTCGGCGCTCGGCTTCGAGGACTTCAGGACCGGGATACCGGCCTGGCGTGCAGCTTCCAGGGCACGGACCTTGTTACCGGCCAGCTCCAGCACCTCGGCCGGCGGCCCCACAAAGGTGATGCCGGCGTCGGCTGCAGCACGCGCGAGGTTCGGGTTCTCGGACAGGAAACCGTACCCGGGGTAGATGGCGTCGCAGCCCGCGTCCTTGGCCACGCGGACGATCTCATCCACATCAAGGTATGCACGGACCGGATGGCCCTCCTCACCAATGAGGTACGCCTCGTCAGCCTTCTGCCGATGAATCGAATTACGATCCTCATGCGGGAACACCGCAACAGTCTTCGCGCCGGTTTCAAAACCCGCCCGAAATGCACGAATGGCGATCTCGCCACGATTGGCTACCAGAATCTTCGAGAACATGTACTGCCTATCTCCTGTCTTGGGCAGGGGCGAAGAAGGCCCACTACCAAGAACGTTTGCCAGATGACTATTAAGGCGCGTCGAGGCCCAAACTGCTGGTCAGATTCTGGCTTCTGCTCCCAGAGCGCGGTGTTCAAGTCTCATGAGCTGTGTGACGTGGTCAGGGGACAGCTCTTCTATGGACTTCACCTGAAGCAACTGCATGGTGCGTACGATCTGCTCCGAGAGGATCTGAATCGCGCGGTCCACGCCTTCACGTCCGCCGGCCATGAGCCCGTATAGGTAGGCGCGGCCGATCAGGGTGAACTTCGCTCCCATTGCCATGGAGGCGACAATGTCTGCCCCGTTCATGATCCCCGTGTCGATCATGACCTCGATGTCCTTTCCGACTTCTCGGGCGACAGTGGGCAGCAGGTGGAAGGGTATGGGTGCGCGGTCGAGCTGCCGGCCGCCGTGGTTGGACAGGACAATGCCGTCAACTCCCAGATCGGTGACCTTCCGGGCGTCCGCGAGTGTCTGCACACCCTTGACCACTAGTTTTCCGGGCCACATGGCGCGGATGATGCCGAGGTCATCAAAGCTGATCGTTGGATCCATTGCTGAGTTGAGCAACTCTCCGACGGTGCCTCCGGTGGATGACAACGAGGCGAACTCAAGCTTCGGCGTGGTGAGGAAGTCCCACCACCACCAGGGTCGCGGGATAGCGTTGAGGATAGTGCCAAGCGCGATTTGTGGGGGAATGGAGAAGCCGTTGCGCTTATCGCGCAGACGGGCGCCGGCGACCGGGGTATCGACAGTGAAGAAGAGTGTGTCGTACCCGGCGGCGGCCGCGCGCTCGACCAGCCCGTACGAAATTTCCCGCTGCTTCATAACGTAGAGCTGGAACCAGTTCCGTCCAGTCGGGTTCGCGTTTTTCACATCTTCGATGGAGGTCGTTCCGAGTGTGGAGAGCGTAAATGGTATGCCCGCCGCAGCGGCCGCGCTGGCCCCGGCGATCTCACCTTCGGTTTGCATGAGCCTGGTGAACCCCGTGGGTGCGATACCGAACGGCAGGGCGGAGGCGCCGCCGAGAATAGTAGTGGAGGTGTCCACCGTCGAGACGTCGTTCAGGATGGCGGGGTGGAACTCGACATCCTCAAACGCCTGGCGTGCGCGGCTCAAGGAAAGTTCTCCTTCTGCGGCGCCATCGGTGTAGTCAAAGGCAGCCGCGGGAGTACGACGCTTTGCGATGTCCCGCAGATCATGGATTGTCAGTGCCGAATCGAGCCTACGTTTACGTGGGTTGAGCTCAATTTTCTTGAACTGCAGCAGGTCGAAGATATCGGCTGTCCGTGGTACTTGTCGGGTAACCATTTGTTTCTCCTTGAATTCCTTCCGGATCTATTCAGTGCGTTTTCAGCGTGCTTATGGCCGATGGCTGGCGTTTCATCCAGCCGACAAGGGCGGCCAAACCTGCCAGGAGCAGTACAAGCATGATGGTTCCCAAATTGAGTCCGAGCCCGTGGATGAACACGTATGCGATCGATCCGGCCGCCAGACAGTAGTAGGTCGTGATGATGATTGTTTTGCGTAGTAGGTCTCCCTCTCGTCCGAGCAGGCCCACGGTGGCGGAGGCCGCGACAATGTTGTGGATCGCGATTGGATTACCGCCGGCGCCACCGACGGCTTGTGCTGCCACCACTGTTTCCGGAGGTACGCCGATGGTGCTGCCGGTGGAGAACTGGAACTGCGAGAAGGTCAGATTGGACACGGTGTTCGAGCCCGCGATGAAGGCACCCAGTGCGCCAATGAATGGCGCCACGACAGGCCATGCCTCGCCGGTCAGGGCCGCAGCACCTTCAGCTAGGACTACCGGCATGCTCGCAATGCCGGAATCGTTCAGATCGGGGCCTGACTGGATAAGAATGCGCACCAGCGGTACGGCGAACAGGAGTGCGACCGCAGTTCCTGCCAGCTGTGCGCCGGAAATCTTCCAGGTTTGGACAATCTGCCTCCCACTCATCCGGTGCAGCACGTAGCCTGCAATCGAGGCAAGGATAAGCATGAAGCCTGGGAGGTAGAACGGCTGTATTGAGGTTGTAATCCCGGTGCCGAGGATGTTCTCGAAAGGGATGGCAAGGCCCGTCAGGAAGGACTTGAGTGGTTCGATGACGCGGGTTGCCACCAGCAGGAGGCCCATCAGTACGTAGGGAGTCCAGGCGCGCACCTTGCTCATGCGCGCAGTAGTGTCCGTAGCTTCAGCGGGTTGGATGCGGCCTATCCACCGCTCGGCCCAGCCGGACCTTGGACCAAAGTCGAAGGTTTCCTTGGGCATGAGGAAGCCGCGGCCGGAGGTGTACATGACCAGTGTCAGGCCGATGATTCCACCGAGGAGTGAGGGAAATTCAGGGCCGAGGAAACGCGCGACCAGGACGTAAGGGACGGTCATGGCCAGTGAGGCGTAGATGGCGAACGGCCAGACGGCCAGACCGTCACGGAAGCGCCGTTCGGGGCCAAAGAATCCGGTCAGCATGCATGCCAGGAAGAGAGGAATGAGCAGGCCCACAATGGCGTGGATGAGAGCGACCTCGAATCCAATGGATGCGACAAAGTCAGGGAAGGTGACGCCGAGCTCGGCCATGCGCTCGTCGACCGCCGGATCTCCTCCGAGCCCACCGCCGACACCGATAATGATCGGGGTCCCGACCGCGCCGAAACTGACAGGTGTGCTTTGGATGATCAGACCGATCATTACCGCGGCCATGGCGGGGAAGCCGAGCGCCAAAAGCAGCGGAGCGACGACGGCGGCTGGCGTGCCGAAGCCTGAGGCGCCTTCAATGAAGCTGCCGAACAGCCAGCCGACGATGATCGCTTGAACACGCCTATCTGCGGAGATGTTGTTGAATCCGGCACGGATGGTGGACATCGCCCCGCCTACCGTCAACGTGGCCAGCAACAGCAGTGCGCCGAACACCACGTAGAGCAGGGTTGCCGCGATCACCAGGCCTTCGAGGGATGCGGCAAGGATGCCGGTGAAGTCCATCCGCCAGACCAGCATCGCCACGAGAACTGCAGCGATATAACCGACCGGCATGGCGAACTTCGCCGGCCAGCGGAATCCCGCCAAGAGAACACCCACAATGAGAATGGGCGTCAGCGCTAAGAGACTGAGTACTGCGAGATTGTCCACTATTTCGATCCTCTCTGACCGATTGGTGCTTATGGGGTACTGCTGCGCCGCTGAGGGTGGTCAGTTGACCTTTTAGTGGTCTGACCACTGAATGACCATAGGGGGTAAATGTGATCTACGTCAACCCGGTCTTGGTCAAGGCTCGGTCAAGGCGAAAAGGAATTCACCGGGGAAATCGCTTTCCTCCTGAGGTGTCGAGGCGTGACATCATTGGAGCATGAGCGAAAACGTCCCTAGTTCGTGGCTGGACAGCCCCACTTGGCGCCCGGTTGCACGCGCCCGCGCGCATGAGCTGGTCATCGAGGCAATTGAAGACCAGATTTTGAGCGGCGCGCTCAAAGTGGGGGATCCGCTACCGGCCGAACGTGAGCTTGCGGCGCGACTGCAGGTGAGCCGGGCGGGCGTCCGTGAGGCGATAAGAGTCCTTGAGGGACAAGGCGTACTTCGTTCCAGCGTCGGAGCTGGAGCGGAAGCGGGAACCTTCATAGCCTCCTTCTCAGGCGAAGCGCTTACCCGTTTCCTCCGGCTGCACATTGCCCTATCCAACTTCCAGCTCGCGGATGTCATCGACGCACGCGTGATGTTGGAACGATCCAGCGCCATCTTCGCTGCGGAGAACTTGAACGACGAGTCCGTGGCGGGCATTCGTGATCCGCTGAATCGCATGAACTCGGAAGCAATTTCCCGCGAAGAGTTCAACGATGCCGACACTGCGTTCCACGTTGCTATCGCGGAGGCAAGCGGAAACCGTTTGGTAGCGGATCTGACGATTGCAATCAGGGCCTCGCTGCGTGCTCCGATCCTGGAAGCGTTCCGTCAGTTGAACGACTGGTCGCCGGTTGTGACCATGCTGCGGGAACAACATCAGGCCATTTTCGACGCGATCATCGCGGGCGACGGAAAGCTCGCGGCGGACCTCACGGAGCATCACATTCGCGCTGCTTCAGGAGCCTTACCCGCTCTGCATAGCCCCGGCGAATGACCTGTCGATAGATCAGATCGCTCGAACGCCTGACGCTGGAATCCCGGTAACCATACGACGACGGCGACCGCTCACCATGAGGTGAGGGTCGCCGTCGTCGTTTGGCTCAGTTCGTTTGGTTATGAGACATTAGCGCCGGCGGTACCGGTTGACCATCGGGCAGTCAAAGGGGTCCCGGGCTGAGAGGCCCACCCGGTTCAGGTAGGAGACAACGGCGCCGTAGGACGCGGCCACCCCCACCTCGGTGTAGGGGACCTTGAGGCGCTCGCAGTGCTCGCGCACAATCACGGCCGCCCGGCGCAGGTGCGGGCGCGGCATGTCCGGGAAGAGGTGGTGCTCAATCTGGAAGTTCAGGCCGCCGTAGGCATTGTTGATGAAGTTGCCGCCGCGGATATTGCGCGAGGTGAGGACCTGCTTCTGAAAGAAATCCAGTTTGCTGCCGCGGGGGATGATCGGCATGCCCTTGTGGTTCGGCGCGAAGGAAGCGCCCATGTAGATCCCGAACACGGCCATCTGCACGCCGATGAAGGCGAAGGCCATCCCGACGGGCAGGAACCAGAACAGCACACCGAAAAAGAGACCAAAACGCACCGCAAGGAGCGCCAGCTCAACCCAGCGGCCCTGGATCGCCCCGGGGCGGAACAGCGTGGCAATGGAGCGGGCGTGCAGGTTGAGGCCCTCGAAGGTCAGCAGGGGAAAGAACAGGTAGCCCTGACGCCGGGTGACCCACGCCTGAATGCCCTTCGCCTTGGCGGCGTCTTCCTCGATGAACGAGATGGTGTCCACCTCAATGTCCGGGTCCTTGCCCACTACGTTGGGGTCATTGTGGTGGCGGGAGTGCTTGTTCATCCACCACTGGTAACTGATGCCGACGACGCCGGCGGCCAGGATGCGCCCGGACCAGTCGTTGGCGCCACGGGAGGCGAAGATCTGGCGGTGGGACGCCTCATGGGCGAGGAACGCGATCTGCGTGAGGACGATGCCGAGCACGCCGGCGACGAGGAGCTGGAACCAGGTGTCGCCCAGAAGGGCAAAGCCCGTCCAGGAAGCGCCGAGCGCCAGGCCGAGGCAGGCCATCACGGAAATGTAGAAGCCGCGCTTCCGAGTTAGGAGGCCTTCCCTGCGCACTTCCTTGAGGAGCGTCGTATAGGAGGCAACGACGTCGTTCGGTTTGGCAACGCGCACGGTGCGGGCGGGTGCAGTGATAGTCATGTAAATCCCTGAAGTCGATAACCGACTTCCCAGCCGCGGAGGGGTCCCCAAGATTCCCGAAGATGTCCCAAGGCTACAGGTTGCACCTGATGGTCGGCTGGAAGTATGCAGCCGGACGCTTACGTCCGCGCGCCTGTTGGCACAAAAACGTCGGCCGGCCGCAGGTCCGTCGCAACGTACCGACGGACCTGCAACCAGCCGACGAATCGAACCGGACCTACTCCACTACGGGGATGGACTGTGCCTTCAGGGCGTCGACGGTCTTGGTCTCGCCGTTCTGCAGGGCCTCGCTCAGCGTGGACTCACCACCGATTGCGGCGCCGAACCCGTCGGAGACATCGGTGTAGGTCTGGGTCATGGTGGGGCCCCACGTGAACTCGGGGTCAACGTTGCCGGAGGCTTCGGCGAAGACGTCGTAGACGGCCTGTCCACCAAAGAACTCCGACTCACCGGCGAACGCCTCGAGCTCTGATCCTGCCGATGCGGCCGGGTAGAGCCCGCCCAGCTCGTTGGCCAGGGCCAGCGCCTCCGGGTCGGTGTTGAGCCACAGCGCAAACTGGGAGGCTTCATAGGGGTGGTCGGACCCCTTCAGCACGGCGGTGGATGATCCGCCCCAGTTTCCGGCAGCGCTCTGACCCGCGTCCCACTGCGGCATCGGAGCAACCGCCCACTTGCCGGAGGTATCCGGCGCGCCGCTCTGCAGGGTGGAGGTACCCCAGACCGCGGACACCCAGGTCCACTGGTCGCCCTCGTTGAAGGACGCGTTCCACTCGTCGGAGAAGGAGGGCAGCGTGGAGACAAGGTCATCCTCGAGGAGGCCCTGCCAGTACTCGGCCACCTGGGTGGATTCCTCGCCGGTGAGATTGACCTCCCAGCCGTCTTCCTCGTTGCTGAACCACTCGCCGCCTGCCTGCCAGACGAGGCCGGCGAACCAGTTCACGTCCGAGCGCGGGAAGTTGGTGATGTAGCCGCCTTCCTCACGGATCTGCTCGGCGGCGGTGGCGTATTCTTCCCAGGTGGTCGGCACTTCGATGCCGGCCTGCTCGAAAAGGTCCGCGCGATAGAACATCGCCATCGGACCGCTGTCCTGCGGGATCGCGTAGACAGCGTCTTCTTCACCGAACGTCACCTGGTTCCAGGTCCAGTCGATGAACTGGTCCCCGGCGTCACCGATGCCTTCACAGGCGGCAATGTTCTCAAGTCCGTCCTGCACGCGGAAGTTGGGCAGTGCGTCGTATTCGATCTGGCCGAGGTCCGGGGCGTTGCCCGCCTGGAGCTGGTTGAAGAAGTTCTGGTACGTACCGGAGTTCCCGTTGGGGCCGGACTGCACGGTCACCTGGATGTCCGGGTTCTCCTCGTTCCAGAGCTCCACCACCTGGTCCATGCCCGGAACCCAGGTGGTGAAAGTCAGGTCCACGGGTTCGGTGGACGGCTCGCAGGCGGCCGGTTCCGTACCGCCGGCGGTGTTGGACCCGCCGGAGCAGCCCGCGAGGGCCAGCGCGGAGACCATGACGACGGCGGCGGTGGTCTTTCCGTGATGCATACGCATGTGTGTTTTTCCTTTTGTGTATGGGACGGTGCCGGAAGACGGGTGCCTTCCGGCGGTTGGGAGGTTTTGGGGATTACTTGACGCTTCCCGCACCGAGGCCGCTGCTCCAGAAGCGCTGCAAGCCGAGGAACGCGATGATGAGCGGGACGATCGAGACCAGCGCCCCGATGATCACGTAGGTACGCAGCTCCGGGATCTGGCTGATCTGGCTGTTCCAGGCATAGAGACCAAGGGTGACCGGGAAGAGCGCCTGGTCGCGGAGCATGATCAGCGGGAGGAAGAAGTTGTTCCAGATGGCCACGAACTGGAACAGGAAGATCGTCACCAGCGCGGGTGCCATCAGGCGGGTGGAGACGGTGAAGAAGGTCCGCACCTCACCGGAGCCGTCCAGCCGGGCCGCTTCGAGGAGCTCACCGGGCACGCTGGCTGCGGCGTAGATCCGCGCGAGGTACACCCCGAACGGGCTGACCAGACTGGGCAGGAATACCGCCCAGTAGGTGTTGGTGAGGTTCACTTCGCTGAAGATCAGGAACAGCGGCAGGGCCAGCGCTGTCGCCGGGACCAGCACACCGCTGAGGACCACGTTGAAGATCGCCTCGCGCCCCTTGAACTCGTACTTGGCCAGCGCGTAGCCGCACATGGCCGCAATGATGGTGCCGAGCAGTGCTCCCGCGCCGGCATAGAGCGCGCTGTTCACGAGCCACTTGACGAACAACCCGTCCTGGTACTGGAACAGTCCGGTGAGGTTGGTGAAGAAGGTGGAGATGGAATTCGGGGTGAACCAGAGCGGTGCCGTCCCGGTGATCTCGCTGCCGGTCTTCGTGGAGGTGACCAGCAGCCACCAGATCGGGGTCAGGAAATAGAGGGTGAAGACGCCCATGACGAGCATCGCGGCTGCACGGGACATCACGTTCTGACGTGGGCCCCGCGAGTGCGCCTTCTCGGCGGCGGTCAGGGGAGCGGCTGCCGTGGTCATTGGGATACCTTCCGCTGGGTGGCCTTCAGGAACACGAAGGAGAGGATGAACGTGGCGAGCGCCAGCACAACGGAGAACGCGGCTGCCAGGTTGTAGTTGGGAATCGACGCCGTGGTGTAGACGGCGAGGTTGGGCGTGTAGGTGCTGCTGATCGCAGAGCTGAAACTGCGCAGCGTCTGCGGTTCAGCGAGCAGCTGCAGGGTGCCGATGATGGAGAACACCGCCGTCAGGATGATGGCCGGGGTGACCAGCGGGATCTTGATGCGCCAGGCAATCTGCGTGTTGGAGGCACCGTCAAGCCGGGCCGCCTCGTAGATCTCCGTGGGGATGGCCAGCAGCGAGGCGTAGATGATGAGCATGTTGTAGCCCACGTATACCCAGGTCACAATATTGGCGATCGCCCAGAGAACCAGGGATCCGTCGAGGAAGTTGATCTCCGAGGTGACGGCACCGAACGGGGACAGCGACGGCGAGTACAGGAACCCCCACATGATCGCGGCGATCACGCCCGGCACGGCGTAGGGGGCGAAGAACGCGAGCCGGAAGAACCGCTTACCCTTCAGTAGCGGTGAGTCCAGCAGCAGCGCGAACAGCAGCGCCATCCCGAGCATCACCGGAACCTGCACCACGCCGAACAGGAGAACCCGGCCCACGGAGGCCCAGAATGCCTCGTCCTGGAAGACCAGCGCGTACTGGGTGAACCCTCCGAAGACCTGTTGCGGTGCACCGAACGTGCCTTGACGCTCGACCATCAGCAGCGACTGGATCATCGCGTAGATGATCGGTGCCGCATAGAAGAGAAGGAACAATACGGCGAACGGCGCAACGAACACCGTCACCGCCCTGCGCGTGCTGCGCCCCGTGTGGGGCGTGCGCGGGGATTTCTCCGCCGCCCGCGGCGGAGTCTGGGCCTGGTCCACGGTAGCCATTCAGTTGGCCTCCTTGCCTGTTGGGATGGTGCGCACCACGCGCACGCTGCCTTCCGGAACAACGACGACGTCGGCAACGTCCGTGCCGGTCACCAGTTCCGTTCCGGTGACGCGGTGCTTGTGGTCCTGTGTGGTGTGGTTGATCAGGAAGAGGTAGGTCCGGTCGCCGGCGACCCGTTCGATGGTCTCCACCCCGCGCGTCCCGGAGGCCGGGATGCCCGCGGAACGGGCAGCGTCGCTGAGGACCTCGAGCAGGGTTTCCTTGTCGAGGGAGGTGCCCAGGTACCAGGCAGTGCCGTTCCCGAAGGAATTCCGGGTCACGGCCGGAGTCCCGGAGAGGTGGCCGTCGGTGATGGTCAGGACGGGTTCCGCGGTGGTGGTGCGGAGCGCTTCGCTCCAGAGCTCCGCTGAGGTTCCGTTGGACAGTGCCAGCTGCCGGCCTGCGGCCAGCGGGTGGAATTCCTCGACCCGGACACCGAGCAGGTCGCGGAACGCGCCGGGGTAGCCGCCCGGGCGGACCCGCTCATTCTCATCGACGATGCCGCTGAAGAAGGAGATCACCGCGGTGCCGCCCTGGCGCACATAGTCGGTGAGCCGTGCGGCGTCGTCGTCCGTGACGAGGTAGAGCGCGGGCACGAGCACCAGGTCGTAGGCGGACAAGTCGCCGTCCGGCGGCAGGAAGTCGGCGGTGATGCCGGCATCCCACAGTGCGCCGTAGAGGGCGTGTACCTGGTCCAGGTAGCGGAGGTCCGAGGAGGGGTGGGACTCACCGTCGCAGGCCCACCAGGCTTCCCAGCTGAAGACGACGGCGGCGCGGGCGGTGACCGTGCTGCCGGCCACCTCGCGGAGGCGGCCCAGGGCGTCCCCGAGTTCGCTGACTTCACGCCAGATCTTCGAGTCGGTGCCGGCGTGGGGGAGCATGGCGGAGTGGAACTTCTCGCTTCCCTGCAGCGATGCCCGCCACTGGAAGAAGCACAGCCCGTCAGCGCCGCGGGCCAGGTGTGCCAGGGAATTGCGCAGCAGTTCACCGGGCGCCTTGGCGATGTTGCGGGGTTGCCAGTTGACGGCGCTGGTGGCGTGTTCCATCAGGAGCCAGGGGCGGTTCCGGGCGAGACCGCGGGTGAGGTCGGCGGCGAAGGCGATCTCCTGCACCGGGTCCTCCAGGCGGTGATCCGGGTAGTGGTCATTGGCGATGACGTCCATTTCCGGCGCCCACTGCCAGTAGTTCTGGGTGCGGATGTGGGCGGTGACCATGAAGTTGGTGGTGACCGGAAGGCTGCTGTGTGCACGCAGCACAGCGGTTTCCGCGCGGTAGTACCCGAGGAGTTCGTCTGAACTGAAGCGTCGGAAGTCGAGAACCTGGGTGGGATTCGGTGTGGCGTGCGGGGTGCGCGGGGGGAGGATCTGTTCCCACGCCGAGTACCGCTGGCTCCAGAAGGCGGTACCCCAGGCTGCGTTGAGGGCGTCCAGGGTGGGGTAGCGGTCCTGCAGCCAGCGGCGGAAAGCGTCCGCCGAGGTATCGCAGTAGCACAGCGCATTGTGGCAGCCGAGCTCGTTGGACACGTGCCAGAGGCGCAGGGCGGGGTGGGATCCGTAGCGACGGGCGACTTCCTCGACGAGCCGCAGGGCCGAAGTCCGGAAGATGGGGGAGCTGGGGCACCAGGCCTGGCGTCCACCGGGCCAGCGGGTGGCGCCGTCCGCGGTGACGGGAAGGATCGCGGGGTGCGCGGTGGTGAGCCACGGGGGAGGGGAGGAGGTGCCGGTCCCCAGGTTCACGCCGATGCCGTTGGCTGAGAGGAGGTCCATGACGGCGTCGAGCCGGTCGAAGGTGAACGTGTCGGCGTCGGGCTGGAGTTCTGCCCAGCCGAAGATGTTGATCGCGACGAGGTTCACGCCGGCTTCACGCATCAGCCGGACATCCTCAATCCAGGTGGCCTCATCCCATTGTTCGGGGTTGTAGTCGCATCCGAACACCAGTCCGCCGTCCGGGGCAAGCTGGGTAACCGGGGAAGAGTTGGTCTGCACGCTGATCCTGACTTGTACTGGCCTATTGCTTCTGTGAACGTTCCCAGAGTCGGAAGCGCGAAGAGCGGTCGTCTTATCTGGGAGCGTTCACAGAGTAGCGTGCATCACATTGGGCTGTCAACGTTTCGCGTTGACTCATAGAAGATGCGCGCGTAGGAGGTATCGAAGAATCATTTGGTAATGCGCGCGTAGCGGTGTGTCTGCTGTGGCCGGTTTCGTGGTGGCGGTAGGCCTGCGGCTATGGAGCTGACGATGGGTCAACGTAAGGCTGTTACCAAGGCTATGGCGACGAGATATGCGCGTTCGAGCCGGGCGGGAAAGAAAACCATCCTCGATGAGTTGTGTGCGTTGACCGGATGGCATCGTTCGCATGCGCGGAAGGTGTTGAAGCAGGCGTTGGTCCTGAGGGAGGTCCAGGCCCGGCCGCCGCGGCCGCCGCTGTATGGGGAGGCGGTGATTACGGCGCTGCGGTTCTGCTGGGCGGTGCAGGGTACGCCGTGTGGGCGGCTGCTGGCTGCGGCGCTGCCGGATCTGGTGCCGCGGTTGCGCCGGCACGGTGAGCTTGAAATTGATGAGTCGACAGCGGAAGCGTTACTGCGGATTTCCTCGGCCACGATAGATCGGCGGCTCAAGGCTGACCGGGCGAAGCTGGATCCGCGTGGCCGGTCTCATACCAAGCCCGGGACGCTGTTGAAGGACTCGATTCCGATGCGCACCTGGGCCGAGTGGGACGATAACCGGCCGGGTTTTGTGGAGATTGATCTGGTCGGCCACGAGGGCGGAAACAACCACGGTGAATTCTGCTTCACTCTGGATATCACCGACATCGCCACGGGCTGGACGGAGACCCGGTCGGTACGGAATAAGGCGCAGAAATGGGTGTTGGCTGCCATACAAGACGCCGTTGCGGCGTTCCCGTTTCCGGTCCTTGGGGTGGATTCGGACAACGGGTCAGAATTTATCAACTGGGAACTGTTCCGCTGGTGTGAAGAGCAGAAGCTCACCTTCACCAGGTCGAGGTCCGGGAACAAGAATGACGGCGCTCACGTGGAGCAGAAGAACTGGCATGTGGTCCGTCAAACGGTGGGCTACCACCGTTATGACACTCCGGTCGAGTTAGAGCTGCTGAACAGGATTTGGCTCTTGCAGAGCCTGCTGACAAACCACTTCGCGCCACAGCAGAAACTGGTTTCGAAAGAGCGCCGCGGCGCGAAAGTGATCAAGAAGTACGACACCCCGGCCACCCCCTACCAACGGGTCATCAACGATATCGGCACGGTCCGCAAGAGCACCAAAGCGAAACTGGCGCGGCAGAACACGCCCCTGAATCCAGCAGCACTCCAGCGGCAGGTTCAGGCACTCACAGCCGAACTGCTCACAGTCACGACCAGCAAACAAGGACCCAAAACCAAACCCGCCACGCGCGCACTTTCGAATGATTCCACGAAGGAATCTACGCGCGCATCTTGACATGATTCCTCAGGCGTTTTCTCCCCGGCGCGGGCACCGCAGGCTCGGTTACAGTAAGCGGTATGGACTCCACCCGCACGCGCCGGCGGCGCGCAACGATCAACGACGTTGCCTCCGCCGCGGGCTTGTCCCGGGGCACTGTGTCCCGCGTGGTGAATGGGGAGAAGTACGTTTCGCCCGAGGCCAAAATGGCCGTCGAGTCAGCCATTGCGAAGGTCGGTTACGTGCGCAATTCGGCGGCGCGGAACCTGGTGCGCCAGGAGTCCCGGGCCATCGGGCTGATCATCCACGAGCCGCACTCACTGCTCTTCGAGGACCCGAACATCGGGTCCATCCTCCTCGGCGCCAACTCGGTGCTCTCCGCCGCCGACTACCAGCTGGTTTCCCTGATCATCGACACCGCCCGCGACAGCCAGAGGGTGGCGGACTATCTCCGCGGGGGCCTGGTGGACGGCGCCGTCATCATTTCCGCACGCACTGCCGATCCAATTGCGACGGCGGTGCGGAACCTCGGAATCCCGGCCGCCTTTGTTGGCCATCCGCCGGGAACCCCTGACCTCCCGTACGTGGGGATCGACAATGTGAGCGCCGCCCGGGCCATTGTCGAGCGGCTGTTGGCCACCGGACGGAAGAAGGTGGCCATGATCGCGTGCGCACTGGACCGCGACTCCGGCCAGGACCGGCTGGAGGGCTTCCGGACGGCCGTCGGGGCGGCGTTCCGCCCCGATCTCGTGATCGAATTCCCGCTCTACACCTACGCTGCCGGAGCTGACGGGATGGCGGAACTCCTCCGCCGACACCCGGACCTCGATGGCGTTTTTGCCGCGTCCGACGCAGTGGCGGCCGGGGCCATGGCCACGCTCCAGGAGCACGGGCGCCGGGTGCCGGAAGACGTCGGCATTGTCGGCTTCGATGACAGCAGCTGGGCACTGCGCTGCAAACCGCAGCTGTCCACGGTGAAGCAGCCCGCTGACCTCCTGGGGCGGGCGGCTGCCGAGTTGGTCCTCGCGCAGATCGAGGGCAAGGATGCCGAGGTGCGGATGCTTGAGACGTCCGTGGTCTGGCGGGAATCGGCCTGAGCCCGCCGCCTTCTGCCGTCCGCCTGCCGCGTCAACCCATGGCCGCCTTTGGACGAGCCGCCGCATAACCTTCCCGCAACACCGGCCGCCGTTGCATTCCGCAGGTACCCCGGCTGTGTGATGCTAAGTCTCAGCGGCTGGGCGAAGGTGCTGAGACCTGGAAGGGAACCGGACTGTGTTGGTGGGAATCAAGCGGGAAACCCGGGCGGGCGAGCGCCGGGTGGCGGCGACCCCCGCCTCCGTCCGCCAACTGGCGAAGCTCGGCCTGGACATCGCTGTTGAATCCGGCGCCGGGGTCCACGCAGGGCACGACGACGCGGCGTACCGTGCGGCCGGAGCCCTCGTCGTCCCGACCCTCGACGAGAACACAATCGCCCCCGCGGTCCTGTGCCATGTCGCGCCGCTGACCGTGGAGGAAGCCTGCCGGCTGCGTCCCGGCACCATTACGGTGGGCTTCGCCTCCCCGGCAGCGGAACTGCCCACCGTCCGCGCCCTGGCCGAGGCAGGGGTGACCTCCTTTGCGCTCGAGCTCATCCCGCGGATTTCCCGCGCCCAGTCCATGGATGCGCTGTCCTCCCAGTCCCTCGTGGCCGGATACCGCGCGGTCCTCGAGGCGGCAATCCGTTTTCCCCGCTTCTTCCCCCTCTATATGACGGCGGCGGGAACCGTTCCCCCCGCCCGCGTCCTGGTGCTCGGCGCCGGCGTGGCCGGGCTCCAGGCGATCGGAACGGCGAAACGGCTGGGCGCCAGGGTCTCCGCGTATGACGTCCGCCCCGCCTCCAAGGATGAGGTCACCTCCCTGGGCGGCACCTTCATCCACCTCGACCTGGACGCCATTGAAGGCTCCGGCGGATACGCCCGGGAGATGAGCGAGGACCGGGCGGCACGTCAGCGGGAGCTCCTCGCCCCGCACATCGCGGCATCGGACGTCCTGATCACCACGGCTGCCGTCCCCGGCAAGCCCGCGCCGCTCCTGGTGACCACCGCCATGGTGCAGGGAATGAAGGGCGGTGCCGTCGTCGTCGACCTCGCCGCCGAGACCGGTGGGAACGTGGAAGGCACACGGGCGGGGCACAGCGTCGCGGTGCCGGGGGACGGTGGCACCGTCACCCTGGTGGGTATGAAGGACGCGGCCTCGGCCATGGCCGCCGACGCGTCGCGGCTGTTTGCCGCCAACGTCGCCAACCTGGTGGAACTCATGACCGTCGACGGTCGGGTGGTCCCGGACTTCGCCGATGACGTCGTTGCCGGAGCGTGCCTCACCTCCGAGGGCGCGGTGCTGCACCAACCCACTGCCGCCGCACTGGAAGGAGCCTCCTGATGGACCTGTCCACCCTGCTCACCGTGGTGGTGCTCGCCGTCTTTGTCGGCTTCGAGGTGGTCTCCAAGGTGACCAGCACCCTCCACACGCCGCTGATGTCCGGCGCCAACGCCATCCACGGGATCATCCTCGTCGGCGCCATCCTCGTGGCGGGGCAGGCCGCCGAACCGCTGCCATTGGGACTCGCACTGCTCGCGGTGCTGCTTGCCACGGTGAACCTGGTGGGCGGATTTGTAGTGACCGACCGGATGCTCCACATGTTCCGCGGCCGCACCCAGTCAGGGAACTCCGACCCGGAGCACGGCGCATGAACGTCCTCCCCTCCGAAGCCACGGCCCTGCTGTACCTGGCGGTCGCGGTCTGCTTCATCCTAGCGCTGAAGGGCCTGAGCTCCCCGCGCACCGCCCGCCGCGGCAACCTCATCGGTGCGGCGGGAGCGGCGATCGCCGTCGTCACCGTCTTCCTGTCCGCCCGGCTGGAGAACCTGCCGGCCATCCTGATTGCGGTGGCAGTGGGTGCCGCAATCGCCGCGCCCATCGCGCGGCGCGTCCACATGACCCAGATGCCGCAGCTGGTCGCGCTTTTCAACGGGGTCGGCGGCGGTGCGGCGGCGCTGGTGGCCATCCTGGAACTGGCAGCGCACGACGGCGCATGGGTGCGTGCCGCCGTCGTCTTCACTCTCGTGGTGGGTGCGGTGTCCTTCGCCGGCTCGGCGATCACCGTCGCGAAGCTGCAGGAACTGATGACCACCCGCCCGGTCATCTTCACCGGCATGCGGTTCGCGATGACCGCCGTCGTCGTTGCCCTTCTGGTGGCTGCGGTGCTGGTGACGGCGACGGGCAACCTGGTGTGGGCGAGCGTGCTGCTGCTACTCGGGCTGGCGGGTGGAGTGCTGTTGGTGCTGCCGGTCGGAGGCGCGGACGTGCCGATCGTCATTTCCCTGCTCAACGCGTTTACCGGGCTGGCCGTGGCGGCCTCCGGCGTGGTGCTGGACAACGTGCTGCTGCTCGTGGCCGGAACACTGGTCGGCGCCAGCGGCACCATCCTGACCCGGGCGATGGCCGCCGCGATGGGTCGCGGGGTCAGCGGGATCCTGTTCGGCGCGTTCCGCGGCGGGTCCACGGCCGGGGGAGGAACGGTGAGCGAGCGGCCGGTGCGGGCGTCGGGGCCGGAGGATGTCGCCGTCATGCTCGGGTACGCGCAGCGGGTGGTGATGGTGCCCGGCTACGGGCTTGCGGTGTCCCAGGGCCAGCACACTATAGCCGAGCTCGCGGACGCGCTGGAAGCACGGGGCGTCGAGGTTTCCTTCGCGATCCATCCGGTGGCCGGCCGGATGCCGGGGCACATGAACGTGCTGCTCGCGGAGGCTAACGTGCCGTACGAGTCCCTGCGGGAGATGGCCGAGGTGAACCCGGAATTCCGGAACGTGGACGTTGCACTGGTGGTGGGCGCCAACGATGTGGTGAACCCGGCGGCAAAGACGTCGCCCGGGTCACCGATCTATGGGATGCCGATCCTCGAGGTCTCTGATGCCGGGCAGGTGGTCTTCCTCAAGCGGTCCATGCGTCCGGGGTTCGCCGGCATCGAAAACGAGCTGCTGTATTCGCCGAAGACCACCCTGCTGTTCGGGGACGCCAAGGAGTCGCTGACGAGGGTGCTCGGTGCGGTGAAGGCGCTGTAGCGGACGCCGCACCGGGCACAAAAACGGCCCCCGGGTGCAGGACCGCCGGTTCGAACCGGCGATTCTGCGCCCAAGGGCCGTTTCTGTGCGAGGCGCGGTGCGCCCTGACGGTGCTTACCGGCGAACGCTGCGGTTGCGGCGACCGGATAGCGACTCGGCAACGCCGATCAGCAGAACCGCTGCGATGACCGCAACGATGAAGCCGAGCACGTTCAGCTCGAAGATTCCGCCGGTGTGGAAGAAGCTGGCAACCAGCCCTCCGATCACCGATCCGGCCAGTCCGAGCAGTAGCGTTGCGAGCAGCCCGAGGTTCTGCTTGCCTGGCTTGATGAGCCGGGCGAGCGCCCCGATGATCAATCCGGCAATGATAAAGCCAATCATGATGCCTCCTTTAGGTGGTGTTCCTTCCGAAAACACTAAGTCTGCTTTGCATCCGGAATCAACTTAGGGTGGGCTTCTTGACCCGACCGGTGCTCCCGCGGCGCTTCAGCTCCGGCTGGAAGGTGGTGTGCGCGGGTTCGGGATCCCCGTCACCGAGGAGCTGACGCAGCTCATGCCACGCCTGCTCGCCGATGTCATTGATCGCCACCGCCGCAGTGGTCAGCGGCGGCGTCGTGTAATTCGCAAACGGGATGTCGTCAAAGCCGGTCACCGAGATATCTCCGGGAACATCGACGCCCCGCTCATGGAGCCCGCTCAGCAGTCCCATGGCCACGAGGTCGTTGAAGGCCAGCACGCCCGTAGCGCCGGTTGCGAGAACCGCCACCGCGGACACATGGCCCGCTTCGAAACTCGAGCCCGCGGGGAGCGTGGTCAGCTCCACTTCCGGGTGGTCCACGCGGAACTTCTCCAGCCCCTGCAGGCGGGCCTGGTTGCCGGCGCTGCGTTCCGGTCCGGCGAGAAACACCAGTCGGGTGTGGCCGAGTTCCACCAGGTGCGCGGCCAGGTCCTGGATGCCCTGGCCGTAGTCCACTACGAGGCTGGGGGTCTGGGTGTCCGCCGTCGAACGGTTGATGAGCACCAGCGGCTGGAGGGACGGAAGCAGCGCCTCCAGCTCCGCTTCATTCATGCGTGGCGCGCAGAGTACGACGCCGTCACACCGCCGCCGTGCCTCGCCCGCCAGGATGGATTCCTCGCTGGAGACCTCGGAGGAGTCCGCAATCAGTACGCGGTAGCCGTCCTGGGCGGCGGCGCGGCTGACTCCGCGGAGCATGCCCTGGAAGGTGGGGTTGGCCAGGTCCGGAACCACAATCCCGATGGTGTCCGTCTTGCCGAGGGCCAGGCTCCGACCCACCGCGTTGGGGTGGTAGTTGAGCTCGGCTGCGGCGGCGCGGACCCGGGCGGCAATATCGGGGTCCACGCTGAAGTTGCCGTTCATGACCCGCGAGACCGAGGCCAGTGAGACTCCAGCCCGTTGCGCGACGTCGGTAATGCCTACCCTGCGGTTGGCTGTTTTCCTGGCCATTGCTTCCTCATCCGGATGGGGATCGGCGCCCCCGCAACGAATGGTTGACGGGCGTACCGGTGTGTTGATAGAAAGCATATAACCTTTCCAGAAAACGTTTTCTCGATTTCGCAGTTTTTTGGACGCACGCCTGACGGCCACCATAAGGAGCCACATGAGCACCGCCCCCCAGACTCTTCCCGCCGGGAACCCGGCCGCGGACCGCGAACGTACCCGACTGGCGCTGGTCGGCACCGGCGCGCGGGCAGAGATGTATGTCCGCGCCGCGCTCGGCGACCACGCGTCCTCCGCGGAACTCGTGGCCATCGCCGACACCAATCCGGGACGGGCCGGGTACTACCTCGGACTGGCAGCGGAGCTGGCTCCCGGCACGGAGATCCTCCAGTTCAGGCCCCAGGACCTGACCTCGTTCATCCGGGACAACCGGATTGACCGCGTCATCGTCACCACGCCGGACTACACCCACGCCGACTACATCGTTGAGGCGCTGGAAGCGGGCGCCGACGTCGTCGTAGAGAAACCGTTGACCATCGACGCCGAGGGCTGCCGCCGGATCTGCGACGCGATCGACCGGACCGGCCGCGACGTCGTCGTGACTTTCAACTACCGGTACTCGCCGCGCAACAGCGCACTGAAGGAGATCATCCAGAGCGGTGCAATCGGCACCGTCACCTCGATCGACTTCAGCTGGATGCTCGACACCGTCCACGGCGCCGACTACTTCCGCCGCTGGCACCGCCGCAAGGAGAACTCCGGCGGACTGCTGATCCACAAGGCATCGCACCACTTTGACCTGGTGAACTGGTGGATCGACGACGTGCCCGAGCGGGTCTACGCCAGCGGCGGCCTGCGCTTCTACGGCGACCGCAACGCTGCCGCGCGCGGCCTGGCCGACCGCCCGGAGCGCGGCACCACGGATGCCTCCGCGGGTGATCCCTTTGCCCTCGACCTGCGCGACGATGAACGCCTCAACGCGCTCTACTACGCCAATGAGCATCACGACGGCTACCAGCGCGATCAGGATGTCTTTGCCCCCGGCATCACCATCGAGGACAACCTCGCCCTGGTGGTGGACTACCGGACCGGGTCCACCCTGAGCTACTCCCTCAATGCGCACAGCCCCTGGGAGGGGTACCGGGTGGCGGTGAACGGAACCCTGGGCCGCGTCGAGCTTGAGGTGGTGGAGCGCGCAGCGGTGTCCGGCAGTACCGACAAGAAGAACGTCGTGGACCCGAGCGCCACACCGGTGGAGGAGGACGACGCCGTCCGTACCAACGGGGAGCGCCTCATCCTCCAGCGCCACTGGGAGCCCGCCGTCGAGATCCCGATTGTGAACGGGGAGGGCGGCCACGGCGGCGGTGATGCACTCCTGCTCGCGGACCTGTTCGAGGGTCCGGGGGAGGACCCGCTGGGCAGGCCGTCAGGCTACCTGGACGGATTGCGGGCCGTCGCCGTCGGAATCGCGGGGAATGCCTCCCTCGACTCGTCCATGCCGGTGCGCATCAGCGAACTGGACCTGGGCGCTGACCTCACCGCCCGGAAAGACGGGGTGCGCCGTGGCTGAGCGGGCACAGACCACCGTCCTCGTCACGGGAGGCTCCGGCAGGCTGGGCCGCAGCGTGGTGACCGGCCTGGCCGACGCAGGGTATGGCGTCGTTTCCGTGGATCGCACAACTGTTCCCGACGGAGTGTTCCCCGCAGGAATCCGCCAGGAGCCGGTTGACCTGCTGGCAGCAGGGGAGGCCCGCCGGGTCCTGGAAAAGCACCAGCCCGACGCCGTCATCCACCTCGCCGCGATCGCCGTCCCGTTCAGCGCGCCCGAGGACGTCATCCTGCAGACCAACAGCCAGCTCGCCTTCCAGGTGATGGGGGCTGCGACCGAGCTTGGCATCGGCAGGATCATCACGGCGTCCAGCCCCACGGTTCTCGGTTACGGGTCGCCGGCCGGCTGGGTGCCGGAGGCCTTCCCGCTGGACGAGGAGACCACGCCGAAGCCGTGGCACGCCTACGGCCTCTCCAAACTGGTGGCCGAGCAGACCATGCGGATGTTCGCGGCCGCGCAGGGGGACCGGCTCCGTTACGCCGCGTTCCGGCCCTGCTATGTCATCTCGCCGGAGGAGTGGGCGGGCGCGCCCACGCAGCAGGGGCACACCGTCGTCGAGCGCCTGGATGATCCGGCGCTGTCCGCGCCGGCGGTCTTCAACTATGTCGATGCGCGGGACGTGGCGGATTTCCTCGACGTGCTGCTGCAGTCCATGGACCGGATTCCGAACGGTGAAACGTTCTTTGTGGGCGCCGCGGATGCCCTGGCCCGTGAGCCGCTCGCTGAACTCATTCCGCGCTATCTTCCCGCCACCGGGTCGCTCGCCGCGAACCTCACCGGATCACGCCCGGCCTTTTCAGTCGATAAGGCCCGCCGCCTGCTTGGGTGGGAGCCGAAACGCAGCTGGCGTTCGGAACTCGCAGCGTCCGAGCTCGCCTCCGCTATCCAGGAAGCCAGGTAAGTCATGCAGTTCAATGGAGTGCTGTTTTTTCCCGTCACGCCCTTCTCCCCTTCCGGATCCGTGGACCCGGGCATGCTTCGCGAGCACATCGAGTCGCGGTTGCCCCACCAGCCGGGGGGTGTCTTCCCTGCGTGCGGTACCGGCGAGTTCCATGCCCTCGATCTTGAGGAGATCCGCGCCGTCGTGACAACCGCTGTCCGTGCCGTCAACGGGCAGGTTCCCGTGGTGGCCGGTACCGGGGGGCCGCTCGGCCATGCCCGCGCTGCGGCCCGCGCCGCCGAGGAGGCAGGGGCTGACGCTCTGCTGGTCCTGCCTCCCTACCTTGTCAAGGGGCCCACCGACGGCCTCATCGCGTACGTCGAGGCGGTGGCTGCGGCGTCGGGCCTGCCCGTCATCATCTACCACCGGGCCAACGGGGCCTTCACCGCCGACGCGGTGGCCCGGCTCGCCGCCAACCCCAAGGTGGTCGGGTTCAAGGACGGTGTGGGCGACGTGGGGTTGGCGCAGGAAATCGTCACTGCGGTTGCCGCCACGGGCCGTACCGACTTCCAGTTCTTCAACGGGCTCCTCACCGCTGAACTCAGCCAGGGCGCCTACCGCGGACTCGGAATACCGCTCTACTCGTCCGCGGCGTTCGCCATGGCGCCGGAGATCGCCACAGCCTACTACCGCGCCTACATCGGCAACGACGAACCGGCCCGGCACCGCCTGATCGAGGGCTTCTACGCCCCGCTGGTGCGCCTGCGCGACCAGACTCCCGGCTTCGGCGTCTCGCTCATCAAGGCCGGGCTGCGGCTGGATGGGCTCGACGTCGGTTCCGTCCGCCCACCGCTGGTCGATCCCTCCGAAAGCCAGCTGGTGGAGCTGAAGGCTATCCTCGCCGCCGGCCGTGAGCTTGCAGGCTCATGAACGCCAAGATCACCGGCCTCTCGGCCCGGCTTCTCACCGTTCCGCTGCCGCGCCCGTGGGGAGCGGATGTCCCCGAGAACCATTTCATCGCTACCACGGTAACCACCGACGACGGCGGTGTGGGCTCCGGATTCTCCTGGACTCCCACGATCGGCCCGCAGGCGGTGCTGGCGCTGCTGGAGCATGACATCGCGCCGTTCGTCGCGGGACTGCCCGCCCGCGCCGAGGAGGTGTGGGACGCACTGTGGGCCCGGCTCCACGAGGCCGGCGGGGGAGGCCTGACCACCATCGCGATGGCCGGCGTCGACCTCGCGCTGTGGGACCTGGCCGGGCGGCAGGCGGGCTGCTCCGTGCCTGACCTGCTGGGCCGCCGTCGTGAGACTGTGCCGGTGTACGGATCGGGAGTGAACCTGCACTACAGCCTGGAGGAGCTCGTCGAGCAGACCCAGCGCTGGGTGGACGAGGGCCGGCGGGCCGTAAAGGTGAAGGTCGGGAAGCCGGACCTGCGCGAAGATGCGGAGCGCATCGCCGCGGTCCGGAAGGTCATCGGCCCCGACCGTGCGCTCATGATCGACGCCAACCAGCGGTGGGACCTCCCCACTACGCTGCGTGCCCTCGACCGGCTCGGTGAGTACGGCCTGCACTGGCTCGAGGAACCTCTCCGCGCGGATGATCTCTCCGCCTACCGGCGGCTTCGACGCTCCACGTCCGTGCCCATTGCCCTGGGCGAGAACGTGCACACCATCTACCGGTTCCGCGACTTCATCGAGGCCGACGCCGTGGACATCATCCAGCCCAACATCGTCCGCGTCGGTGGAATCACGCCGTTCCGGCGGATCGTCGAATTGGCACGGGCCAACAGCATTGCCGTGGCGCCGCACCTGCTTCCGGAGCTGTCCGGACAGCTGGCCTCCACCCTTGCTGAGACGGCGTGGGTGGAAGCGGTCGACGGCGCTACGATGGCCGAGCTGGGCATCCTTGCCGGGCCCGCACCCGTCAGCATCACGGCAGCCGGGATGACGGTCACGGGCCAGCCCGGCCTCGGCCTGGAGCTCCGCCCCTCCCGTTGAGTTGGCAGGACACGCCGCTTTGCCGGCGCCATTGGGGGAGTGTCCTGCCAACTCACGGGCCGGGGTCACGGGCGGGGTGGAGCGCCCGGTCAGCGGATGCGAGGAGCAGATCCACCAGGCCGATCAGTTCCTCAAGGGCCACGTCCGGGTCCTCATCCGGAAGACTGCCACGCCGGGGCGGCTGTCCTTTCTCAAGGCCGGCGACGACGTCGACCGCCAGCTTCCAGCGGAGCGCGACTGACGCGTCGAAGCCGAGGCGAACCTCTTCTACGGTGACACTGGGTGCCTCCACGCGGAGGGCTGCGGCGTAACGTACCAGTGCTTCTTCAACCACCGGCAGCATGACGCCGGCCAGGGCATCGCCGCGGCGCACGGAGGAGAACACCAGGGACGCGAGATCCGCTCCCACCGGACCCGCTCCAACGGACTCCCAGTCAATCAGCACGGTTCGGCCGTGCGAGCGGAAGATGTTCGCGCCCACCGCATCGTGGTGACAGAGCGTCTGCGGCAGCGATTCGAGAATCGTCCGGTAGCGGGACTGGTCAAGGATCAGTTGCTCGGTCCGGGCCAGCCGGTCGCCAAGGCGGGTGACGGCGTCGGGGTGGGTTCGGCGCAGGGTGGCCAGCCCTGCTTCGACGGCTTCAGGCTGGCTATGCCGGTCAATCCATCCCGTGAAGTACCAGGGTTCTGCCGGCTCACGGACCAGCCATCTGCCGGCCATCCCGCCCAGATCCCGCGCTGCGGCGAGGATCGATTCGGCGTCCAGCGGCCTGGCCCCGTCATGGTGGATCTCCTCGAGCCAGAGGGTCCTTCCGCCGGTTTCATCCTGCAGCGCTCCATAAAGCTTCGGTGCGCCGATGCCGGGAGCGACGTCGTCGAGCAGTCCCGATCCGTAGGCCGCGAACTCCCGACTGCCGTTGTCCAGCAGATATGGCGAAGCCAGGCCCGGACCTTCGGTGCGCTTCTCGATCATGGTCCATGGAACCCGGATGCCGTCGGCGATCGCATAGCCCCGCAGCCGGCTCACCGTCCGGTGCGCGAGGAACGCGTCGTAGTCCAGAGGAGTTCGTTGGAGATCCGTCAGCTCCGTCACGCGCCCGCCGACTGCTTCGCCGACGGCTTCCCTGAGCGCTTCGTGCATCCCCACAGACTAACGGCCGGAAAGGGAATAACATCGGAAGTAGATGCATTTGCATATACAACGTCGACCGCAGGGGCCGGCCGGAACTCCGGAGGACACCATGACAGCGCACACCACGGGCCTGCACCACGTCACCGCCATTGCGGGTGATCCGCAGGCGAACATCGACTTCTACATCCGCGGTCTCGGCCTGCGGCTGGTCAAGAAGACCGTTAATTTCGATGACCCGTCCACGTACCACCTGTACTACGGCGACGACGCCGGCCGGCCGGGTTCGCTCATGACCTTCTTTCCGTGGGGCCAGGTGGCGCCGGGGCGGATCGGCTCAGGACAATCCACCACCACCGCGTTCTCCGTTCCTGAGGGGAGCCTGGGCTGGTGGCAGAACCACTTCCGTGCCCTCGGCGTGGACGCGTCCATCACGCGTGCGTCGGCGGATGAGGAGCGGCTCTCGCTGCGCGACCCCGACGGACTGCAGCTCGACCTCGTGGCCTCCTCCACAACGGATCCCCGCAACCCCTGGGATTCCTCGTTTGTCCCTGCCGAGCACGCGGTCCGGGGCCAGCACTCCTCCGTGCTCACGGTCGCCAATCCGGAGCACACCCTTCGGGTGCTCACGGAGGACCTCGGCCTGCGCATCACCGGAGAGACTTCCGGCCGCACCCGCCTTGAAGCGGGCGACGGCGGTGCAGGCAACATTGTTGACGTCGTCGCCGATCCTTCGGGTCCGTATGGCCTGGTGGCGGGAGGGACCGTGCACCACATTGCCTTCCGGGTGCCGGACAGGGCCACCCAGGAGCTGTGGCGCCAGGATCTCGTGGAGAGAGGATTCCATGTCACGGCCATCCTGGACCGTCAGTACTTCACCTCGATCTATTTCCGGGAACCGGGCGGCGTCCTGTTCGAGATTGCAACGGACACTCCGGGGTTCAATGTGGACGAGCCGCTGCTCGAACTCGGCCGGTCGTTGAAGCTGCCGCCATGGCTGGAACCGTCCCGTGAAGCGATTGAGGCGTCGGTCGCCAAAATTGACGTGCCGGAGGACAACAACGAGCTCGCTCCGCAGAATGATCAGCCGGTTGGAGGTATTGCCGGATGAGTGCACCCCGGTTTCCTGACTGGCCGCACCTGTACCGCGAGGGCGCCGCTGACCATCCCGTGCTGTTGATGCTGCACGGCACTGGCTCGAACGAGCAGGACATCGCGGCTCTGGCAGCGGAGCTGGACCCCGCCGCTGCGGTGCTGGCTCCGCGCGGCCGGGTGCCGGAGAGCGGCATGCTCCGCTGGTTCGCTCGCCGGGGTGAGGGAGTGTTCGACGTCGACGACGTCATCCTGCGTGCCGGTGAGCTGGCAGGTTTTGTTGCCGACGCACGGGAACATTACGGCCTCGGTGACCGGATGCTTATCGCCGTCGGATTTTCGAACGGTGCAAACATCGCGCTGGCAACGGCCATGCTGCACCCCGAAACCGTGGATAGGGTCATCTCCTTTTCGGGGATGTACCCGTTCGGTGATCGAGCGTTGGAGGGCACCCTGTCCGGGAGCAGATTCCTCGTGCTCAATGGACGGTCGGACCCGATGGCGCCGCTGCCCAGCGTCACCACCCTGGTGGCTGAGCTCCAACGCCGGGGCGCCGACGTCGGGCAGATTCTGCGCGACGGCGGTCACGGTGTCGACCGCTCCGACCTGGAAGCGGCGGTGGACTGGCTGAAGCGCCGTCCCTGACGGAAGATTTGCGCACCTCTGGTGGGTCCGGGCGACGTGGGCCCACCAGAGGTGCCCAAAATTGCAGGGTGAGACGAATATCCCTTGTGTGGTTGACGTCACAGGCGGCAGTGCTCTACTATCTAGTTATACGAATAACTAGCGGTCTCCAGTGAGCTACAGAAAACTGACAGTGCCGACAGAAGACCGACGAAAGGAGGAACGGTGAAAAAGCACTCTACGCCAACCATGTGGGAAGTCGCCGAGCGTGCGGGCGTCTCCCAGGCAACCGTTTCTCTGGTGCTCAACAAGGTGGACGGCGGCCGCGTGGCCGAGGCAACGAAGGCCCGGGTCATGGCGGCGGTCGATGAGCTCGGCTACCGCACCAACGCGTATGCGAAGTCGCTCCGCAGCGGCCAGTCAGGGATGATCGGTTTCATCTCTGATGAGGTTGCCAGTGCCCCCTTCGCCGGCAAGCTGCTCAAAGGCGCCCAGCTGTGCGCGTGGGAAGCCGGGAATGTCATCCTGGGCGTGGACACCTTCAATGAGAACGAGCTTGAAGCCGCCGCCATTGACATGATGCTTTCCTACCGTGTTGAAGGCGTGGTGTACGCCTCCATGTATCACCGGGTGATCGATGTCCCGGCCTCATTGCAGGAGCTGCCCGTCGTTGTCCTGAACGCCCAGGACAGGGCAGGCCTGGTGCCCAGCGTCTTTCCCGATGAGGAGCTCGGCGGATACTCAGCCACGCGGCACCTCATCGAGGCCGGGCACACGCGCATCGGCATGATCAACATCCAGCCTGCGGACAGCGACCTCCCCGCAGGAATCGGCCGGCTCGCCGGGTATGAGCGCGCCCTGAATGAGGCCGGGCTCGACGTCGACCAGCGGTTCATCCGTTACGGCACTGGAATCGTGGAAGACGGGCTGGAGCACACCCGCAACCTGATGGATCAGCGGAACCGTCCGACGGCCATTTTCTGCGGCAATGACCGAACGGCCTGGGGTGCCTATCGCGCCCTGGAGGCGCTCGGAATGAGCGCTCCCCTCGATTGCTCCATCGTCGGTTTCGATAACCAGGACACCATTGCTCCCTATCTCAGCCCCGGCCTGACCACGGTCGAACTGCCATTCGAGCGAATGGCGCGCACGGCGGTCCAGCTGCTCCTCGACAAACGAGGCAGCGGGCCCAATCAATTTCCCATCGAATGCTCGCTGATTCCCCGTGAATCAGTGGCTAGTGCAAAGGTGCCAGCATGAGCACAGAATCATCAGTAAAGAGCCGTCCGCGGCGCCCAACCCGTTCATCCATCGACCTGCATACTCGCTTGCGTCTATTGGCGCGGTCATGGCAGTTATACGTATTACTACTACCAGCAGTGCTCTACATCCTGGTCTTCAAGTACTGGCCGATGTACGGGGCGCAAATCGCATTCCGCAACTACAACCCCTCAGACGGGTTTGCCGGCAGCCCGTGGGTGGGACTGGAGCATTTTGAACGCTTCGTAACCTCGTTCCAGTTCGAGCGGCTCCTCGTCAACACCCTTACCCTGAACGCGCTTGGCCTGCTGATCGCTTTTCCGGTGCCGATCATTCTGGCACTCATCGTGAATCAGCTGCAAAGCGAGCGGTTCAAGAAATTCACGCAGACGGTGCTTTATTCGCCGTCGTTCATCTCCGTCGTCGTGGTGGTGGGCATGATCCACCTCCTCTTCTCGCCGCGTTCGGGCATCGTGAACAACGCGATTGTCACCTTCGGCGGCGACCCCATTTTCTTCATGGGAGCGCCTGAATGGTTCCGCCCGCTCTACATCGGGTCGGACATCTGGCAGAACGCGGGCTTTTCGATGATTGTCTACCTTGCAGCACTCACCGCAATAGACCCCGCCCTGCACGAGGCGGCCCGTGTTGACGGTGCGAACAAGTGGCAGCGGATCCGGCATATAGACATCCCTGGAATCATGCCGGTGATCACCATCCTGTTCATCCTCGCAATCGGAAATCTCTTCAATCTGGGCTTCGAGAAGGTCCTGATCATGCAGACAGACCTCAACCTCCCCACCTCGGAGGTAATCCAGACCTACGTCTACAAGGCCGGATTGCAGCAAGCGCAATTCAGTTATTCGGCCGCCATCGGACTGTTCAATTCCCTTATCAATCTCGCCCTGCTGATGACCTTTAACTGGGTTGCCCGGCGCGCGGGCCAATCGAGCCTTTGGTGAAGAAGCGATGACCAACACATTCCCTATCGTCAAGACATCCCTGCCCGCAGAGACACCCGTCTCAACCCAGGGCGGCCCCCAGCAGCAGGCAAAGCGGGGAAGGAAACGCGACCGCTTCGCCGATCCGCTGTTCAACACCGTTGCCATCGGAACCCTGCTCCTGGCAATCCTCGTGATCATCTATCCGATGTACTTCATCGTGATCGCATCGTTCAGCGAACCGTCCGAAATCCTCAACGGCAACGTCTGGCTGTGGCCGGCCGGATTCACGATCGAGGGTTACACGCGGATCTTCTCGGACTCCACCATCCTCCAGGGGTTCGCCAATTCCATCCTCTACACGACGGTCGGAACGGCCATCAGCGTGGCGACGATTCTCTGCGCTGCGTACGCGCTCTCCCGGAAGGACCTGTACGGGCGAACCTTCTTCATGCTGCTCTTCATCATCACCATGTTCATTGATGGAGGGCTCATTGCCCGCTATCTGGTGGTGCGTGATTTGGGGATGCTCGACTCCATTTGGGCAGTCGTACTCCCCGGGGCGGTAGGGGTCTGGAACCTGATCATCGCCAGGGCATTCTTTGAGAACAACGTTCCCGGAGAACTGCGCGACGCCGCCCAGATGGACGGAGCAAGCGACTTCCGCTTCTTCTTCAGCGTTGTGCTGCCACTGTCAAAGCCCCTGATCTTCCTGATGATCATGATCCACCTCGTCGCGAACTGGAACGCTTTCTTCGACGCGTTGATCTTCCTCAACGACGAGAACAAGTACCCGCTGCAGCTGGTGCTGCGCAACGTCCTTATCCAGTCCGAAGTGACGGCCGCCGGCGGTGCCGGAGCGCTTGATTCATACGCCGCGGCGCAGCGGCTCGGCGAACTGATCAAGTACGGCATGATCGTCCTCTCCACGATCCCGCTGCTGATCGTCCTTCCCTTCATGCAAAAGCACTTCACCAAGGGCGCCCTCCTCGGCGCCGTCAAGAGCTAGACCACTTCCGAACACCGAATAGAAAAAAGGAAATCATCATGAGACACCGCCGTTTCTACCTGACAGCGTCCCTCGCCCTGGCCAGCAGCGCACTCCTCGCCGGATGCAGCGGAGGAGACACCGCAAGCGTCGAGGACAAATCAGCCGACTACGGATTCAACGCGGAAGGGCTGCCGATCGTCGACGAGACCCTGACGCTGACCTTCGGCGGCACCAAATCGGCGCTCGCCCCCGATTATTCCGGGATGGAACTCGTCATGCAGTGGGAGAAGGACACCAACGTAGCCATCACCTGGGAGAACCTTCCCGAGCAGGTGTACGCCGAGAAGAAGAACCTCATGCTCGCCAGCGAGGAACTTCCCGAAGTTCTTTACAACACGGGCCTGACGGATGCCGAAATTGTCCAGAACGGCAGCAACGGAACCCTCCTGCCGCTCGAAGACCTCATCGCGGAACACGCCCCCACGTTCTCGAAGATCCTCGAGGACCGGCCTGACATCCGGGCGGCGATCACCGCTTCTGACGGTCACATCTATTCCCTGCCCTCCATCGAAGAGCTCGGAATCCTGCAGTACCCGAATTTCCTCTACATCAATAAGGCCTGGCTGGACGCCCTGGACCTGCCCATGCCCAAAACGATCGACGAGTACCGCGAGGCGCTGGAAGCGTTCGCCACCCAGGACCCCAACGGCAACGGGGAGGCCGACGAAATCCCGTTGTCCTTCCGCACCGACTCCTTCTGCGCCAACCCGCATGACCTCATCGCCGCCCTGGGCGGGCAGCCCGAGAACAATGACCACCGCATTGTCCGGGACGGGAAAGTGGAATTCACTGCCAATACGGACGGCTACAAGGCCGGTGTGGAAGCTCTGGCCGGCTGGTATGCGGATGGCCTGATTGATCCCGAGTCCTTCTCCCAGGACGACGTCGCCTACCTGTCCAAAGGCAAGTCCACCACGCCTACCCTCGGGTCGTTCTTCTGGTGGGAGCTGAAGGAAATGGTCGGTGAGGATCGAGTCGACGACTATGAAATGGTCGGCATCCTCGAAGGCGTCAACGGGGAAAAACTGGCCAGCGTTGCCAATAACCAGGAGATAAGCCGCGGTGCAATGGCGATCACCCGCGCCAACGAGTACCCGGCAGCAACCATGCGGTGGGCTGACCGGCTTTACGATCCGGTGATGTCCGCCCAGGCAAGCTGGGGGCCGATCGGTGTAACCCTGGAGGAGGACGAGAACGGCGTCCTCGTGCAGATTCCGGCGAAGGCCGGCGAATCGGAAGGCGAGCGCCGCCAGCAGGTGGCACCGGGCGGTCCGAAGATCACCACCGCGGAACATTTCGAAACCGTCGTCGCACCCGAGCCCCGGGCCAAGGAGCGTCAGGATCTCGTCACCGAGTTCCACGCCCCCTTCAAGGCGAATGAGGCCTACCCGCCCGTCCTGCTCTCCAACGAGGAACTGGAACAGGTTTCCTTTGCCGTCACCGACATCAACTCGGTAGTCAAGGAAAAGTTCGCCTCCTGGATCACGAACGGGACCGTAGCCCAGGAGTGGGACGGCTACGTGTCACAGCTTCAGACCATGGGCGTTGATGATGTGACCGCCACCTACCAGCAGGCCTACGACCGCTTCCAGCAAGGCGGAAAGTAACCCAACCAGGTCCGGTGCAGGCGAGTGATCCTGCACCGGACCGCCCATGCCCGCCCAATCACCCGCTTGCCTTACCTCGATGAGCCCAGGAGTTTTTGTGACTACCGCCCGACCTGACACCAACGTGGCACTCAGGCCGACGCCTACCGCTGTGCGTCCCGCTGCCCATTTCACTGCCGCTGAGTCCTGGCTCAATGATCCGAATGGTCTGCTCTATCACGACGGCGTTTATCACCTGTTCTTCCAGACGAACCCGCACGGCGATACGTGGGGCAACATCTCGTGGGGGCATGCCGTCTCAACCGACCTCGTGACCTGGGACGAGAAGGCCATCGCCATCCCGTGTACCCCCGAGGAGATGGCGTTCTCGGGCAGTGCGGTTGCCGATGTGCGCAATACGGCAGGCTTCGCGGGCCCCGGGCAGACCGCCCTTGTCGCGATCTATACGAGTGCCCGAACCGGCGAAGGGAGCCGGCCTCCGTCCCAGTCGCAGTCCCTGGCCTTCAGCCTGGACGGCGGATCCACGTGGACCCGTTACGCCGGCAACCCCGTGCTGGACATCGGATCGAGCGAGTTCCGGGACCCCAAGGTGTTCTGGTACGGAGGCGACGACGGATATTGGGTCATGGTTGTCGTGGAAGCGGTCGAGCGACGCGTTGCCATCTACACCTCACCGGATCTGATGGCCTGGACCCGTCGGTCCTCCTTCGGTCCCGCCCACGCGGTGGGCGGAGTCTGGGAATGTCCGGACCTGTTCCCGCTCCGCATCCGGGGTACCGATGAAACCCGGTGGGTGCTCATTGTGAGCCTCAATCCGGGAGCCATCGCCGGTGGCTCGGGAACCCAGTACTTCGTCGGCGATTTCGATGGAAACACCTTCACCGCCGAAAGCATCGTGGCCTCAGACCGGCTCGAGGATTTCGACTGGCTCGATTATGGACGGGACTACTACGCAGCGGTCTCCTTCAACGATGCCCCCGATGGGCGCCGACTCATGATCGGGTGGGCGAGCAACTGGCAGTATGCAGACCTCACCCCTACGAGCCCCTGGCGGTCCGCCATGTCGCTGGTACGCGAAGTGGAGCTCGACCGGTGTGCTGACGGGAGACTCCGCCTGACGCAGCGTCCGGTCCTGCCCGGGGAAACTGCCGGCATCGAAGTCTTCGAGGTGACCGTTCCGTGCACGGACGGCGAGCGGACATCCCTGATCCTGAGCTCCGGCACGGGAAATGATGAGGAACTGGTCATCAACGTTGACGGGAGCGCCCGCAGCATCACCTGTGACAGAACCCGAAGCGGCGAGGTCAGCTTTTCTGCCGACTTCCCCTCCGTCGACTGGGCGCCGCTGCCGGCGGGTACGGGTGACGAGGTTGACCTGCTCATCGTGGCCGACTCCACCATTGTGGAGATCTACGCCGCGGGAGGACTTGTCACCTTCACCGAGCAGGTTTTCCCCTCCGAGCCGCTCATTGACCTGCGTATTGAACGGGGAATCGGCGACAGGTGACGGCGGGGTGGCGGCCGCCGACTGGCTCCGCCGTCCTTGAACTATCGCGCAGCTCTGGTGGGTTCGCGGGGCATAAACCCGCCAGAGCTGCGCGAAAGTTCCGCTAGACCTCCAGGGTCACCGGCCGCTGCAGGCCGTTCACCTCGGTGGTGGGCCAGCGCTCGTCCACGCTCAACACGCGCACCCCATCGGCGGTCAACAGCACCGTGTCTTCGATCTTGACGCCGGGTCCTGACGGGTTCCAGGTGAACGCCTGGTTCAGGACCACTTCGTCATCGGTCGACGCCGTCACACGCGGGTCCCTGCCGGCGTAGCCGGCGGGTCCGCCCTGGTGGTGCAGCCGCCACTGATCGGGCCCGAATCCATGGGCATCATACGAACTGCGGATAACGTCGAAGATCCCATCCAGCCGTGCACCGGGGACCGTGGCTGCGAAAATGTCCGCTTCCACGGCGGCGATCCGAGCCTCGGCATCACGCTCGCCCGCCGTCGATCCATCAAACCGCACCCAGCGCGTCACATTGGCAACCATGCCGTTGCGGCGGGCGCACACCACGGCCATCGCCCGCCGCCCCAGGGGCGACGACGTCGGCAGCGGATGCCGGAACGCGGAGCGCTCCCGGCCGTTGCAGAGCAGGACCAGCGGCTCCGCACCCATGGCGATGACACGCGCGCCCAGCTCGGCCGCCACCTGCCGTTCGGGGGTGTGCGGCCGGGCAGCCGAGAGCACATCGGTGAGGGCCTCGGCCACCTCACGGTTGAGATCCTCATAGAGCGCAGCCTCAACCGGAAGAAGCGACTGCCGCGCCGCACGAAGCTCCCGCTTCACCTCCGCCTCATCCAACGGCGTGGAGGAGGAGAGCCGGCGCACCACCTCATGCATCGATCCGTGCCAGGGCACAGGATGCACGACGACGTCGGCAGGCAGCTCCTCGCGGATCAGCCGGTCCGCTTCATTGTTGAAAGTGACCAGATGGTCCCGTTCCCGGTCAACCAGCAGTACAGCCACCGGGTCGCCGGCGAGGCTGATGTGGAGTCGGCTTCCGCCCAGATACCAGGTCATCGCCGTGTTGCTGGTGAGCAGCAGAAAATCCCGGCCGGTGCGGTCGAGGATGTCCAGGAGGCGCCTGCGCTTGACGGCGCGCTCGCCGGCGAGGTCCGCGTCGGACCCGGTGAGCGGGTCCAGGACGCGGGCGGGGATGGTGGTCATGGGTGCCTTTCTTCGGCCGCGAGGGTGCGGACGGCGTCGGGAGTCAGGGTGCCGTCGGCAACAAGGACGGTGACGGAGCGGGCCACGGGAGCCTCGCGGGTGGTGAGGACCGGGCGGTCCCAGGCGAGGGCAAGCCCCACCCCCGGGTAGCCTTCGGCCCGCACAAACCACGGGTCAGCCGCGTTGTCATTGGGCAGGAACAGAAGCGTTGCCGGGCTGCTGCGGAAGGTGCCCTGCCAGCAGAGCCAGTCCGAGACCGTGCCGTGCACGCCCGCTTCACCGGAGGCATCCGCCGTCGTAATTGTGGGGTTTTCGCAGGCGGGGAGGCGCCAGAAGAAACCGCCGTAGCCGCCGCCAACGCGTCCGTTCGAGCCGGGGCTGCCGAGTGAAACGGGGCTGTCACCGGCAGGGGTCAGCGCAAAATCGAGCGTGAGGGCCCAGATGCTGTCAGTCACTCCGCGCCAGCTTATGCGGCGGGCTTCGTGCAGCAGCGTGGTTCCGTCGGGTCCGCTCCACCGCAGCGTCTCCTCAAGGAAGTTTCCGTGCTGCGTGAGTGCGGTGCGGGAGATCCGACCGTGGTCGGGGCGCCAGATGTAACCCTGCTCCTCGCGGCGGTAGGTGCGGCCGCCCCAGAAGTTCACGCCGTCGACGTCCTGCAGGGCAACACCGGCACCCAGGTGCCAGACGTGGTCCGCGCCGAAGTGGTCGGTGACCGCCACACCGGCGCGCGTCCGGAGTGGATGCAGGTAGGGGCGCGGTGAAAGGTAGGGGGAGACGGCGGTGCCGTCCCGGTAGGAGCCGACTTCCCGGCCGTCCAGTACCAGCGGCACGGATGACGACGGCGCCGGCCGCGCCCAGCCCGGGTCCAGTTCGGCGAAGGTCGCCTGTGCCAGGCAGGCCCGCTGCAGGAGGTCCTCGATGCCGTGCACTACGGGGCGCGCATCTTCACCTGTCCCCTCCCAGGTCACATGTTCCGCAGCGATGGGGTGCGGCGGCGGAGCCAGCCGGACGGCGTCGAGAACCCGCATGAACGCTCCCGAGGAGGCGAGCGGGCTGAGCAGGGGAGTACCTGATGCCCGGTGTGCGAGCAGATTTTCCAGCAGGTCGGCGCGTCCGAAGTGCTCGGTGACGGTGCCCTCTGCCGTGGTGACGGCCAGTTCGTCCTCGGTGTAATAGAGCACGGCGGTCCCCTGCGTGCCGTGAAGCGTGACGCTGGGGCGCGTCTGCTCCGCGGCACACAGGGTGAGCGCGAGGGTGACCACCGCACCGGATGTTGTACGCACCCGGATCGTGGAGGTGTCATCACACTCGATGTCGTGCGCCCGGTACAGGTCCGTCTCGACGGTAGCCACGTCGGAGGCCTTGCGCGCACCGGCCACGCGCAGGGCGGTCGCAACCGCATGGGCGAGTGGGTTGGTGGCCACGCCGTCGACCACGTCCACCCCATCCAGCGTTCGCTTTCCTGCCCACCGGGAGCGCGCGAAGTAGCCCCGGGTCCGCACCCAGGCCCCGGACGCGCTGACTCCCCGGACCGAGCCCAGCGTTCCCGATGCCACGAGATCGTCGAGCCGGTCCAGCGCCGCCGAGCCCAGGCTTTGAAACCCGGTCTGCACGGCAACGCCGGCTTTGTCCGCAGCGGCGAGGAGCAGTTCGTACTGCTCCATCGACGCCACCGGAGGTTTCTCGACGTACACATCCGCGCCGGCCGCGATCGCCGCATGGGCGAGCGGGGCGTGGGCCTGGATGGGGGCGGCAATGACGACGACGTCGGGCGCCACCCCCGCCGCGAGAAGACCCTCGAGATCTGCGAACACGCCGACCCCGTCACCCAGCGTCCCGTCTCCGGGCGGACGGGGGTCCGCTACGGCAACCAGCCGTGCAGCGCCGCTTTCCTCCAACCGGCGAAGGTTGTCGAGGTGCCGGGCACCGTAGCCGTGGACGCCCACCAGGGCTACACGTGGAGCGCCAACCGGGTCCTGAGGGCCCGCGTTATCGGCCGGCTGTTCCAGGGCGTCGTGGAGGGTGGGTGCGGGGTCAAGCATGATCGTAGGTTCCGTTCCGGGATGATCAGCCTGCGCTGATCATGCCTTCGATTTCGGCGGTCATCTGTTCAGTGGCCTGCTCGGGGGTGAGCTTGTCGAAGAGGACCTCGGAGACGTAGCGCTTGACCATGTCCTGGACTCCGCCGGCTCCAACGGGGGAGGGCAGCGGCGGCTCTGCCATGTCGGGACGGATTTCGTCGAGGAAGTCCACCACTGTCTGGTCGTTCTCGTCGAGTTCCGGCGCAATGGCGGCGGCCATGTCGGGGTTGGCCGGCACACCGCGGTCCACCAGCATCTTCTTGGCCGCTGCCGGATCGTTGGCCAGGAAGTTCACGAATTTCGCTGCTGCCTGCTGGTCATCCGACTGGCTGGAGATGGACCAGTACATGGATGCCTTGTAGTACATGCCGTTCTCGCTGGCCGACCCGCTGTCCGACGGGACGCGGAGCATGGTCACGTCACTGCCGCTGGCGGTGCGGAGAGCCGACAGTTGGTTGGACCAGTACCAGCCCATTGCTGCTCGGTTGGTGGCGAAGCCGCCGGCTTCGAAGGAGCCTGACATTTCCTCGGTGTACCGGGCGGCGCTGGGTCCGCCGCCGTCGCGCACCTCCAGGAGGTGTTCAAACCATGCCGTGGCGTTCTCCGGCGAGTAGCCCACGGTGCCCGGCTCGTCGTCGTTATAAAGGTTCTCGCCGTGCTGGCGGAGCCAGATCCGCAGATCGACGTCCTGGGCGCCGTAATCGGTGCCGACGATGTCGCCGCCCAGCTTTTCACTCAGCTCAGCGGAAATGCGGTAATAGTCATCCCAGGTCCAGGTGGTGTCATCCGGGAGTTCCATGCCGGCCTGCTCGAAGAGGTCCCTGTTGGCCATCAGCACGTAGGCGTTCTGCCCGGTGCTCAGGCCGTACAGTCCGTCCTCGTACTGCCCTAGAGCCAGGGATGCCTCATCGAATTTGGAGGTGTCCAGTCCTTCCAGGGTGCTGAGGTCAGCAAGCGCGCCGCGCCCGGCGTATTCCTGGAGGTACTTCTCATCCATGGTGATGACGTCTGGGGCGTCGCGGCCGGCAGTGGTGGTTGCGAGCTTGTCCCAGTAGCCGCCGAAGTCGGAGTACTCACCTTCGATGGTGATGTCCTCGTTCTCGGCCTCGAACAGGTCGATTATTTCCTGGTTCGCCACGTGGCGGGGGTCGGAGCCCCACCACGAGAACCGCAGGTTGCCGTCACCGGAGGCGGCGCTGTCACCGCCGCCTCCGCCGCAGGCGCCCAGTGACACGGTGAGGACGACGGCGGCTGCCGCAGCCGTCAGCGTTCGTGTTGTGCGAGAGAACTTCTTCATTGAAAACTGCTTCCTGTCTTATTGATAGGTTTCTGTCGGTTGTGTTCCGGCCTGGATCAGGCAGCACCGATCAGGGCTTCGATTTCCGTGGTCATCTGTTCGGCCGCCTGGGCGGGTGTGAGGTTGCCGAAGAGGACCTCGGAGTCGTACCGCAGGATGATGTCCTGTACTCCGCCGCCTCCGGCAGGTGAAGGCGAGGGGCTGAGCGCTACGTTGGGTTCGATCTCTTCGAGGAAGTCGACGACCGACTGGGCGGCTTCATCGAGTTCGGGACGCACAGCGGCGGCCATGTCCGGGTTAACCGGAACGCCCCGGTCGACCAGCATCTTCTTGGCGGCCTCTTCGTTGTTGGCCAGGTAGTTCACGAAGTCAGCGGCGGCATCCTTGTTCTCGGACTGGCTGGAGATGGACCAGTACATGGAGGCCTTGTAGTACATGCCGTTATCGGCTTCGTTGCCGGTGTGTGACGGTGCGCGGAGCATCCGGACGTCGCTGTCGGTCGACGTGCGGAGGAGCCCCAACTGGTTGGACCAGTACCAGCTCATCGCGGTCTTGTTGGTGGGGAAGCTCTGGCCCTCAAAGGTGCCGGCCTGTGCTTCCGTCCACTCCGACGGCGTAGCGCCGCCGGCCTCGTCGCGGACCTTCAGGAGGTGTTCGAAGAACGCTTCGGCGGTTTCGGGCGTGTAGCCCACGCCGTCGCTGGTGTCGTTGTACAGCGACTCTCCGTGCTGGCGCAGCCATACCCGCAGGCTGCCGTCGGGGGAGTTGCCATAGTCGGAGCCGCTGACGCCGTCGAGGTTCTCCGAAATCTCCTTGGAGATCCGGTAGTAGTCGTCCCAGGTCCACGTGGTGTCATCGGGAATCTCCACGCCGGCTTCCTCGAAGAGATCGGCGTTGATTACTACCGTGAGAGCGTTACGGCCGGTGCTCAGCCCGTAAAGACCATCTTCGAACTTGCCGAGATCAAGCGCGGCGTCGTCGAACTTGGAGAGGTCCAGGTTCTCCAACTCGGTGAGGTCAGCCAACGCGCCCCGCGAGGCATATTCCTGAAGGAACTTCTCATCCATGGTGATGACATCGGGCGCATCCCGTCCCGCTGTCATTGTCGCCAGTTTGTCCCAGTAACCGGAGAAATCGGAGAACTCCCCTTCGATGGTGATTCCTTCGTTGGCTGCCGTGTAGTCCTCGATGATCTCCTGGTTCACGGCATGCCGTGGGTCCGAGCCCCACCAGGACCACCGAAGGTTGGCCTCACCGGTGGACTGGCTTTCACCGCTTGCGCCGCCGCAGGCGGCCAGGGAGGCACCGAGAACGAGGGCCATGGAGGCCGCCGTGACGGCGCGGAGTGGGCGAGAGAACTTCCTCATTGAATTTCTTCTTTCCTGTTTGTGGACGGGTTTATTTGATGCCGGTGGTGGCGATGCCCTTGACCAGGTATTTCTGGCCGAAGAGGAAGACCAGGAAGACCGGGATGAGGGAGACGATGGACATGGCGAACATCGAGCCCCAGGAGGAGGTTGCGGTGCTGTCCACGAAGGAGCGCAGGGCAACGGGCACCGTGTACATTTCCGGGTCGGTCAGGTAGATCAGCTGGCTGAAGAAGTCGTTCCAGGTCCAGATGAAGGTGAAGATGGTGGTGGTGGCCAGGGCCGGCATCATCAGCGGGAGGATGATGCGGGTGAAGATCCGCACGTGGCCGCAGCCGTCGATCCGTGCTGCCTCGTCGAGTTCCTTGGGCAGTCCGCGGATGAACTGGACCATCAGGAAGACGAAGAACGCGTCGGTGGCCAGGAGTTTGGGGAGCACCAGCGGGATGAAGGTGTTCACCCAGCCGAGTTCGGAGAAGATGATGTACTGCGGGACGATGATCACGTGGATGGGCAGCATGATCGTCATGAGCATGATCGCGAACAGCAGGCTGCGGCGGCGGAACTTGAGCCGGGCGAAGGCGTAGGCGGCCATGGAGCAGGAGACCAGGTTGCCGATGATGGAGCCGATCACCACCACCATGGAGTTCATCATGTAGTGCCCGAACGGTGACTGGAGTGCGTTCCAGCCCTCGGTGTAGTTGCTGAACTCGAAGGTGGTGAGCCAGAGACCGGCTTCGCGGAAGATCAGGTCGTTGGGCCGCAGTGAACTGGCGAGCATCCACAGCAGCGGATACAGCATGATGATGCCGAACGCGGTGAGCAGGATGTGCTTGATCAGCCGCCGTGTCCGGCTCCCGCTCAGCTCGTCATCAGCGTCGCTGTGGACCGGGGGTGAATCCGGCGTCGTGGTCTCTGCCGGGGCAGCGGAGGTCTTTTTCTGGGGCGCGATATTAGTCGTCATAGAACACCCACCATTTCGAGGCGATGAAGTTGATGAAGGTAAAGGCGGCGATGATGAGCAGCAGCAACCAGGCCATGGCCGAGGCGTAGCCCATATTGAAGTTGCCGAAGCCCTGCTGGTAGAGGTACAGGGTGAAGAACATGGTCGAGTCCGCCGGACCGCCCGTTCCGCCGGAGACCACGAAGGCCTGGGTGAAGGACTGGAACGCTCCGATGATCTGCAGGACCAGGTTGAAGAAGATGATCGGGGTGAGCAGCGGGATGGTGATCGTGGCGAACTGCCGCACCTTCGAGGCGCCGTCCACGGACGCGGCCTCGTAATACATGGTGGGGATCTGGCGCAGGCCGGCAAGGAAGATCACCATCGGTGCGCCGAAGGTCCACACGTTCAGCACCATCAGGGTGCCCAGCGCGGTGGAAGGATCCGCGATCCAGCCCTTGCCCTCGATGCCAGCCAGGGCCAGGACCTGGTTGACCAGTCCGGAGGTTCCGAAGATCTGCCGCCACAGGACCGCGATGGCCACCGAACCGCCGAGCAGCGAGGGCAGGTAGTAGACCGAGCGGTAGAAGCTCAGGCCGCGCATGCCCCGGTCCAGGATCAGCGCCAGCGCCAGGGCTGCGATGAGCTGGAGCGGTACCGAGACGAACACGTACAGGAAGGTCACCTGCAGCGAGTTCTGCAGCCGGGTGTCCTCGAGCATCCGCGTGTAGTTGTCCAGTCCGGTCCACTCAGGCGGCTGGAGCAGGTTGTAGTCGGTGAAGGAAAGATACAGCGACGCGGCCATCGGACCGATCGTGATCAGAACCAGCCCGACCAGCCACGGCGCGAGGAACAGGTACCCGACCCGCTCTTCCTTCTTCTCCGCGGCGGTCAGCTTCCGCTTCTTCGCCTGCGGCTCCTTCTTGAGCCGCGACATCTCACTCAAAGCTGACATTGCCGGTCCTTTCCGCGATCGCGAAGACGCGCGCCGGGCGTCGTCGCCAGTGCGTCGTTGGGAAGCTTCATGGGAAACCTTCTGTCCGGTTGGTGGCTTTTATATTCGCGAGAAAACGCTTTCTCAGATTGCATCCGACCCTAGTGTGTCATCCGCCACACGTCAAGGAAAACGTTTTCTGAGGCGGTGGGAAGCGCCGATTCACCGTTGGATTCGGCGCCCTACAGCGACACTGTGAAGTATTCCAGCGTCTCCGCCAGCATGGCGGGGGTGACCACATGTCCGGTGTCGTACCAAGTGCCGGTGTACCGACTCGGCGTACCCGCGGCATCGTCACGGAGCCAGGTGTCGGCGTCGTGCATGCCTTCAGAGGAGAACAGCGGATCTCCGCCGGCGAACTGCACGAGGTACCGGCAGTCACGGTTGATGCGTGTGAGTTCCGGCCACTCGAAAGTGGAGGCGAGCCCCGGTGTCGCCAGCAGCCACGAGTGGGTGTCCAGGTGGGCGGGGAACAGGCCTTTGAGGGTGGTCATCATGCAGCAGACGACGGCGGCGCGCACCTTGGGTGCCAGGGCGGATAGGACGAGTGCCCTGCCGCCGCCTCCGGAGAACCCTCCGACTCCCACCCGGTTGCCGTCGACGTCCGGAAGCGCGCGCAGGATGTCCAGTGCGGCGAGATCCTCGAAGGCCACCATGCCGGCGTAACTTGTGCCGAGAAGACCGGCGGTCTTGGCCACCGTGTGCTCGTGCAGGGCCGCAGCCGTGTTGTATTCAAGGGCGGGCGTCGGCTTGACGCCTTCTTCCCGCCAGAGCGCTCGTTGCGCCGACAGGCCCTCGGCCACTCGCGCAGGCGGCGGGTCGAGGAGGAATCGGCGGCTGCCCCAACTGAAGGAGTCGTGGACCAGAACAGCAAAGCCGGCGCGCGCCAGATCGTTTGCGGCGGCATGTCCGGAGTAGAGGTTCTGCTGTAGCGCGGTCACCTCTTCGGAGGTCTCGGTGCCCGCATCGATCAAGCGTTCTGCGCCGAGCCACTTGTTGCCTCCGTGGCAGTGGAGCCACAGAACGCCCGGAAGGATCCCCTCCGCCTGTGTCGGTCTGAGCAGGAAGCCGCGGGTCGGCGGGCCGTACGGGAGTTGCCATTCCAAGTCCTGCAACTGGACACCGTCCACCGTGCGCGTTCTGCGGACGGTGACAGCGGGGGTCGGAATGGGTGCCGGCACGCCGAGAGCCTGGGCCAGCAGTCCGCTCGCGGTGTTGTGGCCCTTGGATCTACCCAGCCGGCGGACGGCCTCGGGCCAGTCCTCGAAGCCGGCGATGGGGCTGGGAGAGTGTGTCATCGTCGGTCCCGAGGCATCGGGCGAGGGGGTGCTGTCATGGCTGGTTCTCGAAGCCGGCGATCGGGCTGGGGAATGCCGTCATCGCTGGTCCGCCGGGAAGGAGTCAGGCCAATCCTCCGGGCGGATTCTGTCGATCCGGCGGACCTTACCGAGGGTGCTCCATTCGTTTCTGCCAAGCCTGGCGAGCGGTTTGAGGAGTTCTATCCGGGGGTGGTCGCCGTCGAGCATGTCTTCGGCGACGGCGGCATGCACCACCTCGCCCAGTACCAGGGTGCAATTGCCCACGGGGATCAGGCTGTGCAGGCGGCACTCCAGGGATACGGGTGATTCGCGGACCCGCGGCGGCGTGATGAACATGCTCTGTTCGCGGTGGAGGCCGGCGGCATCGAACTCGCTGACGTCGGGGCCAAACGCTGTGCCGGTCGCGTTGACCCGTTCGAAGAGGTCCTCGGGGGTGAAGTTCACGGTGAATTCGCCGCTTGCCCGGATATTTCGCAGGCTGTCCTTCTCGCCCACGGAGGTGAACTGGACGATCGGCGGGTCCGTTGACGCGACGGTATAGAACGAGTGCGGCGCCAGGTTGTCCACGCCGTCCACCGAGCGGGAGGTCACCCACGCGATGGGACGCGGGACCACCGTGGCGGTCAGCAGTTTGTAGAAGGCCGCGGCTGAATGGTGGTCCCGGTAGAAGTCCCTGCGCATGTATTGAGCCTAAGGCTACCGGTGGCTCCCCAGCAGTTCCTCGAGCCGCTCGTAGCTTTCGGTCAGTCCGCCTTCCATGCCCGATTGGGCCATGCCGTCCCTGGCCTCCTGCGTCGGGTAGACGGCGTGGCCAACCAGTTTGCATCGTCCGTCACCGAGGTCTTCGAACTGGAGAAACTCGAGGCTCACGACGTCTGGGTAGCCGTCGAACTCGAATGTCTGGATGGCGAAGTCGTTCTCTCTGACGGTATGGAAGACACCGCTGAATCCGTAGGAAATGCCGTCAGGTCCCGTGTGGATGTAGCGGTAGCTGCCGCCGGTGCGGAAATCGTAATGGTCAACCGTGGCGGTCATCCCGCGTGGGCCGAGCCATTGCGCGATTGCTTCCGGGTCACGGTGAGCCTCGAAAACTGCCTCGACCGGAAAATCGAACTCCCGCTCGAAGTCTATGAAGGGAGCGTCCTGGGGCACCGAGAGTTTCAGTGGGTTACTCATGATTGGTCCTTGGGTGTGGGGCCTTGCCTGGCCTGTGATTCGAGTAGAGCATCGAGTGCGCGGAACTGGCTTTCACGGGCGAGCCTGTATTGGTCAATCCACGCGGTCAGCGCCTCCAGCCTCGCAGGGTTCAGGTGTACCGGGCGGCGCTGCGCATCACGCGAGCGTGTCACCAGCTCAGCCTTTTCAAGAACCTGGATATGCCTGGAGATTGCTTGCTTGGTGATGTTGAAAGGAGCAGCCAATTCGTTGACAGTGGCCGGGCCACGGCTTAGCTGGGCAATGATGCTGCGGCGTGCCGGGTCTGCGAGGGCCATGAAGGCCAGATTGAGACGTTCGTCGCTACCATCCATTGTCAACCAAACCCTTTATCAACTAATCGGTTGATTACAATGTAGGCCTGCCGAGTCGCAGAGTCAACAGATTTTTTGCTCTGGCATTGAAGGGCAGGAATTGCGCCGCCACGCCGGGCGCGTAGGAAGCCGGGTGGTAGGAAGCCGGGCGCGCGCCGCAGGCCGGAGTGCACAGCGGACGGGCGTGCACAGGGACCGGGTGCACACAGCAGATCGGGCGCGCGCCGCGGGCCGGAGTGCACGCAGGAGACCGACCCTGACATTCCGCTGGCCAAACCCCGCTGCCTCTGTGGTGAGCCAAGCCCCGTTAGAAGGGCGGTGGTGGTTCGGGGAGGGTGGTGTACGTTCTCCCGCCCAATGACGTGACGTACGGGTCACCGCGCTCGTCTGTGCCGGCGGGCCAAATCCCTTCGGTTTTCATCATGTGGTGGAGTTTGCATTTGGGTCCGAGGTTTCCCAGGGCGGTGTGTCCGCCGTGGGCCCAGGGGGTGAGGTGGTCGATTTCGCAGGTCCAGGA
>NZ_FNDT01000023.1 GCF_900099735.1 Arthrobacter subterraneus | reverse complement strand
AGCGGATCGTCGCCGCCTACCGGGAACCGAATAAGACACGGGGGAAGCAGATGATGCAGGCCGTGATCGGCTCGGTCACCAGCGGCGTTCCGGCTGCACTCATCGAGATCCGGCGGGTCGGCCGGACATTGAAGCAGCGTGCCGCTGACGTCCTCGCGTTCTTCGACCGCCCCGGCACCAGCAACGGGCCCACGGAGGCCATCAACGGTCGCCTCGAGCACCTCCGCGGCTCAGCTCTGGGATTTCGGAACCTCACAAACTACATTGTCCGCAGCCTGCTCGAATCAGGCGGCTTCAGACCCCGGCTACACCCTCAATTACGATGAGCCATTTAACGTTCCTTTTCGCTTGGTGATCCCTCGAGTGATGTCGTCGTCGACGCTGTCATGGGACCAAACTGATGTAATCCTAATCACCACCTCTCGACTGAGCGAGTAGCATGCTCACATGAGCAAAAAACTGTCCATCGAAGATCAGGTGCGCCACGTGTATGCGGCGCTCCAGCACTTACAGCACAACCGTTCCACCGTTGACATCGCTGAGGAGCTGGGGATTTCACGCTTTACGGTGGGCAGAATGGTCCAGCGCGCCAGAGAAGAGGGGCTTTTCGAAGTGCTCCCGCGGATGCACGATCCGATCGACCCGGGACTGTCGCGCGCATTAGCGACGCGTTTCGGGTTATCTTCTGCTCTCGCCGTGTTGGCGCCGGTATACGATTCAGAGCAAACGCGCGCCGTCGTGGCGTCCGTTACCGCCAAATTATTTATGGAACTCATCGAAGAGGACCACGTGGTTGGACTAGGTCCAGGACGAACAATCATCGAAATGTGTGGACAAATCCGTGAAATTCCCACCTGCGACGTCGTTCAACTGACCGGTGTGGCAACCACGGATGCGGGGGAGAGCCTGCGCGCGGTCATGACGCTGAGCAGTATCGCGCGTGGGAAAATGTATGCGCTTCACGCGCCGATGGTGGCAACCAACGCGGCTGCAGGCCGCGTCATTGCTGCACAGCCCGCTGTGAAGCAATCCCTGCACCGCATGGGGCAGCTGGACATGGCTGTGTTGACTATCGGAGGTTGGCCCGACAGTTCCTTGCTTGCGGATCAAGTTAGTCTGCTGGGCGAGCTTGAGGGATTGATGCGAGCCGGTGTGGTGGCAGAAGTGGGCACCACTTTACTCCGTGCTGATGGTAAGGAGTTGGTTGAATTTGAAGGCCGCATTACCGGAATCTCAACGAAACAGTTAAGGCAGATTCCTCAGAAAATAGTGATAGGAGGGGGGCCGGGGAAGGAGCGTGCGGTGGTAGCGGTGCTTAAGTCAGGACTCGCTGACGTACTTGTTACGGACGTCCGCACAGCACAGTTCGCCCTCGATCACGCCTAGCAGATTGGACCGGACCGGCACGTTAGTGACGGGGCGCCGCGCATGTGTCTTGTGTCAGTTCAGTGGCGGAGCCGCTGGACCGTTAGCTCGCCCGCGTCGTCTCCCGGAACTGCCGCAGCACGCCGTCGAGGGCATCAAGGTCCTCTTCACGGAATAGCTGCTCGGGACCGGCGGGCGCGAGGCTGTTGAAGGGTGACTCGTACAGCTGACCCACTTCCATCACGCCGTTCCGTGTGAGGTGCTGGACGATCATGTTCACGAAGTCGAGCTGTGCCGCCGTGAGGGTAGTACCGGCGATGAACTCGGCCATCGCTTCCTTCACGGCATCCGGCTCCAACCCGACCAGGGACCGGACAAAGTAGCCCAGACCTTCGGAGGCAGCACGGTCGAGATCCTCCCGGGAGCCGGCGCCGCTTTCAAGCAGTAGGCGCTCCAACTCCTGCAGGTCCAGCTCGGTGAGCGGCCGGTTCCGGCGGAGACGCTGGATGGTGGCGTGGTCCATCTTGTCCGCGAGGTAGACGCGCACCTTCTCGCTGTATCGCGCCATATCGACGGGCGCGACGACGTCGGGAAGCCCCACCTCACGGACCTCGCCGAGGACGTCCTCGAAGTCGGTGTAGACAACTTTCCGCCGTTTTTTCTCGATGAGGTGAACGAGCGATCGGAGCTTGCGGCGGATTTCCTCCAGCCACAACGGGGTGGCCGCCTCCCAATGGAGGGGACTCAGCACATCCTCGATGAAGCCCAGCTGGGCGGCAATCGCGGGGATGGTCGGCTGATCCTGCAGGGCAGAGGCGATCTCCATGATCTTCCGCTGCAGGGGGCCGAGCCTGCCTGGTTCCGTGAGGAGGACCAGCTGTGCGGTCAGCATGAGCTGGTCGAAACGCTTCGCTTCCTCCGTGTCGGGCGGCGCCGTTATCGTGGCGAGGTCGCTCAACTGGGATTCCAACACCTCGACATCGTGCGGATCGAGCCGACCCCAGTTTTCAAGGCGTGAAAAACGGTCCACGTGCTCAAGCCGTGGCCGTACCCGGAAGTTCTCCCGCGGGAGGTCTTTCACCACTCCGTGCAGAGACTTGCGGAGATTCGCCAGGTAGTCGCCGTCGTACTCGCCTGACTGGAGTGCCTGCAGTAACTGGACCCGCGTGATGAAGGTGCGCTGCGCCAACGGCTTCGCCAGCTGCCCATCAGAAAGTGCGAGCCTGGCGTTGAAGAACTCGGCGTTCCTGCAGAGGTCGAAGATCAGGAAGTCCTGCTTGTGCTGGTCCGGCCCGTACAGATCGGGGGAGAGGCGCGTTCCGCGGCCGACCATCTGCCAGAACTTTGTCTTGGACCGCACCAGCTTGAAGAAGACCAGGTTGACCACCTGAGGCACATCTATTCCGGTGTCCAGCATGTCCACGGAGATGGCGATGTCCGGTTTCCCCTCGGTCCGGCCGAAGGATTCGATCAGCGTAGAGGCGTAGTTCACGTCGTACGTGATGACCTGTGCCATCTCGCCTCTAGCTGCCGGATAGTTGGCGTTGAACCGCTGCTCGATGAAGCGGGCGTGGTCATTATTGCGGGCGAAGATGATGGTTTTACCGATCCGGTCGCCGCCGGCGACCCGGTGCCCGCGCTCCATCAGCACCTGCAGCGCCTTATCCACCGTGTCCTGGTTGAAGAGCCATTTATTGACGACGGCGCGGTCCACCTCGTCGGGGATCTCGCCGTCGTCGTCCCATTCCTGCGAGTCCCACTCGTCCTTTTCCTGCTCGCTCAGGTCCTCATAGCGGATGCCCTCATAGGGGAACTTGAGCGGCACCTCCATGATGCGCGGCGGGACCAGCCAGCCCTCTTCGATGGCGCGGTTCAGCTCGTAAGCAAAGGTCGGAACGTTGTCCTCGATGTTGAACAGGGCAAAGGTGTTGCGGTCGACGTCGTCGGTCGGGGTGGCCGTGAGCCCGATGAGGAACGAGTCGAAGTAGTCGAAGATCGCCTTGTACTTCTGGTAGACCGAGCGGTGGGCCTCGTCCACGATGATGAGGTCGTAGTGCCCGATGCCGTAGCGCTCGCGGTTGACCTTCCCGTCTCCCACCGTTTCGTCGATGAGGTTCATCATGGTGGGGTAGGTCGCCAGATGGATGCGGCTGTCAGCGACCTTGTCCCGGCCGAGGATTTCCGGGGCTGAGCCGGGCAGGTGGGTCTTGAACGCCTTCGCTGCCTGGTCCACCAGAGCAACCCGATCGGCGAGGAAGAGGACCCGCTTCACCCAGTTGGCCTTCATGAACAGGTCAGCCAGGGCAATGACCGTCCGCGTTTTCCCGGTTCCGGTGGCCATGACCACCAGCGCCCGCCGCTCGGCGTCCTTCTCGAAGGCCTGCGTGACCGCGCGGATGGCGGCGTGCTGGTAGTCGCGCTCGACGATCGCGTTGTCGATGATGGCTTCCGCAAGCGGCTTCCGTGTACTGCGACGGTCCACCATGAGCTGCAGCTGATCGCGGGTGTGGAAGCCCTGGATCTTCCGTTCGGAGTAGAAGGCGTCGTCCCAGATATAGGTCTGGTATCCGTTGGTGAAGTAGATGATGGGCCGCTGCCCGAAACGCCGTTCAAGGCAGTCAGCATAAAGCCGCGCCTGTTGCCGTCCGTTGTGCGGGTCCTTGCTGGTGCGCTTGGCTTCGACGACGGCGAGCGGCAGGCCGTTGGCGCCCCAGAGTACGTAGTCTGCGGCGCCCTTACCGGTGAGGGGACCTGCCGCGGTGGGCATGGTGTCAACCGCGAACTCCCGCACGTCCGGTGCGTTCACATCCCAGCCGGCCCACTGTAGCTGCGGGTCGATCAGGTCGGTTCTGGTGATGCCTTCGTTGTAGTCGTGGGGGTCCGGCTCGTGCCGGCGCTGCTGGGTGACGCGCTGGATCTGCTCCCGCAGGTCCTTCAGCTCGTCCTCGAGGCTCGCCTGCTGCTGGGCGGCTTCGGCGAGTTTTCGGTCGCGTTCCTCCAACTCCTTCGCGAGCGCCGCCACTTGCTCCGCGGTCTTGGGAACGACGACGACGGGACCCGGCTTCGGTGCGCCCGGTTTCGGCGGTGCGGGCATGGTGCGGTGCTGCGGGTTGAGCAGGGCGGCGGTGAACTGCAGCCCGGGTTGTGGCCGGTTTTCCTCCGTGCGCGAGTAGTGGTGAGCCAGCCAGAAGCAGGTCTGGAAGAGCTCGCGCAGGATGGTCTCGGAGATCTGGACGCTGACCGGAACGTTGGTGTGGACAGCCTTGTTGGAGATCTTCCGGACGGCGTGCATTTTGTCGAGGAGGCGCTCGCCCGCCAACCGCTTGAAGGTGGGCTCGTTGAGCATGCCGTTGATGTCGTCTTTGTACGGCTGGTTCAGCGACGTATCCGCGGTGAAGATCCACTGCAGCGTGAATTCGAGGGTGCGGCGACAGTAGAGGAGCGAGGTGCGCGGGTCAATGCGGGCGAAGCGTTCAGCGTTACGCGCCTCGGCGGCGATGTCCGGCCATTCGGCGTGTAGGAATGCGAAGTTGCTCTGTACCTGAGCTGCGTCCCCCATCAGTGCCCCTTTGCTGATTCCTTGTGCAGGATACCGGACCTAGTACTTGCCAGACATGGCTAGAGCCGACCGGAGCCGTTTGATGCCGTCCGCGAACTGCGGAGCGCCGGCGTCAATCAGCGCTTCTACAAGGTCTTTTGCGTCCGATTTCCCGGACCAGTAGGCAAGATTATCGAGCAGCGCACCCCTCACCGCATCCAGTCGGCGTTCCAAAATGAGGCAGAGCATTTCGTCGGAGTTGTAAATCTCAAAACCGAAAGCGTCCTTGAAGGGCGCGAAGTCGGACGTATTGTCCGTGACGAGGTAATCCGCGTACCCGTGATCGGCTGCGGCGAGCACGTGAGCGTCGAATTCGTCACCACCTTCGAGTAACTCCGGACCGACCACATACCCGCTGACCAAGGCATTCGGGAAAGCAGCTTCAAGATTCCGCCGCAGGCCGCCTATGCCTGAATCGTTCTTCCCAGGGGCCATCCGACGCAAGTTATACAGCCACTCCACAAGCACGTCTTCACTCCAACGCAGCTCGATGCCGTTGGCTCCTGAACGCTTGGAAATTAGCGCAAACCAGTCGCGGAGGGTTCTCGAGAAGAGCACGTTGGCGTCTAGGAAGATGAGTGTGGCCCCCGGTCGCATAGCAACCACCCTATGCGACCGGATGCCAGCAACACTCACTCCCGGTCTAGCGCCTCTTCCAGATCTCGGAAGGCATTGAACGCTGCACGCTCAGCGTCCGCGCGACGCTCAGCGAACTGCTCCAGGTCAGCACGAAGGAACCGATTGTGTGATCCCACTTTGTGCGACGGTATTTCTCCTGCTGCGACCATCTTGATCAGAGTGGGCCGGGAGATCCCTAGCATCTGAGCGGCTTCAACACTGGTCAAGGCCTTGGAACGGTGCGTCAATCCGATTTCCCGACCAGACGCTGCAAGTCTGAGAACCGTCTGAAGCAGGTCGTTCAGGTTCTCCGGGAGGGTGACGACTTCGCCGGAGGTGGACTCGATTCGGATTCGCAGGTCTTTCGGATCCACTTCCGTGAAGTGGCGGGAGACTTCGGTTGCCTCTTCGCTTTGCTTGGGGCTGACGTTGATCGTCGACATGTCTCGCGTATCGGTGAGTGCGCTCATGACAACTCCCTTTCATTCACTACCCATAATGAGTGCTAAGTGAAATAAGTGCAAGGCGGATCGATCGAGCCTACATCGATTTAGCTGAAGCTATTCGAAGTAGTCCTCATCGAGGTCCACGACATCGTAGGTCTGCTTCACTTGAACGCCGACTCTGTACTTGATCATGAGGTTTACCAAGCGGACGCTGTCGATCAGGATCACGCGGGACGGGATGCCCGCGGCATAGGTGCGCGCGTGGTCAGTGAAGCTGCTCGTTGTGATGAAGACACCACGCGATGCGCCTGCACCATGCAACGCGCCGACGAATGCTTGGATGGTCTCCCGGCCAACGTTGCTTCCTTCCTTGTACCGCTTGGCCTGGATGTAGATCTGGTCAAGCCCGAGTGCGTCCTGGTCGATGACGCCGTCAACACCGCCATCCCCTGTTCCGCCGATCCGCTTGCCGCGCTGTTCGGCGCCGCCGTAGCCCATCTTGAGTAGCAACTCCACGACGGTCTGTTCAAAGAGAGATGGATCCATCGCCCGGAGGCGTTGAAGCAGCTCGGCGCCTACCTCAGCCTGGACCCGGTCGATTCCGTCCTCCACCTGCTGGATGGGATCCCGCTCTTCGTCATTTCTTTTCGATTGAACCTCCACGGAAGTCTTCGTTAGGCCGGCGCGAAGAGGCTGATATTCCGCATAGGCGGGCAGAACCTCTAGATGTGACCTGTCCAACCCGTCCGGGTGCTCCGCTAGAAGCTTCAACCCTGTCTCTGTGATCGTGCTCAAGCCTCGCGCCGGTCTGACAATTGCCTGAGCTCTTGTCAGATCCGAGATAGCCCAGCTGATGCGATTTTCTGCACTCGGGTCACCGCCCTTAAGCATGATTGACCGCTGTTCCTGCGTCATGCCGGCTTCATCAAGGGTGGCGGCGATCAAGTCACGACGAGACCAGACCTTCCCGTTCTGCAGGACCCGCAACACCGGGATCATAAAGTCCTGCCACCGGGGCAGCGGGACGGCACTTTCGTCACTCATAGTTCTCCTTTGAACGCACGGTGTTGGAGGGAAGCGAAGAGGGTGTCGAGCTCGGTGAGTTGAGCGCGGTGGTGCTCCTTCAATCGTTCGACGGCGGCGACTCGCCTCGCATACTCCCCTTGGCAGTTCAGTGGAGGGACCACCACTTCGATTGCCTTGAGCTTCGAGACGTTAATCCCAGCCATGATTGCACCACCACTTATCAGCGCTACTTGGTGTGCGACATCGCGGCTTGAGTGCAACTGGTCTGAGATGAATTTGCTATTCGCCCGTTGCTTGTCGAGTCGCAGGCGAAGTAGATCGGAATGCATAATCCCTCGGGGGAAGGTGTCCGGGTAAACAGCGCAGTTTCCGACGGTACCCTTGCGGGTCATCACTATGTCTCCCGGGAGGATTGAGTAGGACGTCAGCCGGTTGGCAGTCGCCTCATCCAAGAATTCCAGAGTCGGCAAGTCGAAGTGTCGGTTGACGTTCTTGATGCCCCACAGCGGAACGCCACTGGAACGGAATTCACGTTTGTTGAGCTGCGTTCCGAAGGGTCCGCACCGGATGTCATCAGTGGCGCGGCACAGTTCTACCAAAGGCTTGCGTTCATACCCCATTGGGTTGACCGCCGGATCACCGAACATGATGTGGAAGATCGAATGTGTGAGGGTGTCGAGGTGGGCGAGGGCCTCGCGGCGTTTGGCTCGGAGCTCATCGGCCTTGTCCAGGATCGCCGCGATGCGCCGCTGCTCGTTAAGGGGCGGAAGGGGAACTTTGATCTTGGCCACGTGGGCCGGTCTTGCTCGAAGCAGCGAGCCACCGACTCCCGCAACCGTCTGCATAAATTGACTGTTGAAAGCGTCGCTGACTAGCAACTGTCGAAAGTAGGGGCCGAAAATTTGCTCGTTCCTGAAGACTATCCACTCACCCGATGCAATCTGGCGGTGCGAGGTCCTAGGAGGAACAACCCATGCCCTTCTAATGTGGGGAACGATCTTCGAAAGCAACACATCACCGGATTGAACTACCTGCTTTGTGGAGCCGATCGATTCTCCCGCGACAACGTCAGGCAAGCCGCGATCGTGTGCAGGAATGCTTAGCAGCTCGAATGTTTCGTTGGGGTGCTTTCTCGGGTCGACCGAGCCGCCGCGAGAGATCATGAGAGCCGAAAGTTCTACAAGGCGCGGATTCACTTGAGCAGTTCCTTCAGCTCCGCCATACCGTCAACGATTTCCTTCTCGAGCAACTCCAACTCCGCGATGATCTCGTCTGGCGCCTTGTGCTCCACCTCGTCGTACTCGACCTCCTTGTACCTATTCAGCGAAAGGTCGTAGCCGTTCTCGGCGATTTCCGACTTGGGGACAAGGAAGGACTGGTCGGTTCGCGCCCGCTCGGCCTCCGTCGTCGTGCGCTGGTTCCAGCGTTCCAACACATCTGGCAGGTCGGAGGAGCCGAGCGGTGTGCGCTTGTCGTCGAGGCTGAAGCCGTCGGACTTCACGTCGTAGAACCAGACGTTGTCGGTGCCGCCGGAGTTGGTCTTGGTGAAGAAGAGGATGGCGGTGGAGACCCCGGCGTAGGGCTTGAAGACGCCGGATGGGAGTTTCACGACGGCGTCGAGCTTGTGCTGCTCGACCAGCATTTTGCGCAGGTCCTTGTGTGCCTTGGAAGAACCGAACAGGACGCCGTCGGGCACGATCACCGCCGCGCGGCCGCCGGGCTTGAGCAGGCGGATGAACAGCGCGAGGAAGAGCAGCTCGGTTTTCTTGGTCTTGACCAGGGTGAGAAGGTCCTTCGCGACGTTCTCGTAGTCGAGGCTGCCGGCAAAGGGCGGATTCGCGAGAATCAGGTTGTACTTTTCCTCTTCCGCAGAGTGCAGATCGGCCAGCGAATCGCGGTAGGTGATCACCGGGTTCTCAACGCCGTGCAGCAGCATGTTCATGGACCCGATGCGGAGCATGGTGTTGTCGAAGTCGTACCCGTGGAACTGCTCGTGGTGGTAGAAGTCGAGCTGCCTCTGGTCGGTCAGCATGTCAGGGGAATCCCACAGGTGCTCGGCTGCCCGGACCAGGAATCCGCACGTGCCCGACGCCGGGTCGCAGATGGTTTCCATGGGCCGCGGATCCGTCATCCGAACCATGAGGTCGATGATGTGACGCGGTGTGCGGAACTGCCCGTTGGTGCCGGCGGAGGCGATTTTGGACAACATGTACTCGTACAGATCGCCCTTGGTGTCGCGGCCGGTCATGTCGATGCCATCGATGATGTCGATGACCCGCTCAAGGACGCCCGGGTTCGGGATGGTGAAGCGGGCATCCTTCATGTGGTGGCTGTAGGTCGAGTCTTCCCCGTTGGCCTGCGTGGTCAGTTCCTCGCGCAGAAAGGGGAAGATGTGCTCGGCGAAGAGGGTGTATTTCTCGTCCCGGGAGAAGCCCTTGAATCTGCTCCAGCGCAGGTCACCGTAGCTGCGTCCGCGGGGATCGGTGCCGTCAGGGAAAATCGGGTTGGTGACCGGTTTTCCCGTGCGATTGGCGCGGTTCTCGGCCAGCGTCTGCGCGTCGTCCAGCCGCTTGAGGAACAACAGGTATGTGATCTGTTCAATCACCTCGAGCGGGTTCGAGATTCCGCCCGTCCAGAAGGTGTCCCACACTTTGTCTACCTGCGCGCGTACCGTCCCGTTGATCACGCATTCCAGCCTAAGGCGTTTGCAGTCGAGAAACTCCCCACCCAGGGATCACAGTGCCGCGCCTTCCCGCTTGCCGTGCGAAGGCGCCCGCACTGGGCCGCGGAAGCTGCTGTCCTAAAACCTGCCCGCCATCACCCGCGCCGAACCTGCGGCGGCGGGGTGACCCCGCAGGCGGCGTCCTCCAGGATCGGCGGTGCGCCCTGATTCGGGATGTCCGCCTCGCGGGGCCCGCCGGAGGCGATCCAGCGCCGCAGGGCAGCGAAACGTGTGCCATTTTCAAGGCCGGTGAACCATGCCAGGGGTCCGATCCGACCACTCCGTCCGTCCCGCCGCGCCACTGCTGCGACACCGGCGAGCTCGCACCGGCCGAGGCACCTGGATTCGATGAGGACACCGCCGGAGGTCTGGCGGATGGTGGCGCGGATCTGCTCGTCGTGGTCCTGGCCGCCTGAGAGCCTGCGAAGAGCGGCGCAACGATGGCCGGCACACCACACCAGGACGGGTCCATCCGGGTCTTTCCCGCTACGGGGTGGGGGCTTCCAGTCCATGAAGCGGCTCAGCCCTGACGCGCCTTCATTCGCGGGTTCTTCTTGTTGATGACAAACGTGCGGCCGCGCCGGCGGACCACCTGAGCGCCGGGAACCTTCTTCAGGGCGCGCAATGAGTTGCGTACTTTCATGTTTATCTCCTTGCCTTGCGAACAGGTCGAGCACCGATTCTACACAGTTTGAGAATGATTATCATTAGTTGTAGTCTTCTGGTGCCCATCCGGCACATACCTTCCCTCGCATCAAGGAACTCCTATGCCACTACGCCCTTCCCTGCTCTCAGTGACCACTACGGTGGCTCTCTCCGCCCTCCTGCTGACGGGCTGCGCAAGTAGTCAGAATCCAGCCGGGACAACCGACGCGCAGACAGGGGACGGTGTCCTCGACGTCATCGGACCGCTTGAAGTCCACAGCCTGGACCCCACCACGGCCGAGGGTATCTTCACCCGTCTTCAGGTTGCCGAGACGCTGGTCGACGCGGACGGAACAGGCGCTTTGCGCCCCGGCCTGGCCGCCGAATGGGCTGCTTCCGGAGACGGACTGCAGTGGACCTTCACATTGCGGAATGGAGCGCAGTTCCACGACGGCACGCCGGTGGACGCAGAGTCCGTCGTGGCAGCACTGGAACTGGCACGCGCTTCCGAGGCGAACACCATCGCCGTCGCACCCATCACCGGGATCAGCGCGGAGGAAGGCTCCGTCCTCATCTCGCTCTCGGAGCCGTTCGCTCCGCTGCCCGCGGTCCTGGCCGCGACGAGCACGCAGATCCTCGCGCCCTCCTCTTACGCCGAGGACGGATCTGTTTCCGGGGTTGTCGGATCCGGTCCCTACCAGGTTGTCGAAGTTGCCCCTCCGTCCCGCATCGAACTGGAGGCCTTCGGAGGTTACGACGGCGAGCCGGCCCAGGCGCAGCAAGTGATCTACGAAAGTGTCGGCCGGGCGGAGAACCGCGCCCTCATGGGCGAGAGCGGGCAGGCCGACGTCGTCTTCGGCATGGATGCCACCAGCCTGCAGCGGGTGAAGGGGAAGCCGGGGCTGCAGGTGGAGTCGGCCCTGCTTCCCCGGACCATCGTGCTCAAACTGAACGCCGCGCACCCGGCCCTCTCCGATGAGCGGGTCCGGCAGGCCCTGTCGTTGGCGCTGGACCGCCCCGCGATGGCCACCGCCGTCCTGCGTGACCCGGACATCGCCGCGACGCAGATGTTCCCTCCGGCCCTTGAGATGTGGCACGACGACGGCCTTGACCCGCTGACGCACGATCCCGAGCGTGCCGCCACGCTGTTGGAGGACGCCGGGTGGACGCTCGGCCAGGACGGTGTGCGGGAGAAGGGCGGCGAGCCGTTGACCGTGGAGCTGCTCACGTTCCCCGACCGGCCGGAACTTCCCACCATGGCGGCAGCCATCCAGGCCGCGCTCGGAGAAATCGGCGTCACGGTCGAGGTGCGTGTGGACAATTCCAGCGAAATCCCGGCGGGCCACGCCAGCGGTGCCCTGGAGATGGCGCTCTTCACCCGCAACTTTGCCCTGGTGCCTGATCCGATTGTCACGCTGCTGAAGGACTACCCCGCTGACGGCGGCGATTGGGGTGCCATGAATTGGAGCGACCCGGACATGACCGCTGCCCTCGACCGGCTCACCACCGAGGCAGAGTACGACGGCGCAGCCGCGGACACTGCCCGCACCCGGATCGCGGGCACCCTCCAGGAACAGCTCCCCGTCATCCCCGTGTCCTGGTACCGCCAGAGCGTCATTGTGAACGACGCCGTCGAAGGCTTTGTTCTCGACCCGCTTGAGCGCAACTGGAACCTCGCCGCCATTTCCTTCAAGGAGTAGCCATGACCATCCTGTCCACACCCTCGCCTCCCCCCTCCCATCCGGCGGAGACCCGCAGGGATCACTCCCTGACGCGCGCCGCCGGGAAGGTCCTTGCCCGGCGTGCAGCGCAGGCCGTCGGCGTCACGCTCGCCGTCACCATCACCTGCTTCGTCATCGTCCAGAATCTGCCCGGAGACATTGCATTCCGGATCGCTGCGGGACGCTACGGGTACGACAAGGTCGACGCGTCCACCGCCGCGGAAGTACGCGCCGACGTCAACCTCGATGCTCCGGCCTGGCAGCAGCTGGGCGGTTGGATCCTGGATGCCCTGCGGCTGGACTTCGGCACGTCCCTGGTGACCGGCGCATCCGTGACGGATGAACTGGCCCTCCACCTGACAGCTACATTGCAGCTCGCAGCGGTGGCGCTGGTCCTCTCGGTGGCCGGAGGGCTACTCCTCGGCCTGCTGGCAGCCCAGAACCGGGGCGGCGCCGTCGACCGCCTCACCGATGCCTGGGTCTCACTGGTCCGGGCGCTGCCCCCGTTCATCCTGGGGCTGGTCCTCATCATTGTGTTCTCCGTCCAGCTTGGCTGGGTGCCGGCCGCCGGGCACGGTGAGCGCGGCAATATTGTGCTTCCGGCCATCACCCTGGCTGTCGGCCTATCGGGACTGTTTGCGCGGGTCACCCGGGACGCCGTCGCGCAGGTCCTGGAATCCGGGCACGTGCACTTCGCGCGCACCAAGGGCCTGGCCAGGCACGTGGTCCTGGCCCGCCACGTGATCCGGAACGCCGGGGTCACCCTGGTCTCCTACATCGGTGTCCAGGTCCTGATTCTGGTCGAGGGCGTTGTGGTGGTGGAGAGCCTCTTCGCGTGGCCCGGTCTCGGGCACGCACTGGTGCACGCCGTTTTCTGGCGTGACATTCCCGCCATGCAGGCGACGGTCCTCGCCCTGGCACTCATCGTCGTCGTTGTCTCGACTCTGGTTGACCTGGCCGTCCTGGCCCTCGATCCGCGTACCAGGGAGGCTCAGTGAACATCACGCAGCAGGCAAACGGGAAAGCACCGGACATGCCCGCGCCCTCCAGCCCAACCACACTGTGGGGCATGTCCGGCCCGGTCCGGCGGCGGCTGTCCTGGACGCGCGCGGCGTCCGCCGGGTTGCTCGCGGTGCTGGTGCTTTTCGCCCTGATCGGCCCACTTGTGTGGCGGCAGTACGCGGGCCAGGACCTGAGCCAGTTCCTCCGGCCGCCGTCGTTCGCCGAGCCTTTCGGCAACGACCACCTGGGGCGCAGCGTCATTGCGCGCCTCGCCCACGCCACCCGCTTGTCCCTTGGCCTCGCTCTACTGTGCGTCACCACGGCGGGTATTGCCGGCGTCGCTCTCGGTCTTCTCGCTGCCTGGCGGCGCGGGTGGGTGGACCAGCTGCTGCTCGGAATCTCCGAAATCTTCCTTGCACTGCCGGCACTGCTCATTGTGCTGATTTTCGCCGCGCTCGCTTCGGGTGAGATGTGGACCATCTACCTCGGGATTGCACTGGCGCAGTGGGTGGAATATTTCCGGGTGGTGCGGGCCCGTTCGCTGAGCGTCTTCGCCAGCCCTGCCGTGGAGGCCGCGAACCTGCTGCGGCTGGGGCCCGTCCACGTGCTGCGGCGCCACCTGTGCCCGGAGCTGGCGCCGGTCCTCCTCACCATGGCTTCCCTGGGCATGGCCACCGCGGTGCTTGCCATGTCCACCCTCAGCTACGTCGGGGTAGGGCTGAAGCCGCCCACCGCCGAGCTGGGACTGCTCATCACCGAATCACTGCCCTTCTACTACGAGGCGCCCTGGATGGTGGCTGCACCGATCGTGGTGCTCCTGCTTCTCCTTTCGGGACTGCTGGGGCTGCGCACACAGGAAGTCCGACGATGACCATTGAACTGCTCGATGTACGGGTCACACACCAGGGCCGCGCCCTGGTCGATGTGCCACAGCTTTCGCTCGAACCCGGCCGGGCGGTGACGCTCGTCGGCGAAAGCGGCAGCGGCAAATCGCTGCTGGCACATGCACTGATGGGCAGCCTGCCCAGCTCACTGCAGGTTCAGGGACTCGTTTCGTTCGGTGGGGAGCGTACCCCGCTCCAGGACGCCGCCGCGCGGCGCAAGCTGTGGGGGCACCAGCTCGCACTGCTGCCGCAGGAACCGGTGCTCGCGCTGGATCCCACCATGCGGGTTGACCGGCAGGTTGCAGAAGGCCATCCGGGTTTCCTCCGTGGGAGGCGCGGGAGGCTGGCGGCCCTGAAAGAGGCGGGCAACCGCCTCGCCGGGCTCGGTCTTCACGGTGTGCAGGGTGCCTACCCGCATACCCTTTCGGGAGGAATGGCGCAGCGTGTAGCGTTCGCCGCTGCGACCATCGGCGGGGCCGAGGTCCTTATCGCCGACGAACCCTCGAAGGGCCTGGACCCGGTAGCCAGGGACGCGCTCGCGCAACTGCTGTCCCGGCACGTGGAACAGGGCGGCTCGCTGCTGACCATCACACATGACCTGGACCTCGCGCGGGCCCTGGATGGCGAACTGCTGGTGATGCACCAGGCCGGCATCGTGGAACAGGGACCCGCCCGGCAGGTGCTTGCCGCTCCCACCCACCCGTGGACGCGGCGGTTGCTGGAGGCTGAACCGGGCCGCTGGGACCCGGCCTGGCGCAACCCGGCTCCGGAAACCGGCGCGGCGGTTCCGCTCATCGAGGCCAGGGGACTGGCCAAGGCCTTTGGGGGACGCACCCTCTTCTCCGACCTGGACGTAAGCATTTCCCCGGGGGAACGGCTTGCGCTCACCGGGCCCAGCGGATGCGGAAAGACCACCCTGGGCGGCATCCTGCTCAGGCTCGTTGATCCCGACGCCGGCGAGGTGAACCATCATGCTGAACTGGCCGGGGGCCGGTTGCAGAAGCTCTACCAGGACCCTGCCGTTGCATTCCCAGCGCGGGTTCCCATCAGCGCCGGCCTGCGGGACGTGGTTCGCCGTCACAATGTCAGCCCGGAGCGGGTTCCCCTGCTGATGGACCGGCTGCGTCTGGGCCACTCGCTACTCGACCGGCGGCCCGGGGAAGTTTCCGGCGGGGAACTGCAGCGCCTGGCGACCATCCGGGCCATGCTCCTGAACCCGCTGGTGGTCTTCGCCGACGAACCAACATCCCGACTGGACCTGCTCACTCAACAGGAAACAGTGAACTGCCTGATGGAACAGGTGGCCGAGCAGGATGCCGCACTGGTCCTGGTAACCCACGACGTCGGCCTCGCCGCCGCGGTGGCGGATCGTCACCTATCGCTGGAGGAAGCGGTGCCGGTGGCGTCAGGGAGGGACGCGATAGCGCCACAAGGTTCGCGGTGACGATCAGCGCAATGCCCACCACCTCAAGCAGGTTCAACCACTGCTGCAGGGCGAGCGCCCCGATCACAGCGGCGAACACCGGGTTGGAGCTCATGAGGATGCTGAAGAGATTCGCCGGAATGCGCCGCAGCGCCACCAGATCCGCAACGTAGGGAACCACGGAGGCGAGAACGCCGGCGGCCAGCGCATAGAGCAGGATGACAGCGCTCGGCCGCGTCTCCGCGATGATGAGGACGGCCACCGGGGCGAAGGCGAGGGCGGACAGCCCTGCGGCGACGGCTGTGCCTTCGATGCCGGGCACCCGCGCCCCAACTGTTCTGTTGAGCAGAATGTAGGCGGCCCAGGACGCTGCGGCGACCAGCGCGAATCCTATGCCGACATAGTCGGAGGTAGCTTCCGGCTGCGCGATCGCGACGACGCCGGCAGCAGCAAGTGCGCCGCTCACGGCACTCCATGGATTGCGCCGGGTAAGGATGAGCACTGCCAGGGGGCCAAGGAACTCCAGAGTCACGGCGAGCCCCAGGCCGATGCGCTCCACCGCCGAGTAAAGCCCAAGATTCATGGTCCCGAACGCGACGGACAGGAGAATGACCGGCCACCACTGTGCCCTCGTGAATCGCGAGACGCTTGGGCGGACCAGAGGCAGCAGCACGGCCGCTGCGACGAGCTGCCTCAGCGCGACAACACCTGCCGGGCCCAGAACCGGGAAGGCCAGCGAGCCGGTGGCGGCTCCGACCTGGTTCGACAGCGCGCTGCCCAGGAGGGTAGCGATTCCGGCGGCATTGCTCCTGCCTGCCTGGGTATTGATCATGGGGAAATCGTGGACCCGTGGCCGGTTCGGCTCACAATTCGTTCTCCGAACTATTGATGCATGATCTGCATCAATAGAATGCAGTCATGGATATCGACGTTCGGCAGCTGCGATCCTTCGTGGCGGTCGTCGAGGAAGGCAGCTTTACCGACGCGGCGATCGATCTCGGAGTCTCCCAGACGACAGTCACGCGGAACGTTGCCGCCCTGGAAGCAGCGCTGGGTGCCCGTCTTCTGCACAGGACCACACGGTGGGTCGAACTCACCGCCGCGGGTGAACGGGCACTCAGGCATGCCCGCCGGGTTCTTGATGCGCTCAGTGATCTCGCGAAGGAGGTCCGCACCGGCAGCCGCGTAGTGCGGATCGGCTATCCCTGGTCAGCGCTCGGTCAACACACGGCGGCGTTCCAGCACGGATGGCCCGCCGCTTTTCCGCACCTTACGCTGCAGCTGGTCAAAACAAACACGCCAACCGCCGGACTGCTTGAAGGAAAGACGGACCTGGGAATTTTGCGCCACCGGCCGGACACCAAAGCCCTGCATTACGAGGTCGTCGGTGAAGAGCCGAGATACTGCGCCATGGTCAGCACAGATCCGCTGGCCCACCGCAAAAGCGTGACCCTCGCGCAGACGGCAACGCTTCCGGTCGCGGTGGATCTGCGCACCGGCAGCACCCGGTTGTCCTTATGGCCGGAAGGCGCGCGCCCCGAAATAATCCAGACGGACGACGTCGACGACTGGCTTACCGCCATTGGCTCCGGAAGTGCACGGGGAGTGACCGCGGCGTCGACGACGCACCAGTACCGCCGCCCCGGAATCGTCTACCGGCGTATCCGGGACGCGCCGCCGGTGGTCGTGTACGCCGCCTGGATTGCGTCCGATCCGCCCGCGGACTGCTCCACCATCACAGCCCTGATAGCAGGTTTGTACGGGTACCGGTCCGGGAGGGATTAGGTCCGGATCCTGCCGCTGATCGCGCGCGATCGACCGGCGCCGAAGCGTGCCCAGTAACCATTGTGCTGCCCCTGCTGCAGTGCTTCACTTAACGTATGCCGCCGCTTGTAGCGGTGACGGAGTGGAGCGCCTGCCATGGAAACGCGCCGGTCGTCCAGTACTTCTGAAGCACTTCGACGAAGATCCGCGATTGTCGCCGCGCTCCTGCTCGCTTTCACCTTCCTGATTGCCGGCGCAGAGTCGGCAGCGGCCGCCGTCACCGTTTCACGCGCAGAACTGAGCGGATCCAACCTGCGCATCGAGGGCACCGCGCTCGCCGGCCGGGACATCACGGTGGACGGCGTGGTGATGGGCAGAAGCGATTCCGGCGGAAAGTTCCGCGTCGAGCGCAGTAACTACACACCGCCCTCAGACTGCACCGTTGACGTCAACGACGGCTCCGCCACTCCGCGCACGGCCACCCTCTCGGGATGTACGGTCACGTCCCAGCCGCCAGCCAGCTCGCTCGCCATCGACGACCGGCCGCTCCCCAGCGGCAACGTCGGCACCGACTACAACAACTTCGTCACCGGCAGCGGCGGCGAAGGTTCCATCCGATGGTCGATTGCCGCCGGCGCACTCCCGGCAGGTCTGTCGCTGAGTGACTTCGCGCCGTCGTCCGGCCTGATCTCCGGACGCCCCACCACCATCCAGACCTCAACGTTCACCGTCCGCGCCACCGATCAGGCAGGCAACAGCGCCACCCGTCAGTTCACCATCACCATCAACGCAGCCCGGCCACTGGTCATCACGAGCTCCAGCACGCTTCCCGCCGGAACCGTTGGTGCTGCGTACGCCGTCGGTGTTTTTGCGGACGGTGGCACCACACCCTATTCATGGACCCGGACCGCAGGCACGCTCCCTCCCGGCCTGGCGCTGCAGGCTTCACCCGGCCGTATCCAGGGCACACCGACGACGGCGGGGACTTTCACTTTCACCCTCAGGGTCACTGACTCGGCAGGTCAATCCGCGACCGGTACCTTCAGTATCACCATCAACCCGCCGGAGCAACCGCCGCAGCTGCCGGCAAGCCCGACGCTCGCCAGCCCCGCCGAAGGGGCCTCGGTTACCACCCCGTTCACCATTTCCTGGAACGCGGTGGCGGACCCGCAGGGGATCACGGCCTATAACTGGCAGGTCAGCGCGTCGTCGGGCTTTACGAGCACCGCGGCGGTGGGTACTACTGCCGGTGACATGACCCAGGCGACCGTGAGCAGCAACCTTGCCAACGGGACCTATTTCTGGCGGGTGCAGGCTGTCAATCCGGATGGTGCGGGCGCCTATTCGGCGGCCCGCAGCGTCACCGTCACCGGCACCACCAACTCGCCGGCTCTTTCCGGGGTATCAGTCAGCCCGGCGAACGTGACCGGCGGCAATTCCTCCACTGGCGCGGTGACAATCACCCTTCCCGCGCCGACCGGCGGTACAACGGTGACGCTGACCAACAGCGAGCCGACAGTGGCCAACGTCCCGCCGTCGGTCACTGTCCCCGCAGGCCAGACCACTGCGGCCTTCACGGTGACGACCCAGCCCGTCACGTCCAACTTCACCGTCGTCATCACGGCGACCCTCGGCGCCGAAAGCCGGTTCGCATTCCTGTCGGTGGCGCCCGCTGCGTCGCCGCCCGCAGCCGACACTGTATCCATTCAGCGGGCTGACTACACCGCCAGCAAGGGAACGCTCGGCGTCGAGGCCAGAAGCACCAACTCCTCCGCCACGCACTGAGGCAGGATGGATGCAGGTGGCAGGGAAGGGGTTCCTGACTTACCCGCTACGTGACGACCGGCACCAACGGTGCCGTGCCTGTCTAGGTGGAGAGCTGTCGGCTCATCTCCCCTGCCACCCACCTATGGCGACCGGGCCGGACGGGGTGTGACTTGATAGGAACGTGGCGAAACTAAAGGCTCTTCAGTGCTTTGTCCGCCCGGCCCGGTCATCCGTGCTCGCCGAAGTCTCCCATCGACAGGAACGAGTACGCATGAGTCTTGTAACGACTGAAACAACGACCCAGCCGGTAACCATGGTCACGATAGGGGTGGATACCCATTCTCAGCTGCACCACGCGGCCGTGCTCGACCAGCACGGCGTCCTCTTGGCGGATAAGGAGTTCACTACTGACCTTCCCGGCTACCAGCAGCTCCTGGAATGGGCTTCAAGCTACGGAATCATCAACGCAGCTGGCGTGGAATGCACCGGCTCCTACGGCGCCGGCCTCACAAGGTATCTCCTGGCATCCGGTGTCGACGTTGTTGAGGTCAACAGAGGGCACCGCCTGACCCGTAGCCGCTCAGGCAAGAACGATGCGATCGACGCCGAAGCTGCAGCGCGGAAGGTCATATCAGGGGAGTGCTCGTCCCCGGCCAAAAACACCACCGGCACTGTTGAAGCCATCCGTAACCTGTACTTGCTTCGCGACTCGGCTGTGAAGTCCCGTGCGGCCGCGCTTGTTCAACTGCGCGATGTTCTCGTCACGGCACCTACCGGAATGCGGGAGCGGTTCGACGCCAAAACACTCGAAGGTAAGGCCACACAGGTGCGCGCCTTGCGCCCAGATACCAGTCGCCTGGACGAACCCGAGCACGCGGTGAAGTACGCGCTGCGGGAACTGGGCCGCCGAATTTTCAACCTCACCGCAGAGATCAACACGACCGAAAAACACATCACCAGACTTGTCGAAACGGTCGCACCTACCACGCTCGCTCTACCCCAGGTTGGCCCGGTTACCGTGGCTCAGCTACTTATCACCGCAGGGCAAAACATCGACAGATTTCCAAGTGAAGCAGCCTTTGCCAGGCTCTGCGGCGTCGCACCTATTCCAGTGTCGTCAGGAAAAACCCATCGTATGCGCCTCCATAGAGGAGGAAACCGTCGAGCGAACCGAGCCATCTACCTCGTCACTATCTGTCGGCTGCGCTACGACCCCAGATCCCAGGCATACCGAGACCGCAAACGCGCCCAGGGACACTCAAGTGCTGACGCTATCCGCAGCCTCAAACGATTCGTCACCCGCGAGCTCTACTACGCACTCAAACGGGACCTCAGCGGGAAGACTCTCAAGTAGCTGAGTCTTCACAGTAGAACCGCGCCGCTACCCGCCAGCGCACCTATCGACACCTGCCCGCTCAGCTGGCGATGGTGATGAGGGCTCGTTTGAGTCGTTCGTCGGCGTCGTTTGCGACGTCGCGGATTGCGTCGGAGTCGCTGACCTGGACCATGGTTTGGGGGTCGATTGTTTCAATGGTTGTTGTGGTGTCTTCGGGGGCGCGCCTTACGACGACGTTGCAGGGTAGGAGGGCACCGAGTTGGGGTTCTGCGGTGATGCCGCGTTGCGCCAGTTGTGGGTTGCAGGCACCGAGGATGATGTAGTCCCCGACCGCGTCCCCGGCTTCCTGTCCGAGTTTCTTGGTGAAGGTGGCGCGGACGTCTATTTCGGTGAGAACACCGAAACCTTCCTGCGAGAGCGCTTCCCGCGTGCGCTGAACGGCGTCTTTCCAGGACAGGGTGGACGTGACGGTGTGCGTATAAGCCATGAGATTCTCCTTGCATAGTGGGCTGAACGTGGGCTGTTACCCGGTCATGGGCAGGCCTGCCTTTTCGGCGTCGTCGAACATACCGTCGATGTGAACGACGTTCTTGCCGGCCCGTTGCAGCAGGCTCGCGGCGACTGATGCCCGGTAGCCCGATCCGCAATGAACCCACAGTTTCCGATCGGGTACTTCATCCATGCGCTGCAGCAGTTCGTGGAGGGGAAGGTTGATTGCCCCTTCGATGTGCTGTGTGCCGTATTCGTCGGTGCGTCGCACATCGAGAATGACGTCTTCCTGCTCTGAGCGGTCCGTGCGGACCTCTTCCCAACCCACACTCGGGTAGGAGTTCCGTGCGGCGTTGGGGGCAAGAGCTGCCGGGTCGGTGCCAAGGGCCACGTCGGGCTGGTCGATGCCGATTCGGGAGAGATCACGGATTGCGTTTTCGACGTCGTCACGTTCACCGACGAGGGTGAGCTGCCGGTCCCAGGGCAACACCCAGCCGAGGAACGTGGTGAAGTTCGAGCCGTCGCCGTATTCGAAGCTGGCGCTACCGTGCAGGTGGTCCCGGGCGAAGGCAATCCTGTTGCGCAGGTCGATCACCCATTCGCCCTGTTCGAGTCTGGCGGTGAGGTCTTCGGCGTCCAGGGGCTGGGGGACGTCGAGCTGGGCCGGACCGGGACCGGCGGTGTTCGCCGGTCCCATGTGGGCGTAGTAGGACGGGTAGGCGCTGAGGTTGTCGATCAACTCCTGGACGAAGTGGTTTTCGTCCTGATCCGTGAGGGCGTGGTTGCTCTGGACTTGTTCGCCGATGGTTGAGGAGTCGGCTCCGCTGGCTGGGCCGGAGGAGCAGAAGGATCCAAAGCCGTGGGTGGGGTAGAGGCCGGCCTCCGGGGTTGCTTCCTCCACCAGACGGCGCACTGAAGCGTATTGGGCGTGAGTCAGCGGTACCGTGTCATTGTCGCTGACAAGGTCGGTCCTGCCAACGGATCCGTAGAGTAGGCTCCCGCCGGAGAACACCGCCTGCCGGTCCTCGTGTGTGACGACGAAGGAAAGATGGTGGTGGGTGTGCCCTGGCGTGGCGACTGCCCGTAGGGTCATCTTCCCGATCTGCAGGGTTTGCCCGTCGGAGATTGGGGTGCGGTCGAAGTCCACCTGGTCGGCGGAGTTGACCAGGTACGTGGCGTGATGGTCTTTGGCCAGCTGCAGTCCACCGGTGACGTAGTCGTTGTGGATGTGGGTTTCTGCGACGTGGGTGATCTGGACACCGGCGTTCGCGGCTTCCTTCTCCACCCGGTCGGTGTCACGTTGCGGATCGATCACCAGGGCCACTTGCCCATCGTGGATCAGGTAGCTGCGGTCCCCGAGCGGCGGGGTTTCGATCGTGATGACGTCCATGCCGGATTCCTCCTTGAATGCCTCGTTCGATGCAAACCACCGTACCCGCGGGCCCGTTGACCGGGCCAGCAGCCGGGCCCGTCCTATCGGGACCAGCTGAGCACGGTGGTTTGTGGGTGTCAGGAGCGGTTTTGTTCCTGCTGGGCGATGTCGGCGCGGACGGCGCCCATGTCGATGTCTTTCACTGCGCTGATCACCTGTTCAAGGGCGGGCGCCGGTAACGCACCGGGCTGGGAGAAGACGAGGACTCCGTCACGGAAGGCCATCAGGGTGGGAATGGAGGTGATGTTCGCAGCGCCGGCAAGTGCCTGTTCTGCTTCGGTATCGACCTTGCCGAACACGATGTCCGGGTGCTTCTGTGAGGCGGCTTCGAAGGTCGGGGCGAATGAGCGACAGGGTCCGCACCAGGCGGCCCAGAAGTCGACCAGCACGATCGAGCTGCTTTGAAGGGTTTCGGCGAAGTTTTTTTCGGTGAGGTTGAAAGTGCTCATGGCAATGACTCCTTGGCTTTCAGGTGTTCAATGTGCTTCGGCGGTGCGCCGGTTTAGGGGTGTGCGTAGGGGGCAGCGTGGCAGGAGGAACCAGCAGGCTGCGGCGGCGACCGCGAGGATGCCTGCGGTGGCTGCGAGGGCGGTTCCCCACGGGGTGGGGAGTTCCTGGACGAGGACGAAGACGCCCATGACGAGGACGAAGATCCCGAAGCCCTTCCGGAGGGCTGCTTCGGGGATACGGCCGGCCAGGCGGGATCCGATGAGGGATCCCAGCACGGCGGCGGCTGTTACGGCGGCGACGAGGCCCCAGTCCAGGGTGACGGTGGTGAGGTAGCCGGCGAGCCCGGCGAAGGATTTCATGGCGATCACCACGAGGGAGGTTCCGACGGCGATGGGCATGGATAGGCCGCCGAGCAGGGCCAGCGCGGGGACGACGAGGAACCCGCCACCTGCTCCGACTAATCCGGTGACCAGGCCGACGATAAGGCCCTCGACGATGACCTTGACGATGGGTAGTTCCCCGTCGTGCGTGGTGGCGGTGGTCTTGTTTTTCCTGCCGCGGATCATGGCGATGGAGGTGGCGACCATCATGAGGGCGAAGGCGATCATGAGGATGGTGCCGGGGATGTGTCCGCCGAGGAGTCCGCCGCCGAAGGCTCCGGCCATGCCGGCGGCCCCGAAGATCAGGCCGGTGCGCCATTTCACCCGACCTTTGCGGGCATGGTCGATGGCACTGACCGCGGAGGTCACCCCGACGACGAAGAGGGAGGCGGCGATTGCTTCCTTGGCATCGAGGCCGGCGACGTAGGTCAGGATCGGTACGGTCAGGATGGATCCGCCGCCGCCGAGCAGGCCGAGCGAAAGACCGATCACTACGGAGAGCAGTACGGTCGCGAGCAGAACTACGCTCATGGGGGTGTCCTTTCGAACAGGCAGACAAGCAGACAGGCAGACATCAGGCGGTCAGTCCGGTGGGGTGTGTGGGTCAGCGCGTTGTTGGAAAGCCTTCGTGCTGCCAGTCGAGCATGCCGCCGTCCATGGTGTCCGCGGTGTAGCCGGCGGTGGTCAGTGCTTCGGCGACCCGGGCGCTTCGGTTGCCGCTGCGGCACACGACGATGACCGGGCGGGTCTTGTCGAGTTCATCCAGGCGGGACATCAGCTGCCCCATCGGGATGTGCAGGGCACCGGGGAGCATGCCCTCGGCGACCTCGAAGTCTTCCCGGACGTCAAGGACCTGGTCCTGGTTCCGGCGTGCGTTCGTATCGTGAATGGTGATTCCAGCCATGATGTGTTCCTTCTCCTGTGGTTCGGAAATGGAGGTTGAGGAGTGGTGCTGTTGGACCGTGTGCCCTGCCCGATGGGGGGCAGGCAGGGCACACTGAGTCTTTGTTAGTTGCCGGCCGGGACCTGGTTGATCGCTGCGGCGGCGGTTGGCTCGCTCGCGGCCTTGTTCCACGGCATCTTCGACAGGGCGTTGCCCATGGCGCAGGTGTTGGTCGCCGCTGAGAAGGTCAGCCCGGTGCCGATCGCACCGGCCAGCAGGCGGAGCTTGGGGGAGATGAGCTTGCCGGCCAGCAGTCCTGCGATCACGAGGGATCCGGCGGTAAGGCGCACCTGGCGTTCCAGATCCCACCGTTGTGCGCCGCGGACAACGGTGCCGCCGGCGGCGGCGAAACCTGGAACGCCACCGGTCAGGACTAAAGCGGTGTCAATCCCGGCCCCGTTAAGGCGTTGGCGTGCCTGCTCGGCGCGGACGCCGGACTGACAGACCAGCACAACCCGTTGTCCGAGTCGTTCGGCGAGCTCATCGGTGTGCTCGGAGAGCAGAGGAAGCGGGACGTTGTAGGAACCCTGGATGTGCATGGTTTCGAACTCAGCGGCGGAGCGGACGTCAACGATGATCAGATCCTCATGCCGGCTGATCCAGTCACGCAGGGTCTCGGGGTCGAGGGCGGTCACGGTGGAGGTGTTGGAAGCCAAGGGATTCCCTTTCGAGTTTCAGTGGGTTGAACTGTCGGCATCAATCCTACCACATACCCCCCGGGGTATGCAACAAACCCTAGGGGGTATACACTGGAGGGAGGAAATGTAACCTCAGGAGGATTTTGTGCAGCTCGATACCACTGAACTCACGCCGGTAATCAATCGGCTCAAGCGCGCCACCGGACAGCTCACGGCGGTGACCCGGATGTTGGAGGAAGGCCGGGACTGCAAGGACGTCGTCACGCAATTGGCGGCCGTGTCCAAGGCACTGGACCGTGCCGGGTTCGCGATTATCTCCTCGGGCCTGGAGCAGTGTATGGCCGAGGGCGGCAACACCATGGACAAGAAAGACCTGGAGAAACTCTTCCTCGCACTGGCCTAAGCAGGCTCGGCCTGGCTGACCGCGTTGGCTATGGCGCCGGCGGGTGGGTTTCATACATGCGGGCTGCGACGATGAGCGCAGCCATGGCGCTGAGGGCTGCGGCGGCCCATACTGCTGCGTGCAGGCCGGCGTCTGCGACTACTCCGCCCACAACAGCTCCGAAGGCGTAACCAAGGTCGCGCCAGAGCCGGTAAATCCCTACCGCGCGTCCTCTCCGGGCTGGTTCGGCCACGTCACCGATGGCGGCGAGCAGTGTCGGATACACCATGGCAGTTCCGGCGCCCAGCAGGATGGTTCCGGCCGCCCAGCCCGGGAAGGTATCGGCGAGGGCTATGACGCTCAGCGCTGCAGCCTGCAGGCCCATGCCGGTGGTGATGAGGCGTTGAAGTTGAGGTTGTTGACCAGGCCGGCTTGGCTGGCCGAGGCCAGCGCAGGTTCACGTCAGGTACTGAGGGCAAAGATCTGCCAGCTGCTGGGTGCGGGGGGCGTGCGCAGTGGTGAGGAGTGAGGTCTGCGGTGATGTTGTTCGAGTGCGGCGTGGCCGTGGGTTTCCCTTACCAGCAGCGTCGAGAGCGTCAGGCCCAGGGCTACGTAGGCTGCTCCGAGTAGGAACGGTGCCGGCCGGAGGCCGTAGGTGGCGGCGAGGTGTCCGGCGAGCAGGGATGTGATTGCGACGGCGCCGTAGCCGGCGGCTTCGTTCAGTCCCATGGCGAGTCCGCGTTTTTCGGGGCCGATCAAGTCGATTTTCATGACGACCGTGGTTGACCAGGTGAGGCCCTGGTTGATGCCGAGCAGGACGTTTGCCGCGACTACCCATCCCCAGTCCGGGGTCAGGATGAGCATCGCGGGGACCGGTACGGCGAAGAGCCAGCCGGTCAGGAGGACGGGTTTGCGTCCGAGGCGGTCGACGAGGATCCCGGCGGCGTAGTTGCTGGTTGCCTTGGTGATTCCGAAGGCGGCGATATAGGAGAAGATGACCGTGTAACCGGTCAGGCCGAAGTCCTCGGCGGCCAGCAGGGGCAGGACGGTCTGCTGCTGGCCGGTCGCAGGATTGGGCTGTGCTCCGTACACTCCTACCCATGGATGCACTTGACGTGGGACGGATCGTGGCTGGGCTGGTGTTGCTGGTGCTGGGTGGGGAATTCCTGGTGCGGGGGGCTTCAGCGCTGGCCCGTCGCGTGGGGATTTCCTCGCTGGTGGTCGGGCTCACCGTGGTCTCGGCAGCCACATCAGCACCGGAGCTCGCCGTGACCATCGGCGCTGTCCTGCGCGACGAACCCGGGCTCGCTGTGGGCAACGTGGTCGGCAGCAACATCGTCAACGTCCTGCTCATCCTCGGACTTTCCGCACTGGTTGTTCCGCTTGCTGTGAAGCAGCGGTTGGTGCGCTTTGACCTGCCCCTGATGGTCGCCCTGTCAGTCGGGGTGCTCCTCGTGTCCCTGGACGGGAGGATCAGTGCCGTGGATGGGTTGGTTCTCTTCTGCGTCGTGGTGGTGCACACTGTGATGACCGTCGTTATCGGCCGCCGCGACGCGAAGATCCCCACGACGCCGGACCCGGCCGGGGGTTCGCCTACCGCCGATTCAGCTACCGCCGATTCGGCCGGAGAGAAAGAGGCGGCGCCTGCGGACTCTTTCGCCAAATCGCTCCTGCTCGTGCTGCTGGGGATCGCCTTACTGGTGGCCGGTGCCACACTGCTCGTGGAAGGCGCGGTGAGCATTGCCGCCACACTGGGCGTGAGCAGTCTCGTGGTCGGTCTGACTGTAGTGGCAGTCGGGACGTCGCTGCCCGAACTGGCGACATCCATCATTGCGGTGCGCCGCGGTGAACGAGACCTGGCCGTGGGTAACGTGGTCGGCAGCAACATCTTCAACATTGGGGTGGTGCTCGGACTGCCCGCCCTGATCTCTCTTGAGGGCATTCCCGTATCCGCTGCTGCGGTGGCCTTCGATATACCGGTGATGCTGGCAGCCGCGGTGGCACTGCTGCCCGTCGCGTTCACCGGCTTCGCGATCGCGCGTTGGGAGGGCATCCTGTTCGTGGGGCTGTACCTGGCCTACACCGGATATGTCGTTCTGACCGCTACCGCACACGATGCCCTGGAAGGGTTCACCGCAGCCATGGCCTGGTTCGTACTACCATTGATCGCAGCCACCCTCATCTCCTTCACAGCCTACGAAATCGGGCTCCACAAGGGCCGCCGGAACCCGGACCAGACCCGAACCTCGCCCTAGTCCGGGGTTGCTGGCCATTGCCAGCCGGCGGTGAACCGGAGAAGGGGTGGCTGTCGGTCGCGGCGGTCCGTACGTAGACTGTCGATCTGGTGAGCTAAGGAAATCTAGTCGGCATGAGCACATTCGACGAACCCGCAGACCAAGGAGCCGCCCATGTCCAGCCACGACGACCCCACCACTGGCCCGGAGGATCACAGCCACGATAGCCTCCACCGTGGCAGCTACCGCGAGGTGCTCCGTGTCGGGGAGATCCTGCGTAAAGAGACCGTCGGGGGCATACTGCTGGTCGTTGCAGCACTGGCCGCCATCGTGTGGGCGAACTCTCCTGCCGCGGATAGTTACTTCGCCTTGCGTGACTACGAGATCGGTTACGAGCCCTGGAACCTGCGGCTCAGCCTCAGCAAATGGGCGGCCGACGGGTTGCTGGCCATCTTCTTCTTCCTCGTGGGTCTGGAGCTGAAGCGGGAGTTCGTGGCCGGTGACCTGCGCCAGTTCAGCAAGGCCGTGGTCCCGGTCGCCGCAGCCGTCGGTGGGGTTGCTGTTCCGGCGCTCGTCTACGTTGCATTCAACGCTGTGAACCCGGAGACGGTCAGCGGGTGGGCTATTCCCACAGCCACCGATATCGCTTTCGCGGTGGCGGTGCTGGCCATCATCGGCTCCCACCTACCTCCCGCGTTGCGGTTGTTCCTGCTGACTCTTGCGGTGGTGGATGACCTGTTGGCTATAACAATCATCGCCGTCTTCTATACCGATGACGTAGCGCTCACGCCCTTGCTGCTCGCATTGGTCCCGCTGGCAGTCTTCGCCTTCTTCACGCATCGCTTCTCCCGGTTCTTCAGCCGGCACGCCTGGGCATTCTGGATCATCCTGCTGCCCCTGGGACTGGTGGTCTGGGTGCTGGTTCACGAGGCCGGCGTCCACGCCACCGTTGCCGGCGTTTTGCTCGGTTTCGCGGTCCCGGTGATGCGCAGCAAGGCCAGCGGCGGACCTGAGGCCGGCCCGGGTTTGGCTGAGGAATTCGAACACCGCTTCCGCCCCATCTCTGCCGGGTTCGCAGTGCCAGTGTTCGCCTTCTTTTCTGCCGGTGTGGCAGTGGGTGGCTGGGAAGGACTCACCACAGCCCTGACCGCCCCCGTCGCTGTGGGTATCATCGCCGGGCTCATCATGGGCAAACCGATCGGGATCGTCGGTGCCACCTGGCTCACCACCAAGATCACCCGCCGGCGCCTGGACCCGTCCTTCCAATGGATCGACCTGGTGGGCGTGTCCTTGCTGGCAGGGATTGGCTTCACCGTCTCCCTGCTCATCGCCGAGCTGAGTTTCGCTGCAGGCAGTGTCGACACCGACTACGCCAAGGTCGCGGTCCTCAGCGGCTCTGTGGCAGCGGCTCTGCTGGCCGGAGCGTTGCTGCAGGCCCGAAACCGCCACTACCGGGCTATCGAGAATCTCGAGTCCATCGACACCGACCACGACGGCGTCCCCGACATCTACCAGAACGATGAAGCTAGGGACGGGCGCCCGTAGGAGCGGCACTCAACACCTGATCCTCGACCGGAACGATCCCTGCACTCTCGGTTCCGGACCGCCCCCAGGGTTTTCACGATTCCCGGATTCGATAGGTCTCAGGCCGTAGAGTGCCGCGATTAAGTGTGGCTGATCGCTGGCCTCAGGGGGCTCAAGCCCGCCCTTCTCGCAGTTTTCGACCGTTCCCGGAGTTGTTGCTCCTCCGGCGCTCCGCCCGTCATTGACCGGTGCGCTTCTCCTGGGTGAGTTCTCGGGGAAGGACCCGGCACAGGACGTCGGAGAGGGTAACCACCCCGACGAAACGCCCGTGGTGCATGACGGCGGCGAGTTGCTCCCCGGCTGCCCGGATCTGGGCAAGGGCCTCGTAGACCGGTGTTCCGGCGTCGAGCATGAACGCGGGGCGGGTCAGCTCACTAACCGGCCTTTCCAGCGATTCGAGCAGTGTGTCGCGGACGTGAACGACTCCGGGGATGCCCCCGTCCAGGTCCTCCACGAGGATGCGTAGGTGGCCCGAGCGGGCGGCGGCTTCCTGCACATGGGAGGCCGTGGCTGTAGCCGGCACCATGGTCGGCGCGCCGCCCGGTGCGATCAGCGCTTGGATAGTGAGCTTCTCGAGCTCAAGGACACCGGAGAGCTGGGTGCGGAAGGAGGCGTCGAGGGCACCGACGGACGCGGAGTGCTCAACGAGGTGTCGGATCGTGTCGACGTCCTGGCCGCCGACGACCGCACGGTCCAACGGAGTTACTCCGCTGGCTGCGACCAGCCGGTTGGCGATCTCGTTGACCCAGCTCAGCAACGGTCGCACCAACCAGATGAAGCCGCGCGCGGGCACACCGATGAGCTTGGCCGAGGTTTCCGGGTGCGCGATCGCCCAGGACTTGGGCGCCATCTCGCCCACGACTAGATGCAGGAATGTCACGAACAGCAGCGAGAGGGCGAAAGCGGCGCCGCCGGCAAACTGTTCCGGAGTCCCCCAGGACGCGAGCACGGGGCCCAGCCATGCGTCGATGGCCGGTTTGGTAACCGCGCCGAGGGCGAAAGTGGCTGCGGTGATACCCAGTTGTGCACCGGCGAGCATGATCGTCAGCTCGTTGATGCCGCGCAGCGCCGCACGGGCGGACCGGTTCGTCGCAGCTTCGGCCTCAAGCCGGTGGCGGCGGGCACCGAGCAGTGAGAACTCGATAATGACAAAGAACGCGCTCAGTACGATGAGCAGCACGGTCACGGCGGTCACGATCAGCGGATCACTCATCGATCCTCCTCGGTCTCGGCCTCGGTGCCGATCGCGGCCTCATCCGTGCAGCCTGCGCCGTCAGCGGCGGTCCGGACAAGCCGCACGAGCAGTTCGCTGGGGACGTGCCGGGAAAGTTCCAGCACTTCAACCTCGAGCACACGGTGGACAGGTCGATCCAACACCAGATCACGAGGGTCGTCGGGCAGCTCGACCCGCAGCACCTCGCCGGTGACCGGCAGTTCACCGCGGTGGGCAATGAGCAGACCCGAGATGGTCTCGTAGTCACCGGCGGGCAACTCGTAGCCGACGGCGCGTTCGACTTCGTCGACGTGGATATCACCGCTCATCCGCCAGGTGTTCTCCTGCTCGGGCGTGATGACAGCGGGCGGGTCGCCGTCATGCTCGTCAGTGAGTTCCCCGACCAGTTCCTCGGACAGGTCCTCGACCGTCAGGACACCCGCGAAGCCACCGTATTCGTCGATGATGCAGGCAAGCTCGTTGCGCGACCGCGTGAGCTTGGCCAGCGCGTCAGGCAGCGACATGAGCGTTGGCAGTACGAGCGGGGGCACCATGATGGAAGACACCGGGGCCTCCTCGGGCGCGCGGCTGCGGAGTAGGTCCGTGAGCTGGACGACTCCGAGCGGCTCCTCCGTCTCGGAGATCACCGGGTAGCGGGTGTGCTCCTGCGCCATGAGAGCGCGCAGCTGGCCCATGGTCGTGTCCGGTGTAACGGTGCCGACCTGTGAGCGCGGGATCATGGCGTGTTCGACGTTCCGGTCGGGGAAGTCGAGGATGCGGTCAATGAGCACCGACAGCTCCTCGGGCAGGTCACCGCTCTCCCGGGAGTCAGCGACAATGCGTTCAAGATCTTCGGCTGTCACGCTCGTGTCAACGTCGTGCACCGGTTCGACACGCACGGCACGCAAGAGAGCGTTAGCCGCGTGGTCGAACACCGTGATCAGCCACCCGAACAGCGCGAGATAAATCGTCGTCGACCGGGCAAGAGCGCGGGCGAGAGGTTCGGCGTTGGCGATCGCCAGGTTCTTCGGGTACAGCTCACCGAAAATCATCTGCACAACAGCGGCCACGACGAGCGCGCTCACCGTGCCCACCGATATGCTCAGCGCCGCCGGCACCCCGGCACCACCCAGCAGTACACCCAGGGACTCGCCCACCAGCGGCTCGGCGACATAGCCGATGAGCAGTCCGGTGACAGTGATGCCCAACTGTGCGCCGGAGAGCATGAACGAGGTGCGGCGCGTGACTTTCAGCGCGCGTTGCGCAGCCTTGTCGCCGGCCGCGGCGCGCGCTCCGAGGCTGGCGCGGTCCACCGACATGTAGGCGAACTCCTGCGCCACGAAATAACCGTTGGCCGCGATGATTGCAAGAATCACGATAATCCCGAGAAGGAGCGTCAATACCGCTTCGATCATCGGGTATTTTCCCCTACCCCAGGGAAGCCTGACCGGCGCCTGCGGCCGTTCTCAGATATCGCGGAAGTGGAACAACTATCGCCGGGGTCGTCGGACGACCCGTCTCTGGCGGCTGATCGACCCATGCTACTGCTCTACACTCTCCAAAAATTGACGGATACGCTCCATGCTAAACCATTCCTACCGAGGTGATCCCGGCAGGAATGAGCGCGCGGTCCCGGCGAGACAGCTGCGGGAGCGGCCGCAACCGAATCCTGATGCGCCATGCACCAACCCGTGGGTCGTTCCTCGACGGCGCAACGACCACCGGTGTGCAGACGCTGTTCTATGTTACGAAGGGAAGCCCGACAAGGTGCCCCGTACGGCGTGCGTGGAAGGGCTACTGCCCCTGAGCCGAAATAGGACGGCTATCTTCACTGCACAACGCGTGGGAAGGACTGGAGAATGCCGATAACGGCCCAATACGTCATCCTGCCAAGGGGAACGGCAGGATGACAGCGACGTACGTGCCGCACATACTCACAGGCATACGTTAGGCCCCCGGTCACGAGCTCTATTCAGGCGTTGTCTCGTGACCGGGGGACGCGGGTAGCGATCCTAACCCACGGTGGGCCACCCCTTTCACAGCTGCCGACGGGGTGCTATTTGGACATGTCTGCCGTGGACATTGTCTTCTCGCCGATTTCGGACTCCTCGTCCCGGCCCTCTGGGTCCGCGGTGATCACCGGTTCGCCCTGGACCAGTGAGCGGTCGTCCTTGTTCTCGTCGCCGCGGGTTTTGAGCAGACTCGCGGCGGTCGCTACGACGATGGTGGCGGCGATAAAGAGCAGGGAGAACCAGATGGGGATCTCGGGCACCCAGAGCAGCGGTTCCCCGCCGTTGATGAAGGGGAGTTCGTTGACGTGCATGGCGTGGAAGACGAGTTTGACGCCGATGAAGCCGAGGATGACGGCCAATCCCTGGGCGAGGTAGACCAGGCGCTCGAGCAGTCCTCCGATGAGGAAGAACAACTGGCGCAGGCCCATCAGCGCGAACGCGTTGGCGGTGAAGACGATGTAGGCCTCGTTGGTCAGGCCGTAGATCGCCGGGATGGAGTCGACGGCGAAGATGAGGTCCACGAAACCGATCGCGATGATTGTGAGCAGCATCGGCGTGACGAAACGCTTCCCGCCCTGCATCACGGTGAGTTTGTCCTGGTGGTACTCGTCAGTGACGGGCAGGACCCGGCGCACAAGGGTCATGAACCTGCCGTCAGCCGGGTTGGACTCGTGGCTGCTGAACGCCTGGCGGTAGGCCAGAACGAGGAGCAGTGCACCGAAGATGTAGAAGACCCAGGAGAAGTTTTCGATCAGGGCCGCTCCGATGGCGATGAAGCCGCCGCGCAGGATCAGGGCGATGATGATGCCGATCATCAGTACCTTCTGCTGGTACTTCTTGGGTACGGCGAATCCGGCCATCACGATGAGGAAGACGAACAGGTTGTCGATCGACAGTGCCTTCTCGGTGAGGTAGCCGGCGAAATACTCGCCACCAAACGTCCATCCCGACACCGTGCCTATTCCCACACCGAACAGCAGTGCCAGCCCGATATAGAACGCCGACCAGCGCGCCGATTCCGCGATGGAGGGCTCGTGGGGTTTACGCACATGGGCGAAGAACTCGTAGACGAAGAACAGGATCGTCACAGCAATGGTGATGAGCCAGATCATAGGTGTGACCTGCATAAGGGTGGCTCCCAAGGGGGTAGGCGTTGAACGGATACGCCAAGGTCTCCTCCGCCCGGACGACACCGGAACCGACGACCCGAGATGCTTCAGTGCATCCGTAATGACGGGCCGATCACAGACGGGAGTACTCCCCTTGATGAGTAAATTCTAACCTATGCAAAACCGTCGTCCTAACCGACACGATCATGCCAGGGAGCATGCCGCATCGTATGACCGTGCGATGTTATTACTACCGTCGAACCCCACGGACGGCGGAGATTAGATCAAATATTTAGGTCTTTTTGATGAGGTTGGACTGGCCCACCGTAGGTATTGGAGCCGCCCGGCCCGGGCGACCGAAGCACGGAGGATCCCTGATGACAACGCATGTAGCAGAGTGCAGCGTAACCAACTGTTCGTTCAACGACCACTCTGCCTGCAATGCCGCCGCAATTACCGTCGGTGGCACACAAGACCATGCCTCCTGCTCCACCTTCATCGGCACCGGCACACACGGTGGCCTGCCCAAGGTCCTGGCCGGTGTCGGGGCATGCCAGCGAGCCGAATGCGCGTCCACAACGGTCATTTGATGTGCACGGCGGCCGAAGTCCACGTCGGACCTGGTTCGGCTAACCACCCCTGTTCCAAGTACTGTCCGCGTGACAGCTTCACTCGGCACAGGAATAACATGATGCGTTCTGGCGTGCGCCTGTTGGCTGCGGATAAGTGCCTGTGACTATCAACTTCGAATGGCGGCTTTTCATGACTTAGTTCAGCGGTCCCAGTCGTGATCGAATTTCTACTACGCTGTGTAGAAGAAATCACCAACAGCGTAAGGAGCGGCATGGCTCGCATCACCATTGGACTCGGCGTCGTTCTCATCGCCCTCGGCGTCACCGCTTACATCATCGCCGCCTTCGCCAGCTGGACGGCGCTGATCCCGGCCGTCCTGGGAGGTGTCATACTGATCTCCGGCTTCATCGGCCTGAAGAATCAGAAGATCGGCATCCACATCGCCCTAGTTGTGGCAGTGCTCGGCGTCCTCGGCACCACGATGAACGTCCTGCAGCTCGGCGCTCTCTTCGCCGGGGAGGCTGACCGTCCTGCCGCGGTGATCACCAGCACGATCACTTTCGTCCTGCTCATCATCTATGTGGTGCTCGGCATCCGCTCATTCATCGCCGCCCGCCGCCGGAAATCAGCAGCGGCTTGACCTCCGGTTCCGCCGCAGGCGGGATCAGATTACGGGCTCTTCGCAGAGGAAAAACGCTTCACGTATCAGGGTCAAGAATCGGCTTGCGGGGCAACGATCTGATACCCCTGCAACGTTCAGTCAGCTATCCCCAGTAGACGACAACGGCAACCGGGACTGCCCCCGGTCTTGTTGGACTCCACAGTGGGTTGACCGGTTGCTACCCACCATGATTTTCGGCATCAGGGGGTGGAGGTGTTGCGGGCACCGACCACACCTCCAACGAGTGCGTTCACTGCGACCAGCAAACTGAACTGCGCGGCGTTGGCCCTCAAGCCGAGTTTGGCCGTACCGGCCAGATAATTGCGTGCCATCAGGCGCTCCGGGAGTTGTCAGGGTGTGGGCACGGCAATGGGCCCGCGCATAAGCAGCGGGCCCATTGCCTGTCGGTGGAGTCGGGCTGTTTAGCTGACCGAGGTTGATTGCTGGGAGGCGTTCCATGCTGCCCAGCCTGCGTAGCTGCCGTCGAGTTCGATGACGTCGTACCCGGCGCGGCGCAGGGCGCTGGCCGCGACGGAGTTCCGGACCCCGCTCTGGCAGAAGGTAACGATTGTGCCCTCGGAGGGGAGCTGGTCCTGGTGCCAGAGCACCCGGCCGGCGCTGAGTTGCTTGGAGCCCGGGATGCTGCCGGCGGCGTGTTCGGTCTTGTTCCGCACGTCGAGCAGCAGCGCTGCGCCGAAGTCCTCGAGGTCACCGGGTGCGAGTACCTTCGGTGTGGTCATCGGCAGCCCGTCCAGGGTGGGGGTGAAGCCGGTGACGTTGTCGATGCCTACCCGTACCAGGTGATCCCACATTTCCTGCGCTGCTTCCTGGTCCGGTGCCAGCAGGACCAGCGGCCGGTCATCGGTTTCCGGGTCATACGCCCAGGCACCGAAGCTGGCCATCTTCGTCCCGGCGGGGATGTTCAAGGCCCCCGTCACTGTTCCCTGGTGCACCTGACCGTTCGAGCGGGTGTCAACAAAGGTCACGCGGTCTTCCGTCAGGTCACCGGCCAGCGCTTGGTTGTCCAGTTGCGGTAGCTCACTGCGGGGCCCCATCACATCCGGGCCGAGACGGTTCTGCCGCTTCATCCGCCCAAAGTAGGCGTGAGCATCCGGCTGCCCGTCGAGAAGTTCGCGAACGAAGCCGTCCTCGTCATTGGCAGCAAGGTACGGACCCCACCATGCGTACAGGCGCTCATAGCCCACGGTCGTGGAAGGGATCGCGCCCAAGGCCTTGCCGCAGGCGCTGCCCGAACCGTGGCCGGGGTAGACCTGCACGTGATCGGGCAGGGTCAGGAACTTCTCCCGCAGGCTCGCGAAGAGCTGCTTCGCGCCCACGAAACGAGTGTCCAGCCCGCCTGCGGCTTCATCCAGCAGGTCAGGCCGGCCGAGATCGCCTGAGAAGACGAAGTCGCCGGAGAGGAGGTACCCGGGTTGGTCGCTGAACGCGCCGTCGGTGATCAGGAAGGCAAGGTGCTCCGGAGTGTGACCGGGCGTGTGCACAGCCTTGATCGTGATGTTGCCCGAGGTGATGGTGCTGCCGTCGTAGAGCCGCTCGGCGTCGAAGCCGTACTGCCAGTCATCCCCACCCTCACCGGAAACATACATGTCCGCCCCGGTAGCTGCCGCCAGCTCGCGCGTCCCGGAGAGATAGTCGGCGTGAATGTGAGTCTCGGTCACCGCAACGATCTTCATCCCGTTGGCCGCCGCCAGCTCCTGGTACGGGGCGATATCGCGGCGGGCATCGACCACCACGGCTTCACCCTTGGCCTGGCAGCCGATGAAGTAGCTCGCCTGGGCCAGATCCTCGTCATAAATACGCTCAAGAAGCATGATCTTCCTTCCGATAGTCCGTTCCGATACCCGCGGGGGTATAACTCTGGGATTAACAATAATACCTACGGGGGTATAAGTGCAAGTGCATAGCGGTTCGCTAATCCGATACCCCGACGGGTATTATGAGGGGAGTGTGATCCAACGGAGAGGAATTACAGATGTGTCGGACAACCACCTGCATGTACTGCCGCAAAACCACCTGGAGCGGATGCGGGAACCACGTCGAGCAGGTCATGCGAGGCGTATCCAACAGTGAGCGCTGCACCTGTGCCACGGTCAACGGGCGCACCACAACAAAGGAAAAAGGTTCCGGTGCCGGCAACTGGCTGAGTCGACTGTTCGGCCGGTCAGCATGAGTACGACACCTGAGTCCAGGGTGCTGGTCCTGCATCTGGCCGGACCGGGCAACGAGCCCTTCCCGGACTTCGCGATGGCCATGCGCGTCGCCGGCAACGCCGCAGCGGAGCTACCCGAGGTGAAGATTGAAATTATTGTCCAGGGACCGAGCGTCAGCCAGCTCGTCGTAGACAAAGAGATCACCGAGATGCCTGGACCATCAGTATCGGTCTATGCCTGCGGGAATAGCCTCCGGTCGGCCGGCATCGACCCTTCCGCCCTGCCTTCAGGGGTGAAGGTGGTCCCCGCAGCCGTCGCGCACATCGCCCGCCGTCAGTTCGACGGCGCGGCTTATCTCAGGGTGTGAGCGTGAGGTGCGTCCGCCGTCCGCGTCCACGGGGCCTGCGCAATGCCTCGGTCCTCAAAGTTGTCTCCGGGCAATGACGTAGTGTCATACCACGGCAATGTTCGCAAATAGCAGTTGAGGCATTCATGGACACTCACCAGCCGTCGTCTTCCCCCACCAAGCTGTCTGCCTCCGTCGGGATCGGCGCGCCGTTGTGGAAGAAGGTCAGCGCCGACCTGATGGAAGAGATTCATAACGGCGTTTTCGCTTCGGGTTTCCCGGGGGAAGTGGAGTTGGCCAAACGGTACGGCGTGAGCAGGGGGACGATCAGGGCTGCGTTGCGTCCGTTGCGTGAGGCTGGGCATATCACTGCCCAGCCTGGGCGTAAGCCTGTTGTGGTTGCGGGCAGCAGCACCGCCTACGGCCCGATTTACAGCGTCCTGGCTTCCATCCGGGAATCCGGTATGAACCATTCCAGCATTGTGCTGGCGCAGCATCTCACCCGGGATCGTTTCATTGCCGAGCACATCTCCCTGGATGCAGACACGGAGTTTTTTCACCTTTCCCGTGTGCGACTGGCCGATGGGAAGCCTCTGGGCCTGGACCAGGTATGGCTTCCGGGACGGGTAGCCGCGAAATTGCTGGAAGCAGACTTTTCCCAGGCCGCCCTGTACGAGGAATTGGATCGTCGTTGTGGCATTGTGCTCGACGGCGGTACGGAGCAACTCACCGCCGTCTCCGCATCTGCGGATCAGGCTGCCCTCCTGAACTGTGCTGAAGGTGAGCCGCTGCTGCTCATTGAACGCTCAGGGTGCTACCGCGCCCAGACCGTGGAGTTCCGCCGCAGCTACATCCTGGGCGAAAGAATGGCCATAGCGACATCATTCGGGTGCAAGGCCGATCCGAACCGTGCAGCCGGTCGAAGGATCCTGTCCGGCCTTGCACAGTAATCAGCCGTTGACTGGCTGCCCGGCTGTCGGTGCCCGCGTGATGAGGCAGCGGTCTTCTGATGTCGCTCGTTTATGGAAGGCCCACGCGAGCAGGGCCACGGACACGGCAGCCAGGAGCGGTTGGATGGGTTCGAAGTATTGCATCGCGCCGGAGGTCCCCAAGGCCAGCAGTACCAGCTTGTTGCAGACCGGGCATCCGACCGCGAAGAACGACACTACTGTCCCGGCTGCCCCCAGCCGGCCGTGCGGATTTTCCTTGATGCTTTGCTCCCGGGCGACATAGGTTGCGACAACCAAGCCGGTCAGACCGGCCGTGAGGGCCAGGACAGGAAAGGACCACCATGTCAAGCCCCGGGTTTGGTGGAGAGATTTTTAGTTGGAAATTGTGGTTAGTAGGCCGGCATTGACACCGGCGTGTTGTTGTTCGTATTCGCTGGGTGGGACGTGGCCGAGTTCGCCGTGGAGGCGTCGGTGGTTGTACCAGTCGACCCATTCGGCGAGGGCGACTTCGAGGTGGTTGATGTCCTTCCAGGGGCCTTTGTTGCGGACCAGCTCGGCTTTGAACAGCGAGTTCAGCGCCTCGGCCATCGCATTGTCGTAGCTATCCCCGCGGGAACCCACAGAAGCGACGGCGTCCTCGGCGGCGAGTCGCTCGGCGTAACGG
>NZ_FNDT01000006.1 GCF_900099735.1 Arthrobacter subterraneus | reverse complement strand
GGCTCTTCGGACATCCGGTGGGGGGGTCATGGGGTGAGTCCGCCGGCGGTGAGGAGCATGCGGAGGCGGTAGTTCTCGCGGTTGCGATAGCCGCGGGCGAGGCGGCGGTGGAGCTCGATGATCCCGTTGATCGCCTCGGTGCCGCCGTTGTTCGCGCGGCTCGTGGTGAAGTACGCCAGGAACGCTGAACGCCAGCGGCGGAGGGTGCGGCCGAGGCGGGCGATCTCGGGGATCGGGCAGGTGTGGAACGTGTCGACCACCCTCTCGGCGATCCGCCGCCCCTCGGTCAGGTCCTTCGCGTGGTAGGCAGAGCGCAGCTGCTGTGCGCACTGCCACGCGACGAACACCTCGTCGTGCGCAGGATCGGCCTCGATTGCCGCGGTCAGCCGGATCCGCTGCTTGTCGGTGAGGTTCTCGGCCCCGGCACGGAGGATGGTCTGAATCCCGTAGAGCGGGTCGCCCTTCCGACCGCGATGCCCGAGGGTGTCTTGCTGGACGCGGCGGCGGACCTCGTCGACGGCGGCGGTGCCGAGCTTGACGACATGGAACGCGTCCAGCACAGCGACCGCGTCTTCGAGCGTGTCATCGATCGCAGTCTTGTAGCCCGCGAACGGGTCCAGCGCCGCCACCTTCACGTTCTTTCGGAACGCTTCGCCCCGCTCGCTGAGCCAGGACGCGTATGCCTTCCCCGATCTGCCCGGCACGAGGTCGAGCAGCCTGGCCCGCGTCTTCCCGGTGCTGTCGCGGCTGAGGTCGACCATGCCGGTCAGTTCCTTCGGGCCCCGCTTGCGGTGGTCGACGTGATGCCAGATGTGCTCGTCGACGCCGAGCGTGGTCACGTTCTCGAACCGGGACTCGTCGGCTGCCAACCGCACCAGTTCAGGCTCAACAGCCCGCCACACCGTCTTCCACGATGTCCCGAGCTGACGACGTAGTCCTTCGATCGTGGCGTGCTCGCGGCGCAGCTGCCCGATCGCCCAGTCGACGGCTCGCCTTGTGAGCGACCCGCGCCGAGCGACCAGCGAGGGAAGCTGCTCCACGAACGTCTTCTTGGCACAGCCCACGTCGCCGCATCGCCAGACCCGTTGCCGCCAGACGATCCGCACCCGCGTCACGCCCGGCACGTCATGCAACACTCGACGGCGGCGCCCTCGACCGATCGCCACGACCCCGCACAACGGGCACCCGGTCGGCGCCGCCGGTGTCGAAACGGTGACGATCAGCAGCCCGTCGCGGCGGTCAACGTGCTCGACATGGACGCCGTCGAGACCGACCAGCAGATCGCAGCGGTAACACGGATCAGCGGCAGAGCGCGCGTCAGCGCACCCCGAAGTAGGGTGAAGCACGTCGAGGTCCTCGTGATGGATCAGCAGTTGGCGCTACTGATCCTCGGGGACCTCGACCCCTACCCGCCGACCATCACCCGGCGAGCCTCACCCCCACCGCATGTCCGAAGAGCCCGTTTGTCCTCGTTGCCGCCGGCTTCGAAGTCCGCGGAGAAGGGAACCGTGAGATGGTTCTCGACGGCAATCCGCACTCCGGCTTTCGCCCCGGCTTCGACGATGGGCGGCAGAAATTTTCCGACAAAGTCCGAATAATTAGCTTCACAATCAAAGATGACGGTGTCGATGCCCAGATCCGAGGCGAACTGCACCCTCTCCAGAATTTCATCTTGTGTTTTTCCGTAGACGGTAAGACCGCAGGGCTTCATTCCGTACTTGTTCAGAGTGGAAAGAATCTTGCTCGGGTCATCCCCTGGGTTGACGTGGTGCCCAAGGGGAGCTGCTGAGGACCAGAGGTTCACTTCCTTGAAGCCGATATCGGCAAGGTCACGTACGGCGTCCTCGAAGGGCATGTCGTGGTATGGGAGAATTTCTGCGGTGTAACGGAACATTGTTGCCTTTCTGGGTCTGGTATGGCTTACGACCATACGAAAACGGCTTTTTCCGTTTCGCGTTGGTCGAACGCCCTGAATGCTTCTGCGGCGTCTTCTATGGAGAACTCATGACTGATGAGGGCTTCGACGTTGATGTTTTTCTCATCTACGAAGCGAAGGATTTCCTGCCAGTCCCCTAACGGGAAGTACCAGCCCCCAACGACCGTGAGAAGCTTGCGGATGACCTGCTCGCTCGGCTTTATTTCAGTGGAGCGGGACTCTCCGACGAACGCCACGGCACCGAGCTTCGCTGCGGCGTCGAGAGCAGCGTTTTGTCCGGCGGGATTTCCTGAACAGTCGATTGCTACTTCAACACCTCGCCCATTAGTCATCTTGCGGATGGCTTCCACCGGGTCAGTTTCGGAGCTGTTGACTGATTCGTGGGCTCCAAGCTGGAGTGCCTGATCCAGACGTGCGTTCAGAACATCGACTGCGATCACCCGGGCACCGAATGCTTTGGCGACCAGGACAGCTGCTGAACCCATGGGTCCGAGACCGAAGACGGCTACTGTCTTGTTTCCGCAGACTCCGAGGCGTTTCTGGACGGTGTACTGGCTGCCGATCATGTCTGTCAGGACAGCGCCGGCCTTGAAGCTCATATGCTCGGGTAGAGGCAACGCGTTTCGTGCTGCGATGGTGAAGTAATCGGCATCGCCGCCGGGAAAATCAAACCCGAAGCACTGCCAGCCGGGGCAGAGCATTGTGTAGCCCTGAGCACAGTACTCACAGCTGCCACACCCGACCGCTAGGTGGGCAGCGACCCTGTCTCCGACGGCAATTCCAGTTACCGCACTACCGACTTGAACAACTACTCCTGCGGCCTCGTGCCCGGGAATAACGTCTCCTTTTTCAGCCGTTCCGCCACCGACGATGGGATTGCCATAGTAGAGGCTCATGTCGCTGCGGCAAATGGCTGAGGCTTTCGTTTGAACGAGAACCTCGTGGGAGGCGGGTTGGGGTTTTTCACGGTCGGCGACAATGACCTTTTTGTCGCCAGGCAGGACTGCTGCGCGCATTGGTGGCTCCAATCGATGAGTTCAGTGGGGGGTGTGGGCGATTCGAGTGTGCCGGATAGCTATTTCACGGCACCAAAGGTGAGGCCCGATACCATTTTTTGGCGGAGAACGATGGTCAGGATGAGAATCGGGACGACGACCAGAGTCGCGGCGGCGGTGATGCTTCCCCAATCCGTTCCGAACATTCCCGTAAATTCCTGTAGCCCAACAGGTGCCGTTTTGGCACCGCTCCGTGTGAGGGAAAGTGCGAACAGGAATTCATTCCAGGTCAGGACGATCGTCAGCACTGAGACGGTCGCAACCGACGGAACCAGTAGGGGCCAAATCACCTGACGCAGAGTGCCCCAATGATTTGCTCCGTCGACCATCGCGGCTTCCTGGATTTCAAAGGGTATTTGAACGATGGTGCTTCGAAGGATCCAGATTGCCACCGGCAGGTTGAAGGCGGCGTAGGGGATGATCAGCACCGCGAAGGTATCCATCAGCTCCAGTTGCCCGGCAAAGACGAAGATCGGGATGACCGCGACGATCGGTGGGAACATGTAAGTGGAGAGGATCCATCCCGAAATTTTTTGTCGTGCTGCGAAGCTACGCATTGAAAGGGCATAGGCGGCGGGCACGGCAAGGAGGATGGTCAGTGCTGTAGCACCGAGGCTCACAACAGCGCTGTTGAGCAGCAAGCGCCCGAACCCCTGGGAAGTGCCTTGACCACCTGCAAGGACGTTCGCGAAGTTGTCGAAGGTGGGGGTGAAGAACCAGCGTGGTGGAGTGGCGTTCGCTATTCCTTCGGGTTTGATGGAAGTAATGAACATGAAGACCAGGGGAACAAGACCGAGGATAAGCCAGACCCACATGAATCCTTTGCCGATCTTCGTTCCAAGTCCGGGACGGTTTGCGTTGGAGTACGTAGTGGCCATGGTTACTGCTCCTCTGGATCAGCGCGGCGGCCGATGACCCGTTGCATAGCGGGCACCAGGAGGAGCAACACGACCAGCAGTAAGACTGCCGATGCGCAAGCCAATCCGATGTTGAAGCTCTGCAGGCCAATGCGGTGGATGCCTAGGTTGATGATCTCGGTTGAGTTTCCGGGACCGCCGTTGGTAACAATTTTGAAGGAGTCGAAGGTCTTAAAAGCTTGGATGGTTCGAAGGACAAGGGCGATCGCAATGAAGGGCACCATTCCTGGGAGGGTGATGTTTCTGAAAATTTGCCATTTATTTGCCCCGTCAACCATCGCGGCTTCCCGTGGTTCAAGGGGTTGGGACTGAAGTCCGGCCATCAGGATAAGGGCAACGAAAGGGGTCCACTGCCACATATCAAGAACGATCAGCACGGCCCAAGCTCCGGCAGGGTTTCCCAGCAGATCTAGGTTCGGCGGGAAACCGAGCTGGTTCATGTAGTAGCTGAACCAGCCGTAATTCGGGTTGAGCAGCTGTTTGAAGACCATCGCTGCCACGGCTGGTGTTACAGCGAACGGGAGGAGCATTAGCGCGGAGGCTAGTTTGTTGGACCAGGTCTGTTGTGCCAGTGGTATCGCCAGCGCCAGACCAAGAATCATCTCAAGGATGACAACTCCCGCGACGAATAGCAGGGTCGCCAGGAATGATTGTTGGGTCGCGGGGTCGGTCAACGCGGTTTCGTAGTTAGTGAAACCGACAAACCGGCCTGCACCACCAAGGATGCTTGCGTTCCTGAAGCTCGTGTAGAAGATGTAGATCGCTGGCGCGATCGTCATGATCAGCAGGACGATCATTGCAGGTGCGAGGTAAAGCCACGGGATGCGCCGGGTCCCCTGGCGGGGTCCGGGGCCGTGGTGCCTCGCAGCACTCTTGCGCGAGGCACCCCTTAGACTCTCTTTGGGACGGGCTTCTGTCAGTGACATGGGTTTCTCCATGGAGGCTTGGCTAGGAGCCGGCCACTTCGTAGCCTGCTTGTTTCAGCAGGGAGGTAACCCGCTCAGCGGCGTCCGAGAGGGCGGTTTCGGGGTCCGCGTCACCAGAGGCGACACGGTTCACTGCGACGGCGATTTCCCGGCTGATTTCGGTGTAGTTGGTGACGCGGGGACGTCCCACGCCAACTTCCAGTGATGCCTGCAGGGTGTCGTAGAAAGCTGCTTCGGCCGGGTCAGAGGTATCTGATCCGACGGCTTCATAGACGGAAGCGCGGCTGGGGTGTAGCTGCTGCTCAGTCATGGCGGTTTGTGTCTCTGAGGAGGTGAGCCAGGAGATAGCTCGATAAGCCCAGTCCTTGTTGTTGGAGTTCTTGTTGATACTAAGCATCCATGAGCCGAAGTGCGGCCCTGCGTCCTCAGCGGTCGGGACCGGCGCGTAGGCGATTTCTCCGCCTTCGACGCTGTCTGCCAGTTTGAGAGCGTGGAAGTTCGTGGTCATCGCTGTCAGCCCGTTATCGAAGGAGGTTGCTGTTTCTTCCCACGAGGCGGTGGTGCTTCCGGGAGGTACGGATCCGCTCTCGATTAATTCCCGGTAGGTTTCCAGGGCCTCAACGCCTTCCGGGGAGTCGAAGGCCATGCTGAGGTCATCACCGATCAAATGTCCGTCGCCGCCCATACTGGCGAGGAGGGTTTTGAAGTCGGTGGTAGCCCATTCGCCGACTCCTGCCATGACCGTGGTTCCGTAGAGGTTCTTATCCGGTTGTGTGAAGAATTTCGCTACTTCCGCGTATTCGTCCCAGGTTTCAGGAACAGTCAGTTCGCGATCGTATTCCGCCTGGAAAGCTGACTTCTGATCTGGGTTGTCGAAGAGGTCTTTGCGGTAGCCCATGATCGAGACGTTCGACTGGATGGGAAGGCCATAAACGTCGAAATTCTCGCCGGTAATACTCTCAATGTCGGCAGGATCCTCGGGGTTGGGAAACTGTCGGAGGCTGTCCGATGCATCATAGACGGCCGTATCGAAGAAGACCTTTGGAATGAAGTCGGAGATGCCGCTCTGGGGCTCCTCGTTTAGTTCATCATTAACCAGATATTCGCTGAGGGGCTCGAGGTTACCCACCAGGGCTGGCGCCCAGGGCGTGTCAACTACGACAATGTCGTAGTAATCGCTCGAGGAAGCAAACTCCGAAAAAACTTTCTGTTGCAGGGCATCGTATGGTTGCGTGTCGATGGCCAGGTCGATTCCGAACTCTTCTTTGAAGGCTGGCACCTGGGCCTGAAGTGCGGCGGCGTTGGCTTCCGCAGTGGTGTAGAGCACACGCAGCGATTGGGGTTTCTCGTTTGATTCGCTGGGAGACGATGACGAACAAGCTGTTGCAGTAAGCGCCACAGCAAGAATCGCTCCAGCGGCCGTAATGGCTCGGCTTGAAGTACGGAATGGTTTTTTCATGACGGTAATACTCCCTTGTATCGAAACCGGTTCTAGCCGGTGTTAGCGGACGAGTGCTTTGGATGATTGACTTGCGAACGAAATAGGGGAATCAGGGACCGATACCCATGACCTGCGGCGGGCCGATTCCAGAACTGCCGCTGTGATGTATGCAGAGCGCACACCGTCGGCGAACGTGGGCAAGCCTTCTGGTGTCGATCCGGTGATAGCGGCGTAGGTATCGGCCACGAAGCTATTGAAAGCGTCCTGATAGCCCTGAGGATGGCCAGCCGGTACACGTGAAAGCCGCGCGGCATCCGGACAATTGTCGCTCGGGGACCGGACTACGACCTTGGACGCGGTCTTTTCGCCCACCCACAGACTTTCGGGTTGTTCCTGGTCGAAGAAGATGCTTCGAGTAGTACCGTGGATTTCGAAGGAAAGCTTGTTTTTCCTGCCTGGGGCGACCTGACTGACCATCAATGTGCCCAGCACGCCACTGGCGGTGCGGAACATTACAGCTGCTACATCTTCGGTCGTGATTGCGGTGTTGAGTGCTCGACTGTCAAAGACCGTCCGGGTTTGCGCGCAAAGCTCGGTAATTCTCTCATCGGTGACAAACTCGACCAGATCACACAGGTGGGAACCTATATCAGCGAACGCCCTGGAAGGCCCACCCAGCTCATCATTCACTCGCCAATTATCGGCGGCCGTGCTCACCAACCAGTCTTGAAAATAAGAACCCTGCACCGTGATGACCGGTCCGACATCGCCATTCTGGATGTAGCTGCGGGCTTCGCGCACCATGGGATGGAAGCGGTAGACGAAAGGTACCGCGGCGACCTTGCCCGTGACAGCAGCCAACTGAAGCAGGTTTTCCGTCTGTTCCGGGGCAGTGGCGAGGGGTTTTTCACAGATGACATGCTTGCCGGCTTCGAGTACGGCCGTTGCGATGGCAGCGTGCGATGAATTTGGGCTACAAATGTGCACCACGTCAATGTCTGGGTCTTCAAGCATTTCTGCGACGCTTTCGTACGCAACAGGAATGTGTAGGCGGGTGGCTGCCTTCACCGCACTGGAATGGGTCGAAGACGAAACCCCAGCAATAGCGGCCCCTGCGGCCCGGGCAGCTCGGGTATGAACTTCTCCCATGAACCCTCCGCCGACGAGACCAACCACGGGGGCGGCGTGTTCATCCAATGCGATATGTGTGACCATGCTCATTAGTTTGACATGTATCACCCTACTTATGTCAAGAGGAAAGCAAAACTCAACTATCGCGCAGCATAAGTACCCCGTATTCTTGAGAGCGAGAGATGTATGGCGCGCAAAGGCGAGGCACTGTAGCTGAGGCGCGAGGCAGTAGAAAGAAGAGGAACCGGTGTGACAGTTACCCGAAGCGAAGCTCCTAGAAATGCGTCATTGGGACGCCATGCGGAAGGAACGGCAGTCGGTGTCGGAGCCAGCGAGCTTTTTCAACTGCTGAGGGACGGGAAACCCCGGACCAGAGCTGAATTGGCTTCGCTCACTGGTTACGCGCGAGCAACAGTTTCATCCCGGATAGATGAACTTATCGAAGTTGGTTTCATAGCTACCGTGGCAGATGCTGCTTCCACCGGTGGGCGCCCGTCATCACGGGTAGCATTCAATCCGCAGGCACGGGTAGTAGCTGCGGCAGATTTGGGCGCTACCCATGCAACGGTCGCGATCACGGACCTCAGCGGCAGCGTCCTGACGGAAGTGCGGGAAAGTCGCGCGATCTCTCTTGGCCCAACCGCGGTGCTGGATTGGCTGGTGGAAACTATCGGAATTTTGCTCGGCGATCTCGCCCGGCAGCCGTCTGACCTTATCGGTATCGGTATAGGGCTTCCGGGCCCGGTTGAATACTCAACTGGTACGCCCACGAATCCGCCGATCATGCCTGGCTGGGATGGGTTCGAGGTACCTGTTTATGTCCGCAGAACTTGGAACGTACCTGTGCTCGTCGACAATGATGTCAACATCATGGCGTTGGGTGAGCAGGCGATGTGCTGGCCCGATGTGCAGCACATGATTTTTGTGAAAGTGGCAACCGGTATCGGAGCCGGCATTATCAGCGGTGGTAGATTGCAACACGGCTCGGATGGTTCGGCGGGGGATATCGGCCACATATTCGCCGACAGGGCTAAAAGCACGCTATGTCGTTGCGGCAACTATGGATGCCTTGAAGCAATCGCCGCAGTCCCGGCACTAGTTCGAGACCTTGCGGCGGAAGGACTCGAAGTAGCCAAGGGTGATGACATCATCAAATTAGTGCGTGAGGGCAACCCAGCTGCACTCCTGGCTGTTCGGCAGGCTGGACGCGATATCGGGGGCATGCTGAACATGTGCGTGGCGGTAGTGAATCCTTCCGTCATCGTCATCGGCGGCTCACTTTCGGCCGCGGGTGAACATGTCATGGCTGGGATCCGTGAAGCCGTCTACTCTCGTTCAATGCCACTGGCGACCAAGAACCTGTCCATCGTTTTGTCCCAAATGGGAGCGCAAGCGGGCGTGGTCGGCGCCGGCATTATGGCCATCAATCATGCACTTGCCCCACAGCAGCTCGAAGGAAGAGGCATCGGTGCCCCTAGCTCATAAGGGGCCTCATTCGTATCCCAACCAAGCTACTTCTCGCAGTGATTTGTCGAGGAGCGTTTCATGACCCGCACTTCCGCTCTGTTCCCGGGCCAATAGGCCGGATCCCGCAGTTGCACAAAGCGCGGCGTGTGCCGACTAGCAGCCCCTGAAGCTTGCCCTCGACGAGTGGTTCTTTAGTGGCCTAGTGAAGCGACGGGGGCGTTCGGGCCGCGACGCCCACGGGTCAGGAATCGGACCACGGTGTTCCACGCCGCGACACAGAAACCGGGCCCCGCGAGCCCTCCTACTAAACTGATTGCCATGACCGATATCCCCACCGCCCGTGACCGACTCCGCGATCTCATCCTGGAACTGGCGGTGGTGAGGGGGAAGGTGACGCTCTCCAGCGGCAAGGAAGCGGACTACTACATCGATCTGCGCCGCGTCACCCTCCACCATGAAGCATCAGCGCTGGTCGGCCAGGTCATGCTCGAACTGCTGGACAACGCGGGCATCACTTTCCAGAGTGCGGGTGGCCTGACCATGGGAGCGGATCCGGTGGGAACCGCCCTGATGCACGTAGCCGCGCGTGAAGAGCGCGCCATCGATGCGTTTGTTGTCCGCAAGGTGCAGAAGACGTACGGGATGGGACGCCAGGTGGAGGGCCCGGATGTCGCCGGGCGCGACGTCGTCGTTCTTGAAGACACCTCCACCACCGGCGGGTCGGCACTGACTGCCGTGGAGGGGGTGCGCAAGGCCGGCGGCAACGTCAAGGCGGTCGCCGTCATCGTGGACCGCGACACCGGGTCGAAGGAGCGGATCGAGGCGGAGGCTGGAGTTCCCTACCTCTTCGCCTACAGCAAGGATGAACTCGGTCTGGAGTAATGACCAACGATCCCCAGCGGCTCCTGGAGTACGCACATGGCCTGAAGGGCATGTCGCGCAGGAGATTCCTCACCGGCTCAGCCCTCGGTCTGGCACTGGCCACCGACCTCTTTGTCACGCGGCAAATCCAGGAAGCCCGCGAGGAACTCGCCATCATCCCCGTGGCGGACGACTACGCCGACGCCGCGTTCCCCAACGCCCGCTGGATCCTCTTCCCCGGCTACAAGACCAGCTGGGAAGAGGGGGTCTGGATCATGAACTCCCTCCGTCCGGTGCTGAGCAGGCGCGCCCGGCTCGCCGTGATGGGTTACTCCAACCGCGGCCTCGACGTCTCGACGATTGTGGGTTCGCTGCGGCGCTATATCCGCACCCAGCAGATCGACACGCTCTATTTCTACGGCCACAGCTTCGGCGGAATGGTGGCGGTCGAGGTGGCCTCCCGTCTCCGGGAGGTGGGGGTCGACGTGCGCTTCATCATGCTCGATTCGAGCCCTCACTCCCGTTTCGATGTCATTGACCAGACCATGTTCGACGGCGTGGTCTACCTTTACGAGGCCGGCTACCGTGTTCCCACGGTGCTGCGCGGCGGGTACGAGCTGGCCGAACGCATTGTGCACAAGAACGAGCGCACCTGGGCGCAGATCGTTGACCAGACACTGGAACAGCTCTCGCCCTTTGCTCCCTCGAGCGTGCTGATTCAGTCCCAGGCGTCCTACATCTTCCACTACAACGTTGCCCGGTTCACCCTCGGCGATACTGGGCTGGCGTTCGTCGGCAACCCGAATGACGGGACGGTGGACTATGCGACGGCGCGGCCGGGCTGGGCGGCGGCCTTCCCGGAGAATATGGTGTCCGCGGACCTGGTCACCGAAGGCGCTCTGCCCGCGCACGCGAGCCCGCAGTGGAACCCGCTCATTTACCAGGCGGTAGCGCGGAAGCTGCAGCAGGAGTTCCTGCCCATTCCCACCGGCGGAGCGACAAAGAGCATCTACTGAGTACCCCCGCTCTTACACCTGCTCGATCAGGTCCTGGACTGAATCCACAATCTGCGCCGGTCGGAACGGATAGGCATCGATATCCGCGCGCTGCGTGATACCCGTGAGCACCAGCACGGTGTGCAGCCCGGCCTCCATACCGGCGATGATGTCGGTGTCCATGCGGTCACCGATCATCGCGGTTGTCTCCGAATGCGCGTCGATCTGGTTCATGGCGGAGCGGAACATCATCGGGTTCGGCTTGCCCACAATGTAGGGCTCACGGTTGGTGGCCGCCGTGATCAGCGCCGCTATTGCGCCGGTGGCCGGCAACGGACCCTCCTTCGAAGGCCCGGTGGTGTCAGGGTTGGTGGCGATGAACCGTGCCCCGTCGAGGATCAGCCGGATGGCCTTGGTGATCGCCTCGAACGAGTAGGTGCGGGTTTCGCCGAGCACCACGTAGTCCGGGTTCTGGTCGGTGAGCACAAAGCCTGCCTCATGCAGCGCCGTCGTCAGTCCGGCCTCACCGATCACATAGGCACGCCCGCCGGGCAGCTGGTCCTGCAGGAACTGTGCGGTGGCGAGGGCCGAGGTCCACAGGTTTTCCTCCGGCACCTCAAGCCCTGACGCCTTCAACCGGGCGGCGAGGTCACGCGGGGTGTAGATCGAGTTGTTGGTGAGGACCAGGAACCGGCGGGAGGTTGCCACCCAGCGGTCGATCAGTTCCGCGGCTCCGGGAATCGCCTGGTTCTCATGGACCAGGACGCCATCCATATCGGTCAGCCAGCACTCAATGTGTTCGTTTTCGCGCATTCGCTTCTTCCGTGACGACGTTGGATTTGGGCATGAACCCGGGATCAGTCTTTCACCTTAGTCTTGGGGGGTGGAAGAAACCGTGGAAAACCCTCCGGGAACAGTGGGCGTCGGGCCGTGGGAGGGCGTCTGGCCCTCCGGTCCGCAATGGGATGCAGAACTGCTTGCGCACGGCGACACCCGCAACGTTGTTGACGAATACCGCTACTGGAAGCACGAGGCGATCGTCGCGGATCTCGATTCCCGGCGGCACAACTTCCACGTCGCCATTGAGAACTGGCAGCACGATCTCAACATCGGTTCGGTGGTGCGCACCGCCAATGCTTTCCTTGCGCGTGAAGTCCACATCATCGGACGACGCCGGTGGAACCGGCGCGGCGCCATGGTCACCGACCGCTACCAGCATGTCCGCCACCATCCCACGGTGGAGGAATTCGTTGCGTGGGCGCAGTCGGCGGGCCTGAGGGTCATCGGGATCGACAACTTCCCCGACTCCGTGCCGCTGGAAACGTACGACCTGCCGCGCGACTGCGTCCTCGTCTTCGGCCAGGAAGGGCCGGGGCTCACAGCCGAGGTCCATGCGGCGGCGGACGCTACGCTGTCCATCGCCCAGTTCGGGTCCACCCGGTCAATCAACGCCTCGGCGGCGGCAGCAATTGCCATGCACGGCTGGGTGCGCCGCCACGTGTTCAACCAGCGGGTGGGCTCCCAGCTGTCCTGATGTCCTCAGTCGATCTGGTCGACTGCTTCCCGCATGCGCGTCAGGAAATCAACGACGACGGCGGCATCCTCCGGTGGGAGGGACCGGGCCACCTCCACCATTCGCGTATGCATGGTTCCCATGGTCTGGCGCACCTCGGCGCCCGACTCGGCGCTCGCCTCGAGCACCAGAGCACGGCGGTCCCGGGGGTGGGGCTTTCGACGCACATGACCGCTCCGCGCCAGCCGGTCAATCAGGGTGGTGGTGGCCGCGGAGGATATCCCAAGCTTCGCCGTGAGCTCCTTGGGGCTGACTTCCCGGCCGGCATACTGGGCTTCCAGAAGGTACCGGAGGGCCAACAGGTCCGTCTCGTTCATTCCCATGGACGAGCGTGTCCGGCGCCGCATGGCCGTTTCCGCGGCCCGGTAGTCGCGAAGAGCGTTGAGCACGTCGAGGTCCGCAGCGGCCCGCCCATACCAGTAGCCCGTGGATCGGGTGGGTACATCCGGAATGGTGCTCATAGCGGCCATCCTAGCATTTTCACTAGGCAGGCTTGCAGGATGTTCGGCTACTAGGTAGGTTTCCTAGTGAAACGAAAGATAAACTACTAGGTAACCTAGTAATTGAGATTGGAAGTACGGCAATGCCGCTCACCGTCACCCTGGGGCAGTCAGGCCCCCAGATGCCACAGCGATGACCTGCACCGGGGATGCCCCGACCATGGCGCCTACCGCAGAACCCGACCTCGCCCGCCTGCTGCAGCAGACAGGCAATGGGGATGAGGCATCATTCACCGAGCTGTACCGTTCCACCAGTGCGCGGGTCTTCGGGCTGGTGCGAAGGATCGTGGTTGACCCGGCGATTTCCGAAGAGGTGACACAGGAGGTCTTCCTTCAGGTCTGGAACAAGGCCGGCGAATTTTCCCCGCACCTCGGGTCGCCGATGGCCTGGCTCATGACACTTGCGCACCGCCGCGCAGTGGACAGGATCCGCTCGGAGCAGGCACACCGGGACAGGCTCAACCGCTGGTCGGAGACGGAAACCGGCACTCCCTTCGATGAGGTGACCGAGTCGGTCATGGCCCGGGACGAGTCCCTTGCGGTGAGGGCTGCGTTCAGTGCCCTGACCGACAAGCAGAGGCAGGCCATCGAGATGGCCTATTACCGGGGGCTCACCTATGCCCAGGTTGCCGAGGCGCTGGAGGCTCCCCTCGGAACGGTGAAAGCAAGGATCCGGGATGGCCTCGGCCGTCTCAGAAGCGCGCTCGACCCCGATTCATCGCTTGCGTCGTAAGGTTTCCGCGCAATTAGCGGCCTCGTTAGGATGGGACGGGAATGGGGCTTCATGTCCCATGAACCCTAGGTCGCCCAGAACCCATACGAGGAGTTGCCATGCCCATCGCCACACCGGACAGTTACGCCGAGATGATCGACCGCGCGAAGGCAGGCGGCTTTGCCTACCCCGCGGTGAACGTGACGTCCTCCCAGACCCTGAACGCGGCCATCCGCGGCTTCGCTGACGCCGGATCCGACGGCATCATCCAGGTCTCCACCGGCGGCGCGGCCTACTGGTCCGGCGCATCCGTGAAGAACATGGTTACCGGTTCGCTCGGCTTCGCGGCCTTCGCCCGTGAGGTGGCCAAGAGCTATGACGTGAACATCGCACTCCACACCGACCACTGCCCCAAGGACAAGCTGGACGAGTTCGTGATGCCGCTGCTGGCGGCCTCCGAGGAAGCCGTCAAGCGCGGCGAGGATCCGCTGTTCCAGTCCCACATGTGGGACGGTTCCGCCGAAACTCTCGAGGAGAACCTGCGGATTGCGCGGGAGATCCTGCCCAGGGCTGCTGCGGCGAAGATCATCCTCGAGGTGGAAATCGGTACCGTGGGCGGCGAGGAAGACGGCGTGGAGAACGCCATCAACGACAAGCTCTACACCACGGTCGATGACGCACTGGCCACCGTTGACGCGCTGGGATCCGGCGAGAACGGCCGCTACATCACCGCGCTCACCTTCGGCAACGTGCACGGTGTGTACAAGCCGGGCGGCGTGAAGCTGCGCCCGGAGATCCTGAAGGACATCCAGGAGCAGGTGGGCGCCAAGATCGGCAAGGACAAGCCGTTCGACCTGGTGTTCCACGGCGGATCCGGTTCCAGCGACCAGGAAATCGCCGACGCCGTGTCCTATGGCGTCATCAAGATGAACATCGACACCGACACCCAGTATGCGTTCACCCGCCCGGTTGCCGATCACATGTTCAAGAACTACGACGGCGTTCTGAAGGTTGACGGTGAGGTCGGCAACAAGAAGACCTATGACCCACGTGTGTGGGGCGCATCTGCGGAAGCAGGGCTGGCGGCCCGTGTTGTCGAGGCAGCAAAGTCGCTCGGTTCAGCCGGCAAGAAGCTCTGATGTCGGACGAGTTCCGCAAGAACCTGCTGGGACCGGAGCCCACCCTTCTTCCCGAAGAGCCCGACGTCGTGGCGCGGTTGGCGGCAGGGGAGGAGGCTGTCGATCTGGCAGCCAGGCACCCGACGTCGTCGTTGGTGTGGGCCATTCTGGCCGACGAGGCGTACCGCGAGGGCCGGACCATCGAGTCCTATGCCTACGCACGGACCGGCTACCACCGCGGACTGGACTCGTTGCGGCGTAACGGGTGGCGTGGAGCCGGGCCGGTGCCGTACTCGCATGAACCCAACCGCGGGTTCCTGCGGGCATTGAATGCACTGGGCCGCGCGGCCGCCTCCATCGGCGAGATCGATGAGGCGGAGCGCATCGCCAAGTTCCTGCGGGAGTCTGACCCGGAGGCAAGCGAAAAGCTTTCCGGATCCTGACTTCCCGGTGAAGAAGGGCCGCACTCCCACAGGGAGGGCGGCCCTTCGTCATGACCGGGCACTGTGGAAGTTGGCGGGCAACCGCCGCGCAGTCGCTACCGATTCATCAAACCAAGGAATCAGGGTTGATGAGAATCAGATCCAGATAGGCCTTAAGTGTCCCTGGCATGTCGACTTGTTCCGGACTCAAAAGCCACTGAGTCTGAATTCCATCCCATAGGGCGACGATTGTGGGTCCTGCGATGGCCGGGTCGACGCCGGGCCGCAATCGTCCAATGCTGGCCAGATAGCGTAGCTCATTGCTGTATTCGGCTCGAAGCCGTTGGAAACGCTTAACGAAGTACTCCCGTGCGGGATGGTCCCGCGTGGTCGCCTCACCGCACAATACGGAGTAGAGCTCGATTAGGTGGGGGACGCCTTCGTTGTTTTCTGCTTGTTCGGCTACCACCTCGGCAAAATGTTCCCGGGTGCCTGGTGTGTTGGGGCTAATTTCGTCTCGATACTCAAGAACTGCTACGAGGAGCTGCTCCTTCGTCGGAAAGTGATGAAGGAGTGTTGTTTGGGCAATTCCGGCCCGGTCCGCCACCTCCTGAATGCTCCCGCCGCTATAGCCTTTGGAGCCAAAAATGGATACCGCCGCCTCAAGGATTTCACGTCGGCGCGCGGCTGATTTGGCGTAGGGTCCACGTGTGCCTCGGCTTGCGGTGGTCTTTGTGCTCATGGAGTCAGTTTAGTTTGGGCTAATCTAGAGTAAACACTCGGGTTTCGTGTTATTCTCGTCATATCGACCTTCTGAATGCTCGACACCGCCTTTCGCGGGTGAACCAAGAAGCGATGAGGCGAGAACGCGTACCACCTATCACTCGGCACCCCGCGTGGAAGCTGGTGCTCAGATTGAAGTTGCCGACGTCGTCGCCATTCCCACTGGCACCGTCGGCGCTATAGGCACCGATCTAATAGGCAAGGAGGCCCTCCTGATGGCTACCCTCAATCAGGCCCATACCCCGTCGCTCAGGGCAGGGCGATCGCCGCGTACGGCGCATACGGGGCGCAGCACCCGCAGGGCGGTGGTGGTGTTCGTTGCGCCGTTCGCCGTGCTGTTTCTTCTGTTCTACGCGGCGCCGATCATCTACGCGGTGATCCAGTCGCTGCTGATGGTCGAGCGTGAGGGCACGTTCGGTGCACCGCAGCAGGTCTTCGGAGGGTTCACCCAGTACGCGCTGGTGTTCCAGGACTCCGCGTTCTGGGCCTCTGTGGGCCGGGTTCTCCTGTTCGGCGTGGTGCAGGTTCCGGTGATGCTCGGCATGGCGCTGCTGTTCGCGCTGCTGCTGGACTCGCCGCTGCTGAAGGGCAAGCGGTTCTTCCGGCTCGCGTTCTTCGCCCCCTACGCCGTGCCGGGCGTGATCGCCGCCATCATGTGGGGGTTCCTGTACTCGCCGTCGCTGTCCCCGTTCGGTGCCGTGACCTCGGAGATCAACTTCCTTGACGGGTCCCTGGTTCTCTGGGCGATCGCCAACATTGTGACCTGGGTGTACGTGGGCTACAACATGCTCATCATCTACGCCTCGCTGCTGGCCATCCCCACGGAGATCTACGAGGCGGCCCGGCTTGACGGTGCCTCCAACACGCAGATTGCCTGGCGCATCAAGATCCCGCTGGTCACCCCGGCCATCATCCTGACGGCGGTGTTCTCGATCATCGGCACCCTGCAGCTGCTGGCTGAACCGCAGACGCTGCGCAGTTTCAGCTCCGCGATCAGCAGCACCTACACGCCCAACCTCGCCGTCTACACCACGGCGTCGATTCCCAACTACAACCTGGCAGCTGCGTTCTCCGTTGTGCTGGCGCTCGCCACGTTCATCCTCTCCTTCGTGTTCCTGAAGGCCACCCAGCGGAAGGTATCCCAATGACCACGGCAGCCGCTCCCCTGACCGCCGCCGAGAAGGCGCACTCGCGGGGCCCACGTCAGAACGTGATGTCCCGTGCAGCCGCGATGCTGGTGATGGGCGTCTTCACCCTCTATTTCCTGACCCCGATCTGGTGGCTGCTGGTCACCTCGACGAAGACCGGCAGCGAGATCACCGGCTCCGCCGCGCTGTGGTTCACCCCGAATTCCATCTCCACCTTCTTCACCAACCTCACCGGACTGTTCCAGTACCAGGACGGTTTGTTCGTCAAGTGGCTCGTAAACAGTGCGCTCTATGCCGGTGCGGGAGCACTGCTCGGCACCATCATTGCGGCCATGTGCGGCTACGCGCTGGCCAAGTACGAGTTCAAGGGCCGCGAGGCGATCTTCAACGTGGTCCTCAGCGGTGTGCTGGTCCCGGCCACGGCGCTGGCCCTGCCGCTGTTCCTGATCTTCAGCGAAGTGAACCTCACCAACACCTACTGGGCGGTGTTCCTCCCCAGTCTGGTCAGCCCGTTCGGGGTGTATCTGGCGCGGATCTACGCCGCGGCCAGCGTGCCCGGTGAGCTCCTCGAAGCGGCCCGGCTGGACGGCTCCGGTGAGGTGCGGACCTTCTTCACCGTCTCCACCCGCCTGATGGCGCCGGCGCTGGTGACGATCTTCCTGTTCCAGTTCGTGGCCATCTGGAACAACTTCTTCCTCCCGCTGATCATGCTCCGCGACCAGGCGCTCTTCCCGGTCACCCTAGGCCTCTACGCCTGGAACAGCCAGATCAGCCAGATCCCCGAACTGCGCACCTACGTCATCATCGGGGCGCTGGTCTCGATCGTCCCGCTCATCATCGCGTTCCTCGGCCTGCAGCGCTTCTGGAGCAGCGGCCTCGGCGCGGGAAGCGTCAAATAAACCCGACCGCATGAAAATCACCGGAAGGCGCCCGCCTTCCGGCCTCATACACAAAGGAAAAATACAATGCGCAAGCATCATGGAAAGACCACCGCCGCCGTCGTCATGGTCTCTGCCCTGGCCCTCGCGGGCTGCTCCGGCGGGTCCAACACCGCCGGAGCACCAGGAGCTGCGGCGTGCGAGCCCTCCACCGAGCCTGTAGAGCTCACCTACACCGCATGGGTTCCGGGCATGGACAAGGTTGTGGAGCTGTGGAACGAGGAGAACCCGGACATCCAGGTGACCGTGCAGTCCGGCCCCAACGGAAATGCCGGCACGTACCGGAACTTCTTCAACCAGCTTCAGGCAGGCAACGCCCCGGACCTCGGCCAGATCGAATACGACGCGCTGCCCAACTTCCGGGTCCAGGACGGGCTCGAGAACATTGCCGCCTGTGAAGGCATCGCCGAGGCGAGTGACCAGTTCATCGACTGGACCTGGAACCAGGTGACGTTCGGTGAAGAGGACGCCGTCTACGCGATCCCGCAGGACAGCGGTCCGATGGCGCTGTTCTACCGCGCGGACCTGTTCGAACAGGCCGGCATCGAGGTCCCCACCACCTGGGAAGAGTACGCCACCGCCGCCGGGCAGATCCGTGAGGAAGGCGGTTACATCCACAACTTCCAACGCGCGGATGTGAACTGGTTCGCCGGCCTCGTCTGGCAGGCAGGTGGCCAGTGGTTCAGCAATGAGGAAGACGGCTGGTCGGTCAACCTGACCGGTGAAGAGTCCATGCAGGTGGCTGAGTACTGGCAGGGACTGCTCGAGGATGACCTTGTCTCCACGCTGCCCTCCTTCTCCGACGAGTGGAATGCCTCGATCAGCGAGGGCGACCAGTGGACGTGGGTATCAGCGGTCTGGGGCACCAGGCACCTGCAGAGCGCTGCCCCGGACAGCGCCGGCAAGTGGGCCGTTGCCCCGATGCCGCAATGGTCTGAAGACCAGAGCGCTGCCAGCAACTGGGGAGGCTCCACCACAGCGGTCCTGAAGGGGTCCGACCACCCCTACGAGGCCTCACAGTTTGCCCTCTGGCTGAATACCGACCCCGAAGCGCTGGCTCTCGCGAACGAACTCGGCGGGCTCTACCCGGCTGCTACCAGCGGCGCGGACCTCGCAGCATTCAGCGGTAAGTCCGAATTCTTCGGGGGACAGGCTGTCTACGACGTCTTCGCTGAGGCTACCCAGAACGTGGACCCCGAATTCACCTGGGGACCAACAATGACCCAAACCTATACAGATGTTTCCGACGGGTTCGGCCAAGCCATCGCAGGCGAGTCCACCCTCATGGAGGCCCTCCGGCGCGGTGAACAGCAAACCATTGAGTCGCTGAAAGCGCAGTCCATCCCTGTAGTCGAGTAACGCGTCCCAGGAACCAGTGCCCACTCGATCGGCCTGACACGGTGGATTGAGTGGGCCCCTTTCCCGGCGGGCGTTCCTCTCGGCCAGTCAAACCGTCGTAACCATAATCTTCCTCCATCCTCGCAGCCTGGAGGTCTCATTGAAGGAGCTGTCAAAGTGATCCCCAGCCGTTCTGAAGTTGCCGCCTACGTCACCGACACCGCCCCCGGAGGTGGAAGCCGCCTCCCAGCACGGTCTTGGCTGCGCAGCGACGCTCCGTCACTGACGCTCGACGGTGAGTGGCGCTTCCGCCGCCTCCGCGGCGTGCCCGGCACACCCGGCGGCCGAGGTTTCCTCCCCCAAAGCGAGGCGCCCGAAAGTATGGTCACCGAAGAATACGACGACGCCGCGTGGGACACGCTGCCGGTTCCAGCTCACTGGGTGCTTGAAGGCGACGGAGCGTACGGCCGTCCGATTTACACGAATGTCCAGTTCCCCTTCCCGTGCGACCCGCCGTTTGTCCCTGACGAGAACCCGACGGGTGACTACCGTCGCACCTTCGAGATTCCGGAGGAGTGGATGAAGGCTGAACGCATCGTGTTGCGCTTTGAGGGCGTCGAATCCCGTTACAAGGTATGGGTTAACGGCGAGGAAATCGGCTGGGGGGCAGGCAGCCGCCTGGCCCAGGAATTTGACGTCACTTCAGCTATTCGGACTGGAAGCAACACGATCGCCGTTCGCGTCCATCAGTGGTCCGCTTCAAGTTACATCGAGGATCAGGACCAGTGGTGGCTCCCGGGCATCTTCCGCTCCGTGACGCTTCAGGCACGCCCCGCTGGTGGAATTGAGGACGTCTGGCTCCGCACTGGATACCACGATGGAATCGGGACGCTCGATCCAGAGGTGAGTGCACCGGCGTCGTCGTTCCCTATCCGCCTCACCATTCCGGAGCTCGGGATAGACGTCGAGTGGACCAAACCTGCGGATGTCGCGCCGCTTGAGGTGGGCAGCGTACAAGCCTGGTCCGCCGAAATACCGCAACTTTACGATGCGACCGTCGCCAGCACCACGGAGGCAGTCGAGCTGAGGATCGGGTTCCGAACCGTCGAGATTGTTGGCGACCGGTTCCTGGTCAACGGCCGCACAGTGACCTTCCACGGCGTAAACCGGCACGAGACCCATCCGGAACAAGGACGGGTATTCGACGAAGACTTCGCACGTGAAGATCTTCTACTCATGAAGCGGTTCAATGTGAATGCTATCCGAACAAGCCACTATCCGCCCCACCCACGCCTGCTCGACTTGGCGGACGAGCTTGGCTTCTGGGTCATCCTTGAATGCGACATTGAGACGCACGGATTCGAGCGGCACGACTGGGTCGGAAACCCGAGCGATGACCCTGCCTGGCACGAGGCCTACCTCGACCGGATCGAGCGGACGGTGGAGAGAGATAAAAACCACCCGTCCATCATCATGTGGTCTCTTGGTAATGAATCGGGCACGGGTGGGAACCTCGCTGCCATGTCCGCATGGGTGCACGCCAGAGACGCCGGCAGACCGGTCCACTACGAGAGCGACTACGCAGGCGCGTACACAGACGTGTACTCGCGGATGTATTCGACGGTGCCTGAAACGGAGACGATCGGCCGCGACGGCGATACCAGTCCCCTGCTCGGCTGCTCACCCGCGGAGTCGGCCCGGCAGCGTACCAAGCCGTTCATCCTGTGCGAGTACGCCCACGCCATGGGTAACGGTCCGGGCAACCTCTCACTCTACGAGCGGCTTGTCGATCGCTACCCACGGCTGCACGGCGGGTTTGTATGGGAATGGCGCGACCATGGACTACGTACCCGAACGCCGGACGGGACAGAGTACTTCGCATACGGCGGCGACTTCGGTGAGGAAATCCATGACGGAAACTTCGTCCTCGACGGTCTCGTCCTCTCCGACTCCACACCGACCCCCGGCCTCTACGAGTTCAAGTCCGTCGTCGCCCCCGTACGGATATCCTTTGAGTCCCCTGAAGGAGAGCGTGCCGGAAGCAAACCTCTCCTGCGCGTGCGGAATCTGCGCCACACCGCCAGCACTGCGGATTTCACCTTCCGTTGGCGGCTTGAAGATAACGGCGAGAAGGTCGCATCCGGTGAGCTCTCCATCCTCGGCCTACACGGCGGGCCGCTTGAAGCCGGTGAGGAAGCAGTGCTCGGGCTACCGACGACGGGCGAGGGCTGCCAAGGAGAGGCCTGGCTAACCGTCGAAGCGGTGCTCGCTCACAGCACAGCGTGGGCGGAAGAAGGACACGAGATCACCGCCGCGCAGCTGCAACTCGCTGAACGACCCGCGCCAGCCAGACCACGGCCAGTCCAGGGTCCGCTGACACCCGCCACTGCCACCGGCACGCTCGAACTCGGGCCGGCCGTATTCGACGACGGCTGGCTCGTAGCGCTGGCAGGCCTCGCCGTAGACGGACCGCGTCTGGAACTGTTCCGTGCCCCCACCGACAATGACCGCGGCCGATTCGTCGGCAGCTACATCGACTCGGACCCCTGGGCGCCTGATATCCACGGTGTCCCGGGTAATGGCCGACCGGGCGCGTCATCAGCAGAACGCTGGAACTCGGCCGGGCTGAACCGCATGCACGGCAGGGTCCAATCAGTAGAAACCAAGCGGGACGCCGTGCGCGTCCGCACACGCTACGCAGCCGCGGACCACGCCCGTCACGTCACCGTCGATGAGACATGGCAGCTCGACGGACAGAACCTATGGCTGCGGGTCGACCTGCTCCCCAGCAGCGGCTGGAACGGCGTATGGCCGCGCGCAGGAGTCCGTTTCGGCCTACCTGACACCGTGGATGGCGTCTCCTGGTTCGGCCTGGGCCCGCACGAATCCTATCCGGATAGCCTCCAGGCGGCGCTTGTGGGGCGGTACCAATCGGGAATTGAAGAGCTCCCCGTCAAATACGGGCGACCGCAGGAGACAGGACACCGCAGCGGCTTGCGCTCCCTCAACCTCCGGACTGGAGCGCACCCGTGGCTCCGGATCGACTCGTTCGCCGATTCGCAGGGCCGACTTCCCGGTTTCACGCTATCCCGGCACACAGCCCAGGAACTCGCAACCGCAGCGCACCCCCACGAGCTCCCAGCCTCGGAACGCGCATGGCTGTATCTCGACGCGGCCCAGCATGGACTCGGCACCCGCTCATGCGGACCGGATGTATGGCCAACAGAGGCACTCGCCCCGGAAGCGCGCAGTATTAACCTCCTCATATCGGTGGCGGAATAGCGCGCGGGGGGGGGGGGGCGAACTTATTGCCTGCTGCAGGTGGAGGAGGTCCGTGTTTTTCCCAAGAGACCAGGGAACTGTGTGCTCGGCGTACCGGAAACGGCCGGAGTCTCCCTGCGCGGACGAGGCCTTCACGGGAGGAAGAAGGGCGCTCCCGGGGACTAGGAAGCGCCCTAGTAGCTCTCTTCGGCGCTCTCCCGGGCGGGTGAGGCAGCCGGCGGCAGCACCGTCGTCGTGACGTCCACCACCTGCGGCTTCTTCGGCACCGAGCTGAAGCCGAAGCGGACACGGGGGCGGACGCTGGTCAGTACGCCGAGTGAGTCGCCCGCCCAGGACGCCGTCGCCGAGGTGATGGTGCGGGCGCCGGTGACGCCGTAGAACTGCCGGCGTCCGTCCTTCGTGGCGCCTGCGGTGCGCACGCCGGGCATGAGGATCTTTGCGACGGGATTGATGGCGCTGAGCCAGCGGGGATGGGTGCCGACGGCCCGTGGGACGAGACCCAGCAGGCGTCCGACGGCGGTGCTCCCGCCCAGTTCCGCCCGGACAACAAGTGGCCCGGCGTCCAGGGAAAGCGAGTCTTCGCCCAGGCTGACCGTCAGCGGGACGGTGCGGACGATGTCGAAGGAATAGGTACCGGCAACGTAATCGGCCACCTCCGACGTCGGCGCCAAGAGGGTGCGCGTGCCTTCCCTGCTCTGGACCATGACGTCGGTGAATGCCCCCAGCGGGGACTCCGCCCACATGCCGATGACGATGCGGACGCCCGAGGTGGTGCCCAGGCTCGCGATGTGTCCTACAAACTGCTCAGTCTCGGCGCTCATGATTTCCATTATGTACGGTCCGGAGTTCGGTGCGCCGTCGAACTTGATTACCGCACATTTTCGTTGACTTATCCGGATTCGGCCGAAATGCCCTAGCCAGTAAAACTCGCCTGGCCTAGGTTGCTTTTATGGCACAGGGACCTGTTCGCGCGGGGGTTGATGGTCCGGCCTCTGACGCGCTTCTGAAATTCGGCCGCTTCTTCTCCAAATGGGATGAAACGGATGATGGACGGGCAGTCTTCAGGGAGGGTGGAAGAAGCGGTGACATCTTCTACCGTGACCGCTGGAGCCATGACAAGGTGGTCCGCTCCACCCACGGGGTGAACTGCACCGGGTCGTGCTCGTGGAAGGTGTATGTCAAGGACGGCATCATCACGTGGGAGTCGCAGCAGACCGATTACCCATCCGTCGGCCCCAACAGCCCGGAATACGAGCCGCGCGGCTGCCCGCGGGGAGCGGCATTCTCCTGGTACACCTACTCTCCGACGCGGGTCCGCTATCCGTACGGCCGCGGAGTGCTCATTGACATGTACCGGGAGGCCAAAACCCGGTTGAAGGACCCGGTGCTCGCCTGGGCAGACATCGTGAATGATCCCGAACGGCGCCGGCGCTACCAGCAGGCACGCGGCAAAGGCGGCCTGGTCCGGATTTCCTGGCAGGAAGCCGTCGAAATCGCTGCCGCGGCCCACGTCCACACGATCAAGGCACACGGCCCGGACCGCGTGGCCGGGTTCTCGCCGATCCCGGCGATGTCCATGGTGTCTCATGCGGCAGGCACACGGTTCATCCAGCTCATCGGTGGGGTGATGACCTCCTTCTACGACTGGTACGCAGACCTTCCGGTGGCCAGCCCCCAGGTCTTCGGGGACCAGACAGATGTGCCGGAGTCAGGTGACTGGTGGGACTCCACCTACCTCATGATGTGGGGGTCCAACGTCCCGGTCACCCGGACGCCCGATGCCCACTGGATGACCGAGGTGCGGTATCGCGGCACCAAGGTTGTCTCGGTCAGCCCGGATTACGCGGACAACACCAAGTTCGCCGATGAGTGGCTGCCCGCGCAGGCCGGCACCGATGCTGCGCTGGCGATGGGCATGGGGCATGTAATGCTCAAGGAGTTCTTCGTGGACCGCGAGGTGCCCTTCTTCCGGGACTATGTACGCCGGTTCACGGACCTTCCGTTCCTGGTCCGGCTGGAAGAGCACGACGGCGGCGGCCTGGTCCCGACCAAATTTCTCACCGCCGCGGACCTCGCCTCACAGGCACCCGGCGAGGATGATGCCTTCAAGACCGTCCTGTTCGACCGGAAAACCGGGCAGGCAGTGGTCCCGAACGGCACCATGGGTCACCGCTATAACGACGGCGGCATGGGCAAGTGGAATCTGGACCTCGGGGACACCGACCCGGCCCTGTCCATGCTGGAGACAGCCGACGCCGGCACCGCGGAGATCCTGATGCCGCGATTCGATGACCCGTCCGGTGAGGCGGGCGTCCAGCGCCGCGGGGTTCCGGTGCGGGAAGTGGAAGGGCACCTGGTCACCACCGTCTTTGACCTGATGCTCGCTCAATACGGTGTAGGGCGGGACGGTCTGCCAGGGGAATGGGCCAGCGGGTATGACGACGCGTCAACGCCCTACACGCCCGCCTGGCAGGAGGAAATCACCAGCGTCCCGGCCCAGGCCTGCATCCGTGTGGCACGTGAGTTCGCGCGCAACGCAGAACAGTCCAACGGCCGGTCGATGATCATCATGGGCGCCGGAATCTGCCAGTGGTTCCACGGTGACGCTACCTACCGGGCGGTGCTCTCCCTGCTCATGCTCACAGGCTGCATGGGCCGCAACGGGGGCGGCTGGGCGCATTACGTGGGCCAGGAAAAGTGCAGGCCGATCACCGGTTGGATTTCGCTGGCGAACGCACTGGACTGGTCGAGGCCGCCGCGCACCATGATCGGCACCGGCTACTGGTACATGCACACCGACCAGTGGCGCCAGGACGGCTATTCCGCTGACGCCCTCAAGTCACCGTTGTCCACCGGGAACCTTGACGGGATGCACACGGCGGACGCGCTCGCCCAGTCCAACCGCCTCGGGTGGATGCCGTTCTATCCGCAGTTCGACAGGAACCCGCTGGATCTGGCGGAGGAAGCTCAAAACGCCGTGGACAACGGGCAGGCGACCGATACGCCGTCGTACATCGCCGCGCAGCTGAAGAGCAGGCAACTCCACCCGGCCATTGAGGATGTCGACTCGCCCAAGAACTGGCCCCGCACCCTGATGCTCTGGCGGTCCAACCTGTTCGGCTCCTCCGCAAAGGGCAATGAGTACTTCCTCCGCAACCTGCTTGGGACCCACAACAACGTGATGGGTGAAGACCACTCAAGCGGCCAGCTTCCCAGGGACGTGAAATGGCATGAGGAAGCACCGCAGGGAAAGCTCGACCTGCTGGTCACCGCTGACTTCCGGATGACGTCGAGCACCCTGCTCTCCGACATCGTCTTCCCTGCAGCCACCTGGTATGAGAAGCACGACCTCTCCTCCACGGACATGCACCCCTTTGTCCATGCCTTCACACCGGCCATCGACCCGCCGTGGCAGTCGAAGTCCGACTTCGAGACTTTTCACCTCCTGGCAAAGGAGTTCTCCCGCCAGGCACGGACCCACCTGGGGGTCCGCAAGGACCTTGTCAGTGTGCCGCTGCAGCATGATACTCCCGGCCAGGTGGCCCAGCCCGGCGGCGTGGTGCGTGACTGGCGGAGGGAAGATATCCCGGCCGTGCCTGGACAGAACATGCCGAACTTCCAGGTGGTGGAGCGGGACTACACGGCCATCGCTGACAAGCTGGCTACCGTTGGACCGTTGGCGGACACCCTGGGGTTCACGGTGAAGAACATCACCTACCGTGTGAGCCGCGAGGTTGACCGCCTGGGCCACTCGAACGGCGTGATGCGGGGCGGAGCAGGCAACGGCCGTCCGGCAATCGACACTGACGCCAAACTTGCAGAGGCCATCCTCGCCTTCTCCGGTACCACCAATGGTGAGCTCGCGGTGCAGGGGTTCAAGGATCTCGAGAAGCGCACCGGCGTCAAGCTCGCCGATCTGGCCGAGGGATCCGAGGAAAAGCGCATCACCTTCGCGCAGACGCAGGCCGCGCCGGTGCCGGTGATCACCTCCCCGGAATGGTCCGGCTCGGAAACGGGAGGCCGCCGGTATGCGCCGTTCACCGTCAATGTCGAGCGGCTCAAACCATGGCATACCCTCACCGGCCGCATGCACTTCTTCCTGGACCATGACTGGATGCGTGACGTCGGCGAGGCACTTCCCATTTACCGTCCGCCGCTGGATATGAACCGTCTGTTCGGTGAACCGAAGCTCGGCCCGGACGGCACCCGGGAAATCACCGTCAGGTACCTGACGCCGCACTCCAAGTGGTCCATCCACTCCGAGTACCAGGACAATCTGCTGATGCTCTCCCTCTCCCGCGGCGGCCCGACCGTCTGGATGAGCCCGGGTGACGCCGAGTCCATCGAGGTCAGGGACAACGACTGGGTTGAGTGCGTCAACACCAACGGTGTGCTTGTCGGCAGGGCCATTGTCAGCCACCGGATGCCGGCCGGCGTGGTCTTTGTGTATCACGCACAGGAACGGACCATTGATGTGCCGAAATCCGAGGCGACCGGCCGGCGCGGCGGGATCCATAACTCGGTGACCCGCCTGCTGGTCAAACCCACGCACATGATCGGCGGGTACGCCCAACTGGCCTATGCCTTCAACTATCTCGGCCCGACGGGAAACCAGCGTGACATGGTGACGCGCGTCCGTCGTCGTTCCCAGGAGGTGCAGTACTGATGCGTGTCATGGCTCAAATGGGCATGGTGATGAATCTCGACAAGTGCATCGGGTGCCACACCTGCTCGGTGACCTGCAAGCAGGCGTGGACCAACCGGGCGGGCACGGAATATGTCTGGTTCAACAACGTCGAGACGCGGCCGGGGCAGGGGTATCCACGGCGCTACGAGGATCAGGAGAAGTGGCGCGGCGGCTGGACCCTGAACAAGCGCGGCCGGCTCAAACTGAAGGGAGGCGGACGGCTCCGCAAGATGCTGGGACTCTTTGCGAGCCCCGTACAGCCCGAGCTGAAGGACTACTACGAACCCTGGACCTACGACTACAAGAACCTCGTGGACGCACCGCTCGGCGACGACTTCCCGGTTGCCCGGCCCAAGTCACTGATTACCGGAGAAGACACCAAAGTCACCTGGTCCGCCAACTGGGACGACAACCTTGCCGGCACCTCGGAAATGGGCCACCTGGACCCCTTGGTGGAGAAGGTTCGCAGGGAGTCCGCGGACAAGATCAAGTTCGAGTTCGAGCAGACCTTCATGTTCTACCTGCCCCGGATCTGCGAACACTGCCTCAATCCCTCCTGCATGGCATCCTGCCCTTCGGGTGCCATCTACAAGCGGGTGGAAGACGGGATTGTCCTGGTGGATCAGGACAAGTGTCGCGGCTGGCGCCAGTGCGTCACAGGGTGCCCGTACAAGAAGATCTACTTCAACCACAAGACGGGCAAGGCGGAAAAGTGCACGTTCTGCTACCCCAGGGTGGAGGTGGGGTTGCCTACGGTATGTTCCGAAACCTGCGTGGGCAGGCTGAGGTACCTGGGGCTTTTCCTGTACGACGCCGACAAGGTCACCGAAGCGGCCTCCGTTCCGGAGGACAGGGATCTCTACCAGGCTCAGCTTGACGTCCTGCTTGATCCAAACGATCCCGCCGTTGTGGCGGCTGCGCGCGAGCAGGAGATCCCTGACGACTGGATCGACGCGGCCCAGCGGTCGCCGGTCTACGCACTCGCGAAGGTGTACAGGATCGCCCTTCCGCTGCACCCGGAATACCGGACCATGCCCATGGTCTGGTACGTGCCGCCGCTCTCTCCGATCGTGGACCTGCTGCGCGACCAGGGGCACGACGCCGAAGATCACGGCAACCTGTTCGGCGCGATCGATGAGCTGCGAATCCCGGTTGAGTACCTCGCGGAACTTTTCACGGCCGGCGACACCGACATGGTTACGGGAGTCCTGAAAAAACTCGCGGCCATGCGCTCCTACATGCGCGGCATCAGCCTGGGGAACGACCCTGACGACTCGATCCCGGAAGCGGTAGGGATGGAGGGCGAGACCATGTACGAAATGTACCGGCTCATGGCCATCGCCAAGTACGAGGAGCGCTACGTCATCCCGAAAGCACACGTCGAGCAGGCACACGACCTCGAGGAGATGGGTTGTTCCCTGGATTACGACGGCGGACCCGGCATGCAGGACTCACCCTTCGGAGAGGCCAGCGGCGTGCCCACGCCCGTAGCAGTGGAAACCTTCCACGCGTTGCAGCAGCGGCAGACCTCGGACGCACCGGGCGGACGGGAGACCCTGCGCGGCCGGGTGAACCTGCTGAATTGGGACGGGAACGGTGTGCCGGAGGGCATGTTCCCTGACAGGCAGGACGGGGAGGAGCCGCGATGAGCGGCCTGTTCGGTGCCCGGACATCGAAGAAGGAGAACAACGGGGCGGCCACAAGGATTGCTGTCACCTACCTCTCGGCGGCCTGGTGTCTTTCCTATCCGGATGAGGACCTGCTCGCGAAGGTCCCGGTCATCCGCGCGGCGCTCGCCGAGCACGACGGCGCACTGGCCCCTTTTGAGCCTGTCCTTCAGCAACTCGAAATGGGCACCCTGCCCGAAATTCAGGCCACCTACGTGCAGGAGTTTGACCTGAGCCGGAGGCATGCCCTTCACCTGTCCTACTGGACCGACGGCGACACCCGGAGGAGGGGAGAGGTGCTCACGGAGTTCAAGCAGGTGTACCGGAAAAGTGACGTGCTGGTGGACACGGGTGGTGAGCTCCCCGATTACCTGCCGATGGTCCTGGAATTCTCGGCCACCGTGAACCCCGGCGCAGGCCGGGAGCTGCTGCTGAAGTTCCGGCCGAGCATCGAGCTGCTCCGGCTGGCGCTACAGGACGACAGGCTGGCCCACGCGGGTATTGTCCGGGCCGTCTGCGACACCCTCCCCGGCCCGTCCCCGGAGGACCGGAACGCCGTCATGCGCCTGGCGGGGCAAGGGCCGCCCACCGAATCCGTGGGCCTGGACCCGTACGATCCGCGGCTCCTGCCGCTCAGTTCATCGAAAGGCTGACCATGGACGTCCTGCTCTGGGGGATTGCCCCGTATGTCGCGATGGCGGTGCTCATCGGCGGACTCATCTGGCGCTACCGCTACGACCAGTTCGGCTGGACGACCCGCTCCTCCCAGCTGTACGAATCCAGGCTGCTGCGCATCGGATCGCCGCTATTCCACTTCGGGATACTCGCGGTGGTGGCCGGGCACTTCTTCGGCCTGGTCATACCGATGTCCTGGACTGAAGCGGTCGGGATGAGCCAGGACTTCTATCATTTCAACGCGCTCTTTGTCGGGGGTGTCGCCGGAATCGGCACACTCGGCGGAATGGCGATCCTGATCTACCGTCGCCGCAAAATCGGGCCGGTGTTCATGGCGACAACCCGCAACGACAAGATGATGTATGTAGTCCTCGCCGCCGCTATCGTCTTCGGCCTCTGGACCACGCTGGCGAGCGTGTTCCTTGGTGGGCACGGCCACAACTACCGGGAGACCGTCGCCCCGTGGTTCCGCTCCCTCTTCATCCTCCAGCCCGACATCGCGTCCATGGCGGCCGCTCCGTTTTCCTTCCACCTCCACACGCTGGTGGGCATGCTGCTCTTTGTCATCTGGCCCTTCACGCGCCTTGTGCATGCGTTCACCGCCCCGCTCCACTACCTCTTCAGGCCCTACATCGTGTACCGCTCCCGGGACCGCCGGGGTTCCTCCAGTTCCCCGACGCGCCGCGGCTGGGCCCCCGTTGGTACGCGCGACCGTGACAACCGGACGCGCTAGGACGGATCAGGAAAGGGAGGAGAAATGAGCGCTGAAACGCCGACGGGCGCACCGCCGGAAGCCATCTCCAGTTCAGCGAGAACCCGGAACCTGGTGCTGGCAACGCTGGCCTCCGTAGTGGGCTTCCTCGCCTGGACGGTGGTCGCGCCGCTCAGCGGTACCTATACAGCGCAGCTGGAGCTGGCGCCCTCCGCAACAGCGGCACTGGTGGCGATGCCCGTCCTGGTGGGATCGATCGGGCGGATTGTGGTCGGAGTGCTGACGGACCGGTACGGCGGTCGGATCATGTTCACGGCGGTGCTGTTGGTCTCCGTGCCGCCGATCCTGCTGGTTGCCCTGGGCGGCACCATCGGCTCCTATCCGGTGCTTATTGCCGCCGGTTTTCTGTTGGGCATCGCGGGAACTGTCTTCGCAGTCGGGATACCCTTTGTCTCCGCCTGGTATGAACCGGAAAGACGCGGGTTCGCCACCGGCGTCTTTGGCGCCGGGATGGGCGGCACCGCACTGTCCGCGTTTTCCATCCCCAGGCTCGTTGACCTGATCGGGTATCTGGCGACACACCTCCTGATCGCAGTGCTTCTGGTGGCAACTGCGGGGGTTGTGTGGTTGTTCATGCAGGAGTCTCCCGCCCGGGCCGCGGCACCTTCCACGGGAGTCCGGGCGAAGCTAGTGGGAGCCGCGAAGCTCGGTGTCACCTGGCGGTTGTGCTTCCTGTATGCGGTGGTCTTTGGCGGCTTTGTCTCCTTCTCCACCTACCTGCCCACGTATCTGCGGGACATCTACGAATTCGACCTCACTGCTGCGGGCACCCGCACGGCGGGCTTCGCTCTGGCCGCAGTCCTGGCCCGCCCGGTCGGCGGAATCCTCGCGGACAAACTCGGAGCCAAACCGGTAGTCATCACCTCCCTCGCCGCGGTGGCAGTCCTTGCCTGGGTGGTCAACCTCAAACCCGCCGGTGAAGTGCCGGCGGGCCTGACTTTCCTCGCAATGGCTGCGGCGCTGGGGCTTGGCGCGGGCGGGGTGTTCGCCTGGGTGGGCGTGTTGTCTCCACCGGAGAAGGTTGGAGCGGTAGCCGGAATTGTCAGCGCTGCCGGAGGCCTGGGAGGCTACTTTCCGCCGCTGGTGATGGGAGCTACCTACAATGCCGAAGACAACAGCTACTTCATCGGGCTCATGCTCCTCAGCGTGACCGCCTTGGTCGCCCTGCTCTTCACCATCTTCGCGGTCAAGAGCCGGCCCAGGCAGGTCCGCGCACAACCAGGCTGAACCCTGCCCCTGTGCGCTATCGGGTTCGGCGCGCTGAGCAACAACTTTCCGGTGCATCTATCCTTGAAACATGAGGATCAATGCGTTTGCTGACGTGTGCCTGCGCGCCGTCATGCTGCTGGCCTCAGCCCCGCCGGGTGAACTCCTGACCTCGCGGGACATCGCGGACGCCATCGGTACGCCGTACAACCATGTCAGCAAGGCCATCGCGAGGCTGCGTGACCTGGGGCTGGTGGATATTACGCGTGGACGAAGCGGTGGAGTGCTTCTCAGCGCTGCCGGACGCCGTGCGACAGTCGGCTGGGTGCTCCGCCAGCTTGATGACCGCACCGACGTCGTGGACTGCGAAAGCGCCACGGGCGGGTGTCCCCTCAACCACCGGTGCTCGCTGCGTGCCGCCCTCCGCCGGGCGCGTGAGGCTTTCTACTCCGAGCTCGACGACCTCGTCATCGCAGAACTGCCGAAACCGCAGCAGATGGGGCCTGTTTTTGTGACGTTGCACACCCGTCAATCTGCCTGACCGCGCCAATTCAAGTAACTTTTCTACACACTGTAGAAAAGTGTCCAAAAACTAGCATTTTCAATGCTAGTTTTCTCTTATAAGTCCCTTCCAACGCAGGAGAAACGATGCTTTCGGACCAGTCCCTTCCCATTGTCGAGGCCACCCTTCCCCTCGTGGGCGAACGCATGCCGGGCATCGCGAAGAACTTCTATGGCCGTCTTTTCGCCGCCCATCCCGAGCTGCTTGACGGGCTGTTCAGCCGCTCAAACCAGAAGAACGGATCGCAGCAGCAGGCGCTCGCCGGCAGCGTTGCCGGATTCGCGGCCCATCTGGTGAAGAACCCGGACACATACCCCGAGGTGATGCTCTCCCGGATTGCCCACAAGCACGCCTCCCTGGGGATCGCGCCTGAGCAGTACGACGTCGTCTACAAGTACCTGTTCGAGGCAATCGCGGATGAGCTCAGTGACGTGATCACCAGCGAGATCGCCGACGCCTGGAGTGAGGTCTACTGGCTGATGGCCCACGCGCTGATCAAGATCGAGAAGGGCCTGTATGCCGCCCAGGCCAATGACAGGCCATGGAGCCCCTGGGCCGTCGTCGACAAGCAGCCGGCCGGAACCGCAGCCATGACGTTCACCCTGGAACCGGCGGACGATACTCCGGTAACCATTGCCCAGCCCGGCCAGTTTGTGAGTGTACGCGTGCAGTTATCTGATGGAATCCGTCAGGTGCGCCAGTACACCCTTTCGGCAGAGACGAGCTCACACCGTCGCGTTTTCACTACCAAACTCGACGACAACGGTGAAGTATCACCGGTCCTGCACAGCACAATCGCGGTGGGGGACACCATCGAGGTATCCAACCCCTACGGTGACGTCACCCTGGCTGACGGCGAGACCCCGCTGGTGCTCGCAACCGCGGGTATCGGCTGCACTCCCGCCGCATCCATCCTCCGTTCCCTCGTGGAACAGCGCTCGGACCGCGAAGTCCTCGTGCTTCACGCGGAGCGGAACATGGAGCAGTGGGCGCTGAAGGACCAGATGAACGCCGACATCGAAGCACTCGCCGGCGCGGAGCTGAAACTCTGGCTGGAGAATCCCACTGGCGGCGCACACCCCGGGTTCATGTCATTGAAGGGACTCGATCTTCCGGAGGGCGCGTCGGTCTACCTGTGCGGCCCGCTTCCGTTCATGAAGAACATCCGCGCTGAAGCTCTCGCTGCCGGAGTTCCGGCCGAACGCATCCACTACGAGGTGTTCGGCCCGGACCTCTGGATCGGCTCCGCAAACTAGTCCAAAGGGCAACCGGTAACCATGGCCACCAAACCACAGCGGCCGACGACGGCTCGGGCTTCCTGGCATCGCAAGGCCAGCAGGCCCGTGCTGGTCTGGTTTGTGCTGCTGATCGTTCTGGCCATGGTCCACCGGTGGGTGCCCGAGGCCCGTTGGCTGCTTGTCCACATGTTCGTGCTGGGCATGGTCACCAACTCCATCCTGATCTGGAGCCAGCACTTCGCCGAGGCGCTCCTGAAGAACCGGCTGGGCGAGGAGGCCAGGCGCACCCAGGTGGGGCGTATCCGTCTCCTGAACCTCGGCATTGTTGTCACGATCGCTGGAGTGCTCGCCGGGGTCTGGGCGCTGACACTGGCGGGTGCCGTCGTCGTCGGTGCGATGGTCACCTGGCATGCGGTCTCCCTGATGCAGCAGATGCGCAGGGCGCTGCCGTCCCGCTATGGCGCGACGATCCGCTACTACATTGCTGCGGCGCTGTTGCTGCCGGTCGGTGCAGCCTTCGGCGCCGTTCTGGCCTACGGGCTGGACGGGCAGGCGCATGGGCGATTCCTGCTGGCCCACCAGGCAGTCAATATATTGGGCTTCGTGGGGCTCACAGTGATGGGCACGCTGATCACGCTGTGGCCGACCATGCTGCGCACCCGCATGGTTGACGGGCTCGCGCGGGCAGGGCGCTGGGGCCTGGCCGCGCTGCTCGGCGGAACTGCCCTCACGGCTGCAGGCGCGCTGGGCGGCTGGCCGGTTGTCGGGGCGCTCGGTGTTCTCGTCTATCTCGACGGCGTGGGCTTCATTGGGCTGTACCTGTTCCGTTGCGCACGGCAGAAGCGCCCGGATGACTATTCGACGTTCTCGGTTGCCGCCTCCCTGCTGTGGCTGGCCGGTTCACTGGCCGCACTCCTTGTCATCATCGTGACCGGACCCCTGGAGCCTGACCGGCTGCAGGCGCTCACCGTTCCCTTTGTTGCCGGTTTTATGGCCCAGGTGCTCCTGGGTGCCATGAGCTTCCTCATGCCGACGGTGATGGGCGGCGGTCCGGCGGCGGTTCGCGGTGCGCTGGCGGAACTCAGCCGTTTTGCCATGCTGCGCATCGTGGTCATCAACCTCGGCCTGCTGGTCTTCCTGCTGAGCGAGGCGAGCTGGGTACGTGTGATCACCTCGGCCCTCGTGCTGTGCGCCTATGCCGCGTTCCTTCCGCTGATGGTCCGCGCAGTGAGGGCTTCCGTTGCCGGGCGAAAGGCGGCACTCAGCGAGCCCGGGGCGCCCGTTCGGGTGCGCATTGAGCAGCCGCCGCCCCCGCAGCGGCACCTGGCGTGGGCAGCCGCGGGTGTTGCCGTGGTGCTGGCAGGAATCGGGGCGGGGATCGTCGTTGACCCCGCCGCCGTCGGACTGAATCTGGGCGAGCGCACGGCGGTGACAGCGACCGGGCAGACCACGACGGTAAAGGTCTCTGCGCGCGACATGCAGTTCTTTCCGGCGTCCGTGGTGGTGCCCGCCGGAGACAGGCTGGTCATCGAACTGACCAACGACGATCCGACGACCGTCCACGACCTCGGTTTCCAGGGCGGGGTGAAGTCGGTCCGGCTGCATCCCGGAGAATCGACCATCCTCGACGTCGGTGTGGTTTCCGAGGATATGGAGGGCTGGTGTACCGTCGTCGGGCACCGAAGCATGGGAATGGTTTTCGGCATCAACGCCCTGGGGGCGATTGCCGGCGAAGAAGCGGATTCCGGGCATGGTGCCCACGCAGGCGCGATTGACGATGTCGCCGAACCGGTCGACCTGTCACGGAAGCCGGCGCCGGACTTCAAGGCGCGGGAGGCTGCGCTGGAACCGGCCGCTGCCGGGACTACCCACCGGTATACCTTCACCATTGAGCAGGCCCAACGCGAGATTGCCCCCGGGGTCAAGCAGGAAGCGTGGACGTACAACGGCCAGGTGAACGGGCCCACGCTGCGCGGGAAGGTCGGGGACACGTTCGAGATCAACCTGGTGAACAACGCTTCCATGGGCCACTCAGTCGACTTTCACGCCGGTGCCGTGGCGCCCGATCAGGTGATGCGGACGATCCCTCCCGGAGAATCGCTGATCTACCGGTTTCGCGCGGAACATTCCGGCATCTGGCTCTACCACTGCGCCACGCCGCCGGTTTCCGCTCATATCGCCTCCGGGATGTTCGGCGCTGTGATTATCGATCCACCGGACCTGCCCGCGGTGCACCGTGAGTATCTGCTCATCCAGTCCGAGGCCTACCTTGACGAGGCTGCCGGCAGGGTGGCTGTCGGCAGGATTGCTGCGGAACAGCCTGACGCCGTGATGTGGAACGGGCATGCGAACCAGTACATGTTCCGCCCGCTGGAGGCTGCAACCGGCGAGCGGGTCCGGCTCTGGGTACTGGCCGCCGGGCCTTCACGAGGAACCAATTTCCATGTGGTGGGCGGTCAGTTCGACACCGCGTACAAGGAAGGCGCCTACCTGCTGCCGCCCGGCGGCGCCGAAACGGGAGGCGCCCAGTCGCTGGACCTTGCCGCAGCCCAGGGCGGATTCGTGGAACTCGAGTTCGGCGAAGCCGGGAACTACATGTTCCTCAACCACTCACTGGTCGACGCGGAACGGGGTGCGCAGGGCGTGCTGAGGGTTACGGGGTAATTGAGCTTTCTCACGCCGAGCTTGACTCACATTGTGGGCCTGTGCTCACATTGTAGTTATCAGCTGTGGCCTGCATCACTCATCGAGCATGGCAGTGCCGCTGCCGTCCCGGTGAAAGGAACCGCGTGGAAGACACGATCGCTCCGCTGAAGGGCGTCCGGGTGCTGGAACTCGGCAACTACATTGCCGCCCCCACCGCCGGCCGGATGCTTGCTGACTTCGGGGCTGAGGTGATCAAGATCGAGCGGCCGCGGACCGGGGATGAACTGCGCAACTGGCGCCTCTACGCCGGAAACACGTCAATGCTGTACCGGACGGTCAACCGGAACAAGAAATCCATGGTGCTGGATCTGCGCAGCGAGGAGGGCCGCGCCCTGGTCCTCGAACTGGCCGCCAAGTCCGACATCGTCCTGGAAAATTTCCGCCCCGGCACCCTGGAGAAGTGGGGCATCGGCCCGGGGCGCCTCAATGAGGTCAACCCCGATCTCATCCTGACCCGTATCTCGGCCTTTGGGCAGACCGGCCCGCTTTCTGCCCGCCCGGGCTTCGCCGCCGTGGCCGAAGCCTTCGGCGGCTTCCGCGAACTCGTGGGTGACCCGGACCGGCCTCCGGTCCGCGTGGGCGTCTCCATCGGGGATTCGATCGCCGGCATCTACGCCGCGTTCGGCTCAGTGATGGCGCTCTTTGAACGCGAGACCCGGCGCGGCAGAAAGCCGATACCGCTCGAGCACCGCATCATTGACGTCGCCCTCAACGAGGCAATGCTCTCCGTCATGGAATCCCTGGTGCCGGATTACACCGCCTACGGCATCAGACGCCAGCGCACCGGGGGGCGGATGGAGGGCATCGCGCCGTCGAACGCCTATGTCTGCAAGGGCGGCGCCAGCATTGTGGTGGCCGGCAACGGCGACGGCATCTTCAAGCGGTACATGGAGGCCATCGGCAGACCGGATCTCGGCAACGATCCCGCACTGCAGTCCAACGCCGCACGCTGGGAACGCCGGGAGGAACTCGACGCAGCCATTGGCGAGTGGAGTGCGCGGCACACCGCTGCCGGGGCGCTCGCCATCCTGGACGGGGCCGGAGTGCCCGCCGGCCCCATCTACACGGCTGCTGACATCGTGGAGGACGGGCAGTACGCGGCCCGGAACATGATTCAGCGCTTCAGCGTTTCCACCGGAGAGGACATGCTCGACGACGTCGCGTTCCCGGGAATCGTTCCCGTGATCGGCGGCGAATCGCTCCCCATCCGCAACCTCGGCCCGGACCTCGGCGAGGATACGGCGGGCATCCTCCAGGAACTGCTCGGCCGCTCCGCCGAAGAAACCCAGCGCATTCTGGAAGACATGGGCGCAGCCCTCGAACAGGAGATCCGATGAACCGCACCGCCGCTGTCCTCCGCGACGTCACGCTCCGGGACGGGCTGCAATTGACCGGAGGGCTCCTCGCCACCGACCGCAAGGTCGCCATCATCCGGTCCCTGCTCGACGCCGGAGTGCCGGCACTGGAAATCGGGTCCATGGCCCGGCCGGACCTCGTCCCTCCGATGGCGAACACCCTCGAGGTCATCGGCGCCCTCACCGAGGAGGAATTGGCGAAGTGCTGGATCTGGGTCGCCACCCCCCGGCACGTCCAAAAAGCCACGGCCGCCGGCGCCCGCAACCTGCAGTACTGCCTCAGCGTCTCCGACGCTCACAATCAGGCCAACATCGGGCGCACCACCGAAGCCAGCATGGCGGCATTGCCGGAAGCAATGGACTACGCGCACGACGCCGGCGCCTCCCTCCAGCTGTGCCTCGCCACCTCCTTCACCTGCCCGTTCGACGGGCCGGTGGACCCCGACAAAGTGCTCGAACTCGTGGCTGACGAGCGCGGCCGGGGAACCAGCGACGTGGTCATCTGCGACACCCTGGGCCACGCAGTCCCCGCCGAGGTGTCCAGCCTGATCAGCCGGACGGCGGCGCTGACCCCGGAACGGGGAGTAGTCTTCCACGGCCATGACACCTGGGGAATGGGCGTCGCCAACGCCCTGGCCGCCATTGACGCCGGGGCCTACATGGTGGACGGAGCCCTCGCCGGCCTGGGCGGCTGCCCCTTCGCACCGGGCGCCTCGGGCAACACGGCAAGTGAGGACATCCTGTTCGCAACCCGGCCGCAGTGGCTCACGCCGTCGTCGTTCGCTGAACTGGTCACCCTGGGAGAGGGAATCATCGCGGAACTGGGTGAGAGCAACCGGTCCAAAGCTGCGCAGGGCGCGCGCTCGAAGGCCGGCGCGTTCGACTGGGTGATCTGACCCCGGCGCCGGTCAGCGCAGTGGGCTGCCGCCGGGCACACGGCCGCCGATCATCCGGGTGATCCGTTCGGTGGCCTCCAGCAGGTTTTCCACCCACGCCTCGCACAGTTCGGGGGGCATGCGCAGCGACGGGCCCATGATGGTCAGCGCGCCCACCACGTCCGCCTGCGCGTTGAACACGGGCGCGGAGAGACCGCTGGACCCGGACTCGCGCTCGCCGATAGTGATGGCGTAGCCGTCCGTGCGGGTGCGCCGGATTGCCTCGCGCAGCCGCTGGCGGTCGGTGATGGTCTCCTCAGTCAGCGGATCGAGGTCCCTGGCGAGAATCCGAGCGGCAAGCTGCTCGTCCCAGGCGAGCAGCACACGCCCGGCGGACCCGGCATGGAGCGGCAGGATGGCACCGACGTGCATGGCCCGGCGGAGCATGTGGTGGGTTTCGGCCATTGCCACACACACGCGGTAGTCCAGCGACGACTGGTAGAAGCACACCGTCTCACCCAGCGAATCCCGCAACTCCCGCATGACCGGTTTGAGCGTCTCCAGGATTTCGACGCCGTGCGTGGCGGGGGCCGCCCAGTAGGACAGCTTCACGCCGACGCGGTAGCCGTCCTGGGTCTTGTCGAGGAAACCGTGCGCCACCAGATTGCCCACCAGACGCTGCACCGTTGACGTGGGGAGGTCCGTGGCCTTCCGGATATCCGCCAGCGTGAGTTCAGGCCTGCTGAGGGAGAACGCATCGAGGATGCTCGCGATCTTGTTGAGGACCAGCAGCGGCGCGGGTCCCGATTCTTGGGCGGCAGGCATACCTCCCATCCTAGAACCGGTTCCCGCGCGTATTGTCAGCTCCCGCCGCGCTGCGCGTCCTCTTCGTTGACCGGGCGGTCGTCATCCGCGGCGTCCGTGGCCGCGCCCGCCGGCGTTGCCCCGCCCTCGCCGGACCAGTCGCCCTGGTTGCTGGCGTCACTGGCGGGATCGGACTGGACATCTGGCTCCACCGGCGGCTTGCCCGGCAGGTTCTCCCGAATTTCCTGCGGCTCGTCCGACGTGCTTTCGCTCATGGTGTCTCCTCAGATTGTCTGCTGGCTGGTACCTGAGTCCTACGTGCCCGGGATGGCCGGCGTCAAGCCGTCCATCCGGGGATACAGGCCGTCAGAGCCCCAGTTCGGCGAGTACCGGAAGCTTTTCACGCACGGCGTTCCTGCCGTCCTCGGCGGTGCGGGCGGACAGCGCCAGCTCCGCCAGTTCCCGCGCCTGCTCCAGCGTGACGGTCTTGAGGACGGCGGCCACCGCCGCGAGCGAGCGCGCCGTCATGGACAGCGTGCTGACGCCCAGGCCAACCAGTACGACGGCGAGGGCCGGGTCCGCTGCCGCCTCGCCGCAGACTCCCACCGGTTTGCCGGCGCCTTCCACGGCTGCCCCTTCGACGGAAAGTTTGACGAGTCGCAGTACCGCCGGCTGCCAGGGGGTGTTGAGGGCAGCCAGCGGGCCGAGCTGGCGGTCGGCGGCCATGGCGTACTGGGTGAGGTCATTGGTTCCCAGGCTGGCGAAGGACACCTCGCGCAGGATCGCATCCGCGGTCAGCACAGCGGAAGGCACTTCCACCATGACCCCAGGTGTCTGCAGCCCGGCCTCGGCGCACATGGAGGCGAAGGTCGCGGCCTCGTCCGCCGTCGAGATCATCGGCGCCATCACCCAGACGTCCGCCTCGGACTGCCCTGCGGCCCGTGCAATCGCCTCAAGTTGGCGCTGCAGAACGCCCGGGGAGGTCAGGTCCGTGCGGTAGCCGCGCACGCCGAGCGCCGGGTTGGGTTCGGTCGCATCGGTGAGGAAGGGGAGCGGCTTGTCCGCTCCGGCGTCGAGGGTGCGGAGGACCACCTTCTTGCCGGGGAAGGCGTCGAAGACTCCCTGGTAGGCGGCGGCCTGCTCGTCGACCGTGGGCTCGCTGTCCCGTTCAAGGAAGCAGAACTCGGTCCGGAAAAGGCCGACGCCCTCGGCTCCCAGTTCAGCGGCCGCTGCCGCATCTTTCGCGCCGCCCACATTGGCGAGGAGCGGCACCAGGTGGCCGTCCGCCGTCGTGCCCTGTCCTTCGAAGGCAGCCAGCAGGGACGCCGTTTCGCGCCAGGCGACCGCGGCGTCACGCTCGGCGTCACCCGGTTCGGCGACCACCGTGCCGGCGGCGCCGTCCACGAAGACCTCAGCGCCGTCCGGTAAATCCTCGACGCCGGTCGCGGCCACCACGGCGGGAAGGCCGAGCGACCGCGCGATGATGGCGGTGTGGGACTGAGGCCCACCGCCCGAGGTGACGAGGGCAAGGACCGTCTCGGGGTCAAGCGTTGCGGTGTCTGCGGGCGCGAGGTCCTCGGCGACGAGGACAAAGGGGGTGTCGGATGCCGGAATGCCCGGCGCCGCCTGGCCGCGGAGTTCGGCGACGATGCGAGCGCGGACGTCCAGCACGTCGGTGGCGCGCTCGGCCATATAGCCACCGAGGTTGTGGAGCATCTCGGAAACGGACGCGGCGGACTCCCAGACCGCCCGCTGGTTGGAGGTTCCCTTTGCGATCAGCTTCGCGGCGCCTTTCAGGAGCATGGTGTCCTTGGCCATCAGCGCCGTTGCTTCCAGGACCGCCTTGCCGTCTCCGGTGGCGCGCTCGGAACGCGCCCTGAGCTCGTCATGGACCGCCGTCGCTGCCTGTTTCAGTTCAGCGGTTGCATCCTCCGCGCTCACGCCCTCGGGAAGCTGTTCACCGGCGGGCGGTTCGCTGACGGGTTTGGGCATCTGGCGGACAGCCCCGATCACTCGGCCTGGGCTGACGCCTACTCCTGGGAAGTTCTGCACTGAAGGTCCTCATTCTCTGCCGGTTCGAAGGTCTACGCACGTGCTCACTATTATGTGTGACGCAGTTCATATAGCGTTGCTATAGGTGCTAGGCTAGCGCCCATGAGTTTCGAAGGCCAGCCACCGGCGAAGATGAGACTGCTGCAGGCAGCCGCAGAACTGCTGGCCAACTCCGCTGGAGCTCCCGTCTCCACCCGCCAGATCACCCAACTGGCTGGGGTGAGCGCGCCCACCCTGTACCACCACTTCGGTGACAAGGAGGGCCTGTATGACGCGGTTGTTTCAGCGGGCTTCGAGGAGTATGTGGCGGGCGAGCGGGATTTCGCTCCGTCCGGGCAGCCGCTGGAAGACATCCGGCGGATGTGGGACAACCACGTGCATTTCGGGCTCAACCAGCCGGAGCTCTACCTGGTGATGTTCGGTAACATCCGTCCGGAAAGCCGCCCCGCCATCGTCGCTGATGCCGAGGCCCTCATGGAGGAAATGCTGAACAAGGCCGCTGCTGCCGGACAGCTGAGCGTGCAACCGCGGGAGGCGGCCAGGAGCATCCTGGCGGCGAACGTGGGAGTAACGCTCATGCTGATCGCGGAACCCGTGGCTGAACGGAACCTCGACCTCTCCACCATGACCCGGGACGCCATGATCTTTGCGGTGGCCTCGGACCAGGCGGAGCAGGCAGAAGCCTCCGGAAAATCGTCGGTCGTGGTGGCCGCGATTGCGCTGAATGCTGCCCTGCAGGCCTCGCATTCGGATCAGTTATCCAGTTCCGAACTCAAGCTCTTCCTTGAGTGGCTCCACCGGATCTCCACCACGTAGTCCTCCACATCCATCGGACCATCCTGCGCAGGTGCAGGAATCACGGTTAGGAAATCACATGGCAACAGAGACAGCTGCAAAGCCCCGGAGCGGGATGAGGGTTGGCGTCCAGAAATTCGGGACGTTCCTGTCCGGCATGATCATGCCCAATATCGGTGCGTTCATTGCGTGGGGCCTCATCACCGCGCTGTTCATCGAAGCTGGCTGGCTGCCGGTTCCTGAACTCGGTGGTTTCGGTACGGATGCGGAAGGCAACCCGCACACCGGTCTGGTGGGCCCGATGATCACCTACCTCCTGCCGCTCCTCATCGCCTACACCGGCGGCCGGATGGTCTATGACGTCCGCGGTGGTGTTGTGGGCGCCATCGGCACCATGGGTGTCATTGTCGGGGCGGGTATCCCGATGTTCATCGGCGCCATGATCATGGGCCCGCTGGGCGGCTGGACCATGAAGAAGATCGACAGGATCTGGGACGGGAAAATCCGCCCCGGCTTCGAGATGCTGGTGAACAACTTCTCCGCCGGTATCTGGGGCGCGCTGCTCGCGATGATCGGGTTCTACGGGATTTCGCCTCTCGTGGAGGCTTTCAGTACGGCCGCCGGGAACGTGGTCCAGTTTCTCGTGAATAACGGGCTCCTGCCGCTGACCAGCATCTTCATTGAGCCCGCCAAGGTGCTCTTCCTGAACAACGCCATCAACCACGGCGTCCTGACGCCGCTGGGCGTCCAGCAGTCGCTGGAGCAGGGCAAGTCAGTCCTGTTCCTCCTCGAGGCGAACCCCGGTCCGGGCCTGGGCATTCTCCTCGCGTACATGTTCTTCGGCCGTGGCGCGGCCAAGGCCTCGGCTCCCGGAGCGGTGATCATCCACTTCCTCGGTGGTATCCACGAAATCTACTTCCCCTACGTCCTGATGCGCCCGCTGCTGATCCTCGCGGCGATCGCCGGCGGCATGACCGGCGTGGCCACCCTTGCCGTCACCAACGCGGGCCTTGTGGCACCGGCTGCGCCGGGATCCATCTTCGCCGTCCTCGTGCAGACCGCGCGTGACAGTTACTTCGGAGTGATCCTTGCCGTGGTTCTCGCCGCGGCCGTTTCCTTCCTGGTGGCGTCGGTGATCCTGAAGACCGCCAAGCGGAAGGACGGCGACGACGACGACCTCAGCGCCGCAACCTCCCGCATGGAAGCCATGAAGGGCAAGAAGAGTTCGGTGTCTTCCCACCTGACCGGCAGCGGCGACGTTGCGGTGATGGCAGGGCCCATCCAGAACATCGTCTTCGCGTGCGACGCCGGCATGGGGTCCAGCGCCATGGGGGCGTCGGTGCTGCGGAACAAGATCAAGGCGGCGGGTTACCCGGACGTCAAGGTCACCAACGCCTCGATCGCGAACCTTCGTGACGATTACGACGTTGTGGTCACCCACCAGGACCTGACGGAGCGGGCAAAGCACTCCACGGCCAGCGCCGTGCACGTCTCCGTGGACAACTTCATGAACAGCCCGCGGTATGAGGAGATCGTGGAACTGGTTCGGGAGAGTCGCAGCGAGAAGACGGAAGCGGGCACCGATGCTTCGGCCGGTCCCGACTCTGACGCCGGCTCCTTCGGGGGTGCGCACGCCTCCGCAGCCCACGCGGCGGGTGCTGTAGCGGAACCGGAGGCCACGAGGGCTTCTTCCGGCGCACACGCTGCCGGATCGGCAGCGGACGGTGAGCAGCCGGCGTCGGACATTCTGGTCGCTGACAGCGTTATTCTCAGCGGCTCTGCCACCTCCCGTGACGCGGCGATTGACGAGGCGGGGCAGCTGCTGCTGGCCCGTGATGCCGTGGACGAGGGTTACCTCCAGGCCATGCACGAGCGCGAGGAGTCGGTGTCGACGTACATGGGAAGCTTCCTGGCGATCCCGCACGGCACCAACGCCGCCAAGGACCACATCCGCAAGTCAGCGGTCTCCTTTGTCCGGTACCCCGAGGGTCTGGACTGGAACGGCAAGGAGGTCAAGTTCGTGGTGGGGGTCGCCGGCGTGAACAACGAGCACCTGCACATCCTGTCCTCGATCGCCAAGGTCTTCACCGACAAGGCGCAGGTTGCCCAGCTGGAAGCCGCAACGTCGGCGGAGGAAATCCTCGAAATCTTCCGGAAGGTCAACGCATAGTGAAGGCAGTCCACTTTGGAGCAGGGAACATCGGGCGCGGCTTTGTTGGGCTGCTCCTCCACCAGGCCGGTTATGAGGTGGTGTTCGCGGATGTCGCGGACGCCCTGATCAGCCAGCTTGCGGATGCGGGCAGCTACCGCGTCCATGAGGTGGGCGAGCAGCCGGCGGTGCACACGGTCAGCAATTTCCGGGCGGTGAATTCAAATTCCCAGGAGGACCGGCTGGTCCAGGAGATTGCCACTGCGGACCTGGTGACCACTGCGGTGGGGCCTCACATCCTCAAGTTCGTGGCACCGGTGATTACCCGGGGAATAGCGGCCCGAGCCGAGGATGCTGTGCCGCTGCAGGTCATGGCGTGCGAGAACGCGATCAACGCGACGGACCTGCTCAGGGAGTCCATCGATGCTTCCTGGGATGAGGCGATCGGGGCACTGGATGACCGCGCGGTCTTCGCAAACACCGCGGTAGACCGGATTGTCCCCAACCAGGAAACCGGCCAGGGCCTGGACGTGACGGTGGAGACGTTTTACGAGTGGGTGATCGACCGGACACCGTTCGGGGCCAACGCGCCGGTCATCCCGGGAGCGACGTTCGTGGACCGTCTCGCCCCGTACATTGAGCGCAAACTGTTCACCGTGAACACCGGTCACGCCTCCGCGGCCTACTTCGGGCACGAGGCGGGGCTGGAGAAAATCTCGGAGGCCATGGCGGACCCGTCCGTCGCCTCGCACGTGCGTGCGGTGCTTGATGAGACCAGGCAACTCCTCGTGGACAAGCACGGGTTCGACGCCGGTGAGCAGGAAGCCTATGTCCGGAAGATTCTCGGGCGCTTCACCAATCCGCACCTGCCGGACACGGTGAACCGGGTGGGCAGGGCACCCCTGCGGAAGCTCAGCCGGCACGAGCGGTTCATCGGACCGGCAGCGGAGCTCGCCGAACGGGGAACCACGCCGGAGGCGCTGCTGAAGGCAATCGGTGCGGCGCTGCGGTTCGATGATCCCACCGACGCCGAAGCGGTGGAACTGGGGGAGCTTCTGGCCTCCTCCGACGCCGGTGAGGCTACCGGCCGGATCACCGGGCTGAGTCCGGAACACCCGTTGTTCGACGCGGTCCGGAAACTGGTGGAGGAGCGCCAGGCAAAGATCGCAGCCGTCTGACCGGCCCGGTTCCACGCGGAACGGCGCCGCACCCTCCCAGGGGTGCGGCGCCGTCGTCGTTCAGGCGGGCTGCCTCCTAGGCGGGCAGCGGGAGGTGCGGATATTCCGGCTTCCGTTGCTGGAACTGCAGCACGTCCTGGTTCAGGATCACGCCGTCGCGGATTTCGATGGCGCGGCTGATCGTTTCGTTCTCCGCCCACGCCGTGGGACCGGCGATTACGGTTTCGAGGAAGGGCAGCAGGGCCTCGCTGATTTCCCAACTGGCGGAATTCCAGAGATAGGAGGGGCTGTGGTCCACCGCGTAGTAGTCAATGTGGTCGCCCACGGTGAACATCGGTTCGGCGAAGGTGGTGGGTTTCGCCCAGCTGAACCCCATTCCCTCATCGCAGGAAACGTCCACGATCAGACTGCCGGGGCGGAAAGCGTCCAGGTCTTCGGTGCGCAGGTAGGTCAGCGGTGCGTTGGGGTCCTGCAGCGTGCAGTTGACCACGATGTCGCTCTCGGCCAGGAACGGCGCCAGCGGCACCCGCCCGCGCTCGGTGATGACTTCGCTGAGGAAAGGGGCCTCGCTGTTGTGATCGAACTGCGCAATGCGTACCGAATGGATCGGTGAGCTTACCGCGGCCACGCCCCGGTTGGTCAGGACCTGCACGTCATGGATGCCGTGGGCGTTGAGGGCGGTGACGGCCCCGCGTGCGGTGGCGCCGAAGCCGATGACCACGGCGCTCAGCCTACGGCCGTAATCGCCGGTGGAGCCGGTCAGTGCCAGGGAGTGCAGTACCGAGCAGTAGCCGGCCAGTTCGTTGTTCTTGTGGAACACATGCAGGCCGAAGCCGCCGTCGCCGGCCCAGTGGTTCATGGCCTCGAAAGCAATCAGCGTGAGTTTCTTGTCGATTGCCAGCTGGGTGATGGCCGGGTCCTGGACGCAGTGCGGCCATCCCCAGAGGACCTGCCCGTCGCGGAGCTCGGCGAGATCGTCGGGCTGCGGTTTGGGCAGGAGAACGACGTCGGCCTCCGCCAGCAGCTCCGCTCGTGGGGCGATGCGCGCCCCAAGCGAGGTCAGCTGGGAGTCGGGGACGCCCAGCCGCTCGCCGTATCCTTCCTCCAGGATCAGATGCTGCCGGATGTCGGGGGCAATGCGCTGCAGATGCAGGGGGTGTATCGGCAGGCGGCGCTCGTCAGGTTTTCGGGTGCCCGAGAGGACGCCGAGGGTGAGGTGATTCGCTGTGCCGGTCACTTCTTTTTGGGGCTCGGTGTCTTGGCGGTGGCCTTGTCCAGGGAACTGGGGGGTGCTGCCGCGGCTCGTTTGTCGGCGCGCTTTTCCTTGATGGATTTGGCGGATTTCTTGGATGCTGCTTGACGGGGGGACTTGTCAGCCATGAACGCTCCTGTAGCGGAACCGAAGGGGGTTCCTTACTTTGAACGGTACAGGTAGCTGCCTAATGCGGCCGGAGAGAGCCTTCCGTACCGGTGACGTTCCGGTGCACCCATACGGCCTGCTCATCCGTGGGGGCTGACCCTGATCGCTGAACGGTGCGTCTTCTAAGCTGGGCGTATGGAAGTCGGCGTGAAGTCCATTCTCACCCTCACGGTGAACCCAGCTCTGGATATCAGCACCTCAACCGAGCGGGTCATCAGCATCCACAAACTTCGGTGTGGCGCCAGCCGTCTCGATCCCGGGGGTGGCGGGGTGAACGTGTCCAGGGTGATCCGGCGGCTCGGAGGGCGTACCTTGGCGGTGTACACGGCCGGAGGCCCCACTGGAGAGGCGTACCGCAGGCTCATCGAAGCCGAGCGCATTCCCAGCGTTGTGGTACCGGTCCAGGGGAGTACCCGCCAGAACTTCACAGTCGATGAGACTGCAACCGGAAAACAGTTCCGTTTTGTACTGCAGGGTCCGGAGGTCAGTGAAGGGGAATGGAAGGCCTGCCTGTCTGTTGTTGCCGAGTCAGTCCCGGTCAATGGATACGTGGTCGCCAGCGGTAGTCTCCCCCCGGGGACGCCGGACGATTTTTATGCGCGGGTGGCGCGCCTTGCACGGGAGGGCAGTGCGCGCTGCATTGTCGATGCATCGGGCGAGGCCCTTAGCCAGGCCCTCGCCGAGGGGGTCTTCCTCGTTAAACCCAGCCGGCGTGAGCTGGGGGAGCACTTCAGCGTGGAACTTGATAGCCAGCAAAGCCAGATCGAAGCGGCTTCTGCGCTGGTCGCCGACGGATCCGCCGAGTACGTAGCCCTGACCCTCGGTGAAGCAGGAGCAATGCTTGCCACGAAAACCGGCATTATCCGCCTGCCGGTCCCACTTGTGCAGGTGGTCAGTACCGTCGGGGCCGGTGATAGTTTTCTTGGCGCTTTTGTACTCCGACTTGCTCAGGGCCAGCCGATTGAGGCGGCTTTCCGGGCAGGCGTTGCGGCTGGCAGCGCGACCGCGATGACCCCGGCAACGGAATTGTGCCACCGGGCCGACGTCGAACGCCTGGAGATCGAACTCGCGTCGGCGGTTCGTGGTTGAGGACCTGACGGACTCAGCGGCGGACGGTCAGGCTCCGCGAGCTCGGCGGAGCGCGGTCAGACGCGCTGTGTATTCGGTCTCGTCGATTTCACCACGGGCAAACCTTTCCGCGAGCAGGTTATCCGCGACACCCATACCGGATCCGGTCTCCTGCCGCTCTTTACCGGCGCCCAGGGAACGGGCAACGAGAATGATTGCCGTGATGACGGTGCCCCAGAACAGGACAAAGCTCAGCACCATCAGGACGTATCCCCAGCCGCCCATGCTGCCATCCCAATACATCATGGCCGTTTCCTTTCTTCCTCCAGGACACTGTGCCCCGGAAAGATCCGCTGTAGCCAACTATCCCTGCGCGGATGCGGCGGCGTCAGGGCCTTTGGTCCCTGACGTCATACCTCTAACGGGCGAGGACGTTCAGATTGCGGAACCGGCTCTCGAAATGCCTGCAGTTCTGGTTCCAGATCAGGGGCTAAAGGCCCTGACCAGCCACCCATGATTCTGTGATGGTGGAGAGGTGGACGACTGACGGAACAACAGGTGCGCGCCGCCGTGATCGCGCTGAGGAAGAAACTGATATGAAAGCTCTCCAGTACCGGACCATCGGCTCAGTTCCGGAGCTCGTCGAGATTCCAAGGCCCGTCGCAGGGCCTGGGCAGGTGCTGCTGCGTGTGACGGCCGCAGGAGTCTGCCATTCCGATGAGTTCATCATGGGTCTTCCTGAAGACCAATATGTGTACGGACTGCCGCTGACCCTCGGGCACGAAGGCGCCGGCACTGTTGCTGCCCTGGGAGAGGGCGTGACGGGAATGAGCGTAGGGGATTCCGTCCTGGTGTACGGGCCGTGGGGTTGCGGGCGGTGTTATCCCTGTTCACGCGGTGAGGAGAACTACTGCGAAACCGCCGCAGCCCAGGGGATCCGCCCGCCAGGGCTCGGCGCCCCTGGTGCCATGGCGGAATACCTCCTGGTCGATGATGCCCGCCACCTCATTCCATTGACTGATCTTGATCCTGTGACGAGTGTCCCGCTCACAGATGCCGGTCTGACTCCTTACCATGCGATCAAGAAGAGCCTCCCGGTTCTGATTCCGGGATCAGTCGCTGTGGTCATCGGAGCCGGTGGGCTCGGACATGTTGCTGTGCAGATCCTCCGCGCGATTACGCCTAGCCTCGTGATCGCCGTCGACATATCCGAAGACAAGGTCGAACTGGCCCTGGCTGTCGGAGCCCATCATGGGATCGTCTCCACTGGGAACGCCGATGAAATGACCGCCGTCGACCAGGAGGTTCGCGCCCTCTCCGGCGGGCGGGGCGCTACTGCCGTTTTCGATTTCGTGGGACTGCAGTCCACAACGGACCTTGCAGCACGTCTCGTCGCTGTCGGCGGGCAGATCACAATCGTAGGTGTCGGTCCGGGAACAGTGAATGTGGGCCTCTTCTCCACGCCGTGGGAATCATCAGCAAGGGCCACATACTGGGGCTCGCGCCCAGAACTGGTAGAGGTTCTGGAGCTGGCCCGCTCGGGCAGGATCAGTGTCGAGGTTGAACGCTTCACGCTCGACGAAGCGCCTCGTGCCTATGAGCGGCTTCGTGCCGGCACCATCAGGGGGCGCGCCGTCATCGTCCCGAACGCGGAGCAACAGGAGAATGATGCGCCATGACCACGGTGCTGTCTGATCTGACACCAGCGGGGCAGCATCTCGCTCCACCGGAGGGGCCGATGCTCGTCGCGGTGCGTGAATCTGTGGCGGATCGTTCCGCCGTGGATTGGGCTGCCAGGAGGGCGGAGTCGCGGGCGGTCCCGCTGACACTCCTCCATGCTGTTCCGGACCCTTCACTGATGCCTCCCGGAACCGCCTATGAGGAAGTGGTCAGCGCTGGTCGGGAGCTTCTGAACCGCGAAGCTGCGCGGGTTACCCTCGAGCATCCCGGTCTCCGGTTGGCCACTTACCTTTATTGCGGTGACGTCGTCGAGGCTCTGCTAGGACTATCCGCCGCTGCCCCCATGATCGTTGTCGGCGCGGATCGAAGGGACCTTCGCACCGGCGAGTTCAAGGATTCCGTGGCGCTGCAGGTAGCGCTGAATTCAAGCGCGCCCGTGGTCGTTGTGCCACCCGCTTACACCTATGGGCCGGCAAACCAGGACAAAGGGGGAGCGGTGGTGGGCATCGATGGATCAGGCATGTCCCAGGTCGCCCTGATCAGAGGGGCAGAAGAAGCTCATTCGGCAGCTTTGCACCTTACCGTGGTGGTCGCTTCCGGCCCGCTGACCGAGCGGATGGAGGTCACTGCGTCGACGATGTTGCAGGATGTGCGGGTTCGCTACCCGCACATGCGGGTGAGTTGGATTGTGGACGACGCCCACTCACCGGTCCAGCTGCTCAACGCCTATGGGCGTGGCTCGGATCTGGTGGTGATCGGTCGCCATGGGACCGGCGCGCGATCGGGAATGTCCCTCGGGCGGGTGACTCGAACATTATTGTTGGACCCTCCGTGTCCAACGCTGATCGTTACTCGCCGCCAGCCTGGACTGCCGGACGGGTCTTGATGCCTGCTATGGCTGAACAGGAACGCTTCTGAACGTTAGGCTTGTCGAACCGTGAATTTTCGGACTCTCACGTCGGCAGGAGGCAGCGCGACGTGGTTACGGATCCTGAGGGGAAGCCAATAATGGCAACAGCAGAGCAGCCCCTGACACTGGCCGGCGTGGAAAATCTTCTGAGTGCTTTCGCTGGGATTGCTGAGGATCTCGGTCTGGAAGCGGTCCTGGAACGGGTCATTGCGGCAGCTTGCCAACTCGTGGACGCCAGGTTCGGTGCGCTGGGGGTCATAGGGGCCGACCGCATGCTGAGTCATTTCATCACCGTCGGGCTCGAGAACGAGGAAATCCGCCGGATCGGCCCGCTGCCGACGGGACATGGGGTCCTGGGACTCCTGATCGATGAACCACGCCCGCTACGCCTCTCGGATCTTCGCGAACACCCTCTCGCGTACGGTTTTCCGGCCCATCATCCGCAGATGATGTCCTTTCTGGGGGTGCCGATCCGTATACATGACAGGGTGTTCGGCAACCTCTACCTGACGGAGAAGAACGGGGGAGAGGACTTCTCGGACACGGATGAACAACTCGTTATCGCGCTGGCATCCGCAGCAGGAGTTGCGATCGAGAACTCGCGTCTCTTTGATGAAGCAAACCGGAGGACCCGGTGGTTGGAAGGCGGACTGAACGCAGCGAGGGAACTGCTCGGCCAGCACGACGGCGCCTCCGATGACCTCGAACTCCTTGCCGCCCATGCACTCGGCGCTTCCCAGAGCATGCTGGCGGTGGTTCTGCGGGACTTCGGCCAACGTCGAGGGCTTATCTGTGAAGCAGCGGACGGTATCGAGGTGGATACGCTCCTCGGGCGGCAGATTCACGATGAATCCATACTGGAAAATCTCCCAGCTGCTCTCTCACCAGTGCTGCTGAGCGGTGACGAGGTCGTGGAGGTGCTTCCCGGAGTCTCGAGGGGCACAGTTGGATCTGCGTTGTGCAGCAAACTTCCAGGGGAAGGTGACACGCGTTTCCTTCTCGTTGCCCGCGCGCCGGCTGCAACGCCCTTCTCCGACGTCGATCACGAGATGATGCGGGCCTTCGCATCCCACGTGTCTCTGGCCTTGGAACTGCTGCGCGTACACCGTCAGCGGGAACAGGAAGCGGTGTTCGGAGACCGTGACCGGATCGCCCGTGATCTGCATGACCTGGTCATCCAGCGGTTGTTCGCAGCCGGACTGAGCATCCAGAGTCTGCGCAAACACACGTCACACCCTGAAGCCTTGGAACGAATTTCCGCAGTGACCGCAGAATTGGATGCGACCATCAGGGAGTTGCGCGACACCATCTACTCACTTCGATCGGTCCCGCAGAACACACCGACCTTCACTTCCTCCATCTTCTCGATGGTGGCCGAGGCTTTTGATGGTTCTGACCTCGAGCCTATTCTCCAGCTGTCCGGTCCACTGGATTCGGTCGACGGGGAGCGGGCGGACCACGTGCGGGCAGTTCTTTTTGAGGCGCTGTCCAACGCACTTCGGCATGCCGGAGCTCACGCCATCACGGTCACGCTACGCGTAGTCAGGAAGCGTCTGGAGCTCAAAGTCGCTGATGACGGCCGCGGGTTCGAGCAGTCCGGCCGCAGCAGCGGCCTGGCAAACATGAAGCGCCGGGCCGAACTGTGTGCCGGCACAGTCGCCATCACCAGTGATCTCGGTGAAGGCACCGAAATTTGCCTTAGTATCCCCTTGGCAAGCTGGCAGGACAGTTAGCTCGGCCGCGAGATGTACACCGCTGCCTGGGTGCGGCGTTGGAAGCCCAGCTTCGACAGCAGGGATGAAACGTAGTTCTTTACCGTCTTCTCGGCCAGGAACAGTTGACTACCGATCTCCCTGTTGGTCAACCCTTCCCCAATGAGGGCTAGCACCTTCTTTTCCTGGCTCGTCAGGCCTGCCAGGCGCGGGTCCTCGACGGCGGTCTCGCCAAGCCCGGTGATGATCCGTTCCCTCACCCCTGCCTCGAACAGTGATTCGCCGGAAGCTGCGCGGCGCACCCGGTCTATCAGGTCGGACCCCAGAATCTCCTTCAGGATGTAACCGGCGGCGCCTGCAAGGACCGCACCACGCAATGCCTGGTCATCGTCGTAACTCGTGAGGATGACACAGGACAGCGACGGATCAACAGAGCGCACATCCCGGCACACCTCAATCCCTGTGCCGTCCGGCAGCCTCGCGTCAAGAATAGAAACGTCCGGCGAGAGCGCCGGAATCCTGCGGGCTGCTTCTACGGCAGATCCCGATTCTCCGATCACTATGAAACCCTCGCCCTCCAGCAGTTCCCGCAGGCCACGCCGAACCAACTCGTGGTCATCGAGAAGGAACAACGTGATCTGCTGGGACTGATCGCCGTCCGCGGTGCTATCCATCTCTTCCTCCTGATTCTGCGGGATTTACGGCCCGAACTGCTCGAGCTCAGCAGCTATCAGAACCATCATCACCGTCATGGGCCGCCTGCGGCAGGGTCCAACGGCCCATAAGTTTTGTCCGGGGCCATCTGGCGTGCCGGCAGAGTCGGCTTTGCATCAGGCGCTGTCGGCAGCGTTTCAGTGCCGGCTGGCGTGACGTCAGGCGATTCCGGTGGTGCCCAGCAGCAGGCCAACGCCGTAGGTGAAGGCCATGGCAAGAGCTCCACCGATAACCAGCCGCAGGGTCGCTTTCCGCTTGGAGCTGCCGCCGATATTCGCGCTGACCGACCCCGTGATGGCCAAAGCGATCACCACGGCCACGAACGTCAGCGGAATCCGAACCTCTGCCGGCGGAAGAACGATCGCCAGCAGAGGCAGCACCGCACCGACGGAGAACGCGATCGCGGAAGCAAGCGCTGCGTGCCAGGCGCTGGCCACTTCTCCTTCGTCGATTTTCAGTTCAGCTTCCAGATGCGCGCCTAGAGCATTATGGTCGGTGAGTTCGCGGGCAACGGTCCGCGCAGTCTCTGCCGAGAGCCCTTTAGCCTGGTAGATACCGGCCAGCTCTTCAAGCTCGACGTCGGGATCGTCCCGAAGTTCCCGACGTTCCTTTTCGATCAAGGCGCGCTGGCTGTCACTCTGGCTGCTGACTGAGACATACTCGCCCAGCGCCATGGAAACTGCACCCCCTACGACTGCCGCAGCACCGGCCACCAAAATGGGCGTCACGTCGTTGGTCACGCCGGCAACACCAACCACGGTTGCAGCGACGGAGACAATGCCATCATTTGCACCCAGGACCCCGGCCCGTAGCCAGTTCAGTCGTGCGGCACTACTCTCGTCGTGCGGCTCATTTGGGTGCTGCTTCGGCAACTCAGACATGGGGTAAGTAAAACACAAGCAGGTCGGCCGTACCACGCGCAGGATTACAAAAATGGCGGCCCCCGGATCCTCCGAGGACTGCGCGGAGCCCGAACCGCTGAAGCCCCCGCCGGTCACGCGGGAGGTGCGCCGAGCCCCTCGGCCCGGACAGGGAGCGCTTCGTCGCCCCGGAGTATGGCGCGGAGCAACCGCCGAGCCTCCCAGTGGAGCGACACGGGCGCTCTTCCGCGCCGGAGCACCAGTCCCCCGTTCGAGGCTGCGTACCGCTTCTGGAGATCCCCCAACTCCTCGGCTTGTAGCAGCGCTACCGTGCTGTCCTCAATCGAATCGATCAGCCGGACCAGAGAGGATGGCCCCGTCAGGTCGGCCGCAACGACGCGCTGCTCGCTCGCGGCAAGTATTGTCCTTTGCGCAGCGCGCGTCACGACCAGCGGGCGTGTCGGCCCGTCCAGCAGACCGGTTAACACGTCGGACGCGGCGTCAGGGCGGCCGGTTCCCCGCGCGGCCGCCTGCATACGCTCCAGGCGACCCGGCTCGCGCAGCACTTCGTCGATCTTCCAACCGATCGTCGAGCTGCTGTTGCAGCGCACAGCCGCCCCCTGCTCCAGCAGGTAGTCGCCGTTGCGGACCTCCTGCCCGGGGATGGGGTTCACCAGCACCATAGGCAGCCCTGCGGCCATGCACTCCGATGCCGACAGCCCGCCCGGCTTACCCACAAACAGGTCCGCGCGGCGCATTAGCTGCGGCATCTCCGACGTGAAACCGAGCACGCGGTAGCGGTCGCCTGCGGGCGCGACCAGGCGCTCGATGCGCTGCCGCAGCGCATCATTGCGTCCGCACACGACCGTGGCCGTGAACGGTGATTGCATATGCATCGTCTGACGCACCACCGAAACCGCATAATCACCGCCGGTCGCGCCTGCCGAAATCAGAAGCATCGGCGGCTCGCCGGCATCGCGCAGCGGCGCGGGATTGAACTGTTGGGCGATTGGGATTCCTGTGGCAGCGACGCGGTCAAGGGGAAGGCCGTGCGCCAGTAGCTCCATTCTCCCCTCCTCCCTGGCGACGAAGAGCGCGTGGAATGCGCCCGGAAGCCACAGCCCCTGAAAGTCGTAATCCGTTGTCACGACAGCGGTCCTCGCGTCAGTAACGCCGCGAAGGAGCAACGATGCCAACAGTTGGGCAGGCAGGAAGTGCGTGCACACGATAGCGGTCGGCCGGAATTGCCTGATCGCGTCGATGACCGGAACGGCGTTCGCCCGCGTCCAGGGGTCGATTGGGCCGCGGCGCCGGAACGGTGGGTCGCTGGCGTCGTAAGCCCAGTCGACCAGCCAGGGCAAGTCCTTGGCCAGCACAAAGTAACCCTTTGCCAGCAATGCGCGGTAAAGCACGCTACTCACCTTGAGCACGTCCAGTACCTGTACCTCGGCGATGTCAGAGCGTGCGCCGCACGCCTGCTGCACCGCGGCCGCGGCACTGTTGTGCCCCGATCCCACCCCTGCGGAGAGGATCAGTAGGCGCTCCCCTCCAGCGGTATCGGTGTCTCGTGCCGGCGTCCTCGCCATGACGGACGGCTAGCGGGTCGGAACAGCCTGAGGGTGAAGGCTTGGCCGGGCTGGCCAGGCCAGAAGGTCAGATTTCCAGTTGCTGTCCATCCAGCAATATAAACATGCAGGCACCTGCCTGGACATTGGGCATCCATTGGTCTCCTGCGAGCTGCGTGAACTTTCGGCCTGTTCCTGGTGGAGAAGATTGCACGGGGACGGTCGCAAGTAGGTTAGAATTCTCGTATCAAGGGGAGTACTCCCGTCTGTGATCGGCCCGTCATTACGGATGCACTGAAGCATCTCGGGCCGACGGTTCCGGTGTTGTCCGGGGCGGAGGAGACCTTGGCGTATCTGTTCAACGCCTACCCCTTGGAGTACCTCATGCAGGTCACACCCCTGATCTGGTTGATCACCATTGCCGTGACGATCCTCTTCTTCGTCTACGAGTTCTTCGCGCACGTGCGCAAACCCCATGAGCCTTCCATCGGCGAATCTGCCCGCTGGTCCGCGTTCTACATCGGACTCGCTCTGCTGTTCGGCGTCGGGATCGGCATGGTGTCGGGATGGAGGTTCGGCGGAGAGTATTTCGCCGGGTCTCTCACCGAGAAGGCACTGTCGATCGACAACCTGTTCGTCTTCCTCATCGTGATGGCCGGATTCGCCGTACCCAAGAAGTACCAGCAGAAGGTACTGATGATCGGGATCATCATCGCCCTGATCCTGCGCGGCGGCTTCATCGCCATCGGAGCGGCCCTGATCGAAAACTTCTCCTGGGTCTTCTACATCTTCGGTGCACTGCTCCTCGTTCTGGCCTACCGCCAGGCGTTCAGCAGCCACGAGTCCAACCCGGCTGACGGCAGGTTCATGACCCTTGTGCGCCGGGTCCTGCCCGTCACTGACGAGTACCACGAGGACAAACTCACCGTGATGCAGGGCGGGAAGCGTTTCGTCACGCCGATGCTGCTCACCATCATCGCTATCGGTTTCGTGGACCTCATTTTCGCCGTCGATTCCATCCCTGCGATCTACGGCCTGACCAACGAGGCCTACATCGTGTTCACCGCCAACGCGTTCGCGTTGATGGGTCTGCGTCAGTTGTTCTTCCTCATCGGAGGACTGCTCGAGCGTCTGGTCTATCTCGCGCAGGGACTGGCCGTCATCCTCGGCTTCATCGGCGTGAAACTGGTCTTCCACGCCATGCACGTCAACGAACTCCGTTTCATCAACGGCGGGGAACCGATGCTGTGGGCGCCCGAGATACCCATCTGGTTCTCGCTGCTCTTCATCGCCGCCACCATCGTCGTAGCGACCATCGCGAGCCTGCTGAAGACCCGCGGCGACGCACAGAAGGACGACCGCGAACTCGCCGGCGGCGAACCGGTGATCGCCGCCGGCTCGCAGGACGGTGACGAGGAGTCCCGAGTAGACGAGCAAACCAAGTCCACTGCAGACCAATCCAGGTAGCCCACCCTGCGAATTGCTGTGGCGGGTTATCCCTCGATGGCGCTGAGGACCCGCTTCAGCCGTTCGTCGGCATCGTTGGCAACGTCCCGGATGGCATCTGAATCGCTGACCTGGACCATGGTTTGGGGGTCGATGGTCTCAATGAGTGGCTGTTACCCGTTCATGGGCAGGCCGGCCTTTTCGGCGTCGTCGAAAAGGCCGTCGATGTGGACGACGTCCTTGCCGCCGCGCTGAAGCAGACTCGCAGCGACGGACGCCCGGTAGCCGGATCCGCAATGGACCCAGAGCCTCGGATCGCGTTTTCGACGTCGTCGCGTTCGCCGACCAGGGTGAGCTGCCGGTCCCAGGGCAGCACCCAGCCGAGGAAGGTGGTGAAGCTGGAGCCGTCACTGTATTCGAAGCTGGCGCTGCCGTGGAGGTGATCCCGCGCGAAGGCGATCCTGTTCCGCAGATCGACCACCCATTCACCGTGCGCGAGCCTGGCGGTGAGCTCTTCAGCATCCAGGGGTTGAGGAACGTCAAGGTGCGCCGGTCCGGGGCCTGCGGTGTTCGCCGGTCCCATGTGCGCGTAGTAGGACGGGTAGGCGCTGAGGTTGTCGATCAGTTCCTGGACGAAATGGTCCTCGTCCTGGTCCGTGAGGGCATGGTTGCTCCGGATCTGTTCACCGACGGTCGAGGAGTCAGCCCCGCTGGCCGGTCCCGCGGAACAGAAGGATCCGAAACCGTGGGTGGGGTAAAGGCCGGCGTCCGGCGTGGCTTCCTCCACCAGGCGGCGCACCGATGCCTACTGGGCGTGGGTCAGCGGGACCGTGTCATCGTCGCTGACGAGGTCGGTCCTGCCCACGGACCCGTACAGCAGACTCCCACCGGAGAAAACAGCCTGCCGGCTCTCCTGTGTGACCACGTAGGAGAGGCGGTGGTGGGTGTGCCCGGGGGTTGCGACCGCCCGCAGGGTCATCTTCCCGATCTGCACGGCCTGCCCGTCGGAGACCGGCGTGCGGTCAAAGTCCACGCGATTTCCTCCCTGAATTCCGCTGTCAGTGCTCCCCACGGTAGTCGTGGCTCAACCGTTCCGCGAGACCCATCGCGTTGAACGGGGCGTGGACCTTCACGTCATTGTCGAAATACGCGTAGACGTTCCGGCCGCGCCCGTCCGGGCACGTCTCACCGGTCAGCCAGCCCCGGCACAGGGCCGCCCAGTCATCCAGCTCCGCATCCGTATAGCCGCTGGTATAGAGCTCGGTGCTGCCATGCAGGCGGACGTAGACGACGTCGCCCGTCACCTCGCGGAACTGCGGCCACTTCTCTGCCGAATCCGCAACCACCAGCCCCACGTTGTGGCGCCGGAGAACCTCGCGGCATTCTTCGCTGCCGAAACTTTCGTGGCGCGGTTCGAGTACATGGTGGATCGGGCGGTCGGCATCGGTGGTGACCCAGTCCCGGTCCTTGAGCCGCTCATCGTGGCCGCGGGCGAGGGAGGCGGCTGCCGTCGTCGTTCGCGGCAACTGCGAGAAAAACGCGTCCACGAGGTCTGGATCGAACCGGCGGGTTGCGGGCAGCTGCCACAGGACCGGACCCAGTTTGTCGCCGAGCGCAAGGACCCCGGAGGCGAAGAAGTTGGCCAGCGCCGTTTCGGCGTTCCGCAGGCCGAGCATGTGCGTGATGTAGCGCGGACCCTTGACGGAGAACCGGAAGTCCTCCGGCACGGTGTCACGCCAGCGGACAAAGCTGTCCCGGTGCTGCAGCGAATAGAATGTCCCGTTGATCTCGATGGTGGCGAGCTGCGAGGCAGCGTACTCGAGCTCCAACCGCTGCGGAAGGCCGGGAGGATAGAAGGACTTCCGCCACGGCGCGTACCGCCACCCCGAGATGCCGATACGGGCGCGGGGCTGGAAATCCGACATGGCCGAACGGTACCGCGCGGCGTGCTCCGGGCACCAGCCTCCCTGCCTAGTTGGCGCAGGCAATCTTCCTTGTTGACGGTGACCGCTCGGGCGTAAAATTCAGTTCTCAGTTCACTGTTGGGAGACAACAGGGAAGGAGCCTGAAACACGCGTTCCTCTACTCCACCGCGACCGGCGTCGCCCCCCCCAAGAGAAGCTGAAGATCATGGATTCCGCCCTACCCCGTGTTTCCCTGCGTACCACCTATTCACCTCCGCGCATCGCACTGATGGCGGTGGGCGTCACTGCCGCCTGGATCCTGTCTGTCAGCCTCGGCGCGGTTCTGCGCGTCGACCCGGGAGTCGCGAAAATTTCCCTCATAGTGCACACCATCTCGCTGGTGGCAGCCTTCGGCGCCGTTCTCCTGGTGGACTGGGTGGGCTTTCTCTGGTTGATCTCCAGACGCAAACTCGTTGAGACCAGCCGGATTGAATCCGCCGCCATGCCGATCATCTGGGGTGGACTGGCGGGACTGCTGGTCACCGGTGCCCTCATCAATCCGGTGATGGAAAACCCGCTGACCATCATCAAGATGTGCGCAGTCCTGGTACTCATGCTCAACGGCATCCTGCTGATCCCGTGCATGCGCCGGCTGAACTCCATGCCGGCGGGAACAAGATTCAGTGACGTTCCGCCGGGTATGCGGGTGCACCTGCTCATCTGCCTGGCCATCTCCCAGACCTGCTGGTGGACAGCGATGGTGGTGGGATTCATCAACAGCACCGATCTCTTCTAGCTGTCCGCGGTACCTGCTGCCCCGTGGTGGCGGGAGGCGTTCTGTGAACAGCCTTCCCCGGCCGGTGACTCCTGTCCGCTAAACTTGGGTGGTAAGAGCCCCGGACTCCTTACAGGTCTTGGGGCGTTCTCATGCACGGCGGCACACATTTCGCGCGGCACGCGGCGCGCACTTCTGCCGCCAAACAATGGGGGAGGATCCCATGCCAGCAATTGTGATTGTCGGAGCCCAGTGGGGCGATGAAGGCAAAGGCAAGGCCACTGACCTGCTCGGCGGTCGCGTGGACTACGTCGTGAAGCCGAACGGCGGCAACAACGCCGGGCACACCGTCGTCGTGGGTGGTGAGAAGTACGAGCTGAAGCTCCTTCCCGCCGGAATTCTCAGTCCCAACGCCGTCCCGATCATCGGCAACGGCTGCGTCATCAACCTGGAGGCGCTGTTCCAGGAGATCGACGGGCTCGAGGCACGCGGCGCGGACACGTCCAAGCTGCGGGTGTCAGCGAACGCGCACCTCGTGGCGCCGTACCACCAGGTCCTCGACAAGGTCACCGAGCGCTTCCTCGGCAAGCGTGCCATCGGAACCACCGGCCGCGGCATTGGCCCCGCCTATATGGACAAGGTGGCACGCCTGGGTATCCGCGTGCAGGACGTCTTTGATGAGTCGATCCTCCGCCAGAAGGTTGAGGGCTCGCTGAAGCAGAAGAACGAGCTGCTGGTCAAGGTCTACAACCGGCGCAACGTGGAGGTCAACGAGATCGTGGAGTACTTCCTGTCCTTCGCCGACCGCCTCCGCCCGCTGGTCATCGACTCGACCTACGTACTCAATGAAGCGCTCGACGCCGGCAAGGTGGTCCTCATGGAGGGCGGCCAGGCCACCTTCCTCGACGTGGACCACGGCACCTACCCCTTCGTGACGTCGTCGAATCCCACGGCCGGCGGAGCATCCGTCGGATCCGGAATCGGGCCCACGCGCATCAACCGCGCCGTGGGCATCATCAAGGCCTACACCACGCGCGTCGGCGCCGGCCCGTTCCCCACCGAACTGTTCGACGAGATGGGCGTCTACCTGCAGAAGACCGGCGGCGAGTTCGGCGTCAACACCGGGCGGCCGCGCCGCTGCGGCTGGTATGACGCCGTGCTGGCCCGCCACGCAGCCCGCGTCAACGGGTTCACCGACTACTTCGTGACCAAGCTGGACGTGCTGACCGGGATCGAGCAGATTCCCGTGTGCGTGGCCTACGACGTCGACGGCGTCCGGCACGATGAAATGCCCATGACGCAGACCGAGTTTCACCACGCCAGGCCGATCTTCGAGTACTTCGACGGCTGGACCGAGGACATCACCGGTGCACGCACCATCGAGGACCTGCCGGAAAACGCGCAGACCTACGTGCGGGCGCTCGAGAAAATGTCCGGTACCCGGTTCTCGGCCATCGGCGTGGGTCCGGACCGCGACCAGACGATCGTGATCAACGACCTCATCGGCGGTTAGCCGCCGGCGTAGCAGAATGGCCAGGTTCCCGATGGAACCTGGCCATTTCTGCGATAGCCGCCCGGTCGACGCCGGGGGTTACTCGATCTTGGGTGCTACTCGAGGTTGCTGACCACGTCGCCGCTCTCGCGAAGCTCCGTGACCAGTGCGAGGGCCGCCTCCGACTTCTTCTGGTCCTTGGCCTGCTGCTCAAGCTGCGGCTTGAGCTCCTCATACGGCGGAACCTCCCCGCCGCCCTGCGCGGCCCCGGAAGCCTTGGCCTCCTCATAGGCAGCCTTCAGTTCCTCTTCTGTCGGCGCGGCGTCCCCGACCTCCTCGGCGAGCAGCGCGTCCAGCCGGACCTGCTGCTCGATCTGCTCGGTGGCGTCTTCCTTCGAAATGCCCTGCTCCTCAAGGGCAGCGAAGAGCTCATCCTCGGACGCAAACTGGTTGGTCTTCATCAGCTCATCCGTCGTGGCGGCGATCGCTTCCTCGCTGGCCTCGATCCCGCGGTTGTCAGCCTCCTGGATCAGCAGCTTGTTGCCGATGATGTTGTCGAGCGTCTGCGTCTTCAGCTGCTCCTGGTCGACTTCCTGCCCGGTCACCTGGGACTGCATCGCCATCTGCTGGAAGGAACCCTCATACGCCGTGGTGAACTCTTCCTTGGTGATGTCCAGCCCGTTGACCGTTGCGACGACGTCGGGAATCCCCTCGAGATCGGGCGTTGGGGCTTCCGCCGGTGCGCTGGCGGCGCTCTCGCTCGGCGCTGGTTCCGCCTCGGTGTTCCCTGCACAGCCCGTCGCGAAGGCGAGTGAACCCGCTACGACGGCGCTGATGAACCACTTCTTCTTCACAGACACTCCTACTGTTGATTACCGACCTGAGACTCTAGCAGCGCCTGATGGACGGAGCCTAGGCGTCTGCTGGGTGGAACCTGAACGGTAGGATGCCGAGAATGGTGAACTTGAGCGCTGACCTGCATCTTTCCAGCCTCCCGCAGCTGCTGCTCGACGTCGACGCGATCGACGCGAACATCTCACTCAAGGAGCAGTGGGCCGCGGAGCACTCGATGGTCCTCGCGCCCCACATCAAGACGACGATGACCCGGGAGATCGTCCAGCGCCAGCTCCCCGGCTCCTGGGGAGTGACGGTCGCGACGCCGGCGCAGGCCGCGCACGCCGTGTCCTGGGGAGCCCGGCGGATCCTCATTGCCAACGAGGTGGTGTACCCGCCGCTGGTGGCCGAACTGCGCCGGCTGCTCCACGCCCACCCCGCCGTGGAGCTCCATTGCCTCGCCGATTCCAGCGCCGCCGTGTCGGCATTGGCGCACGGATTTCCCGACGCCGACCATACGCTTTCCGTTCTGCTCGACGTCGGTGTTCCCGGCGGGCGCACCGGCATCCGGGATGTCGCGGAAGCACCGGCGCTCGCCGATGCAGTCCGGGCCGCCCCCGGACTGCGCCTCGCCGGCGTCAGCGCCTACGAGGGTATTGCACCGAACGTCCGCACGCCGGAAAACCTTGCCTCCATCGACGCCCACTGCCGGGCAGCTGTCGAGGTCTTCGACCTGTTGCGCGACCGGTTCGAAGTTGACCAGCCCCTCTTCTCGGTGGGTGGCTCAGCGTTCCAGGACCACGCCGCCCGGTTCCTTCCCGACGGTTCCCTGAACATCCTGCGCTCCGGCTGTTACGTCATCCACGACCACGGGACGTACGCGGAAGTCTCCCCGCTGCCGGGCCTGCGCGCCGCCGCGGTGGTACGCGCCGTCGTCGTTTCTGTCCCGGAGGAGGGGCGGGCCATCCTCGGCGCGGGGAAGCGGGAGCTGGCGTACGACGCCGGCCTGCCCGCCCTGGTGGCGCATCACCGGGACGGTGCCACGCTGGAAGAGCCAGACGGCGTGGTGGTGCGGCTCTTCGATCACCATGCGATTGTGGACAACGCCGGGGCACTCCGGGTGGGCGACACCGTTGACCTGGGCATCTCCCACCCGTGCTCCGTGTTTGACCGGTGGCGGACGGCGCTCGCGGTGCAGGGCAACACCACGGAGCTGTGGCACCCCCAGTTCTAGCCGGGCTACCAGCCCCAGGTTCCCGGCGGGCCCTTGAACGGACCCACCACGCGGGACGTGATCCAGCCGCCGTAGAAGGCTCCGGGCTGGGCCTGGACCTCTTCGCCGTCGACCAGGCAGCGGTCCATGCGGCCGGGGTAGACAGCCACTGCTCCGGCCAGCACCTCGAACCCGGCGGTGGGGGAGGGATAGGTCCAGGCCGCGCGTTCGGCGCGGGCGGAGCCGGCGGCGACGTCGTAATAGGCAGCCTCTCCCTTGAACTCGCACCACGTGGTGCCGTCCACCGGCTGCAGGGAGCCCTGGACGAAGTCCGCGTGCGGGATGTAGAACACCGGCGGGTGGCTTGTCTCCAGGACCCGCACCGCGCTGCCGGTCCGCGCGATCTCCTTCCCGCCGAACTCGATGACGACGACGCCCGGATAGTTCTCCACCCGCGGCGGTCGCGGGTAATCCCACACCGATTCCTGGCCCGGCCCCGGTGTGTCCCGCTGTCGCTGATTTTTCCGCATAGCGCCACGCTACTCTTCGGTACCCTTGGTACAGCCCCAGTTCCTACCCGAAAGGGCCCGCGATGAAGATCAGTGTTGGACAATTCAGGCCCGGCGGGGACGTCACCGCCAACGTCGCAATGATGCGCGAGCTGGCGGAGGAAGCCGCAGGAGAGGGATCGGAACTCATCGTGTTCCCGGAGGAATCGATGTTCTCGATCGGCAAGGTCGAGGGCCCCCTGGCCGAGGCCGTCGGCGCGGGCTGGTCCGTGTTCGTCCAGCAGCTCTCGTTCCTGGCGGCGGAACTGAACATCGCCGTCGTCGCCGGCGGGTATGAGTCCAGCGGTGAGGAACGGCCGTACAACACCCTGGTGCTCATCGACGCCACGGGCAGGATCGTTGATACCTACCGCAAACTTCACCTGTATGACGCCTTCAGCTACTCCGAGTCCGAGCGCATCAAACCCGGCGACGGCGGTATCACCGTGGTGCCGGTGGGGGAGCTGAACGTCGGGCTGATGACCTGCTACGACCTCCGCTTCCCGGAACAGGCGAGGGCGCTCGCCGACCGTGGTGCCGACGTCGTACTGGTTCCGGCCGCCTGGTTCAAGGGGGACCACAAGATCGAGCATTGGGAGACGCTGCTGCGCGCCCGGGCCATCGAGAACACCGTCTGGATCGCGGCGGCCGGGACGTCGTCGTCGCACACGATCGGGCACTCGGCCATCCTGGACCCCATGGGTGTGCCGCAGGTCTTCCTCAACGAGGAGGAGCAGGGCGTGGTGACCGCCGAGGTGAGCCGCAAACGCATCGAGGAAGTGCGACAGTTCCTCCCGGTACTGCGGAACCGGCGGTTCGCGCGCAACGAGGAGATCGTCGAAGCGCACTAACTTGTAGGACAAGTCGGCTAGTTGTACGATAAGTTATCCAGATCCGCTCTCCCGAAGGTCCCGCGATGACTTATACGCCCGATGCAATCCGCCATGTGAAGCTGTCCACCGCCACGTTGCCGTTGGCCACGCCGATCTCCGACGCCAAGGTGTTCACGGGCCGGCAGAAGCCCATGACCGAGGTGGTTTTCCTCTTCGCGGAGATCCTGACCGAGCAGGGTGTCTGCGGCCTCGGATTCTCCTACTCCAAGCGGGCAGGGGGCCCGGCCCAGTACGCGCATGCCCGGGAAGTTGCCGGGTCGATGATCGGCGAAGACCCCAATGACATTGCCAAGCTGTATAACAAGTTGCTGTGGGCCGGCGCGTCCGTGGGCCGCTCCGGCGTGGCTACCCAGGCGCTCGCTGCACTGGACATCGCCCTGTATGACCTGAAGGCCAAGCGCGCGGGGCTTCCGCTGGCGAAGCTGCTTGGCGCCTACCGGGACTCGGTGCGGACCTACAACACCTCCGGCGGCTTCCTCAACGCCTCGATCGACGAGGTGAAGGAGCGGGCCACGCAGTCCCTCGCCGAGGGCATCGGCGGCATCAAGATCAAGGTCGGCCTGCCGGATTCGGCGGAGGACCTGCGCCGTGTCGCCGCCGTCCGCGAACATATCGGCCACGACGTTCCCCTGATGGTGGACGCCAATCAGCAGTGGGACCGCGCCACTGCGCTGCGCATGGGCCGCAAGCTGGAGCAGTTCGATCTGGTCTGGATCGAGGAGCCCCTGGACGCGTACGACGCCGAGGGGCACGCTGCGCTGGCGCTGGCACTTGATACCCCCATCGCCACGGGCGAGATGCTCGCGTCCGTCGCCGAGCATGAGCGGCTCATCGCCACCCGCGCCTGCGACATCATCCAGCCGGACGCCCCGCGCGTCGGCGGCATCACCCAGTTCCTCCGCCTTGCGACGCTGGCCGACCAGGCGGGTCTGGACCTCGCACCGCACTTCGCCATGGAGATCCACCTGCACCTGGCCGCGGCCTACCCGCGGGAGCCGTGGGTTGAACACTTCGACTGGCTGGACCCGCTGTTCAACGAGCGGCTCGAAACCCGCGACGGCCGCATGGTGGTGCCCGACCGCCCGGGTCTCGGAGTGACCTTCAGCGACCAGGCCCGGGCCTGGACCACGGACAGCGTCGAGTTCGGAACGCGCTGAGCACGCGCACCGTGCCAGCATGGGGAGCATGAAACAGAACCTGGCCGTTTCGCTGGTCGACAGCCTCCGCCGTCGTATTGTCGACGGAACCATCCCGTCCGGTGAGAAGCTGCCCAGCGAGAGCGCGCTTCTGGCGGAGTTCGGGGTCAGCCGCACGGTGGTCCGGGAGGCGATCTCCCGGCTGCAGGCCGAGGGCCTCGTCTACACGCGGCGGGGGAGCGGCAGCTTTGCGCTCACCCCGCCGTCCGCCGCCGAGGAAACGGCCGGAGGCCTTCGCCGGCCCCGGACCCTCGAGGAACGGGGCGCATTGCTGGCGTTCCGGGCCGGCCTGGAGAGTGAGGCCGCTGCGCTCGCCGCGTCGAACGCCACGCCTGGCCTGATCGCCGCGCTGGATTCCGCCCTCGCGGCGTTCGACGCCGCCGGCAACCACGCGGCCACGGCGGTCTCCTGCGACTTCGCCTTCCACCGCACCGTCGCCGAGGCCAGCGGCAACTTCTACTTCGTGGACGCGCTGATGATGCTGGGGCCGGCGATGATCGCGATGCCGCCTGAGCGGCTGGAACCCGCCGACGACGACGGCCGCTCGCCCCGCGTGCAGCGCGTCGCCGCTGAGCACCGGGCCGTGCGGGACGCGATCGCCGCGGGGGACGCGCTGACGGCATCCGCCGCCATGCGGATGCACCTGGCCAACTCACGGTCGCGTCTGCAAACCGTCGCCCAGCCGTAGGATGAAGGCATGACGGCGAATCCCGAAACAATCCGCATGTACGGCGCTGACTGGTGCCGGGACTGCATCCGCACCAAGCGGCAGCTGGACGAGCTCGGCATCGGCTATGAGTACATCAACCTGGTGGAAACCCCGGAGGCTGCTGAAGAAGCGAAGAGCATCTCCGGCCGGACCAATATCCCGGTGGTCGTGTACCCGGACGGGGCACACCAGGTTGAGCCGAGCAACCCCGAGGTCGAGGCGAAGCTCAGGGAACTGAACCTGCTCCAGGGCTGAAGACGGCTAGTCCGACTCATTCACGCTGGGGTCATCTTGGACGGCAGCCAGGATCCGTGTATAAGCCAGGATAAGCATGAAGTGATACCCGGAAGGCATCATGTTTACACTCGATCAGGCACGCAGCTTCGTGGTCGTCGCAGAGGAACTCCATTTCGGGCGGGCGGCCGATCGGCTCAATATGACACAGCCTCCGCTAAGCCGGCAGATCCAGAAACTCGAGCGCAGCGTCGGCGTCGAACTACTGGAGCGCGACAACCGGAAGGTCTCCCTCACCGCCGCGGGCAGCGCCTTCCTGGTGGAGGCGCGGAAGCTCGTCATCGCCGCCGAGCGCGCACCCCACACCGCGCGGCGCATCGCGGCCGGCAGGTCCGGCCAGCTGCGCGTCGGTTTCACTGCCGCCTCCGGCTTCAGCCTCCTTGGTCCGCTGCTGTCGGAGATAGCAACGGAACTGCCCGACGTCGATGTGGAACTCCAGGAGCTTGTGACCGGAGAGCAGATCGAGGCGATTGCCGACGGGGACCTGGACCTGGGCCTGGCGCGTCCCGCCTTCGATGCGGACCTCTTTGAATCCCACCTCATGTTCACCGAGGACCTGATGCTCGCCGTTCCAGCCGGACATGAGCTTGACCAGCTGAACCGGTCCCTGACGGTTGCGGACCTCAAAGGGGTGCCGCTGATCATGCATTCGCCCACCAAGGCGCGGTACTTCTACGATCTGGTGGTCCGGAACATCCCCGTAGAGCACGGCAATGTGGTGCATACCGTGAGCCAAATCCTCACCATGGTGGCGCTCGTGGCGTCCGGTAGGGGGGTGGCGTTTGTTCCGGAATCGGCGAGCATGCTCGGTGTGGAGGGTGTTTCCTACCTGAGGCTGGCTGAAATCGAGCCGGACGCCGTCGAGCTTTATGCCATCTGGAGCAGGGAAATGCGCAACCCCGCGCTGGGGCGGCTTCTGGAGGTCATCCGGACCAAGGATCTGTGACCAGCGATACCCGGAGAGCATCAATCCATACAAAAGTGGGCTTAGACAGGCATCACATATCTTCCTAGTGTGGAAACAACCCATCAAGGAAGCTCCACCCTCGCCGCCTGCGCGGCGAACTGCCCTAAGGAAGATGCATCGTGGCCAACTACGCGCCTCAGGAACTCGCTCAGAAGCTCAAGGACGGTCTGTTGTCCTTCCCCGTGACTGCCTTCACGCCGGAGCTCGCCTTCGATGAGGACGCCTACCGGCAGCACCTCTCCTGGCAGGCGAGCTTCGATGTCGCCGGGCTCTTCGCTGCCGGCGGCACCGGCGAGGGGTTCAGCCTGACACCGGCGGAGGCAGCCCGGGTCATCCGCACCGCGGTCGAGGAAGTGGGCGGCACCGTTCCGGTACTTGCGTCCGCAGGAGGTTCCACCGCCCAGGCCGTCCAGAACGCGCAGGATGCGGAAGCTGCCGGCGCCGAGGGTCTCCTGCTCCTGCCTCCGTACCTGACGGAGTGCGACCAGGAGGGACTCCTCGCCCACGTCAGCGCCGTCTGCGCCGCGACCACTATCGGCGTGATCGTGTACAACCGCGCCAATGCCATCTACTCGGCCGACACCGTTGCCCGCCTCGCGGAGCGCCATCCGAACTTCATCGGCTTCAAGGACGCCATCGGCGACATCGAGCACCTCACCAGGGTCTACGCGAAGAACGGCGACCGGTTGTTCTACCTGGGCGGCCTGCCCACCGCGGAGACCTTCGCCCTTCCGCTGCTCCAGCTGGGAATGAGCACCTACTCCTCGGCGCTCTACAACTTTGTCCCGGAGTTCGCGCTCGAGTTCTACCGCGACGTCCGGAAACAGGACCATGCGGCGGTCACCGAAAAGCTCCAGCGATTTGTGCTGCCCTACCTCGACATCCGGGACCGGGTGCGCGGTTACGGCGTCTCGATCGTCAAGGGAGGGCTGAAGGTTGTCGGCCGCGACGTCGGGGGTGTGCGCCCTCCGCTGCAGAACCTGACCGACGCGGACCTCGCGGACCTCGGCGCGCTGATTGACGCCGCCGGTATCCGCCCCGCTCCCGCCACTCTGGCAAGCGCCCGCTAAACAATCCCTGAACACCCACCAGGACACCACCCGTAAGGAGCATTCAATGCCTACCCAGAACGCAACCCTTCAGGGCCACTCGCTCATCGCCGGCCAGGCCACGCCCGGAAACGGCAGGACCGTCAACGGCTTTGACCCGTCCACCAATGAAACGCTGGAGCCCACCTATTCGCTGATCGACGAGTCCCAGCTCCGGCAGGCCACCGCCGCGGCTGAAGAGGCCTTCGAATCCTTCAGCACCCTCGATCCGCAGACCCACGCAGCGTTCCTCGACGGAATCGCCGACCGGATCGAAGCCGCCGGAGACGAGGTCGTTGCCCGCGCCATGCTTGAGACCGGCCTGCCTGAAGCGCGCCTCCGCGGAGAGCTGGCCCGCACCACCGGCCAGCTGCGGCTCTTCTCAGCAGTGGTCCGCCAGGGCGATCACCGGGGTGTCCGCATCGACCCGGCGCAGCCCGAGCGCACGCCTCTGCCCCGTGCGGACATTCGCCAGCGCAAGGTGCCCCTGGGCCCCGTCGCGGTCTTCGGGGCGAGCAACTTCCCCCTCGCTTTCTCCACTGCGGGCGGCGATACCGCCTCCGCTTTGGCTGCCGGCTGCCCGGTGGTCTTCAAGGCGCACAACGCGCACCCCGGCACCAGTGAGCTGGTGGGCCGTGCCATCACGGAGGCAGTGAACGACGCCGGCCTCCACCCGGGCGTCTTCTCCCTCATCTACGGACCCGGTGCCAGTATCGGCCAGGCCCTCGTGTCCGATCCCGCCATCCAGGCGGTGGGCTTCACCGGCTCCCGCTCCGCCGGCACGGCGCTCATGACCACCGCGGCGGCGCGGCCGCAGCCCATTCCGGTATACGCGGAAATGAGCTCGATCAACCCGGTCATCTTCTTCGAAGGTGCGCTGCAGGGTGACCTCGACGGGCTCGCCGCGGCGTACATCACCTCCGTGACCGGGTCCAGCGGCCAGCTGTGCACCTCACCCGGTCTGGTCTTCGTGCCGACAGGCGAGGCCGGTGACAACTTCCTTGCCGCCGTGAGCCGTGCGCTCGCACCCTCCGCCGGGCAGACCATGCTCACCCGCGGAATCGCCGACTCCTGGAACGCGGGCGTTGAAGCCCTCGGCTCCCAGGACGGGGTGGAGCTCGTAGCCCGGGGGTCCGACGGACCCACCGAGAACGCTCCCGCACCTGCCGTCTTCGGCACCGAGGCGGCCACCTTCCTGAACAACCCCGTCCTGCACGAGGAAATCTTCGGAGCAGCCTCCCTTGTGGTCCGCTACTCCTCCACGGAGGAACTGGTCGCGGCCGCGCAGCGTCTCGAAGGCCAGCTGACGGCCACCCTGCACCTCACCGAGTCCGACTACGGAACAGCGGCCGGGGTTCTGCCCGTCCTGGAGCGCAAGGTCGGCCGCATTCTCGCGAACGGCTGGCCGACCGGCGTCGAAGTGGGCCACGCCATGGTCCACGGCGGACCGTTCCCTGCCACCTCGAACACCAGGACCACCTCCGTGGGCACCCTTGCGATCGAGCGGTTCCTGCGGCCCGTCGCCTACCAGAACATTCCGGAAGCGCTGCGGCCTGCAGCCATCCAGGACGCGAACCCGTGGAAGCTCAACCGCCGGATCGACGGCACAGTGGTACCCGCCGGGGAGAACCAGTGACCACGCAGCCCACCGTTGCCGGGGTAGAGGTTGTTCCCGTTGCCGGACACGACTCGATGCTCCTCAACCTTTCCGGAGCGCACGGGCCGTTCTTCACCCGCAATATCGCGATCATCACGGACTCCGACGGCCGGACCGGACTCGGCGAGGTCCCGGGCGGTGAAGCGATCCGCTCCACCATCGAGGAAGCCGGTCGGATCCTGAGCGGCAAGCCGGTGGCACAGTTCCGCAGCCTCCTGCGGTCCGTCGCTGCTACTTTCGCGGACCGCGATGCGGGTGGGCGGGGGCTCCAGACCTTCGACCTCCGGACCACGGTCCACGCCGTGACCGCCGTCGAGTCTGCCCTGCTGGACCTGCACGGCCAGTTCCTCGGCATTCCGGTTGCCGAGTTGCTCGGCGACGGGCAGCAGCGGGACGCCGTGCCGATGCTGGGCTACCTGTTCTATGTGGGCAATCCGGACTCCACCGACCTGCCCTACCTGCGCGAGCAGGGTTCCGCGGACGAGTGGGACCGTGTCCGGCGGGAGGAAGCCATGACGCCCGCCGCCGTCGTCCGCCTTGCCGAAGCGGCACAGGCACGTTACGGCTTTGCGGACTTCAAGCTCAAGGGCGGAGTCCATGCCGGTGATGATGAGGTGGACGCCGTCGTCGCGCTCAAGGAGCGCTTCCCGGACGCGCGCATCACCCTCGACCCCAACGGCGGCTGGCTGCTTGCGGACGCCATCCGGCTGGGGAAGCGCATGCAGGACGTGGTGGCGTACGCGGAGGATCCGTGCGGCGCCGAGGGACGGTTCTCCGGCCGTGAGGTCATGGCGGAGTTCCGCCGGGCCACAGGGCTGAGGACGGCAACGAACATGATCGCGACGGACTGGCGCGAGATGGCCCACGCCATCCGCGTGAACGCCGTGGACATTCCGCTGGCCGATCCGCACTTCTGGACCATGGCGGGTTCGGTGCGCGTGGCACAGCTGTGCAACGAGTTCGGGCTGACCTGGGGATCGCACTCGAACAACCATTTCGACATCTCCCTGGCCATGTTCACGCATGTAGGTGCTGCGGCTCCGGGGGAGATCACGGCACTGGACACGCACTGGATCTGGCAGGACGGCCAGGGGCTCACCGTCGACCCGCTGCAGATCAGGGGCGGAGAGATTCGGGTTCCGGATGCGCCGGGCCTGGGGATCGAACTGGACCGCACCCGGCTGGAGGAAGCGCACGCCCTCTATCTGGAGCACGGGCTGGGCGCGCGGGACGATGCCACGTCCATGCAGTACCTGATTCCGGAGTGGTCCTTCGACCCGAAGCGGCCCTGCCTGGTCAGGTAACCCGCAGCCTGTAGGAACTCGAGAGATGATCAGGAGGCTTCGTGGAGGGGGTTCTCCTCGGGTTCGGCGTGGTGCTGGTGCTGGTGGGCGTGGGCGTTCTCGCCTCGATCCTCCTCCCTACCCGGACGGGGGCCATGCAGGAGGGCCTCACGCCGGTGATCTACTACATCACCAACCCGGCCCTCATGTTCATCCTGCTCGCGGAGACCGAACTCGCTGAAGTCCTGGGCGTCTACACGCCGATCGCGCTGGTTGCCGCCGCCGCAACCAGCGCGGTCTACGCGTTGCTCAGCCGCTTTGCGCTCAGGCGGCCGGGCGCGCAGACGGCGGTGGGCGCAATGGCCTCCTGCTACGTCAATGCCGGCAACATCGGCATCCCGATCGCCCTGTACGCCGTGGGAAGTTCCGCGCCGGTGGTCTCGGTGCTCCTGGCCCAACTGCTGGTCATTGCGCCGGTCTTCCTCACCATTTTTGCCTGGTACGGCAGGAGAGCGACGACGACGGCGGCCGCACCTTCCGCCGGCGCTCCACCGACGCTGGCACGGACGGTGCTGCGGTCCGTCGCCAATCCCGTCACCACCGGAACTGCGGCCGGAGCCCTGTTTGCCGCGACTTCGCTGACGCTGCCGGCGATTCTCTGGACGCCGCTGGAGATGCTGGGCCAGGCTTCGATTCCGCTCCTGCTGGTGATGTTCGGTATAAGCCTTCGCGGGCAGAAGCCGCTGGCGCAGCGGAGCCTGCGCGCCGACGTCGTGCTGGGAAGCGTGGTGAAGCTGGCGCTGATGCCGGTCATCGCCTGGGCCGTCGCGTACTATCTTTTCCGCGTTGAGGGGACGGCGCTGCTGGGCGTGGTGGCCATGGCTGCGCTGCCCACCGCGCAGAACGTGTTTCTGTTCTCCGCGCAGTTCGGGCTGCGGGTGACGCTGGTCCGCGACATCATCCTGGTGAGTTCGCTGCTGGCGCTGCCGGCGTCGCTGCTGGTGGCGCTGCTGCTCGGGTGAGGGTTGTCAGGTCACCCGATGATGGGACGCTCTTCCGGGAGTCTGTAGAGAATCGGCCGGGAGATCAGCGCCAGTGCGGATGCAACAGTAATGGTGCCGATCCTGCCGATGAACATCAGCGCCATGAGGACGAGCTCGGCGTTCGCCGGCAGCTCGTAGGTGATGCCCGTGCTGAGCCCTACCGTCCCGAAGGCTGAGACTGCCTCGAAGAGCGCCTGCTCCAGCCCGTAGTCGGTGAAGACCAGCAGGAGGACCGTTCCGATCATCACCGCTGCGATTCCCAACAGTGCGACGGACAGCGCCTGGCGCTGCACCGGAGAACTGACCGAGCGGTGCCCGATGGTGACCTGCTCACGCCCGCGGACTTCATTCCAGATAGCGAAGGCAAGGACGAGGAAGGTGGTGATCTTGATACCGCCAGCCGTTCCGGCGCTGCCGCCTCCGATGAACATGAGAATGTTGGTGATGAGCAGTGTCTCCGGCGCAGCGTCACCGTAGTTAATGCTGTTGAATCCGGCGGTACGCGGGAAGACGCCGCCCGCAATGGCGGCGAGGAGCCTCCCTCCGGTGGATAGCGGACCAAGTGTTTCCGCCCGGTCCCATTCGAACCAGGCAAAGAGTCCGGTTCCGAGAGCGAGGAGGATGAGGGTTCCGTAGACGGTGAGGCGGACGTGCACGGTCCAGCCCTTGTGCACGGTGCGGCCGCGCAGCAGTTCGATGATCACCGGGAATCCGATGCCGCCAGCGATGACGGCTGCGCAGATGGGGAGGATGATCCAGGGGTCATCGACGAAGGGAATCAGGTTGTCGCTGAAGAGTGAGAAGCCTGCATTGTTGAACGCGGAAATGGCATGGAAGATGCCGTGCCAGGCGGCCGTGGCCAGACCGTCGTCGTAAGCGATCCAGAACCGCGCCGTCAGCAGGATTGCGGTCGCCGCTTCACAGGCCAGCATGATCCTGGCCACCCGGAGCAGGACACCCCGTACGTCCCCCAGGTTCAGGGTATGGCTCTCGGATTGGGCGATGAGTTGTGAGCGCAGTCCAAGACTCTTGCGAACCAGCAGTGCCAGGAGGGTTGCGAGGGTCATGATGCCGAAGCCGCCGACCTGGATCAGCGCCAGGATCACCGTCTGGCCGAACGGCGTCCAGAACGTTGCTGTATCCACGGTGATCAGGCCGGTGACACATACGGCTGACACGGCGGTAAACAGCGCGGGCATCACTACCTCGTGGCTGCCCGGGGTACGCGATAGTGGGAGCATGAGCAGGCCGGCGCCCACCAGGATCGCCGCCAGGAAAGCCAGCGGTACCAGCCGCACGGGGCTGATCTCCTCGAGCTTTATCCGCTTCCTGAGCTTGATAGCAGCCACGGCTGCAGACCCCATCACTCCCGACCACCCGTGATCACCACGGCTTCCTGGGACTCACGCTATGGCCCGCGTGGCTGCTCGAAGGCCGGTCTTAACGCATTCTTTACGGCCCGGTTTGGAGCACTTCAGGGCTCAAACCGGTATCCCATTCCGCTCTCCGTAATGAAGAAGCGCGGCCTGGTGGGGTCCGGCTCAAGCTTGCGCCGCAACTGGTTGAGGTAGACGCGCAGATACTGGACTTCCTTGGCATAGGCGGGCCCCCATACCTCCAGCAGCAGCTTTTGCTGGCCCACGAGCCGGCCCGGGTTCCGCACCAGCAATTCCACGATCTTCCACTCGGTGGGGGTCAGCCGTACCAACTCGCCGCGGACCTCCGCCTTGCGGACCGCGATGTCGAGGCGGAAGTGCTCCGTAGTGACCACCGGCGTTTCCGGCGCCGGGATTGCACGCCGTTCAGCCGCCCGAAGCCGGGCAAGGAGCTCTTCGAGACCGAACGGCTTGGTCACGTAGTCATCGGCACCGGCGTCGAGCGCTTCGACCTTGTCTTCCGGGCCATGCCGGGCGGAGAGCACGATGATCGGAACCTGGCTCCAGGTGCGCAGGCCGGCGATGACCTGAACCCCGTCCATGTCCGGAAGTCCCAGGTCAAGGACCACCAGGTCGGGCCGGTGTTCGTAGGCTGCGGCGAGCGCGGACGCACCGTCCGTGGTCGTCACCGGCCGGTAACCGTGGGTGCGCAGGTTGATCTGGAGGGCACGCAGCAACTGGGGTTCGTCGTCGACAATCAGGACCGTAATCACTGGCTCACACCGGTGGAGAGCGGCAGCCGGATCACGAGGGTCAGCCCGCCTCCGGGCGTGGGTTCCGCCAGCAGTTCACCGCCCATCACCTCGGTGAAACCGCGGGCAACGGCAAGCCCCAACCCCACACCGGTGGCGGTGTCCGCGTCGCCGAGCCGCTGGAACGGCTGGAACATGCGCACAATACCTTGCCTGTCGACGCCGCTGCCATGGTCGCGGACGCGCAGCTCGCTCGCTGGGAAGTCGCCGACAGTGCCGGAGACGGCGGCTGAAATAACGACGTCGGCCTCTCCGGCGTATTTCTGGGCGTTCTCGGCGACATTCGCGATCACACGTTCAAGCATGCCGAAGTCAGCCTGTACGGCGGGGGAATTGGGGGCCAGCAGGATCCGCACGCGGTCGGCGTGGGAGTTCTGGAGGGCGGCGGCCACTACATCGGCCCAATGCACCGGGCCGAGGTGCGGAGTGACCGCATCGCCGGTCAGCCTGGACATGTCCAGGAGGTTATCGATCAGTGAGGCGAGCCGGTCGGACGAGGTTTCGATGGTGCCGAGCAGTTCGGCCTCCTCCTCCTCAGTGAATTCGATGCCCTGCTGTCGCAGGCTCGTGACGGCGAGCTTGATGGCGGCGAGCGGGGTGCGCAGGTCGTGGGAAACCGCCCGCAGGATGGCGGTTCGCATGACGTTCCCCTCCGCCAGCCGACGGTTCTCCTCCGTGCTCGCGATCAGCTGCTCACGCTGTCTCAGCGCCGCCAGCTGCGATCCGAACGCACCCAGCAGCCGCTGTTCCCGGGCAGACAGGGAGCGGCCGTACAGCACCAGCCGCAGGCCGCCGGGCACATCGGTGCCGGCGTCACCCTCGCCCGGGCCGCGGCCCTCCGGTGAAGGCGCGCCTTCAGACGAACCCGTCTGTTCGCCGTCCAGCGCGAGCAGCCGCCAGGGCTCGTCCGCTGCCGGCCGGGCGCCGTCGTCGTCCATGTCAGGGCGGGCAAACAAAGCTGCTCCGCGCATTCCGAAGTGGTTGCGTACATGGTGGAGGAAGCCATGGAGCGTGTCTTCGGCCGCGAGCACCCCTCGGGCGAGCTCACCCAGGGTGGCGGCGTCCGCTGAAGCATTGGCGGCTTCCCTGGACCGACGGGCGGCGAGGCCAACCACGAGGGAGACCGATACAGCGACTGCCACGAAGATCACGAGGGTGAGGATGTCCTCGGCGTCGGCGATCTCCAGTGAGCCGAACGGTTCGGTGGAGTAGTAGTTGAGGATGAGGCTGCTCCAGAGAGCACCGAGTAGGGCCGGCCACAGCCCACCGACGAGAGCTACCGCCACCACACCGGCGAGCTGGAGGAGGACGTCGGCAGCGAGGAAGTCGCTCCCCGCAAGGAACATGCCCCACTCCAGAAGGGGCGGAAGGGCGAGCGCCAGGGCAAAGCCCACGAAGGTACGCGCACGGCCGAGCTCGGGTGCCGCTAATCGTGCCATGCGGGAATTGTCGCAGGTTGCGGGGGCTCCACACGCATTCGCACGGCCAGGCCCGGTCTTCCTGCCACAGGGAGCCGATGTGGGACAGACTGGTGCCATGGCACATTCTGAAGAGATCACCACCCGGCACTCCACTGTGGAGGAGTGGACCCGCGCCCTCGCAGAGTCCGTCGGCTCGCCCGGCGGCGGCGCAGGAGCCGGCGTGATGCTCGCGATTGCGGCCTCGCTGACCTCGATGGTGGCCGGTTACACGGAAGCCGACGGTGATCAGCAGGACCACCTCCAGGAGCTGCTCACCCGTGCACAGGACCTCCGGAAAAGCGCGCTGCAGTTAGCCGATGATGACGCCTCGGCGTCCCGCGCGTTCGGGGCGGCGTTCCGACTGGAAGCCGGCAGCAAGCGGGACGCTGCGATACGCGAGGCTTCGCTGGGTGCTGCACGGTCCTCTGCCACTCTTGGCGACCGGGCAATCGACGCGATTGAGGACCTGCGCTGGCTCGCTGAAAACGGGAACCGCGCCTTGATCGCCGACGTCGTGGTCGCCTTCGGTGCGCTGCGGGCAGCCGTAACGGGTGCCCGGACGAACGTCAGCTTCGATCTGGCCACCCTGCGGTCCGCCGGGCTCACCCTGGAGGAAATCCGGGAGCAGCAGCCCGCCCTGTGGGCCACCGTCGAACGGCTGGACGCGGGAATTGAGCGCATTGACGCGGAGGTTGCTGCCGTCGACCACCGGGCGGCGCCCACCGACGCCCTCTGAACGGCACGCAGTCCGTCCGTCCCTGCATCCAGTACGGTTTGACATGTGACCGTTAACAGCGAGCCGACGCCGCAGTCCGCCCCGCAACCTGCCCCGCGCGTCCGTTCCGCCAACATCCGTGACGTCGCGAAGATGGCCGGTGTTTCGCACCAGACGGTCTCCCGCGTCATCAACGGACACCCAAGCCTGCGTGAGGGCACGCGCCAGCGGGTGCTGGACGCCATGGAGGCACTGCAGTTCCGGCCCAACCGCGCAGCCCGTTCCCTGGTGACCAGCCGCTCCCACATGATCGGCGTGCTGGTGACTGACGGCACCTACTTTGGGCCGGCCTCCACCCGGGCCGCCATCGAATCCGCCGCCGCCGCCGCCGGGTACCTCGTGGATACCGCTACGCTGACCTCCCTCGACGAGGCCGCATTCAAGGAGGCCCTGGAGCGGCTGATCGATCACGCGGTCGAGGGCCTGATCATCCTCGCACCGCAGGAAACCACCCTCCGGCAGCTGCGGCATCTCTCGGTCCAGCTCCCCATGGTGACGGTCCACTCCACCTCAGCGGCGGACGATCACGGCCTTTCCGTGGACCAGGTTGCCGGTGCCCGGCTCGCTACGCGGCACCTGCTGGACCTTGGACACCGGAACATAGCCCACGTGGCCGGCCCGGACGGGTGGGTGGAATCCAAGGAGCGGGTCCGCGGCTTCCGCACCGAGCTGGCGGCCTGGGGCGTGGATGCCTTCCGCATTGCCGCCGGTGACTGGACCTCGGACAGCGGCTTCCGCATCGGGGAGGAATTGTTCGCCGCGAACGCTCCCACCGCGGTGTTCTCCGCCAACGACCAGATGGCGCTGGGGCTGATGCACGCCTGCCGCGAACGTGGCCTGCGCATTCCCGAGGACGTCAGCCTCGTCGGATTCGATGACATCCCCGATGCCGCCCACTTCGCGCCGCCGCTCACCACAGTGCGGCAGGATTTCACGGAACTCGGTCGGCGGTGCGTGGCTCACCTGCTCGCCCAGCTGGATGTGCCGGTCCGGGACGCCCCCCGCACGGTGGTGCCCGAGCTCATCGTCCGGCAGTCCACCGCGGCGCCCAGGTAGGGCGCCGCTCCACTCCGCACGGTGCGGATTGTCCGGAATCACTCCACGGGCAGGGCTCTGATCGCGGCGCGTTCCACCTGAAGGCCCTTGTGGTAACGGTCGAGGTAGTCTGCGAAGCCCGCGACGTCGGCCGCGTCAGGTTCCGTTGTTTCGAATTCCGTTCCGGCGAATACCTGCTTACGCAGGTAGGCGTCTAGGTCGAGTTCGTTGCCGGCGGCGTTGGCCGAGGCGTAGGAAGCCAGCACTGCCATGCCCCAGGGGCCGCCTTCGGAGGCTGTCGCCGCGACGGAGACCGGTGCGGCGAGAGCCCCGGAGAGGAAGCGCTGCGCCACCCCTGCGGTGCGGAGCATGCCTCCGTGCGCAAACATCCGGTCCAGCTCAACACCCTCCCCGCTGAGTACACGCATACCCAGTGCCAGGGTGCCGAATACTCCATACAGTTGGGCGCGCATGAAGTTGGCCAGCGTGAATTCGCTGTCCGGAGTCCGAAGGAACAGCGGCCGGCCCTCGGTGATTTCGGCGATCGGCTCACCGGCGAGGTGGTTGTAGGCGAGCAGCCCGCCGGCGTTGGGGGCGCCGTCGAGCGCTTCACTGAAGAGCGTGGTGAAGACATCATCCGAATTCAGGAGGGCACCGGATGCTGACACGGCTCCGGACGCGGCCGCGAAGCGGGAGAAGAGCCCCACCCACGCAGCGAGTTCGCTGGCCCCGTTGTTGCAGTGCACCATGGCGACAGGGTCACCGGAAGGAGTTGTGACCAGATCCAGTTCGTGGTGCACCCGCTCGAGGGGCCGCTCGAGCACCACCATCGCGAAGATGCTCGTGCCGGCACTCACGTTGCCGGTGCGGGGGGCAACAGAGCAGGTTGCCACCATCCCGGTACCGGCATCACCCTCCGGAGGGCACAGCAGGGCGCCGGGCCGCAGGCTGCCCGTGGGGTCAAGGAGGGCGGCTCCCGCGGGGGTCAGTTCGCCTGCCGGCTGCCCTGCCGTCAGCACGTCGGGCAGCAGTCCGGAAAGCTTCAGGCCCGGGGCGGTCCCGGCTGCCAGGCTGTCATAGCGGGCGAGCAGATCGGCGTCGTAGGTCCCGGTGCGGGAGTCGATAGGGAACATCCCTGACGCATCGCCCACGCCAAGGACCTTGCGCCCGGTCAATTCCCGGTGCACGTAGCCGGCGAGGGTTGTGATGGAGCGAACCTGCGCTACGTGCGGTTCACCGTCCCGCACGGCCTGGTGCAGATGTGCAATTGACCAGCGCAGGGGGATGTTGACTCCGAAGAGTTCGGTGAGTTCCGCCGCAGCCGGTCCGGTGTTGGTATTGCGCCAGGTGCGGAAGGGAACGAGCAGTTCGCCGGCGTCGTCGAAGGCGAGGTAACCATGCATCATGGCTGAGACGCCTATCGCACCGAGGCTCTCCAGCCGCGTGCCGTACCGGCGTTCGACGTCGGCGCCCAGGTCCGCGTAGGCGGCCTGAATACCCGTCCAGACGTCTTCCAGAGAGTAGGTCCACACGCGGTCGACGAGGCGGTTCTCCCAGTCATGGCTGCCTACGGCCAGCACCGTCGAGGGATCCTCACCGATCAGGCACGCCTTGATGCGGGTGGACCCGAGTTCGATTCCGAGGCTGGCGCGGCCTTCGGCAATAACGTCTCTGGCGTCGGTCATGAAGAGAATCTCCTTGGCTTGGGGGTCACGGCGGCTGTATTTCCTGACCGATTCCATCTATTTGAGGTCTCCCGGTCCTGGAGTGCTTGACATCAAACGTGACCTCCAGCATATAGTGTGAACGGTCACATCCGGTAGGTTCCAGTGCCAATTTGCAACCAACGTCAGCTTCCGCTGCGGCACACGGGAAGCCAGGATGCGGCATTTCACGAATTCGGCGGCCGCCAACGAGAAAGCGGGTCAAACCCATGACTAGCACCACCCGGTCCTTTTCAGACCGTGAACTGGACGGCATCAATGCCGTACGCCGTGATGTGGCCGCGCTGCATGCCGAGTTGGTCCGCTACAACCTGGTGGTGTGGACCGGCGGGAACGTCTCGGGGCGCGTGCCGGGCCAGGACCTGTTCGTGATCAAACCCAGCGGCGTGGACTATGACGAGCTGACGCCCGAAAACCAGATCCTCTGCGACCTGGACGGGAACGTTCTCGAAGGTACGCCCGGTTCGGAGCGCTCGCCCTCGAGTGACACCGCCGCGCACGCCTATGTCTACCGAAACATGCCGCGCGTCGGGGGAGTAGTCCACACGCACTCCACCTACGCGACGGCGTGGGCCGCCCGCGGTGAATCCATTCCCTGTGTGATCACTGCCATGGCGGATGAGTTCGGCGGGGAAATCCCGGTGGGCCCGTTCGCGATCATCGGTGATGACTCGATCGGCCGCGGCATCGTCGAGACCCTCACCGGCCACCGTTCGCGGGCGGTCCTCATGCAGAACCACGGGCCGTTCACCATCGGCAAGGACGCGCGCGACGCCGTCAAGGCCGCCGTCATGCTCGAGGACGTGGCCCGCACCATCCACATCTCCCGCCAGCTCGGTGACCCGCTGCCTATTGAGCAGCGCCACATCGAATCACTCTTTGACCGCTATCAGAACGTGTACGGGCAGCCGACGCCCGTCAGAACCGGAGCCGCACAGTGACCGCCCTCAACACCTCCCTCGACGAATACGAGATCTGGTTCCTCACCGGAAGCCAGGACCTCTACGGCGAGGAAACCCTCCGCCAGGTGGCCGAACAGTCCCAGCAGATCGTCAAGCTGATCGACTCCTCCGATGTGCCGGTCAAGGTGGTCTGGAAGCCAACCCTGAAGGACTCCGCTTCCATCCGCCGCATGGCACTGGAGGCAAACGCCAGCGACAGGACTATCGGGGTCATCGCCTGGATGCACACCTTCAGTCCCGCCAAGATGTGGATCGCCGGCCTGGACACCCTGCGCAAGCCGCTGCTGCACCTGCACACGCAGATCAACGTGGAACTGCCGTGGGCGGACATCGATTTCGACTTCATGAACCTCAACCAGGCTGCCCACGGCGACCGCGAGTTCGGGTACATCCAGACCCGGCTCTCGGTGGCACGGAAGACCGTCGTCGGGCATGTTTCCAACCCCGCTGTCACCGCGCAGATCGCCACCTGGTCCCGCGCCGCCGCCGGCTGGGCGGCTGTGCACGAGCTCAAGGTGGCCCGCTTCGGTGACAACATGCGCAACGTCGCCGTCACCGAGGGTGACAAGACGGAAGCGGAGCTGCGCTTCGGGGTCTCCATCAACACCTGGGGCGTCAACGAACTCGTCGAGGTGGTCGAGGCGCAGTCCGAGGCGGACATCGACGCGCTCGTCGAAGAGTACGAGGCAACGTACGACGTCGTTCCCGAACTCCGGCGCGGAGGTGACCGTCACGAGTCCCTCCGCTACGGTGCGCGGCAGGAACTCGCGCTGCTGTCCTTCCTGGAGGGTGGCTCCTTCGGCGCCTTCACGACGACGTTCGAGGACCTTGGTGGGCTGCGCCAGCTTCCCGGGCTCGCGGTCCAGCGCCTGATGGCGGCGGGCTACGGGTTCGGCGCGGAGGGTGACTGGAAGACCGCCGTCCTGGTCCGGGCTGCCAAGGTGATGGGTGCCGGGCTGCCCGGCGGCGCGTCGCTGATGGAGGACTACACCTACCACCTGGTGCCCGGGGAGGAGAAGATCCTGGGCGCGCACATGCTCGAGATCTGCCCGACGCTCACCACGTCAAAGCCCACCCTTGAGGTGCATCCGCTGGGGATCGGCGGCAAGGAGGACCCCGTCCGGCTGGTGTTCGACACGGACTCCGGGGACGCCGTCGTCGTCGCCATGTCCGACATGCGCGACCGCTTTCGCCTCACGGCCAACGCCGTCGAGGTGGTTCCGCCGGACGCGCCGCTGCCCAACCTGCCGGTGGCCCGCGCCGTCTGGAAGCCGCAGCCGGATCTCGCGACGTCCGCCGCCGCGTGGCTCAGTGCGGGAGCTGCGCACCACACGGTGATGAGTACCGCCGTCGGGCTGGATGTGTTCGAGGACTTCGCGGACATCGCCGGTACGGAACTGCTCCGCATCGACAGCACGACGACGCTGCGTGAGTTCCAGCGCGAGCTGCGGTGGAATGCCGCGTATTACCGGCTGGCGCAAAAGCTCTGACGTTTATCGCTCACCCCTTCCCTCAGGGGGCCCGGGGGCTTAAGGTAGCGCTAGTGTGACCGATCACATCTGGCGTTTATTTACGGCGGCGGCCGTCCGTTCCCGCCGGTTGCATAGGAACTTCCGGGCGTTGTTGCCCGGCAAGGAAAGGAAACCCATGAAGAAAAACATGCTTGTCGGCGTTGCTGCCGCAAGTGCGCTGGCACTGTCACTGACGGCCTGCGGCGGAAGCCGCGGTGGCGGCGGGGGCGAAGCTGCCGGCGAAGGCTCCAATGAGGGCGCCCGCATCGGCGTCGCCATGCCGACGCAGCAGTCCGAGCGTTGGATCGCCGACGGTGAGAACATCAAGACCAAGCTGGAGGAGCTCGGCTACGAAGTCGACCTGCAGTTCGCCAATGATGACATCCCCACACAGGTGTCGCAGATCGAGAACATGATCAACGGCGGGGCGAAAGCCCTGGTCATTGCTTCAATCGACGGAACCACGCTGACCAGCGTGCTGGACACCGCCGAGAGCCAGGACATCCCGGTCATCGCCTATGACCGGCTGATCAATGGCTCAGAAACCGTGGACTACTACACCACCTTCGACAACTTCGAGGTCGGAGTGCAGCAGGCCACCTCGCTGTTGATCGGACTTGGTGTGCTTGACGAGAACGGCGAGGAGACGGGCGAGGAAGGTCCGTTCGACGTCGAGCTCTTTGCGGGCAGCCCCGATGACAACAACGCCACCTTCTTCTGGGACGGCGCAATGGAAACCCTCCAGCCATACCTCGACAGCGGCGTCCTGCGCGTGCCGAGCGGCCAGACGGACTTCGAACAGGCTGCCATCCTGCGCTGGCTCCCCGACACGGCGCAGGACCGCATGGAAGACCTTCTCACCGTCGGCGGCGGCGAGACCCTTGAGGGTGTCCTGTCTCCGTATGACGGCCTTTCGATCGGCATCATCTCGGCGCTGACCTCCGGTGGCTACTCCAAGGATGAACTGCCCGTGGTCACCGGGCAGGATGCCGAGGTTGGGTCCGTCCAGTCGATCGTTGCCGGCGAGCAGTACTCGACGATCTTCAAGGACGTCCGTGAGCTTGGCGAGCGCGCTGTGCTGATGGTCGATGCGCTGATGAAGGGCGAAGAGCCCGAGGTCAACGACACGGAGACCTACGACAACGGCGAGAAGGTTGTGCCGTCCTACCTGCTCGAGTCGCAGATCGTGACTGTGGACAACTACGAGGAAGTCCTCATCGACAGCGGCTACTACACCGCTGACGAGGTTCAGTAGGACCTTCCAGTCTCTGCTTGTGGCCGGCGGTCCCTGCCGCCGGCCACAAGCGGTACCAGGCACGATGTAAGGAAGCATCATGGCAGAAAACATCCTTCAGATGCGCGGCATCACCAAGACGTTCCCGGGCGTGAAGGCGCTCCAGGACGTCACCCTTGAAGTGGCCCGTGGAGAAGTGCACGCCATCTGCGGAGAGAACGGTGCGGGCAAATCAACCCTCATGAAGGTGCTCTCCGGCGTCTACCCCCACGGCACCTACGACGGCGACATCATCCTTGAGGGCGAGACCGTCCAGTTCAAGGACATCAAGGACAGCGAACACCACGGAGTGGTGATCATTCACCAGGAGCTGGCGCTTTCCCCGTTTCTCTCAGTCGCCGAAAACATTTTCCTCGGCAATGAGAGGGCGCGCAAAGGCTTTGTGAACTGGAATGAAACCAACACGATGGCAACCGATCTGCTTCGGCGGGTGGGCCTCAAACTCAGCCCCACGGTGCGGGCCGGGGAAATCGGCGTCGGCAAGCAGCAACTCGTCGAAATCGCCAAGGCCCTCTCAAAGGACGTCAAGCTGCTCATCCTCGATGAGCCGACGGCGGCTTTGAACGACGAGGACTCAGCTCACCTGCTGGGCCTCGTGAGCGACCTGCGGGCTGAAGGCATCTCCTGCATCATCATCAGCCACAAGCTCAACGAGATTCGCGCAATCGCAGACTCCGTCACCATCATCCGCGATGGCCGCACCATCGAGACGCTGAGCCTGCATGACGGCTCCGTCACCGAGGAACGGATCATCAAGGGCATGGTCGGCCGCGATATGGCACACCGCTACCCGGAACGGACGCCCTCGATCGGCGATGAGGTTTTCCGGGTCGAGGACTGGACGGTGCACCATCCCCAGGAACATTCCCGCGTGATCATCGACCGTGCGCATCTTTCGGTCCGGGCCGGAGAAATTGTCGGCATTGCGGGGCTGATGGGCGCCGGACGCACCGAACTTGCCATGAGCATCTTCGGCCGCAGTTACGGCTCCAACATCTCCGGGTCCCTGTACAAGAACGGTCAGCAGATCCAGGCCAAAAACGTGGGGGACGCAATCCGTCACGGCATCGCCTATGCCACTGAGGACCGGAAGCGGTACGGGCTCAACCTGCTCGATGACATCAAGCGGAACATCTCGGGTGCGGCGCTGAACAAGCTGGCCACGCGCGGCTGGGTGGACGGCTCGCAGGAAACGATTGTCGCGAACGACTACCGCAAGTCCATGAACATCAAGGCTCCCTCTGTCGCAGCCGTCACCGGCAAGCTCTCCGGCGGAAACCAGCAGAAGGTCGTGCTGTCCAAGTGGATGTACGCCGATCCCGATGTACTCATTCTGGACGAGCCCACCCGCGGCATCGATGTCGGCGCCAAGTACGAGATCTACACCATCATCAACGGTCTCGCCGCCCAGGGTAAGGCGATCATCGTCATCTCCTCCGAACTGCCGGAACTCCTCGGCATCTGCGACCGCATCTACACACTGGCCGAGGGCGTCATTACCGCAGAGGTTCCGATCGCCGATGCCACCCCGGAATACCTCATGCAACACATGACCAAGGAAAAGGACTAACTCCATGGCAACAACCGTCAAGGAAGCCGAAACAACGCCGCCGCGTCCTACCGTCAAACATGGACTAGCCTTCCTGACCAGCAGACTCCGCCAGATCGGAATCTTTGTCGCTCTGCTGGTAATCGTCGGACTCTTCCAGATCCTGACCCGCGGCGCCCTGCTGCAGCCGGACAATGTTTCCAACATCATCGTCCAGAACAGCTACATCCTGTTGCTCGCCATCGGCATGGTCATGATCATCATCGCCGGGCACATCGACCTGTCTGTCGGGTCAGTTGCCGCGTTTGTGGGTGCGATGTCGGGAGTCATGATCCAGGATTGGGGCTTCCCCTGGTGGCTCGCGATCCTCGCTTCCCTGGTGATCGGAGGCATCGTCGGCGCCTGGCAGGGATTCTGGGTGGCCTATGTCGGCATACCGGCCTTCATCGTTACCCTCGCCGGCATGCTCCTGTTCCGCGGCCTGACCCAGATCACTCTGGAGAACCAGCGCATCAGCGGGTTCCCGACCGAGTACCGCCAGCTGGGTGGAGGCTTTCTCTTCCCGGGTCTGTTCCCGGCTGATACCAACATCCTTGACTGGACCACGGTGGGTCTGGGCGTGATCGCGGCGGTGCTCCTGGTTATCAGTCAGCTTCGGGGCCGACGGACCCGGGCACGCCTCAACCTTGAGACTGAGCCGGCACCCTGGTTCATCACCAAGCTCGCCTTCGGCATTGTCGTCATTCTCGGGTTGACCTACCTGTTGGCCAGCTCGCGAAGCGGAACACCGATCGTCCTTGTCCTCCTCGGCATCCTGGTGGTTGTCTACAGCGCGGTCATGAACAACAGCGTGTTCGGTCGCCATATCTACGCCCGCGGTGGCAACCTCCAGGCCGCCCAGCTCTCCGGCGTGAATACCAAGCGCATCGACTTCATGCTCTTCGTCAACATGGGCGTGCTGGCAGCCCTTGCAGGCCTCGTTTTCACGGGCCGCCTCAATTCAGCGGGACCGGGTGCAGGCAACCTGTTCGAACTCGACGCCATTGCTGCCGCCTTCATCGGCGGCGCTGCAGTAACCGGTGGCGTGGGCACAGTCATCGGAGCGATCACCGGCGGCCTGATCATGGGCGTGCTGAACAATGGGATGTCGCTCATGGGGGTGGGTACCGACTTCCAGCAGTTCATCAAGGGTATGGTTCTGCTGCTCGCCGTCGCCTTTGACGTCTTCAACAAGCGCAAAGCCTCAAACGCCCTGAAATAGTCCGGTGTTCATTTGGCAGCGTCCGGGCGGCGCTGCCGCTCCGTGGGGTTCGTAAATGTGTGCGGTGGCGGTGGTTCTGGTCGGGGCGGGGTTCTTAGGCGGATGATGGTGGTGTCCGTTGCGGGTGACGCCGTTGTGTCATTGGTGCATGAGTGTGAGCCTGCTTGGCAGCGTGGTGCGAAGGACATGCCGGGAACCGTGGATTGTTGCCGTTGAGCACGAGTGTCAGATTCCTGATGTGTTTCCCTGTCCTTCCCGTGACGGGCCTTCATAGTGGCCGGCGGGAAGGACGTTCAAGGGAGGCAATGTCATGGATATGGACATTTTGCATGAAAGGGCCGCGGGCATCGATATCGCCAAACGCGGCGCGACGGTGTGTGTGCGCAAGCCTGGAGGCAGCGAGCAAGGGTTCACCTCGACGGTGACGTCGTGGGAGGCGACCACGGACCGGATTCTGGAACTGCGGGAATTCTTGGTCGGGCAGAAGGTCACGGTGGTGATGATGGAGGCGACCAGTGATTACTGGAAGCCGTTCTATTACCTGCTGGAGGAAGACCTGCCGGTGATGCTGGTCAACGCGAAAGCTGCGCGGAACATCCCGCGCCGCAAGACCGATGTCGCTGACGCCGTGTGGCTTGCCAGGCTCGCCGCGCATGGATTGTTGCGGGCCTCCTTCGTCCCTCCCGAACCGATACGGGAGCTGCGGGATCTGACCCGGTCACGGGCTATTGCGGTCCGGGACCGGACCCGGGAGATCCAGCGGTTGGAGAAATTTCTGGAGAGCTCCGGGATCAAGCTCTCCAGTGTTGCCTCGAACCTCACCGGTGCTTCCGGTCGCGCGATGCTCGATGCCCTCATTACCGGGGAACGGGATCCGGAGGTCCTGGCCTGCATGGCCAAGGGCAAACTGCGCAACAAGATCCCGGAGCTCACCGACGCCCTGAAGGGACGTTTCAAGGACCATCATGCGTTCATGGTCGGGCTGCATCTGGAGCAGATCGACGCGCACACCAGGATGATCGACGCGCTTACCGAACGGATCGAGGCGTCGATGCGTCCCTTTCGTTGCGCCCGGGAAGCGTTGATGACCATCCCGGGAATCGCTGAGCTGACCGCTGATGTGATCATCGCTGAGACCGGAGCCGATATGAGCGTGTTTCCCGACGCAGCGCATCTGGCCTCGTGGACCGGGATCTGCCCGGGCAACAACGAATCCGCAGGGAAGGTCAAGTCCACGAAGATCCCGCCCGGCAACAAGTATCTCAAAGCAGCATTGGGAACTGCGGCCATGGTCGCCGTGCGGGACCAGAACAGTTACCTCGGCGCCAGGTATCGGCGGATCAAGACAAGACGCGGCGCTCAAAGAGCCCTCGTCGCCATCGAGCACTCGATCCTGACCGCTATCTGGCACATGCTCGCCAACGGCGAGTGCTACAAAGAACCGGACGAAGACCGGTACGTCCGAATGAATCAAGTCAAGACCACCAACCGAGCCGTCAAGCAACTACGCCAACTCGGCTACGATGTCACCCTCGCACCTACCAGCGCAGCCTAATCACCTTATTTACGTATCAGGACACGCCGCTTATCCTCACGGATTAGGGGCGTGTCCTGCCAACTCACGGGTAGGAGAAGACTCATGACGAACGACGTCGGAACCAACTGGGCGGGCAATCTCGCCTACAGTGCCTTGACCCTTCACAAGCCGACGTCGGTGGATGAGGTCCGCCGCATTGTTGCAGCATCATCATCCATCCGTGCGCTCGGGTCCCGCCACTCGTTCAACGACATTGCCGACGGAACAGCAGAGCTGCTGTCGACGGCGGCGCTGACCGGTCCGGTGACCGTCGACCGGGAACGCTCCACCGTATCGGTGGGCGCCGGCATCCGCTACGGCGAGTTGGCGCGGGAGCTGGAGCGGGAAGGCCTGGCGCTCGCCAACCTCGCCTCGTTGCCGCACATCTCGGTGGGCGGGGCCGTGGCCACGGGCACCCACGGTTCCGGCATCAGGAACCGGTCCCTGGCGGCCGCCGTCGTCGGGCTGGAGCTGGTCACCGCCAGCGGTGAGCTGGTGAGGTTTTCCGCGGGCGATCCGGACTTTGACGGAGCAGTGGTCAACCTCGGGGCGCTGGGGATCGTCACGAGGCTGGAGCTTGAGGTGGAACCGGCATTTGAGGTGGAGCAGACCGTCTTCGAAAAGCTTCCGCTGGAGAACCTGCTTCGGGATTTCGACGGCGTCACCGGTGCCGCATACAGCGTCAGCGTTTTCACCACCTGGCGGGATCCCGACGTCGCCGATGCCGTGTGGGTGAAGCGCAGGCCGGACCGCGATGCACCTCTGGAAGGAACCCTGTTCGGTGCTGTCGCGGCGGACGACGAGCGCCACCCGCTGCCCGGGCTACCGGCCATCGGCTGCACCCCTCAGCTCGGTGCGGCCGGCCCCTGGTACAACAGGCTGCCCCACTTCAAGCTCGACTTCACGCCCAGCAACGGTGTGGAACTGCAGTCGGAGTACCTCGTGCCCCGGGTGCACGCTGTCGATGCCATCCGCGCGGTGCGGGAGCTGAGCGCCGAGATCGTGCCGCTGCTTCAGGTCAACGAGATCCGCACCGTTGCGGCCGATGAGCTGTGGCTGAGTTCAAGCTACGGCACGGATGCTGTGGGTCTGCACTTCACCTGGGTGCAGGATCAGCCGGCAGTCCAGAAGCTTCTGCCGAAACTCGAGGCGGCACTGGAGCCGTTTTCCGCCAGGCCTCACTGGGGCAAGCTATTCACTTCCGGTGCGCAGGATCTTGATCGGCTGTATCCGCGGCTGGAGGACTTCCGGTTGTTGGCCAAGCGCCTCGATCCGGACGGGGTCTTCGCCAACCCGTTCACGGACGGACTTATGGGGCGCTGATGCCTCGTGGCCCGCGGGACCGGATCCCGACCGCCACCATGCCGGCGGCCAGCAGGGCGAACAGCACGGCGGCGAGACCGGGCAGCAACGGGAAGCCGGCTGCGGCGGCCGCTGGTGACTGGCTTCCGGCGGCAGGCGCTGCGGGAGCGTCGGACTCAGTGGATTCCGGGGCCTGATACATCGGAGCCCAGGCATACGGCGGCAGCGCGAACGGTGCGAGTTCAGGTTCCGCAGACTCCGTCTCTTCAGGCGTGGGCTGCTCGGGCGGGATGAACTCTGCCGGGAGCGGCAGCAAGGGGGCAGGTGGCGGTGGAAGGATCACCGGTGCGGGAGCCGGTTCAGCTTCTGGCGCCGGAGCAGCCGGTTCAGGCGCCGGCGGCGGGGGCGGGGGCGGAGACTTGCTTGGGGATACAGCCGGGGCCGGCGCAGGCTCGGGCTCCGGCTCGGGTTCCGGCACGGGCACGACTTCGGGCGGCGCCGGTTGCGTCGGCGTGACAGGGTCAGTCGCTGGGGGATCGACGGGCTCGGGCTGCGGCGGAGTCCCGGGGTCTGTCGGCGGCTCGTCAGGAGCCGTGGCAGGCGCTGACGGAGCGGGATCCGAGCCCCGTCCCGAGTTGTGGTCGGCGCTGGCCGCGGGTATAGAGGCGAACGTTGCTCCGGCGACCACAGCAGCGCCGACAGCGAACCTGTACCAGAAAGAAGTGCTCTGCACTGGAATCTCCAAACCGCTGCGGAGGCGACTGGCGCTGAACAGCTGCACTGTGCCAGTGCGTCGGTTCCGCCGGATGCGAACCGCCCGACTGGTAAGTGCGCTTACCAGTTTACACAGTCGATGGACTTCTGTATCGGGTGTGAAGTCTGGTTTCTCCGGCCCGGAATCAGCGCTGCTTCCGCTGCCCGTCCCGGATCTCGCGGATGGAGAGCGCGCCGGTGACATCTTCCGCCGCAGTCCGGCCCAGCACCACCACGCGGTCGGCGAGGCGGACGGCTTCTTCCATGCTGTTGGTCGCGAGGAGGACGGTGGTCGGGAGCGCGCGGTGAAGAGTCTGGAGTACGTTATGCAGCACAGTCCGGGCGGCACCCTCCACCGCTGCGAACGGGTGGTCGAGGAGCAGGACGCCCGGTCCGCCCGCAAGGGCGCGGGCCAGCGCCGCCCGCCTGACAATTTCGGCCGTGACATCGGTGGGCAGCAGCTTCGCGAACCGGTGCAGGCCAGCCAGGTCGAGGAGCTCGGCGATCTTCGCCTTGCCCTCGCTGGCGCTGGAACCTTTGTTCAGGCCCAGGGCCAGGTTCGCCTGCAGGGAGTGGGCCGGCTGGAGGTCGGCGTCCCGGGGCGTCCAGGAACAGCGGTCGTCCGTGCGGCGGACCGGTTCGCCGCCGACCAGAACGGACCCCGACCGTGGATGATCGAGACCGGCAGCGGTACGCAGAAGGTGGGAGGCGCCGTCGTTCTCCTGGCCTACAAAGGCGAGGACCTCACCGGCGCGGATATCCAGGCTGACATCCCGCACACCCTCGGCGTGCAGATTGATGAAGGAAACGGGCAGCGGGGTCGACGCGCGCTTAACCACCGTGTGGTGGGGTGGAACCGGGCTGGGACTCATCGGCTACTCCGTAGGTATCCAGGTGTCCGGGCACACGGGTGCCCGCCAGTGATCATCCCTAAACCTAGCCGGAACCACGTCAGATCCCGTCAGCACGCGACAGTTTGACGTAATGTTGCGCAGCTTCCGCCGACGGGGCGGGTGCCGAAAAGTTTTTTCAGCAGGTGCGTAACCCTTTGCGTGCCTCCGTCGATTACATCCATGTGAGGCTGCGCCGCTCCGCCCCCCATTTGAGCGGTGCAGCCCCTTCGAAGAAGACCTACCAAGGAGTTTCATTGAACATGCACGATCGCTTCAACGCCCTCAGCCTGCCCGTCAAGGGTGCTGCCCTTGCGGCTGTCATCGCCGTTGCCGGTGCCGGGGTAGCAGTTGCTGCCCCCTCCGTTGAAGGCGCTGCTGACGGTGCTGCCGACGTGAACGCAGTGGTCGCACCCGCCGACGCCGCTGTGCCCGCCGTCCCTGCGCTGCCTGCCGTTCCTGCCGTGCCCGCCGTTCCCGGCGAGGATGACCTGCCTGCCGTTCCCGCTACACCCGCGGTTCCTGCCGTCCCCGCGTCACCCGCAGCCAACGCTGAGGCTGCCGCTGAGGCAGAGGCTGAGGAGGTTGAGGCTGACGCACAGGCTGACGCCGCCGCAGACGCCGAAGTTCGTGGTTCCGGCGTAGCTGTTCCGGCCGTGCCTGCCGTTCCCGCTGTCCCGGGTGTCGACGGCGAGCCGGCTACCCCTGCTGTTCCTGCCGTTCCGGCCGAGGTCACCCTCCCCGAGGTTGCAGTCGGAGCCGGCGTTGAGGTCAGCGCCGAAGCCAAGGTTCAGGGTTCGCGCCGCTAAGAGTGCGCCGCTAGGATTGCGGGGTTTGGGGTGCGGCACCTGGTGCCGCACCCACCCCGGGATCGAAAGGGAAATGTGAGTTCCACGCTGACGGATGACCTGCTGGGCGCTGCCCAGGCCGGGGACACCGAGGCGTTGAACCGTATCTACATCGAACTGTCGCCGAAAATTCTCGGCTACCTGACCGCCCGGGGTGCAGAGGATCCGGAGGCCCTCACCCAGGACGTGTTCCTCAGCCTGTTCAGCCGGTTAGCGACTATCACGGGCGGCGAGCAGGGCCTTCGAACCTTCGCCTTCTCCGTTGCGCACGCCCGCCACGTCGACGAGATCCGGAAGCGCTCCCGCCGGCCGGCCCTCTATTCCTATGATCCGTCGGCTGATGAGCGGACAACGCTGTCCGCAGAGGCGTCAGCACTGGACAACCTCGCAGCAGAGCGGGCGCTGAGCCACCTCCGCCGGCTGAACGACGACCAGAGCGATGTGCTCGCCCTGCGGATCATCGCCGATCTACCGCTCGACGACGTCGCCCGCGTCCTGGGCAAATCGACCGGTGCAGTCAAACAGCTCCAGCGCCGGGGCCTTCAGAAACTCAAAGAACTTCTTGTCGAAAAGGATTCGAGCCACCATGGTGTATGACCCCACCTCACGGGTAGCGGCGCAGGACCTGCTTGCCGAGTCCGACGTCGTTCCCTCCGACAAACTGACCGCTGCCCTCGGGGAACTGAAGAGCCTCGGCGAGCGGCCGGCGCCACCGGTCTCGCCGGCTCTCGCAGAGGCGATGCGCCAGGCAGCCGCCGGGAAGGACGAGCACAACGTGGTTCCGCTTCCGTTCGGGAAGACCTCCCGCTTCGGGAAGAGAGGGCGCCGGGGTGCGGCAGTGGGCGGCGCCGTCGTACTGGCAATGGCCGCGGGCATGGGCGGAGTAGCCGCGTTCGGTCCGGGAAACGCAGTCGAGGCGGCCTTCGAATCCGTCATCCGCTGGGTGGCTCCGGCAGAGCGCACCGAGCCGGTCTCCGACGAGCAGCCCGTTCCCGTGCAACCCGGCCGCGGACAGCTTATGGTCCCCGAAACCCCGCAGCTTACCGAGGTGCCGGTTCCGGCGCCCTCGCAGGCCGCGCCGGAACATCCCGGGCCGTCGGAGTTGCCCGCCCCTGCACCTGAGCCGAAAGCTCCCGCCACCCGGGAAGGCCGGCCGGACAATGCCGAAGAACCCCAGCGCCGGGTTGTCCCGCCCATGGAAGTACCCGACCTGCCCGTGCCGATCCCCGATCCGGTGACGACCCCGCGCTCGGTACTCCCGGTGGATCCGCCGGAGCTTCCCGTGCCGGGTCCCACGCAGACACTCGCTCCAAGCGAGCGGCCGTCCCGCTAGGACCGGATCCCGCTAGGACCAGATCCCGCTAGGACAGGGGCCGCTAGGAGCGGGTTCCTGAGCCCGTCGGCTCCCTGAGCCGTGCCGTTGCCTAAGCCGTGACCTGGCGCTTCGAGGAGATCACTCCCGTGTTGAAGCCCGCCAGGTTCAGGCCGCCGTGGAAGCGTGCGTGCTCAATCTTGACGCACCGGTCCATCACCACGTTCATCCCCGCTGCTTCAGCGTCCCTGGCCACCTGCTCATGCCAGGAACCGAGCTGAAGCCACAGGGTCTTGGCTCCGACTGCCTTGGCCTCCTCCAGCACGGACGGAAGGTCGTCATGCTTGCGGAAGACGTCCACAATGTCCGGCTGCTCCGGCAGGTCCGCCAGCGACTTGTAGACCGGCTGGCCCAGGATCTCGGTGGCCGTCGGGTTGATGAAGTACAGCCGGTACGGCGCTGAGGACTGCAGGTACGTAGCCACGAAATACGATGCACGTGAGGGCTTGTCTGACGCCCCCACTATGGCAATCGACTTTGCATTCCGGAGGATGTTGAGCCGCTCCGGTGCGGACGGGCCCTCCCAGGTGCGTTCCTCGGTGCTCATGCCTTCACTCCCTCGCCGGTGAATTCGAGTGCTTCTTCCAGATGGGCGGGCGTACCCGTCACAGCGATCTCCAGTGCCTGGTCGAGATCCCACAGGATGTCCTCCAGGTCCTCCAGCCCCACCGAGATGCGGATGAGGTCCTCGGGAATGCCGGCGGCTGCGAGCTGTTCGGCGGAGAGCTGCTGATGCGTGGTGGAGCCCGGGTGGATCACGAGCGTCCGGGCGTCACCGACGTTCGCGAGGTGGGACGCCAGCTGCAGCGCCTCAATGAACTTCTGGCCTGCCTCGCGGCCGCCCTTGACACCGAAGCTGAAAACCGAGCCCGGACCCTGCGGCAGGTACTCTTTCGCCCGCTCGTGGTGGACATGGGACGGCAGCCCCGCGTAGTTGACGTACTCGACTCGCGGATCCTTCTCCAGCCACTCCGCCACGGCCTGTGCGTTGGCGACGTGCTCGTCCACCCGCTGCGCCAGCGTCTCGACCCCCTGCAGCAGCTGGAAGGCCGACGACGGCGACAGTGACGGACCAATATCCCGCAGCTGTTCGGTGCGCAGCTTGGTGAGGAAGCCGTACTCGCCGAAGTTAGCCCACCACTGGATGTTGCCGTAGGAGGGGACAGGCTCGGTCATGGTGGGGAATTTGCCGTTGCCCCAGTTGAAACGCCCGCTCTCGACGACCACGCCGCCCAGCGTGGTGCCGTGCCCGCCGATGAACTTGGTGGCCGAGTGAATGACGATGTCCGCGCCGTGCTCCAGGGGACGGATCAGGTACGGCGTGCTCAGGGTGGAATCGACGATCAGGGGGACACCGGCGTCGTGCGCTATTTTTGCCAGCCCCTTCAGGTCCGCAATTTCGCCGCTCGGGTTGGCGATGATCTCGGTGAAGACGGCCTTGGTGTTCTCCTGGATCGCGGCGGCGTAGTCCGCCGGGTCAGTGCCGGGAACAAAGGTGGTCTCAATCCCGAACCGGCGCAGCGTCACGTCCAGCTGGGTGACCGTGCCGCCGTAGAGCTGGGCGGCCGCGACAATGTGGTCGCCGGCCTGGCAGAGCGCGGCGAAGGTGAGGAATTCGGCGCTCATGCCCGACGCTGTTGCCACCGCTCCGATGCCGCCCTCCAGCGAGGCGATGCGCTCCTCGAAGGCCGCGACGGTGGGGTTGCCGATGCGCGAGTAGATGTTGCCGTACTTCTGCAGTGCAAACAGGTTGGCGGCGTCGTTGGTGTCCTTGAACACAAACGAGGTGGTCTGGTAGATCGGGACAGCCCGGGCGCCGTGCGTGGCGTCCGGGGTGCCGCCGGCATGCAGCGCGCGGGTCCGGAAACCGAAAGTGCGGTCAGCCATGAGTTCCTCCAAATTGATCCAACTTTTGTGCACCTTCGGTGACGTGTGGGCCTCTGAACCCACCATACGTGCTCGAAACTTCCGGTGCATTCCGTGCTGAGAGTACTTCGGCGATCCCCGCGACACATGCCTCGTTCTGCAGGCTCGTGGTGTCGCCGAGCGTGGTGCCTTCATACAGCTGGGTCAGCAGCCGCCGCATGATCTTTCCGGACCGGGTCTTGGGCACATCCTCAACAACGACGACGGCGGACGGCCGGGCAATCGGCCCGATCGCCTTCGCGACGTGGCGCTTCAGCTCCGCCTGCAGGTCTTCCTGATCGTTCACCTCACCGTGCACGACGACGAACGCAGCGATGGCGTGCCCCGTCACCGGATCAGCCACCGGGCAGGCTCCGGCCTCGACCACCCGCGGGTGCGAGACCAGAGCGGACTCGATCTCGATAGTGGAGAGGCGGTGGCCCGAGACGTTGATGACGTCGTCCACGCGTCCGAGGATCCAGGTGTCGCCGTCGTCGTCGTACCGGGCGCCGTCTCCGGCGAGGAACCAGCCCTGGTCAGCGAACTTCCGCCAGTAGGAGTCCAGGTAGCGCTGCGGGTTGCCCCACACTGTGCGGGCCATCGCGGGGCCGTGGCGGTCCACCACAATCAGGCCCTGCTCGCCGGGAGCAGCCGGTGCGCCGTCGTCGGTCACAATGCGCGTGCTCACGCCGGGAAGGGCGCGGGAAGCGCAGCCGGGTTTGAAGGATGCGTCGGTGGGCCGCGGGCTGAGGACGGTTGCGCCGGTTTCCGACTGCCACCAGGTATCCACCATGGGTGCGGTTCCGGAGCCGATGTTTTCGCGGAACCAACGCCACGCTTCGGGGTTGGTGGCTTCGCCGACCGTGCCGAGGACCTTGATGGAGGACCGGTCGTAGGACTCCGGGACGCCGTCGGGGAACCAGCCCATCAGGGAGCGGATCAGGGTGGGCGCCGTGTAGTAGCTGGTGACGCCGTACCGCTCGATGATCTCGAAGTGCCTGCCCGGATTCGGGGTGTTGGGGGTGCCCTCGAAGATCACCTGGGACGCGCCGTTGGAGAGCGGACCGTAGATCTCGTAGGTGTGGGCGGTGACCCAGGCGAGGTCGGCGGTGCACCAGTGGACGTCGTCGGCGCGCTTGGCCGGGTCGGGGTCGCTGAACAGGTATTCGAAGCTCCAGGACGCCTGCGTGAGGTAGCCGCCGGTGGTGTGGACCAGGCCCTTGGGCTTCCCGGTGGTGCCGGAGGTGTACATGATGAACAGCGGCGTCTCGGCGTCGAAGGCAGGTGCCTCGTGGACGGGGGAGGCGGCGCTGACGGCATCATGCCACCAGATGTCGCGGCCCTCGGTCCAGTCGACGTCGCTGCCGGTCCGCCGGATCACCAGCACGTGCTCGATCGCGTTGTCGCCGGCGACGGCGGCGTCTGCGTTGGCCTTCACCGGCACCGCGGTGCCGCGCCGGTACTGCCCGTCCGTGGTCACCAGGAGTTTTGCGCCGGTGTCCTCGACGCGGAAGCGGAGCGCTTCGGCGGAGAAGCCGCCGAAGACGAGGGAGTGGACCGCGCCGATCCGGGCGCAGGCCAGCGTCACGACGACGGTCTCAACGAGCACCGGAAGGTAGATGACCACCCGGTCACCCTTGCCGATCCCCAGCGCGGTCAGCGCGTTCGCCGCCCGGCTGACCTCCTCCTGGAGCTCGGCGTAGGTCACCGTGCGGCGGTCTCCGGGCTCGCCCTCGAAGAACAGGGCTGGCTTGTTCCCCAGCCCGGCCTCGACGTGCCGGTCCACGCAGTTGTAGGCGGCGTTCAGGGTGCCGCCGGTGAACCATTCGATGCGGGGGACGGAGAGTTCGCCGTTTTCATCCGGACGTGCGGGCTCGAAGGTGTGGGCGGTGTGCCACTCCTCGGACCAGTGCAGCCGCCGGGCCTGGTTTTCCCAGAAGGCGATCCGGTCTTCTTCTGCCGCCAGATCCGGCTCGGCGGGATGCTCCACGGTGCTCAGGTCCAACGCCGCACCGCCCACCTCTCGGCGATGCCGAGCAGCGCGTCGGTGGTTTTCCCGATGACGGCGAGCAGGATGATGGCCAGGAAGATCCGGTCGGTGCGTCCGTTGTTCGTCGAATCGGTGAGGAGGAACCCGAGCCCCAGGGAGGAGGCGATGAGTTCGGCGGCCACCAGGAAGAGCCACGCCTGCGCCAGCGCCAGTCGCAGTCCGGAGAACACTGCGGGTACGACGGCGGGCAGCTGCACCGTGGTCAGCAGCCGGATCCCCTTGAGCCCGAAGGCGCGGGCGGCTTCCACGAGGTTCCGGTCCACGTGGCGCAGGGCCAGGAACAGGGTGGTGAACACGGGGAAGAAGGCGCCGATGAGGATCAGCGTGACTTTCGAGTCCTCGCCGATCTTCATCCACAGGATGAGCAGCGGAACCCACGCCAGTGACGGGACAGCGCGCAGCGCACCGATGGTCGGTGACAGCAGCGCGTCGGCCAGCCGTGACAGGCCGAGGAGCGCGCCCAGGGCCAGGCCGAGGGTGGCGCCCAGCGCGAAGCCGATGAGCACGCGCTGGGTGGAGATGGCGATATGGATCCACAGTTCGCCGCGCTCGATGAGCTCGACGGCGGCAGTTCCCACCGCGGACGGCGGCGGCAACTGCACCGCACTGAACACACCGACCACCGAGTTCAGCTGCCACAGGACCAGAATTAGCGCCGGCACCACCAGGCCGAGCAGCAGCCGGACCGGCCGTCTGCTCAGCAGCCCCGGGGCAGGTTCGTTCGGCTGGGTGGCGGGGCCGTCGTCGTCCACTGTTGTCAGGGTGTGCCCGTTGGCCGCCAGGCCCTCCTTACTGACAGGGTAGGCATTTTCCTGGGTCATGAGGAGGCCTGGATGGCGTCAGGGTCGGCGTCGGTGACGAAGGAATCGTCGAAGAGGGTGTCGAGCGCCTCGTCGATCTGCTCCTGGGAGGAGACGTCACCGGTTTCGACGAAGATCGGGCCGACCTTCTCAAGCACGGCGCGCTGCGCCTCACCCGGGGCAGGGTCAACGTCGAGGTTGGTGCGTTCGATGATGACGGCGTTGGCGAGCTCGACGTCGATGCCCGCAACGTCCGCGAGGATCTGCGCCGTCTCCTCGGGGTTCTCCTTGGCCCACTGGCGTGCCTTTTCATAGGCGTTGACCACCGTCTGGGCGAGCTCCGGGCTCTCTTCGAGGAACGCCTCGTTGGCGTTGAGGAAGCCGTAGGTGTTGAAGTCGATGTTGCGGAAGAACAGGTTGGCGCCGTCCTGCTCGGCCGAGGCCATGATGGGGTCCAGGCCTGCCCAGGCGTCCACCGATCCATTGTTCAGGGCTGCCCACCCGTCAGCGTGCTGGAGGTTCTGCACGGTGACCTCGGACGGGTCGATTCCGGCTGATTCGAGGGACTGGATAAGGAAGAAGTACGGGTCGGTTCCCTTGGTTGCGGCGATCGACTTGCCGCGCAGGTCCTCGAGGTTTTCGATGCCCGTACCGTCCACCGTCACCATGGCGGACCACTCGGGCTGGGAGTAGATGTCGATCGTCTTGATCGGTGAACCGTTGGAGCGCGCGAGGAGGGCTGCCGAGCCGGCGGTGGATCCGACGTCGACCGCTCCGGCGCGCAGCGCCTCATTCGCCTTGTTGGACCCGGCGGACTGGATCCAGTTGACGGTGACGCCCTCATCCTCCAGGTCCGCTTCGAGCCAGCCCTGGTCCTTGATGACCAGGCTGAGCGGGTTGTAGGTGGCGAAGTCGATGTTGAGCTCGGTGGCGGTGGAGCCCTCTTCGGTGGATGCAGCATTCTCACCGGCGAGGCAGCCGGTCAGGGCGAGAGTGCCGGTGGCAGCTAGTGCCAGCGAGGCAATGGTGCGGCGGGCGAAGGGCGAGCGGGTGCTGTTCATGGTTTTCCTTTGCGTGGAGCGGCAGCAGCCGTGCGGACGGGCACGACGGCGAAACAAGCGGTGAGTGGGTTAGTGGCCTTTGACGCCGAGAGTGGCGAGCAGGGAGCTGCGCATTCGGCCCAGGTCGGCGGAGTTGCGGTCACGCGGGCGCCGGCCCGGCACGGTGAGGACCTCGGTGACGGAGGCACCTGGGCGGGCGGGATCGGTGGACTTGCCGAGCACAATGATGCGGTCGGCAAGCTGGAGGGCTTCGTCGACGTCGTGGGTCACGAGCAGCACTGTGGTGGGCTGGGCGCGGTGGATGTCGAGGAGGAGATCCTGCATCTTGAGCCGGGTGAGGGCGTCCAGGGCTCCGAAGGGTTCGTCGAGGAGCAGCACGCCGGGATTGCGGGCCAGTGCCCGGGCCAGGGATGCGCGCTGTGCCATGCCGCCGGAGACCTCGCGGGGACGGTGTTCGGCGAAGTCGGCGAGTTCCACGAGGCCGAGCAGTTCGGTGACCTTCGCCTTGCCTGCGGCCGCGCCGGTTCCCCGCGGGAGCCCGATTGCCACGTTGGCGCGGAGGGACAGCCAGGGGAGGAGGCGCGGTTCCTGGAAGGCGACGGCGCAGCGGTCATCGATCCCGTTGACCGGGGTCCCGTCGATGAGGACGGCACCGGTGGTGGGAGCGTCGAGGCCCGCTGCGGCGCGGAGGAGGGTTGACTTTCCGCAGCCGCTGGCACCGACGATGGCGAGGACCTCACCGGCGCGGACCTCCAGGTTGATGTCGCGGAGGACCACGTGTTCGCTGGTTCCGGAGCCGAAGGACCGGGTGAGGGCTGAAAACGTTACGGGGAGGGCAAGCTTGTCAGCAGTGGTGGGCTGTGCCTTGCCTGCGGCCTGTTGCTGGGCGCTGAGAACGGTGCTCATGTATAACTCCATCGCTCCTGGCAGTAGCACCCGTTCTCCTGCATGCAGGTAAGGGTTGCTGCGGCGTCAACGATCCAGGTCTCTCGGCCGCTCGGGATGGTGGAATTCCACTAAACGCCTTTATGGCCCTGCGTTGCAATATGTGTCGTAACAATTGGACGCGCCCACTGGGCTGAGGTGCTCGCTGGGCACACGTTGTGTCTGCCCAGTGAAGTGGGGGACCCGGTGGGTTCGCTCTACCTGAAGCACCCCATCTGCGCAACGTGTCAGGATAGCCGGGTGACCTTTGCCGCACTGGTTGACCGAATCGTCCGGCTGTCAGCGCGTGAGCCGGGCGTCGTCGTCGTCGGAATTGTGGGCGCGCCGGGCGCCGGCAAGACCACCCTCGCCGAGCAGCTCATTTCGCTGCTGAATGAAGGCGAACGCGCCCCGGAGCGCCAGCAGTACGCACACGTTCCGATGGACGGCTTCCACCTTTCGGATCAGGAGCTCACCCGGTTGGGTCTTCTGGAGCGCAAGGGTGCGCCGGAGACTTTCGATGCGCACGGTTACGCCGCGCTGCTTCGGCGCTTACGCGAAGCGCGCGGTCCGGTGGTCTATGCCCCCGGGTTCGAGCGGACCATCGAGCAGCCGATTGCCGGCGTCGTTCCTGTGTACTCCTCGGTGCGGACTGTCCTGACGGAGGGAAACTATCTGCTGCTCGACCAGCCGGGCTGGCGGGATGTCCGAGCGCAGTGCACGGAGGTCTGGTACTGCGAGCAGGAGGAGGGCCTGCGGATCAGACGGCTGATTGAGCGGCATAGTGCGTTCGGGAAGACGCCGGCCGAGGCCCGGGAGTGGGTTGAACGGGTGGACGAGCCGAATGCGAGGCTGATTGAAGCTACACGCGGGCGGGCTGACTTGATCATTCCTGCATTCGATTGACGGAACCTATTGTTTTTCGATAGATTAGCCCTGTAATTCAATCGAAAGGGTTCCGATGGGAAAGCTCACCGTCCTCGCGCTGCAGATCGTGATCGCCATGGTTCTTGCCGGCTCGCTGTTCATCCAGCTCTGGATGGTGCCGCTGATCTCGACCGATCTCAAGGAGTCCGGGGTGCCCACCGGGCTGCGAATTACGTTCAACGCCATCGTGGTGTTCGGCATCCTTACCGTGCAGATCAGCGCTGTCTGCGTCTGGAAGCTGCTCACCATGGTTCGCAGTGGAACGGTGTTCTCCCACGGCGCGTTCCGGTATGTCGACATCATCTTCGGTGCCATTGCCGCCGCATCAGTCCTGGTGTTTGCACTGGCGGTCCTCCTTGCTCCCGGGGAGATTGCTCCGGGGATCATCCTCCTGATCTGTGGTGCATCGCTCCTGATCGGTGGGGTGGCCCTGATCGTGCTTGTGCTGAGAACACTGCTGGCCCAGGCGGTCACCCGCGACGCCGAAGCGAAACACCTGCGCGATGAGCTGGACGAGGTGATCTGATGCCCATCATCGTGGACATCGACGTCATGCTGGCCCGGCGCAAGATGCCGGTGGGCGTGCTGGCCGAGAAAATCGGAATCACGCCGGCCAATCTGGCAGTGCTGAAGAACGGCCGTGCGAAAGCGGTCCGGTTCACCACCCTGGAAGCCATCTGTGAGGTTCTGGACTGCCAACCCGGTGACGTGCTGCGGTGGGAGCCTTCTCCGGACCTCGCAGACAACGACGGCGGTGCCGTCGGCTAGAGGATAAAATCACCGAGTGAGTGGGTTTGGACCGAAAAACAGCACGACGACGAAGATCCTCACCGGAGATGAGGCGTTCAGGGCCAGCCCGGTGGCTACGGCGCTATTCGACCTTGATTGTGTTGTCCGGGCCGCTAACCCGGCGTTCACGAGAATGACCGGCCGCTCTGCTGACACCCTGATCTCCCTGGATGCGTTCGAAGCGTTTCCGGACAATCCGGACAATCCGGAGGCGGACGGCGTGGCGCGGATGAGAGCGTCCTTCGAGCGGGTTTTCACCACCGGCATCGCGGACAACATGATCATTCAGCGTTATGACATTGCTGACCTGCGGTCCGGGGAGTTTGTTCAGCGGCACTGGGTTCCGATCAATTCGCCCGTGTTCCACGAGGGGCGGCTCATCGGCATTCGCCAGCAGGTCAAAGACGCCACTGTGCTCAGGGCAGATGCGCTGAGGGTGATGGAGCACTACCGGGACGTGATGAACGGCCGCTCGGTGACGAATGAGCAGATGGAAAACCATCAGGCGATTGTGAACGCCTTTACCGACGGCATCACCCAGTACAGGGACCTGGAGGCAGAGGTTGCCCAGCTTCGGGAGGCGCTCGCGTCCAGGGCCACCATCGAGCAGGCCAAGGGCATGCTGATGGTCACCCGGCGTTGTTCGGCGGACGAGGCCTTTGAACTGCTGCGTGGACTATCCCAGGACACCAATGTGCGCCTGGCTGATGTTGCAGCGGCGTTGATTTACCAGCTCCAGACGGCAAACTGACCGGCCTCCCTCCAGAGGACGCCACTCGTGAGAGACTCGCGTAAACCTATCGACTTGCGGGAAGGACGGCGCGGTGGCGATCGTAGACAACGGCGTGTATGCAAACGGCCACCGAACCGCCAACCCGGAGAACCTCGACGAGACGTTTGAACTCAAGCGGGATCACGGCGGCATGGCCTGGATCGGCCTGTACCGGCCCGATGATGTGGAGATCCAGCGGGTCGCCGATGAGTTCGCGCTTCATGAACTCGCTGTCGAAGATGCGATGCACGGCCATCAGCGGTCCAAGCTGGAGCGTTACGGTGAAACCCTTTTCGCAGTGCTCCGTCCGGCCCGGTACCTGGACGATGAGGAAATGGTGGAGTTCGGTGAGCTTCACGTCTTCATCGGTCCGGACTTCATTGTCACCATCCGGCAGGCGGAGTCGCCCAACCTTGCAAAAGTACGACGGCGGCTGGAAGCTGTGCCTGAACTGCTGGCCCTTGGCCCCCAGGCAGTCCTTTACGCAATCCTCGACGAGGTGGTGGACCAGTACGCACCCGTGGTTGCGGGCCTTGAGAATGACATCGATGAGATCGAGGACGAACTTTTCAGCTCAGCGCCGGATGTTGCACGCCGCATCTATGAGCTGTCCCGTGAGGTCATCAACTTCCAGCGCGCTACGCATCCGCTGCGGCCCATGCTCGATGCCCTCCTGGTCGGAGCCGAGAAGTACGGTATGGATTCGGAACTGCAGGCCAGGTTGCGCGATGTGCAGGATCACGTGATCCGGGTCATTGAGCGGGTCGATTCCTTCCGCATCCTGCTGCAGAACGCTCTCTCCGTGCATGCAACCCTCGTGACGCAGCGGCAGAACGAGGAGATGCGCCACCTTTCCGAGGCGAGCCTTGCACAGAGCGAGGAGGTCAAGAAAATCTCTTCCTGGGCGGCCATTCTCTTCGCTCCCACACTGGTGGGAACCGTCTACGGCATGAACTTCGAGTTCATGCCGGAACTGGACTGGACGCTCGGCTACCCCTTTGCGCTGGTCCTCATGCTTCTGATGGGCGTTGGCCTCTACCTCACGTTCAAGCACAAGAAATGGATGTAGGGCTCTAGTAGAACTCGACCGTGTCCACCACGTTGATCAGCGGCTCACCGTCGAGCAGCCGGCGGGCATTTTCCGCGAAGAGTTCGGCGATTTTCCGTTCCTCATCCTCATAGGTTCCTGCGTTATGGGGGCTGACGACGACGTTGGGCAGCTTCCACAGCGGGCTGTCTGACGGCAGCGGCTCCTGTTCAAACACGTCGAGCGCCGCGAATCCCACGCGACCGTCCTGGAGGGCTTCGATCAGCGCCTTCTCATCCACGGTGGTCCCGCGGCCCACATTGACCACAGTGATGCCGCCCTTCACCTGCGTGAGCAGCTCGCGGCTGAGCATGTGCCGGGTTGACTCGGTCTCGGGCAGGCACAGCACCACGGCATCGACGTTGGGAAGGAGTTCGCCCAGACGTTCGGGTCCAACGATGCCGGATACTCCATCGGCTTCGACGTCACGGCGGTGTACGCCGACCACTTCTGCGCCCAAAGCGCTCAGCTTTCGCGTCACCGCACGGCCGATTCCGCCCAGCCCGACGACGGCGACGCGCTGCTGTGCCACCAGCGGCACGGGCCGCCGTGCGCCCCATTTCTGCCCGCGCTGGTCTTCAAGCAGCTGCGGCAGGCCCTGGGCTCCGGCGAGCACTCCGAATACGGCGAATTCTGCCAACGGTTCTGCATGAACGCCGCCTGACGTGGTGAAGGTGATGCTCTCCAGCTCACCGGGGGCGAGCTGTGCCGCCCTGACCTGGCTCCCTCCGCCTGCCGGGGTGGTGTGAACCCACCGCAGCCGAGGGTTGGCGCGGACAGCCCGGCGCAACTCCGTTCCTGATTGGCCCGGCACCCCGTACAGTGCATCGGCGCTGTCGATGAGGCGCTCATATTCTGATTGCTGTTCCGGTGTACGGGTGAACGCTGCGTCGCCCTGGTGGTCACCGGCGTAGAGCTGTGGCGGCAGAAGCGACTGGTCCCGAACCAGCTCAAGGCGCGGCTCCAAACGCTCGATCAGCTCACAGAGGGGTTCGGGGAGCGGAGTGGGTACAAAGACGCGAAGTTCTGCCACGGTTCTCCTGGTCGGTTGGGCATTCTCATCGAAGCTTATGCGACCCCACTGACAGTCAGGGATTGCTCTTATCCACAGCGGTGACGGTGTCTCGCAGGAATGTCGTAGGTGGATGTTTGACTGTTTCCATGACGTTGGAAGCGGAGCGGGAACACTCATCGGCGGCGGTCGATGACTACACCTGGCATGACTTCCTCACCGAACGTGATTTCCGGCCCGAAGACCTGTGGGCCTTCGACTGCGAGGCCCGTTCGGCCGGAACTCTGGGTCCATATCCCCATCAGGCTGCAATGGGTTTTGAATGTCCGCCGGACGCTGAGTTCGCGCCGGATGCTGAATGTCCGCCGGAGGGTGAGGGTCCGCCGCGCGCTGAAGGTCCGCCGGAGGCTGAAGGTCCGCCGCGCGCTGAAGGTCCGCCGCGCGCTGAAGGTCCGACGCGTCATGGCCGTTCACCAGAGTCAGAGGAGCGGCAATCGGGTCGGGAAAAACCAGGGGACTCGTGGCAGCAGGGCACAGCGCCGCTTTCGCGGCGGGTGTGGGAGCCGGCAGCACGGGAATCGGTGAGCCCGGATGACTGCGACGGCGCACGCGGTGACAGTCGGCTTTCGGGTGATGCCGGCCTTGCGGGCAGGGTGGTCCTGGCCGGGCTCGAGACTCTCACCCTCGAAGGAACGTCCGAGGCCCTGAACGAGCTTGCCGGTCTTCGTTCCTGGGCCGATGCAATGGAAGCCCTTATCGCCTCACGGCTTCTGGATCTCACCCGGGATGTACTCCCGCCGCGGTTCCCCGCCGGTAGCGACAGGGAAGATATGGCCCGCTCTGTTGCGGCGTCCGAAGTGGCACTTGTTCTGAAAGTTCCAGAAGGCGCGGCGGCCCGTCTGGTCGACGAGTCCGTGCGGCTGAACGAGAAGCACCCGGCCACTCTGGGAGCACTGGAATCGGGAGCAATTTCTCGTCGGCATGCGGTGCTGATCGCGGAGGAGTCGCTCGGAATGCAGGGTGAAGCTGCCATCAACTTCGAGCGCGATCTGCTTGACCACGCACGGGGGTTGACCGTTCCCAAGCTCGCTCGTAGGGCACGCCGTCTCCGGGAGGCCCATCATCCGGAGACCCTCCCTGTCCGCAAGGCCAAAGCCGTGAGCGAGCGGCACATAGAGTTACGGCCGGACGATGACGGCATGGCCTGGCTGCACGCGTACCTCCCGGCGGAACAAGCCTGCGGCATCTATGAGCGGCTCACGGCAACCGCCCGAAAACTCAAATTGCCCGATGAACCACGTACCCTTGGACAACTTCGCGCTGACGTATTCACCGACCTGCTCACCAGCGAGTCGGCAGCGGATGGGCATCCAGCCTGGCAGGGCATCACGGCCCGTGTGAACGTCACTGTGCCGGTCCTCATGCTCCTCGATGTCCTCAAAGAAGGCGAGAGCAACGGGCCGGGCGGGAACAACACTGTCGACGGGGCTGAACAAGTGCCGGACGCACGCGGCCTGAACCAGTTCGCGGAGCTGGAAGGGTACGGCCCCATCGATGCAGAAACAGCGGCCCGGCTGGCAGCGCATGCCCCCTCATTCACACGGATTCTTACTCACCCGGTGACCGGATCGGTGCTGGACGTTGGGCGGGAGACTTATCGGCCACCGAAGCACCTGCAGGACTGGATACGTGCGCGCGATCGAACCTGCAGGCATCCCGGCTGCAACAGGGCGGCCTTCGGCTGCGAGATTGACCATACGGTTCCATGGGCGAGAGGCGGAACAACGAGCCACTGTAATCTCGCGTGTTTCTGTGCCAAGCACCACATGTACAAGTCCGAAGGGATCTTCGGATACAGCCAGCCGTCCCCCGGAACCGTTGTCGTGAGAACCAGGGCCGGAACAATTCGCACGTCCACGCCGGACCCGCCATAGTGCGTGTCCCCGGGAACCATTGTCGTGAGAACCAGGGCCGAAACAACTCGCAGTTCCACGCCGGACCCGCCATAGTGAATGATGTGGCGCGGGCCGTGGAATGCTGGGGCCCGACCTCGCGCCGCCGTCGTCCTGGCAGGATCTGGACGCCTTCGGCACCCCGCCATTGAATAGCTCCGACCGACTGCGGAAGGCCCATGGACTTCGCCACTGCCAATGACGGAACGCGTCTCGCCTGGCGTTCCGAAGGAAACGGCCCGCCTCTGTTGCTGATTGCCGGCCAGGCCACCGGGATGACGGGGTGGGAGCCTATCGTGGCGGATCTCGCCCGGACGTTCCGGGTGGTCCGGTTCGACCACCGGGGGATCGGCAACAGCGAGGAGGGCCAAACCGAACACCTCAGCACGCGTGGATTTGCCGCAGATGCGCTCGCCGTACTCGACGCCGCCGGCGCAGAGCAGGCCCACATTTATGGCCATTCCATGGGCGGACGCGTTGCCCAGTGGCTGGCGATCGATCATGCGGATCGTCTGGGTGCTCTCATCCTTGCTGCGACAGCGGCGGGCGGATTCCTCGGCAGGAACCGGGATCCGGAAGCCACCAGGGCCCTGACCAGCGGCGACCCGGCGCGGCTCGAACCGCTGTTTTTCGACGCGGACTGGGCAGCTGCCCACAGCGAAGCCGTCAGGACCTTCTTCACCTCGAGAGCCTCACAGCAAGCCAAACGCCGGCACTTCCGGGCCAGCAAGGAGCACGACGCGCGGAACCTCCTGGACACCATTACGGCGCCGACTCTCATCCTCCACGGAACCGAAGACCCGCTTACACCGCTGGACAACGCACTGGTGCTACATGAGAACGTCCCACGCTCCACACTGGTCAAGGTGGCAGGTGCACGGCATGGCCTGCATCTAGATCACCCGGAAACGCTCGACTGGATCCGCCGGTTCATCCACCGTAAGGCGTCTGGCCTCTAACGTTCCCTGCAGCCCACCCATCCTGGTGGAAACGTATCTCCCTCATCCCGCTGGAAACGTATCTCCCTCATCCCGCTGGAAACGTATCTCCCTCATCCCGCTGGAAACGTATCTCACCCATCCCGCTGGAAACCTGAAACACTGGGGAAACGCCGCAGAGAGTCGGCAGAGAGTCGGCGGGGCCCTCCGGAACCGGCGCACCACCAATGTCCAGCCCGACAGAGGAGGAACACGCCATGTCCCACCAGAATGATCCGGCCACCATCAAACGGCTCCTGACCACGCCGGCTCGCTGGGCGGTCGTCGGACTGTCCAACAATCCGCGCCGAGCGGCAATGGGGGTGTCACGCTTCCTCATAGACAGGCTGGGAATGGACGTTATTCCGGTGAGCCTGAAAGGTGATGACGTCTACGGCCGCACCGGATACAAGAGGCTCGCCGACGTGCCGGGGGAGATCGACGTCGTCGACTGCTTCGTGAACAGTCAGCGGGTCGGCGCCGTCGTGGATGACGCAATCGCCGTTGGCGCCAAAGCGGTCTGGCTGCAGGTGGGCGTGATTGATGAGGCAGCCGCCCAGCGAGCAGCAGACGCCGGCCTCGACGTTGTCATGAACACGTGCCCGGCAATCGAAGCGCCGCGGCTGGGGCTGTGAACCTCGAACTGTAGTGCTGGGCTGATAGATCGGGCTTGGGAGCACTGGACCGGTCAGGCCTGCAGCGCAGGACCGGTCGGGCCTGTAGCGCTGAGTTTGAACGTCGGCCCGCAACGGTCATGCGTCGCATCGACCACGCTTGCAACGACACCGCGGCCGCTCCAGCATCACATCCGCTGGTACCGCGCACGCACAATCATGTAGAGGCCGTAGGCGATCAGCCCCAACGCCACAGCGCCGAGAATCCAGATGCCAAACGGCTGTTCCTGCAGCGACTTCAGGGCACCGTCCAGTCCGGTGGATTCCTCGGGGTTGTTTTTCACCGTCGCAATGATCAGCAGCAGCCCGAGCACACCCAGTGCGATCCCCTTGGCGACGTAGCCGACAGTGCCCAGCATCGTGACTGCGCGTCCCGCGGAACCGGAAGGTTTGCCGTTCAGGTTGTCCTCGAACTTTCCGGTTGCGCCGCGGTAGATGAAGTATCCGGCCACAACAAAAATGCCGGCTCCGACCGCAAGCAGCAGCGCCACACCGGCAGGGTTAGCCATCAGTGCGGCGCTGGTGGACTGGGTGGACGAGCTGCTGCCTGACCCACCCATCGCATACCGCGCAAAGGCAATACCGATTGCGGCGTAGACAACGGCCTTCCCGCCGTCCTTCAGCCGGAACTTGAGTTTGTCCTTGCCGCTGATCCGTTTGGGAGGGAAGATCACCTCGCTGAGCAGGAACAGGGCCAGTGCCGAACAGCCGATGAAGCACGCCCACAACAGGATGCCGCCGCCCGGGGTGCCGGCAAGGGATGCCATGGCGCCGTTCTGATCCGCACTGCCGGATCCACCCGCAGCCACCCGGACGGCAATGATTCCGATGAGGATATGCAGGAGGCCCGCAGCGACATAGCCGGCCCGTGCTGCGAGGATGAATGGCTTGGAATCCGTCGCCTCTTCTGCTCCGTCTGCGACTTTCCGGGCCTGTCGGCCGAGCTCTCCCATATGCACTCCTCGATTGTGGTTCCTATAGTGTGTCACCGCTTCGCTGTAGGCTCACCATGTGGATGCAGCACAGCTTCGCCGCGCTTGTCTCTCGTTTCCGGGCACATTTGAGGACTTCCCGTTTGGCCCGGAAGCGTCGGTCTTCAAGGTGCGTGCACCCGGTGGAGCCGCAAAGATGTTCGCGCTCTCAAACCTCGGATCGCCAGCCCTGGCCATCAGCCTCAAGTGCGAGCCGGATCTTGCCGAACAGTTGCGCGCCGCACACCCCGGAATCACCGGAGCCTGGCACCTGAACAAGACCCACTGGAATGGCGTGGACTGCACCGGCTCCCTGCCCGATGAGATGATCCGCGACATGATCGAGGATTCCTATGACCTCGTAGTGGCAACCCTCCCGAAGAAGGACCGTGATTCGCTTGGCTGGACTCAGCTCTCCCAGGGCAGCGATGCCTGATTTCACCCACTCCGCAATCGGCTGGACACGCACGGGCGCGTGGCCCACAGGTTTCCGGTCGATGCGTCACCGCATCCGGGTCGGCACCGGCGAAGCGGATTTCCGGCGTCTGGCAGAGGGCATCCTGACCTTCGAACTGCACCGCGGCGCCCAACTCCGGGTCGATGCGGCGCCACGGGCTGCAGTCGGCGGCACCGTCGTCGTGGGTTTCGGCGTCGGGAAGGTCCGGTTGAAGGCTCCGTGCGCCGTGGTATGGGTTGAGGAAACCGATTCAGGAAGGAACGACGACGGCACGCACCGAGCCGGCTTCGGCTACGCCACCCTGCCGGGTCACCCTGAAAGCGGCGAAGAAAGCTTCACTGCGGTGCTGGACGCCGACGGCACGGTGTTCTTCGAACTGCACGCATACAGCAGGCATGGGAACTGGTTCTACCGGCTCGGCGCACCCGTTGCACGGTTCTGCCAGGAGCTGGTGACCCGCCGCTACCTTGCGGCAGCGCGCCGTCTGGCCGCGGGAACTGCGTGAGCAGGGCAGCGCAGCGGACAGGTCAGGGCTCAGCCATCAGCATGGTCACCAGAGCCAGCAGCGGGGGAAGTCCCTGCACCAGGGCGGCGATCCAGAGCGTCCGGTTAGTCACTACCAGAACGACGGCGGCAAGCACCATGATTGCCAATGCGAGGACGATCATCCCGTACCCCACCAGCGTTCCGGACAGTGCCAGCCCCACAATCACGCCGGCAGCCAGAAAGAGATTGTAGAAGCCCTGGTTGAACGCCATAGGGCGGATGATGTCCGCATGTTCCTGCGAGGTGATCCCGAACTTCCGCCAGGCGGACGGGTGGCGCCAGCGGACGCTCTCGAGGACAAAGATGTACACGTGCAACAGCCCCGCAATCATGGCGAAAAGCGCACTCAATAGCGGAAATGTCATGCATCAACCCTATCGGTTGGGCTGCTCTCCCCTGGGGTTGTGCACGTAACGATATGGCAGAGCACCGGTGCCGAAACACCGGTGCCCTGCCATATGAACGAGTGATGAAACCGTTACGCGAAATGCTTCGGAAGCGTGGCTTCGTGGGCTTCCTTCAGCTCGGCCAGTGGAAGCGTGAAGTGCCCCTGAACGTCCAGCGCCTGGTTCTCTGCGTCCACCACCCCGATGCGCAGACGCGGGAAGTTCCGCGCAGTGCACATGTCGTTGAACCGGACCTCTTCAGAACGGGGGACGGCGACGACGGCGCGTCCCTGGGATTCGGAGAAGAGTGCGGTGAACGGATCAATTCCGTCACGCTCACACAGTTCGTCGATCCCGATCCGGGCGCCCACACCGAAACGCAGTGCAGCCTCGGAGAGCGCCGCAGCCAGACCACCCTCGGACAGGTCGTGGGCCGCATCGATCATGCCGTCGCGCGACGAATTCACGAGGATCGCAGCGAGCGTCTTCTCCGCCTGCAGGTCCAGCACCGGCGGCTGCCCGCCGAGGTGGCCGCGCAGATTGGCCCACTCGGATCCGTCCAGCTCATTGCGGGTGGTGCCGAGCAGGTAGATCGCCTGGCCATCCTCGCGCCAGCCTGACGGGGTGCGGCGTGCGACGTCGTCGAACACGCCCAGCACGCCCACCACCGGCGTGGGGTGGATGGCCACCCCACCGGTCTGGTTGTAGAGGGAGACGTTGCCGCCGGTAACCGGAACGCCCAGGTCCTGGCACGCGTCGGCGAGGCCGCGGACGGACTCGGCGAACTGCCACATCACTTCAGGGTCCTCGGGTGAACCGAAGTTGAGGCAGTCGGTGACGGCCATCGGCTGGGCACCGGTGGTGGCGACGTTGCGGTACGCCTCGGCAAGAGCCAGCCGGGCGCCGTCGTACGGGTTCAGATAGGAGTAGCGGCCGTTGGCGTCGGTTGAGAGCGCGATGCCGAGGCCGGTCTCTTCATCGACACGGACCACACCGGCGTCGTCCGGCATGGCCAGGGCGGTGTTGCCCTGGACAAAGCGGTCGTACTGGTTGGTGATCCAGTCCTTCGAGCACATGTTCGGTGAGGACATCAGCTCCAGCACGGCAGACTTCAGCTGCTCACCGCCGGACGGCCGGTCTCCGGCGAAGGAGTCAGCCTGCACACCGTCCAGCCACTCGGGCCGGGAATAGGGGCGCTCGTACACCGGCCCGTCATGGGCAACAGTCCGGGGATCGACGTCGACAATCTTCTCGCCGTCCCACTCGATGATCAGCCGGCCGGTATCGGTGACCTCACCCAGCCAGGAGTACTCGACGCTCCATTTGTCCATGATCGCCTCGAACGCGCCCGCGTTCTCGGGGGTCACCACAGCCATCATGCGTTCCTGCGACTCCGACATCAGGATTTCCCCCGGAGTCAGTGACGGATCACGCAGCAGCACGTCGGTGAGTTCGACGTGCATGCCGCCCTCACCGTTCGAGGCCAGCTCAGACGTTGCACAGGAGATGCCGGCGGCACCGAGATCCTGAATGCCCTCCACGATGCCGTTCTTGAACAGCTCGAGGCAGCACTCGATGAGGACCTTCTCGGCGAACGGGTCACCGACCTGCACGGCCGGTCGCTTGGACGGCTTCGCGTCGTCGAATGATTCGGAGGCGAGCACCGACGCACCGCCGATGCCGTCGCCGCCGGTACGCGCACCGAAGAGCACCACACGGTTGCCGACTCCGGAGGCGTTGGCCAGTCGGATGTCCTCGTGCCGGAGGACGCCGACGGCCAGTGCGTTGACCAGCGGATTGCCCTGGTAGACGGAGTCGAAGACCACTTCACCACCGATGTTCGGCAGGCCCAGGGAGTTTCCGTACCCGCCGATGCCGGCCACGATGCCGTGGACCAGACGGGCGGTGTCCGGATGGTCGATCGCGCCGAATCGCAGCGGATCCATGACGGCCACGGGACGAGCGCCCATCGAAATGATGTCGCGGACAATGCCGCCGACGCCGGTCGCCGCACCCTGGTAGGGCTCAACGAAGGAGGGGTGATTGTGGGATTCGACCTTGAAGGTCACCGCCCAGCCGTCACCGATATCGACGACGCCGGCATTCTCACCGATCCCCACCAGGAGGTGTTCCTTCATGGCGTCGGTGACCTTGTCACCGAACTGCCGCAGGTGCACCTTCGAGGACTTGTAGGAGCAGTGCTCGCTCCACATCACTGAGTACATGGCCAGCTCCGCAGCGGTGGGCCGACGTCCGAGGATCTCGACGACGCGCTGGTACTCGTTTTCCTTCAGACCCAGTTCGGCCCAGGGCAGCTGCTGCTCCGGGGTCTGCTCGGCGTGTTCGACCGTGTCGATGTTGAACTTCTTTGAGGTTGTCTCTGTAGTCACTTGTTAACCAGTTTCTGCAGTACCGAGGTGAAGATGCCGAGTCCGTCCACGCCGCCGCGGACCTCGACTTCACCGAACGCTGAGGAGTCGGGACCGAAACCGGCCTCGACGGCATGTTCGGGGTGGGGCATGAGGCCCACCACGTTGCCGTGCTCATTGGTGATGCCGGCAATGTCCCGGCGGGAGCCGTTGGGGTTGCCGCCGGCATAGCGGAACACCACACGGCCTTCGCCTTCGAGCTCGTCAAGGGTGCGCTCGTCAGCAACGAACTGCCCGTCCTGGTTCTTCAGCGGAACCACAATTTCGGTGCCCTGTTCATACGAGGAGGTCCACGCCGTCATCGTATTCTCGACTGTGAGCCGCTGGTCCTTGCACAGGAAGTGCAGGTGGTTGTTCTTGATCATCGAACCGGGCAGCAGGTGCGCCTCGGTGAGGACCTGGAAGCCGTTGCAGATGCCGAGCACCGGCAGGGAGCCGCCGGAAGCGGCCGCGGTGATCTGTTCCATCAGCGGCGCGAAACGGGAAATGGCTCCGGCACGCAGATAGTCACCGTAGGAGAAGCCGCCGGGGATGATGACGGCGTCCACCTCCTTGAGGTCATGGTCGCCGTGCCACAGCGGAACACCGGTTCCGCCCGCAATGCGGACGGCACGCAGAGCGTCCCGGTCATCGAGCGTTCCCGGAAAGGTGACCACACCGACGCGGACGCCGGACAGGTGCTCGTCGACAACCTCGGCTGCCGAATGGCCGATCAGGGGAGTCTCGACAGTCACTGTGCGTCCTCGATGACCTCGACCCGGGTCACGTCCTCGATCACCGGGTTGGACAGCAGGGTGGCGGCGGCGCTGCGAGCATGCTCCAGCACTTCTTCGGTGACGTCCCCCTCAACGGTGAGCTCAAACCGTTTGCCCTGACGGACTTCGGCGAATCCGGTGAACCCGAGGCGGGGGAGGGCGCCGGCGATGGCCTTGCCCTGCGGATCGAGGATTTCAGGTTTGGGCATGACGTCAACAACGATCCGGGGCATCCGGCAACTCCTGTGAAGTAAGAACAGCGCGTTTAAATGCGGTTGCCCGACGGGTGCCGTCTCACGCTCGGATTTCCTACAGCCTGATCCAGCGCTCCGCGAGCTTGCCGTTCCATTCTACCGGCCCAACCCAACGGTCCGTGACCCGTGAAGCGGCAGTCCGGCTCAGTTGGCGCCGGCCGGCCCGAGGATGGATTCGACGGCGTTCCACCGTGCAATCTCGCAACCGTCTGTCGCGGAGAAGGAGGCATAGACGCGATGCCCGTCCACGGTGCCCTTGATTGTGGCGGTCTGCGGTCCACCGTACTGCTGGGTGCACATCTGGTTGGGGTCCGGCTCCGCATTGAAGAACGCCGCGCCCAGGCGCTTGACTGCTTCACAGGCCGCTGCGGGATTCGGCAGGGTGGTGGTTTCCCCGATGCCGTCCGGAGTGCATTCGAGGAAGTACTCGACCGGCTCGGCTTCGGGATTCTGCCTGATGCTGATGGTCAGCATTGAACTCCCGACGGCGGCAGGATCGGACGGGAGGCTGGGTGCGGGCTTCGGTGAATCGGTCGACATACTGCTCTCCGAGGCGGTGGGCGTTGGGGACGGTACTGCTGGTTGGGACGACGGTGAACTGGGCGGGGCGGCGGTCAGCTCCGTTCCGGGGTTACCGGTGGCGCCGCAGCCGGCCAGCAGAACCGCCAGCACGGAGCCGGTCAGGAGGCAGACGCCCCTGACGGCAACACTGCGTGCCGTTTCCACGGTAACCTCCTTGTCGCCCTCGCTGGTGGTCTCACCCGGTGCCCCGCTGCCGCTCCGAATCGCTGCCGCCCTGAACGGCTGCGGCCCGGCTCAGAGCCCGGCATCCACGTGCAGTTGGTCGATGCACTTCTTCAACTGTGCACGCTTTAGCTGGGATTCAGCCGAGAACCCCCGCTGTGCCCGCACATAATCGGCCCGGCCGGCCGGGGTTTCGATGGCAATCGGCGGGTAGCCCCACTCGGCAAGATCATAGGGGGAAGCCTGCATATCCATCGTGCGGATGCGCCAGGCGAGCTCAAAGCAGTCCATGACCAGCTCGCTCGGAAGAACGGGGGTCAATTTGTAGGCCCATTTGTAGAGGTCCATGTTGGCGTGCAGGCAGCCAGGCTGCTCGAGGTCCCGCTGCGCCTCCCGTGTGGGCTGAAGTTCATTCAGGGCGCTCGCCTGGGGAGCGTAAAACCGGAACGCATCGAAATGGGTGCACCTGATCCGGTTGGCCTCGACCACCTCATCCGTTCCGGACGGCCCCAGCCGGAGGCCCAGGTATTCATGCCGGATCGAATTCTCATCCGACTTGTAGGCCATGGCCCACTCATGCAGGCCGAAACAGCCGAACTGCGCCGGACGGGCGGCCGTGCCGGACAGGATGATGTGCGCAAAATCCACTGCCTCCCGCCGTGCGGCAAGGAAGGCGGGAAGATCGACCATGGCTGCGCCGTCGTCGTCGTTCAGTCCGAGCTGTTGCCGCTCGGCTGACGTGAGCGGACGGTAGAACTTCCAGCCGGCGCGTTCGACGGCGCCCGGGCCGGTCAGAACGGTATGCGCGCCCGGGTGCCAGCGCAGCAGCTGCGCAGGCTTCTGGGTGTAATAGGTGAACAGGAAGTCCTCGACAGGATGTCTTTTCTGTTCAGCCCGCCGCCGAAGGTAGGGCTCGGTGAACGCTCGGGCCCGCTGGGTATGGGCGAGGGCGCGCGGTTCCCACTCTTGCGGGGTCAGAACGGTCAGCGCCACCCGCCCATTATCCCTGATGGCCTGAAGCAACCGCTTTACCACTCCTGCCGCTGAAATTGAATTAACGTCCGTTATGAAAATTCATTCTTGGCGCAATGCCCTGTTTACCGTCAGGATCTGCTCAGGAACAGCCATCAGGCACCGTACCCGGGGGTAACCTATGGATGGCTTGGTTGTGACTCAGGGCACAGCCCTCACACCAGCTTCTTTCAGTCCGGCGTAGACCGGTCGCTTTTTCGATGAAAGGTACCCTCGCGTGAAAGACCCCCAACACAGGAACCGTCGGGCAGGTGGTCTGCGCAGAGCTACAGCTCTCGTGGTTGGCCTCCCCCTGATTCTCGGTTCCATGTCAGCGGTGCCCGCCGCTGCCGTACCCGCTGGCCCTACTGCTACCCAGCAGATCCAGCCGGTCAAGAAAGTGGATCCCGGCAACTACCCGGATGGCCGCTACATTGTGGTGCTCAATGAAGAGCCTGCTGCCATGTACGACGGCGGTGTCCCCGGAATTGAGGCGACCAAGCCTGAGAAGGGTGAGAAGCTTTCCGAGAAGAAGGACTTCCAGAAGTACAAGAGTCACCTCGAACAGAAGCAGCAGGCTGTTGCGGGCGAAAAGGGTGTGGCGATCAAGCGGTCCTACACCGCAGCCCTCAACGGTTTCAGTGCGAAGCTGACCTCGGACCAGGCTGTTGAGCTCGCCAAGGATCCGGGCGTGCGGATGGTTGCTCCGGACGTGGAGAATGCTCCCGACGACTACTCCAGCCTCGACATCCTCAACCTGCGCGGCGAGGGCGGCGCCTGGAACACCCAGTTCGGCGGCGAAGCAAACGCCGGTGCCGGAACGGTGGTCGGAGTCATCGACACCGGATACACGCCGAGCAGTCCCTTCTTCCAGGGCACGGAGGTCGTCAAGCTCAAGAAGGGTGAGCAGCCCCAGGTCGGCCAGCCGTACCGGGCCAAGGGCGGCATCGCGATGCTGAAGTCCGACGGCACCACCTTCCTCGGTGAGTGTGAGGTCGGTGTGCGCTTCTCCGGCACCGAATGCAACTCGAAGGTCCTCGCAGCCCAGTACTTCTCCGAGGATTTCGAAGAGTACGTACCCAAGGCGAACCGCGCCCCCGAAGAGGTGCTGTCGCCGATTGATGTGGACAGCCACGGAACCCATACGGCCAGCACGGCGGTGGGCAACAGCAACGTCACCCAGACCGTCGCCGGCCGTGACTTCGGCAAGTCTTCCGGCGTCGCTCCGGCAGCCAAGCTCTCCGTCTACAAGGTCTGCTGGGCGGACAATGATCCGAATACCGGCGGCTGCTACTCCTCCGCCTCTATCGCAGCGATCAACCAGGCGGTGCTCGACGGCGTCGATGTCCTGAACTACTCCATCTCGGGCAGCGCGACCACCACCACTGATCCGGTTTCCCTGGCCTTCCTGGGTGCGGCATCCGCAGGTGTGTTCGTGTCGGCCTCAGCAGGCAACTCGGGCCCGACGGCCAGCACCGTCAACCACGGAGCTCCCTGGGTGACCACTGTCGCGGCAAGCACCTTCAGCCACGCGCTGCAGGGAACCGCCGAGTTCGCCGACGGCACCAAGTTCCGCGGAGCCAGTATCATGAGCGCAGGAGTTCCCGCCAGCCCGGTGGTCCTGTCCGCAAACGCTGCCGCGGCCGGTGCCAAGGACGGCGACCTCTGCGCACCGAACTCGCTGGACCCAACGCGCGTGGCAGGCAAGATTGTTGTCTGCGACCGCGGCGTGTACGACCGCGTGGCCAAGTCCGCCGAGGTTGCACGTACCGGTGGAGTGGGCATGATCCTGGTCAACCTCACCGACTCCTCGATGGACACGGACAAGCACTCGGTCCCGACCATCCACGTCAACACTCCGGCGAGCCTTGAGCTCAAAGAGAAGGTTGCAGCCAATCCGGACATGCTGGTTGCTCTTGTAGATGAAGACACCACCGGTGAGCCGCTGCCTCCCGTCCCGCAGATCGCAGGCTTCTCCTCACGCGGTCCGCTGCTCGCCACCGGCTCCGATCTGCTGAAGCCGGACGTTGCAGCACCCGGTGTTGCCGTTCTCGCAGGTGTGTCACCGATCGGTACCGGCGGTGATGAGTTCGGGTTCCTCTCCGGAACCTCGATGGCCGCTCCGCACGTTGCCGGAGTGGGCGCACTCATCCTCGCCAAGAACCCCGCCTGGTCACCGGCTGCGGTCAAGTCCGCCATGATGACCACCGCGGATCCGGTCAAGAATGCCCAGGGCGGCGTGGACGGCGACGTCTTCGCAACCGGCGCCGGCCAGGTGGATCCCATCAGCGTCCTGAACCCCGGGCTCGTCTACGACGCCGGCAGGATCGAGTACCTGCAGTTCGTTGAAGGCACCGGATACGCGGACGTCAAGGGTGTCGAAGGCATCGACGCGAAGAACATGAACGTGCCGTCCTTCGCCGTCGGTAACCTGACCGGCAAGACGACCGTCACCCGTACGGTGACTGCCCTTACCCCGGGCACCTACACCGCAACGGCAAACGTGCCGGGTGTCAACGTGAAGGTGACCCCTTCGGTACTGAACTTCACGAAGGCCGGCGAGAAGCAGACCTTCGAAGTGACCTTCGAGAACGCCGAAGCACAGCTCGGCAAATTCGCCAAGGGTTCGCTGGTCTGGGAAGGTCAGGGCAAGGTTGTTGCGTCACCGGTCGCGGTCCGTCCGCAGTCCGTCGTCGCTCCGTCCCAGGTGGCGTTCACCTCGGAGGGTCCGGATGGAAGCGGAACGATCCCCGTCACCTCGGGTACCAACGCTCCGGTCAGCATGACGCTGCAGGGCCTTTCCAAGGCCAACAGCTCGCCGCTGTCACTGGTGCCGGGACCGGTGGTTGTGGAAAACAACGCGTCGAACTACGTGACTGAAGTGACCGTTCCGAAGGACACGCCGTTTGCGAGTCTGTCGGTGCTTTCGGCCGATCCGGGCGCTGACTTCGACCTCTTCGTGTTCGATCCCAACGGGCGCCTCTACCAGGTGGCCACCGCCTCGGCGAGCGAGACACTGAACCTGCAGAACCCGGTTCCGGGCGTCTATAAGGCGATTGTCAACCTCTATGCGAGCCCCAACGGCCAGGCAACGGCTGCAACCTTCGACGCCGCAATCCTCGGCGCCGATGAAGGCAACGCCTCGATCGCGCCCAACCCGCTGGAGCTCGCCAACGGCGAGTCCGGTGAGGTCACGCTGAACTGGGCGGGCCTTGAGCCCGGCTCCTACGTCGGCCGGGTGACCTACGCGGGATCCACCGCTGTCACCTTCGTTTCGGTTGTCGTGGACGGAGCCGGCGTCGCTGCGCCGACTGCAGTGTCACCCACCGGCGGGGCGAACAAGCTCCCGTCTGCGGATGGGGACAGTACCCCGACGAACGGGCAGTAACAACACACGGAAATCCCCCGCACCAGGCAGTACGGTGCGGGGGATTTCTGCGTCCTGTCAGGATCTTTTTCAGCCGGACGGACTTAAGATGTGGGTACTCGAACAGCCGCAGAAAGAAGGCGATACCCATGGCTGAGAGAACCCGGCGCCGCTGGATCAAGAACCCCGCCACGATTTTCCTTGGACCGGCCGAGAGGGACGCCCTCGATGAGCCGGTGGTGCACCGGCACGATGATTTCGAAAGCGCTTCGGAAGCAGAGCTCGCGGAACTCATTGTTGAGGTGGATTCCGAGGGCCATCACTACGCGGTGCGGAAGCACCCGGATCACCCGACAGTGCGTCGCACCGAACCCGTCATGAAGTACCCGGACTATTTCACCAAGCCGGTGCTTCACACGGAGGAATAGCCCCGTGAGTTGGCAGGACACACCCCGTTTGGCGCCCGATAAACGGCGTGTCCTGCCAAATCAACGGGAGGTGGGGCCGGGTTAGCGCCCGGTGCCCGCGTACACGGTTGCCACGGCGTCGCCGTCGAGGTCGAATGCGGCGTGCACTGCTCGCACGGCGGTGTCGAGCAGGTGCGCGCTGGTGACCACCGAGATGCGGATCTCCGAGGTGGAAATCATGTCGATGTTCACCCCGGCGTCGGACAACGCCTTGAAGAACTTGTAGGACACGCCTGGGTTGGACCGCATGCCGGCGCCGATCAGCGACAGCTTGCCGATCTGCTCGTCATACTCGATACCTTCGTAGCCCACGGTTTCCTGTGCCGCCTTGAGCGCGGTGAGCGCCTCCGCGCCCTCGACAATCGGCAGGGTGAAGGAGATGTCCGTGTGCCCGGAGCCGTGTGTGGATACGTTCTGCACAATCATGTCGATGTTGGAATGTGCGCCGGCTACGATCCCGAAGATTTCAGCGGCCTTGCCCGGGATGTCGGGCACACCGACCACCGTGACCTTCGCTTCTGAACGGTCATGGGCAACACCGGAGATGATGGGCTGTTCCAAGGGTTCTCCCTCTTGAATCTTGATGGTGTCATCGGGATTGGGCAGCACCCAGGTTCCCTCGAGCTGGCTGAAGGACGAGCGGACGTGCAGCGGTACGCCAAAGCGGCGGGCGTATTCCACACAGCGGAGGTGCAGGATTTTGGCACCCGAGGCTGCCATCTCGAGCATTTCCTCGCTGGAGATCGTGGCAAGCTTCCGGGCAGCAGGCACCACCCGGGGATCAGCGGTGTAGACGCCGTCGACGTCGGTGTAGATTTCGCAGACATCGGCCTTCAGGGCTGCAGCCAGGGCCACCGCCGTCGTGTCGGAACCGCCGCGGCCAAGGGTGGTGATGTCATTGCTGTCCCGGCTCATGCCCTGGAACCCAGCGACAATCGCAATGTCGCCCTTGTCGATGGAGGCCTTGATCCGGTGCGGGGAGACGGCGATGATCCGGGCCTTGCCGTGAATCGCGTCGGTGATCATGCCCGCCTGGCTGCCGGTGAAGGACTGCGCGCTGGTGCCGGCCTCATGAAGTGCCATGGCGAGCAGCGCCATGGAGATGCGCTCGCCGGCACTGAGCAGCATGTCCATCTCGCGGGGGTTGGAGGCGGTGCTGACCTGCGCCGCGAGATCAAGCAGCTCATCGGTGCTGTCACCCATTGCGGAAACAACGACGACGACCTGGTTCCCTGCCGCCTGCGTCTCCACAACCCGCGTGGCGACGCGCTTGATCCCCTCCGCGTCGGCCACGGACGAGCCACCGAACTTCTGAACAATCAAGGCCATGCGCACGCTCGCTGAATCTTGGGATGTGATGCCTGGCGGCGTCGTCGGCGCCCGAAACAGGTCACTTCGATAGGGACTGCTATTACGCTGGAGCCAACGGCTGACCGCCGGATACCGCACACAATCTTAACTGTTCGGGTTCAGCTGGCCCAATCGTGCGTCGAATTGTGCCGTTCTGACCGGTGAAGGGCTACTGTCACCTCATGACCAATGGGTATGGGGGAATCATTGCCAGCGGTATTCGACGAAGTTTCGGTTCGGTGCCTGCCGTCCGCAACATCGATTTCGAGGCGCCGCCCGGCGAAGTGACAGCGCTGATCGGACCCAACGGATCCGGCAAGACCACCCTGCTGCTGATTCTCGCCTCACTGTTGGCGCCCGACGCCGGCACACTGTCCGTTGGCGGATTTGATCCCGCGACCAATGCCGCCGCCGTCCGCCGCAAGGTCGGCTGGATGCCGGACACCCTGGGGGTCTGGGAATCCCTCAAGGCCCGCGAAATTCTTACCACCGTCGGTGCACTGTACGGATTAAGTTCGACGGCGGTCTCCCACCGTGCGGCGGAACTGCTCGCCGAAGTGAGCCTGAGTGAATACGCGGACTCGCCTGCCGGAGTCCTTTCCCGGGGCCAGCAGCAGCGGCTCAGCCTCGCCAGGGCGCTCATCCACGACCCCGACGTGCTCCTGCTGGATGAACCGGCCTCCGGTCTCGACCCGGGTTCGCGCGTAGCGCTCCGCACCATGCTCCGGCGCCTCGCGGGGGAGGGCAAGACCATCGTCGTTTCCAGCCACGTCCTGTCCGAGCTGGACGAGATTGCCGACCGTGCCGTGTTCGTCAACCGGGGTGAGTCCGTCAAAAGTCAGACCCTGGATGAGGCGGGGACGCAGCTGCGCCGCTACTGCATCCAGGCCGAACCGATGGGTGCGCTCGCCGATGCACTTGCGAGCCACGGCGTCGTCTTCGAGGAGCGGGGCGATTCACGGCGGGTTGAGTACCAGGTGCTGCTCAGCAGCACCGAGCAGGCAGCGTGGCTGCTGCGCACGCTCATCCTGGCCGACGTCGTCGTGACCGCTTTTGCGCCCGCCGGCGGCGCCCTCGAAGAGACCTACATGAGCCTGGATACGGAGCGGCAATGAGCACTGACACGGTAGAAGGAAGCCGCACGCACTCCCTCGGTTACGTGGCGGGAGTGCGCACCGTCTTCGGTCTGGAGATGAAGCAGCGGTTGCGCGGCCGCGCTTGGTACATCATGATGGCTGTCTGGTTCCTCGTAATCGGTCTGGTGTTCCTGCTGGCTACGCTGACGACGGCGGCAATGGACAGCGCCGGCCCGTTCCTGTTCGACCTGGTGGTCGGCTTTGTGCTGTTCTTCGGGTTGCTGGTGGCGCCGGGCCTGTCCGCGAATGCCATCAACGGGGACCGGACGGGCGGCACGCTTGCCATCCTTCAGGTCACGCTGCTGCGGCCGGGACAGATTCTGTGGGGCAAATGGCTGGCCTCCTGGGTTGCGTCCCTGGGTTTCCTGGCACTCAGCTCGCCCTTCATCTTCTGGGCGCTCGCGCTCGGCGGGGTGAACCCGCTGGAGGCGATCGTGTCGCTGGCTGTGCTCGCTCTGGAACTCGGGCTGGTGTGTGCGCTGGGCGTCGGGATTTCTGCGCTCGCCGGCCGACCGCTGTTCTCCATTGTCACCACCTACATGATGGTCGCCCTGCTGGGGCTCGGGACGCTGATCGCCTTCGGTCTGAGCATGTCGCTGGTGATGGAGGAGGACGTGCAGGTTACGCAGTCCTTCTACGACTACCCGCGTGAAGCAATCGAAAGCGGACGGATGCTCACGGAGGAGGACCTCGAGTGCCTGACCAACCAGGTGATCATGCCCGTCTGGCATACCGAGCGCACGGCATGGCTGCTCGCGGCCAACCCTTTCGTGATTGTGGCGGATGCCGTGCCGTACGACCGCGACAGTCTCCAGAGCGAGCCCGACAGTCTTGGAAACACGTATCGGACGCCCGGCGTGATGGAAAGCATCAGCGCACAGGTTCGTCTGGCCCAGGCAGGCCCGGATTACGAGGTCACCTGTGAGGAAGCGCAATTCTTCGGTCCCGGTTCCCGCGACATCGAGAAGGAGCCGCTGCCGATCTGGCCGCTGGGCCTTGTGCTGCAGGGCGGCCTGGCAGCCGCTGTGCTGTGGGCAGGCCGCCGCAGGTTGGTGACTCCGGTCCGGCGTCTGGCACGCGGAACCCGTATCGCGTGAACGCGGATCGCGTGGACCCGGCAGCGCGTGGACCCGCATCGCGTGAACGCGTATCGCCTGAACGCGCATCGCGTGAACCGGGCTACGGGCAGGTGCACATCAGGAGACGGTGCGCCGGCCCTCGAAGGCACGGCCGAGGGTGATCTCATCTGCGTACTCGAGGTCGCCGCCCACCGGCAGGCCGGATGCCAGGCGTGTGACCTTGATGCCGATGGTCTTCAGCATGCGGACCAGATAAGTGGCTGTCGCCTCGCCCTCGAGGTTGGGGTCGGTGGCGATGATGATTTCCTGGACCTGGTCGTCGGAAAGCCGGCTCAACAGTTCCCTGATGCGGAGTTGCTCCGGGCCGATCCCGGCGATGGGATTGATGGAGCCGCCCAGCACGTGGTACTTCCCACGGAAGGAACGGGTGCGTTCAACGGCGATGACGTCCTTGGACTCTTCGACCACGCAGATCGCGGACGGATCGCGCCGTGGGTCACGGCAGATGCTGCAGGTCTCCTGTTCAGCGACGTTTCCGCAGATGGTGCAGAACTTCACCCTCTCCTTGACGGTGACGATGGCGTTTGCGAGACGCTTCATGTCCTCGTTGTCGGATTCGAGGATGTGGAACGCAATGCGCTGCGCTGATTTGGGGCCCACGCCGGGCAGGCGTCCCAGCTCGTCGATGAGCTCCTGAACTGCGCCTTCGTACACGGGTTTGCCTTAGCTGTAGATGGTGGCGGGTGGTACCGGGCGTGCCGGGTGGTGCCGGTCGGCACCGTCGTGCCGGTCGGAACCGGCTGCCCGCCGGATGCGGGCTGTCCGGTTACTGATCGAGGCTGCGTTCCTCGATCAGCCTGCCGTTGAGAATCCGCTCGATGGCCTGACGACCGACCAGTCCGGATTGCTCGATGGTTTCATCATCCGCGCTGGGAATGTCTTCCACGTATTTCAAGTCTACGGCGCCGGTCGGACGTCCCGGCGGCTGCGGACGGGACGCCTCGGCACGCGCGGCTTCATCGAGGAGCTGCCGGTAGCGGCTTGGCCGTACCGGGGCCTCCTCCTCGAAGGACGGTTCCTCAGGTCCGGGGTCCTCCGGGTCGCGCGGAGGTTCGGCGTTCAGCCAGTCGTCGTCCGCCGTGGCTGGCGTCGCCGTTGCAGGCGCCGAGGGTGCTGGCGCCGAGGGTGCTGGCGCCGAGGGTGCTGGCGCCGGGGTTGCAGGGTTGGCGGGTGTTCGGTTGGCAGGTGTTGGGCCTGCCGGTGTTGCGGTCGGCGGTGCCTGGCCCGCCTCCGGTGATGGTTCTTGCCCTGCCTGCATGGTGGGATTTGAAGCAAGACCCGCCCGCGGCGCGGGCGATGACGGTCCTGGAACGCGAGGTGCTTGTCCAGGTGATGCGCCCGCCTGCGGGGCTTGTGCTCCGTGGCCTGCCTGTGTAGCTGGGGCTTGTACTTTGTCCGCTTGCGGGGCCGGATCCGGCGCCGGGCCCACCTGTGGCACCGGTGTTGCCGCTACCCGAGAGCGGGGCGCTGGTTCCGGTGCTCCTGGCGCTGCCGTCGCTTGCGGTTGCGGTTGCGGCGCTCCGCTGGTGGGCAGGCCCCATCCATCATCCGGAGTTGTGCTGGTGGGCACGCCCTGCGGTGCTGTGCTTGAGGGTAGACCCCATCCGTCGTCGCGAGCCGAAGAGGACGGGCTATCGGTGCCGGACGAAGGGGACTGGCCGGCACGCGGCTGCTCCTGCCCCTTTGCCGGGTGGGTCCGGCTAGTAGGTACTTTTGGGTCGGGTTCACCCGCTGTCGCGGCACCGTCATGGATGGCTTCGATGGAGCAGTTCAGCCCGAGCACCTTGCTGATGGCCTGCTTCAGATTGTCCGTGTGCTGCCCGCGCTGGAATCCCAGCGCGTTGCCCTGCGACGCGAACGCCAGCGTGAGCTGGTTGTCACTGAACGAACGCGGCTTCGCATCGGCGTTGACATTCAGCCAGGTGCTGCGCTTGATGCGGGCGAGCTCGTCCATAATCTCGGGCCACGCCCTGCGGATCATTTCGATCTGTCCCGACGCCGGTGCTGACCCCTGCGGTTGGGCAGGCTGGGACGGCACGGATGAGGCCGACGCCGGAGCTGGAGCCTGCGGCTGGGAAGGCACGGGTCCGGCTGACGGTGGCTGATCTCGTTGGGCAGGCAGGGACCCTGCCGGCGCTGGTTCTTGTGCTTCCGGACGCGATAACGCACCGGTCTGGGGCTGCCAGGACGCGCCGGTCTGCGGCTGCGAGGACGCGGGGTCACCCTGCTGGGCCGGCTGCGTCCCGGAACGCTGCGCGGGTGCGGAAGGCGTTGCCGCCCGGGACTTCCGTTCCCCTACGTCGGGAGAAGCTGCGTCCCGCTCCGGCTGTTCCCGCTCCGGCTGTTCCCGCTCCGCCTGTTCCGGCGTCGATGGTTCCGGCGGCACACCCCAACCGCCGCCCCAGTCAGCAGCTCCGGGCTGGGGTGCAGGTTCTGTTGCCCGCTCGAGTTTCTCGGCCGGAGCAGGCACATCCGGCTGAGCCGCGTGCGCTGGTACCGCAGACACTGGTGCCGCGGGCGCTGGCACCGCGGACGCTGGTACAGCCGGTACATCCGGCTCCGAAGCCCAATCCCGCGCCGCCGGTGCAACCGCAGCCGGTACCGCACCCGAGGAGGCCGCACCAGTGGAGGCACGCCCGGACCCGGACGGCGCCGCAGCGCTCCCGCTCCCAGCGTCAGGAAGACCACTGGCGTAGCTGAGCCGGCGTTCAATGCGGTCCACCCGGGCCAGCATGCCCTGCTCCGACTGGTCCGCAGCGGGCAGCAGGATGCGCGCACACAGCAGTTCAAGGTGCAACCGCGGTGAGGTGGCGCCGGTCATCTCGGTCAGCGCCGTATTGGTGATGTCTGCGGCCCGCGACAGCTCCGCACGCCCAAGCTGCTGCGCCTGGGTGCGCATGCGGTTCAGCTGGTCATCCGGAATCCCGCGGAGGATGGCCGCAGCGGCGTCAGGAACGGCATTCACAATGATCAGGTCGCGGAACCGCTCCAGCAGGTCCTCCACGAACCGGCGGGGATCATGGCCGGTCTGGATGACACGGTCGATGGCACCGAAGACAGTGGCGGAATCGTCAGCGGCAACCGCGTCCACCACGTCGTCCAGCAGTGAGGCGTGGGTGTAACCGAGCAGCGACACCGCAAGCTCGTAGTCCAGACCGGAGGCTCCGGCACCGGCCATCAGCTGATCCAGGACCGACAGGGAGTCTCGAACCGATCCTCCGCCGGCACGGACCACGAGGGAGAGCACACCCGGCGCCACCGGAATGTCCTCCTGGTTGCACAGCAGTTCCAGGTAGGCCATCAGCGGCTCCGGCGGAACCAGCCGGAAAGGGTAATGGTGCGTACGGGAACGGATGGTCCCGATCACCTTGTCCGGCTCCGTGGTGGCGAAGATGAACTTGATGTGTTCCGGCGGCTCTTCGACGATCTTCAGCAGCGCGTTGAAACCCGCGCTGGTGACCATGTGGGCCTCATCGATGATGAAGATCTTGTACCGGTCCCGGACCGGAGCGAAGGTGGCGCGCTCACGCAGGTCACGTGCGTCATCGACACCGCCGTGTGAGGCGGCGTCGATCTCAATGACATCCAGGCTGCCTGACCCGTTACGGGCAAGCTCCACACAGCTGTCACAGGTGCCGCAGGGGACAGGCGTGGGGCCCTGCGCACAGTTGAGGCAGCGGGCAAGGATGCGTGCAGAAGTGGTCTTGCCGCAGCCGCGCGGACCGGAAAAAAGATAGGCGTGATTGACCCGGTTCTTCGAGATCGCCGTCATCAGGGGCTCGGTGACGTGCTCCTGACCAATGACGTCGGAGAAGGTCTCCGGACGGTACCGGCGGTAAAGGGCTGTACTCACAGAAGAACTCTATCCGGTGGGTGGAACAGGGGCGGCATCGGTGGAGGACAGGTCCGCAGGGTCCACGATCCATGGTTCACGAGGCAGCCGGGAAGGATCAAATGCAGCGAGCGCAGCGTCCAGCGAATCACCCGGCAGGTCGAGTGAACGCAGGATCACCGCACGGATGTCCGCCACCTGCCAGCCCGCAGCAGTGAGCGCCTCGAGGGTGACTGCACCGTCCCGCTTGGCCAGCCGGCGTCGTTCCGGGTTCAGCGCCAGCGGAATATGTCCGTACTCCACAGGCGGCAGACCGAGGAGCGATCCGAGGTAGGCCTGCCGCGGTGCCGAGCTCAACAGGTCATCGCCGCGGACAACCTGGTCGACGCCCTGCTCGGCATCGTCCACAACAACGGCGAGGTTGTAGGCGGGCACTCCGTCATTGCGGACCACCACAAAGTCGTCAACGGCACCCGTGTAGGGCTCGTGAAGCAGGTCGTGAACCTCATAAAGCCCGACGTCGGCACGCAGCCTCAGCGCGGCCGGCCGCTCCCGGCGGGCGGCCGCCCGTTCAACCGATGTCAGGTCGCGGCAGGAGCCGGGGTAGTGGCCGGGAAGGACATGCGGAGCGGATGCCGCCTCGGCAATGTCGCGGCGGGTGCAGTAGCACTCGAAAAGGCGGCCGTCGGCGCGCAGGCGGCTGACGGCGTCGTCGTAATGGGACTGCCGCTCACTCTGACGCGTGATCCCGCCGTCCCAGGAGAGCCCGACGGCGGTGAGCTCACCGAGCTGGACGGCCTCCATGCCGGCACGGACCCGGTCAAGGTCCTCCACCCGCAACAGGAAGCGGCGGCCGGTCGAACGGGCAAACAGCCAGGCCAGGATCGCGGTCCGGAGGTTTCCCACATGCAGTTCGCCGGTGGGACTCGGCGCAAAGCGGCCCGCAGTCACTGCTCCTCCAGACACGGCTTTCAGGGAACGTGAAGACCCCTCATGCACCTGCCAGAGCCCGCCTACCCTTGCTACCTTCCGGTCCTGGGGGAGTTCAACAGGATGACACCACATGAGGGGCCGCGTAATAGTCTACACAAACCGTTGGGGCGGTTCCTCCTGCCGGATCACCGCCCGATTCGGCACATCAGGCATGTCCGGGTATTCTGGAACCTGCTCCAAACAAGGAGGATTCGCCTAGCGGCCTATGGCGCACGCCTGGAACGCGTGTTGGGTTCACGCCCTCGGGGGTTCAAATCCCCCATCCTCCGCTTTATCCACAGCACCCCGGTCCACTCGGCCGGGGTGCTGTGTTGTGTAAGCGGTGGCGAAGGCCTACCCCACCACCGCCAGCACGCGCGGCACACTCCGCACCTTCACGAGGACATTGGCCGGCGCCGACCGTACCTCTCCATCGAGCTGGTAGGGAATGGGTTTGAGCGTGGTGAACTCGTAGTAGTCGGTGCTGGGCTGGTCTCCCAGGCCCTTGGTTGTTGCCCGCAGCGCCCTGAGCAGGATCCGCCACTTTGCCTGGTGGGCGAAGGTGATTACCTCGAACTTGCCGTCCGAGGCGTCGTCGTCCGCTTCGCTGAGCGTGGCGTACTTCGCCATCTGTGAGATGTTCGCGAACACCAGGCTGTCGAACCGGCGTCGCTTGCCGTCCTTCTGGCGGATCTCGAACGGACGGAACTTCGCGAAGGTGCGCACCACGGTGAACATCTCCTTGAATGCGCCCTTGCTGCCCTTTTCGAGGTCGATGGCAACGATGGGCGTCAGCCCGAACCCGATGTAGGAGTGGGCGTAGACGGACTCGGTGTCAGTACCTGCCTCGACTGTGATTTGCAGCAGGTCGATCCGGCGCACTTCACCCTCGGCGATGGCTTCCGCCAGAGGCTGCCGGCTGATCACGCGGTGATGATCGTTGGCGTTGCCGGCCGCGAGCACCGCACACACTGCGTCGGTGTTGGAACTGGCCATGACTCCGTTGACCACTTCGTTGTAGCCGCCGTCGCCGCTGACGGAGATGACGAGCACCTTGCCGCCGCGGTCGGCAGCAGTACGGGCGAGTTCGACGGCGTGACCTGCATGATCGGTGGGCCGCAGTTCAACTTCGGCCGGATAGGGCAGGGACTCCCGGAGCTTCTCCTCCAGTTCCTTCGCCAGCTTCGGAGCATCTCCGGTGCTGTTCGGGTTGAAAATGATCGAGATGCTGTCAAAGGTCTGGCGTGCGTTCATGGTCTGCCTCCGGCGTTCTTTCGATGTCGCCTTCACGGCAGACTATGCGAGAATGATAAGCCTACTGATCAAAGTATTCGTCGGTGAGCCTTCCGAAGCATGACACATGGAGTCCACACTGGATACAACACCAGCCGTGATCGCCTGATATCTTCGGCAAGTGCCCATCCTGTGAGGAGTTTCGATTGGACCTGCAAGGATGACGCGGCGACCTAAGCTGAGACATGCTGTTTCCGCGTTGACAACGCCGTTGGCGCCGGAAGATTTTCTGGCTCTGTTCAACCCGGTGTTCTCCGCCCGCCAGCTGCGCGGCGTGGTGACCAAAGTTGTGCCCGAAACTGCTGACTCGGTCACCATCTACTTCCACCCCGGCCGCGGCTGGAAAGCGCACCGCGCTGGACAGTGGGCGCGCATCGGAGTGGAGGTGAACGGCGTCCGCCACTGGCGCTCCTACTCGCTCAGTGCGGCGGCGGGACATGATCCGGCCATCACAGTGACGGACATGGGTGAGATTTCCCGGGTCCTGGTGCGCGATACCAAGCCGGGAGACGTGCTCTTCCTCGCTCCGCCGCAGGGCACTTTTGTGCTTCCGGAGCGGCCCCGCCCACTCCTGATGCTGACGGCCGGCAGCGGCATCACCCCGGTGATGTCCATGATCCGCACACTGGTTCCCCGTCGGCCGGATGCCGACGTCGTCCTGATCCACTCCGCCCGGACCCCCCTCAAGAGCCTCTTCGTCGAAGAGCTGCGCGAGCTCGCTGACCAGTTCCGCCAGTTTCGGGTCAAGCTCTGGTTCACCTCCGAGCACGGGCGCATCGACTTCAGCTCCACAGCCGCGCTGGACCGGCTCTGTGGAGACTGGCGCGAGCGGGCCGCCTACGCCTGCGGGCCGGAAGAGTTCCTGGAGAGCGCCGAATCGCTCTGGGAAAAGCAGGCGGCGCTACCTGCGGGTAGCCTGAAGATTGAACGGTTCAGTACCGTCCTCGCTGACGGAGCAGGGAACGACGGCGGTTTGGTCACCTTTGAGGCCTCGGACCGCGAGGTGGAGGCCGACGGCAACACCCCGCTGCTTGAGGTCGGCGAGGACGCCGGAGTGCTCATGCCCAGCGGTTGCCGGATGGGAATCTGTCACAGCTGTCTGCTTCCATTGCGTGAGGGGCAGGTGAGGGATCTTCGCACCAATGAAGTACATGGCGAGCCCGGCCAGCTCATCCAGACGTGCGTTTCGGCGGCCGCCGGACCCGTGAACCTCGACATCTAACTCGATATCCAAAGGAGTGAGGGTATGACGAACGTTGCAGAACACGTGTCGGAAGACACTGCAGTGGAGAAAGCCGCTCCGCGCCGACGTGCGGGAGCGCTCGCGGAAACCGGACACCCAGTGGTGCGCCCGCCCGCAGCCGCCCACCTTTCGGACGAGCAGGTGGCGGAGCTGAGCCGTGAGCTGGACGCCATCCGGGACGAGGTGCTCGGGCGCCGCGGCCAGCACGACGCCGACTACATCCGGAGGGTGATCAAGGCCCAGCGCGCACTGGAGTTCGGAGGACGTGCAGCGCTGCTGTTCGGGCGGAACAAGGTCGCCTGGGTGGCCGGCACCACCATGCTGAGCTTCGCGAAGATCCTCGAGAACATGGAGCTCGGCCACAACATCCTCCACGGACAGTGGGACTGGATGCGGGATCCGGACATCCACTCCACCACGTGGGACTGGGACTTCGTCACCCCCACGCGGTCCTGGCAGCACACGCACAATGACCTCCACCACCGCTGGACCAACGTGGTGGGCAAGGACCGCGACGTCGGCTACAACCTCCTGCGCATGGACGACGACCAGCCGTGGAAGCCCTTCAACCTGGGCAACCCGGTGTACAACGCGGTTCTTGCGCCGCTCTTCGAGTGGGGCATCGCGCTCTACGATCTGGAGATCCCGGAGTACAAGGAAGGCTTGAAGTCCAAGGAGGCCATGACCCGGGACCTCCAGGCACTCGGACGCAAGGCAGCCAAGCAGTTCAGCAAGGACTACCTCGCAACGCCCCTGGTGGCCATGCTCAGCGGGTCCGGCCGTCAGGCGCTGATCGGTACCCTCACCGCCAACGCCGTACGCAACGTGTGGGCACACGCAGTGATCTTCTGCGGACATTTCCCCGCCGGTACCGACACCTTCACGGAGGAAATGGTCGACGGCGAAACCCGCGGTGACTGGTATGTGCGGCAGATGATCGGGTCGGCCAACATCTCCGGCTCGAAGTTCATGCATCTGATGACGGGCAACCTTTCCCACCAGATCGAGCACCACCTGTTCCCGGACCTGCCTTCGAACCGCTACCACGAGATCGCTCCGAAGGTTCGGGAGATCTGCGACCGCTACGGGCTGCCGTACACCACAGGCCCGCTGCTCAAGCAGGTCGGTTCGGCGTGGGCGAAGGTCTTCCGCCTGGCCCTGCCTGACCGGACGAAGCCGGCCACGTAAAGCTGAAGCGCGGCGGCTGAGCCGGTGTCGCGTCCCGGCTCAGGCTGCGGCGCGGCTCCGAATATGGTTCAGGCCGCGACGCGCGCCCCCGGCTCAGCCCGTGACGCGACGGATCCGGCGAAGCGCTGCCGCTTCGCTGGGTCCCTGCCTGCCCAGGCCCAGTTTCAGCACGCCGAGCACCAGCATCACGGCCGGTTTGACGGGGATCGGAACCGGCCCGAGGTGCGGCAGCGCCAGCCCAAGCATCTCCCGCTGCCGCGGGGTCAGCGTCGCCACCGCACCGGTGAAGAGCACCCGGTAGCCCAGCCGCTGCGATCGGGGGAGCGGTGGGCGCATGATGTAGGCCAGCGCGTCCTGGACCTGGCGGCTGGAGGTCAGTTCGCCGTCGTACGCGGCCAGCTGTGAACGTAACTCGGCGACGCTGCGCGGCGGGTCCGTCACGCCCATCAGTTCGCCGGCCACGGCCCACTGGGCCACGTAGTCGTCCGCACCGCCCGGGAATCGCAGCCCGTACCGCTGGTGTGCGCTGAGGAACGAGTCGGTGAAGGCGAGGTGCACCCAGCAGGCCAGGTGCGGATCGTTGGCGCTGTAGGAATGTTCGACGCCGTTCGCATCCACGTAGGTGCCGCTCACCTTCTCGTGCAGGCGGCGCACCCACCCTGACGCGCTGCGCGCCGCTTCGGTGGAGCCGTACGTGACGGTGAAAATCCAGCGGATGGTGTTGGCCAGCCGCCCCAACGGGTCTTCCCGGAAATTCGAGTGCGCATACACGCCTGCCATCGCGCCCGGGTGGAGCGCCTGCAGCAGCAGCGCTCGGATGCCCCCCACAGTCGGCGTCATGGAGCTGTGCACCTCCCAGACGGCGGAACCGGGAGGGAAGCAACCGGCGTCGTCGCCCTCGGCCAGTTCTTCGGTCCAGGCCGGCGGCTCGGCACCGGTGCCGGTGAAGGTGTTCTTGAGTTCAACGCGGAGCCGGGAGAAGGGTGACGCCATGGGTCCAGTATGCAGGTCTTCGTTGGGAGCCATCCGCGCGGGCGCCGCCAACGAAGTGTTCATGAGTACCCGTGACCGACAAGGAGCAGCAGTGCCCCAGCAGAACCTTCACGACATCCCGCTGACCATGATCGACGGCACCGAGCGGACCTTCGGCGATTTCGAGGGCAAAACCGTTCTGGTGGTGAATGTCGCATCCCAGTGCGGATTCACTCCGCAGTACGCGGCGCTGGAGAGCCTCTACCGAACCTACGCAGATCAGGGCCTGGTGGTGCTGGGCGTACCGAGCAACCAGTTCATGGCACAGGAACCGGGTACGGAAGAGGACATCCAGGCATTCTGCTCCATGAACTTCGGCGTGACCTTCCCGCTGACCACCAAGACCGATGTCCGGGGCCGGAACCAGCATCCCCTCTACGCTGAGCTCACCCGGTTCCGCACCGGTCTCCTGCCGGGCTTCGTGAAATGGAACTTCGAGAAGTTCCTGGTGAACGACGCCGGCTCCGTGGTCGCGCGGTTCCCACCCACGGTGGAACCGGACGCACCGGAAGTCGTGGCCGAGATCGAGAAGGCGCTGCAGTCCTGACGCGGACACCATCGGCGTTGAGCGCAGGAATCCGCGGGCCAAAAGGCGGTTATCCGCCTCCTCAGCGAAGCGGTTCCACCACCGGTAACACCGCAGTTTCGGCGCAGCGGAGCAGGAAGGCGGCACCGGCGTCGTCGTTGGTCAGTTCACCCTCCGTCAGCACCGGGTAGGGCTTCTCCGGAACACCATCGGCAGGGCGGACATCCACGTGGGCAACGCTGTAGCCGTGCTCGTGAAGGTAGTCCGCCATGGCGTAATCGGTCCGGGAGTCACCGACGGTCCGCCAGGTGTGCGGGACCTCGCCCTCGATGAGGCGCAGCGCCCGCTCGGCGCCCAGGTCCTTGCCCACCCTCACCGACTCGATGTCGGTGGAGATGATGGTGGGGTCCACGCGGTAGTCGACGCTGTCGTCGCTGTCCGGAAGGTGGTGGGCCAGACGGCAGACCCCCATGTCGAAGTGCTGCATGATCTCGAGGACGGCGGCGTCGAACGGTCCCTGCCGGTCGAGGTAGTCCGCGTTTCCCACATCGAGACGCTGCTCGATCGACACCATGGCGCGTTTGGTCTCGTCGAAGAACATATGGTCGGCGAACTGGTCTTCAACGAGGCGCCGCACCTCACTCCCGAATGCCGCCGGAAGCGCCAGCGCGTCATCAACCTCCACCGCGGTTGCGCCGCCGGCGTCGAAACTGAACCAGGTTGCACCCTTCTCGCAGATGGCGTGGAAGGTGATGCCCTCGGGAATCCCCGCCGCCAGCATGGGGTTCATGACCTCCTCGCGGATGAATTCATCGGAGCGGCCGGTGTTGAAAATGACCGGCCAACCGGCACCGGCCAGGGCGATCAGCGCGTCAATGATCTCGGGACGCACAGTACGTGACACCGGGCTGGCAACGGGTCCGTCGACATCGAGCAGGAGGCCGATGGGCTCAGGGGAAGTCATGGTTCAAGTATCCGGCGAACCGGTCAACGACGGGTAATTCGTGACGGTCAAGGGTTTCTCCAAGGTCTCGATATAACACTGGTTTCCTGCAGCATCCACGCATGACATAGAGGCGAGTAATGGCGATTGAGGAAATCGCGCTGGCCGAGCAGGATGCGGCTGACCTGATGCCTGGGGAGGCAGCCGACCGTCCCAACGGACTCACGCGCAGAGTTTTTGGCATTCTGATAGGCAGCGGTGCGCTGGCCACCGCAGCGGGATGGGGAGTCCTTTCCGCAGCCGGCGGCACCGAGGAGGTACCGACGTCGTTCGGTTCCGTCCGGATCTCAGCCGCAGAGCGGCAGGCCCGCATGGCTGGGGTACTCAGCGCCGGCGGGCACACAGCCGGATCGCATGCGGTGACGGGGACCGCCCAGCCGTTCAACCACACCTGGGGTGAACACGTGGCGGTGAAGCTGGAGGTCCGCAACACATCGGAGCGGAATGTCCTGTTTGCGCCGGGGCAGCTCCGCCTTCTCGTCGCGAACACGACGACGGTGACCAACCGGGCGGCCGACGTCGCCAAGATCCTGTTGACGCCCGGCTCACACCGCAGCCTGTGGATCAGTTTCCTGGTCCCGAGCGGGGCATCCGGTCTCTCAGCCCGGTTCACTGACCCGTGGGGCGGCCCTGCTCCGCTGGTGCTGGCCCTTCCGCGCATCTCTCTTCGACCCGGCTCCCTGGAGGAGAATCATGGCTGAGCAGTTGCCTCCCGAAATCCTGGCCCGCAGTGACCTCCTCAAGCTTGGCGCAGCGGCGGGGCTGGGCTTCGCGGCGCTGCCGCTGGTGCAGCCCTCCGCACCGCGTTCCCGCGTGGCGCGCATGCCGATCCCGTTGGCACTGGCGCCGCTGCCCGGCGTGCTGGACCTCTACATCAACGAAGGCTACCTGAAGATGGTGGACGACACCCTCGTGTACCACCGCGGCTTCGGCAGCAGGCCCACCGACATCGACGACCCGACTCCGAGCCTGCGTCTCGACCCGACAGTCATCACCGTTGCAGGTGATGTAGTTCCCGGCCGCAGCTACCCGCTCGGGGCTCCCTTGCCTCCCCGCGGGACGCCTACGCCGCTGCGAGCGGACTCCGCCAACCCCGGGCAGTACGTCATCCACCGCAACTACTGGGCGAGCTATTTCCCGCAGCGGACGATCGTCGCCGAACTGGGGAGTACTGTCCGCCTGCGCGTACAGAATCGGCTGGGCAAGCCCCACACACTTACCGTGCATGGGGCAGGCGCCGACGGCGGTGACCTCACCACCGGGTCCATTGCTCCGGATTCCGTGGCCCTCCTGGAGTTCGACTGCCCGAAGCCGGGGACCTACATCTTCACTGATCCGACGAACGCGCCCGTTGAACGGGTGCTGGGCCTGTTCGGGGTGCTCGTGGTCATGGACCCGGAGTGCCAGTGGGATATCGCCAAGGACCGGGCATCCTTCGAGCGGCAGTGGGTGTGGATCTGCCATACCGTGGAACCCCGATGGGCGTCTATGGAAGCCGCAGGCCAGACAGTGGATCCTTTGCAAACCCGCGCGGTGCCGCGGTACTTCACCCTCAATGGGCGCAGCGGATTCGAGTCGCTCGGCGTCACGTTCGACGACGGCATCAACCTCGCTACCGAGGAGGAAACCCTGATCTCGGGTTACCCACGGCAGCTCGACGTACGGCAATTCGGCGAGGGGACCGAGCTTGGGACCCTGCGCGGCGGTCAGTTGGTACGGCTTGTCAACGCCGGAATTGTTCTACATCAAATGCATTTTCACGGAAACCACATCTGGACGGTTCGCCGCAACAATGTGGATTGGCCGCGACGGGAAGGATTCGTCGGCGATGACGGCCACGTTGTCCTCCAGCAGTGGGAGGACGTCGTCGAACTGGAACCGATGGACCGCAAGGACATCATCATCCCCATCAAGCGGCCGCCGGACGCGATTGATCCCGTCTGGTTCGCGCGAACCACCGACTGGGTGTACCCCATGCACTGCCACGCCGAGCCGTCCCAGACCGCTGCCGGCGGAATGTATCCCGGCGGCCTCGTTGCCCACTGGACCCTGAAGGGCCCTGTCCCAGGAGCTGCACCGTGAGTATTTTCAGCCGTGACCGGCGGTCCATCCGGGCGATCGAGCGCGCGCAGGAACGGGCGCAGCGGCGTCGTCAGGAAGAAGAACGACGGCGCGCTGCGGCTGAGCGGAAGCGCCAGGCGGATGCGCGCAGGCGCGCCGAAGCGGAACGACGACGGGTAGAGCGCCAACGGGCGCGGTCCAAACCCAGCGCTTCCGCGAAGCCCGGTGCGTCTGCGAAGCCGAGTGCCACTGCGAAGCCCAGTGCTTCTGCGAAGCCGAGTGCTTCTGCCAAGCCGAGCGCGTCGTCGTCCGCCTCCGCTTCAGCAAGCGCCTCCGCGACCGCCTCAGCGACCGCGACCGCCACCGCCTCAGCGAGCGCAAGCGCATCCGCTTCCCCGTCCGCCACGGCGGAACCGACCGAACAGCCGGTCCCTGCCCCCGTCCCGGAACCGACGCTGCACCACAGGTTCCAGAGCCAGGTGGATTTCAGCTCCGAGCAGCTTGAGGTCGAGAACCCGGTGACGGAGTTCCCGCAGGTGCCGGCATTCGCAGTCGATTTCGAATTCCACAGCCGCGACCTGGTGCTTGACGACGGCGCCGAGTTCGAGATGTGGAGCTTCGAGGACGAGCAGTACGAGCGCGGCTTCCCTGGCCCAACCCTGCGGGTGCAGGAGGGGAAGGTCTTCCACGCCACCGTGCACCCGAGCAAGGGTCCGCACACCATTCACTGGCACGGCATGGAACCGGACCCCCGGAACGATGGTGTGGGGCACACATCCTTCGAGGTGGACGGGCAGTACACCTACCAGATGCAGCCCGAAGCCGGCCGGCCCGGTGATCCCAACTACGGGGCGGCCGGGACGTACTTCTACCACTGCCACGTGAACACCCCGCTGCATGTGCAGATGGGGATGTTCGGGCCGCTCGTGATCGACCCGGTGGTGCATCCGGACTACCCGGTGACTCCCGGAGCGCGGCGCGCCTTTGTGGATGGACCGGAGTATGACATCGACACCGAGGCGCTGTTCGCTCCCTACTGTGTGGACCCGCGCTGGCATGAAATGAACCATGCGGACGGATTGTCCGGGGAGGACGCCGGGCTCAACCGGTTTGAACCCCGCCACTTTTACCTCTTGGGCGGGGAGCTGGCGCGTCGTCCCGCCGGCCGGGAACGTGTGTGGAGCCTGTCGGTGCTGCGCGCCAACGTGGCGGGAGGGGCGCGGAAGCCGACGCTCCTGAGGACTGTCAATGCCAACTACCTACCGAACATAGTGACCTTCACCGACGCCGCAGGGGTGGAAGTGCCGATGGCCGAGTTGATCTCCCACGACGGACGTCCGTTCCGGGACACGTCGGTTCCGGGTGCGCCGGCATTGAGCTGCCGTGACTCCGGCTACCCGCTGACCACCAGCAGGCTCGCGTACGGCGCAGCCGAGCGTTACGACATGCTGCTGCATCCGCCGGCACCGGGCCGCTACTTCCTGCGAGTCGACTGGGAGGACTGGATCACCGGAGCAGTGGTGGGAACACGCATCATCCCGATCGACGCCACCTGACCCCCGCATTCCACCCCACCTACGGGAGCTTTTGTCGCCGTTCTGCTGTCAAAAGCGGGTCATAGCAGCAGAACGGCGACAAAAAGTTTTATGGTAACCATTTGGCCACTCCGGGCGCGCCGCCAGAGCGCCACATTCCATTGCGGCGTTATCTTGCCTAGGCTGTATTGGTGATCTTCAAAGCAGTGAGTGACGGACGCCCCTATCCCGACCATGGACACGTGACGCCCAAGGACTGGGCAGGCGTGGCGCCACGGCAGGTCCGGCTGGACGAGCTCGTCACCACCAAAACCACCCTCGACCTGGAGGCTCTGCTCGCGGAGGACTCCACGTTCTTCGGCGACCTGTTCCCCCACGTAGTGCAGTGGAATGACACGCTCTACCTCGAGGACGGGCTGCACCGGGCCGTTCGCACAGCCCTCCATCAGCGCACCATCCTGCATGCCCGCGTCCTGGTCATCGATGCCTAGGACCCCACATCGCAAACCCATCCGGTCGAAGAAGAACCCGATCGAGTGGCACGGACACCGGATTGTCACCGAGAACGATCTCGAAACGGTATTTGCCGATGACGGCAATGTGGAACGTCCCCACATCTACATGCGCAGGCTCCGCCATGGCGTGGTTCTGGTGCTGCTGGTGGCGCTGCTCGCGGCGGCCGTGATTTTTGCGCTCGCACTGGCCCGGGGAGACATCAAGCTGCCCGTCAGTGAACCGTCGCCCATCCCGACGAGTGCGTGCCCGGCCGGTCCGTTCGACCTGGTGGACCCGGCAGCGGTCACCGTCAATGTCCTCAACAGCACCAGCATCGAGGGTCTCGCAGGGAACGCCGCCACAGCCCTCGAGGAACGGGGCTTCACCGTGGGCGCGCTGGGCAACCGGACGGTCGGCCGGACCAACATGACTGCCATCGTGGTCTCGGGCCCAGCCGGGTACGCTCAGGCCCTCACCCTGCAGCGGACCATACCGGAAACGGTCTACGTGGAAGACGAGCGGCCCGACGCCACGGTGGACGTGGTGCTGGGCTCCGAATACGAGGCGCTGATTCCCGCCGAGGAAGTCAACGCGGAACCCGGGGCGCTCACGTGTGAACTGCCGCCAACGGCGAGCGCCACGCCGTCGCCGTCGGTCGCTCCCTGATAGGAAATACCGCTCCCGGAGGGGAAGCGCCTCTCTGACGGGAACTGCCGCCTCACGGGAGGCAGGGAACGACGACGGCGGGCGGCTGACTAGCAGCCGTCCGGGCCGCAGGCCTCGCCGTCCGGTGTTGCCGAGACGGGCACGAGAGGGTGGGCTTCCTGCCACGCCTGGTCCAGCGCCTGCCGGAACAGTTCAACTGGCTGCGCTCCCGAGATGCCGTACTTCCGGTCGATCACGAAAAACGGGACCCCGCTCACGCCGAGTGTCTGGGCCTCATTGATGTCCCGGCGGACGTCGTCGGCAAAACGGTCCCCGGCGATGGTGTCGCGGACCGACTGCTCATCAATGCCGAGGTCCGTGCCGAGGGTGACGAGGACCTCGACGTCGGACGTGTCCAGACCCTGCTCGAAGTGCGCGGACAGGATGGCTTCCTTCGCCTCGTTGCCCTTGCCGAGCGACTTCGCCAGGTGCAGGAACCGGTGAGCGGTGAAGCTGTTGCCGACCACCACGGAATCGAAGTCGAAGTTCACACCGACGTCGGCCGCTGAGGTGGTGAGCTGATTCCACATCTGGCGGACCTGCTCCGGGGCGATCCCCTTGCGTTCGGCGAGGTACTGCTGCTCGGTGCCGTCGTAATGCTCGGGGAGGTTGGGGTCCAGCTGGAAGCTCTTCCAGGTCACCTCGACGCTCTCACGATGCGGGAAGTCTGCGAGGGCCTTCTCGAAGCGGCGCTTGCCTACAAAGCACCAGGGGCATTTGACGTCTGACCAGATTTCAATGTGCATACTGTTGGCAACGGAAGGACGGCGGTGCCCTATTCCCGGGGCACCGCCGTCGTCGTCCTCTCCCGAAACCCCGCGTTGAGTTGGCAGGACACACCGGTTATGTCGCTCCATAAGGGGTGTGTCCTGATACGTGAATAGATTCTCGAACCCCACGGAGCGGCAGCACCGCCCGGACGCTGCCAACTCAACGGGCGGGGGCTACCGCTGCAGAGCCCGAGCCGGAGCCGGCCGCTGCCCGGCGCAGAGGTGCCGGGTGTATGCGGGGAGGGTGAGGAACTCAGGGAAGTCCTCGCCGAGGGCAACCTCCTCGAAGAGCTGACGGGCGTCGTCGAACCGGTCATCATCGAAGCGGGGCAGCCGCTCGAACTCGTCCTCCAGCAGCTCCGATACCCACTCGCGGGTGACGATCTCGCCGTCGTCGGTAACCGCGTGGACGTGGATCCACTGCCAGATCTGCGAGCGGGAGATCTCCGCGGTGGCGGCGTCCTCCATCAGGTTCTTCAGCGTCACCGCGCCGTTCCCGCGCAGCCACGCCTCCAGGTAGCGGACCCCCACCTCGAGGTTGGTGCGGATGCCGGCCTCCGTGATGAGCCCCTGCGTACCGGTGAGGTCGATGAGCGCGCGGTCATCCGGAACGACGTCGGTGCGCTGCCGGCGGAGCTGGTTGGGCTGTTCGCCGAGCACGACGTCGAACACCGCCCGCGCAACCGGAACCAGGTCCGGGTGGGCCACCCAGGAGCCGTCGAAGCCGTCCGAGGCCTCGCGCATCTTGTCTGTATGCACCTTCTCGAGTGCGACGGCGTTCACCACCTCATCCCGACGGTTGGGGATGAATGCGGACATGCCGCCGATGGCATGCGCACCGCGGCGGTGGCAGGCCCGCACCAGCTGTTCGGTGTAAGCCCGCATGAAGGGCGCGGTCATGGTGACCATGGTGCGGTCGGGCAGGACGAACCGCGGGCCGCGGAGCCGGAAGTTCTTGATCAGCGAGAAAATGTAGTCCCAGCGGCCGGCGTTCAGGCCCGAGGAGTGTTCGCGCAGCTCGTAGAGGATCTCCTCCATCTCGAACGCCGCGGTGATCGTCTCGATGAGCACGGTGGCGCGGATGGTTCCGCAGGGGATGCCGAGCAGTTCCTGGGCGCGGAGGAAGATGTCATTCCACAGCCTGGCCTCAAGGTGGTTCTCGAGCTTCGGCAGGTAGAAGTAGGGGCCGCGGCCCTGTTCAATCAACGTGCGTGCGTTATGGAAGAAATACAACCCGAAGTCCACGATCCCGCCGGAGATGGGTTCCCCGTCGATCAGCAGGTGCTGTTCCGGCAGGTGCCAGCCGCGCGGACGTACGACGACGGTGGGCAGCTTCTCGCCGAGCCGGTACTCCCTGCCCTCATCGGTGGTGAAGTCGATGCGGCGGTTGAGCGCGTCCTGCAGGTTCAGCTGGCCGTTGATGACATTGGCCCAGGTGGGGGTCAGCGAGTCCTCGAGGTCCGCCAGCCAGACGTTCGCCCCGGAGTTCAGGGCGTTGACCGTCATTTTGCGGTCCACGGGTCCGGTGATCTCGACCCGGCGGTCCTCCAAGCCGGGTGCCGGCGGCGCAACCTGCCAGCCGTCGTCGTTCCTGATGTGCGCGGTCTCGGGCAGGAATCGCGGGTCCTCGCCGCGGGCAATCCGGTTGCGGGCATCGCGCCGGCGCTGGAGGAGTTCCTGGCGGCGCGGTTCGGCGACGGCGTGGAGTTCGCGGAGGAAGTCCAGTGCCTCGGGGGTCAGGATTTCATTCTGGCGTGGGATGGGCGGTGCGGTCAGCGAAATGCCGTTGATGTTCATGGGTAACTCCTTGAAAGCTGCGTTGAGTTGGCAGGACACGCCGCTAACGGGCGTCCATAAGGGGTGTGTCCTGCCAACTCACGGGGAGGGAGAGGGGGAGGGGTTAGTGGAACTGCTGCGTCTCGGTGGAGCCGGCAAGGGCAAGGGTGCTGCCGGTCGGGTTGAGGGCGCTCGCTACCTGGTCGAAGTAGCCGGTGCCGACCTCCCGCTGGTGGCGGGTTGCGGTGTAGCCGCGGGATTCAGAAGCGAATTCCTTTTCCTGGAGTTCGACGTAGGCGCTCATGCCTTCGCGGGCATAGCCGTGGGCGAGATCGAACATCGAGTAGTTGAGGGCGTGGAACCCGGCGAGGGTGATGAACTGGAACGTGAAGCCCATGGCGCCGAGTTCGCGCTGGAACTTCGCGATGGTGGCGTCGTCGAGGTGCTTCTTCCAGTTGAATGACGGCGAGCAGTTGTAGGAGAGCATCTGGTCGGGGAACTCTGACTTCACGGCTTCGGCGAACCGGCGGGCCAGTTCCAGGTCCGGGGTGCCGGTTTCCATCCAGATCAGGTCCGAGTAGGGGGCGTACGCCTTGGCGCGGGCGATGCAGGGTTCGATGCCGTTGCGGACCTTGTAGAAGCCCTCGGCGGTGCGTTCGCCGGTGATGAATTCCTGGTCGCGTTCGTCCACGTCGGAGGTGATCAGCGTGGCGGCTTCGGCATCGGTCCGGGCGATGATGACGCTCGGGGTCCCGGCGACGTCCGCGGCGAGGCGGGCTGCGTTGAGGGTGCGGATGTGCTGCTGGGTGGGGATGAGGACCTTCCCGCCGAGGTGGCCGCACTTCTTCTCGGAGGCGAGCTGGTCCTCCCAGTGCACACCCGAAGCGCCGGCCGCGATCATCGACTTCATCAGCTCGTACGCGTTCAGCGGTCCGCCGAAGCCGGCCTCGGCGTCGGCGACGATCGGTACAAACCAGTCCTCTACCGACTGCGTGCCCTCGGCCCACTCGATCTGGTCAGCCCGCTGCAGCGCGTTGTTGATCCGCCGGACCACCTGCGGAACCGAGTTCGCCGGGTAGAGCGACTGGTCCGGGTAGGTCTGTCCGGACAGGTTGGCGTCCGCGGCAACCTGCCAGCCGGACAGGTAGATGGCCTTCAGCCCGGCCTTGACCTGCTGCACGGCCTGGTTGCCGGTCAGTGCGCCGAGGGCGTTGGTGTATCCGCCGGTCTGTGCCTGGCTGGTGAGCTGTTGCCACAGCTTCTCGGCACCACGCCGGGCGAGCGTGTGTTCCTCCTGAACACTGCCGCGAAGGCGTACGACGTCGGCCGCCGAGTAATCACGCTGGATCCCGTCCCAGCGCTGATCGGCTGCCCACTCAAGCTCGAGTTCACGGACTGCCTGGGTGTGTGCGTTGTTTACGGCTTCCTGCGTCATTGTGTTTTCTCCTTCCGGGAGGCGTCTATGCCTCTGCGGTAACTCCTGGTGAAATCAACAATCGCGCATCCTGCAAGCGTCAAGTAGGGCAAAGCTCTGGAAAGAAACGCATTTCTTCGCGTATCGTCAAGAAATGACGACTTCGAGCTGGAATCGAACCCGGCAGCCCGAAACGGAAACGGTGCCGGAAGGCGAAGATGCCATCAGCCTCGGGCGCCGCCTGAGGCACCTCCGCAAGAGCCGGCGCATGACGCTGGAGGAGCTTGGCGCCGTCGTCGGTACTGCGCCCTCCCAGCTCTCACTGATGGAAAACGGTAAGCGCGAACCGCGGCTCGGGATGCTGCAGTCGCTCGCCAAGGCGCTTGAGGTGAGCGTCGACCAGCTGCTCGGGGCTGAGCCGCCAAGCCGGCGCGCAGCCCTGGAAATTGCCCTGGAGCGTGCCCAGCGGGGACCGTTGTATGAATCGCTGGGCCTGCCGAAGGTACGCACGTCAGCGCGGTTGCCGATGGAGGCGCTCGAGGCCCTCGTCGGCCTGCAGGCCGAGCTTGAACGCCGGCTGAACGAGCAGGTGGCCACCCCGGAGGAAGCCCGCCGTGCCAACGCCGAGCTCCGCGGCATCATGCGCAGGCAGAACAACTATTTCCCCGACATCGAGGCGGAGGCGCAGAAGGTCCTGGCGTCCGTGGGGCATACCCGTGGGCCCCTGTCGCAGCACCTGATCGCGGACATCGCCGCGCACCTCGGGTTCACGCTCCATCACGTGGGGGACCTGCCGCACTCAACCCGCTCCGTGACGGACCTGAAGAACCGGCGCATCTACCTCACGCAGTCGCAGCGGACGGATCATGACCCCCGGTCCGTACTGCTGCAGGCCCTGGGGCACTACGTCCTGCAGCACAAGACTCCTGAAAACTACCGGGAGTTCCTGCGGCAGCGGGTGGCCACCAACTATTTCGCTGCGGCGCTGCTGCTGCCCGAGAAGGCCACGGTCGAGTTCCTCCAGGCTGCGAAAGCGGCCAAGGAGATCGCGGTCGAGGACATCCGGGACTCCTTCGCAGTCTCCTACGAGACCGCCGCGCACCGGTTCACCAACCTCGCCACCGAGCACCTCGGAATCCCCACCCATTTCCAGAAGACCCACCAGAGCGGGATCATCTACAAGGCCTACGAGAACGACGGCGTGACCTTCCCCCAGGACCACACCGGCGCTATTGAAGGCCAGCCCTCCTGCAAGAAGTGGACCTCACGGGTGGTGTTCGATGTCCCGGACCGGTTCTCGGCCTACAGCCAGTACACCGATACACCCAGCGGCACCTACTGGTGTACCGCACGGACCGAGCGTGCTGCGGCGGGGGAGTTCTCGCTCAGCGTCGGTGTGCCGTACGCCCACGTGAAGTGGTTCCGGGGGCGGGATACTCCCATCCGTGGTGAGTCCCGCTGTCCGGAGGAGTCGTGCTGCAAGTTGCCGCCGTCGTCGTTGGCTCAGGAATGGTCCGGCTTCGCGTGGCCCAGCGCGCGGGCGCATTCGCACCTGTTGGCGGCCATGCCGCCGGGCGCCTTCCCGGGAGTGGATGAGACAGAGGTCTACTCATTCCTGCAGACCCACTCGGGCTAAGGTGGAGCCACCCGAACAGGAGCCCCATGCTTTTTGCCAATGACACCGAAGAGGGACTGCGCAGTGCCGCCGCGCTGGTGAACACCGAGGACGGTGAACAGCTGCCCGACGCCGATGCCCTCGAACGCTTTGCCCGGGATTGGAACTGGAGCGGCAACCTCGCCCTTGATGAGGCAGAGCTCGACGCCGTCCGGAACCTCCGCCCGCGCCTGCGCTCCCTCTGGAGCGGCGACGAGGACGCGGTCGTGGACACGGTGAACGCGCTCCTGCGCGAGTTCAATGCCCTGCCGCAGCTGGTCCGGCACGACTCCTGGGATTACCACATCCACGCGACACCGTTGGAGGCGCCGCTGTCCGCGCGCATGGCGGTGGAGGCGGCGATGGCCTTCGTGGACCTCATCCGCAGCAAGGAACTGGGCCGCCTGCGGACCTGTGCGGCGGAGGACTGCACCAACGTGCTCGTGGATCTATCCAAGAACCGCTCGCGGCGGTTCTGTGAGTCGGGGTGCGGGAACCGGGCGGCCGTCGCGGCGTACCGGGCCCGGCTCGCCGAACGGGCCGAGGCCTCCGCGTAGAGTCATCCCCCGCGTTGAGTTGGCCCGTCCGCACGCCGCATTGAGTTGGCAGCGCCGACCGGACGCTGCCAACTCAACGCAGAGGAGGGGGCGGGTTAGGGGACTACGGGACCATCCAGGTGAAGCCGCCCCAGCCCTTTCCGTTCTGGACCTTGCCGGAGAAGCCGCCCTCGCCGTTCCCTGAGTACAGGAAGAGGCGGCCGGTGGAGTCGCGGGCCAGCAGGTCCGCGTTGCCGTCCCCGGAGAAGTCGCCCGGGCCAACCAGGGTGAAACCGTTCCAGCCCTGTCCCGCCTGCGTGCGGGTACCGAATCCACCGGCGCCGTTCCCCGGGTAGAGGAAGAGCTTCCCGGTGGTGTCGCGGGCCAGCAGGTCCGCGTTGCCGTCCCCGGAGAAGTCGCCGGGGCCAACGATCGTGTAGCCGGTCCAGCCCGAGCCGATAGGCGTGCGGGTACCGAACCCGCCGGTGCCGTTGCCCGGGTAGAGCCGAAGGGTGCCGTCACCGAGGCGGGCAATCAGGTCCACGTTGCCGTCACCGTTGAAATCACCGGGGGTGACGATCGCCAGTCCGTTCCAGCCGCTTCCGATGGGGACGCCGCGGGTGAGCGTTCCGCTTCCGGTGCCTGCATAGAGCCACAGCCTGCCGGCGGAGTCCCGCGCCACAACGTCAACATTGCCGTCCCCGTTCCAGTCACCCGGAATGTGGATGGCGGTCATCGAGTTCCAGCCCGTACCAATCACGCGGCTGGTCAGGAACCCGCCCGACCCGTTCCCCGGGTACAGCAGGAGCTGCCCCGCAGAGTTGCGGACAACGACGTCGGGAAGACCGTCGCCGTCGAGGTCCTTGTTGACGGCCGGTGCACCGGCTACGGAGATCGGGACAATCTCGTCCTTCTGATCCGTCGCATTGTGGTGATGCAGGAAGAGGGCCTTCGCGTCCGTCACGTTTTCCTGGCGGTTGACGTTCAGGGTGACGCCATCGGCCGAGATGAAGGACGCCGCGGCGGGCTCGCCGCCCTCGAACCACAGGGCGGGTTGGGTGACGTTGAAAGCGATCCAGTCGGTGGTGTCCACCGGGCCGGCCGAATTGCCGTTCTCATCAACGTTGAACGCGCTGGAGGTTGAGACGCGGTACTGGATGGGAGCCGAGGCGCTGAGCGCCGCCGCATCCATTCCGAGTTCCGTCACCGGTACGGGCAGGGTGATGACGTTGGTGTCGAACGTGTTGGTGTCCACACTGCCGTCCACGCCGTTGGCGAAGTAGAGGTCGGTGTCGAAGATGGGTGCTCCCGCATCGTCGATCGTGACAACCTCGAACAGGATCATGTCCAGTGTCGGAGCGGCAGGTCCGAGGTCGCCGAGCCGGAGCGTCTGCACCACGTAATCCACTGTGCTGTCGCCGTCGGTGTCGATGTCGATCGATACGCCGTTGTTGCCCCCGAGCTGCGACCAGTTCTGCCAGGTGCTGATCCCGAAGTTCAGCACGCCCGCGGTGCGGTCCCCGGCGGCATCGACCAGGGCCGGAACCGTTGACGCCGCGCCGACTGCCCGCAGGTCAAACGAATACAGGGATTCCAGCGGCCGCGTCGGCGCCTTCGGGCTCTCGGCACCGAGAACCAGCGGCGACACGATGGACTGATAGGCGGACTCGCCCGGCACACCCTGCGCCAGCCCGCGGCCGGAGAGCGCAATGCTGCTCTCCAGGTCCGCGGCGTCGTCATAGACGACTTCCGGCCCGGCCGAAATGTCCGACGTCGGCTTCGGAGCCGAGTAGACAGGAACGCGGAGTTCCTGGCCGTCGACGCCCAGCAGCTGAACCCGTCCGGACGCATCCGCAAGGTACTGGCGAGGAATGCCCGCCTGGATTTCCTCCGCCGCAGGATCGATGGTCTTGGCGAGGGCGGCCGGATCCGCAACCGTCAGCGTGACGTTCAGCGTTGCCGGATTGTTCGCCGGAACCGTGATGATCGCCGGAGACACCGAGATGGACACACCGGGCATGGTCGACGCCGCAAGATAGCCGGCGTTGTACGTCACCGGAACGTTTGAACGGTTCTGCACGGTGACCTGCTTGGTCACCGTCAGCGCCTCCGTCCCGAGCTCAAGGACCCCGAAGTTCACCGAGGTGAGCGCCGGTTGGTCCGTGGCGTACGCCAGGACCGGGGTATCCAGGGCCTGGATGGCATCAACGCGGCCCGACCCTACCCGGTTCGGTGCGTACTTGACGCCGTCGGCGGTCAGCAGGTCATGCGTCGCGGTGTTCATGATGACGCTCTTGGCCTGGTACGGGTTGTACTCATGCGCGGACAGGAGCAGTGCGGCGATGCCCGCTGTGTGCGGCGCGGCCATGGAGGTGCCGCTCTTCACGGAAGCGCCGTTGCCGGTGCCCACCTGGACGGATCCGATGGAAACCCCGGGAGCGGTGACATCGGGCTTCACCACGCCGTTGGAACCGTGAACACCGCGAGAGGAGAAGGCCGCAAGGGTGTCCTGCGCATTGGAGGGACCGGTGGCCGTTGCCTGGAAGGTGGGATCGAGCCGGATCTGGAGCGTGCCGGCCGCAGCAGCGGGCTCATGCGCCTCGGAAGAAGCGCGGTTGAACTGTACGCCCGGAATGGTGGCGTTACCGCCGATTCCTGCATCGAACACGTCGCGGGGGGAACTCAGGACCACGCCCGCACCGCCGGCTGCCTCAACATTGTCGAAGCGTGTCGCTGAGCCGCAGGGGAAGGGGGTGCCGAGGTCTTCCCAGTCCAGCCACACCCATTCACCGTTGAACGTTCCCGCGGGAAACGCCTGGCAGCCGAAGCGGTCCAGACCGGCCGGCGGCTTGACCACGGTACCGGTGAGCTGTGCCTCGGTGGCCTCGACATAGTTGAAGTTCACGCTGTACTGTCCCGAGGCGGTTCCGGGCTGGGGCGCCAGAACGTCGATACGGTCGAGGGTGACCTGGGAGCCTACGCTCGCCGCGACGGTGAGCGCGGATTCGGCGCTGCCGGGGGAGCCGCCGATGTCGTAGACATCGCCGTCGTTCCCGGAGGACACCACAGAGAGGACGCCCTGCGCGGTCAGCGCGTTGACGATGTCGTTTTCCGGATCGTCATAGGCTGGGAAGGAGGAGCCCAGCGACATGTTGACTACCTGGGCGCGGTCATCGAAGTTGCCGTCCCGGTTGGGGTCCAGGACAAAGTCCAGGGCCTGGCCTACAACCAGGCTGGAGCCCTCACAACCGAAGACGCGGAGGGCCACCAGGCCGGCTTCGGGAGCGGAGCCCGGCCCGATGCGCATGGCATTGACGGCCTCGGCAGTAAGGGTGCTGTAGTCGCCCTCGAAGGTGGTGCCGTCGTCGTTCACTCCGTAGCCGGCGGCGGTGCCGGACACGTGGGAGCCGTGGCTCTGGCAGTCGAGCGGGTTGAGGTCGGGCTGGGGCACGGAGCGAACCGGATCCGACGCGTCGTAGGCGTCACCCACCAGGTCATAACCGCCAAGGAACTTCGCCGGATCGTAGAGCGCCGGATCAGGCTCGGCATCCGCCCTGGCCTGTTCGAACGCCTCGATGGTGCCTGGACCGCCGAACCCGGCGTGAGTGTAGTCAAGGCCCGTGTCCAGTACGGCTATGGTGATGCCCTCACCGGTGTTGTCCCGCGCGGTCCATGCTTCAAGGGCGCGCGTGTCGATGTCAGCGCCCTTGTTCTCGACGGTCTTCGGCACGAGCCCGGTGATCTTCACGACGTCCGGGCGGGCAGCGAGGGCCTTGATCGCCTCAGCATCACCCTGGATTGCGACGCCGGGAAGAGTGTTGGTGGTGGTGTACAGCTCCGAAGCACCCGCCTGGGCTGCCACCTCGGCGGCCTTCGCCTGAATGCCGGCCCGGATCTCCAGAACGCGGTCCCTCCGGGGAACCGGGGCGGTGAATCCGTTGCGGCGGACTTCCGCGGGCTGTGTCTGTTCGAAGGCTCCCTTGCCGGCGAACTGGACGTATGCCGCCGTCGGACCCGTTTTTTCAGCGAGTTCGCGGCTGACCTTGGCATCGAAAGCCGGTTGCAGCGCGACCCCTTCAGCTGTAGGGCTGCCGGAATCCGGTGCTTCCACTGCCGACGCCGGTGCCCACATGCTGGAGGCAAGGACGAGGCCGGTCAGCGAAGCCAGCACAGCCTTTCCCGATCTCCGGCGGTATGACTTGCTCATGCTGCTCCTTCGAAGGAAGAGTCAAGGCCATACCGCTTGAGTCCATTCCTAGCCCCCTGCAGCTCTGCTGGCTCGGCCTGAGACCGGTGTGAGTGAAATTCCCTGTAGAGCGGTGGGTGCCAGCAGCATTGTGAAGCCCTGTCGGGCTTCACGGTTACAGCTTCATGTGGAAAGGGTCACATGTCAACGGGCACCGGCGTAGTACCTTCCCAGAACCTCGGCCTTCAGGTCGAAATAGGTGCCGTTGTTATGTTGTTGAGCAGGTAGTTCGCAGGGCAGTTGTACTGTCTTGGCTACCCCCGCAAACGCGCTGAAGGAAAAACCCACACTCAATCAGTACTCTCTCTGGCCCGACGACGACTCAACGTAATGTGGACCATGCTTCGCAACCGAACCGCCTATGAGGTCCAGCCGGCATCAGCTGTTCGGACCGTGTGATGCGTTTGGAGGAAAAATGCCCAGCATAAGGCACGGGGCTATCCGGCGGGCGTTGCCTTCCTGGAAACACTGCGTCCACGGTTGTGTAACGCCCGCCGTCGAGCCCGCCCCACCAGCGGAAAACCGGGCTCTCAGCTGGCAGGCACTGCCGGCATCTCTACGTAGACCTTGCCACCGGAGGCCCTGAACTGGGCGGATTTCTCCTCCATCCCAACGATGGCCTCCTGTTGGGCGGTGCCGCCGAACTGGTCGCGAATGTCTTGGGAGATGCGCATGGAGCAAAACTTCGGCCCGCACATTGAGCAGAAGTGAGCGGTTTTGGCCGGCTCGGCTGGCAGTGTCTCGTCGTGGAAGGCTTCGGCGGTTTCCGGGTCCAGGGACAGGGCGAACTGGTCCCGCCAGCGGAACTCGAACCTGGCCTTGGAGAGGGCATTGTCGCGTTCGAAGGCACCGGGGTGGCCCTTGGCGAGGTCGGCGGCGTGGGCTGCGATCTTGTAGGTGATGACGCCGGTCTTCACGTCGTCCTTGTTCGGCAGCCCGAGGTGCTCCTTCGGAGTGACGTAGCAGAGCATGGCTGTGCCGTAGCGGGCGATCTCGGTGGCTCCGATGGCTGAGGTGATGTGGTCGTAGCCTGGCGCGATGTCGGTCACCAGTGGCCCCAGCGTGTAGAACGGGGCTCCGTTGCATAGCTCCTGCTGCCGCTCCACGTTCTCCCGGACGAGGTGCAGCGGGATGTGCCCGGGGCCTTCGACCATGACTTGCACGTCGTACTCCCAGGCGCGTGCGGTGAGCTCTGCCAGGGTGTCCAGCTCTGCGAACTGGGCCGCGTCGTTGGCATCGGCGATCGATCCTGGGCGCAACCCGTCGCCGAGGGAGAAAGCGACGTCGTAGCGGGCGAAGATCTCGCAGAGTTCGTCGAAGTGGGTGTAGAGGAAGTTCTCCTTGTGGTGGGCTAGGCACCAGCCGGCCATGATCGATCCTCCGCGGGAGACGATGCCGGTGACTCGCTCGGCCGTCAGAGGCACGTAGCGCAGTAGTACTCCAGCGTGGATGGTCATGTAGTCCACGCCCTGTTCGCACTGCTCGATGACGGTGTCGCGGAAAATTTCCCAAGTGAGGGCGTTGGCCTCGCCGTTGACCTTCTCCAGGGCCTGGTAGATGGGCACTGTGCCGATGGGAACGGGGGAGTTGCGGATGATCCATTCCCGGGTGGTGTGAATGTCATCGCCGGTGGACAGGTCCATGACGGTGTCCGCACCCCACCGGGTTGCCCACTGCATTTTGTCGACTTCTTCGGCAATGGAGCTGGTCACCGCGGAGTTGCCGATATTGGCATTGATCTTCACCAGAAAAGCCTTGCCGATGATCATCGGCTCAGACTCGGGGTGGTTGATGTTGGAGGGGATGATGGCCCGACCCGCCGCGAGCTCGGAGCGGACCAGTTCGACGTCGCAGTTCTCCCGGAGCGCCACGAACCGCATCTCCTCGGTAATGATCCCCGCTCGGGCGTAGTGCATCTGGGTAACGGTGCGGCCTTCCATGGAACGCAGCGGCACCGGCTGGGAGCCTTTCCATTCCTGGGATGCTGCACCACGCCGGATAGCGGAGCGGCCGTCGTCGAGCAAGTTCCTCTCACGGCCAGTGTAGGTTTCGACATCACCGCGTCCCTTGACCCAGGAGGCGCGTAGCGGGGGCAGTCCGACAACCGGGTCACTGCCAGGTCCAGCCGTACGGTAGACCTGCAGCGGGTTATTTGGGGTGCCGCCGGGACTGTCCTCCAGCGAAATCTCCGTGACGGGGACGTGGAGGTCGTGTTCCTGATTGTGGACGTAGGCCAGGGCGTGCTGAGCAGATGCGCTCATAATGGGATTCCTCTTCCTTCGCCGGCATTACCCGGACAGGTTCGACGGTCGCAGGCTGCATCAGCCCGATCTCAGCCCCTGCATCAGGGCTCCCGTGTGGACGTATCGACCATAACACCCGGGTGACAGCAGTCACGACCAGGCTTCTGCGGGCATGGTGGGGAGCTGACGTGGGCGACTGGCTTGATTCATGGGGGAGCGAGGGGATTACCGCCAGCCAAGCAGATAGTCCGTTGACAACATCATTGAAATTCCTCGAAGGAAGAGTCAAGGCGATACCGCTTGAGTCCATTCCTAGCCCCCTGCAGCTCTGCTGGCTCGGCCTGAGACCGGTGTGAGTGAAAATTCCCTGTAGAGCGATGGGTGCCAGCAGCATTGTGAAGCCCTGTCGGGCTTCACGGTTACAGCTTCATGTGGAAAGGGTCACATGTCAACGGGCGCCGGCGTAGTACCTTCCCAGGACCTCGGCCTTCAGGTCGAAATAGGTGCCGTCCTCGATCGCGGCGCGGGCGTCGTCGACCATCCGGATCACGAAGCGCTCGTTGTGGATCGAGATCAGCGTCGCCGAGACCATCTCCTTCGCCTTGAACAGGTGGTGGATGTAGGCCCGGGTGTAGTGGGTGCAGGTGTAGCAGTCGCAGCCCTCCATCAGCGGGGTGAAGTCCCGCTTGAACCGGGCGTTGGACAGGTTCCACCGGCCGTCGGGCACATAGAAGGCGGAGTTTCGGGCAACCCGGGTGGGGGAGACGCAGTCGAAGGTGTCAGCGCCGTTTTCGATCCCAGTGAACAGGTCATCGGGCTCGGAAATGCCCAGGAGGTGGCGTGGCTTCGCCTCGGGCAGTTCGTCCGCACACCACCCGAGGATGGTTCCCAGGTTCTCCTTCTCCAGGGCCCCGCCCACGCCGAACCCGTCGAAGTTCATCGCCCCGAGGTCCCGTGACGCCTTGCGCCGGAGGTCCTCATACTGCGCGCCCTGGATCACTCCGAACAGCGCCTGGTACGGTTTGTCAGCCCGCTCGGTAGTCAGCCGCTCATGCTCGGCGATGCAGCGTTCCGCCCACAGTCGGGTCCGTTCCAGGGACTCCTCCTGGTATCCGCGGGAGTTCATCAGCGTGGTCAGCTCGTCGAATGCGAACATGACGTCGGCCCCGAGTTGGTGCTGCACCTGCATCGAAATCTCCGGGGTGAACCGGTGCCGATCGCCGTTGAGATGCGAGACGAACCACACGCCGTCGTCGTCAATGTGGGCCAGGCGCTCCTTGCCGACCGCCACCCGGTCGTCCGCACCGGCGTGCTCGGAAGCGGCGGCGGCGTCCATGGTGATGACCTTCTTGAACCCGGAGCCGAGGCTCATTACCTGGAACCCGCCGGAGTCGGTGAAGGTGGGCCCGTCCCAGTTCATGAACTTCCCCAGCCCGCCGGCCTCGTCCAGGACGTCAGCCCCCGGCTGCAGGTAGAGGTGGTAGGCGTTGGCGAGCAGGGCCTGCGCGCCGGCCTCCTTCATGGATTCCGGCAGCACCGCCTTCACGGTGGCCTTGGTTCCGACGGCGATGAACGCCGGCGTCTGGATCTCACCGTGTGGTGTGGTGATGGTCCCGGTACGGCCGTGCAGGCCCTCGCCTGCCGCGGTGGTTTCACTCAGGCGTTTACCGATGGAAAACAAGAAGTCAGATTGTGGCACCCGCCCATCTTCTCAGCAATCAGCGGATGGTCCCCACGACGGTCAGTCGACCCTGGACGTCTCCAGCGGGTCGGAGGAGGGGTAGTGCTCCTTGCGGAAGCTGTCCCAGCTGTCCCAGGCCGAGCGCAGTGCGTGCGCGCCCAACCCGTAGGTGGAGATGACGGCAAGGCTGGACGCGGGTCCGTCGAGGGACGGCTGGTCGGCCACGATGACCAACCCCTCGCCATGGTCCGCGTACTCCGCCACGGTGAGGCCGAGCTGGTTCTCCGTGCGGAACCAGACCGTGCCGGTCAGCTCGTGCCCGTTCGGGAGGCTGAGTGAGTAGGAGTCTCCGGGCTGCTGCAGCTGCTCGGCATTCAGCTTCTCGATGATCGATCCGCCGTCAGCGGGCGTACCAGAGAAGAACGCGGTGCGCCGGGTATTCGAAGGATGCCGCTCGAGTGCAAACCGCAGCTGCTGGAGGAACGTGATCCAACCCTCGGTGACCTCGTCCGCTTCGGCTTCGACGCGTTCGATGGTGACCACGCAGCCGTCGCGGACCGGTTCGATCTGGAAGGTGTCACCGCCGTCGACCGTCACGAAGGTGTGGTCAGGACCCTCAACCACGGACGGCGCGAAGTAAATGGAACGGATCTCCGTGTCCAGGGTGTCCGAGTCCCAGCCGTGCCACTGGCGGACCAGCCGGGGTTCGCGGAGCATGAGCCATACCTGCCGTGCATCCGCGTTGATGTGGACGCTGAGGGGGTTTGCGGGTGCAACGGGCTCATCCCGGGCGGGATGCTGCTCGGTGCTGGACTGTCTGAGGGAATCGGCCGGCTCACTCATGCGCGCCACTCTACTCCCGCATCTGCGGGTTAACCAGAGGCTGCGGTTTTCGCGCCCAGGGCACGGATGGCGAGCAGCTCGTGCCCGATGCGCCGGTCCAGCGCCTCGGCACTGAGGGTTTCCGAGCCGCCGTGCGCCCGCAGGTACAGCAGCACGGTCAGGCGTAGTCCGCGCCAGTCCTTTTCGGCCGCCGGGTCAGTGGTGGACCGCGCGATTTCCCGGTCGTACAGGTTGGGCTCGTTGAGCTGGCGCTGCCGCACCGCCGCGGCCAGTTTCGCCTTCAGCGGGTCCGTCTCGGCGTCGTCGGCCGTTCGCAGGGCAGCGGAATAACCGGCGGTACGGGAGGGGTCGCCGTCGTTCTGGGTGAGGTGGGCGGCGAGCGCAAGGCACCCCTCGATGAGGTTCCAGCGGCCAAAGTTGCCGTCGAACGGCTGGTCGGTCAGCAGGTCGCAGACCTTGAGCGCGCTGACGGCATCGGAGAGGTCCACGTAGAGGGTCATGGCGAGGTCGCGGATGTCCTGCAGGTTGCTGCCGGACTTGAAGTTCACGCCGCGGGTGAGCCGCTCGGAAAGCTCGTGGACCCGCGGGTTCTCGGGGTGCACGGCAGCCACGTGGGCAATCAGCGCCTCCGGCGATCCCTCATCGGTGACAATCTGCGAAAGTTCCTCGAGTGCCTCGGCCTGAACCGTTGAACCTGTGGCGATCCGCACTGTTTCACCTGATTCCAGCGTGGCCACTACAACCGCCGGAACACCGAAGTCATCATGCTCGACGGCGGTGTCCACCACTTCGCTGGTGCGCTCGCCTCCCGGAAGGAGGAGCCTGCGTCCGGCGCTCACTGCCTCCGCTGCAAGCGGTTGTACGCGCGCGTCCACGTCGCTGTCGATCATTGGAATGTCCTGCCTCACTGCACCTGTTGCCCCCGGTCCACGAACGAGTCCGGTCTATAAAGAAACGGTAACGCCTCAGCGGCCCCATCCGGCGTAGGCGAGCGCCTGGCGCAGCAGGCTGTCGCGGCCGCCGGAGAACTCGGAGCTCACTTCAGAGCTCAGCGCCTCCTCCGGTGTGAGCCAGGTCAGCTCGAGCGCGTCCTGGCGGGGGTTGCATTCCCCGGTCACGGGGATGAGGTATGCCAGTGCGACGGCGTGCTGCCGGTCATCAGTGAGCCCGGTTTCCGAGGGGGAGGGGAAGTATTCGGCGACTGTGAACGGCGTCGGGCACGGGGGCAGCTGGGGGAGGGCGAAGGGACCGAGGTCCTTCTCCAGGTGCCGCAGCAGCGCCGCGCGGATGGTTTCCCGGTACATCACGCGGCCGGACACGAAGGTCCGCACCATCTCACCCTGCTCGTTGGCCTGCAGCAGCAGCCCCACCTCGGTGACGTATCCCAGCGCATCACACCGGACGGGGATGGCCTCCACGTAGACCATGGGGAGCCGGCGGCGTGCCTCGTAGAGATCGTCCTCGTTGAGCCACCCGGGATTGGGATCTGGTGTGCGCAGGTTCATACCTTCAGTTTTATAGCAGACCCGCTGCGGGGTGACCCGGACTCGCTGTACTTCGGCCATTGGCTGAATCGGCGGACGCTCTCAGGACCCGGTGTCCCGGGTGTAACCGTAGAGGTCCTCCTGCCACTCGTTGATCCAGATCCTGCCGCCGTCCGGGTTGGGTACTCGCAGCGATCGCCCGTAGTTCTCGTCGATCAGGATCGTGGCGGCGGGGGTGCGCTGCTGGAGGACGGTGATGTCCCCGGTGAACTCGAAGGCGAGCTGTGTTCCGTCCGTTTCCGCTTCATGGACAGCGACGAGACCGCCGTTCTTCGCCACGAAGCCGATCCAGGATCCCGTGCGGGAGCTGATCCTCTGACGGGCACCGATGTCGCTGAACACTTTCGCACCGGCCGCCGGGTCAGTGGTGTACCAGATGGGCATCACCGCCAACCCTTCCTTCACCGGCGCTGCATCGGCGAGCTGCGCCTCGTACGCGAGGAACGTCCGCCCGTCCGGTGCGGTCACCTGCGCGGCCGGCCCATCTGCCGTATCGACGACGACGGCGGCGGTCCCCGCTTCTGCTGTGCGTCGGGCGAACTTCGTGACCGACCCGACCTCAAAGCTGAAGCTCAGTGACGGCTGCTCCGCAGTATGCAGGGCAACGTGTCCGCTGTCCGCGGCGAAGACCCGCCAGCCCGGTGCATCCTCAACCTGGCGCAATCCGAGTGCTGTGAAGGTGTCGGTGAAGGCGTCGAGGTTCGGGGTGAAAACGATCGGCCGTACCCTGAGCATTATTTGTCCTCTACGTAGGTTCGAAGAACGCGCTCGACGAGTGCCGAAAGGCTCTGCCCTTCGTCGATGCTTCTGTGCTTGACTGCACGGACGAGGTCCGCCGGCAGGTAGACGTTGAACTGCACTTTGGCTTCCGGTGGCATGGCTACAATGCTAGCAATCTAGTCACGGACGGTCCAGTACCCTGAACGCATGGCCGCCGAACTGCCCGAACTCCTTCTCCCCGACGCCCGCGAATGGCGGGCGTGGCTGGAAGAAAACCACGCGTCGTCGTCGGGCGTCTGGCTTGTCCTTCACAAGAAGGGCGGCACGGTGACGGCACTGACCTACGCTGCTGCACTGGACGAGGCACTGTGTTTCGGTTGGATCGACGGACAGACCAGGAGGCGCGACGGCGAGAGCAGCTTCCAGCGCTTCACGCCCCGCGGCCCGCGGAGTATCTGGTCGCTGCGGAACGTCGGCCACGTCGAGCGGCTGGAGGCCGAAGGCGCAATGCGCGATGCCGGTCGCGCCGCCGTTGAGCGGGCGAAGGCGGACGGGCGGTGGGATCGTGCCTATGCCGGGTCGGCGAGCGCCGTCGTGCCGGATGATCTGGCCGCCGCAATCGCGGCGAACCCCGATGCGCAGGCGATGTTCGAGGTGCTCTCCGCACAAAACCGCTACGCGCTGATCTTCCGCCTCGGTCAACTCAAGACGGAAGCGGGGAGGGCAAAGCGAATCGGCGCCTTCGTCGACATGCTTGCCCGGCACGAGGCCCCATATCCGCAGAAGCGGAAGCCTTGAAGGGCCAGAAACGAGGTTCGGGGCCCCAGCGAGCCGCGGTTCCGGTTCACGCTCCCGGGTGGGACCGTCTCCTCAGCCTGACCGCGACCGTAGCGAGCACGATGGCGGCGGCGGCGAGGCCGGCGGTCACCGCCGTCGTCGTTGATTCCGGGGCGCCAGCGGCGCGGCCAACCACTATCCAGGCCAGCCCCCAGCAGATGGCCGCCGCCACCGCGAGCCGGCCGTTCCCGCGCAGGGCGAGGAAAACAGCGACGACGGCGACCACGGCCAGGATGGCCGCTGCCCACAGTTCCGGAGCCACTCCGAAGCCGGCGAAACCTGCCGCGACCAGGGCTGCGGTGATGTTCGCGCAGACCGCAACGCACACCCACCCCAGGTAGAGGCCCAGGGTGCCGTCGGTGACGACGCCGTCGGCGGCGGTGACGGGTGCCTGGGACGTGTAGATGACAAAAGCGGCCGAGAGCACTGCGAGCAGCGCAAGGATGATCAGCACGCTGACGGCGAGCAGCCCGGCCTGGACGGACAGGATCCACGCCGCGTTCAGCAGCATCGACGCGGCGACCCACCAGCCGAGCCGTCGCTGACGGTGCGAGGCACGCTGGGAGGGGAACCACTGGTAGACGGTGTAGGCGCCGAGCCCCGCGTAGATGACGCTCCAGATCCCGAACGCCGGGCCGGCCGGTGCGAGGAGCGTGGCATCGGCGCTCAGGGCCCCGCCTGCAGCCTGGTCGATGGGAGTGCCGCCGAATGCGCCGGAGCCGATTGCGGAACCGACCACACACAGGATGAACGCGGCCGTCACGCCGGCCTGCCGAACCGCATCCGAAGTCATGCCCACCATCTTCCCGGACCCTGCGGGGTTCCGTCGGCGATGCTCAGATGGCGTGCTCCAGGTAGGAGACCGTGCCTGACAGTCCGCGCCGGTGCTCATTGGCTACGCGTCGGTTCAGCTCCTCGGTGAGTTCATCTCGTCTGAACTCGGTTTCCATCTCAGCGCCGCCGTGCAGGTACTCGGCGTCCAGCTCGCGATGCACTTTGCTATTGAGCACGTGCAGTGCGCAATCGTCGAGTGTGCTCAGGTCTTCGGGGAATGGCTCTGTGGGATCTATCTTGCTGTTGTAGCTCATGACTTTCCTTGTCTGTTGGCCCGGTGCCCTGCTCCTTTGCTGCGAGGTTGTGATCCTCGAGGAGGAAGGCCTCCGGGTCCGCGAAGTCACCCGGAACTGCGGTCGGTGACTTCGGACTTCTCTCATCGGTTCGCCAATAGGGGTGCCGATGACGGTTCACGCCGGGAGTGGCGTGGATGATGCCGGCTGTTTGGACAGCCGGAGGAAGGGACGAGGTTGGGCGGGCCGCCACCGTTCAGGTGGGGTGCGCGTGGCGGCGGATCCTGCTTGCTGAAGATTCGCCGGAGTGTCCGGTGGAGCTGTGCCATGCGGTCAGACGGCGGTGGTGCGAGCGATTTGCAAAAGGGGTGACTCGACTCCCCTCCGTCCTCACGCTACAGCACAAACCGTGATCATGGGGACCGGGTTCGCGCCCCGGACCGGAAGCAACCAGACTGGTCCCCATGGAACGGGCGCGTGTAAAGGACTGGTTGATCGGTGCTACCGGGATGGTTCTGGTCCTGGTAGCCGCGGTAGCGATCCTCTGGTTGGCGGTGAGCGCGCCCGCCGGCAGCGCGGAGCCCGGGCCTGCGCCGTCGCCCGGAGCGGAGTCCGAACCGACACCCGATGCGGCACCTCCGGGGGACCTGGGCGAGGACGAAACCTGGCTTGCCGACCTCGCCCTGGACGCCGGGACAGTGGTGACTGCGGGTTCGACCCTCCGTGACGTCCGTGCCGTCGGGCAGGATGTGGTGACCGGGCCGGGAGGCCTCATCGCCGGACGGCTCACCGTGGACGCTACCGTGCCGTTCGAGGTTGTCGCCGCTGAGCTCGGTGAGGGGACCGTGGTCCGGCCCGCCGACGACGGCCAGGCAACAGTGGTCCGCACCGTCGAGGCACTGGGCCGAGAGCTGCAGGTTGTCGCCACCGGCACGGTGGAGGTCGACGCCGGCCGGCTCGTGATGGAGCCGCGCTCGATCGACTTCGGCGGACCGGACTTCCTTTCCGCCGCCGTCGCCGCCGTCGTGCGCACGTTCGTGACCATCGAACACACCATCGAGGGGCTGCCCGAGGGGCTCGTCCTGCAGGACGTCACCGTCCAGGACGACGGCTTCCGCGCCAACCTCAGCGGCGAAGACGTGAACCTGGCTTCCTAGCACCCGGAGAGTGGGATGGTGGCCGGACAGCGGTCCGGCGATAGGGTCGAAGCAATGCAACCCGAAACGCACGCTCCCGAAATCCCGCAGGCGAACCCGCTCACCGATGGCTTCGTCAGGGTCCGAGGAGCCCGGGAAAACAATCTCCGCAACGTGGATGTGGATGTCCCCCGCGACTCGATTGTGGCGTTCACAGGAGTGTCCGGTTCGGGCAAGTCCTCGCTGGCCTTCGGCACCATCTATGCCGAAGCGCAGCGGCGGTATTTCGAGTCGGTGGCGCCGTACGCCCGCCGGCTCATCCAGCAGGGGCACAATCCCAAGGTGGAGCAGATTACGGGCCTGCCTCCCGCCGTCGCGCTTCAACAGCGCCGCGGCGCCCAGAGCAGCCGCTCCTCTGTCGGAACAGTGACCACGCTGTCAAACTCCGCGCGGATGCTCTTTTCCCGGGCGGGCAGCTACCCGGAGGGCGCCCGGCAGCTTGACTCGGATGCCTTCTCTCCCAACACCGCTGCGGGCGCCTGCCCGGAGTGCCATGGCCTGGGCGTAGCGCACACGGTCAGCGAGGCGTCCCTGGTGCCGGATCCATCGCTCAGTATCCGCGACGGAGCCATCGCCGCCTGGCCTGGCGCCTGGCAGGGGAAGAACCTCCGCGACATCGTCACCCATCTCGGCTACGACGTCGAAACTCCCTGGCGGGAGCTGCCGAAAAAGGACCGGGACTGGATCCTTTTCACCGAAGAGCAGCCCGTGGTGGAAGTGACTCCTGAGCGCGACCGCGTTGCCAAGCCGTACAAGGGCAGGTTCTGGAGCGCCCGGAGCTACGTTCTCCACACCCTGGCCGATTCGAAAAGCGCCTCCATGCGGGAGCGCGTGCTGCAGTTCATGCATACCGGACCGTGCGAGCGGTGCGGCGGCAGCGGCCTGAGAGCCGACGCTCTCGCCGTGACGTTCGCCGGGAGGACCATCGCGGAGCTCAACGCCGTTCCGTTGACGGAACTGGCCGACATCATCCGGCCCACCGCGGAACTGACGTCAGCCGGGACAGCGTCGCGCAGGCGGGCCTCAGGCGAAGGTGACGAGGTGGCCGTCGCACTCACGCGGGACCTGCTCCAGCGGATCACGGTACTTCTGGAATTGGGGCTGGGCTATCTCGCACTTGGCCGCTCCACGCCCACCCTCTCGCCGGGGGAGATGCAGCGGTTGCGCATCGCCACCCAGCTCCGGTCCGGCCTCTTCGGGGTCATCTACGTCCTCGATGAGCCCTCGGCCGGGCTGCACCCCGCCGACGCCGAGCCGCTTCTGACGGTTCTGGACCAGCTCAGGGTCTCCGGCAACTCGGTGTTTGTCGTGGAGCACAACATGGACGTGGTGCACCGCGCGGACTGGGTGGTGGACGTGGGGCCGCGCGCCGGCGAAGGCGGCGGCGAGATCCTCTACAGCGGCCCCGTGGCCGGCCTACGCGACGTTCCCGGGTCGGTGACTCGGCCCTTCCTCTTCCCTGAGCAGGCGGACGGAACCGACGACGACGGCGACTCCTCCGAGCCTGGAAGTGGCAGAAATTCCCGCAACGGTTCCTGCAGGGAGGCCGCCGGCTGGCTCGAACTGAGTGGCATCAGCCGGCACAACCTGCGCAGCCTTGACGTGGACTTTCCGCTTGGTGTGTTGACGGCGGTCACCGGGGTGTCCGGCTCCGGCAAGTCCACGCTGGTCAGCCAGGTTCTCGCCGAGGTGGTCGGTGAACGGCTGCATCCGCGGGATGCCGCACCGGAAGGCGCGACGACGGCGGACTCCCCGGTCGGCTCGCTGAACGTGGGATCCTTCCCGGGGCGGAACCAGTTGGACCGCCTGGTCACGGTCGACCAGAAGCCGATCGGCCGGACTCCCCGCTCCAACCTGGCGACCTACACCGGGCTGTTCGATGCGGTCCGCAAGGAGTTCGCCGCGACGGACGAGGCCCGCGCCCGGGGTTACGGTGCCGGACGGTTCTCCTTCAATGTGGCCGGCGGCCGGTGCGAAACCTGTCAGGGAGAAGGTTTCGTCGCCGTGGAGCTCTTGTTCCTGCCCGGCAGTTACGGGCCGTGCCCGGAGTGCGGGGGCTCGCGGTTCAACCCGGAAACGCTGGAGGTCCTCTACCGCGGCCGGAACGTGGCCGACGTGCTGCGGATGACAGTCAGTTCTGCCGCAGAGTTCCTCTCCGACGTTCCCTCAGCAGCACGCAGCCTCCAGACGTTGCTGGAGGTGGGGCTGGGCTACCTCCGGCTCGGACAGCCCGCCACCGAGCTGTCCGGCGGGGAAGCGCAGCGCATCAAGCTGGCCACCGAAATGCAGCGTGCCCAGCGTGGGCACACCCTGTATCTGCTGGATGAGCCGACCACCGGACTGCACCCGGCCGACGTCGAACTTCTGATGGCGCAACTGCACCGCCTGGTCGACGCCGGCAATACTGTGATCGTGGTGGAACACAAGATGGATGTGGTGGCATCCGCGGACTGGGTGATCGATCTGGGACCGGCCGGTGGAGACGGAGGCGGCGAGGTGATGGCGGTCGGCACCCCCGCCGCCGTCGCGCGGTCGAAAAAGAGCCGGACGGCGCCGTACCTTGCGGCAGCGTGCCGGTGGGACACCAAGCCAGCCAGCTGAGGAACCGGGGGCGGGGGCTCCGAACCGGTCAACTCTGAGTCACACGACGCGCCAGCATCTTCCGCAGCGCCGTCCCGGAAGCGATGATTGGGCGATGACGACCTTTTCCGGCAGGGAGTTCGAAGGCGCCACCTTCGTCAAGGCGAGCTTCAAGGGCGCAACCCTGCGATTCTCCGATGTGAGCGGTGTGACGATGCGCGGCGTCGACGTGGACGGCCTCGATATCGACAGCCATGACCTGTTCTTCGGCAGTCTCCTCGTCAACGGGGTGGACGTGGTGCCGCTGGTGGATGCCGAGCTCAACCGGCAGTTCCCGGGCCGCGAGCTGCAGAAGGCGCAGACTCCCGGCGGCCTGCGCGAGGGGTGGGTCGCGGTGCAGTCCGCATGGCAGGCCACGGTTGCGGGCACGCCGCCGAACCTTGTGGACGCACACGTGGAGGGTGAGTGGTCCCTGGCCCAGACCCTGCGCCATCTCATCCTGGCGACCGATGCCTGGCTCCGCGGGGCAATCCTGCAGGTCCAGCAGCCGTTCCACGAGATCGGGCAGATCTTCACCGGCGCAGGCGAAATGGGCTTCGACATGTCAATCTTCCGCACGGACCCGCCCGCCTACGAGGAGATCCTGGCGGTGCGGGCCGAGCGGCAGAAGATGGTGACCGATTTCCTGGCCACCGCCACCGAAGAGCAGATGGAGGAGGAACGCGAGAACCCGTGGGGCGGCGGTGACTGGCGTCCCAGCGTAGGTGACTGCATCCGGGTGATCCTGGAGGAGGAGTGGGCGCATCTGCGCTACATCCGGCGGGACCTCGCTCTATTGGGCTGATATCGAGCTGACCTACTCACCGTCGTCGTGCAGAGAACGAGGATCCATGAAGGCTGATCTCTATGACAGTTTTGCTGAGAGCTACGCGGCAGAGAATGACTCCAGTCTTCTCAACGCCTACTACGAGCGGCCGGCGATGATCGCCCTCGCCGGCGACGTTGAGGGCCATCGGATCCTTGATGCGGGGTGCGGATCAGGGCCTCTGTCCGCGGCGCTGATCGCGAAAGGCGCCATCGTCACCGGCTTCGATTCCAGTGCCGCGATGCTCGATCTCGCGCGACAGCGTTTAGGGGATAGCGCGGACCTGTGGCTGGCCGATCTCAGTAAGCCGCTTCCTTTCGCGGACCACTCCTTCGACGACGTTGTCTCGTCCCTGGTCCTTCACTATTTGGAAGACTGGTTATCACCTCTTGCTGAGCTGAGGCGTGTACTTAAGCCAGGGGGTCGCCTGATCCTGTCGGTCAACCACCCCACGGTCAGCGTGATCACCCAACCAGACGAGGACTACTTCGCCATCCGGCAATACTCGGAGGACTACGAATTCGATGGCGAGCCCGCGGTTCTTACCTTCTGGCATCGACCACTCCACGCGATGATCAACGCCTTCATATCGGCGGGGTTCCGCTTAGTCACCGTGAGCGAACCGGGACCATCTCCAGATACTCCGCAGGAACTCCTTCCACCCCGCATCCTGAACGGAGAGAAGACCGCCTTCTTATCCTTCATCTTCTTCGTTCTTGGGACCGATTAAGTGCTCGACGCCGGACGGGGAGGCGGCCATCGGTCGGAAGCGCCGCTGTCCATCAGATTGTCGCTGGACCGTGGTCATGCTTGAAAACGGTGATATTGGCGCTTATCACAGATGAAGGACATCCTGGTTGTGCCGTGGGGGAGGGATGGGCAGCTCTACTCGATGGCTCGCTCGCCGGCCCAGGCGTCCTCATAGAACCGAGGCGAAGCCGAGTCCAGCAGCTCAGCATAGGAATCAGGGGTCATGGCCTGCGCTGAATCAGTGGGAACTGATGAGGCGAATGCGGACACACCCAGGCCTGCCTCCTGGTCCTGGAGGGTCAGACCGGCTGCCTCCAAAATGGACGGGAACATGTTCAGCTGGTCCACGTCAGCGCGCAAGGTGCTGCTGCTGTCCGCGCCCGGAATCCAGATCCGGTTGAAGATGGTGCGGTTGTGGTTGCCGCTTAACTGTTCTTCGAAGGGGTCGCCGGTGCTCAACTGCTTGAGGTGATCGCCCATGATGACCACCGCGGTGTCGTCAAGGTAGCCCTTTTCCTTCATATGGTTCACAAATCCGGCCACCTGGGTCATGGAACAGGAGAACACCGAGGTGGTCGCGTTCTCCGTATCCACGTCGCAGTAGTCGAAAATGTGCAGCGGCGCGTGTGTGTCCAGCGTCAGCAACGTGAGGTTGAACGGCTGACCGGACTTTTCTGCCTCGGTGTGCAGCACGTCGATTTCTTCCTTGGCGTGGGCCATCAGGCGTTCATCGCTCAGGCCCCAGTCGCGGAAGTTATTCTCCGGTTCGCCGGCTGCGCGCCAGGCGGAGAGGTCTTTTATCTCGGAGTAGCCGTGACCGCTCAGGAAGACGTCCTTCGCTGCGAAGGAGGCATTCGCACCGCCCAGGAAGACGTTGGTGTAACCGTGTTCGTCCAGAACGTCACCCAGGCAGATAACCCCACCCAGATAGGTATCGACTTCACCGCCCAGGTTGTTGAGCGCGTCGCTTCCCATAGCGGAACTTGTGCCTTTCAACGGGATGCCGCATTGTGTCGAAACGAGCCCGGCCATTGTCCAGCCGCCACCCTTGTATTCGCGCAGGCTTTCGATGGTTTGCCAACCCTCTGCAGCCAGGGTGGCCTCCTTGAGTGAAGCAAACGCGTCTTTTTCAAAGAGCTGGTCATCCGCGATGGTGCCTTCACCTGACTCGAGATAGATCAACACCAGATTTCGTTTGTGCGCATCGCTGGTGATGGTCGGCTCCACATAGTAGTTGCCGATGTCATAGGACGAATTCAGCGCCTTGATGTAGTCCCACATGCTGACTGTGCTGGCGAAGGAAGTGGTGCCGGCAATAACCAGCGCGGCTACCAGAGCGGTGAAGGCGATGTGCGTGATCCGCTGCTGTCGCCGCGGGATGGCGCCGTACTTCCGGCGCCCGCGGCGTCGGAAGTACGGCCATAAGGCGATCCCGGCGGTGATGAGCAGAGGGACTACGCCGATCACTAAGATGCCGACCCAGACGATTGCTCCGGCGCCGCCGTCGGTTTCGATGGCGACGAGGTTCAGGAGCATCTGACCCACGGAGATCTTGCCCCAGTAGAAGCGAATGCCGACAGCGGCTATGAGCAGAGTGAGTCCCGCCCAGATCAGGACGTAGACACAGGTGCGCCCCAGGACGGCGCCAGCCCGCCGGGCCACGTGAAGAGTCCGACCGGACATGGCATCACCTCGCGTTCCAGACGCCCAAACGCCAGTCGAAGGCCCCTTTGGGTTCCAATTCGATCTCTGGCCGTAGAAGCCTAGTCCCGCCATGTTACTCGTTCAACGATGGTTCACCCGTTCCTGTTCTGATGGATTGGGTGAGCGACCGGCACTTACTTCGGACTGATACCGCCGAAAGACAGTTCATTCCCATCAGGATCCTGATAGACGACCTTGCGCATGCCACCCTCGTAATGCTCCGACCGGAGGGGCTCGATGCCACGACCGGAGATCTCCGAGACCGTGCCGTCGACGTCCTCGACCATGACCATGCTCAGTGCCCCGCCGGCACGGTCGGGAAGCACCTCGAAATAGACATAGCAATGTTCACCGACCTCCCACACTGCCTCCCGGTCATTCGGATGAAAGCTAGGGTCCCGGCCCAGTAGGAGCCGATACCACTGCAGCGCCCGGTCATAGTCGGAGACCGCAAATCCAGCGAAGAGATCCACCATGGCCGCGATGGTACGCGCTTGGAGGAATCTCACTCAACGGTTGCAAATCCTGTGCTCCGTTGCACGCCAGGAGCATCCACTACCTCGCGTCGACCATGGCAGCGAGCGCAGTGACACGTAGCCTTATTTGTACTCCGCTCTTGACACAAGCATGCGAGACGGCTTGTATTGCATCACTGATACAAACCGTTTGAGGGGGACCCGTGGGATTTCTACCAATGGCAGTCGTCGTGGTCATCACAACAGTCGTGGCCGGGGGCTTGATCTTCCTCCTACGCCGGCTGAACGGCATGACTAGCGACGTCTCGATCAGAAGCGGTACGGCATCTCAGAACAGGGGGCCGGCCGCGTCCAAGTATCGTTCGGAGGCTCGCGCAACCGGCGCTGCTCTTCTGATCGGTTGCAGCGTCGCGTCGCTCATGTCGCTTATCTCCTCATGGTGGGGACAAGGTTACGGCCTGCCGTTCGCTCTCGCCGGTGGCGCCGGAACGGTCGTAGGGTTGCTGGCATATTCGCTTTGGCCTCGTCCGGCGTGGACGGCAGAGGTAGGAACGCCAGTGGTCGCAGAGCTCGAACCGCGTGGAGTCACCACATTTGCCCGTGAGCGTGTATTCGTTCTGCCCCTGACGGCGGCGATCATGCTGGTGCTCGGGTTGCTCTTGGCCGGTGTCTACTCGGCGACGGATGAGCATGGTCTGCACCGGGTATTTCAACGCCGAAGCCTCTCTGGCTGGGCGGTGGAGAATGGGCAGGTATCCGACGTCCAATACAACATCTCTTCGTCGGGGCCGTTCCCCGGCTGGTACTACGGCGTGCCGATGATCATCGGGACGGCGCTGATGATCTGCGTCGTGTACTGGTCTCTACACCGTATAGCGGCCGCGCCGCGCCCACCGTCGGCAGACCTCTTCGACCTAGATCGGTCCCTTCGATCGCTAGCGACAACATTCGTCATGGCCGCGTCCAGCTCAGCCCTTGCATTCCAGATCGCGGGCCTCGGCATTATTACAGGAATAGTCCTGCGCTCATCCCACACTGATCCTGTTCCCACCATCGACTCATCGCTGCCTCCTGGCACGATCGCCGTTGAACCCGGACACTCGCTCGCACTGACCCTGATTCTTGTTTCGATTCTCGTGGGCATCACCGCCGTAGTCTTGCTCGTCAAAGCCGTCACCATCAGTACGAACCTGCAGTCCCTCGCCCGCACCATCAGTAACCCGAACCACGAACCAGCACGATGATAAACGTCGACCCCTCATCAACAATCTCACCCGTCGAACAGATCCGCTCCCAACTGGCAGCGCAGATACAGGCCGGGCAACTCACGCCCGACACGAAGCTCCCGCCGGTCAGGCAACTCGCCGCTGACCTCCGAGTAGCACCCGGCACAGTGGGCAAAGCCTACAAAGAGCTCGAAAGTGCAGGACTCATCCGTACCGCACGCGCGGCAGGAACCCGGGTCAATCCTGGGCACGCCACCACCGAACCGCTCATCAAGGCAGCCCAAACACTGGCCGAAAGGGCTAACAGGCAAGGGCTCACACTCACCGAAGCCCAAGGGCTCCTCGCCCACACGTGGAAAACAATCCAACCAAGCTAGACACCACAATCGAGCCCCATAAACACTGCCCACGGGTGCGGTGAAGGATCGTCCTCGTTTGTCGGCTGCAGATGTGCCACATCCTGTGGCACATCTGCGGTAGACAGGGTTGAGGAATGGTCTCTTCAGAAATCGACCTTCCTGCGGATTATGTTGACTTGCTGGAAGCCCTGAGGGCGCGGATCACTGGTGCGCGCATCCAGGCGCAGCGAACTGTCAACACCTTGGTGATCGAGCTTTACTGGTCGCTGGGTAAGGACATTCTCGCCCGCCAGACGAGTCAGGGCTGGGGGACAGGAGTCATCAGACGGCTGGCAGCCGATCTTGCCGTTTCTTTTCCCGATATGAAGGGTCTGTCATACCGGAACCTGCAGTACATGACTGCGATGGTTCGGGCTTGGGGTGCGGCTGAGAATGTGCCACAGGTTGTGGCACATTTGCGGTGGGGCCATATCCGCATGATTTTGGACAAGGCCGCCACCGGCGAGGAACGGGACTGGTATGCGGCTGCAGCCGTCCAACACGGTTGGTCCCGGAACGTGCTGCTGAACATGATGATGAATCAGTCGATGGAACGCACCGGTACGGCGCCATCGAATTTCACTCGTCAGCTCGCAGCTCCGGACTCTGAACTTGCCCAGCAGATGGCTAAGGACCCCTATAATTTCGAGTTCCTCGGTCTGTCCGGTGAGGTCGCCGAACGCGACCTAGAAAATGCCCTGACGAGCCGCATCACCGAGACGCTCCGGGAGTTGGGCCCGGGCTTTTCGTTCGTCGGCCGCCAGGTGCACTTCGACGTCGATGGTGATGACTACTACGTGGCCTTGTTGTTCTTCCACATCGAACAACTCCGGTACGTGGTCATCGAGCTGAAGAGAATTAGACTCCCATTTTCCTGAGAGACAAGCCGGTAAATCGCACGCACCTTTCCATCCGAGACCACCCGCTCCTTCTGAGTCTTGCGGCGAAGTGCACGCGTTGAATCCAGATTGTCCTTGCAGTTACGGGCGGAGCGCAGGATATGGTCATGGGGTGGACGCTGGACCGCTCAACACAATTGTCTTAGGCCTTGTCTGTGCAGGCATCTTCTTCTACGTGCTGTATGGCGTAGTGCGGGCCGCTGTGCGTGATGGGATAGTTCAAGCCCAAGCGAAATGCAGCCAGCAGTTGCCCGCCGCTCAAGGAAACACAGCCGAGTAGCCACGTGCGGTGAGGGATCCTGCCAGTCCACGTTTTCTTGGCCGCAGAGGTGGTGTCCTAGGTAAGACCGAAATTATCGCGTTTCGTAGCATGTGATTTAGCCTGTGATTCTACTTTTAATGCGAGGGGCCTGCATGGGAGCATGGAACCATGACGGAGGTTGCAGGCATACGTGGAGGGCTGAAGGCACACCAGGATTCCGTCCGGCTTCCGGATGGCGAATTGGTGCGCGGCCTACGCGACATCCTGGGTGTGAAGCTGGTGGCCTACATCGGCTCGGTGAAGGAAACCCGGGCGGTCCGCCAGTGGGCTGACGGTGAGCGGAAGCCTTCAGCCGAAGTGATGACCCGGTTGCGGCATGCGTACCATGTGGCTGCCCTGCTGGCCGAGCGTGATTCCCGCTCCGTGGTCCAGGCGTGGTTCCAGGGCATGAACCCGCAGCTGGACGATGTCCCGCCGGCGCGAATGCTGCGCGAAGGCCAGCTCGAGGATGCGGCACAGTCGGTGCTGACAGCAGCCCGGGCCTTCACTGCAGCAGGCTAACGGGTGGATTCAGAAGACCTCGACCGGTTAGTCCAAAGTTCTTTGGACTAACCGAAGACGAACAGCACTACCAGCACCAATTGTCCAAAGAACTTTGTACAATCGGTGAGGCCTATGGACCAGGAGCCCGCGGTACTAGGCGATCAGGGTGGGATGTGTCCATAATCGAGCCAGACCTGCCCGCCGGCTATGCCGGCACCCTTGATTCTCTGAAGGAACTGGTCACCTCCGCGCGCGATGATCGAAATGTACTGGGGAATCGGCGCAACCCTACTGCAGCGTCAGGCACAAGAACCGTGGGGGAGCAAGGTGCTGCAGCGCCTCGCGGCAGATCTCAAGGCGAGCTTTCCGCATATGCGCGGTTTTTCCCGCTCCAACCTGTTCTATATGAGGTCTTTCGCAGCGGCCTGGGACTTCTCGGATCCCGCCGTCCGTGGTCGTGTTGGTGCCCTGCCGTGGGGCACATCATCGAACTGCTCAAGCTAAAAGACCCCGCAATCCGCGACTGGTACGGAGAACGCGCGGTCGAACATAACTGGAAGCTCGAGATTCTGCAGCATCAGATCGCCACCGGACTCCACCGACGCATCGGAGCTGCTCCCAACAACCTGGAGGCACGCCTTCCATCCGACGGCGCCGAACTTGCCCGCAACGTCGCCAAGGAACCCTTGGTCCTGGATTTCCTCGGACTGACCGCAGAGGCGGAAGAAATAGCCATCGAGGAGGCCATGACACAGCGCATGTCCCAAACGCTGGCTGAGTTCGGGCCGGGCTTTGCCTTTTACGGCCGCCGGTACCACCTCGACGTCGAAGGCGACGACTTCTACATCGACCTACTGCTCGTTCACGTCCCGACCAACAGGTTCGTCGTTGTCGAACTCAAATCGGGGAAGTTCAAACCCGAACATCTGGGACAGCTTAACTTCTACGTGGCCGCTGTCAATGACATGGTCAAGTTCCCCGGCATGGCGCCGACCGTAGGGATCCTCATCTGTGGCTCAAAGCACGACCCAACCGTCCGCTATGCGCTCGACGGCTCCTCCCAACCCATCGCTGTCACCTCGTACACCTACGACACCCTTCCAGCAGAGAACGCGCCGCCCTCCCTTCTCCAGCAGCCATCACCGCAGCCCTTGAACAGGGAACGGTCGGACAACCAGGGGAAGGCCGAGCGGCTTCTTGGCGGAGAGCGGGAGTTTTACGCGCCCAATTCTGGGGAGAGATTCCCGGGCCACGACTCCCCTTCCGGCTAGCGACGTGGCTTGCGATATGCGTGTGATTATGTCAAGTAAGACTTGTTCCGACTCGAACCTCGCGGCAAATGCCTTCTCCGCCTCTGGAACCGAAGCAGTTTTTTACTCGAATCATTTCGGGGACGCCCTCCATGCGATCGACAGACACAACGAACCTGTGGCCCAATTCTGAGGCAAGGCGTCGCCCCAGCTCTTGGCCGGAAGCAACAACATCCGAACCACGGGCGCCTCCGCCGTAGAAAGACGCTTCCCAAGATCGAAGATCCTCAATCAGCTGCGAGCTCAGGTGGCTATCCTCATAACTAATTGGCCCTCCGGCCGCCCACAGCGGAGATTCTGCATGGCCGAGGAACAGACGAACGACCCGCCGCTCGGTAGGTGTTGGAATTGCCATTTCCGGCTCCTGGTGCCGATGGGTGAATAGCGAAATCGATCGTTACAGGGATGTTATACCGGTTCGTGAATGGATTTGCTTGCTCTCCGGATATGTTCCGTGAATCACACCTGCACAAAGGCAAGGCCCAATCCTGAAGATTGGTCTGCTCATGAAGCGCTCTGGGTTCCTCTCCGCAATCGTCACCACGGTTTTACTCATGTCCTCAGGGGTCGCGCCCAGTGCTGCGACGGAAGTCGCACCTGTGCCAGAGGAGGAGGTGCTGCCCTAATGGCAATGATTACTTGGCGGAGTTCGATTTGCTTGATGTCCCCTCGGGTTTCACATATGAGGCACTGATCAACGGAGAGGTCTACACACCCCCGGTTGGGAATATCCCGGGGGTTTACGAGCCAGTTCCCTTACGTGGTGGCACCACCACCAGCAGCACAGAAACTCACTCGACAATGTCCACGACCACGACGATCTGGGCGGCTTGTGGAACCTTTGATAAAGAATCAAAGACCGTCAGGACATTCTCCCGCAACTACGTCAGCTACTTGAATCTTGCAGCAGGAAATTCTCCCCTGAAGTGCGGAAACAACAACTACGGTTACCGGCACATCAAACTCAGGCACAGTAACGACTGGGGCAGCTTGGGCGGGCTCGTCGGATCGAACTGGCGGGACTTCGCAGACTGGTCAATCAACCAGTGCCTCAAGTGGCCCTCCTCCGTCGCAAACAACGGGACAAGGAACACCTACGAGTTCAAGGCTCCGATACAGATCCGCGACAAGCGCACCTGGAAAATTATTTCCACCAAGTATTGCAACGTCTCTATCAGCCGCGGTAGCTCCCGGCAGCTGATCACGGCCTTCCCATCTAGCAAGTAGGTACGCGCTCGGCCTTCGCCCTTCCGGCAAATGATCCGACTCCGATGAACAACGTGGTGAAATCCGACAACACCCACAAGGAGACATATTCCACCTGGATATGGATACCGGAGCACCTGCAGATCAACCCGGTATCGGCAAGTCGCTGGTGGAGCCCAAAACGCTGCGCAAGAGGGCACTGGTGATCCATCTGATGAGATACGCAGACTACTACTGGTGACCGTGTATCGGATGCAATAATCAAGGGTTTAGCTGACACAACGGTAACTATCGGCTAAAAATCGGGCTATGCCATAGCCAGAAGTCGAGCTAAAGTTCCACTATGAAGACAGTTCCCCTGAGTGAAGCGAAAGACAAGCTCTCGTCCTTGGTGGATGAAGCCGATAAGACCCATGAAATCATCCAGATCACCCGTCACGGGCATCCGTCGGCGGTTCTGATGTCCGCTGACGATCTGGAGTCACTTCAGGAAACGATCCATTGGCTCTCGCAGCCGAGCATCAGAGAAGACCTGGAGCAGGCCAAACGCGACATCGCGGAAAACAACACGGTCAGCGGCGAAGACCTGCGCCGTGAGTTTGGGCTACCTCCCAGGTGAGTGAGACACCATCTAACGACCGAGGTCTATGGAAAGTCGAAGTCACCAGTCCCGCGCTGAAGGGCTTCCGCCAGCTGCCCGAGAAAGCTGCCACCGCGATCGTCGAATTCGTCACTGGAGCTCTGGCCGACAATCCTCACCGGCTCAGCAAGCCGCTGACGAATGAACTCTTGGGACTGCGCACAGCACGCCGGGGCGACTACCGCGTGCTGTTCACGCTCGATGTTGAAGAGCACATCTTGTACGTTCATCGCATCGAACATCGATCCAGCATCTACAAGCCTCGCTGACCCCAGCCTGAGGTCTTTGAAAGTCCAGGCGACGGTGTCCTCAGTCCGCAGCTACGGGACATCAAGATGGAGGAACTCCACCACAAAGTGACGCCATCAATCATGCCTTTGGGCTGCTCGGCCTGACTTGGAAGAGCGAATAGACCCCTCCCGTGGCTTACTTGACGTAATCACGCATATCGGCAAAACAAAACACCTAGTCAGAAGGGGTTTTCTGCCATTTTGGTCGCCTGCCGATCCCCAGCGTGCGGGTCGGTGATTCGGCTCGTGGTTGAGGAGCTTGCTGCTGTTCAGAACTATCTGGATGCGATCCGCTCCCAGCTCTTGGTCCCCGGGGAAATGCTCATCGAGCATAGCCGGCTACCCGAACGGATGCACCGCGCCGGACACTTTCGCCGGACCATAGGACCGCGATGAACGGTGATGACCTGCTCGTCCGGGCCGGTGCGCCGGCGCCGAGGAGAAGGTTGGCGAGTGCGTCCGTGGTTCGACCGTGACTTTTCCCTAGACAGGCTCCACCACGAGGTGCACCGAGCCGGTCATCGGCCCCTGCGCCTCCATCAGCTCGATCGATGCTGCGAGGCTCCCTGCCGCAGCGGCGCCAATGAGCCCTTCTGCCTTCGCCACGATATCCGCCCAACTGGCCCGGTCCTGAGGTGCGCCGCGGAAAGCCGCCGCCGACTTCTCGATCAGATTTCCGTTGGTGAGCCGAACGCTGACCTCGGCTTCCCATCGCGCGGGGAAGGCTGATTCCAGTGCATCACTGGTGTAGCAGGTGACCTTCTCCATCCACTCCCTGAGATCCCGTGCAACCTGCGGTGCGTCGTCGAACTGGTCGACCGTCGCGCGTCCCGTTGCCAGGGCTATGGCGGCGCCGAACGGCATGTTGAACTGGGCGTCCACCGGCGTTCCCACCGTGAGCTTCCGCTCGGCCGGCTCGGAGACTAGCGACGCCCCGGCCTTGATGACGCCGACGCGGATTTCGGCAACATCCCCGAGCCCGATCCCCGGATTTTCGTCATGGATATCCCGCAGTAAGTCGATATTTCCGTGCATGTACCGGCAGCAGGGGTAGAACTTGATGGACGTGTCCAGTGCGCCGCGACCGAACTCCAAACACAGTTCCCGCCCCTCCGGAAGCCCTTCCCCGTATTGCCGCAGGAAGCCGTCGCGTCCTTCCAACGCTGTCGCTGGGGCGTTGAAATCGGCTGCAGCCAGTTTCGCCGCGCGCATCCCGGTCGCCGCGGCATGGCCGGCGTTGAGGCGCTTGGTCCAGGAACCGTCGGAAAGAAATTCGAGGGATCCCGCAGCCATGTTCGCGGCGAGGCCCAGGGCGTGCGCAGCCTGGTCCTCGCTGAGGTCGAGCAGAGCCGCTGCCGCGGCGGCAGCTCCCAGCGCGCCGGCGATGCCGGTTGGGTGGAAGCCGCGCGCGTAACTCGCGCGCGCGCCCAGCAGGACACCGACAGAACACATGACGTCGTATCCAATCGCCGCTGCGGTCAACACGGCGTCGACAGACTGCCCGTCGCGGTCGGCGATCGCCAACACGGCAGGGAAGACGACGACGCCGGGGTGGAGGGAGGACTCCTCAAACGTATCGTCGAGTTCGAGCCCGTGCGCTGTGACACCATTGATCAGGGCTGCATCCTCCACTGCCGCGAAGCCTGCTGCCCCATGAAGTGCGGCCGGGAAATGCTGGGTCCGTTCCAGGCTGAGGGTGAACGCTGAGCGGACAGCCTGGGCCGAATCGCGGTCGGCTCCGCCGGCCGTAACCGCGAAATAGTCCAGGAGCAGCAGCCTCATCCAGGATGATACTTCCGGCGTCATGCGCGGGCTGCTCGTAATGTGGTGCGCCAGCTGGCGGGTGAACGTTGTCTGTGTCATCGTATTTCCTTCAATTGCTGTGTCCGGCGAGCCTTGTCGGCCCAAGGCCCACCACCGTCCGGTCTGCTTTGGCAAAAAAGTCATTCCCTTGCGCGTCCACGAGCACGAATGCGGGAAAGTCCTCGACCTCGATCCGGAAAACCGCTTCCATACCAAGCTCCGCATAATCGATGACTTCCACTGACCGGATGCAATCCTGTGCCAGGCGCGCCGCCGGGCCGCCGACTGACCCAAGATAATATCCGCCGTAACGCGCGCAGGCGTCGGCTACGGCAGGTGAGCGATTTCCTTTGGCGAGCATCACCAGCGACCCTCCCAAGGATTGGAACTGCTCCACATAGGCATCCATCCGGCCGGCCGTGGTGGGCCCGAAGGACCCCGAGGCCCACCCTTCGGGGGTCTTCGCAGGTCCTGCGTAATAGACCGGGTGGTCCAGCAGGTACTGTGGAATGCCCTCCCCGCGCTCGATCCTGGCCCGGATTTGCGCATGAGCTATATCACGGGCGACCACCATGGTTCCGCTGAGCGAAACCCTGCTTCCTACCGGGCAGGCGGCGAGCTGCTTCGTGATGGCGGCCATCGGTGCGTTGAGGTCGATGGGGGTGACCGCCGAATCGTCCTCGTCTGCATCCGGAGCAGTGTCAGGCAGAAACTGCGCTGGGTCGCGTTCGAGCTCCTCCAGGAAAACGCCCTCCGCAGTAATTCTTCCGATAATCTGGCGATCCGCCGAGCAGGAGACGGCGATAGCCACAGGCAGCGAGCCTCCGTGTCGGGGCAGCCGCACCACCCGGACATCGTGGCAGAAGTACTTTCCACCGAACTGGGCGCCGAAACCAATCTGGGTGGTGAGCTCGAACACCTTCGCTTCAAACGCATGGTCCCGATATCCATGCCCTTCGGGGCCACCATGGTCTGGAAGAGTGTCGAGGTAATGGGCAGAGGCCAACTTCGCGGTCTTGAGCGCAAATTCCCCCGAGGTACCGCCGACTACGACGGCGAGATGGTAAGGCGGGCAAGCCGCCGTGCCGATGCTTTCGATCTTTTCCCGCAGGAATTCGAGCATCCGGTCCTCATCAAGGACTGCTTTTGTCTCCTGGAAGAGGAACGACTTGTTGGCGCTGCCACCGCCCTTGGCAAGGAAGAGGAATTCGTATTCCATCCCCTTCCCAAGGGAAATTTCGATCTGGGCCGGCAGATTGGTTCCGGTGTTCGCCTCTTCCCACATGGTCAGCGGGGCCATCTGCGAGTAGCGCAGGTTCAACTCCTGGAAAGTGCGGTGGATGCCGCGCGAAAGGTGACGCGCGTCGTCCCCGTCTGTGCGGATCCGGTGGCCACGGTACGCGGACACGATCGCAGTTCCCGTGTCCTGGCACATTGGCAGCACACCGCCGGCGGCAACGTTCGCGTTACGCAAGAGGTCCAGCGCCACGTAGCGGTCATTGGCTGAGGATTCGGGATCCTCGAGGATGGCACGTAACTGCTCGAGGTGGTCAGTGCGCAGGAAGTGGGAGACATCCCGGAAAGCCTCAGAGGCCAAGTGTTCCAGCGCCTCCGGATCGATGTTTAACACGGCGTCCGCGCCTGTGCCCTGGATGCTTACCCCCGCTGTGGAGAGTAACCGCATCGGCTGCTCGCCGCGCCGGCGCGGCAGCAGGTCGGTGTAGTTGAAACGAGCGTCCGCCATGTCAGCAAATACCTTCCTGAATGAGTTCCTCCACCGCCGCTGCGTCGTACCCGAGCGAGGCAAGGATCGCGCGGGAGTGTTCACCCGTCTGCGGCACCGGTCCCATGCGGGCAGCGCGTCCAGGCACGGTGATAGCCGGCTGCACCGCCCGTACCGGCCCTGCCGGGGTGTCGACCTTGGTCCAGCGGTTCCGTGCGGCCAGCTGTGGGTGATTCAGGACATCAGCGACCTCTCGCTGGCGGGCGTGGGCCACCTGCGCCCGGTCCAATCTCCCGGCGAGGTCTTCTGCCGTCATCGCGCCAAAGACCGAGTTCACAGTTGAGTCGAGCGCTTCACGGTTTACTACGCGGGCAGTGCTGCTCGCGAAGCGTTCATCGGAGTAGAGGGTCGGAGTTTCCAGCACGATAGTGCAGAAGGATCTCCATTCCCGTTCATTCTGGACGGAGAGCACGATGTCCGCTCCATCGCCCGAACGGTAAGTCCCATACGGCGCGATTGCGGCATGGCTGGTACCGGTTCGTGCCGGAGCTGCTCCGCCGTACTCGGTGTAATAGAGGGGGTAGCCCATCCACTCGATGAGGGAGTCGAAGAGGCTTACTTCCAGTTCCGATCCATGACCGGTCCTCTCCCGTTCATACAGCGCCGAGAGAATGCCAGAAAACGCATACATTCCGGCGCCAATGTCCGCTGCTGGAATGCCGCTCTTGGCCGGATGGTCGGGGCTGCCGGTGACAGAGACCAGGCCCGCCTCGGACTGGATGAGCAAATCATATGCCTTGGCGTCCCTGTAGGGACCGTCGCTGCCGTACCCGCTGATCGAACATGTAATCAGGCGCGGGTAGAGTGTACGCAGTTCGGGCGCTCCAAGTCCGAGACGGGACGCCGCGGACGGTGCGAGGTTCTGGATGAAGACGTCAGCTTCGCCAAGCAGTTGATGCATGATGGTACGAGCTTCAGGGCGCTTCAGGTCCAGCGTGATGCTTTCCTTGGTCCGGTTGAGCCAGACGAAATGACTCGATTGGCCCCTGACCGTGGTGTCGTAGCTCCGTGCGAAGTCGCCCGTGCCCGGACGTTCGATCTTGATCACGCGAGCGCCCAGATCGGCGAGTTGTCTACTGGCGAGCGGTGCTGCGACGGCCTGCTCGCAGCTGACCACAGTTATACCGCTAAGGGGGAGTTCATCCGTCACGCCCTGTATCTCCTCATTGAAAAGTAGGACTGCATACCACGGCAGTCTTGCACCAAACCTATTATGCATAGTTTTCGAGATGATGCATAATTGCAGAGAGTTGATGTGCTGACACAACCGGAAAGGAAGGTTTCGATGTCGGGTGCGGCCCTTACAAAACGGGATCAGATTGTCGACGAGTTGCGTCGAATGATTGTCAGCGGAGAAATGCCGCGCGGCTCGCGGTTGCCCCAGGATGAGCTTGCCAAACGGTTCAACAGCAGCATCACTCCGGTACGGGAGGCCTTGCGTGCACTGGAAGCCGACGCCCTGGTGGTTGCGGAACCCCATCGGGGAGTCCGCGTGGCGGGGGTCGACTTTGAGCGTGTTCAGGCAACGTACGTCCTGCGCCGGCTCGCTGAGAGTTTCGCGATGCGCCGGGCGGCGATCCGCCTGTCGCCGCACGAGCTTCTGCAGGCGGAATCGCTGCTTGCGCGCCTGAAGGAAAGCACTGCACGCCGGGACGTGACGGCGATGAGGTCGCTGAACCGCGATTTTCATTTTTACTTCTACCAGCGCTGTGGGCTTCCCGGGCTGGTCCAGGAAATTGAGGGTCTCTGGAGGGTCTTTCCGTGGGATCTGCTGCTGGATGCCCCGGAGCCGGCCGACATTTCCGATACAGAGCACGAATTGATTCTCGATGCCGTCCGGCGCAGCGATCCTGAAGCAGCGGCCGATGCGATGGGGGCGCATCTTGCACGCAGTTTTCTCGCTCTTGCGGGGCGGATTACTGGTACTGATAACAGCGATCCGTTCGAGATCCACGGGCTTTGAGCGTGGCTCCTGTCGGTAGCCACCAAGGGCACGTCGGCAGGAGCCACGGTCATCTTCCCAGCGGAAACAAAGCGATCTGTGGAATGAACGTCACCAAGATCAGTGCGATCAGCAACACCCCCACGCTTGGCGCCGCCGCTTTCGCTACGTCGATGATGTTCTTGCCCGTGAGGCCACTGGCCACAAACAGGTTCAGGCCCAAAGGAGGCGTCATCATGCCGATCTCCAGGTTCAGGACCATGATGATTCCGAGGTGGATCGGGTCGATGCCCAGCGCGAGGCCAACCGGAAGCAGTACCGGAGCCAGAATTAGGATGGCACTGGAGGTTTCCATGAACATCCCCACGATCAGCAGCAGTACGTTGATCATGATGAGGAACATCAGTGGTGACAGGTTGGATTCCAGGAGGGCTGCGCTGACCTTGGTGGGAATTCGTTCCGATGAGAGGACGAAGGAAAACAGGATTCCGGAGGCAACAACAAACATGACCATCGCGGAGGTCCGCGCGGAGGAGAGCAGTATGGACCAGAGGTCCTTGGCTCCGATTTCCCGGTACACGAACAGGGACACAATCAAGGCATAGAACACTGCCATGGCTGCGGCCTCGGTTGGAGTGAAGAACCCCGTGTAGATCCCGCCCAGTACAAATCCCGGGAGGGCCAGACTCAGCGTCGCGTCGCGCAATGACTTAATCTTCTGCGTGCGCGTGAGTACGATCGAATTTTCGCCGCTGCCGTAGCCTCGTCGACGTGAAATCACGATGGCGAGAATGAGCAGCATGACACCAGCCATGATGCCCGGTCCGATACCGGCGATGAAGAGGTCGCCGATGGACTGTTCAGTGGCGATTCCATAGATGATCAGTGGGATGGATGGCGGAATCAGGATGCCCAGGGAACCGGAGGTGGTGACCAGTCCAATAGAGAAATCCTTCCCGTACCCGTGGCGGATCATGGCGGGAATGATCAGGGTGCCGACTGCAACAACGGTCGCCGGACTGGAACCGGAGATTGCCGCGAAAAACATGCAGGAAAGGACTGCAGTCATCGCCAGTCCTCCACGGAACTGGCCGACAAGCGAGTTGGAGGCGTCGATCAGGCGTTTGCTGATCCCGCCGCGGCTCATCAGGTTCGCTGCAAGGACAAAGAACGGGATCGCCATCAGCGGGAACGAATTAAGTGAGTTGAATAGACGTTCCGGTACCTGTGTCAACGGGATGGTGGTGAAGTAGAAAAAATAGATGAAGGAGGTCAGCCCGAGCGCCACGGCGATCGGCGTTGAGGTGAAAAGCAGCGCAAATAATATGACGATCAGCGCAATCATGGATTCAGTCATCGCTTCTCCTCCCCGTTATCCATCCCCAAGGCTTCCTCGGCGCGTTGATATTCTGTCTTTTCTCCTTCGGCAAAGGCAGTCTGGCCCTTGAGAAGCCGCACGAGCATCTCAATCGAACGGAGCAGCATCAGGCTCATCCCGATCGGGACCGCTAGTTCGACGACCCATAGTGGGAGCTTCAGCGTGGGCGTGACAGTGGCAATGGAGAAAGGCTCGAAAATGAGCAGCCAGGCGTAGGTCCCAACCAGGATCAGGAAGACGATCATCACGGATGTGCCGAGTATTTGCATACGCCGCTTGCCGACCGGCCCGATGAACGGTTCGAAGATGTTCACCGCGATATGTTCGTTGTGTCGCAGTGTGATCACGGCCCCGAGGAATGTTGCGTAGATCACGAGGTAGACGATTGTCTCCTCGGACCAGGGTAGATGGACGTTGAAGATTGCCCGGAGCAGGACCTGGGTAATTGCTACAACGGTAGCCAGCCCAAGAGCGGTGCACGCCAGGAAATTTTCGACGCGGGTCAAAATACGGTCGAAGCGTTGCAATGAAGCCTCAGTTCTACAGAAGGGCTGTAGCGGCAACAAACCCCAAGCTGGGGGTCGCTGCCGCTACAACGGTTCAGGAATGTCTACTTGTCGCGCTCCGCGAGCAGCCCATCAATGATCTCCGGGCCCAAAACGTCTTTGTGCTCCTCCCAGACCGAGGGGACGACGGCGTCCTTCCAGGCCTGGCGCTCCTCCTCGGTAAGGGTAACGATCTCGGTGGAACCCTCTTCGATGATGGCCTGCTTGGCCTCCTCGTTCACTTCAGTGGCAACCTCGCGGTTATAGGCACTTGCCTCATCCATGGCGTCGATGACCAGCTGCTGCAGGTCCTCGGGAAGGGAATCGAAGAACTCGCTGTTGATCGCGGTCACGTAACCGATGTAGCCGTGATCCGATTCGGTGAGGAACTTCTGCACGGTGTGCATCTTCTGGGTTTCGATATTCGAGTAGGTGTTCTCCTGCCCGTCAATGACCCCCTGCTGCAGACCGTTGTAGACCTCAGCGAAGGCCATGGTGGACGTCGCGCCACCCCACGCTTCGAACTGGCTCGCCAAGACATCGGCAGGCTGGATGCGGAAGCTGAGTCCCTTGGTGTCCTCAGGAGTACGCAGTTCCGTGTTGGCCGAGAGCTGCTTGAGCCCGTTGTCCCACAACCCGAGTACCTGGACGTTCTTCGATTTAAGGTCTTCATTCTCGTAGATGACATCGCCTATGACCGAGTCTCGTGAAGCGAGCGTGGGGATGTCCTCACTGGTGTCAAACAGGAAAGGAAGGTCCAGCAGCTGGAGCTGCGGCGCGATCGTCGTGAACTTGGAACTGGACGGAGCGATCATCTGCACGCTGTTGGATTGCAACGCCTGCAGTTCGTCTTTGTCACCGTAAAGCTCGGAGTTCGGATAAATCTCGACCGTGATTCGACCGTCGGAGGAATCCTCGAGGATCTCCTTGAACTTTTCAGCAGCCTTGCCCTTGGGAGTGTTCGCGGTGGTGACATGGGAGAACTTGATGGTGAATGACTCGTCGCCAGCGGCGTCGCCACTGCGCGCACCGCCACAGCCGCTGAGCACGAGTGCGGCGGAGAGCGCCAGACCGATACCGGCCAGGGCGCGTGAGCGTGGGGAAACTTTTTTCATGGAGCTGGTTCCTTATCGTCGTTGATAACTGCTAGCCGGTAGAGCGAGCCACGCTGGAACTGCAACGGGGCACGACCCTCTGGATGAGGATACCGCATCAGGCATTGCGATGCAGATCATGCATACTTTTTAAAGTTTATGCATCGGTAAGATGTGTCTTTTCGCGGGCGGACGGTCCTGTGGCGCCATTTGGCTGCCCCAGAAGTAATACTCAACGTGCCAGCTGATCGGCGCCAGCGTCCCCGGCAGAGTGGGGGGAGCGCCCGATGCGGCCGTCGAAATGGGTGGCGAGGAGCTCACCTGCATGCACAATATGATTTTCCATGGCCAGACGTGCAGCCTCCGGGTCCCTATGGCGAATACCCTCAAGCAATGCCTCGTGATCAGCCACCGTAGCCTGTGGCCAACCCTCGATGGCAGAGTAGAAACGGCGTGGCACATAACGGGCCACGAGGCCCAGCGCCCAACTCATTTTTCGGGATGCAGCCATCCGGTTGATCTGTCGGTGGAAGGCATGGTTTTTCTCCTCGAGCAAAGCAAGATTGTTCCTGGCCGCGGCTGCAATAAGTTCATGGTGCAACGCTTCCAGTTCCGCGAGCGATTCGCTCGCGGCGTTGCGAGCGGCGCGTGCAGCAAGCTCACCGCCGATGAGGGACTGGACGGTGAACAGGTCGCGGATGTCCTGGCCCGTCAACGGCGCCACGATGAATCCCCGGCGGGGAACCAGTTCCAGAAACCCTTCGACGCGAAGTGCCTGCAGAGCCTCCCGCGAAGGGGTAGTCGAGATCCCCAGGGCCGCACCAATCGTCTCCGGGCGCACCAGGCTGCCTGGGCGCAGCTCTCCGGACATGACCAGCCCGCGGACATAGCTGGAGGCTTTGTCGCTGAGTTGGCGGCGGGCGCTCGCGCTGCCGGATCCGTTATCCGTCAAGCTGCACCCTGGGTTCCGTCATTCCCAATTGCGCCAGGACACGTTCCGTGTGCTGCCCGATTCCCGGAACGGGGCCCAGCTGGAAGCCGTACTCCCGGGAGGTCACAGGCGGGATTAGGCTACGAAGCGGCCCGGCCGGAGAGTCGACCATCCGCCAGCGGTTGCGCTCTTCCAGCTGCGGGTGCTGAGAAAAATCCTTCATATCGCGCAGTTTCGCGTTTGCTATCCCGGCAGCATCCAACCGCCGGAGTACTTCACTTGCAGGTAAGGATTCCAACACCTCATTGATCCGTCTATGCAGCTCCGGCCGATTTTCCACCCGCAATGCGTTCCCAGCGAAGCGTGGATTGGTGGACACATCGGGGTGCTGGAGCACATCCGTACAGAAGACAGTCCATTCGCGTTCGTTCTGGATACCGAAGAAAACCGTTCCGTCCGCTGTTGCAAACGGCCCGTACGGTGCTATCGAAGCATGCTCGGCGCCGCTGCGCCGCGGCGGCTCTCCCCCGTATTCCGCGTAGAAATAGGGTTGCGCCATCCATTCCCCCAACGCTTCGAGCATGGAAATTTCCAGCACGTCACCGCGCCCACTGACCGAACGTTGGATCAAAGCTGCAAGTATTCCCGAATACGCATAGCTTCCTGCACAAATGTCCGCAATCGACACCCCCACCTTCGCAGGGGCCTCCGGTGTCCCGGTGACGCTGAGCATGCCGGCCTCACACTGGACCAGCAGATCGTACGCCTTCTTCTGTTCGTACGGTCCTCCCCGCCCATACCCGGAAATAGAGGTGTGAATCAGCCGCGGATTGAGGGCGAGAGCCTCATCCGGACCGAGCCCCAGCCTCTCCACCGCTCCGGGAGCAAGGTTCTGCACCAGAACGTCGGCGGTGGACGTCAGCGCGCGCAGCACGGCCAGTCCGTGATCCGATTTGAGGTCAAGGACGACGCTTTCCTTGCTGCGGTTCAGCCAGACGAAGTAACTGGCCATTCCGTTGACCTTAGTGTCGTAACCGCGGGCGAAATCGCCGCTGTCACGCTCGATTTTGATCACCCGGGCGCCCAGGTCAGCCAATTGTCGCGTCGCGAACGGCGCTGCTACTGCCTGCTCGAGTGACACGACAGTGATCCCTGCCAATGGCAGTGTCCGCTCTGTCACCGCAGGCCTGCCCTCACCAGGATCCGGTTCGCTCTGTCTGTGACGGGTCTGTCTATCATCTGCCCGTCCAGCTGGACCGCTCCTCCTGAAGCCCCGATCACGCGCTGCGCCCAGGCTATGTCTTCCGCCGTCGGGGCGAAGGCTGCGGCTACCTCGCCGAGCTGGGCAGGGTGAATGCATAGCTTGCCCCCAAAACCGAACGAACGCGCAGCGCGGGCTGCGGCGCGTACCCTTTCCAGATCCCGAATATCCACAGATGGCGAGTCGAGCGGGGCGGCAACGCCAGCTGCGCGGGACGCAATGACAAGCTGAGCGCGCACATAGTCAAGCACGCCATCGATTGCCTCGGCGTCAATATCCAGAACAAAGTCGATCGCACCGAACGCCAGCCGCGTCACAGCCGGCACTGCTGCAAGCTCGAACGCGCGAACCAATCCGGCGGCAGATTCGATGAGCGGCACCAGGTCCAGGCCGGGGGGCAGTGCTTCGCCGACGTGCTGAACCGCAACCGGATCTTCGGCTTTCGGTATGACGATTCCCGCAAGCCCATGACCGGCGTGGTTCGCCAATGCGAGCAGTGCGGTGATTTCATCCTCGTAGGTTGCCGTTCCGACGGCGTTGACACGCACGAGTGCCCTCAGTCCGTCCGGCCCGGACAGGGCTTCAATCACAGCAGCCAAGGCTGCTTGCTTCATCTCGGGAGCGACAGCGTCCTCCAGGTCCATGATGACGACATCGGCGCCTGATGAAGCCGCTTTCGCGAACCTGTCCGGACGGTCCCCCGGAACAAATAACGCCGTCACTGCGCCAGCCACCGTAGGCTCGGTCATGCATGGTCTCCGACTGCTGGAAGTGAGGACTCGTCCGGGCGGGATGAGGTGACGGTTGGCAGATGACCCTTCCGGTAAATCATGAAGGTCCGCCTGTAGCTGATCACGATGGTGCCATCCTGGTTGTATCCTTCCGTCGCGACCGTAACCAATCCGAGGTTCGGGCGCGAAGCAGAGGCCCGCGTCGCCAGTACTTTGGAACGTGAATAGATCGTGTCGCCCTCATAAACAGGATGGGGCATGCGCACCTCGTCCCACCCCATGTTCGCGAAAACGTTCATGGACAGGTCGATCGTCGACTGCCCGGTGGCCAGGGCGAGAGTAAAGGTGGAATTGACCAGCGGCAACTTGAATTCGGTGCCTTTGGCAAAGTTGCTGTCCACATGGGTCTTGGCGACATTCTGGGTCACCAGGGTGAACCACTGGTTATCAGCCGCGGTGACCGTCTTTCCGAACGGGTGATAGTAGACGTCCCCGAGGGAGAAGTCCTCGAAGAGACGGCCTGACCAGCCTTCCACCTCCCGGCTATCGCTGTTCCGTCCTGGCATCGGGTCGTTCTGTGCATCCACGGACAAACTCTCCCTCAATCGTAGCTAGCAATAAGATCTAACCAAGCCAATATATTGGAAAACCAGCCCTTTGGTCCACTAACGGCCATATTTTTCAGGGGATCTTGGTCAATTATCGTGAGGTTGTGTTTTCGCATCGAATGTCAATATATTATGCAAGGAGCTGGCACTGGGTCAGCATCCGCAGCATGCAGGGAGCACCCATGACACTGGATCAGGCTGATTTGGACGAACTCCGGCAACGCACGCGAGAGCTTTGCGCGCGTTTCCCGGACGAGTACTGGCGCGAAACGGACCGGAATAGGCGCTACCCGCAGGAATTCGTTGACACGCTGACCGAGGCACGCCTGCTCTCCGCGCTGATCCCCACAGAATACGGCGGCCTGGGGCTGGGGCTGACCGAAGCCAGCGTGATCATGGAAGAAATCAACAAGTCAGGGGGGCATTCGGCGGCCTGTCACGCTCAGATGTACACCATGGGCGCACTCCTCCGACACGGAAGCGTCGAGCAAAAGCAGGCCTACCTTCCGGCCATCGCGGCGGGAACCCTGCGGCTGCAGGCATTTTCGATTACGGAAGACGCCGCCGGCTCCGATACGACCAGCATCCAGACCCGTGCCGACCCTGCCGATGACGGTTTCATCCTCACGGGGCACAAGAGCTGGACCAGCCGGATCGAACAGTCCGACCTCGCACTCGTCCTGGCCCGCACCGCTGCTAAAGGAGAAGACAAAACCGCGGGGCTGACTCTCTTTTTGGTGGATCTGCGCCAGGTCCGCTCCGAGCAGCCGGAATCGCTGGAAGTAGTCAAGGTGCGCACTATGTTCAACTACGCTACAAACCAGATTTTCTTCCACGGATTGCGTGTGCCAGCCTCGGCCGTGATCGGTGAAGTCGGAAAAGGTTTCCGGTATGTCATTGACGGGTGGAATGCCGAGCGGATCCTGCTGGCGTCAGAGGCCGTTGGAGACGGTTACTGGTTCTCCAACCGAGCCACTGAGTATGCCAACAAGCGGGAGGTGTTCGGGCGCCCGATCGGGGCGAACCAGGGCGTGCAGTTCCCGATCGCTGACGCGTACATGCGCGTGAGGGCCGCAGATCTAATGCGCTACGAGGCTGCCCGGCTGTTCGACTCAGGTCAGCCGTGCGGCGCGGAAGCGAACATGGCTAAGCACCTCTCGTCCGAAGCTAGCTGGGCGGCGGCCAACGCCTGCCTCGACACTCACGGAGGGTACGGATTTGTGGATGAGTATGACGTCGAACGCAAGTTCCGCGAAACCCGGATGTTCCAGGTTGCGCCGGTCAACAATAACCTCATCAAAGCCTTCATCTCGACGAAGGTTCTCGGGCTGCCTCGCTCCTACTAGATGAGCGGGTCCTTTGAGGCGGTTGCCGTGGACACTGTCGATCGAAGGCGGAGGGTAGTCAGCACTGCGTAAGAAGACAGATTTGAACACCCTCCTGAGCGCACTTCAGCGTCCATTCCGCGGTGACCCGATCTTGCCGGCACTCGGATCCGGCCGAGCAAATTGCCCCGATCGCAAGCCCGCGCTCAACGAACCGCAAATGGATCCCTCAGCGTGCTCGGGCCGAGCCTCACCGAACACATGCAAACCTGGCCGCTGCGGGTTGTTTAGTCTTCAGAGCAGCGGTTTCGTGTAGTAGTCGGATATTTCGGTCGCCGTCTTGGTCGAGCCGTCATCGTCGATGTAGTCGTAGGTGATGGACGTTGATTCTCCCATCGGCCGGTATCCCAAGCGGACATACAGGTCGCGGGCTCGGTCGTTGTCGGTGCCTACGCCAAGGTAGATGTGATCAAAGCCAGCGGTTCGCGCCTGTGCCTCAAGCCAATCACAGAGGGCGGTTCCTACGCCTTGACCTCTTCGGGAGGCCTTCACAAAGAGATTCTTCATTTCCGGCGGATAAGTCGCTTGCAGGTCCAAGACCACAGTCCCGAGCGGTACTGATCCTTGCCATGCTGCAGCGAAATACAGTCGTCCGTCGCGTTGGCGTTGCAGCATGGTTCGGGCAATACCGGCACCTTCCGGTTCCTCCTCCGTGAGTGCGAGCAGATCTTGGTCCGTGCACTGACGCACAACAAGTGGAAAATCCATTCCCCTAGACTGCCGGATTTCCGATATACAGACGAGAGTTGGCGAGTCCTTACCTCGCCCGTGCGTCGTTCCCGGCACCAATCTGCTTGGCCACAATTGCGCCACATCCTGTGGCGCAATTGTTCAGGATCCTCCAGCTCCGGGTTTCGGAGATCACGGCCTCGCTCTTTCCAGTAGTCGGTCACGTCGTGAGTAAGAGCTCATAATGCCGCTCGCCGGCCGGCGTTACTTTTCTAGTCAAGCAAACCCTAGAGCGCTATGAGTTTCCTGAGCAAGTCAGATCACCGCCTGCCGTCGGCTATTCTGGGGGAATGAAAGACTCCGACACTTCGGCAACTCTCACGAGTGAGGAGCTCGAGACCTGGGCTGGGCTCGCAACCGTTCTTGAATGGCTACCGGCAGCCCTGGATAGTCAGCTGCAACGAGACGCGCAGCTCACACATTTCGAATACGGTGTGCTGTACGCGCTAGCCCACGCACCCAATTCCACGCTCCGAATGAGCGTCCTGTCCGGCTACGCAAACAGCTCACTATCGCGCCTGTCACGCGCGGCCACCCGACTCGAGTCCAAGGGGTGGATGCGGCGAACACCCGACCCCACCGACGGCCGATACACCCTGGCAATTCTCACCGACATCGGCCGTCAAAAGATCGAGTATGCGACACCCGGTCACGTGCAAACGGTCCGCGAGCTGGTCCTCGATCGCCTCACCAAACCGCAAACCCGGCAGCTACGAGAAATCACACACCGCATCACCCACGCCATCCGCAGCGAAGGGAGCTGGACTGCTCCAGTGCCCCGCGACTGAACCTACATATACATGTCAGCTTGCCTATAGCAGCTGCAGTCGTTAGATCTAGGGAGTCTGAAACAGCGTCGGATGCGGGGACGTCTACGCACCATCCCTCACCGGGCGGTTTCTCAAGCAGTGTTTGCGGGAAGCTCTTCTTGCTTGTCCCTGGAGAAGGAATGATGGTGGCGATGGGTAAGGTGACTGACAAGCGCTCACGACATCGACGAAATGGCGGCCGCCGTCGCGTCGAGAGTCGTTTCCGTGTCCTACGCGGCCTTGCCAGGATTCTTGATGCTTACGACGCCCTGATCAGTTTTGTCGCTTTAGTAGGTAGCCCCGAGTCGCAGACCGTTCTTCCGCTCGACTTTCAATCCTCCTCATCCAGTAGGGCCAGCAGGCTGAGCGTGCCATGGAGGAAAGCCAAAAGCCTCGCCAAATTAGATGCTCTGCCGGATGAACCATGGGTCGAGCACCGTGTTGGTGTCATAGTTCAAGGCCCTGAGATCGGCCGTTACATCGCAGCTCGCCCGAGTACCGCAGGGATCTATGACGTCCTAGTTTCACGAAAGCGGAGCCGCAAAGGGTTGTGTGTTCTCTATCGCGAGGTGCCACGCCTAACCCTGGAAGAGGCAACCAACCGAGGAAACGTTCGCTGGCTGCCGGTTGGAATTCATGCAGACTCCATCACTAGCGCACAATTTCGCCGCGCTCATGCATCTCCTGCTCCACTAACGACGCTAACTCAACACTGATGACAAGCGCCGTGTTGGTTCAGGTCTAGCTTGGTGGAAGTGGATCCCTGACCGTGCCCTTTCGCGGTCAGGGATCCACTGAGACAGATCGCTTGAGAGGTCAGCTAGGATTCTTCGAGAATCAGGCCCGCGGCTTCCGTATATCGCAGAATCCAGTAATGGTCAGTGGCCGTCCATGCATTGCCTCTCATGGGCGCTTTCGCTGCCCATTCAGCAGCTTGATCAAGCCAGTTTTCTCTAAGCTCCTGACTCATACGCTGACGCAGCTCCGAGGGTACCGCGCTAACCCACATCAACAGAGGGCTCCGGCCATGTGGTCGCGCGTCCAGGTACTGGGAACGAGCGTCCGACGGCCAGCAGGAGTGTAAGACCATCCGCCCTTCGAAATTCGCTTCCGTCCGGCTAAATGAAAGGCTTCCCACAACAGCTCCCGCGGATACAAGAGCTGCAAAGACCTCATCCCTGCTCAGAGGGTAGGACCATCCTTTGGACAGTTTGTCCTTGTCATAGCTTGACCAGGGTTCCTCGCTCGACATTTCTGGATCCTATCCGTCTAAGTCTCCGGCGGACACTTCATGCGATAGTGACTGAAGAGACATCGCTATGGGGGACGTATGGCGTTCAAATCACAACGCAAGCTAGGGCTTCTTCTTGCCGCCATCGCGTTCTCCGTGTTTTGGTTCATTGCTGTCGGCTGGGCCGACAGAGGAGAGATGGTGCGGGATGCCGGCCTTTCTATGGAGTGCCATTCCGAGCACCTACCAGAAGGCACCATCCATAACCCCGAGGGCTCGCCACATCTGCCACGCGGAGAGTACCGCTTCTTTCCGATCCTCGGGCTGGAATGCACCTTCTCCATGATCGACGGCACCGAAGTGCAGACTTTTTACCCCAACTACGCTTTCACCACCATGGCCGCACTTCCGATGTGTATCACTGCTGCAGTCGGGACAGGGTGGTTGATCAGATCAGCGAAGTTGAAGGGCAACCGTATCTAGCGGCATCGTAAGCTGATCCCTCAGCGGGCACAGAAAGCTAGTCCCAGTAGGCGATGTACGTGACCTGCTGGCCCCGCGATCGCCAGCGAAAGCGAGGCTGGTTGGGTCCCTGGGTAGGAGTCCGGTGACTGTGTGAGTTTCGCATCCGATAATGGGTGCAGGAGGAAATTCACAGATTATGGCACGTAGGCATACCCCGGATCAGGTCGTCGCGAAGGTCCGGCAGGGGCAGAAAATGCTCAATGACGGCAAGCCGATGATCGAGGTCATCAAGGAGCTGCAGGTCACCGAGGCAACCTGGTACCGGTGGCTGCAGCAGTACGGCTCCGAGCAGAACGCAGCCCAAACCAAAGCGGTCAAGGACTTGGAGAAGGAAAACGCCCGGCTGAAGCGGTTGCTGGCGGAGAAAGAACTGGCCATCGACATACTGAATGAGGTGGCTAAGGGAAAATTCTGAGCCCCGAACCTCGCCGGCGTGCAGTGCGCATGGCGGTGGAGAAATTCGGGGCGTCCGAGAGATTCGCGTGCAAGGTGCTGGGGCAGAATCGTTCCGCTTTGCGTAAGGCACGGCCGGTGGTTAGTTTCGAGGAAGCTCGGCTGCGTGCGGCGTTGCGGGCGGTGGCCGCGAAGCATCCGGCGTGGGGGTGGCGGAAGGCTCGTTGGCATCTGCTGGCCCAGCCGGAGTGGGCTGGCGTGGTGCTCAACGCTAAGCGGGTGCGCCGGCTCTGGCGGGCCGAGGGACTGACGTGCAAGCCGAAGGCGCGTAAGCGTCGCCGCACCGGGCCCGGCGCCGGGGAGCAGAAGCGGCTGAAGGCCGAATACCCGATGCACGTGATCAGCTTCGACTTCCAATCCGATGTGACCTCCTGCGGGAGGCATGTCCGGTTCTTCAACGTCATTGACGAGTACACCCGGACCGCCCTGGCCATCGTTCCGCGCAGGTCCTTCACCGCCACCGATGTAGTCGCGGTGCTGGAGGACATCATCGCCGAAACCGGCGTCACCCCAACCTATGTGCGCTCCGATAACGGACCGGAATTCACCGCCGCAGCGCTGGTCAACTGGTGCGCCACTGCCGGGGTAGATACTGCGTTCATTGACCCGGGATCGCCTTGGCAGAACGGGTTCGCCGAGTCATTCAACGCCCAATTCAGAAGGGAACAACTCACTGGGGAAATCATCGACACCATGGCCGAAGCGAAGTACTTGGCCGAGGAATGGAAGAACATCTACAATCATGAACGGCCCCACGGGTCCCTCGACGGCATGACGCCGAAACAGTACTGGGACATCTGGACGCAGAAAAATCAACTAGCTATCGCATAGCCACTGGACTGCTAACCGGGACCCAATCA
>NZ_FNDT01000028.1 GCF_900099735.1 Arthrobacter subterraneus | reverse complement strand
TGCTTCAGGATGGTGTTCGCCCGCCGCAGTTCGCGGACCTCGCGCTCGAGCTCGGTGATCCGCTCCGCATCGCTGCTCGTTGTGCCCGGGCGCAGTCCCTCATCGATCTCGGCCCGCTTCACCCAGGTCCGCAACGCTTCCGGGTTCACTCCGAGCTGTTCACCGACACGCCCGAACGCTCCGGTCCTTGTTGCCGGGTTCTTTCGCGCCTCGATCACCATCCGAGTCGCACGCTCGCGCAACTCGATCGGGTACTTCCGCTGTGCTGCCATGAAAAACATCCTCCGGGTAATCGATGTCTCCATCAAACCCGGTACGGTTCACGCACCGGCAGGCGGAGCCTGGAAGAAGAGAGACACCGACTGAACAGATCTCATTTTCGCAGGGAAAACCCGGGGGCCGGGTGCTGTGTGGCGTAGCACCCGGCCCCCACCACACACACTTGTTGGCATCTGGAAGGGAAACCATTGTGAGTGCAGAACATCCGGGTCCACGCTTCCTGACCATCAAGGACGTCGCAGCCGAACTGACCACGAGCGAATCGCAGATCCGGGCGCTGATCAGCTGTGGTGATCTGCCGGCGATCCAGATCGGTGGCCAGTAGCGGATCGAACGGTCCAAGCTCGAGGACTACATTGCTGGGGCCTATGCCCGCACCGCCGACGTCCTCCGCCGCGGTGAACTGACAGAGGAGGCGACCGATCAGTCCTAACCTCGCCCGGTGGCTGGGTGGTTCTCGTCGCGGCCGGCCGGGGGGGGTGACGGCGCTGTGCCACACTCAGCCTTCCCGGTAGATTTTGATCTTCGGTTCAAAGAACCAGATCCGGATCGCTGTTGCTGTCCACGCGGTCGCGTGGGCCCTGGACCAGGTACGTCTGGGAGGGGTAGCGGATCCACACCAGCACCTGCCGTGAGGGCAGGAAATCCCGGGCAGGATGATGCCCCAGCTCAAGATCAGCGTCGGCCAGCGTAATCAGTTCTTGCACTTGCAACTGGGCCAGTCAGCTGAGTTGTCCATACCTACCAACGCTAATCACCAAGGGTGAGGGAGGGCGTGGAGCTGCAATGATTTCCTGCCCAGGGCCCTGATCATTCCGGGGCGGCGTCATGGAAGTCAGGTTGGCTGGTGTCAGCAATGGCGCATCGAGTCGGTCCTGGCTTGCCCGGCAGGGCGTGTCTAAGGAATTCCCAAGCCGGGCCGGTGACACTGACCGGTACGGGAGCGTGTTCCACGATGGGACGCGCCGGGAGGAGTCAGACATGTCAGTCGGGGCGCGTAGTGCCGCAATGGTCGCCTTGGCTGCAACAGCGCTGCTCGGGATGCTATGGGCCTACAGCCTTGGCACCAATGCGGAGGTAAGCGTCTTGAACCCGCGAGGGCAGACGCTGCTGGTCATGTTCACGGCCGCGAAGCTCCTTTTCAATCTAGCCGCTGCCTGCACGATCGGTTCCCTGATAGTTGTCTGCTTCGCGCTGTCTTCGGCGGAACCTGCTTACAGTACGGCGATACATTTTGCCGCCGGCTCTGCGACCGTATGGTCTTTCACCGCTGCCCTGCTGAACATGATGAACTTTCAGCTCGTTGGAGGGGTATCGGTGTTCTCCGGGGAGTTCGTGGCGGATTTCATAGCGTTCCTAACGATTGCGGATGTGGGCCGGTCCGGTCTGCTCAGCTTCGTGATCGCGGGGTCCGTGTGCGCGTTGAGCTTTGTCATTCATAGGCGATCGGCGGTCGCAGGAACCGTTGTGTTGGCGTTTACGGGCTTGTTGCCATTGTTCCTTAACTCCCATGCTGAGGGGGCGGGCGATCACGCTGACAGCACGATGTTCCTGGTTCTGCATGTGGGTGCCGCGACGGTTTGGTTGGGGGGCCTTGTGGCGGTTGCCGTGGTTCATCGTGTTCTGGCGCCCGAGCGGTTAGGCACTGTGGTGGGAAGGTATTCCACGCTGGCTTTGGGGGCATTCGTCGTACTGGGTTTCTCGGGTTCCCTCATGGCGTGGGATCAACTGGGCTCCCTTAGCAGCCTGGGGACAACCTACGGGGTGATTGTGGTGGCCAAGTCCGCCGCGTTCGTGGTACTTGGAATTTTCGGTGCGGTACACAGACGAAGGGTTCTGAAGCAGCTAGAGCGTGATCCCCGGCAGGGGACACGGCGTTTCATGGTTCTTGTCGTGGTGGAGTTAGCGGTGATGGGTGCCGCGTCGGGGTTGGCTGCGGCGTTGGCCCGGACGCCGGTACCACCGTTGGAGTCCGCTCCGACCGACGGGCCGCTTCCTGCCCCTGACGGTTGGACCTTCATGTCGGAGTGGACCATTGATCCTCTGTGGGCGCTGGTATGCGGATTCAGTGCCGTCATCTATCTGGTGGGGGTGCGCCGGGTTCGGCGGGCAGGAGAGAGCTGGCCGGTCCACCGGACGATGTTTTGGCTGATCGGCGTCGCCGCCCTCTTCACCATCACCAACGGCGGCATCCATGTCTATCAGGCATACTTGCTCAATTTCCATGTGCTGACTCAGATGCTCCTCAGCACGCTTGTTCCGTTGCTGCTGCTACCGGGCGCCCCGCTGGAACTTGCCACCCGTACCATCCGGACCCGATCCGATGGAAGCGCCGGGGGTGCGGAGTTCATACGGGTCATCGTCCGGCCAGCGGTGGCTGCGACCGCCGCAGCACCTTACGTCCCGGTTCTTGTCATAGCCGGTTCCCTGGTCACAACGTATTACACGCCCCTGCTGGAATTTTCCGCACTCAATCAGCCGGGCTACGCTCTGATGACCTTACTGGCTCTGGCCTCCGGCTGCTTTTTCACGGCAGCGTTGGCGGGCACATCGCCGGGTGGCCAGCACCTGTTGAAGAAACAACTGGCCGCCCTGACGGGAGCGGCGGTGCTCTATGGGGTCTATGGGTGGGGATTATGGACTCAAGGTGAAGCATTGGAGGGCGCCTGGGCCCAATCTGTACGACCTTGGGGGCCGCTGCCGGTGTTCGCCCCGGAAACTGCCGGTGTGATCCTGTGGGTCATCGCCGGCGGAGCAATCGCTGTGCTTGTCGCAATCATCATTCGGCGGAAGCCCGCCGATAAGGGCGTCTCACCCGAACCGGATATCACCAGGCCGTCCCAGGGACGGGCAGGGATCAGTTCCGGTGACCTCGCGGCAACGCAGATTGATCGCCGTGTAACGGTGCAGGGGGCGCGGCAAGACTAAGGACTGGGACCTAAAAACTTAGGGCCCGTGCTGGATCCACAGAGAACAGCCAGCCAGCGCCCATACAGTCGCGGCATGAGTGGAGACGATAAGAACAACACCTATCTCGATGTGAGAGCCGAGGAACACTCTGCGGATCTACTTGAACCACTTGCGGCGCCAGCACGCCGGGCTGTGCTGGGCTCCCTGACGGCGTGGTGCCTCGATCGTCCGGTAAGCCGCTCCGACGTCGCCGACATGATCGAGTTCCACTTTGGGATTATCGACCAGGAAGAACTGGTTCGCCGTGGTGATGTGCGGCGCAACGCCACCAACTTGTTCACGCACCTTGGACAAAAGGGATGGATGACGGGTGCTCGGAGAAATGGCCTGGGATTGGAAGGTCTAGAAAATCGATGATGGGCGCTACCTGAAGGTTCCGGGAGTCCGCTGACTCCTAGCCGGAGCTTATGGCTCATTTTGTGTCGTGTCCGGCGCTGCTTAGATATCTGCGGCCACATGTTCGCGCAGGTATTCCCGAAGGTACGGCAGGGCGAAGTCAACATAGCCCCTGCGGACGGGTTGGATCAGTTCGGCAGCGATCAGTCGGAGACGGTACTGGCTGGCGTAGTTGACGTTGACCTTCAGGCGCTCCTGAATGTCGGACATCTTCGACGGTCGGTCGTCCTTCGCCATTGCGAGGAGGAACGACTTGTCGATGTCAGAGGCGTCTGCCAGGGCAGGTTCATGCACGAGGGCGCCCAGCCGTCGCAATGCCCTGGTTACGCCTTCCTCCGCGTCCTCGACGGTGATTTCGGTTTCCCGTGGATGTAGCCTCCAGGTTTGCGCGCCGACGAGCTGGATCAGGAATGGGTATCCACTCGTACCCTCGGTCATCACCTGCAGTGCGTCACTCCCGATGGTTCGTCCGGACGTTTCGATGGGTTCACGCAGCGCCCGCTTCACTTCGGCGGGGGTGACCGGGCCTAGGGTATGGCGCTCGGCCCGACGAAGGAAGGTGAGGACATCATCGTTGACAACGCCGCTGATGGTTTTGGTGAGCCCGGCACCGACGAAGGCCAGTTCCCGGCCTTCCCGGAAGGCGTGCTGGACCGTTGTGGCGATATCCCGCAGTTCGCTGATCTGGTTCTGGTGGATCTCATCGAGGGTGATCAGCAGCCCTGTTTCATGTTCGGCAAGTAGATCAGTGAGCAGCTCGACCTGGTTGCGCAGTCCCGCTTCCACCACGTGCGATTCCACGCTCTCCCACGTCACTGCTCCGATGTTGAGCGGGCCGGTGATACCGGTCAACTTTTGGCGTACCGCATCGGGGTCGAAGCTGCGCAGGAGGCGGGGCAGGTGCTGCCTGGTGATGCGGGTAATGAAGCCGGGGCTAGCAGTTTCGCTGATAACCAGCCAGCCGCGTTCCTTGGCCCGATCCTCGATGGCGTTGAGCATCACTGTCTTGCCTGATCCGCGGGCCCCGGTGTAAAGGGTGGCGCGGCCCGAGGAGCCAGGTCCGTCGTCGAGTGCCTCCATGAAATCCGCGATGCCGGCGTCTCGGCCGACAAGCAGAGGTGGGCTTACCCCGAAACTCGCGTGAAAAGGGTTAGGCATAGAACCAGCATACCCTTGTTCTTTAGACTCTTTTAGATTTACTAGATTTCTTTAGAGTTATTAGACTCTTATAGAACATCGGCTCTTAGGGCAGGCGGTCTCGCGGGATGTCTGCAGCAGGGATCGCACATGTAGTGACACAACCCTTCCGAGCGTCGCGTTGTTGGATTATGTGGACGCGGGCGGAGTCCTGCCAGTGCGCGTTTGGTGCTGGCTTGGTTTGCAACTTCAATTTTTTGCTGGAAGTTGCCCTGTGGCGGCCTGGGCTGGCGCGCTATGTGTCATCTCGTTTTCGGCGGCGGCTTGCGCTGCACGTTCGGCCCTGTCGGCGCCGAAGATGGCCCGCATCGCGAAGTAGAAGATGGTTCCCACGGCCGCGGAGGGCAAGAGCACGGAGATGTATTCCATGGTGGCCAGTCTATTGGGTGGTGCTGCCACCCCTGATTCCCGGTTCCCTCCCCGCATGCGAGGTGGACGACGCATGGATGTCTGGCTTTAATCAGGGTTCTGCTGTGCCCGGGAGTTCTCGTGGCCTGGTTTTTCGGGGCTCAGCGCGTTGACGAGTTCAATTGGACGTCTGGTCGATACCAGCCAGTAGGGGGTGGGGTCGTCCTCATCCTCTATCTCGATCCGTACCACGGGGTCGATCCAGCCCCGTAGGCATAGGTACGCCAGCCCGTTCAGTCGGGGGCCACGTTCTCTGGTGGCCTCATGTTTCATATAAGCGCGCGCCGGGCCGAGAAACTCACGGTCGATGTGGGCGCGGCCAACGCTGAGCGAGGTTGTGGTCACAGTGATCCGTGGAGTGGACAGAATCAGGAGAACAACAAGGACGAAAAAAATCACGATGCAGGCGATGATTCCGGTAAGGATGCTGATGGGCGCGAAGACGAGAATCGATGCTCCCGCCACTCCCGCGATGATCAACCATACGAAAGGCGTCGGCCACAACCGTTCGTCGTAAAGGACCGCATCCGGCGGTGCGGAAGCCTCAGACATGGTCACCCGCTTGTCGCGGCCTGCGGGGGAGGGGCTCGGGGGTGATGGCCTTGAGGGACGTCTGGGCATGCCTCAAACACTTTCGGGTGTGGGGAGATAAGCTCATCTGCCTGGCCCGGTTACTGTGTGTGGTGCCTCGGCGGACAGGGGAGTGTCGGGGATAGCGGGCGTTTCGGCGGTACTGGTGTGGTTGCGATGCTGCTCTGCCGCCTGCTCCCGGTAGCGGACCTTGCGGATCCGGCCCACCATGGAACGCATCAGGACGATGACGGCGATCACCATGAAGAGGGTCATGAGGAACCCCAGAAGCCCGGGGGTCACTTGGGTGGGATCCAGGCCGGGCCGTAACTGGCCCTCATCCGGCGGTGGAACCACGGCGGGTAGCGAAGCGGCTAATAGCATCATGGGTTTTCCTTCATCTGGGGGTGGGCAGGTTGTCGGGTCATGGTCGGTCGAGCTTCTGGCGCAGCTGTCGCCGTAACCGGTGGCGCGCCGCTGTACCGGCGGCGACGCTCAAAACGGTGCCGAGGGTTGAGGCCAGACCGACCCAGAACAAGGTTCCTTCCGTTACGCCGAGCGGTACCGGCTGGCGGAAGACCACCTCTCGCCAGATCGCGGCCGTCGCCAACAGCCAGGCCAGGGCGGTGAAACCGGCGGCCCACATGAACGGCTGAGCACCCTTCCTGCGGCCGTTACTGCTGAACCCGACTGCCAGCAGGGCCAAGCCGGTCAAGGTCACAACCGCACCCCCGATCACGAGCTGGCTCAGCAGCGCCCCGAACAGGGTCAGCAATGAGGCGATGAGCACTAGCCGGCGGTGCCGCAGGGGCAGACGGACCGGTGAGTTGACGGCGGCTCGCCTGAGTGCTGCCCGGATGTCCGGTCCCTGTGGAACTGCCGGCCCTGGAAGGGATCCTGCCGCGTCTACCTGCCCGGTCATGACTGGGCCGATCTCCCGTCCGTCCACCCGTAGCATCGGGCTGCCGGGAAATATCCCGGCGGCGGCGCCTTCCCCGGCGGGAATCCTGGTGAAAATGATGTGTTCTTGCGGCGCGAGGTCCGCCAGGATGGCCTCGGTTGTTTCCCGCAACGGTTGCGCTGCCGGACAGCCGTCGGTGTACCGGAGCTCGACGCGCATCACCGGCCCCCGGTAGGTGCTGGGACTTGCTCGGGTTCGGTGGTTGATGACCGTGGCCGGTTCCTACGGATGAGGAACACTGTGAGAGCGCCGAGGAAGAGGATGGCGGAGACCCAGGTGTTGATGCGCAGCCCGAGGATGGTGTTGGCGTAGTCGGAGCGCATCAGTTCGAAGAAAAACCTGCCGGCCGTGTACAGGGCGACGTAGAGGGCGAAAGGTGCGCCGGCACCCAGAGCGTATTTCTTATCCAGGAAGAGGATCAGCGCCGCCGCGGCAAGGCACCACAGCGATTCGTAGAGGAAGGTCGGGGTGAAGTATCCCAGCACGATCGGGTTGCCGGCGGCGTCGAGCCGTGCAGACCCGGCCGACAGGTCCATGTCGTGTATTTGGAGGGCCCCGGGCAGGGTTGAGGGGTCACCGTAGAGTTCGTTGTTGAACCAGTTTCCCCATCGGCCGATCGCTTGGGCGATGAGGATGCCGGGTGCGGCAGCGTCAGCAAAGGCCAGGAAGTTGACCTTGTTCCTGCGGCAACCGATGTAGGCGCCGACAGCGCCGAGGGCGATCGCGCCCCAGATACCAAGCCCGCCTTCCCATATCCGCAGGGCGCCCCAAGGGTCTTTCCCGGGGGCGAAGTAGAGCTGGTAGTCGGTGATGACGTGGTACAGCCTCCCGCCGATGATCCCGAACGGTACAGCCCACATCACCACGTCCAGCGCCTGCCCGGGGCTGCCTCCGCGCGCTGTGAGCCGGCGGTTGGTCAGCCACACGGCAACGGCGATGCCGGTCATGATGCACAGTGCGTAGAAGCTGATGGAAACCGGTCCCAGCGAGAGGGAACTGATAGATGGGGACGGGAGGTAGGTGGGGGGTTCTGTTGCGTTCATGGCGGGTCCAATGGTGGTGATGTCAAAGGTGATGCAAGCCGTTGATGTATCTTGCACGGGCGCTTCGATCGAGTGGGGGAGACAGGGCTGATGACCTTGCCGGAGGTGGGTTGCTGCGGTGCGAGCTGTCGCACAGAGGCGTGGGTAGCGGGTTTAGGGGTTTAGATGGGGAGTCGGATGTCGTTGGCGAACCAGTTCTGGAGTTCTGCGACCCAGCCTCCCCAGACGCCGGAGACCATGAGCAGCCCAAGGGTGATCAGGATCCCGCCGCCGAGCCGTTGCAGCGCGAGTCGGTGCGTGCGGAAGAAGCGCAGGGCTCCCATGCCGCGGCGGGCTCCGAGTGCTATGAGCAGGAACGGGACGCCGAGTCCCAGACAGTAGAAGAAGGTCAACAAGGCGCCCTTGGCTGCGCCGGATCCGTCGCTGAAGGCCAGTAGCTGGACAGCCGAAAGGGTCGGGCCGATGCACGGTGCCCACCCGAGGCCGAAGGTGACGCCAAGCAGTGGCGCACCCCAGAGCCCGGTAGGTACGTGCGCGTGGATTCTCGCTTCCCGCTGGAACCAGGAGAGGCCACCGAGGAAGACCACACCCATCAGGATCACCAGGACACCGAGCACCTGGGTGATCCAGGCCTGTCCTGGCGCTTGGAGCCACGCACCGAGCTGCCCGAAAACCGCACCGATCAGCATGAACACCAACGAGAATCCCAGAACGAATAACCCGATCCCGGCAAGCATCCGCCCGCGCTTTTGCTGTGCGAGGTCGACTCCGGTCAGGCCGGTGACGTAGCCGAGGTAGCCGGGTACGAGAGGCAGGACGCACGGTGAGGCGAAGGACACCAACCCTGCCAGCACAGCGATAGGAACCGCCAGCAGAAGTGAGCCGCTCAGGATGGTCTCAGCAAATGGGTTGGCCACGGTGGAGATGACCATCGCCGGTGCTTCCGTAAGTCGGGTCATTGTTCGGCCGCCACATCCGCGATGAGAGCCTTCAGGGTGCTTTTCTCCGCCAACCCGATAATACGGGCGGCAACACGGCCCTGACGGTCCAACACCAGGGTGCTTGGTACGGCCTGTGCCGGCACGTACTCCGCCATGGTGAATTGAACAGTCCCGTCCTGGTCGTTGAAACTGGGATAGGTGATGCCGAAGTTTCGTTCGAACGCCTCAGCGGTCCCCCGTTGGTCCCGAATGTTCACCCCGAAGAACTGGACACCGTCCTGCTGGTGTTCCTGCGAGAGTGCTTGCAGGTCCGGGGCCTCCACCCGGCACGGCGCGCAGGCGGCGTACCACACGTTCAGGACGGTCACTTTCCCGGCCCAGTCGGCTGATGAGATCGTCGTCCCGTCGTAGAGTTCGGCGGTCAGTTCCACCGGTTCTCCCCGTGTTTCGGGAGCGTACTCGCTCACTGAACCGTCACCGGCGATGTAGTTCTTGTTATCTCCGGCTGCGGCCTGTTGCGCCAGCGGATCGGTGGCGGCGCACCCGGAGATCAGCAATGACAGGGTCAGAATCAGGACCGGAAAGTTCGTTCGTGACCGGTGTTTGCCGCTCTTTGGTGCCCGGGGGGCGCCGGTTGGTGCGTGCCGGAAGAGTTGTCTGCTCATTTTCGTCGCCGATCGCGCCGGGCGTCGGAGGAAGCGGTATAGGCGGCGAGAATCGCCACGGGCAGGACGATGAGTACCGACACCCAGGAGGGGAACGTTTGCCTGAGCAGGAGGTAGCTGATGGTGGCGATCAGGAGCAGGAAGGTCGTTTTATGCCATCCGCGCCATTGGGACATTTCTTTCCAATCCGGGAGGTAGGGTCTGTGCATCAGGGCGCCAGATCGTTGAATGAGGTTCCGCCGTCACCGGACACTTTCACGCCGGTTTCGGTGGCGACCCAAATTTCCTGGTCGGCTCCGTCGTCGGTGTGTGTGTCTATGGCGGTGGGTGCGGCCTCGATGGATCCCTTCTTCTCCCAGGTCGCCCCGGCGTCTGCGCTGGTGTGTATGTCACCTTCAGGGGTGACACCGACTGCCGTTTCCCCGTCCAGGGCGGTGAGCAACAGTAGAGGGCTGTCAGTGACAAGGCTCCAGGTGGAACCGGCGTCGGTGGAACGGTAGAGCCCTTCCCCGGTGGTGGCCAGCACGACGTCGCTGCTTGTCGTGCCGGAGAGGTCGAAGGGAGCGATCTGGGTTTCCGCCGGAAGCCATTGAAGACCATCACCGCTGGTAATCAGCTGCCCGTCGTATCCGACGAATGATTCCCCGGTTCTGGTCAGGGCATGAAAGTCCGACTGGCCCTGCCGGGACAGGGGCTCCCAACGATTACCGCCGTCAGTGGAGCTGAGCAGCCCCACCGGGTTGGGCAGATCCGTGTCCGGTCCGGGGTGCCCGGATGCGTACAGGGTGCTGTTCTCCCCGGCGGTGTATCCCATGAGGTCGATCACGGGTCCGATGCGTTGGGCGGGGGAGACGGAGACGTCGTACAACCCATTGTGGGTGGCTAACAGCACCCGATCACTGCCAGGGTCAACGCTCATGCCGTGCACATGACCGGAGGGAAAACTGTCCGGTGTGCCGGGTGGTTGCGGTGCCGCCGAAGGAGCCGAACAGGCCGCCAGGGACATCATCGAGATAAGCGCCACCGTGGGTAAGACCAGACGACGGCGGAGAAAGTTAGGGAAAGTTTTTGGACGCATTTGTTGCTCTCCAACCAAGGGGGAAGATGACGGGAAGAGGAGGAGGCACGGCCCGCGGAGGCGCCCATGATGGACCGCCTCCCCGGACCGTGCTGGCCCCGTCTTAGAGTTCGGCCAGGAGGGCTTCCATCTCCTCGATTTCGGCCTGCTGCGTCTCCACGATGGTTTCGGCCAAGGCGATGGCGTCCGGGTACTGCCCGTTCTCGATCTCTTCCTGCGCCATTTCGACCGCTCCGTTGTGGTGAGCTGTCATGGACTCCAGGAACATGCGCGCCGCTTCGTCGCCTTCGGCGGCTTCCAGCTCGGCGAGCTCGTCCTCGGTCATCATGCCCTGCATCTCCCCGGATCCGCCCATGTCCCCCATGTCATGGCCCTCCATGCCACCTTCGGGTTCGACCGGTTCACCCCAGGCTTCGAGCCAGCCTGTCATCGTCTCGATTTCGGGTGCCTGCGCATCTCTGATCTCGGTGGCCAGGTCGCGTACTTCCGGGCTGATGGAGTCCTTCGAGAGCATGATCTCGCTCATTTCCACGGCCTGACGGTGGTGCGGGATCATCATCTGGGCGAACATCACGTCGGCGTCGTTAGGTTCGGCCGCGGTGTCCTGCGTGGTTTCCGGTGCAGCGGCACCGGCGCTGCTCTCCGGTGCCGTAGCAGTGCCGGGTGTGTCGCCGGATCCACAACCGGCAAGCGTGAGGGTCGCGGCGATCGCCAGTGCGGACATGGAAAGGTAACGCTTGGTCATGAGGGGTGTCCTTCGATGGTTGAGCTAGCTGCAGTTCAGTACGTCGGCACGACGGGATGCCGTCGGGCCGTTACCGGAGTTGGGTACTTACGCGACTCTCACGTGCGGCTGATGCAGAGCTGAACCAGTGTCAGCGAAGGTACGAAGGTGCGGGGAAGCTGTACCACCGGCGGCGGGCCCCGCAGGCGAACACGGCCATAGACCAGCCGGCTCCTGAGGACGATGGCAGTTGCGAAGGAAACAACCAGGAACGCCAGGATGCACACGCCCGCGGCGATCTCTTCACCGCACGTATCCCCACAATCCAGATTCAGGGTCATTCCCGAGTCTGCGCTGTCGGATGCGGATGCCGGCGTGATCGCTCGGTGGTGCACATCAGCTGCGGGCGCCGCGGTGACCACCGGGCCGACGGCGTGTGAGGCACCATGCCCGCCCATCCACACATGCATCGCAAGGATGCCCGAAATGACCGCGGTCAGACTGAAGAGAACAGCTGCCCGGGGAAAGCGGCGTGAAAGGGGAACGAACAACGCGCTCGGCGGATACTTATTCACCGTTCTGCCCCTTCCCGCTTACGTGATGGTTTATGCTTGGTATCAGAGTACCGATCCATCCTGGGCCGGATCGAATCGGTGCTCAGCCAGTGAGGGCTGCCGATGCCAGGTTCAGCTGGCGCAGGAGCTGCGCGTTCAGCTCCACCACAACGGGTCGGCCACTGACATCAGTACTACCCAGCTGCCGGGGAGGAATCGGGGAAAAGGAGCTTCCCGCGGTGACGGGGGGAGACCCACCGTGATCTAATTGTGATATTCGCCGCCCGGTGGGGTACTCTCAATCTCGTGCCTGCACCCCATGGAGGCACTCCCACACGGATCGCCGAGCTCTGTCACCGTGGTGGGGTCGTCCGTTTTCCGCTGGCAGAGGCGGGGGAACCATGTACGCGGGGCCAATGCTTTGTGGGTCCTTGGGGTTAAGCCGTTTTCACGGCCGGGTGTCTCCCATCCGAACCCGACAGCTAACCTCGTAGGCGTTGGGAGAAGGTACTCGATCTATGTCTACTTGGCATGCCCCCGCGCGCCATCGCGCAGTTCCGGCCCAGACCAATACGTTGGTTGTCATCTCCAAGGCTGTTTCCTCCAATATGGGTTCTGCAGGTCGTCAGGCTGCAGTGATCACCGCAGCTTCTGGTCTCGTTCTCAGCGCTGGCCTTCCGGCCCAGGCGGTGGATGCACCGCAGCGTCAGGTGAGCACCAGTTCGCTGGTTACCACCGTGGAAACCGAGCCGGTGTCCGCGGATACATCGGCCGATATCTCCTTCGAACGCGAAGCCGTTACCGCTGCGCCCGCTCCGGTGGTTGCTGCTCCTGCTCCTGTCCTGGAGCACCCGGCCCCCGAAGCTGAACCGTCACCTGTAACAGTGCAGGCGGTGGAAACCGCCCCGGTACAGCAGGCCCCTGCCGTGCAGGAAGTGGCGCTGCAGGCTGCCGCGGCGCTTCCCGCGGCTCCTGCGCCTGCTCCTGCTCCGAAGCCGGCGCCTGCCCCTGCAGCGAGCAGCAGTGTCGGTGCCGCACTCGTCGCTTCGGCCTACGCACAGATCGGCCGTACCCAGGACTGCACCATTCTCGTCGAGGTCGCACTGCGATCCATCGGCAAGTCTGTCGGCGACCTCGGGCCCGAGCAGTTCTACCAGTACGGGACCGTTGTCGGCTCACCAGCCCCGGGTGACCTGGTCATCCGACCCGGCCACATCGCCATCTATGTAGGTAACGGCCAGGTCATCAGCAGCGGCATGAACGGTGTCAACGACACCCTCCTGCACCCCCTGAGCGATCTCGCCGGATCATCCTTCGTCCGGGTCAACGGCTAACAGCCACCTAAGCCGGGCAGGAAAGGGCCAACAGGGCGACCGCGAACCGCCCCAAAGCTCTTACCTACCCACACCTGGGCATGCCGGAGTCATCCCCCCTGCACTCCGGCATGCCCTCACCCTTCCCCTGAGCGAGACGAGGTCATCGTTGTCTTCCCACAACGCCCACGGTCGACGCCGCGCCGCCTCAGGTCGACGCCGCGCAGAACCGGCCACCCCATGTCACCAGCAGGGCCGCCGCGCCGTGACCCGTAGCGCGACGAACCGCCGCGCTTCACCTGTCGCCCCGGTCGCCGGTGCAATCTCGGCCGCCAGTGTGCTCAGCGGCGCGCTCCTCGCCGGCATCCCCCTGACCGCAGCGGCCCCGTCATCCGTTGAACCATCCGCCGTCAGCACAGCGCCGGACAGCGCTCAACAGCCCCGAGCGCACAGAGTTGAGGCCGACCCGAAGGCCAGAGTAGATTTCAGCCGCGACGCGGTGCCCGGTGCTGCATCCACAGAGCCGGCAACCGGTTCGGTGAATTCATCCCACTTTCTAGCCGATGGTCCCATCGAGACGACCCCCGGCGATGATGCGGAGGATGGATCTGCGGCCGAACCCGTTGAACAGTCCGGCCTCGGCGCACCGCTGGCCCAAATGACCACCGTCTCGACCTTCGGATATCGCACCAACCCACTGACCGGGGTCCCAGGGGAAATGCACACCGGCATCGACCTCACCGGCTCATGTTCCACCCCCGTCATGGCCGCGGCCAGCGGAGTCATCACCGAAGCCGGATGGAGCCCCTACGGTGGAGGCAACCGCATCGTCATCGACCACGGGAACGGGCTCAAGACCACCTACAACCACCTCGCCACCATTGCCGTCAGCGTAGGCCAAACAGCTGCCCGGGGAGACGTTGTGGGCGGAGTCGGAACCACCGGCAACTCCACCGGCTGCCATCTACACTTTGAAGTCATGATCAACGACGCGCTCGTCGATCCCTCCACCTGGTTCTAATCCGCGGCCAAGCCGGCGTTCAGGTGTCCAACGACAACGGTTGGGCCTTCCCCCAGATCTGATCAACCACCAAAATCTGGGATGGAGCCAGAGGATCGATCTCAGGTGTAGATCCCGCTCACCGTGACCGAGACCAGACCCGGAACGGCGTCCCGGGAGGACAGTGACCGGGCCGAACCAATGGCCTGTATGCAGTACCGGGCAAGGTCTACCGGGTTCATGGCCGGGTCCACGCCTTTCTCCTGGACGTCCGTCCGGATCAGGTCTGCGATGAAGGCCTCGAGGTATTCATGCGCATGGTCCATATGGGTTCCCCGATGCAGAGCCGGAGCCGGAGCGTCGTGGCCCGGCCGGTCGTACAGCATCAGGGCATAAGCCTCCAGGACGGCCTGCAACTGCCGTCCTGTGCCAGCCGCGTCCGAGCGAATCTTCTCCAACGCGCTCAGATGCTCGCCGACCTGCCGTGCGTGCCAGGCAGCCAGCAGCGTCTCAACGTCAGGGAAGTATTTATACAGCGTTGCCCGGGTGACACCAGCATGCTCGGCTACCCGGGTCATGGAAACACCGGAAAATCCTGCCTCTGCGACAAGGACAGCAACCGCATCCAGGACAGCCGCCCGAACCGCGTGCCGATGGCCCTCCACGGTGTCGGTCCAGAGCTTGGGCATACCACCAATGTACTGCTCGATACAAGCACCCACAGCACTTTCCTATACACTTCGTATAGAAAACTTCTACAGACGGGACCTCCAGCTGTGACCACCGATCCGGCTCGCGACCAAGAAAGCCACAACCTGCCCGTGCGGGAACGCCCCGGGGTACCCCGATGGGTAAGAATCTTCGCCCTCATCGCCCTAGCGGTTGTGCTGGTTCTCGTGGTCGTGATGCTCCTCGGTGGAGAGCACGGGCCCGGCATGCACTCTTCCGCCTCCGGGAATCCACAGCACGCAGCCGTGATGTACGCCGGGAACACTGCGTTGTGATTATGCCGCCACGGTTACGCAAGACAGCGCTGGTGGCCCACGTCGCCTCCTCCGTCGGGTGGGTAGGCGCCGTGACATGCTTTCTCGCCCTGGCCGTCGCCGGATACACCGCCACGGATGAGTGGACCATGCGCGCCGCCTACACAGTCATGGAGATCATCGGCTGGACAGCGCTCGTTCCCTTGAGTGCTCTGACACTGGTGACCGGTGTCATCCAGGCGATCGGTACACCGTGGGGCCTCCTCAAGCACTACTGGGTGCTGATCAAACTGCTCATCACCATCGCGGCCACGGCGGTTCTCCTGCTCTACATGGAAACCCTCTCTGTTCTTGCGGACGCTGCAGTTCAACCGGCGCCAGACAAAACCGTCCCGGATATCCTGCCCGACTTCTCGCCCATCCTTCACTCTGCAGCTGCCCTGATCGTTCTCCTTGTCGCTTTAGGTCTTTCTATCTGTAAACCCCGCGGACTCACAGGGATTGGTGTCTCCATGTTTAGGTCCGCAAGTCAGCGACGATAGCGGAACAGCACATACCTCTGAGCGGAGGGCGCCGCGGCCCTGTCGTAGCCAGGGCAGAGAGCCGAGCCCCTCGCGGGGAGCCGGTGCCCACGATGGCTACTGAGATGGGCGGCCGAAAAACCCCGGAATTAGTTCGCCGCGTATGCGCTACTGGTCAGCAGTCTTAGCATTTACTAGGGTTGACCCAAGGTGAAGGACCGGGAGGGACCGCAATTTCAGTAGCAACTCGAGGCAGTGCGGGCGTCACCGTGCAGGCGGTGATGCGGATCATGCTGAGCTTTTCCCTGTTGCTCGCGTTTACGACCTCTGCCGCTGCAGCCTTGTGCCTCCAGATGGAACAGCACAATCCCACCTCGATGACCAGCCCCATGGTAGCTATGAACCCACCGGGTCCAGCCAGTGATGCCATAGCGATGAGCATGGCGGCCGGGCCCAAGGGTTCCCCATCGGCACAAGCCTGCTGCCATCAGCAGGTCAACGCCACTGAGGGCATCACCGCACCGCAGCGTGCATTACCCGCGGAGCAGGCCGGAGCCCTTGCCGCACAGGTCGAGCTGTTCCCCGCCGATAGCGGTTATCTACCACCCGATTTCTTTGATCCGGCGCTTGAAAAGCGCGATCACCTCACTCCGTCATTGACGGCCCTATCGATCAGTCGCACATAAAATTTCCAGCCCGTCTTGCGGGTCTTCTTTGGCGTGCCATCATGCCTGCTCCCACTCCGACGTCCGTTGGCCTCAGTAAGTGAGAGCGCGCCCAGCTGCATAAGCCGAATTTCCAGTACACCCAACGAAGCAGCGGCTGACCTGGATCAGCTGCACCCTGATTGAGGAGAAAAAACAATGACACACCACGTGACGTCTGTGCTCGACACCTACCCCAAGGATCTCGGGGGAGTGGACAAGGAAAAGCTCGCCGAATGCATCGAAGCGTGTTTTGAATGTGCCCAGACCTGCACCGCGTGTGCGGACGCGTGCCTGAGCGAGGACATGGTCGCCGAGTTGACCAAGTGCATCCGCACCAACCTGGACTGCGCGGACATTTGCGCGACCACCGGCAACGTCCTGTCCCGCCACACCGGGTACGACGCGAACCTCACCCGCGCCATCGTCGAGGCCTGCCGCGCGGCATGCAAGGCCTGCGCGGATGAGTGCGAACAGCACGCCGGGATGCAAGACCACTGCCAGATTTGCGCAGAAGCATGCCGCCGCTGCGAAAAGGCGTGCGAGGAACTGCTGTCCACACTGGGATAAAACCGTCCTTCCACCACGATTTCAAGGAGCACATCGTGAACTCAGCAGAAAACACGTCCGGCAGTCACCGCGCAGGAACTCCCGGACATGAGCACAAGTACGCCGAACAGCATCACCAGGAAGGAGCCTCCGGTAAGGGGGAGAGCGCCAATGGTGGAAAGGATCACTCCGGTCATGGCGGCTCAGGTCGTGGTGGTTCAGGCAAGAAGATGTATGTGAAGTTCGGTGTCATCCTGCTGATCAGTCTCGGGCTGATGTGGGTTCTGTCGATGTCGATGGTCCGATCGATCGATCACTTCTACTTCAACCTGAGCAACTTCTGGATGGCGTTACTCATGGTCGGGGCCATGGCCATTGTGATGACCGTAGGCATGTGGTCGATGTTCCAGAACACCAAAGCGAACATCGCCATGCTGGTCGGGTTCGCGGTGCTCTTCGTCGGGGCGTTCGCCCTCGGGCGGACGGAAACCTTCGTCGGCAACGAACAGTTCCTGAAGTCGATGATTCCGCATCACTCGCGCGCGATCCTGGTTTGCCAGGAATCAAACATCACGGACCCGGAAATCGAGCAATTGTGCACCGAGATCGTCGAAACCCAGCGGAAAGAAATCGCCGAGATGCAGTCGATCCTGGATCGATACGCCTCAGAGTGACCGGCAGCCGCTGGTGGGTCGGGGTGTTCCTCTTGGGGGAGCGCCCCCGACCCAGCAGTGGAAAGGCAATAGTCCCAACTGCCTTGACAATATACCCCCCTGGGGTATATTGTCTTGGTACCGGAACGGGAAGTCCGTGCCCACATTGCCTTGGGCCGCTTACTCCTGGAAGGTCATCTGATGCGGCTTGAGCCGGCGTGAACGACAACCGGATCCCCAGCCGCGGACTCTAATAGCCACCCTCTTGTCTGGAGATCGTCATGTGCGGCACCTCTTCTTCTGATCTGACCCTGACCGATAAGTCCTCCTCGGGCTGCGCCTGCTGCGCACCCAAGGACACTGCCCCCAAGGACCCTGCAGCTAAGGACGCTGCGGCGCCGGCCGTTCCCACGTTAACGGGTGATGTGACCGCCAGTTTCGACGTCACCGGCCTGACCTGCGGGTCGTGCGCGTCCCGGGTCACCTCAGCAGTGAGCGCCCTCGAGGACGTTACGGCTGTGCGGGTCGACCTCGTCGCGGGCGGGACCTCCACCGTTACGGTCCGCAGCAACCAGCCGGTCCCTCCCGCTGAAGTACGTTCAGCGGTCGAGCAGGCCGGCTATCAACTCACCAACGCCTGACTTTCCAGGTCGGGGGAGACTGCATCCCCCTTTGATCGAAGGAGGACCGTCATGAAGCACCAGACACATGGCCACGAGGATTCCGGTGCCGCAGATCCGGACACGCATGGCCAGGCCATGCCCACGGACGATCCGACCTCCGTGCTGGACCCGGACCAGCACGAACACCACGGTCAGGGTACCCAGCATGCGGACGCCGATCACGAGGTACACGTCCACGGCGAACATGCCGGGCACTCCACGGCCATGTTCAAGAACAGGTTCTGGATCAGCCTTATCCTGACTGTTCCGGTGGTCCTGTTCAGCCACATGTTCGCCGAGATCGTCGGCTACACGCCACCGGAATTCCCTGGCTCCATGTGGATCTCACCGATCCTGGGCACCTTCATCTTCATCTACGGCGGTGCGCCCTTCCTCAAAGGCGGTATCACCGAACTCAAATCCCGCCAACCCGGGATGATGCTGCTGATTGCCATGGCCATCAGCGTGGCCTTCATCGCGTCCTGGATCACCACCCTCGGCATCGGGAACTTCAACCTCGACTTCTGGTGGGAACTGGCCCTGCTCGTTGTCATCATGCTGCTGGGCCACTGGATGGAAATGCGTGCCCTCGGCTCCGCAGCCGGCGCCCTCGACGCACTGGCGGCGCTCCTGCCGGATGAGGCGGACAAGGTCACAGACGCCGGTATCGAAACCGTCCCGGCCAGTACCCTGGCCGCCGGTGACGTCGTCCTCGTCCGCTCCGGTGCCCGGGTCCCCGCCGATGGAGACATCGTCGACGGCTCAGCCGAGTTCGACGAATCCATGATCACCGGTGAATCCCGCACCGTCGCCCGCACCGTCGGCGAAACAGTGGTCGCAGGCACGGTCGCAACCGACAACGCAGTACGGGTGCAGGTCACCGCCGTCGGCTCCGACACCACACTCGCCGGGATCCAGCGCCTAGTTGCGGAAGCACAGGCCTCCTCATCCAAGGCCCAGGCCCTCGCCGATCGTGCAGCGGCGCTCCTGTTCTACTTCGCCCTGATCGCAGGCATCATCACCTTCATCGCGTGGCTGCTGCTGGGAAGCCCGGATGATGCGGTGATCCGGACCGTGACCGTGCTGGTCATCGCCTGCCCCCACGCCCTCGGCCTGGCCATCCCGTTGGTGATCGCGATCTCTACGGAGCGTGCGGCGAAGGGTGGGGTTCTGATCAAGAACCGGATGGCCCTGGAACGGATGCGGACCGTTGACGTCGTCCTGTTCGACAAGACCGGCACCCTCACCGAAGGACGCCACGCCGTCACCGCCACCACCACAACGGGCGGTGTCAGCGAGGCGGAGATGCTGGCACTCGCTGCGGCCGTGGAATCCGACAGTGAGCACCCCGTTGCCCGGGCCATCGTCCAGGCAGCTGCGGAGAACCAGGAAGCAACGGAGTTCGGTTACCGCGGGAGCGGATTCTCGTCCATGACCGGACGAGGCGTCCGCGCAACAGTAAACGGATCCGAGGTAGCCGTCGGTGGCCCGAACATGCTCAAGGAAGTGTCCCTCGCTACCCCGCCGGATATGACCGGTACTGTCCGCGAATGGGTAGATCGCGGCGCCTCCGTGCTGCACGTGGTCCGGGATGGCGCTGTCATCGGTGCTGTCCGGCTCGAGGACCGGGTGCGCGACGAGTCCCGGGCGGCAGTGAAAGCCTTGCAGGACCGTGGCGTGAAAGTTGCGATGATCACCGGCGATGCCCGCCAGGTTGCAGAAGCAGTCGGAGCCGAACTGGGCATTGATGAAGTCTTCGCCGACGTACTGCCGCAGGACAAGGACTCGAAAGTCTCCGAACTGCAGTCCCGCGGACTGAAGGTAGCGATGGTCGGGGACGGGGTGAACGACGCTCCCGCCCTCGCCCGCTCGGAAGTCGGCATCGCGATTGGCGCCGGAACCGACGTCGCCATGGAGTCCGCCGGCGTCGTGCTGGCCGGGAACGACCCACGCTCCGTCCTGGCAATGATTGACCTGTCCAGGGCCAGTTACCGCAAGATGATCCAGAACCTCGTCTGGGCCACCGGATACAACATCCTCGCCGTACCGTTGGCCGCCGGTGTACTGGCCTTCGCCGGTTTCGTCCTCTCACCCGCAGCCGGCGCAGTGCTGATGAGCGTGTCAACGATCGTGGTCGCCCTCAACGCACAGCTGCTGCGCAGGATCGACCTCAGCCCCGAACGCATCACCACCTAGACACCGACCGTCAAAGGGGGCGACGCCCGCGAAATCCTACCCCAGCTGAGCAGGGGGCAAGGCCAGTGCCTTCTACCGGGTGCCGTACCGCTTTCCCAGGCCTCCACCCGCGCCGGTATCTGAATCCTTCATTATGCAGGTCTAGGACGGGTGGTCGAGTTTCAACGGGCAGCCCGGTGGGTGTCCTTCCGCCGATCCTTGGATGGCGCCGCCGCGGGAACAGTAATCATCGAGAGAGGAACCCTTGGAATGGATGTAGTGTTGACGGTCGTAGGGATCGCGATCATCCTGTTTGGGCTGATGGACATGTTCCACACCTTGTTGCATCCCAGCGGTCAGGGGCGCCTCAGCGGGCTGGTGCTCTCCGGGGCGTGGCGGCTCTCGAAGATGACCGGGCACCGGCTGGGCTCGGTCGTGGGTCCGGGAACAATGGTCGCCGTGATCCTATTGTGGGTGGCACTACAAGGGGTCGGCTGGGCACTGATCTACTACCCCCACATTCCAGACGGGTTCATGTACTCACCGGGTGTGGATCCTGCGGACTACCCGGATCTCCACGAAGCGCTTTACGTTTCCTTCGTTACTCTGTCGACCCTGGGTTACGGGGATGTCGTCGCTACTGACACCTGGATCCGGTTCGCCTCTCCATTGGAGGCGTTGACCGGCTTCGCACTGCTCACCGCGGCCCTGACCTGGTTTACCCAGATCTATCCGCCACTGACCCGACGGCGAGCGTTGGCGCTGGAACTCAAAGGCTTGGCTGACACTGGTTACGCCGAGGCGATCAGGGAGATGGACGCCGCCACCGTCTCGCGGGTCCTGGACACCCTTACTGCTGAGGTGGTGGAGGTCCGCTTGGACTTCACGCATCACACCGAGGGATTCTACTTTCGAGAGCAGAGCCCGGATTTAGCCCTGTCCCGCCAGTTACGGTATGCGCTACGTCTGCGTGACGCGGCCCTGGATCGGCAGGAGGCGGCGGTGCGGCTGAGCGCTCAGCAACTGTCCCTGGCCCTGGACCAGCTCGGGGATGAACTCAGGGAGAGTTTCCTGCACACCGGGGACACCCTTGAGAAGATCTTCGACGCGTACGCCACCGAACATGGACAGAGCACCCGCACATAAGAGTCTGATCAGTTCTGAGAATGCACGAGGAACCGCAGCCGAGAAGACGACAGACTTTACGAGGGCCGGTGCAGTGCTCCGGTTCAACCAAGCAGGAACATTCGATAACCGGGCGCCTTGTTCTTGGGTTACAGCGCAGCTGCTCGCAACAGTTGCGGCGTCCCCCTTAGGCCACTGTCACACTGCAGTGGTGACTGCTACCTCCCCATGGTCTCCGATGATTCGGCGGTCGACCTGGTACTCCCATTGAGACCGTTTGGGTTCTTTCAGGCTTGGACGGGCCGGGTTGTGTTTCGGATTCCGGATTGAATCCGGGGCTCAGAGTGCGTGTGATTGACGGTGAAGCGATTGCCGGGTTCATCCGTTGGATTTGGCGGGCGGTTCTCGAAGGGAAGGGGTTCTTGGATTACTTCCCGGGCTCTTCCCATGCCTTGCGGGTCATTTCTCTTGCTCTGTCTAGAGCCTGTTGGCTGGCCTGGGCCAAGCCTTCCCTTTTACTGGTGCTGCGGAAGAGGTCGCGTGCCCATTCGAACTCTGCTGCGGCGTCCCGGAACCGGGCTTCCTCAAAGAGTCGTCTTCCGATGTGGTGGCGCACCAATGCTTCCTTTGCGGGTGTACGGGCCAGCTGCAGGGCTTCTTCATGAAGGCGGGCTGCCTCATGCCAGGAGTATTGCCGCTGGTAGGCCAGGGCCAGGGCGAGGAGAGGTCGGAAACGGTCGGTCGATTCGGCCAGCAAGTACGATCCCTCGGTGATCGCTTCCTGGGTTCGGTGTAAGCGGCAACTTTAAACTGACCGAGTACGGAAAATCTGATTGACCGTTCGCGGCAGTGGTTTTGACCGGCGGCGGCAAGCATTTTTGGACACTAGCAGGCCACGGTGTGGCTTGGCGTGCTGGGATTCCTCTTGTCCATCCCTCGTGTCGTTACGGGGAGAGCCCCTTCCTTCCGCGGTGAAATGGCGATGCCAATCGTCTGTATTTCACTCGTTGTGGGAAGGAAGGGGCTCGTTGTGAAGTCTCCAGGAGAGTTCATGGAAATTTTAGCTGCTTACGATTTGACCCGGTCGTACCGGGATGCCGCGAAGATCTGCGGCGTCTCACACAACAC
>NZ_FNDT01000011.1 GCF_900099735.1 Arthrobacter subterraneus | reverse complement strand
GGTGCAGGAGGAAATTCACAGATTATGGCACGTAGGCATACCCCGGATCAGGTCGTCGCGAAGGTCCGGCAGGGGCAGAAAATGCTCAATGACGGCAAGCCGATGATCGAGGTCATCAAGGAGCTGCAGGTCACCGAGGCAACCTGGTACCGGTGGCTGCAGCAGTACGGCTCCGAGCAGAACGCAGCCCAAACCAAAGCGGTCAAGGACTTGGAGAAGGAAAACGCCCGGCTGAAGCGGTTGCTGGCGGAGAAAGAACTGGCCATCGACATACTGAATGAGGTGGCTAAGGGAAAATTCTGAGCCCCGAACCTCGCCGGCGTGCAGTGCGCATGGCGGTGGAGAAATTCGGGGCGTCCGAGAGATTCGCGTGCAAGGTGCTGGGGCAGAATCGTTCCGCTTTGCGTAAGGCACGGCCGGTGGTTAGTTTCGAGGAAGCTCGGCTGCGTGCGGCGTTGCGGGCGGTGGCCGCGAAGCATCCGGCGTGGGGGTGGCGGAAGGCTCGTTGGCATCTGCTGGCCCAGCCGGAGTGGGCTGGCGTGGTGCTCAACGCTAAGCGGGTGCGCCGGCTCTGGCGGGCCGAGGGACTGACGTGCAAGCCGAAGGCGCGTAAGCGTCGCCGCACCGGGCCCGGCGCCGGGGAGCAGAAGCGGCTGAAGGCCGAATACCCGATGCACGTGATCAGCTTCGACTTCCAATCCGATGTGACCTCCTGCGGGAGGCATGTCCGGTTCTTCAACGTCATTGACGAGTACACCCGGACCGCCCTGGCCATCGTTCCGCGCAGGTCCTTCACCGCCACCGATGTAGTCGCGGTGCTGGAGGACATCATCGCCGAAACCGGCGTCACCCCAACCTATGTGCGCTCCGATAACGGACCGGAATTCACCGCCGCAGCGCTGGTCAACTGGTGCGCCACTGCCGGGGTAGATACTGCGTTCATTGACCCGGGATCGCCTTGGCAGAACGGGTTCGCCGAGTCATTCAACGCCCAATTCAGAAGGGAACAACTCACTGGGGAAATCATCGACACCATGGCCGAAGCGAAGTACTTGGCCGAGGAATGGAAGAACATCTACAATCATGAACGGCCCCACGGGTCCCTCGACGGCATGACGCCGAAACAGTACTGGGACATCTGGACGCAGAAAAATCAACTAGCTATCGCATAGCCACTGGACTGCTAACCGGGACCCAATCATATCCGATACGCGTCCGCAGGATCCCTCAGCGTTCGATTCATTCCGGCGTCTTTCTCTGGAGGGTCCTAACGGCGGGTTGGTCGAGCGCCGCAATATTGTTGGCTCAGGAGCGGTGGACGAACGGCACCGAGAATAGCTATCGAAGTTGGGGGTTTGATGGGCGCCTGGGGCACCGGCATTTTCAGCAATGACACATCCCGCGATGTGCGCGAGGACTTCGCGAAGCATGTCGGAGATGGACTGCCTTTGGATGAAGTAGTCGAGAAAATTCTTGATGAGTACTGCTTCGATGACCGGCTAGACCCAGACAATAACGACGTCTGGCTGGGTTTAGCCGCCGCCCAGCACGCCTCGGGGCACGTCACCCCAGAAGTTATGAAGGTCGCCCTTGAAATCACCGAGTCTCCATCCGAGTACGAACGGTGGGCACCTCAGGATGTGCCTAAGCGACGTTCGGCCCTAACTAAGTTGAGGGAGAAACTATTGACCGAGCCGCGGCCTCCCAAACGGTTTCGAAAGCGAACCTATCGCACGACTGACCGAGTCGCGGGAGATCACCAGCTCTATATTGAAGGATCCGCTCGACTGCTCCTCCGCGTAGTCGGCACAGTGAAAGACTCCAAAGGAGAATATCCGCTCTACACGGTACTGGAATGGAACGGCGGCGAGGACGAGCTACAGAACGCAGCAGCCCTCGACCCTATACCTGCCAACAATCCAGCGATGTTGGGCTGGAAGTATTTCCAATTCTGTGTCCCACGGCCCTTACCGAAAACCAGCGAACTGAAGCTTCTACAAGCGAAGAGCGAGTCCATCGACCCCATCTTCGCGACCTGGGGGTTCAGCTCCATGGCTTGGCCCGAACTGCTTCCATATGTAAGAACGGCTGCTGAACGAGTTCCGCCGACGATCTAAGAACTGAATTGCGTTAAGGAGCACAGCCGGAGCTTCTGCAACGCGCCCGTTGCTGCAGTGGGAGCTGACAGAACCATCCGGATCCCTCACCGAACACGTGCAAAGTCGGTTCCTACTTGGCTGCATCCCCTGGCTCGGAGCTCGGCGGATGGCGAACCTGCTGCACCCCGAGGTTCGCCATGTAGCCCACGAAGATGTATCCCGGAATAGCAGCCACGAACCAAGCTGAGTCACCCAGGATCATTCGCAAGACGATAAAAGCGATTAGTGCCACTGCGAGCCAAAACAAGATCCGTGCCGGCTTGGACCACTTCTTCATGATGTGCCGCTTCCCCTCGCAACCGCCGTGATCCTCCGAGTGTAGGCCTGACCAGCTTCGCTTAACAGCTTCAAGCAATGGTTCTGGACCGACGAGAGGGATGCGGTATCGCCCGATAGGCGCGAATGGCCGCGGTGGCCTCGCTGTCCGTAGCTTGAGGGCTACACCCGGTTCAACGGCGGCCGAAATACATGCCGAAGCCGAGCCTCCAACGCGGCAGCGTCACGCTCAGTACGCGCTCGGAGCCAGGAAACATCACAGCCCAGCAACCAGCTCCGAATCGCTGTCGCCTGCCCAGCCGTCACCTTCTGCCGGTTCGGATTGCCCGTGACATTGGGCGGGATCTGAAACAGCAGCTCACATACATTCCGACGCAACGAAGATCCCGCAAGGCTCACACCTCCGCCAAGGTGCGTCGAGAGCCGCTTCTGCAGACTCGTCGCCGTACGGACATACTGCGGAACCCCACCACGCGACCACAGGTAAACCCCCGGCTCATTCGGCAGATCCGCGCGGGTCAAGCCACTTGCAGCACGTCTCGGCGCCACAAGGAGCCGACTCCAATCCTTGCCCGCAGGCTCAGCGGAGTCGAGCGTTATCGACGAAGTCGCCTCGTCCAGCGCATCGAGGATGGCGTCCATCTCGAAGTCATCCTCGGCACCGTAGATGTTCAAATCGCTCTGGTCATAGCTGTTCGTCACGACGCAACAGTATCGCCAACTAAATAGCAGACACGAGCGGGAGAGTCAGGCTGACCCTTCCTGCGCAGCGGGGCCCGATAGACGGTCGTAAGCCGAACCCCCAGCGCCGCACACCCAATCACAAAGCCTACAAAATCACCCTAAACACTCGCGGTGCACGAAAAGCCGGTACGGTGAAATGCCCCGTGAGGGTGGGTTAAGTGGAACACTGAAATGGTGAAGATCGGGTACGCTCGCGTATCCACCCACGAACAAGACCTCACCATCCAGCGCGAAGGTTTGGCCGCCCTCGGAGTGGAAGCCGACTACATCTACGTCGACCACGGGTTGACGGGTACAAACCGCGCACGCCCCGGACTCCTCCAGGCAATGGCCGCAGTCCGCGCCGGTGACACACTTGTGGTCACCAAACTCGACCGCCTCGCACGTTCCCTGCCTGATGCACGAGACATCGCTGATGAGCTCACGCGCAAAGGCGTCTCACTCAGCCTCGGCAGCAGCGTCTACGATCCCACCGACCCGGTAGGCCGCTTGATGTTCAACGTGCTGGGCATGGTCGCCGAATTCGAGTCCGATCTGATTCGCGCACGCACCCGTGAGGGCATGGCCGTCGCAAAAGCCAAAGGCCGCTTGCGGGGCAAACAGCCAAAACTGTCTCCAACCCGCCGTCGGCACCTCTACGAGCTGGTCGATGAGGACAAATACACCCAGGCGGAACTGGCCGAACTCTTCACCGTCTCCCGAACCACCATTTACCGCGAGATACTGCGGCGTGTCTCCAACCGCTGAGCGGCCCCTCCGTTCGGGAGAAGAAAGGCAAGTCAGCGGATCGCCGCGTACCAGATCAGCAGCATTGTCACGAAGAAACCGGTCACGTAGTTCAGCCAGAGGAACCGCTCCCAACCGCGGTGGGCGAGGCCGGCGTCGTCGTCCTCCAGGGACGCGAACGGAACAATGTTGATCACGTAGGCGAGCACCAGGAAGGACGCCAGCGGCCCTGGCCAGGGGGTGAAGAGCATGAGCGCGCCGCTCATCAGGTAGGCGGCAATGGCGAAGCGGACCGTCGCCCGGCCGCCGGTCACCGTCGCGATGGAGGCGATGCCGCCGGCGCGGTCGGCCGCCACGTCCTGCACCGCACCGAAGGCCTGGCTCGCCACCCCCCAGAGGAAAAACGAGCCGAGCAGTGCCCACAGCGCCGGCGTGAACTCCGCCTGAGCCAGCACCAGCCCGTAGACCGCAGGGGAGACAAAGTGCGTGCTCGAGGTGACCGAATCGAGGAACGGCCGCTCCTTGAAGCGCAGCCGCGGAGCGCTGTACGCGATCACCGCGAAGACGCTGACCGCGAGCACCAGCCAGGACAGCGGTCCGCCGAGGAGCACCAGCACCGCGAGGAACGGCACGTTGGTGGCGATCGCGGCACGGAGCGTGATGGTGTGCATGGTCCTGTCGAGCACCGCACCCTCGACGCCGCCCTTGCGCGGATTGAGGAGGTCTGACTCGTAGTCGAACACATCATTGATCCCGTACATCGCCAGGTTGTAGGGGATGAGGAAGTAGAGGGTGCCGATGATCCATGCGAGGTCGATCTGCCCCGCCGTCAGCAGATACGCCGCCGCGAAGGGGAAGGCAGTGTTCACCCAGGACAGCGGCCGCGAGGACAGCAGCAGGGTGCGGAGGGTCTTCACGGCTGCCGCCTCCGTTCACGGTTGCGCTTGCGTCCGCGCTCGCCGAGGAGCAGCCACAGGGCGGGCAGCAGCAGCACGGCCGCCACGGGATACGCGAAATCCTCCAGTGGAGCCAGGCCCACCGACAGCCCGGAAATCAGGTCCGGTGCATAGCTGAACAGGCCCGCGGCGATCATGATGTTGTCGAACACGGCAGTCAGAACCAGCACGACGACGGCGGCACACCCCGCCGCTGCCAGCGCCGCCTTGCGCCGGGGCCCGGGCACCTTCGCCACCGCGAGGAGACCGACCGCGAGGGCCGGAACGAGGAACACCGCGTTGAGCAGCCAGTAGGTCATGGGCGCTCCGCCGCGCTGTCAGCCGCCTGCAGCCGCGCGGCGAAATGCCGGCGGAACAGCAGGAACAGGTTCATGACGAGGTAGCAGAAGAACGTCAGGAAGACCGCTTCCTCCAGCGGCAGCTCGGGCGCGAGGGTGATCCCGAGCATGATGTCGGTCTGCCCGCGGTAGAAGATCCCCAGGCCGATCCCCGCGAGGTCCCAGGCAAGGAAGAACAGCACCCCGGTGACCAGCACGGCAGCCGCCCGGCCGGCGTCGTGCCAGAAAAAGAGGCGCAGCCGCTGGTCCAGCAGGACCATGCACCCCAGGGAGGCGAGCAGGAACAGGAGGTAGGCAGCGCCCATCACGCGACCGTGTTTTCGCGGACCCGGCCCGGGCGGAGCGGGACAGGCAGCGGCCCGGTGCTGGTATCCCGGCGCAGCCGCTTGATGACCAGTTCGGCGCTGATCAGGCACATGGGAATGCCGATCCCCGGAATGGTGGAACCGCCCGCGTAGTACAGGCCCTGGACCTTGCGGCTGATATTGCCGGCACGGAAGAACGCGCTCTGCTGCAGTGTGTGTGCCGGGCCGAGCGAGGTGCCCTTCCAGGAGTGGTAGTCCCGCTCGAAATCCGCGGGCCCGTAGCTGCGCCGCAGCACGATGCGCTCTTCAAGATGGGGGATTCCCGCCCACTCGCTGAGCTGCCCGATCACGGCGTCGGCAACGCGCTCCATCCGCTCACCCCCGCTGCCGCCCAGGCTGGGATCCGCGGGAATCGGCACCAGGACAAACACGTTCTCGTGCCCTTCCGGTGCCACCTCCGGATCCGTGGCGCTGGGCTTGCACACATACATCGACGCCGGGGTGGGGATGAACGGCGTCCTGCCGAAGATCGCCCGGAAGTTCTCCTCCCAGTCCTCGGTGAACAGCAACGTGTGGTGCTGCAGCTGCGGCAGTTCGCCGCGTACGCCGAGGTAGAGGAGCAGGGCGCTGGGGCCGGCGGTGCTGCGCTTCCAGTACCGCTCGGGGTAGGTCTGCAGGTTGCGGGGTAGCAGCGCGGTTTCGGTGTGGTGCAGGTCGGCTGCGGAAACGACGACGTCGGCCGCCGCACGGTGTTCCGCCCCGTCGCCCGTGCGGTAGCGCACCCCGCGCACGGCGGCGGGCCGCCTGCGTGATGAGGTGGACGCGGTCTCGATCTCGAGGACCTCGGCGTCGGTGGTGATGGTGGCTCCTGCTTCCCGGGCGAGGCGTTCAACGGCCTCCACCAGGCGGGCGAACCCGCCCATCGGGTAGAGCACCCCGTCGTCGAGGTCGAGGTGGCTCATCAGGTGGTACATGCTCGGGGCGGTGAAGGGGGAGGTGCCGAGGAATACCGCCGGGTACTCGAGGATCTGCTGCAGCCGGGGATCGGTGACGTAGCGCCGGGCGTAGCTGTGCAGCGGTTCCAGCAGCAGGCGGCCAAGGCGCGGCAGGCGTCCGAGCACGTCCGGGGTGAGCAGGGAAGTGAACGATTCGAAGGTGGAGTAGAGGAACCGGCGGACGGCCATCGTGTAGGTGTCCGCTGCGGAGTCCAGGTACCGTTCCAGCCCCGCGCCCGCACCGGGTTCCAGCCGCTCGAAAAGTTCCACCACGCGGCGGCGCTCGGCGGGAACGTCCACCGGCTCCGGGAATCCCTCGGAGAGCAGCCGGTAGCCCGGGTCGAGTTTCACCAGGTCCAGCTGCTCCGCGGCGGAGGTGCCGAGCAGCCGGAAGAAGTGGTCGATCACCTCGGGCATCAGGTACCAGGAGGGTCCGGCGTCGAACCGGAATCCGTCCTGCTCCCAGGAGTACGCGCGGCCGCCCACAGTGCCCTGCTTCTCCAGCACCGTGACCCGGTGACCCTCGGTTGCCAGCAGCGCGGCCGTGGCGAGACCGCTGATGCCGCCGCCGATGACGACGACGGCGCGCCCGGACGGAATACGTGGCTTCACGGTGCCTCTATCTTGTCTGGACGGGCGTCTGGACGGGTTGTCTCGAACCCGCGCCGGCCGGCAAGGACCGCCGCCGCGATCCGCAGCTTTACGGTGTTGGGCACGCTGATCCGGGTGCGGATGAGTTCCGGCGCCGGCGTGGCCCGGATCCGCTCCGCGAGTTCGGCGAAAAGTTCCTGCGCCAGCGCAACGGCGCGGCGGCTGGATGGCGGGAGGCCTCGGAGCACGGCGCGGGATTCCCGCAGGTCGTGGTCGATGTCCTCAAGCAGCCGCTGCTTGGCGGCTTCGTCGAAGTTCGCGGGAGAGACCCCCGGAAAGTAGCTGCGGCCCAGCGAGGTGAAGTCCTCGGCGAGGTCCCGGAGGAAGTTGACCTTCTGGAACGCGGCTCCGAGGTGGCGGGCGCCCCGTTCAAGCCGCGCGTTCTCCGCGGCACTCACGGAATATCCGTGGAGGAAACACTTCAGGCACATCAGCCCCACCACCTCCGCCGAGCCGTACACGTACTCGGTGAAGGACTCAGGCGTATGCTCCACCCGGTCGAGGTCCGCCCGCATCGACGCGAAGAACGGCCGCGTCAGGTCCCTCCCGATCCCGGTCAGCCGTGCCGTGTCCGCAAAGGCGTGCACCACCAGGTTGGCGCTGTATCCGAGGTCCAGGGCGCGTTCGGTTTCCCGCTCGAATCCGTCGAGCTGGCGGCGGGTCTCCTCCGGGGCCAGCCCTGCGGCGGCGGTGACGCCGTCGACAATCTCATCGGCAACCCGCACCAGGGCGTAGACGGACTCGACCCGGCGGCGCACGCCGGCCTCGAACAGGCGGGAGGCCAGCCCGAACGAGGTTGAGTAGGAGCGCAGCACCACCGCGGATGAGGTGAAGGCGGCGTTGGTGTAGTCGGCGAGCGCGTCCCGGTCCCGGCTCATGCGCGGAGCCGCCGGACAATGGACGTCAGGACATCATTGACGAGCTGGCTGTCGGTCAAACCAGCCAGTGTGGTCTCCTTGTCCATAGCTAAAGTAAACACGCGCTACCCATGGGAGGGAAATGAACCGCACGGCAGAGCTGGTTGTCCTGGCGGCCGAGGACGGAACACCCGTCGGCACGGAGGACAAGGCTACGGTTCACTCCACCTCCACACCGCTCCATCTCGCGTTTTCGGCGCACATTTACGACGACGACGGCCGTATCCTTATCACTCGCCGCGCCCTGTCCAAGCGCACCTGGCCGGGCGTCTGGACCAACTCGTTCTGCGGGCATCCTGGGCCGGGTGAGGCAACCGAGGACGCGGTGCGTCGCCGTGCGGAGCAGGAGCTGGGGTTGCGGCTGGACCGCCTGGAGCTTCGGCTGCCCGATTTCCGCTACCGGGCGGTGGACGCCTCGGGCGTGGTGGAGAACGAGATCTGTCCCGTCTACACTGCCCGCGCCGCGTCCCCGGTGGACCCGCGGGAGGACGAGGTGATGGAGGTGCAGTGGGCGGATCCGCTTCAGCTCACCGCCGCCGTGGCAGCCGCACCGTGGGCGTTCAGCCCGTGGCTGACCCTGCAGTTGCCGCTGCTCTACCCCGAGCGGTTCACGTCCCCTGAGTGACGGCCGGCTGTTCAGTTTTTCAATACACCCCGACGACGGCGCTCCCTCCGTGCGCTGAGCGTCCGCCGCCAGCGCTCCCACGGCGGCACCACCCGCCAGTTCAGCGCCAGGGTGTGGAACGCCCGCCGGATGCGGAGCCGCCCGGCGTCGCCGCCTTCGAGCGAACGCGCCGAGATGCCCACCCGCAGTGTGCGGTCGTAGGCCGTGCGCTGGGCGGGATCGAGCGCGAAACCGAGGTCGACGTCGTCGTGCACGTCCGGGTCATGGCGGTGGATCCGGGGCCGGGCCGTTTCCCAGTCCGCGCGCCGAAAGGCGCAGTTGGAGCCGAACGGCGGCCAGTGCGCCATGGCGAGGCCCATGGACACGAAATACGCCTGCATGTACGCGAGGTTCGCGAGCCGGGCACGCAGGGGACCGGCGTCGTAGAAGTCGCCGGGACCGGTGAGGACGGCGAGGTCCGGCTCGGCGGCGAAACGGGCGGCGATGCGCTGGAGCCAGTCGGGCGGCGGAACGGTGTCCGCGTCGCAGCGGACAATAATGTCTCCGATAGCGGCGTCGTACCCGGCGGAGGCGGCGGCGGCGATGCCGGGGGCAGCCTCCGGTAGAACTCTCGCGCCCCACTTCGCCGCCACCGCGGCGCTGTCATCGGTGGAGTTGTTGTCCACCACGATTACTTCCAGCGGAGAGGCCGTCTGCGCCGCGAGGGCTGCGAGGCAGCGTGCCAGCGGTCGGGCGTCGTCCTTGCACGGAATCACCACGGACAGGGACGGCATGCGCAGATCCTAGCCCTGCGGGCAGTAGCTTCCAAGCCACTGCTCGGCCGTTGACGGACGGCATGAGGTTTCCCTGCGGGATGAACCGAGCCGACTGTTCTTCATCAAACGGCGTCCACCAGCCATTGGCGGGGCAGTGGTCACCGGTATGGGGGCTCCGTGGGTATGGTGCGTTCGCTTGCTGGAAGTAGGCACGCTTTTTCATTGCTTTCCTGCCACTGAAATCGATCAGGCTGCCGTCGGGGTGGCGGAAAGGGCGGCCCGCCAGTCGCTCACGAGTGCCAGATCGTGGGCCTGGGATACCGAAGCGTTGGTAACGTTGCCCGATGCAACATTCAGGCCGGCAGCCAGCGCGGGATCCTTCTCGAAGGCTGTACGGATTCCGAGGTTGGCGAGCATTACTGCGTATCGGAGCGTGACGTTGGTCAGGGCGTAGGTTGAGGTGTTCGGGACTGCGCCGGGCATGTTCGCCACGCAGTAGAAAATTGTGTCATGCACCGCGTAAGTGGGTTCCTGATGCGTGGTGGGGCGGCTGTCCTCGAAGCAGCCGCCCTGGTCGACGGCGATGTCCACAAGCACCGAGCCGGGCTTCATCCGCGCAACGAGATCGTTGGTGACCAGCTTGGGCGCTTTGGCACCGGGAATGAGTACGGACCCGATGACGAGGTCGGCATCCACCACCGACCTCTCGATCTCGTACTGGTTGGATGCCACAGTCTTCAGGCGGCCCTGGTACTGCGCGTCGAGGTCACGGAGCCGTGCGATGTTGATGTCGAGGATGGTGACGTCAGCGCCGAGGCCCAGGGCCATCGCTGCCGCGTTGGTCCCGGCCACTCCGGCACCCAGGACCACAACCTTGGCCGGCCTGACTCCGGGGACCCCGCCGAGGAGCACGCCCTTCCCTCCGGCGGGCGCCATGAGGGAGGTGGCGCCTACCTGGACCGAGAGCCGCCCTGCCACTTCGGACATCGGCGCCAGCAGTGGTAGGGAACGGCCCTCCTGGACGGTCTCGTAGGCGATGGCTGTCACTCCTGCGCGGAGGAGTTCACGGGTCAGCTCGGGCTCGGCGGCCAGGTGCAGGTAGGTGAAGAGGATCAGGCCCTCACGGAAGCGGTGGTATTCCGCAGGAACGGGTTCCTTGACCTTCATCACCATGTCAGCGCGGCGCCAGAGGTCGTCGGCGTCGGCGACGATCTCTGCTCCGGCGATCGCGTATTCCTGGTCCGTGATGGCGGAGCCGAGGCCGGCTCCGCGCTCCACGAGAACGGTGTGTCCGTGTGTGCGGAACTCGTGCACTCCGGACGCGGTGATGGCCACGCGGAATTCGTGGTTTTTGATTTCTTTGGGGATTCCGATGATCATTTCTGGCTCCAATCGGGGAGGGGCTCTGGTGAGTAGTGGCTGATGCCGGGAACCCGATGTTTTGACACTTATGGGTGGGAAACATCCTTGAAACCCAATCAACCACAGCAATTTACATTCGGATTGTTGACAATAGTACACGCTCATTCTAGGTTAGGTGTAATCCACATCACAGTGGCAATTTTGAGGAGTCCCGGTACCTCCGGGCGAAGGAGTGCATATGACGGGCAACATTTCACGACGGAACGTTCTGCGCGGCGCAGGGGTCGCAGTGCTCGGCGCCACGGTGGTCGGTTGGGCTACGGGCTGTTCCAGTACCGCCGTGGGTGGGCCCGCCTCGGGCGCTGCCAGTGACCTGCTTGAAACTGCCAGGTCCCAGGGGTTCCTTCGGATAGGCATCGCCAATGAGCCCCCCTACACGCAGGTCAACGCGGACGGCACCGTGACCGGCTGCGAGCCGGACGTTCTCCGGGCCGTCTGCAAGCGGCTGGGCATCGAGGACATCGAGGGCGTCATCACGCCCTACGAGTCCATGATTCCCGGCCTGAAAGCCAACCGGTGGGACGCAATCGCCGCAGGGCTGTTCATGAAGCAGTCGCGGTGCGCCGAGGTGCTCTACTCCGAGCCGGTGATCGTTTCCACCGAGTCCTTCGCCGTGCCGAAGGGTAACCCTAAGGGCATCGCGACGGTGGCGGACGTCCTCGCTGACTCGGCACTGAAGATCGCGGTACTTCCCGGCGGTTTCGAAGAGGGAATCCTCAAGACCCAGGGTGTTCCGGAGTCCCAGCAGGTAAAGGTCAACGAGGGTCGCAGCGGGATCGAAGCGCTCCGCGCCGGCCGGGTGGACGCTTTTATGCTGCCGACCCTCTCCCTGCGTGCGCTCGAGGATGAAAAATCGGATTTCGAGGTCACCGATCCCGTCGAAGACGCCCCGCGTACCGGCTCCGGTGCGGCCTTCCGCCAGTCCGACTCGGCCTTCCATGAGGCCTACAACAAGGAGCTTGAGGCGTTCAAGCAGGAGCCCGGGTTTGCCGAAATCCTTGAAAAGTGGGGTTTCGATGCCAGCGTGGTTGACGGTGTCACTACAGAAGAGCTCTGCCAGACCGAGGGCTAGCACCCGCCGGCAGCAGAGGAACACTTTATGTCCGCAATTATTGACTACGCCCCGCTGTTATGGCAGGGCCTGCTCACGACCATCATGGTCGCCATCCTCGGTGGTGGGCTGTGCCTCGTGGTCGCCTTCGCAGCCGGGACCGCACGCCTGTCGAGTCACCGGATCGTGCGGTGGCCGGCGGCGGTTTTCGTGGAAACCTTCCGTGGCACCTCACTCATTGTGCAGATGTTCTGGTTCTTCTACGCCCTCCCATTCTTCGGCATTCAGCTCCACCCGCTGACCGCCGCGGTCCTTGCCCTTGGCCTGAATGAAGGCGCTTACGCCGCTGAGGTGGTCCGCGGCGCCATCAGCTCCCGTCCCAGGGGGCAGACCGAAGCCTGCATCGCGCTCGGCATGACCCCGGCACTGCGGTTGCGCAGGATCATCATTCCGCAGTCCATTCCCGCCATGCTCCCGCCCCTGGGCAACGTCATGGTGGACCTGCTGAAGAACACGTCCCTGGTCTCGCTGGTCACGGTCGCGGACCTGACGTTCCGCGCACAGATGATCCGGAGTACCACCGGTGAAACGACGGCGATCTTCCTCACCATCCTGGTGATGTACTTCGTTCTCTCCTCGCTGTTGGCGCTGCTGACAGCGTGGCTGGAGCGGCGTTTCGCACTGGACCGCAAGGCCAAGTCCATTAAGGAAAATGTGCGCGAACTGACGAAAGTGGGTCCGCTGTGATCTGGGACAACAGCTTTGCGTTATCCATCATCCCTCTCCTCCTCCAGGGTCTGTGGGTAACGGTAAAAATCACCCTGCTGGGAACCGCTATCGCCGCGGCACTGGGCCTCGTGCTCGCCGTCGTCCGCCGTCTTGCCATCCCGGTGGTATCCCCGGTGGCGTCGTTCTTCGTGATCTTTATCCGCGGAACGCCGCTGCTGGTGCAGGCGTACTGTGCGTACTTTGTGCTTCCGCTCTACGGTGTGAGCTTTGACGCCTTCACCACCGGTGTGGTGGTCATCGGCATCAATTACAGCGCTTACATGGCTGAGGTGTACCGCAGCGGCATTGAGGGCGTTCCAGTGGGGCAGTGGGAAGCGTCCACGGCGCTCAGCCTGCCCCGCGGTCGGGTCTGGAGCAGGATCATCCTGCCGCAGGCGTTCCGCACCGTAGTGCCCATGCTCGGAAATTACCTGATCCAGATGTTCAAGGACTCCGCGATCCTCTCCGCCATTACCGTGGTGGAGCTCATGGCCACCGCGCAGGCGATCGGGTCATCCAGCTTCCGCTACCTCGAACCACTCACCCTCGCTGCGCTGCTGTTCCTCGCCGTCAGCTACCCGGCATCCCAGATAGTCAATAGATTGGAGCGGCGTTATGCGCCCAAACACTGATTCTCCCGCCGTCGCAGGTTCTGCTGCCGCCGGGCCCATGGTCTCCTTCGACAACGTGAGCAAGAACTGGGGGGAAAACCACGTCCTGAAGGCCCTCAACTTTGAGGTCCGTGCCGGGGAGAAGGTATCCATCATCGGACCCTCGGGTTCGGGTAAGACCACAATCCTGCGGATCCTGATGACACTGGAAACACCCACCCAGGGCCTGGTCAAGGTGGACGGAGACGTCCTTTGGGATGTCAAGGCTGGTGACAGGCCGCGCGAGACCCGTCAGATGCGCGCCACCCGCCGGAAGATCGGGATGGTTTTCCAGCAGTTCAACCTCTTCCCCCACATGACTGCGCTGGAAAACATCATGGAGGCGCCCGTCCAGGTTCTCGGCATGAACAAGGGTGAGGCAAAGGAGCGGGCGGTCGAGCTCCTGAACCTCGTGGGGCTCAGCAAGCACATGGACCACACGCCGCCGCAGATGTCGGGTGGCCAGCAACAGCGCGTGGCCATCGCCCGGGCACTGGCCATGAGGCCCAAGGTGCTGCTGTTTGACGAGCCCACCTCCGCTCTGGACCCGGAGCTGATCGGTGAGGTTCTTAATGTGATCCGGGACCTGGCCCACAGCACTGACATGACCATGCTCATGGTGACCCATGAAATGCGTTTCGCGGAGGAAATTTCGGACCGCGTGGTGATGTTCGACCACGGCAGGGCCGTGGAAAGCGGCCCGCCCGCCCAGATATTCAAGGACCCCCAGGAGGAACGTACCCGCACCTTCCTCCGGGCGGTCCTGCAGCACTGATCGGTCGCTAGACCTCCACGACCAGGGAAATCTCTACGGGTGCGTTCCCGGGCAGCTCCGCAACCCCCACAGCTGCCCGGGCATGGCGCCCCCTCTCGCCGAAGGCCTTCTCCAGGACCAGGGAAGCGCCGTTGATGACCGCAGGCTGTTCACTGAATCCTTCGGCGGACGCGACATACCCGGTCAGGGTGACTACGGAGACGATCCTGTCCAGCGACCCAAGGTGCTGGCGAAGGGCAGACAGGCAGTTCAGCACGGCGGCCGCGCTCGCCTGCTGGCCTTCCTCAATACTCACTTCACTCCCAAGCTTGCCGCTGATGGTCAGGACGCCGTCCCGGGCGGGGGTCTGGCCGGAGGTGAACACGAGGTTTCCGACTTGCCGGACCGGCACATAGTTGGCAATCGGGACCGGCGGGGAAGGCAGTTCCAGTTCGATGGCGCGTATCGGGTCGTGGTGGATGTCCATGGTGCTCCCTCGGTGCGGGTCTGAGTGTTTTACGGACACTAGACATCCGGTCAAACATTGTCAACAATCTACTTATCGGGAGAATGATGAACGGCAGGCCGGCAGTACTGCCCGCTGGGCCACAGGTGCCTACAGGCATCGGTGTTGTGTGCCCCTTCGACATGGCGCTGGACGGGGAGCTGTGGCGCTGGATACCCGCGGGTGTCTCCCTCTTCTTCACGCGCACGCCGTTCATGGCGGAGCCGGTGAGTCTGGAGCTGGCGGAGGGCGTCAGCGATGACGGTGACATCTATAACGCGGCAAGGAACCTGAGTGTTGTGAATCCCGCTGTCATCGCCTACGCCTGCACATCCGGCAGCTTTGTCAACGGCGTCGCAGGTGCGCGCCACGTTTCAAAAATGATGGAGGCCGCCAGCAACGCACAGGGAGTCAGTACGTCCGAAGCACTGCTGGAAGCGCTGGCCTATCTGGGGGCGTCCCGCATTGCGGTGATTACTCCGTACGTGGCGGAGCTTACTGTCCGGCTGGGTGATTTCCTGAGGGAAGCGGGGCATTCCGTCGTATCCGAGGCCGGCCTGGGTCTCGAGGGTGGTATATGGGAAGTGCCTTACGGCACTACCGCTGAGTTGATCCGCCGGGCTGACGTGCCCGAGGCGGACGTGATCTTCATCAGCTGCACAAATCTGCCCACTTACGACCTAATTGCGCCGTTGGAAAGTGAGCTGGGCAAGCCGGTTCTCTCGGCAAACCAGGTGACTGCCTGGGCGTCGTTGCGGCGTGCGGGCAAGGAGGCAGTAGGCCCCGGCCAGCGCCTCCTGGCCTAGGTGTATTGATCACGGGGTGCGCGGGCGGGCAGGCGCTGGGCGGGCAGGGGAGGTCTATGCCCCTGCGGGGACGCCCGCGGTTTCCGCGAAGAGGTGGCCAAGTGCCGCGCAGGGGCGCAAGGCCCCGGCGAGGCGGAGTCCCTGCCAGGCCGTTACCTGATTGGCCGTCAGGACCGGTTTGCCCAGTGTTTCTTCAAGTTCATTGATCCAGCGGGCAGTATGCAGGGCTGTGTCCGGAATGAGGATCGCCTGTGCTTCGGGACTGTCGTTGCTCCGGGCCAGTTCAAGGACACCCTCACGGTCGAGTTCGCCCGCGAGGGCTGCCGTGGCGATATCGTGGCTCACCAGTCGGGTCACGTCGATCCCACCGCAGCCCAACAGATCCACGAAGTGCCGGGATACTTCCTCGGGGTAGGTTGCAGCGACGGCCACCCGGTCCATCCCAAGTGCCCGAATGGCATCCACGAATGCCAGGGAGGTGGAGGAGGTGGGAACCTGAAGTGCGTCCTGGACCTCGCGCGCCTGCTGCCGGGCACCATTCCAGCCGAACACGAAGCTGCCGGAGGTGCATGCCCACATGACAGCGTCCGGAGCAGCGGTCCGCAATTCCTGCGCACCCTCAAGAAGCCGTTCGCTCCTGCCCAGATCCAGCAGCGCCTCGACCTCGTGTGCGTCGACACCGACCGAGGTGTGGACCAACGGAAGGCTGACGCCCTCGCCGAGAATCTCCTCCAGGTAGGGATAATCGTCCTCAGCGCCGAAGCCCGGATACAGCATGCCGATGGTGACGCCCATCAATTCTCCTTTGAAATATATCGGGGGAGGCTTCCACCGAATTGTTCACAATCGTACGAAAAGCAACCGCTAAAAGATAGGAAAGTAGGATTGTTGACAATTGTGATGCCTGCCACATACTCTGGCTCCAGACCTGTTTGCGCCGGGTATGACCGCCCAGGCAAATCGGACCTCTTTTGACCACTGAGTGCAGACCGACGAGGAGCTTTGCCACGTGCCTGATTCACTTGAATGGGCGACCGCCGCGGAACTGCTGGTTGCCTACAGGGCCGGTGAGGTTTCACCGGTGGAGGCAACCCGGACCGCCCTGGACGCGATCTCCGAACAGGACGGGGACATTAACGCTTTCTGCCTCGTCGATGAGGAGGCCGCCCTGGCGGAAGCACGCGCTTCCGAATCCCGTTGGCTTCGAAACGAGCCGCTCGGCAAGGCCGATGGAGTACCGACCTCCATCAAGGACCTGATGCTGACCGGAGGCTGGCCGACACTGCGCGGATCCCGGCTCACCTCCCCGGAGGGGGACTGGAGCGAGGACGCTCCTGCGGTGGCGAGGCTGCGCGAAAGCGGCGCTGTATTTCTCGGCAAGGTCACCAGTCCTGAATTTGGCTGGAAGGGCGTCACCGACAGTCCCCGATTCGGTATCACCCGCAATCCCTGGGACACCTCCCGCACCGCGGGTGGCTCCAGTGGCGGAAGCGCTGCCGCAGTGGCCCGGGGAATGGGGCCCTGGTCGGTAGGGACCGACGGCGGAGGCTCCGTTCGCATCCCCGCCGGCTTCAGCGGCGTGGTCGGCTTCAAGCCGACCTATGGAACGATCCCGCTGTATCCCGCCAGTCCGTTTGGGACCCTCGCTCATGCCGGACCGATTACCCGCACAGTCGAAGACGCGGCGCTGATGCTGGACGTCCTGTCCCAACCGGACGCCCGGGACTGGTCTGCCGGCCCCACACCGGAGCGGTCCTTCCTGGAGACACTCGGCGAAGGGATACGGGGCAGGAGGATCGCCTTCAGCCCGAACCTCGGATACGGCCGGAACGATCCTGACGTCGAAACCGCCGTGCGGAACGCGGTCGCGGTACTGGCGGAGCTCGGCGCCGACATCGAGGAGATTGAACTTGGCTGGACGGACCCGGTGGACGCCTACCATGTGCTGTGGTTCAGCGGCGCAGCCAAGGTAATCGAAGGCTACGGGCAGGGTGCCGTCGAGCATATCGACCCCAACCTGGCCGCTGCGCTTGAGCGGCACTCCGGGTTCACCGCAAGTGACTACCTGGACGCCACCGCGGTGCGCATGAAGCTGGGCCGGGAAATGGGACTGCTTCACGAAAGCTACGACCTACTGGTGACGCCGACGCTCCCCATTCCTGCGTTTGAAGCCGGACGTGACGTGCCGGCTGGTGCATCCTCTCCGGATTGGACCTCGTGGACGCCCTACAGCTATCCCTTCAACCTCACCCAGCAGCCTGCGATCAGCGTGCCGTGCGGGTTCACCGCTGAGGGACTGCCCGTCGGGCTCCAGTTCGTTGGCCCGCGGCACGGTGATGCCCGGGTGCTCTCCGCCGCTGCGGCCTACGAGGGCGCCGCAGGCTGGCACCGCATCCACCCCGACATCGAAGCACGACTGTCCACAACCAGGAAGTAGACGCATGGCACGGTACATCAACATCACCCTCGAACAGCGCGGCGTCACGTGCAAGGCGCTATTGCACGACGACGTTGCACCCCGCACCGCCAGCGCAGTGTGGGATGCGCTGCCTATCTCCGGGCAGGTATTCCATGGCAAGTACGCCCGGAATGAGATCTATAACCTTGTGCCCTCCTTTGCGCCGGCTGAACCGGGGCCGGAGAACACCACGGTGACACCGATTCCGGGAGATGTCTGTTACTTCACCTTCACGTCCAACGACCTGAAGACTCCGTCGCACGGGTACGAGGCCGACTCCGGGACAGACACCGTTACTACCATTGTTGACCTGGCGGTTTTCTACGGGCGCAACAACCTGCTTCTCAACGGGGATACGGGCTGGGTCCCCGGGAACGTCTTCGCCACAATTGTGGAGGGTCTGGATGAGATGGCTGCTGCCTGCCAGGACATCTGGATGGGCGGCGCACGGGGCGAAACGCTGACGTATTCAAGGGTGGAGTAGGTCGCTGACCAGGCTCCACGCGGGGCGTCGCCTCAGGAACAGAATCCGTGGATTCTGTTCCTGGTCGGAATGGATGACGAGAACCTGCCAGCCCCGCTTACTTTAGGATTGTAGACAGCCGGAACGAACTTCCGAGAGTGCTTCATGGCAGTTGAATACGAGAGGACCGTGATCCTGATGCAGAGATTTGAGCCCGTTGTTCGCGAGTCCACGCCCTCAATCATCGCCGGGAAGCTTCGCACCGCGATCGGACGGGGCCAGATACCGCCCGGAGCGCAGCTCGGTGAGGCCGAACTCGCCAGGGAACTGGGAGTCAGCCGGGGCCCTCTGCGGGAAGCAATGCAGCGCCTGACCCAGGAGGGGCTGCTCATCAGTATCCGTAACCGCGGCCTCTTCGTGATCACCATGACGGATGAAGAAGTGCGGGACATGTACGTTGCGCGCACCGCCGTCGAACGCGCCGCATCAGAGGTCATCCTCCAAAAGGGCGGCAATGACGTCGCTGCACAGCTGCAGCGAGTCGTCAAAGCCATGAAGAAGGCAGCGGACAAGGGTGACCTGGACGCAATGTCCGAGGCCGACATGGAGTACCACGCCACCCTGGTGGCGGGTGCTGCCAGTACCCGGCTCACCCGGATGCACAACACCCTGCTCACCGAAACCCGCATGTGCCTCACCGCGCTGGAGAAGAGGTACCCGGACCCGCACACCAGGGTGGGGGAGCACCAGGCTATCGCCGAAGCCCTGGCCGAAGGGGACCAGGAACGGGTTTCGAAGCTGCTGGTGAGCCATATGGAAGACGCACTGGAGCGGCTTACCGGCGGCGGCAACGCGGTGGCTGCAACCGCTTAGAACGGTGTCCATATCTGCAGGGTCAGGGAAAGACAAGCGACCGGCTTCGCACAACGCGAAGCCGGCCGATTATGTTTTTCAGGCAGTGCGGCCCGGCGTGTGGCGCAGGGACATCAGCGCGTAGGCTCTGGCCGCCGCCAGAACCTCCGGGATGCTCACGGACTCGTTGACCTGGTGGGCCTGGTCGTTCAGCCCACCGGGGCCGAGGACGATGGTCGGTACACCGAGATCGCGGGCGATGAAGCCGCCGTCACAGGCGGCGGTCCAGCCGCTGATTGTGCTGCTGATGCCGGCATCGGCCAGCGCTGCTACGGCTCCGGTCACCAACGGGTGGGATTCCGGTGTGCGGAAGCCCGGCATTTCCATGGTGACCGAGGCCTCCACCGTAATTCCGTCCGTATCGATTCCGGCCTCGCCGATGCGCTCCAGCAGTCGGCGCAGGATGAGTTGTGCGTCGTCGTCGGGCATGAGCCGCCGGTCCAGGGACACGGTGCACTGGGAGGCCACCATGGAGGTCCCAGTGCCGCCCTGTATGAGGCCGGTGTTCCAGGTGCCGGCACCGAGCAGCGGATCGAGGTCTTCCTGTAGTCGGCTATGGTCCTCGCGCACCAGGTCCAGGATTCTTGCCGCGGCGTCGATCGCGTTGCGGCCATCGGCGGGCCGGCCTGAATGGGCCGATTTTCCGGTGACCTTTACCTCGATGTAGCTGTCTCCCCTGCAGGCGATGACCGTCTCGAGATCGGTTGGTTCGGCCACCACACAGGCGGCGTAGGAGAAGGAGGGATCCGCCAGCGCCGCCGCAGTGTAGGCACGGATACCGATGCCCAGATCTTCCTCGTCCACCGTGCACGCCAGCGCAGCATTTCCGGGGAGCTTCACCCCGGCATCCTTCAGCGCCTTCAAAGCAATGAGCACCGCCGCCAGCCCACCCTTCATATCGGTGGAACCGCGACCGAAGAGCCTCCCATCGCGAACGTACGGTTCGAATGGAGGCCGTTCCCAGCCGCTGCCGGCCGGCACTACATCCGAGTGACCAAGGAAGAGTATGCCGGGTTGGTCTCCACCGGGCAGCACGGCGGTGAAGTTTGGACGCCCGGGGGCCACGTCCTCCATGGTGACCTGCAGCCCTGCACTGAGGCAGAAGTTCTTCAGGACCTCGACCGTGGCTTCCTCGGTACTGCCGGGATTCTCACCACCTGCAGCCACCAGCGCGGTAGTGAGGGAGACGAGCTGGGCCTCGCTGATAAGACCCAGGACCTGAGCTTCCAGCGCCTGCAAACCGGCAGAATGAATGTGAAGGGCGTTGCTCACGCCCGGTCACCGTCCTTCAGGGCAGCGAGCTCGCGGTCCATCGCCCGGCGCAGCCGGATGATGCCTTCCTCCGCCCGTTCAGGAGTAGTGGAGGCGAAGCAGAGCCGGAGGGCATCGTCGAACTTCCCGCTCGGTGACAGCGCCGGGCCGGGAATGAAGGCTACGCCCTCTGCAAGGGCAGTCTCGAACAGCTTCCGGGTCGATATACGTGCGTCCTCGCCCTGCAGGGTCAGCCAGAGGAAGAATCCGCCTTCGGGGTCGGTTGCACTCACCCGGTCACCGAGATGGCGGCGCAGGGTCTCGCGCAGGGCGTCCTTGCGGCGCTTGTACTCGACGCGCAGGCCGGCGAGGTGGTTGTCCAGGCCGCCGCGGCGGATGAACTCCGCAACGATGTGCTGACCGGGAAGGTTGGTGCAGGTGTCCATCGCCTGCTTGGCGTTGATCACAAGCTGGCGTAAAGCCGGGTCCGTGTCCACCCACCCCACCCGGAGTCCGGGCGCCAGGATCTTGGAGAACGTGCGTACCGAAAACAGCAGTGGATCGCCCGGGCTGAGCGCCTGGAGAGACGGAAGGTCATCACCCTCGAAGCGGAGCAAACCGTACGGGTCGTCATCGATGATCACCGAGTTCCACTCGTGCGCCAGTTCAAGCAGCTGGTGCCGCCGGGCAAGTGAAAGTGTGACGCCGGCCGGATTCTGGAAATTCGGGATGGTGTAAATGGCCTTGGGCTTGCGGCCGGTCGCGGCCACCAGCTCGGGCAGGGCTTCGACGATGAGCCCGTCCTGGTCGGTGGGCGCCTCAATGAGTTCGGCGCCATAGCTGAGGGCTGTTGCGCTGCCGTTGGTGTAGGTGGGGCTTTCCACGATCACCAGATCACCGGGATTGATGAAAATCTTGCACGCCAGATCGAGGCCCTGCATTCCGCCCGCCGTGATGGTGACGCGTTCTTCGCTGGTGGGATCCGATGTTCCGGCGAGGTAGTCCACCAGGGCCTTCAGCAGCACCGGCTCGCCCTCGGTAGCACCGTAGGTCATGGAGCTGTGGTTCAGAACCTGCGCGGCGATGTCCTGGAATTCCTCCAGCGGCACGGCCTCGTCCGCCGGTGATCCCATGGCGAACCGGACAATGTCGTGGGTCTGCGAAGCGAGCAGGGAGGTGCTGGAGTCAATGACGGAGCCCACGAGATCGGAGGCCCGGTCGGCAAGCGGCAGGGTTGCCTGGGAACGGGTGGAAAAGTGGTCAACAGTCATGGCTTAGCTGCCTTTCTGGAGCAGTTCGCGGGGGAAGCTGGTGAAGGTTTCGACGCCGTCGGACGTGACGCGGATCGACTCGGACAGCTCGTAGCCGTAGTTATCCATCCACATTCCTCCGATGAGATGGAAGGTCATGTTTTCGGCGAGGACGGATTCATCCTCGGAGCGGATGGAAATGGTTCTTTCGCCCCAGTCCGGCGGGTAGCCGATCCCGATGGAGTAACCGATCCGGGATGGCTTTTCGAGGCCGTATTTGGCGAGGGTCCAGTTCCAGGTGCGCGCTAGTTCGCGCACGGGAACTCCTGGTTTCACCTCGGTCAGCACGGCGTTGATGCCGTCGGAGACTGCCTCCGCCAGCTTGGCGACGTTCGAAGGGGTAGGACCGAGTGTAAGGGTCCGCGCCAGCGGCGTGTGGTAACGCTTATGGGCCCCGGACAGCTCGATGACGACACTCTGTCCGGTCTCGAAGCGTTCATCGTTCCACGTGAGGTGCGGAGTGTCGGCGGCTTCTCCGGTAGGAAGCATCGGAACGATGGAGGGGTAATCACCGCCGATTCCATTGGCGCCGGTGATCTGAGCCTGGCTGATGGCGGCTGCGGCATCACACTGCCGGACGCCGACGTCGATAGTTTCCACCGCGGCCGCCATGGCGGCCATGCAGACCTGCGCGGCACCGCGCATCAACTGGATTTCGGTCGGTGACTTGATGACCCGGACCCAGTTGATCAGCTCGAAACTGTCAACCAGGGTCCATTCCGGAATGGCATTGACCAGGGAGCGGTAGGCCTTGGGGGAGAAGAAGTGCGAATCCATCTCCAGACCCACGCAGCCCTTGGCGGCCGGGGCGATGAGGAACCGCTCACGCAGGGCAAACGCCACCCAGTCGAAGGGGTGGATATGGGGGCGGTGCACGTATTGCTCGGGGTATCCCACAATGCAATCCTCCGGCAGCCACGTGGTGCGAAAGGCGCCGCCGGCATCCATGGCGCGGGCAAACAGCAGCATCGGTCCGTCGGCGGGAACAAAGACAAGCTGCGGTGTGTAGAAGGACCAGGCGTTGTACCCGGTGAGGTAGTAGATGTTGGACGGATCGGTCACAAGCAGGGCAGAAAGACCCTGCTTTGCCATCCGAGAGCGGACGCCGGCAAGCCGCGCGTCGTACTCTTCCTGGCTGAACAGCAAGAAGATACCTCCGATGAGCTAGAAGATTGTTTACAAATTAGCGGTGTGGTTCTGGTCACACAAAAATGGGTATTCAGGTTCGGTCGGCCAGAGCAGCGGCACCGCTGACGTAGCCGCGGTCCTTGTCCACCACATTGACCAGCCCCTCGCCGCGCAGCCATCGCTCCAGGTTGTGCTGGAACTGCTCCGCCAGCGTGTCCCGCCAGCCGATCACATCGCCGCACATGTGGGCGGATATGTGCACGTTCTCCATGTCCCACAGCGGGTTGTCAGCGGGTAGTGGTTCCTCACTGAACACGTCGAGCGACGCGGCGGCGATCCGGCCCTCCCGAAGCGCCCGGATCAGCGCCGGTTCATCGACGAGGGCGCCCCGGCCGAGGTTCACCAGGTGGGCGGAGGGTTTCATGGCCGCCAGGACGCCGGCGTCCATCAGGTGCCGGGTCTGACTGGTCAGGGGAGCAACCAGGATGATGTGGTCCGCCCATCCTGCATGCTCGGCTAAATCGGAACTGGACAGCACAGTGCCGAAGTCCGGATCATTCTCGCGGGCGATGCGCCCGACGCCACGGACCTCCATGCCGACTGCCCTCAGCAGGCGGCCGGTGGCACGGCCGATGCCGCCCGTTCCCACCACGAGTACACGGGAGCCTTCCGTGCGGATCACCTCCCGGTGTTGCCAGACGCAATTCTGTTGCAGTCTCTTGCTGAGATGCAGTTGTTTGTCATGGGCCAGTATGGATGCCAGTGCGAATTCCGCGATGGGTTGATCAAAGGTGCCGTGGGCATTCGTGACGACCACGTCGGAAGCCTGCAGTTCTTCGAACATCATGGCGTCCACGCCGGCGGCTGCCACGTGGACCCACTGCAGTGAGTCGGCCTGCGGCCAGGCGTCCCTGAGGGCTGAGGAAAAGAAGTCCCACAGGAAGAGGATGTCGGCGCCGATAGTTGCCTCCGGCAGGCCGGCGGCGTCCGTAACGGTGACGGCTGCCCGCGCCTCGATGGCGTCAAGGTTGCAGGGGAGGGGCTGGCCCTTGGCGGCGAGGATGACTACCTTGGGAAGGGTATTTGTGTTACTCACGCCACAACGGTACCCGATCAGCCTATTGTTGACAATCCTGCAATGTGACCTGCATCATGGAATGCATGACCTCGCTCAGCCCCGCACTCAAGCAAGCAACGCCCGTTGTCGTGGACCATGCTCTCGGTAGCTGGATTCACGGTACCGATGGCAAGGATTACCTCGACTTCACCACCGGTATCGGCGTCACCAGCACCGGCCACTGCCACCCGAAGGTGGTTGCGGCGGCCCGGGAGCAGGTCGGCAAGATCATCCACGCCCAATACACCACCGTCATGCACAAGCCGCTGCTCGAACTGACTGAGAAGCTCGGCGAAGTGCTGCCCGCGGGCCTGGATTCGGTCTTCTACGCCAACTCCGGGTCGGAGGCCGTCGAAGCGGCCATCCGCCTCGCGCGCATGGCGACTGCACGTCCCAACATCGTCGTCTTCCAGGGCGGTTTCCACGGACGCACCGTGGCAGCGGCCTCCCTGACCACTGCCGGCACAAAGTTCTCCGCCGGTTTCTCGCCTCTCATGGCGGGCGTCCATATGTCGGCTTTCCCCTACGCCTACCGCTACGGGTGGGATGAAGCAGCGGCGGTCCGGTTCGCCCTGCAGGAACTGGATTACCTTCTTCAGACCCGCACCGCGCCCAATGACACCGCGGCCTTCCTGATCGAACCCGCCCTCGGCGACGGCGGCTACCTACCCACCCCGCCTGCCTTCATGGAGGGCCTGCGCGAGCGTGCAGACAAGTACGGAATCCAGCTGATCTTCGACGAGGTTCAGGCCGGCGTCGGGCGTATGGGCAAATTCTGGGGTCACCAGTACTCGAGGGCTACGCCTGATATTCTCATCACAGCCAAGGGCATCGCATCAGGATTTCCGATTTCCGCAATCGCGGCCTCAACAGAGACCATGTCCAAGGCCTGGCCCGGATCCCAGGGAGGAACCTATGGCGGAAACGCTGTCTCCGCCGCCGCCGGCGTGGCCACCCTGGAAGTGGTCAAGGAAGAGAATCTCGTGGAGAATTCGCGTATCCGCGGTGAACAGCTGCTGACTGGGCTCAAGGACATCCAGACCCGCTTCCCGGTGATCGGAGACGTTCGGGGACGCGGGCTGATGCTCGGCATTGAGTTCACCGGCGAAGACGGCAAGCCGGATGCATCGACCGCCGCCGCAGTACAGCAGGCGACCACCGATCAGGGGTTGCTCACGTTGACCTGCGGTCCTGCCGGAAACGTAGTCCGCCTGATTCCCGCGCTCGTAGTTACTGCGGAGGAAATCGCCGCCGGACTGGACCGCTTCGAGGCCGCCGTCGGCGCCGTTGTGGGCGCAGTTCCCGCTACCGCTGGAGCCTGAGCCGGCTCATGACTGACGTTTCACCGCTCAGTGCGCAGCCGGGGGGCGCCCCGGATCAGAGCCCGCTGAGCTCCGGAACGCGGGTCAGCGAGCCCTCCGGACCCAAGGTCGCGGCGCCCCCCGGCGGAACCACCGGCCCGCAGCGAAGAGCGCTTGACCGACTCTCCGCAGCGGGTATCACCGCCGATACCTCCCCGCGCCGACTGGCCGAGTACTCGTATGACGCGTCCAACTACCGCCTGCCGCCGCTCGCCGTCGTGTTTCCGCGGACCACTGATGATGTGCTCACCACACTGGCGGTATGCCGCGAAACCGGTACTCCGCTGATCAGCAGGGGCGGTGGCACATCCATGGCCGGCAACGCCGTCGGTCCGGGAATCGTGCTGGACTTCTCTCGGCACATGAACCGGATCCGCAGCGTCGATGAGGCGTCCGGTACAACGGATGTGGAACCCGGTGTCGTGCTCGCCGTTCTCTCCCGCGAGGTGGAGAAGGCCACAGGAGGCCGTCTGACCTTCGCGCCTGACCCTTCTTCGAAGAACCGTGCCACGGTGGGCGGGTCGTTGGGCAATGATGCCTGCGGTAACCACTCCGTGCGCTATGGGCGCACCTCCGACCACGTGGCGGAGATCGACGTCGTTACTTCCGACGGTGCCCGGCTCACCGCCACGGAAACCGGCCTGCGCGCCACGGACGCCGCCGATGCGAACTCGGTGGCCCGAGCAACTGCCCTGACACATGAACTCAAGGACCTGGCGCATAGAAACCTGGCTGATTTCCGGACGGAACTGGGACGGATCCAGCGGCAGGTATCGGGCTACCATCTCGGGAACCTGCTGCCCGAAAACGGCTTCAACGTAGCCCGTGCCCTCGCCGGATCCGAGGGCACCTGCGTTGTTGTCACCGGCGCCCGGATGAAGCTCGTGCCCAAGCCTGCCAGCGCACTGCTGGTCTGCCTGGGTTACGCGGATGTGGTGGACGCCGCGCGGGATATCGAAACCATCCTGGAGTTTTCGCCCGCTGCTGTAGAGGGCATCGACGAGGCCATTGTCGACACTATGCGCTTCCGCCGCGGTGCGGCTGCCGTGACGGGGCTGCCTGACGGTAAGGCCTGGCTGTACGTGGACCTCGACGGCGATGACCCCTCAGCGGTTGCCGCCGAAGCTGAACGCCTGCTTGCACGGTTGCAGGGCAACGGTCGCCTGGTTGACGGGCGCACGGTACCGGACAGCGTGGAGAGGGCCTCGCTGTGGCGGGTCCGGGAGGACGGCGCCGGCCTCTCCTTCCGCCTCGCCACCGGGGGTGAATCATGGCCCGGCTGGGAAGACTCCGCGGTTGCGCCGGAGAAGCTTGCCGGTTACCTGGCGGAGTTCCGGGAACTGCTGGCGCGCTTCGGGCTGCAGGGCGTGATGTACGGGCACTTCGGCGCCGGCTGCATGCACATCCGCATCACCTATGATCTGCGTACCGAAGAGGGCAGAGCCGTTTTCGAGGAGTTCTCCGGCGAAGCGGCAAGGCTTGTGGTGCGCCACGGCGGATCGCTGTCCGGCGAGCACGGGGATGGCCGTGCCCGCTCACAGCTGCTGCCGCTCATGTACACGCCGCGAATGCTTGAGGCGTTCGCGGACTACCGCCGTATCTGGGATCCGGTGGGCATCCTGAATCCCGGCACGCTCACGGATCCGGATCCGCTGAATGCAAACCTCGCGCTGGATGGAGTGCCGCAACGGCAATGGCGCACCAGCTTCGATCTGCGTCCGCTGCATGCCGGAGGCGGTGACGCTACCGAAACCCACGATCCGGCGCAGGCTGCCGGAAGCGGGCTCGATCCGTGGGTGCATGCCGTTCAGAGCTGTATCGGCGTCGGGCGCTGCCGCACGGATGTTGGCGGCGTGATGTGCCCCAGTTACCGGGCCACCCGGGATGAGAAGGATTCGACCCGCGGACGCTCCCGCGTCCTCCAGGACATGGTCCGGGGTGCGCGCACCGTTGCTGAAGGCTGGAAGTCGGAGGAGGTCCGCGAGGCGCTGGATCTTTGCCTCTCCTGCAAGGCGTGCTCCAGTGACTGCCCCACGGGCGTGGACATGGCCACCTACAAGTCGGAGTTCTTCGATCACTACTACCGTGGCAGGCTCCGGCCGGTGTCGCACTTCTCGCTCGGCTGGCTGCCCCGGTGGCTGACAATCACCGGAAGGATTGCTCCGTTGGTCAACGCCGTCCTGACGACGCCTCTGGGCAAGGTGGCCGCGCTGCTGGGCGGGCTCACCACGGAGCGGTCACTGCCGCGGTTCGCCGGCGGCTCCGAATGGCGCCGGGAAGTCGCGGCCGCCGGCGTGGGGATGCCGGAGAAACACCGTTCAAAGCACGACGGCGGCCATCGCCGGCCCACGGACGGCGTGGTGTTGTTCGTGGACACCTTCACCAAGGGCTTCCGCCCGGAGGTTGCCGGAGCCGCTGCGCGGGTACTTGCCGAGGCTGAAGATCAGGTGGAATGTGCGCCGGACGCCTGCTGTGGCCTGACCTGGATCTCCACAGGCCAGTTGGACACCGCCAGGAAGCTGATGGCCAACGCGGCAGAAGTGCTTGACGACGGCACGGACCGCCCGATCGTGGTCGTGGAGCCCAGTTGCGCCGCGGCGCTACGCAAGGACCTGCCGGAGCTGATCCATACTGAGCAGGCTCGGCGGGTGGCGGCGAGGGTGCGCAGCTTCGCGGCGCACGCCGGTGACCTGGCCGCGGCAGGCTGGACTCCCGCTCCTGCGGAGCCGCTGCCTGAACAGGTGGTTCTGCAGACCCACTGCCATGAATATTCGGTCTTCGGAGCCGGAACCCAGAAAGCTGCTCTCGCCGCCGTCGGCATTTCCAGTGTCGTGGATGCAGCCGGCTGCTGCGGCGTGGCGGGCAACTTCGGCTTCGAGAAGGAGCACTACGAGGTCAGCATGCAGGTGGCCGAACAGGCGCTGGCCCCGGCCCTGCGCAGCACCGGCGCTGAGACGATGGTGCTCACTGACGGCTTCTCCTGCGCGATGCAGGTCAAGCAACTCGACAACGACAGGTCGGGAAACCACCTCGCCCAGCTGCTCGACCCCGGCCCTGCAGAGCCGACCACGCGGACCCGAACCGGGTCGCCCGTGCTGCAGAAACTTCCGAACTCAAACGAAAAGGATTCCTGACATGACAACCCAGACCACAGCCACCGCAGCGTCACAGCGCGCGCGCGACATCATCGCCGGCGTCAGTACTGGTCTTTTTATCGACGGCGAGTGGACCGAAGCTGACTCCGGCAAGCGGTTCGACGTCGTCAATCCCGCCACCGAGGAGGTCATCGCCACGGTGGCCGACGGCGGGCCGGAGGACGCCAGGCGCGCGATCGAAACCGCCGGCCGGGTGCAGAAGGAGTGGGCGAAGACCTCGCCGCGGGAGCGCAGCGAGATTCTGCGCCGCGCCTATGACCTCATCATGGCCCGCCAGGATGACCTTGCGCTCATCATGACCTCCGAGATGGGCAAGCCGTTCGCTGAGGCAAAGGGCGAAGTCGCCTACGCGGCGGAGTTCTTCCGCTGGTTCTCCGAGGAGGCCGTGCGCATCGGTGGAGACCTCACCACCACGGGTGACGGCAAGAACCGGATCCTCGTCTCGAAGGAACCGGTAGGACCGTGCGTTCTCGTGACGCCCTGGAACTTCCCGCTGGCGATGGGCACCCGCAAGATCGGTCCTGCTATTGCAGCCGGCTGCACGATGGTCTTCAAACCCGCCAACCTCACCCCGCTGTCCTCGCTCGCGCTGGTGGACATCCTCATCGAGGCCGGCCTGCCCAAGGGCGTACTCAACGTTGTCTGCACCACGAAGGCCTCAGAGGTCGTCTCGCCGTGGATGTCCAGCGGGATCGCACGCAAGGTCAGCTTCACCGGCTCGACCGCCGTCGGGGTGCGCCTGCTTGAGCAGGCCGCCGAACACGTCATGCGTTCCTCCATGGAGCTCGGCGGCAACGCGCCGTTCATCGTCTTCGAGGATGCGGACCTGGACCGGGCTGTTGACGGAGCAGTGGCAGCGAAGATGCGCAACATGGGCGAAGCCTGCACTGCTGCGAACCGGCTTTTCGTGCACAGTTCCGTAGCAGACGAGTTCGCTCGAAAGCTCGCTGCACGCCTCGGCGCACTGACGGTGGGGGACGGTGCTGAGCAGGGCACCGACGTCGGCCCGCTGGTCGAAGAGAAAGCGCTGACCAAGGTGCAGGAACTGGTGGACGATGCCGTAGCCAAGGGGGCCAGTGTGGTCTGCGGAGGGTCCCGGCCTGAGCGGCCGGGTTACTTCTACTCACCCACCGTATTGTCCGGGGTCAACCCGGAATCACACCTGATGAGCGAGGAAATCTTCGGGCCGGTGGCTCCCGTGGTCCCGTTCGACACTGAAGAAGAAGTGATCCGGCTGGCCAATGACACCCCGTGGGGTCTGGTGGGCTACCTCTTCACCCAGGACGTGGATCGCGGCTTCCGCGTGGGCGACGCCCTGGAAGTCGGCATGGTGGGCCTCAACACCGGCATCGTGTCCAACCCTGCGGCACCCTTCGGTGGGATAAAGGCCTCCGGCCTGGGCCGTGAAGGCGGGCGCGCGGGCATCGAAGAATTCCTTGAGACCAAGTACATGGCCATCCCGCGCGGCTGACCACCCCTAACCGAATTCCGTTTTCTTGAAGGACGAACCAATGATGACCAGTCCACATTCCGTGCACAACGCCCATCCGGAACCGGGCACCGCGCCCGGCGCCGAGCCGAGCACCCAGGAGGGCAAGAACACCCTGCACCGCTCGATCCTCGGATCGGCGCTCGGCAACGCCGTCGAGTGGTTTGACTACGGCGTCTACGGCTACCTGACGATTTACATGGCCGTGAACTTCTTCGGCTCTGAGGAGGGCGACGGCGGCCTCGGCGTCACGCTGACGCTCGCCACGTTGGCACTCTCCTTCCTGGTCCGCCCGCTGGGCGGCCTGATCCTGGGACCGTTGGGCGACAAGGTGGGCCGCCAGAAGATTATGGTCCTCACCGTGACCCTGATGACCGCGGCAACAGGCGCCATCGGTTTGCTTCCCACGCTGGAGACGGCCGGCCTCCTCGCACCCGTCCTGCTGCTGGTCTGCCGCCTGGTGCAGGGCTTCTCCGCCGGCGGTGAATACGGTGGGGCCGCGGTGTACATGGCGGAATCCGCGCCGGATCGCCGTCGTGGCTTCCTGGGTTCCTTCCTGGAGTTCGGCACCACGGTCGGGTTCATGCTCGCCGCGATTGTCTGCACCACCCTGATCACCATCGTCGGTGATGACGGCATGGAGGCCGGCTGGTGGCGGCTGCCGTTCCTGCTGACCATCCCACTGGGACTCACAGCACTGTGGATCCGGACCCGCCTGGTGGAGGCGCCGGTCTTCTCCGAGGCCTCGCAGCACAAGGAAACCATGCGATCGCCGCTCCGGCACGCGCTGAAGCACAACTGGCGCCAGCTCCTGGTCCTCGCGGGTTTTGTGGTGCTGCTGAACGTGGCGTTCTACCTGATCCTCGGCTACATGCCGACGTACCTGAGCGGCCAGCTGGGACACAGCACCGCACAGGGAAACTGGATGCTGGTGGCGATTATGGCTCTGATGCTTCTGGCGATTCCGCCGGTTGGAGCACTCTCCGATCGGGTGGGCCGCAAGCCGCTGCTGCTCGCAGCCGCGCTCGGATATACGCTGCTGTCCGTGCCGGCCGTGATGCTCCTTGGCATGCCCAGCCTTGCCCTGCAGTTCCTGGGCCTTGCCGTACTTGGATTCCTGCTCGTGATCCTGGTGTCCTCTGTTTCCTCAACACTGCCGGCCCTGTTCCCTACGGCCGTCCGTTACACCGGCTTTGCAATCGCCTATAACTTCTCGACGGCGTTCTTCGCAGGGCCTTCCCAGACTGTCGCCAACCAGTTGATCGAGACTACCGGCAACCAGCTGGTACCCGGCTGGTACATGGCGCTGGCCGGTGTCGTTGGGCTGGTGAGTATTTTGTGCATGCGCGAGACAGCGCAGGCCACCCTGCGGGGGGAGGAACTTCCGGGTGATCCCCGGTCCGTGGGCCTGCCGAAACGAGAATACGTGGAGCTCAATCGCGCTGACGCCCAGAAGCGGCGCGACGACTTCTAGAGCGCACAACGCCGCAGACCCGAGGCTGGAGTGTCTGTCCCGGCACTCCAGCGTCGCCTGCCGCGCGGTTCCCCGCCCAGTAGGCTTGAACCCATGATTGCCGACCTCATCCGACGGCCGGCTACTCCCGCCGAGGTCGCCGCGGACAGTGTCAGGGCCGTTGCCATACTCAGCACTCTGGCCATGGTTCTCTGGTGGGGGCCGGTGGATGTTGCGGTGTTCTTCCTGGCGCTCGGCGGACTCACGCTCTCCCGGTACGCGCGTCCCCACCCCGTGTTCGACACCGTCTACGGGTGCGCGCTGATCTTTGCCTGCTGGAGCAGCGTCCTGAACCTGTACGAGGTGATCCCCTGGTGGGACCTGCTGGTCCACTACCTCTGCACCGGCCCGGTCGCGGGAATGGCGTACGTGCTGGCCTCCCATCTCCGGTTGCTGCCGCCGCCCGGTCCCACATACCGGCACCGTGTGGGCGTGGTGTTCCAGGTGACGCTGCTCGGCATCACGCTCAGCGTGCTCTGGGAGTTCGCGGAGTGGGCCGGAGACGCCTGGGTGGACGAGGACATCTACGTCACCTACGCCGACACCATGGGCGACCTCGGGGTCGCGACGCTCAGCTCGCTCGCCGCGGGGGTCCTTCTCGCCGCGCTCACCCGTCCCCGGGGGCGTTCGCAGGCCTGACCGCTGGAACCCTGCACGCCGCCTCGAGGACCATCCAGGACTGAAGCTGGGTGGACAACTCCACCGTGCCGATGCCCGCCGGTACCCCCGGTGTGGAGGGGAAGACAACCACGGTACGACGGCGGCTGCCGACCTCCCGCTCCGTGCGCCCCTCCCAGAGGGCGTCCGCCGTCGTCGTAATCAGGGTTCCGGCGGTGGTGCGGGATGCCTCCGGCAGCGCAGGTGACACGGCTGCGAGGGCGAGGTAGCGGGCGAGGATCCCGGTGAAGAGGCCGCCGTCGCCACCGCCGTGCGTGCGCAGGGCACCGGACGGCTGGACGAGGTGCGTTGCCACGGCGTCGATGAGGTTCCCTGCGCGCTGCAGGTTCTGTTCGCCGCCGAGCGCCAGCAGGACGCCGAGGACGGGGCCCTGGTTGTAGGTGTAGAGGTCGGTCACGAGGCGCTCGCCGGGGGTGCGGATGCCATCACGGAGGAGTCCGGTTTCCGGGTCCTGGAGCCGGGCGAACAGCCAGTCGACCAGGCGGGCGGCCTCCTCCCGCCGTCCGAGCCTGGCGAAATACAGCGCCGCGGGGGCGGTGGCCGGGGTGTTTTTGAAATCACGGGAGGTGTTCCAGAACAGGCCGCCGCCGAGGTCCGGCGTGTGCGCGGACGCCAGGACCGGGTTCAGAGCGGAGAGCGGCCGGGTTCCGGCGATGTCAGCCGCACGCAGCGCGGCGAGAGCCAGCCAGGCCATGTCGTCGTAGTAGCTGTTGCGCCAGCGGCCGCCGTTGCGCAGCCGGATGGTGCGCAGCAGGCGCCGGGCGTGCGTGCGGTGGCAGGCGCCGTCGTCGTGCTCGCTGGAGTTGGCGCTTTCCCGCTCTGCGGCGTCGAGCAGGCAGTCGAGGTAGTGCGCCTGCCACCAGTAGTGCCAGGGTGCTCCCGTCCGGCGCGGGAGGCTCACGTGCGCCAGGTGGGTGCCGGGGAGGCCGAACAGCCGGCCACCGAAGGCGCCGGAGACTGACGCGGCCGCTGCTGCGGCGCGGGCGCGGGCTTGTTCCTCAAATGCGTTGCTGGTGGGCATAGAGCCACCCTAAACCGCGCCGCCGGGTCCGTTGTTGAGCACAATGCCCAGTGCGTCCGCGGGCGCAGTGCTGCGGTGCGCTGCGTCACAGTAGGCTTCGAAGAGGAGCGGTTTTCCTCCCGCTTGAACTTCGACGTGAACTTCGACGCAAAGGAGATGTCATGGAGTGTGCAGGAACAGTGGCCCTGGTGACCGGCGGTGCGTCCGGGCTTGGCCGGGCGACGGCGCAGCGGCTGCATGACGACGGCGCGGCGGTGGTGATCCTGGATCTGCCGCAGTCGGACGGGGCTGCCTTCGCATCCTCCCTGGGCGAGCGGGCGCGGTTTGTGCCGGCCGATGTGACCAGCGAGGAGCAGGTGCAGGCTGCGGTGGATGCGGCGGCAGAGCTCGGTCCGCTGCGGATCGTGGTGAACTGTGCAGGAGTGGCCACCCCCGGCAAGGTGCTGGGCCGGGACGGAGTGCTGCCGCTGGAGCAGTTCAGCAGGGTCATCAACATCAACCTGATCGGTACGTTCAACGTGCTGCGGCTCGCGGCTGCCGCGATGGCGGCCACGGATCCGGTGCAGACGGACACCGGGACCTCCGAGCGCGGCGTCATCATCAACACGGCGTCCGTCGCAGCGTTCGACGGGCAGATCGGGCAGCCCGCCTACTCCGCGTCGAAGGGTGCGGTGGCGGCGATGACGCTGCCGATCGCCCGCGAGTTTGCACGGTCCTTCATCCGCGTCATGACCATCGCCCCGGGGATTTTCGAGACCCCCATGATGGCAGGGCTGCCGCAGGAGGCCCAGGACTCCCTGGGGAAGCAGGTGCCGCACCCCTCCCGGCTCGGCAAGGCCACCGAATACGCCGCACTGGTTGCGCACATCGTGGAGAACCAGATGCTCAACGGGGAGACCATCCGGCTCGACGGCGCCATCCGCATGGCCCCCAAATAAACCCCCTTTTTCAACCCATCGAAAGGACAGCTCAATGGAGAGCGGCCTCCCATCCGCAGACTTCTACGGATTCGAGTCCCTGCTCAGCGACGCCGAACGGGCGAAGCTTCAGGAGGTTCGCGATTTCCTTGCCGCTGAGGTGACGCCGTACGCCACCGACTGGTGGAACCGGGCTGAATTCCCGCTGGAGGTGCTGCCCAAACTGGCCGGCCTCAACCTGAGCACGCCCGTGCAGCAGGGGTACAGCTACCTGTTCAGCGGGATGGTCATCGCCGAGCTCACCCGCGCGGACACGTCGCTGGCCACGTTCTTCATGGTGCATCACGATCTCTTTGTCGAGGCCCTGCACGAGTTCGGAACCGAGGAGCAGAAGGCCCGCCTGCTCGACGACGCGATGGCGCTGACCATTACCGGCGCCTTTGCGCTGACCGAACCGCTGCACGGCTCCGACGTTGCCGGCGGCATGGCAACCACCGCCACCCGCGACGGTGACACCTGGGTCCTGAACGGAGCCAAGCGCTGGATCGGGAACGGCACCTTCTGCGACTACATGCTGCTGTGGGCACGCGATACCGAGGACGGCTCCGTGCGCGGCTTCATCCTCGACGCGACGCTGCCGGGGGTGACCCGGACGGCGATCGAGAACAAGATTGCGCTGCGGACGGTGCAGAACGCAGACATCCTCCTGGACAACGTCCGGGTCCCGGAGGCTGACCGCTTCGCCGGGATCAACAGTTTCACCGACACCAAGCACCTGTTGCGGGGCTCGCGCATCCTGGTGGGCTGGCAGGCGGTAGGGCAGCAGCTCGCCGCGTTCGATGCGGCGCGGGCCTACGCCGTCGAACGCCACCAGTTCGGGCGCCCGCTGGCCAGTTTCCAGCTCATCCAGGAACAGCTGGTCCGCATGCTCGGGAACACCACCGCCAGCCTGGGGCTGATGGCGCGCGTGGCGCAGCTGCAGGAGGATGAGCATCGCGGATCGCACGGAGTGCAGCAGCAGGTCCGGCACAGCGGGGCGGACATGGCGCAGGCGGCGCTCGCAAAGTCCTATACCTCCTCACGGATGCGTGAGACCGTGGCGCTGGGCAGGGCGATCTTCGGCGGCAACGGCATTGTGACCGACTACGGGATGGCCAAGATCTTCGCGGACGCCGAGGCCATCTACACCTACGAGGGGTCCTTCGAGATCAACACGCTCATCGTGGGGCGGGCCGTCACGGGAGTCTCGGCGATCCTCTAGCGCCTCCCTCTAGCTCCATGGACTTCCGCCGGGTGTGACCGCCTGCACTGCGGCCCTGGGGAATGCTGCGGCGGGTCCGCGGGGTTGCCCCAGAGAGAAGCCACCGGATCAATGGAAGGAAGCGCCCGTGAAAGCAGTGTTCTATTCGAAGTACGGCGATCAGGGAGTTCTCGAATACGGTGACCAGCCGGATCCCAGGGTCGGACCGGACACGGTCCTCATTGAAGTGAAAGCGGCCTCCGTGAACCCCGTCGACTGGAAGGTCATGGCGGGATATCTCGACGGTGCCCTGACGGCCCACTTCCCGGTGATCCCGGGCTGGGACGTTGCCGGCGTCGTTCTCCAGCCGGGACCCGCGGTGACCGAGTTCTCGGCCGGTGACGAGGTGATGGGTTACGTGCGGATGGATACCGTGGGCCAGGGAACGTTTGCCGAGCAGGTCGCCGCGCCGGTGCGCACGCTCTCGCGCAAGCCCGCCAACCTCTCCTGGGAGGAAGCGGCCACCGTCCCGCTGACCGGCCTGACCGCGCTGCAGACCCTCGATGCGCTGGAGGTCGGCAGCGGCGACACTGTGCTGGTCCACAATGGCGCCGGCGGCGTGGGCACCTTCGGTATCCAGATCGCCCGCGCCCGCGGAGCCCGCGTGATCGCCACGGCCTCGGAACGGAACCACGATTTCCTCCGCGGGCTCGGCGCGGAACCCCTCACCTATGGGGAGGGTATTGCCGACCGGGTACGGGAGATCGCGCCCGACGGTGTGAGCGCCGTCGTCGACTTCGTGGGTGGTGATGACTGGCGGGCGTCGCTCGACGTACTGTCCCAGGCGGGACGCGTTGCCTCCATCGCTGACGCGGACGTCAAGGAACACGGGGGCCGGTATATCTTTGTGCGGCCGGTCGCCGCCGACCTCTCCACGCTCGCCGACCTCATCGAGGCGGGCGACGTCAAGCCGGTGCTCGCTGAAACCTACCCGCTGGAGCGGGCCGCCGAGGCGTTCGCAGCGAACATGGACGGCCACACCCGCGGGAAAATCGCGATCACTCTCACCTGAGCAGTCACTCTCACCTGAGCGATCACTCTCACCTGAGCGATCACTCTCACCTGGGCAGTGAAGGTCAAAGAACCCGACGCGGCCGGGGCGGGGGATCCTCGCCGTCCTCGAACGGTTCGGGTTCCTCCTCGTAGTATTCGTAGTCTTCATCGTCCAGCTCGATCGGCGGCAGATGCGAGGTCTGCCGCCGACGGAGCTCCCGCCGGTACGAGTGATCCACGCGGTGCCGGCGCGAGCCTGCGGTGATGAGCAGGAGGAACGCGGCCAGGGCTGTCGCGCCGGCCATGAGGAGCGACTGCGGCTGGCCCAATAACCGTTCCACAATGATCCAGCCCATGCCCCACACAGCGGCGAGAGCGACGGCCATGCGTCCGCGGTCCAGTGAGCAGACAACGCCGCCCACCAGAACGATGATGCCGAGGCCGATGAGCGCCCACACGAACTCGTCCCCTGTCAGCCAGGAGAAGCCGTTGAGGGACAGGACGGCGGCGGTGTGGGTCAGCGCCGTGAAGCCGGTCCAGCCGAGGAACAGCCCAAGGGGCACATCAACCAGCGCACCCTCGAGCGACGAGAACGCGGACCACCGGTTGAGCCACCGCAGGGAAACCAGAAGCAGGAGCAGCAGGAGTCCGTGCACCACGAGGCTCTCGGTGTGAAGCTCATCCCTTATCAGCCAGGTGAGTGCGAGATTCAGCAGCAGCGCTGCCATGACGATCCAGCCGAGGCCCCGGTGCCGCGGGCTGTGCGCCTGGCGCGGCAGCCACTGGTGAACCACATACCCGAGCATCCCCACCCCGATCAGGGCCCAGATGAAGAGCGAGTACTGGTTGGGGGACACCAGCGTCAGGTCCGGACGCAGCAGCTCGGCGCCCAGGATCTCCCGGTCAGCGAAGACGCCGGCAATGATGGCCGTGGCCGCCAGCGCACCGGGAACGATGATGCTGACCAGGATGCGCCGCACCTGGTCCGCCCGCCATGAACGGACGTTGGCCACGACGCCCCGGGAGGCGGCAGCTGTCAGCGCCGCGGTCCGCTTCCCTGACTTGGCGGCCCAGGCGGAGGCAGTGCCGGAGGCGGCCTTGAGCTTTTCTGCACGTGCAGCCCTGAGCCTGGCGGCTTCGGTTGCCGCCCGCCTCTCGCCTGGCGTGGGGCCGGAGTCTGTGGTGTCCGACGCCGGAGCGGAGTCGGGCGCGGACTGGCCAGGCACACCCTGATCCGGTTTGGCCGGCGCAGTTGCTTCCGAGGGCTTTGTTGGGGGTGCAGCAGGGGCTGCCGGTGACGCAGCGGAAGCCGCCGTCGTCGTTCCGGGCTTTTCCTCATCAGTTGGAGCTGCCGGCTTGGGACGCGCGGCTCTCAGCCGGTCAAGGACGCTCTCCGTCCCGCTCTGTTGAGGGGGATTGGGGTGCGTTTCCGGGGTCTTCCGCGGCGGCACGGGAGGTGGTTGGGGCAGCCGGTGGTTGGACGGGGTCGGCATGCTCATGTGTCTTTCGGACCTCCCGGCGCTGCTTCAGCGCGAAGAACGCTGCAATGATCAGTCCCACCAGAGTACCCACACCCATTCCCAGGAGTGCACTGGCCCACATCGGGAAGCCCGTCGTGACGTCGGAAACGTAGCCCAGACCAACCAGCCAGCACGCCCACAGCACACCCCCGAGGGCCGCGAAACCCACGAAGGGGCGGAAGGCGAGTTCGGCGATCCCGGCGGCCGCGATGCCGGCGGTGCGCCCGCCCGGAAGGAACCGGAGCGCAACCAGGCCGGCGTAGGTGGGCGACTTTCCCGCCTTTTCCACGGCATTGCGGATTCCGAGGTGGACGGTGCGTCCCCAGCGGAACCGGTCCAGCCAGTGGGTCAGCCGCCGCTGGAACAGCATGTAGAGGGCAATGTCCCCGAGCAGGCTGCCGGCCGCGGCGGTGAGCAGGGAAACCGGCAGCAGCACCGTTCCCTCCGAGGCCAGCGACCCTGAGGCGATCACCAGGAACTCTGAGGGCATGATGGGCACAAAAACGTCAGCGATAACCACGAGCAGCGTGACCGGATGGATCATCACGGACCACTCAGCGAGCGTCGACAGGTCCACCTGATCCAATCTACAGCGCATCACCTGTTCGTGACCGGGCTGCTCCCGGGTGGCATCAGGCGAGCGCGGACAGTTCCAGTCCGCTGGTGAACGACGACGGCCGGGAGGAGACCGGATCCACGAACTCGATGTGCCGCGCCAGAAGCTGCAGCGGCTTCGTGTAGTCATCCGGCTGCTGGGGAAGCAGCACGGGATAGAACGGGTCATTCACGATTCCGAGGCCCAGCCCCGCCATATGCAGCCGCAGCTGGTGCGTCTTCCCGGTGTGCGGCTGGAGCCGGTAGCGGCCCACACCGCCACGTTCCTCCAGCAACTCGATCCGGGTTTCCGCGTTCGGTTCCCCGGGTACCTCCTGCGCGAGGAGGTAGTCGCGGGACTTCACGATCCTGCTGTGGACCGTCCGCGGCTGGACGTCGAGTTCCAGGGCAGGGTCGATGGGCGCGGCGGCCTCGTATTCCTTGCGGATACGGCGGTTCTCGAACAGGAGCTGGTAGGCGCCGCGCGTGGCCGGATTCGTCGAGAACATGAGGATTCCCGCCGTCATCCGGTCGAGCCGGTGCATGGGGATGAGGTCCGGCAGGTCAAGCTGCACCCGAAGCCGCACCAGCGCCGACTCCGCGACGTACATCCCGCCGGGAGTGGTGGGCAGGAAGTGCGGCTTGTCCACCACCAGCAGGTTCTCGTCCTGGTGGAGGATGCTCAGTTCCACGGGAAGTCGCTTCTCCACCGGCAGCTCGCGGTAGTACCAGACAAAGGTGTGCGCAGTGAGCGGGGTGTCCCGGGTGAGCCGCTCACCATTCAGGGCAACCACTTCCCCGCGGTCGAAGCGCTCCGCGATCCCGTCCGGATCCACATGGTCCCAGCGGTCCAGGATGTACTCGAGCGCAGTGCTCCACGGGCCCTCGGCGGGCAGGCGCAGCCGCGTGGCGTTAACGCCGTTGCGGACCGGGAGCGGGGATTGCATCACCCATCAAGGGTAGCCGGGAGCCGGCCGCAGCAGGTTCTCAGCAACCCGTGATCCGGTACAGCGCGGCGGTTCCCTCGCTGTCCACCCGTTCGAAACCGTTCTCCCGGGTCAGGTCCTGCAGCCCCGGCACAACTTCCGTTTCTCCCGGGTGTACGGAGCCGGTGCCGAAATCGAGCACGTACCGCACGCCCAGTTTCTCCACGGCGGGGCAGACCTCCGGGTTGGTGGTGAGCTCATCGAGGGACTCGTAGACCGTTTTCCCGGCAACAGTGGACGGCACGGTTCCGTACGGCAGCAGGGTGGGGATGCCCGTGTAGGCGTAGGACAGCGACGCCCCGGTCAACGGCACCCCGACCACCACGGCGCCCTCCTCCACAGTCTCCGGCAGCCGCTGGATGAGGGCCAGCTCATCATTGGTCAGCAGTTGCGAGTTCTCGGTGAACCGGTATTTCGCGGCGGCTTCCGCAACACCGCGCTGTACCGCGCCCAGCGGTGCCAGCGCAACACCCAGCAGAACCAGGACGACGACGGCGGCACCCGCCCGCTTTCCGCTCCCGCCCCGCAGGAAGGACAGCACTGCCGGATGCCGGGCTCCGGCGTCGACCAACGCCACCGCCCCCAGCGAGGCCACGATGATCCCGGCCACCGGCAGCATGGCGCTGATCCTGAAGTAGTCGTTGTACCAGACCCCGGCCACCACCCACCGCAGGTCCGGCGCCTCCTTCCAGTTCGCCACCACAAAGAGCATGGCGGCGAGCCCGTACAACCCCAGCGTCCACCGGTGCCGCCGGCGGCGGAGGACGACGACGGCACCCACCAGGGTAAGCGCCGCAGCCAGGACGGCCACGGGCCGGAACAGCGGCGAGTGGAGAACCACCGCGAGCAGCGCCCACCCGGCGTCGCCCAGCTCATCCCAGTTGTCCGAGCTGCCACGCGACGGCCGCAGCAGCATCCACGCCGCGGCAAGAACCAGCAGGAACACTCCCACCGGGACCAGCGTGCGCCAGGCGGGCCAGCTGCCGCGGCGCAGCCTGGCGTACGCGGCAGCAACAACCATCGGGACGCTGAGGCCCAGCGCACCGACCAGCGACGCCGGGTGCGCCAGCGCCAGCCCCGGGACCACGCCGAGCAGCAGCAGGAGGTTCGCCGCCGTCGTCGTGCGCAGGGGTGCGCCGACGCGCAGCAACTGGATCACCAGAGCAAGCATGGCGGGCAGCATAGCGATCGAGAGCATGAAGGGGTAGACCACCCCGAACTCGTAGAGGAGGTAGGGGAAGCTGCTGTACGCGCCGGACAGCACGGCGGCGCTGAGCAGGGCCGCGCGGCGCTCGCCGGTCACGCGGGTGACCAGGAACAGGCAGCCGACGCACCAGAGCGTCAGGATGATGGCGAGGTTCACCACGTTGATTGCCGCCGGGATGGACAGGCCGGAGGAGAGCAGAACCAGCGAGACCAGCGCGTGCCAGCCCGCCGGGTAGAAGGTGGGGGCGCGGGTGCCGAGGTACCCCAGTTCCGCGGAGGACGCGTTGCCGGTCTCGGCGATGTAGCGGATGGCGTTGAGGTGGAAGACGTTGTCGTGTGAGTGGGCGATGTTCTCCGGTTCGCCGAAGATCCACAGGGTGATCAGGCCGATCGGGACGGCGGCGACGGCCCACGCGGGCAGCGTCCGACGCAGCGGACGGCCCGGGTCCGTGGCGAGCGCGTCGTCGAAGCGCCGGCGGACCAGCCAGAGAACCAGCCCCACGGCGGCGGTCACCCCCAGCAGGGGGACGAGCGACCACTGCACCCCGGCCAGCGACGCGCTCTCCGCAGCCAGAACGACGGCGGTCACGCTCAACGGGCCCGCCAGGGCGAGCAGTGTCAGGCGCCGCAGCCCGAAGATCGCTCCCCAGAGCAGGCCCGGACCCAGCAGTACCGCCAGCGCAACGAGGAAGCCGGGGAGTGCGCTGAGCCAGCTCATGGTCTCCCTCGGTAGGCGGTCGGTTCGGACTGGGTGGTCGGTTCGGTTCGTTCGGACAGGGTTGCTGGGCCGCGCCGCAAGGTCACGCGGGGACCCGCGCGGGCTGGCAGTGCGGGCAATGATAGAGCACCCGCTGCTCAAGCTCGTTGTCCCCGATCTCGCTGCGGACCACCCGGGTTCCGCAGCGCAGGCACCCGCGGTCGGTTCTCCCGTACACCCACAGGGGGTCCCGCAGCAGGGAACCGGTGGTGACCCGCGTGGAACGGTCCTTGTTCACCTCGAGCAGCCGGTGCGCAAGCTCCACCATCCGCGGGAGGTTCCGCACGTCCCCCACCGGAGTGAGCGGGTGCTCACCGGCGAGGAAACACAGCTCGCACCGGTAAACGTTACCGATCCCTGCGAGGTTCCGCTGGTCAAGCAGCGCCAGGCCGATGGGGCGGCCCGGGTCAGAGCGCAGCCGGCGCAGCGCCTCCTCGGGGTCCCAGTCCGGTCCCAGAAGGTCGGGACCGAGGTAGCCCACGGCGTCATGTTCCTGGTCCTGCGGGATGACGCGCAGGAACCCGAGCTCAAAACCGACCACGGTGGAGGCCCCGGTTTCCAGGATGCAGCGGGCCTTGAACGCCGGGCGGCGCCACTTCCCGCCTTTGGGGTAGACGTGCCAGAGACCTTCCATCTTCAGGTGCGAGTGGATGCTCCACTCATCCTCCACCCTGATGAGCAGGTGCTTTCCGCGCGCGACGACGTCCTTCACCGTCCGCCCGGTGAAATCCACCGTGGCGAAGCGCGGCACGCGGATGTCGCAGCGGGTGAGCTCCCTGCCGTGCAAAGCCTTGTCCAGGTCCCGAGCGGCCCGCCAGACGGTATCCCCCTCAGGCACGGATCCTCAACCCCCGCGGCGTGCTGTAGAAGCCGGCGTCGGCGAGCGCCCTGCCGGCCGGGGAATCGAGCGCGGACTCCCCGTTGATCTTCTCAACCGCCATCTTGTCCGCCGCGCCCTGGCGGATCGCGGTGACCAGTGCCGCCGCGGCGGCGGTCAGGGAGTCCGGATCTTCGGTGTACGTGAGCATGGTCTTTCCGCCGCGCTCGACGTACAGTGCCAGCAGGCCGTCCACGAGCACCACCAGGGCGCCCGCCTTGCGGCCCGGCCGGTGCCCGCCGTCATGCGGCGGCCAGCCCAGTGCGGCGCCGAACGGGTTTGCCGGGTCGGTGGCGGCGAGCGCGACGGCGGTGGGCTGCTTCGCCACGGACGCGTCCGGGCGGGCGTCGGCACTGAAGGAGCGGAGCCGGTCCACAGTGGCCGGCACGGCGAACTGTGCGGCGCCGAGGTGCTCGATGAAATACCCGCGGCGGCAGCGCCCCATCTCCTCGAGGCGGGACAGCATTTTGTACATGAGCCCGAAACCGCCTGGGATGCCCTCGCTCGCCACGGAGCCGCGGGTGAGGACGCCGTAACGGTCCAGAAGCAACTCGGCGGTGGCGTGCGCGGAGATGGTGGCGTCTCCCTCAGTGGCGGGAAGGAGGGACCACCGGCCGGCCACCTGTGGAGGAGTGCTGCGCTGGTAGCCGGTGCCGCCGTCGTTCCCGCCCGCCAGTCCCGCCGAGCGCAGGCTGCCGCCGGTCAGGGAGGGCGCCCTGCCCAACCGTCCCATCCGCGCTGTCCGTGCCCGCGGGGTGGGGGTGCGCTGCTTGTGGGCGGTTTTCCCGCTGGCGAGCAGGGACCGCACCGGGGTGAACGTGTCATTCCCGATCCGTCCGGCCCAGACGAGATCCCACAGCGCCGCTGTCACCGTCTGATCGGCCGGCTGGTCCCCGTTGGTCAGCCCCTGGACCAGCTGGCGGAAGAAGTACGCACCCCCGCCGGCGAGGAGCTCCAGGAGTTCCTGCTGCAGGGGCGTGGCCTCGAATTCCGGGTCCGGCCGCAGCGTGAGCGGCGCATTCTCGGCGAGGTGGAGTGAAATCCAGCCGTCGTTGCCGGGGAGCGACCCGGCGCCGGACCACACCACCTCGCCCGTCGCGGCCAGCTCATCCAGCATGGCCGGGCTGTAGTTGGAGACCCGTGTGCGCAGGATGAGCGGCTCCCACGCGGAGGCGGGAATCGGCACGCCCGACAGCTGGTCGATGACGGTGGCCACCCCGTCGAGCCCGCGCAGCCCGGAACCGACGTGCTGCCACGCCGGCAGGAACCGCCCATACGCGGCCGGATCCACCGGCTCCACCTCGTGCCGGAGCGCCGCGAGTGACCTGCGCCGGAGCCGCCGGAGGACCTCGGCGTCACACCATTCACTGGCCGCGGCCTCATGTCCGGGCGAGGCCGCCGTTGGCCGGAACTCGCCTTCCACCACCCGGCCGTCCGCGGAAAGCCGCTGCAGGGCGGTCACGACGACGGCGACACCCAGTCCCAGCCTCGCGGCGGCTTCTACCGCGGTGAAGGGCCCGTGGGTGCGGGCATAACGTCCCACCAGGTCGCCGAGGGGGTCCGGCACCGGTTCAATGAAGGCCAGGGGAACGCCCATGGGCAGCGGCACCCCAAGGGCGTCGCGCAGCCGGGCGGCGTCTTCCACCGCAGCGATGCGCTCGGCGCCGGCGATGTTGACGCGCAGCGCCCGGTTGGCCGCGACCAGTGCGTTGACGTGTTCGACGGTGCTTCCGGGTTCCTCGGAGCGCTCGGCGATCTCGGCGGACGTGAGGGGGCCGAGCAGTCGGAGCAGGTCCGCGACTCCCTCCAGCCCCCGCACTTTCCTGTCGGGGGCCAGGCGCTGGAGCTCGTTTTCAGTGTCGGTGATGACACCGGCGTCGAGCAGTTCACGCAGTTCCGCCCGGCCCAGCAGCTCGTTCAAGAGGGTGGGGTCAAGGGACAGTGCGGCCGCGCGGCGCTCGGCCAGCGGGGAGTCGCCCTCGTAGAGGAAGGACGCCACGTACCCGAACAGCATGGTGCGGGCGAACGGCGAGGGCTGGGACGTGGTGGTCTCGACGATCCTCAGTTCGCGGCGGTCGATCTGCCCCGCGATGTCCTTCAGTGCGGGGAGATCGTAGACGTCCTGCAGGCACTCGCGCACCGTCTCAAGGATGATCGGGAAGGTGGGGAATTTCCGCGCCACGTCCAGCAGCTGGGCCGAGCGCTGCCGCTGCTGCCACAGCGGGCTGCGCTTTGACGGGTTATGGCGCGGCAGCAGCAGCGCCCGCGCCGCGCACTCACGGAAGCGGGACGCGAAGAGCGCCGACCCGCCCACCTGCGCGGTGACAATCCCGTCCAGCTCATCCGCGTCGAAGAGGAACAGGTCCGCGCCGGGCGGCTCGTCCTCCATGAGCGGCACGCGCAGCACAATGCCGTCATCCGAGGCCATCGCCGAGCCGTCCATGCCGTACCGCTGCTCAAGGCGGGCGCCGACGGCGAGCGCCCAGGGCGCATGCACGGGCATACCGAACGGGCTGTGCAGGACAACCCGCCAGTCACCGAGCTCATCATGGAAGCGTTCCACCACCAGGGTGCGGTCGCTCGGCACCACCTCCGTGGACTGCTGCTGCTCGCGCAGGTAGGTCAGGAGGTTGCCGGCCGCCCACTCGTCCAGCCCGCTGGCACGGCAACGGGCTGCGGCGTCTTCGTCCGAGGCGTTGGAGAGTTCACGGACAAACCTTCCGAGCGCCCGCCCGAGCTCCACGGGCCGGCCGAGCGAGTCGCCCTTCCAGAACGGCAGCTTGCCGGGCTGCCCGAAGGCGGGGGAGACCAGCACCCGGTCATGGGTGATGTCCTCGATCCGCCAGCTGGTGGCGCCGAGGGCGAAGACGTCACCCACGCGTGACTCGTAGACCATTTCCTCGTCCAGCTCACCGACCCGCCGGCCGCCGCGGTTGGAGCCGGCATCTTCGGATCCGACGAGGTAGACACCGAACAGCCCGCGGTCGGGGATGGTGCCGCCCGAGGTGACGGCCAGCCGTTGTGCGCCGGGCCGGCCCGTGATGGTGCCTTCCACCCGGTCCCAGATGATGCGGGGCCGCAGCTCGGCGAACTCGTCCGACGGGTACCGTCCCGCGAGAAGGTCCAGGGTGGCATCGAAGGCGGAGCGCGGGAGAGTTGCAAACGGGGCGGACCTGCGCACGACGTCGAACCACTCCTCGACGTCGATGGTTTCCAGCGCGGTGGCCGCGACCGTCTGCTGGGCCAGGATGTCCAGCGGATTGGTGGGAATGTAGAGCGGCTCGATCTGACCGGCCAGCATCCGCTCGACCGTGACGGCGGTGTTCAGCAGATCGCCGCGGTGCTTCGGGAAGAGCACCCCCTCGGAGACTTCCCCGACCTGGTGGCCGGCCCGGCCGACCCGCTGCAGCCCGCTGGCCACGGAGTGCGGCGATTCCACCTGGATCACCAGATCCACCGCGCCCATGTCGATGCCCAGTTCCAACGACGACGTCGCCACTACACAGCGCAGCCGGCCGGACTTCAGGTCATCCTCGATCAAGGCGCGCTGGTCCTTGGAAACGGACCCGTGGTGGGCGCGGGCCAGCAGCGGCTCGGCGCCTTCGGTCTGCCCCGCCTGGGCCATCAGTTCCGCCGGAGGGCGCTTCGGCTCCGGTGTGCCGGACGGAGCTGGGGCCTCGCCGGGCGCATCCCAGAAGGATGCGGCCTCCAGCCGTTCGGCGTGGATTTCATTCAGGCGGGCGGTGAGCCGTTCAGCCAGGCGGCGGGAGTTCGCGAAGACGATCGTTGACCGCTTGGTCTCGATCAGGTCGACGATCTTCTCCTCGACGTGCGGCCAGATACTGGGCGAGGGAGTGGGGCCGCCGTCGTCGTCGTCGTTAGTGGGTGCGCCGCCCAGCTCCGTCATGTCTTCCACGGGGACGGTGACCGTGAGGTCCCACGACTTCTTTGAGGGTGGGGCCACAATCTCCACCGGCGCGTTCCCGGCGAGGAAACGGGCCACTGTTTCCTTCGGTTCAACGGTTGCCGAGAGTCCGATGCGCTGCACCGGTTTGTCCAGCATCGCGTCCAGACGGGCGAGCGACACCGCCAGGTGCGCACCCCGCTTGGTTCCGGCCACGGCGTGGACCTCGTCGATGATGACCGTGTCCAGGTCCGTCAGGGTTTCCCGTGCCCGGGAGGTGAGCATCAGGAAGAGGGACTCCGGCGTGGTGATCAGAATGTCCGGCGGCCGGGTGAGGAGGGCGCGGCGCTCGGCCTGCGGGGTGTCCCCGGAGCGTACGCCTACGGTGACGGACGGCGCAGGCAGCTCCAGCCGCTTGGCGGTCTGCGTGATGCCGATCAGCGGCGCGCGCAGGTTGCGTTCCACGTCAACGCCAAGGGCCTTGAGCGGTGAGATGTAGAGGACCCGGGTGGACCGCTTGCCCTCGACCGGACGGGCAATGAAGCTGTCCAGCGCCCACAGGAACGCCGCGAGGGTTTTACCGGAACCGGTGGGCGCGACCACGAGCGCGTGGGACCCGGCGGACACCGCGTTCCATGCGCCCTCCTGGGCAGGAGTGGGTGCGGAGAAGGCGCCCGCGAACCACTGGCGTGTGGCGGGCGTGAATTTCTCAAGCACCGATGTCATCGCATCATCATCTCCTACCCCTCCGACATTCTGTCAGCTGGAAAGGAGCGCGCAGCGCGGTGCGTCGGCGGCGGTGCTAGGGGGAGAGCGGCTTGGTGGGAGCCACCGTCATCAGCACGATGTCCTCGGACGCGCAGGCGGTGCCCGTCTGGTCGACGATCAGCGAGGCGGTGTCATTCGGCGGATACACGCGCAGCCCCACGGTGTCCGTCAGCAGGCAGTCCGCGCCGTAGTTCTGGGCGTTGGTCTGCTTGACCGGCGCAACCGCTGACTCGCCCGGCGCCAAGACCACTTCGGAGGACTGCGCCGGCTCCCGGTCGGCGGGCGCCCCCACCTGGTTGCCCGCGGCGTCCACATAGGAGACGCCCGGGTAACCGGTGATCTCGCACTGTTCGTCTGCCGTGTTGGTGAAGATGATCTGCCGGTACACGCTGCCCGCCGCGCCGCCGCCCATCTCTGTTTCGAGGACGGCGCTCAGCATGTCGGAGGTGCACACGCCGTCCGCAGCGGCCGCCGTCGGGCTCGCCTCCGGAGATTCCGAGGCGGACTCGGACGGAGAGGGTTCGCTGCTCTCGCTGGGCTCGGCGGACGCTGATTCCGAGTCCTCGGGCGTGGGCTCGGCCTCGGCAGTGGTCTGTCCGGCGCTCGCCGACGGTGCCGGACTGGTCTCTTCTGCGGCCGGATCACCGGCGCCGCATCCGGACAGGGCGAGAGCCCCAAGGGTTGCGGCGGCAGCAAGCAGGCGGGGCACGGATGCGCGAGTGGTCATAAAACCACCCTGCTGGGGAAGACACCCTGCGTCAATCAGCCCCGGCGGCGCGGTGCCGATTGACGCAGGGATTGTTATGGCGCTATCCCCTGGCTGTCCGGGTGCGCAGCAGCGCCGCGACGCCCGCGATGAGGCCAAGCACGCCGGCACCCAGCCCCACGTACCCGGCGGTCGCCGCGCCGGAGGAGTCATCGCTCGCAGCCGACGCGCTTTCAAGGTCAGCGGCCTCGGCCGGCTGCCCTTCGGCGGCCGGCTCCTCGTCTTCGGAGTGCCCGTGCTCCTCCGCCCCGGTCAGCGTGATGGTCGGCGCGGGAGCGTCGAGACTGTGGGGGTCCTCGCCCTCGGCGGGGATCTGGGCCCAGTCGGTCTCGCCCTCCACACAGCCCTGCAGGACCGGGAACGCCAGGGTTTCTCCCTCTCTGTCCGGAAGCTGGACCGAGATATCGAACTGCTGGAGATAGCCATCCTCCACCGGTGTCTCGGCTGTGTACACGATCTGCCCGACGCGCTCGGTGACGCTGCTTCCGTTGTCCAGGGTCAGCGGTTCATCGAGTGTTTCGGTGACTTTCTCAACCGTCCAGCCCGGAACGATTTCCGGTTTGGCGTCCACCAGCGGTTCCGGCAGCGAGATGGTCAGCTTATTGGTGGGCGAGCCCTCGCAGTCGTGGGAGAACCCGACGGTGAGCAGTGCGTGGGCGCCCGCGGCGGTGGTGTCGGGCTTGATGGTGACGTGCGCAGCGGCACCCGCGAGCCCGAGCCCCATCAGGGCGGTGGTTGCGGCGGCGGCGGTCAGGGTACGGCGAACTGAAGTCTTCATGGTGTTACCTCTCAAGGAATGCCGTCCCGGAGACGGCTAAAAGGGGGAGGGCGCCGGAAAGCGCCGGTGGGACTAGAGAGAGGTAGCCAGGGGTGGACCGCGCAGCGGCCTGACAGTGAGGAGCGGCTCGAGGTAGCTGCGGACGGGGGCGTCGGGAAAGACCGGAAGGTCCGCGGGCGGCGGGAACACAACCAGCCGCGGCAGGGCCACCAGCGGCCGAAGCCACTGCGCCGCCAGTTCCAGTGCGGTCTCCCCGTAATAGAGCATCAGGGCGGTGGCGACGACGGCGCCGGCATGCGCCGCAAACATCAGGGGGTTGTCCAGCAGCGAGGAGGCGTGCGCGTGCTCCATGCCACCCGCCGGAGCGCAGTGGACCTGCTGCGGACCGAAGTGGTCACGGGAGGAGGAAACGCATGCCGCCGTCGTCGTCAGTGTTGAAAAGGCTTCATGGAGGAGGACCTGGCCGGCGCCGAGGACGCCGAGCACGGACGGAAGCGACAGCTTTCTCCGCGACAGGACGGTGGTTGCCAGCACAGTGGTTACGGCGAGCGTGCCGAGGATGAGCGGATCCGGAAGGGCAGCCCCTCCGGCGATGTGCGCACCGGCAGCCAGCAGGAAGACGACGCCGGCGGTCACCGTTGCGCGCATCATCCGCTCGTTGTTCCTGGTCACCCGGCCTCCTTCCGCTCCTGTTCTACCGCCCGTAGAGGAATCCTGTGGTCCTACTCTATTCGCTGCCTGTGACCCTCCGGCTCGGTTGAATGCCTACTCGTGATGGTAGGGACGGCGCCCTGCAATTTCCTGGGACCGGTAGACCTGTTCAGCCAGGATGAGCCGGACCAGCTGGTGCGGGAAGACCAGCGGCGAGAGAGACCAGATGAAGTCGGCACGCTGGTGGACTTCGGGGTTGACTCCGTACGCCCCGCCGATGATCAGGGTGATGTTGCGGGAGCTGTCGAGCGGCTGTTGGAGCCGGGCGGCGAGGGTGGGGGAGTCCACGGCTTTTCCGCGTTCATCGAGCAGGATCACGTAGTCGGCGGCGTTCTTCCCGCCGAGCCGTTCGAGGAGGCGCGCGGACTCCTCGTCCCGGGCGGCGTCGCCCTCGCGGGCCGAGTGCGGAATGAGCTGCCAGGACAGGTCAAAGGGCTTCTTGAGCCGCTTCTCGTAGCGGGCGATGCCCTCGGCCACCCAGGACTCATGTTTCCGGCCGACGGCCAGCGCGCGTAATGCCATGCCTCCAACGCTACGGGAGACGCCGGAATCCGCTGGGCGTAGGGTGGAAGCCCGGACAACAAGGAGCACTTCATGAAGAAAATCCTGATGGTACTGACCAGCGTTTCCGAGCTCGGCGACACGGGCGAGAAGACCGGCTACAACGTGGCTGAGGCCGCGCATCCCTGGAAGGTCTTCAAGGATTCCGGGCACTTCGTCGACTTCGCGTCCATCCAGGGCGGCCAGCCCCCGCGGGACGAGGTGGATTCGGATGACCCCATTCAGGTCGCCTTCACTCAGGACGAGGTCACGCGTGCAGGCCTCTACAACACAGCCCGCGTCGACGTGGTTGATCCCGACCAGTACGACGCCGTCTACCTCGTAGGCGGCCACGGCACCATGTGGGATTTCCCGGACAGCGAAGGGTTGCAGCGCCTGGTCGCCAGCGTCTACAACTCAGGCGGCGTGGTGGGCGCGGTCTGTCATGGACCTGCGGGCCTGTTGAACGTGGAACTGGACAACGGGTTCCGCCTCGTCGAGGGCCGGGAGGTGGCTGCCTTCACCAACGACGAGGAGGTCGCCGCAGGGAAGGACAAAGTCATCCCGTTCTTCCTGGCGGACCGGCTTGAGGAACAGGGTGCCACCCACCTCTCGGCGGACGTCTTCGCGGAGAAGGTGGTGGTCGACGACCGGCTGGTGACCGGGCAGAACCCGGCGTCAGCCGCAGGCGTGGCCAAGGAGATGGAGAAGCTCCTGGCCGAGGCCATCCACCAGGAGAAGGCCGAGGAACAGCACGACGCCGAGGCCCTGCGCGCCGAGAAGGACGCCAGGAAGGCTGCTGCGGCAGACACCGAGCGCTGACGCGGTTACCCTCTGGACAAAACGAAACCCCTGATTCCCTCCGCGTAGGAAAGGAATCAGGGGTTTCAGCTGGCGGTGACGGTGGGATTTGAACCCACGTTGGCTTTTACACCAAACAACATTTCGAGTGTTGCACCTTCGGCCGCTCGGACACGTCACCAACGGTGCCACTTTACCGGCTGAGGTACCGCACGCCCAAAACGGGCAGCCTGTACCCTGACGGACCACGGGTGCCCGCTGAGTTGGGCAACCTGGTGGGCCTGCGCTGCGTCAGCCCACAGAGTCGAGCGACCCGGCGGGCAGCGGTGACGAGGCCGCGCAGCACTTCTCCTGCAGAGCAGTCCAAACGTCCGCCATTTATCCACATTCAGCCCACTGCGAGCTCCATCCACATTCCTGTCGCGACACACTCTCCCCATGGATGTGAAGGAAGCGCTGACTACGCTCGGCGGAGCAGCGCGGCGGAAGGACCTTCTGGCTGCTGGCGTACGCGAATCGAAACTGCGCAAGGCCGTAGCTTTCGGTGCGGTCTCCGTTCCCGTGCGAGGGGTCCTCGCCCTTCCCGACGCCGACCCCGCCATCCTCGCTGCATGCACAGCGAGAGCGCATCTGGCATGCATCAGCGCTGCGGAGGCTCGCGGTCTCTGGGTGCTGCGCCAGCCTGGACGCGTCCACGTGAGCACGGACCACGGACGCCCTCTTGGCGATCATTTCCGGGTGCACCGCGCGGCTGGAAAGCCCGGCATGCTGGAAATCTGTATCCAGTGTCTGCGCTGCCTTCCCGAACTTGACGCCCTATGCATTGTCGAGTCGGCAGTTGTGAAGGGACTCATCCGCCAAAGCTTCCTCCTTGAGAACCTGGGCGGGCAGCGTGACAAGTCCCTGCGGCGCATTGTGAGGATGATTGATCCGCATGCGCAGTCCATCGTCGAGACTGTCTCTCGGTATCACCTGCGCCGCGTCGGATACATCACCCAGTCGCAGGTCTTTGTTCCGGGTGCCGGGCGGCTTGACCTCATGGTCGACGGGGTTCTCGGTATCGAAGTTGACGGAAAGGAATATCACAGTGCCCGGACCGACTTCGAGGAGGATCGGCGGCGCTGGAACGTATACACGGTCAGGGGAATCTCCGTCCTGCGGGTCACTTACCCGTTGCTCGTGCACAGCCCCGACAAGTTCCTCGAACTCGTGGCAGAATGTCTCACCAATTTAGCCCAAGGAGACGGCTGACCTGGTGGGCTCGCACAGCGTCTTCCCACTGAGTCCCGCAACTCGGTGGGCACATGCCTCAAGTGCACCCCATGCGGCATCCTGCCTCCGGAACCAGGGGTCAGGCCCTGCGCTCCGCGAAGAAATCCCGCAACAGCGCAGCGCACTCGTCCTCAAGAACCCCGGGGAACACTTCGGTCCAGTGGTTCAGCCGGCGTTCGCGCAGAACGTCGAACACGGAACCGGCGGCCCCCGCCTTCTCATCCCAAGCCCCGAAGACCACGCGGGGAATACGAGCGAGCACACTGGCGCCCGCGCACATCGAACACGGCTCAAGCGTCACCACCAGGGTGCAGCCGTCCAGCCGCCAGGACCCCAATGCCGCCGCAGCCCGCCGGAGCGCGAGCACCTCCGCATGCGCGGTGGGATCTCCGGTGGCCTCACGTTCATTCCAGCCGGTGCCGAGCACCTCGCCGTGAGGACCGACGACGACGGCGCCGATCGGCACGTCTGCCGTCTCACCTGCCCGCTGGGCAGCCTGCAGCGCCAGCTCCATCCACGCGGCATGATCGCGCTGTGCAGGGGCAGGCTGGGCTGGCATGTGCCAATGATACTTTTGAGCAATGCGCGTTCTGGTTGTCGACCATCCCCTGGTGTCCCACAAACTCACAGTCCTGAGGGACAAGAACACTCCGTCCCCGGTGTTCCGGTTGCTGACGGAGGAACTGGTGACTCTGCTGGCCTATGAGGCAACCCGGGACGTGCGCGTTGAACCGGTCCACATCGAGACCCCGGTGACCACCGCCGTCGGAACCGGCCTGGTGAAGCCGACGCCGCTCGTGGTTCCCATCCTCCGTGCAGGGCTGGGCATGCTCGAAGGCATGACCCGCCTGGTCCCCACCGCGGAAGTGGGTTTCCTCGGCATGGCCCGCAACGAGGAGACGCTCGAAGCCATTACCTACGCCGAGCGGCTGCCGGACGACCTCACCGGCCGGCAGGTGTTTGTCCTTGACCCCATGCTCGCCACCGGCGGCACGCTCCGCGAGGCAATCAAGTTCCTGTTCCGCCGGGGCGCGGCCGACGTCACCTGCATCTGCCTGCTGGCGGCGCCCGAGGGCCTGGAGGCACTGAGGCAGGAACTCGAGGGTGCCAACGTCACCATCGTCCTCGCGTCCATCGACGAAAAGTTGAATGAGAACGCCTACATCGTCCCCGGTCTGGGCGATGCCGGAGATCGTCTGTACGGCGTCGTCGGCTAACCGGACAGCCGTCCACTATCCGGGCAACCGGCTAAACGCCTTCACGCGTAACCGGTTCACATTCAGGACAATCCGTCCGTTTTTTCGACGCACCGAGACAGTTCGTCCAACATTCTGCCGGAAACACGGCAGCGGGTTGACATTCTGTCTGCGTGCCCAGCCGTCCAGAATGCGGACGCCCTACCATTGTTACTTGTGCGTAGCGGATTGTTACGTGCAATAATTCGGATTGTGAACACCAACTCAGCAGCATCTGCAGCCGCAGCCTATTCCCCGGACGTCCTGTCCGCGCAGGGATCCCGCTGCTGTCGAATGTGCGCGTAACGGTTTACCCCACCCTCTTACGCATTCCTGGCCCAACGGCGGGCTCCACCAGAAGCTCCATCTCGACCGGGCACACCCCTGCATTCGAGCCGTGATGACGGCGATTCACCTTGAGGTTGTTTAGACATGACCGTTTCTTCCGGATACGTCCACATTTCCCTCCGCAACGCGCAGAACCGCGCCGGCATCCAGCGACAGGCCTACGGGCAGCGCCCCGGAATTCCGAGCTACAGCCAGCCGGCCGCAGCCGCATACTCACCGGCCTACGGGCAGCTCCAGTCCGTGCCGTCTCCCGCGGAACCGGCCCAGCCCATCACCGCGCCGGTTCCTGTGGTCACTCCGAACGGGATCCCGGGCCCCCAGGCGGTCACGGGCGACACCACTGCACGCGGCTTTGTCCTGTACGTCGCACTCGATGAGGACACCGCCGCCGAGCATGACACCACGCTGAGCAAGCTGGCACAGGACGTGCGCGCCTATGTCCGCACCCTCGTGCCCGGCGCTCAGAGCCACGCCGCCGTTGCGCTCGCTCCGGCAGATGCGGTGGGAACTGATATCGACGTCGTCCGGCAGGCCCTCGGTGACCCGACGGTGAACCGCCGGCCGCGCACCGAGCAGCAGCCCACTCCGCCGCCGGCTCCGCGCCCCACCGGGGTGCTGATCGATCTTTCCCGCCGTGAAGTGCACCTCGACGGCGACATCCTGAACCTGACGTTCAAGGAATTCGAACTCCTCAACTACCTCGTGGAGAACGCCTCCCGGACCGTCGGGCGCGAGGAACTCCTGAGCGGACTGTGGCGCAACGCCGATGAGGTGCCCAACGAACGCACCATCGACGTGCACATCCGGCGGCTGCGCTCAAAGCTTGGCCGCCTGGCAAACACGGTCCGGACGGTTCGCGGGCAGGGCTACCGCTTCTACGAGCACCCCGAGGTTGTTGTGTGGGCTGCTCCGGAGTACTCGATCTAGGCGCACGCTTCGCACAAAGTAGGGTGAGGGAATGTCCTCCCACCATCTGAAGCGTCTGATGCTCCTGCGGCATGCGAAGTCGGACTGGCATGGTGATGTCTCGGACCATGAGAGGCCGCTCAGCGGCCGCGGTCATCGTGACGCGCCGCTGATCGGCCGCTGGATGGTGGAGAACAGCGCCGTCCCGGACCTCATTCTCACCTCCACCGCACTGCGCGCCCGGCAGACCTGCATCTGGGTGTGCCAGGAACTGGGGGAGAAGGCTCCAACGCCGCGGCTCGAGCCGAAGCTCTACGCTGCCAGTGCCACCGAGATGCTCACGGTGATCAACCAGGTGCCGGAAACCGCAACGAGCGTCCTGGTCATTTCACACCTCCCAGGTATCCAGAACCTGGCCATGCGGCTCGCGTCGGTCGACTCGGATGAGGACGCCGTCGTCGACCTTGCCACCCACTATCCGACGGCGGGACTCACCGTCCTCAGCCATGCCGGGGAGTGGGCGGAACTGGACGGGCGGGACGCCGAGGTGACGGACTTCGTGGTTCGACGCGCCTGAACCGCGCCGGAATCAGGATCGCGCCCGGAATCAGGATCGCACCTGAAAAAGGCTAGAGACCGTACTTCTCCAGCAGCCGCAGCCACACTTCGCTGATGGTCGGATAGGCAGGCACCGCGTGCCACAGCCGCTCCAGCGGTACTTCGCCGGCAATGGCGATGGTTGCCGCATGCAGGAGTTCGGCGACGTCAGGTCCGGCGAAGGTCACGCCGACCAGCACCTTCCGGTCCTCGTCCACCACCATCTGCGCCCAGCCCTCGTAGCCGTCAGCGTGCAGTGAGGACCCGGCAACAGCCAGCTCAAGCGATGTTTCGCTGACGTTCAACCCGTCCTTCCGTGCGGCCTCGAGTGTCCGGCCCGCCATGGCTATCTCGGGATCGGTGAAGACAACCTGCGGGACCGCGTAGACGTCCGCCGTGGCCGCGAAGGCGCTCCACTTCGGCGGCGATCCATTCAGCGTCCCGTTGGCGCGGGCAATGACGGCATCGCCCATTATGCGCGCCTCATACTTCCCCTGATGGGTCAGTAGCACCTTCCCGGCGGCGTCGCCCACCGCATAGAGCCACGGGTGGGTGACGACCTGACCGGATTCATCCGTGTCGAGCTGCCGGGTCTCCAGTCCGAGTCCTTCAAGGCCCAGCCCGGCCAGCGCCGGGCGCCGGCCGGTGGCCACCAAGAGCTTCTCCGACTCCACCACCGTGTCGCTGGCCAGTGTCACCCGGAAGCGGCCGCCGTCGTAAGCAACGGATTCTGTGGTGGTGTTCAGGTGGAGGGTCACGCCGTCGTGCTCCAGACCCTGCTGCACCAGACGGACAGCGGGTTCCGGGTAGCTGCCCAGCAGGGCGCTGCGGGCCACCAGGGTGACCTTCGAACCGAGCCGGGCGTACGCCTGGGCAAGCTCTGTTCCGGCAACGCCGCCGCCCAGCACCGTAAGGCTCTCCGGAATTTCCTTCACGGAGGTCGCCTCCCGCGTACCCCAATACGTGAGGCCCTCAAGCCCACCGATGGGCGGAACGGACGGGACGGATCCGGTAGCGAGAACAACGGCGTGGCGCGCAGTGAGCGTGGTGACGCCGTCGTCGGTGGTTACCTCCACCCGACGCTCACCGGTGAGGCGCGCCGTCCCGCGGAGCAGGGTGATCCCCGTGGCGTTGACCCAGTCGACCTGGGAGGAGTCGTCCCAGTGGGAGGTGAAGCTGTCGCGGCGGGCGAGCACTTCCTGGGTGTCGAGAGCGCCGGTGACTGCTTCCCGCGCGCCGGCCACGGAACGGGCGGCGTGCAGTGCGGTCCCGGAGCGCAGCAGTGCCTTGGACGGCATGCACGCCCAGTAGGAGCATTCGCCGCCGACCAGTTCGGATTCCACCAGGACGGCGGAGAGCCCACCGCGGACAACGCGGGCGGCCGCATTCTCGCCGACGGCGCCGGCTCCAATAACAACGACGTCGGTACTCTGCTCTGTGCTCATGGTCCCGAGCCTGTCATCCGGCCGACGGCGGGGCAAACAGTTCCCGCGGGAAACGCCCGGGCCAGGCATGCACAAAAAAACCGCCCCGGAGGTCCGGGGCGGTTTGGCTGGTGCGCGCGAAGGGATTCGAACCCCCAACCTTCTGATCCGTAGTCAGATGCTCTATCCGTTGAGCTACGCACGCAATTCAAAAGCCGGTTTGAAAGACTTTCTCAGGCCGTTTGGCCGTAGATAACTTTACAGCCATTCGGAACCTAACGCTAATTGAGATGGCCGGGTGGTCTTCTACCGGTCGGTAGTATAGACCGGTCTACGTGACCTTTATCACAGCGCGGGGCATCATTGGATAGTGAAAACCGCAGAAACTCGCGGATCACCGTCGACCTGAAACCAACTCTACGCCCGCAGCGACCGAAATCAGCCGGAAGCCCGCCCCTAGCATCAATACACACCATCCACCCAACGAAGGGACGAGAAATGGGCGATTCCGCGCGACAGCCGCTGCTCGCTGACCGAGCGACTGACCGGGACGCAGCCTCCGCTGCGCCGACAACCCATCAGGGCCTGCTGGCCTGGGTTGAGGAGACTGCCGCGCTGACGCAGCCGGACCGGGTGTATTGGGTCAACGGATCCGAGGAGGAGAACCACCAGCTCAGCGACGAGCTCGTCTCCGCAGGCACCTTCAAACGCCTCAACCCTGAACTTTTCCCCAACTCCTTCGCGGCGTTCTCAGACCCGGCCGATGTTGCCCGGGTCGAAGAGCAGACCTTCATCTGCTCGCGGAATGAACGCGACGCCGGGTTCACCAACAACTGGATGGACCCGGACGCCATGAAGGAAAAGCTGCGCGGCCTGTTCGCCGGCTCGATGCGCGGCCGGACCATGTACGTCATCCCATTCGTCATGGGACACCTTGACGCCCCGACTCCCAAGTTCGGTGTCGAGATCACGGACAGCGCGTACGTGGTGACGTCCATGCGCATCATGGCGACCATCGGCACCGAGGTCCTCGACCGGATGACCGAACTCAATGCGGACTTCGTTCCGGCGCTGCATTCCGTGGGCGCACCGCTCGAACCGGGACAGCAGGACGTCGCGTGGCCGTGCAACGAGGAGAAGTGGATTGTCCACTTCCCTGAAGAACGGTCCATCTGGTCCTTCGGATCCGGCTACGGCGGAAACGCGCTGCTCGGCAAGAAGTGCTACGCGCTGCGCATCGCCTCGGTCATGGCACGGGACGAGGGCTGGCTGGCCGAGCACATGCTCATCCTCAAGCTCACCTCGCCGCAGAACAAGACGTACTACCTGTCGGCGGCGTTCCCCTCGGCCTGCGGCAAGACGAACCTCGCACTCCTCGACCCGACGATCGACGGCTGGAAGGTCGAGACACTCGGCGACGACATCACCTGGATGCGGTTCGGCAAGGAGGGCGAACTCCGTGCCGTCAACCCGGAGGCGGGCCTGTTCGGGGTTGCTCCCGGCACCGGATGGCACACCAACCCCAACGCCATGCGCGCCATCGCCAAGGGCAACTCGATCTTCACCAATGTGGCACTGACCGACGACGGCGGTGTCTGGTGGGAGGGCATGACCGAGGAAGTGCCGGCGCACCTCACGGACTGGCAGGGCAACGAGTGGACGCCGTCGTCGGACGCTCCGGCCGCGCACCCCAACGCCCGGTTCTGCACGCCCATCGACCAGATCGACATGCTGGCCGAGGAGTTTAACGACCCCGAAGGGGTCGAGCTGTCCGCGATCCTGTTCGGTGGCCGGCGCAAGACCACGGTGCCTCTGGTCACGCAGTCCCGCGACTGGACCAACGGCATCTTCATGGGCTCCACATTGTCCTCGGAGACCACTGCCGCGGCTGCCGGCGCGGTCGGCCGGGTGCGCCGCGACCCGATGGCGATGCTTCCCTTCATGGGGTACGACGCCGGTGATTACCTCAGCCACTGGCTGAAAGTCAGCGGACAGGCGAATCAGGAGCGGCTGCCGAAGATCTTCCTGGTCAACTGGTTCCGCCGCACGGCCGACGGCGGCTTTGCCTGGCCCGGCTTCGGCGACAACTCGCGCGTGCTCAAGTGGATCATTGAGCGCCTGGAAGGTGAAGCGGAAGCTGTCGAGACACCGATCGGGTATGTCCCGGCCCCGGATGCACTCGACCTGACAGGACTCGACATGGCCCCGGAGGATGTCGAACAGGCCGTCCGGGTCGACGCGGAAGAGTGGGCTGCCGAGCTCGAGGGCATCGAGCAGTGGTACCAGCAGTTCGGCGATTCGCTGCCCGCGGAGCTTTCCGCGGAGCTGCAGCGGCTCAAGGAGCGGTTCGCCGCCTAGCAGCGGCTTTCGCAAGGTGTGGCCGGTTCCGTGCAGCAGTGCGGTACCGGCCATACTGCTTTCCGGTTTCGTTACTGGCGGATCTGCTCAAGGACGGCAGCGGTGAGGTTTTCCAGGATCTCGGGGTTCTCCGCCTCGGCGTTCAGCCTCAGGAACGGTTCCGTGTTGGACGCCCGGAGGTTGAACCACCAGGAGCCGTCGGCAGCGGTGAAGGTGAGGCCGTCCACCTCGTCCACTGTGACGCCGTCGCTCTCGAATTCCTGCCGGACCCGGGCGGTGGCGGCCTCAACGTCGTCAAGCCGGGTGTTGATCTCCCCGGAGGCGAAGTAGGGCTCGTATTCCTTACCGAGTGCGGAGAGCGGCCGGTCCTGCTCGCCGAGAGCGGCGAGTACGTGCATGGCCGCCAGCATCCCGGTATCAGCGTTCCAGAACTCCCGGAAGTAGTAGTGGGCGGAGTGCTCGCCGCCGAAAACCGCGCCTTCTTCGGCCATGACGGCCTTGATGAACGAGTGGCCCACGCGGGTGCGTACCGGCCGGGCGCCTTCCGCACGCACGAGTTCCGGCACCGCACGCGAGGTGATCAGGTTGTGGATGATGACCGGTTCCGCCTCCCCGGCAGCCTGGGCACGGCGGATCTCCCTGCGCGCAACCATGCCGGTGACAGCACTGGGTGAGAGCGGCTCGCCCAGTTCGTCGATGACAAAGCACCGGTCCGCGTCGCCGTCGAATGCCAGGCCGAGGTCCGCGCCGTTGCTGACGACCGCCTGCTTCAGGTCCCGCAGGTTCTCAGGTTCCAGCGGGTTCGCCGGATGGTTGGGGAAAGAACCGTCGAGCTCGAAGTACAGCGGAATGATCTCCAGGGGCAGCGCGCTGAGGTATTCGGCGCCGAGGACGGCCGGGGTGGTGAGGCCGGCCATGCCGTTGCCGGCATCCACAACCACCTTCAGCGGACGGATTCCAGACAGGTCAACCAGCGAACGCAGGTATTCCGCGTAATCCTTCAGGACGTCACGTGAAGAGGTTGACCCCCGCCGGTCGGCTTCCGGGATGGTGCCCTCGGCGAGGTACCGTTCAGCGCCTTCCCGCACCTCGGCAAGCCCCGTCTCAGAGGACATCGGCACAGCGCCTGGCCGGGACATCTTCATCCCGTTGTATTGCGCGGGATTATGGCTCGCGGTGAAGGTGACACCCGCCGCGTTGTAGATCCCGCTGGCGTAATAGAGCTCGTCCGTGGAAATGAGGCCGAGCATCACCACATCTGCGCCCCGCGCGGTGGCTCCCTCGGCGAATGCCTCGGAAAACTCGGGCGAGGACGGACGCATGTCGCCGCCCACCAGCACCGTCTCTCCGGAAAGCCCGAGTACGTCGACGAACGCCGCACCCACCGCCCTGACGGACTCCACCGTGATGGTCTCACCGACGATCCCTCGGACGTCGTAGGCCTTGAACGATGCGGAAAGGTCGATGGTTGTGTTCACGCTGGAAAGTCTAACCGCTCGGGTCCGCCGGTCCGGAGCCTGGGGAGGGCAGGACGACGGCGGTTGTCCACAGCGCATGGAACCCCGCCGGATACGTCAGAGGCAACTGCCATACTGGGGCGCATGGCTGAAACAACCACCCTGCACCAGCAGGCGCTCGCGATCCTCCAAACGCTTGTCGGACGGGATGATGCCGTCTTCCATGAGGGGCAGTTCGAGGCGATCGAAGCGCTGGTCAACGGTGGGCGCAGGGCGCTCGTGGTCCAGCGCACCGGGTGGGGGAAGTCTGCGGTGTACTTCGTGGCGAGCCTGCTGCTGCGTTCCGCCGGTGCCGGGCCCACCCTCATCGTGTCGCCCCTGCTCGCGCTGATGCGGGACCAGGTGGCAGCGGCCGGGCGTGCCGGGGTGCGCGCCGCAGCGATCAACTCTGCAAACCAGACGGAGTGGCAGGAGATCACCGCCCGGCTGGACGCGGATGAGCTCGATGTTCTGCTGGTGTCGCCGGAGCGGCTGAACAATCCGATCTTCCGTGAAACCCAGCTGCCCGAGCTCGTCCGGCGCACCGGCCTGCTGGTGATTGACGAGGCCCACTGCATTTCCGACTGGGGCCATGACTTCCGCCCGGATTACCGGCGCCTCCGTGACCTCATCACGTCGCTGGCGGCCGGGGTCCCCGTGCTGGCAACCACCGCTACCGCCAACTCCCGGGTGGTCAAGGACGTCGAAGATCAGCTCGGTACGGACGGCACCGCCGTCTACACGCTGCGCGGTGAGCTTGCCCGCAAGTCGCTGCGCCTCGGCGTGCTCCGCCTGCCCAGCCCCCGTTCCCGGCTGGCATGGCTTCTGACACACCTCGGGGACCTCCCTGGCAGCGGCATCATCTACACGCTCACTGTTTCCGCGGCTGAAGACACTGCGCGTCTGTTGCGGGAGAACGGCCATGCCGTGCTCGCCTACACCGGCCGTACGGACCCGTCGGACCGTGAGGCGGCTGAACAGTCACTGAAGAACAACGAGGTGAAGGCCCTCGTGGCCACCAGCGCTCTCGGCATGGGTTTTGACAAGCCGGATCTCGGTTTTGTGGTCCATCTCGGAGCGCCATCCTCCCCGGTTGCCTACTATCAGCAGGTCGGAAGGGCCGGTCGAGGAACCCCCAACGCGGACGTCCTGCTGCTGCCGGGAAATGAGGACCGCGAGATCTGGGAGTACTTCGCCACGGCCTCCATGCCCGCCGAAGACAAGGCGCAGCGCATTCTGGAGGAACTTGCTGGCGGCACCGTACTGTCCACTCCTGCGCTGGAAACCCGGGTGGACGTGCGGCGCTCGCCGCTGGAGCTCCTCCTGAAGGTGCTGGACGTGGACGGTGCGGTGCAGAAGGTGACCGGCGGCTGGCAGGCCACCGGGAAGCCCTGGACCTACGACCGCGAGCGGTATGCACGGATATCGCAGGCCCGCGTTCATGAGCAGAACGCAATGCTCAACTACGAGAACACCGAAAATTGCCGGATGGAGTTCCTCGCGGCGGCGCTCGATGATCCCGCTGCTACACCGTGCGGCCGGTGCGACAACTGCGCCGGCCGGTGGTACTCCGATGAGGTGTCCTCCGGCGCCTCCGAGAGCGCCGGAAGCGCACTGGGCAGGGTCGGTGTGCTGCTTGAACCGAGAGGGCAGTGGCCTTCGGGGATGGACAAGCTGGGGGTGCCGGTCAAGGGGCGCATCCCGGCGGACCAGCAGCTCTCCGCCGGTCGGGCGCTCGCGCGGATGACCGACCTGGGCTGGGGCAACCGGGTCCGCGAACTCCTGGCGGACTCGTCTCCGGACGCCGCACTTGATCCGGCTGCCATCCAGGCCTGTGTCCGTGTACTTTCCGAATGGTCCTGGGACACCCGGCCGGTGGGAGTGGTCAGCATGCCGTCACGACGGCGCCCGCTCCTGATCAGTTCCCTCGCGGAGGGACTGGCCGGTGTCGGGCGCATCCCCTACCTGGGTGCACTGCAGCTGCCGCAGGGCTGGCCGAGCGGGAGCTCCGGCGGCAACAGCGCGTTCCGTCTCGCAGCGGTCTGGGACAGGTTCGCGGTTCCCGAGGAGGGCCACGCCTGGTTTGCTGCAACCCCCGGCCCGGTGCTGCTGGTCGATGACCTGGCGGACAGCCGCTGGAGCCTGACGGTGGCCGGCCGGGCACTCCGACAGGCAGGTGCCCAGGAGGTGCTTCCCTTTGTCCTTGCGCAGAAGGCCTAGCAGTCGTCGAGCCGGGAACCCATACAGACGAAAGGCGTCTTCGGGGATCAGCTGACCCTCGAAGACGCCCTTCGAAAAACGCGGAGACGGGGGGATTTGAACCCCCGGTAGGCTTTAGGCCCACACTTCATTAGCAGTGAAGCCCATTCGGCCGCTCTGGCACGTCTCCAGCAGCTATTACTAGCCACCCAAGACTACCCAGAACCTCAGGGCAAGAGCAAAATACCCCCAGGGTCTAGAGCTGCCCGGTGAGTGCCTTCCACAGGAACTCGAAGGACATGGCGTGCATGCGCGCAGCCTGGCGGTTGTCAGACGCCCCGGCATGGCCGCCCTCAAGCGCCTCGTGGAACCACACATTCCCAACCCCAAGCGCCTTCATCCGTGCGGCCATCTTCCGTGCCTGAACCGGACCCACCCGGTCATCGCTCGTTGCCGTCCAGATCAGCGTCTTCGGGTACTTCCGGCCCTCCTGCAAGCGGTGGTACGGCGAGAAGGTCTGCACGTACTCCCACTGTTCGGGCTTGTCCGGGTCGCCGTACTCGGCAATCCAGGAGTACCCGGCTGACAGCTTGGTGTACCGCTTCATGTCCAGCAGTGGAACGCCGCACGAGATCGCCCCGAACAGGTGCGGGTACTGCGTGAGCATGTTGCCCACCAGCAGCCCGCCGTTGCTCCTGCCGGTGCAGCCGAGCAGCTCCGGACGGGTCACCCCGCGCTCCACCAGGTCCTCCGCGATTGCAGCGAAGTCCTCATACGCCCGGTGCCGGTTGGCGTGCAGCGCCGCCTGGTGCCAGGCCGGCCCGTATTCGCCCCCGCCCCGGATGTTCGCGAGCACGTACACGCCCGGGCGGCCGTCAGCTGTCCGGCGTTCCAGCCATCCCCGCCCGATCACCCCGCTGTACGCCGGCGTCATGGCGTGCTCGAAGCCCCCGTACCCGGAGAGTAGCGTCGGGTTGCCGCCGTCGAGCGCCAGATCGTTCGCCGCGACCTGGAAGTAAGGCACCCGCGTTCCGTCGCTGGAGACCGCGAAGTGCTGTGAGACGGTGAAGGACTCCTCGTCAAAGTACGACGGCGACGCCTTTACTTCCACATGCGTGCCGCCAATAGTGCCGCGCACCACCGTTGTGGGGGTGAGGAATCCGGTGGCGACCAGCCAGTAGTCGTTGCCGGCGTCGTCGTCCTCATCATCGACCGCGTAGGCATCCACCGCATGCAGGGGCGGACAGGCGTCCAGTACTTCGGCGGTCCAGGACTGTGCAGGGTTGACCACCCGGATCTCCGAAGACACGTCCTTCAGGAGATTGAGCAGGAGATGGTCCCGGGTCCAGCTCCAGGACTGCAGGGCTGTGTGCGCATCGGGTTCGAACACGGTGGTCAGAGCGCGCTGCCCGGCCAGGAAGTCCTCGAGTGGGCGGCCTGAAGGGAACCGCCGCGGTACGTTACGCCGTCGAGCTCGAAGTCGGTGCGCGGACGGAGCACCAGCCACTCCCGGTGAAGTGACACGTTGACGTCGTCAGGAACGTCGATGTGCACCCATTCATCCCCCCGGCGCAGGAACGTGCGGCTGGAGTAGAAATCCACGATGTGGGCGGCGATGTCCCGCTCGAACCCAGGGGTCTGGTCACGCACCACCACGGCCATCATGGAGGTTTCGGGGATCTCGAAATACAGGCGCGCGGACTCGAGCGGTTCACCGCGGCGCAGCGTCCGCACGGTCCGCGGGTAGGAACTGGTGGTCATGGACCCCGGCCCGAAGTCCGTACCCACATGGAGGGCGTCCGGGCCCGCCCAGCTGATCCTGCTCTTCGCCACCGGAATATCGAACCCGCCCTCCACAAAGGAGCGGTCGACGACGTCGTACTCGCGGTAGCGCTGGGCATCCCCGCCGTCGGGGGAGAGCGCTATCAGCGCCCTGCGGTAGGGCCCACCGTCGGTGGGGCGAAGGAACATCGCCCCACCCCACACCCACTCCTGGCCCTCCGCAGCGGCCAGGGCGTCAACGTCGAGCAGGACGTCCCAGTCGGGGGCATCGGTCAGGTAGCTTTCCCAGGTGGTCCGCCGCCACAGGCCCTTGGGGTGCTCCCTGTCCCGCCAGAAGTTGTAGTAGTGGTCGCCGCGCTTGACCACCATCGGAATCCTGTCAGTGGAATCGAGCACCTCAAGCAGGCGCTGTTCATCCGCGAGGAACTGCTTATTGACAAGTTCCGCTTCCGTGACGGCGTTCTGGCTGCGCACCCATTCCAGGGGCTTCTGACCGTAGATGTCCTCCAGCCAGAGGAACTCATCGTCGGTTGCGGAATCAGGCTGCTGCGTGGTGGACGTCATACCGTTATCTTAGGCAACCTGACGCCCGGGCAGAATGCCTTCCATACGGGTCTGCCCATCGAAGCTGCCAACTGGTTAGATGGAGCAATGCATCCAGCGGATACCCATGACCTGATCCGGGTGCAGGGCGCCCGCGAGAACAACCTCAAAGACATCAGCATTGACATCCCCAAGAGACGGCTGACGGTGTTCACCGGTGTGTCGGGCGCAGGCAAGAGTTCGCTCGTCTTTGCGACGATCGCAGCCGAATCGCAGCGGATGATCAACGAGACCTACAGCGCCTTTGTGCAGGGATTCATGCCCACTCTGGCTCGGCCGGACGTTGATCTGCTTGAGGGGCTGACCACCGCGATCATCGTTGATCAGGAACGGATGGGTGCCAACCCGCGGTCCACCGTGGGTACGGCGACTGACGCCAACGCCATGCTGCGCATCCTTTTCAGCAGGCTCGGCTCCCCCTATGTGGGACCACCCACCGCGTACTCCTTCAATGTCCCCACCCGCAAGGCCAGCGGCGTGATGTCCACCGAGAAGGCCGGACGCGTTGAGCGGAGCGTCGTCAGTCAGGCCGTCTACCTGGGCGGCATGTGCCCGAGATGCGAGGGCATGGGAAATGTCAGCGACATCGACCGCGCCGCGCTGTATGACGAGGCAAAGTCCCTGGCCGACGGCGCCCTGACCGTCCCCGGCTACTCGATGGACGGCTGGTACGGAAGGCTGTTCGAGGGTATGGGCCTGCCGATGGACAAGCCCATTGCGAAGTTCACCAAGAAGCAGCTCGACACGATGCTGTACGCGGAACCGACCAAGATCAAGGTTGAAGGCATCAACCTCACGTTCGAGGGCATCATTCCGAAGATCCAAAAGTCCATGTTGTCCAAGGACCCCGAGGCCATGCAACCCCACGTGCGCCGGTTCGTGGAGCGGGCAGTGACCTTCCAGCGCTGCCCTGAGTGCGACGGGACGCGGCTCACCAGGGAAGCGCTGTCGTCAAAGATCAACGGGAAGAACATCGCTGAGCTCTGCTCGATGCAGATCACCGACCTGGCGGAGTGGCTGCGCGGGCTGGGAAAGGCCGGCAGCACGGCGGCGCCCCTGGTGAAAGGGCTGCAGCACCTCCTGGATTCCTTCGCGGAGATCGGTCTGGGCTACCTCTCGCTTGATCGGCCGGCCGGAACGCTCTCGGGCGGCGAAGCGCAGCGGACCAAAATGATCCGCCACCTCGGTTCCTCCCTGACCGACGTCACCTACGTCTTCGACGAGCCGAGCATCGGCCTGCATCCGCATGACATCGAGCGCATGAACAAGCTGCTCCTCCAGCTTCGGGACAAGGGCAACACGGTGCTGGTGGTTGAACACAAGCCCGAGACCATCACGATCGCCGACCACGTGATCGACCTGGGGCCAGGTGCAGGCACCGCGGGCGGAACGGTGTGTTTCGAGGGCACCGTTGAGGGACTGCGCCAGACGGATACGATCACCGGACGCCACCTCGATGACCGCGCACGCGTCAAGGATGCCGTCCGTTCCTCCACGCACGCCATGGAAGTCCGGGGAGCGTCGACGCACAACCTTCGGAACGTCGACGTCGACATCCCGCTGGGCGTGCTGTGCGTCATCACGGGCGTGGCAGGCTCCGGCAAGAGCTCACTGATCCACGGATCCGTTGCAAAACGCGACGGCGTTGTGGTGATCGACCAGGCGGCCATCCGGGGCTCACGGCGAAGCAACCCCGCCACCTACACGGGACTGCTGGAACCGATCCGCAAGTCCTTCGCCAAGGCGAACGGCGTCAAGCCCGCGCTCTTCAGCTCCAACTCCGAGGGCGCCTGCCCCACCTGCAACGGTGCCGGCGTGATCTACACCGACCTGGGCGTCATGGCCACCATGGAGTCACCCTGTGAGGAGTGCGAGGGCAGGCGGTTCCAGGCCTCGGTGCTCGAGTACACACTGGGTGGAAAGAACATCGCCGACGTGCTCGCCATGCCGGTGTCGGAGGCACTGGAATTCTTCGACACCGGGGATGCGCGCACTCCCGCCGCCTCCAGGATCCTGGACCGGATGGCCGACGTCGGGCTCGGGTACCTGAGCCTGGGACAGCCGCTCACCACGCTCTCCGGCGGCGAGCGGCAGCGGTTGAAGCTGGCCACCCAGATGGGCGAGAAGGGCGATGTCTACGTCCTCGATGAACCGACCACCGGCCTGCACCTTGCCGACGTCGAACAGCTGCTCAGGCTCCTGGACCGGCTCGTTGATTCGGGCAAGTCCGTGCTCGTCATCGAGCACCATCAGGCGGTGATGGCGCATGCCGACTGGATCATCGATCTCGGTCCCGGTGCCGGGCACGACGGCGGGACGGTCGTTTTCCAGGGAACGCCGGCGGACCTCGTCGCGGACCGCTCCACCCTGACCGGCTCGCATCTGGCCGCCTACGTGGGGGAAACGGAGCCCGCGCGCTGAACCCCGGTACGGGCGGCCTGGGCCGGTCACGCCGAACGGGGCGGGTCCGACCGGCCGATAACCTAGAAGGATGGAGATGACGCGGGCAGTTCAGGTGGCCATTATCGGCGCCGGTCCGCGCGGCACTTCCGTGCTGGAACGCCTGATCGCAAACTGGTCGGCACTGCGGGAGGCTGATCGCCCGCGGGTCACCGTTCACCTGATCGATCCTTACCAGCCAGGACCCGGGCATGTGTGGAGGACCGACCAGTCGCGGCATTTCCTCATGAACACGCCGGCGCTGTTTCCCACGGTGGTGCCCGTCGGCCCCGCAGCCGCCGCACGCGCTCCCTCCCTGGTGCCGCTGTCCTTTGACGACTGGCGGCAGCTGATGGATGCCTCACCGGATGATCGGCTGAGCGACGGCGACCGCAAGGAAATCCAGTCCCTCACCTCGGCAGACTTCGCCAGCCGGGCACTGTACGGGCGCTATCTCGAGTACATTTACACGTCGCTGATCGAACAGCTCGGCGACGGTTTCGACGTCGTCGAGCACCGCGCGGAGGCAAGCCATCTCGAGGAGCTGGAGTCCGGCTTCCGGGTGAATGTCGGCGGGAACACCACCGTGATGTGCGACGCCGTCGTGCTGGGGATGGGTCACCTGCCCGCCCAGCTCAACCCGGAGCAGGAGTCGCTCAGGGACGGTGCCGCGCGCCTGGGACTGCAGTACTGGCCGCCGAACGTTCCCGCCGATGTCGACTGGAACCGGCTGCCGGCGCGCAAGACCGTACTCGTGCGGGGCCTGGGCCTGAACTTTTTCGACATCATCACCCACCTCACCGAGGGCCGGGGCGGAACTTTCGTCCCCAGCGGCGAACCGGCCGGCCGCGCGCTGATCTACCGCCCTTCGGGCCGGGAACCCCAAGTGGTCGCCGCCTCCCGGCGAGGTACGCCATACCGCGCCAAGGCGAAACTCACCAGCTACGTGCCGCGCAGCGTGCGCCTTCGCTACTGCACGCCCAGCCGCGCCGGCGCCTTCGCAGCAAGCGGCATCCAGCCCGGCTTCGACCATGACCTCTGGCCGCTGCTGCACCGGGATGCCGTCTGGGCCTACTACAGCACGCTGGCACGCACCGGCGGACTGCCGGCGGAGTTCCTGCCGTCGCTCCAGAGCGTGCTTGACGATCCCGACAACGCCTGGCGCGCTCGCCTTGAGGAGCTCCTGGGTGACTACGTGCCTCTTGCCGACCGGCTGGACCTTGAGTCGCTCGCCCGACCCTTCGGGCGGCACCGGTTCGCTTCCGCGGAGGAATACAACCAGGCGGTGCTCGACTATCTCGAGGAGGATGCTGCAGGCTCCGACCGCGGCGAAGAGGATCCCCTGAAGATGGCCATCGGCGCCATGAACGCGGGACGCTCAGTCATCAAGCAGATTGTCGCCGACGGGGGGCTGACCGAAGCGTCATGGACGGCGGAGCTGCGCGGGTGGTTTGAACCGCTGGTGGAGGGCCTTGCGAGCGGACCGCCCGCCCTCCGGATCGAACAGTTGGCCGCCCTGGCGAGGGCTGGCGTCGTGCGCTTCGCCGGTCCGGCGCCGCGGTTCGAGCTGGATGCTGCGAGGGGGAGGTTCACTGTCTCCTCGCCATGGGTGGAAGGCGGAAAATACGACGCCGGCGTGCTGGTCGAGGCGATGATGCCGGCCAACCGGGTGGTCCAGAACCGCTCGGTCCTGCTGCGCCGGCTGCTCGAGGATGGACTCGTGCGGGCGCGCACCACCATGTCCGAAGACGGCGTGCCGGAGGTTTCCCCGGGACTGGACGTGACCAGGCCGCCCTACCGGGCGGTGGGCGCGAGCGGGCTGGTGCAGGAAAATCTGTTTGTGCTGGGACTGCAGCTCAGCGCCGTGCAGTGGGGAACAGCGATCGCCGCCGAGGCAGGCGCCTCACTCGACGCCGGAAGCAGGACGCTGCGCGACGCCGATGACATCGCGCTCGCAATCCTCGGCTGACCTGCCGGCGGCACGGCAGAAAGCGCTCGTCCGCTGCTGCGGACGAGCGCCTCCTGCCGTTCCTATCGGGGCCGGGATCCCCGGTTGTGCTCTAGCCGCGGCGTGCGTCGGCGAGGCACTTGCGGTACTCCGCCATTGCCTGCCCGAAGCCGTCCGCCTTTTCGGCTTCCGGCCCACGCTCGGGTTTGGCCGGGGCAGCGCATCCGGTTTCGGCGGGCGCCTCCACGGTCACGGGCAGATTGACCGTCGTGCCCGATTCCTTCGCAACCAGGACAATGGTCCCCGCTCCAGGCGTTGATTCCGGAACGGTGAGGGTGACCTGCGCGGCACCATCGGTCACGGGGGTGGTTCCCAGCTCCGTGACGGTGCCGGTGCCGTCAACAAAGCTGGCAGACAGGCTGGTGTTGGCGGGACTGCCCAGTGAGGTCAGATCCAGCTTCGCAACGCTGAAGCTGACGGAATCGCCGCCCTGCACGCTGACCGGCGCGTCCTTCACCACCACTGACCGACGGTCGAAGCTCGGTGACAGCGGGCTGTTCTGCCCGATGTAGCTGATCCACGCGTCGCGGTCCACGAGTCCCGAATCGCGGACATCGGTTGCCTGCTGGAAGACGGTGAAGTTGTCACCGCCCTGAGCCAGGAAGCTGATCGTGCCGATGCGGTATTCCGCAGCCGGATCCAGCGGAGCTCCGTCGATCGTGACCGACGTGATGCGGGAACCGGCAGCGAGGTCCGGGTTGTAGGTGTAGGCCACGTTGTCGGACAACCCGAGCGCCTGGAAGGACCGGGATGCACCCGCCGGCTGCCACTGCTGCTCCAGCATCGTCCTGAACTGCTCCCCGGTCAGGGTGACGGTCCAGAGGTTGTTGACGAAGGGCAGGACTGCGTTGGCTTCGGCGTAGGTGATCACTCCGTCCTCTCCGTAGTAGAGCTCGTTGCGGAGCCCGCCTGGATTGACGACGCCGATGTCAGCTCCACCGCGTTCGGCGGCCGAGAGCGAAGCCCTCATGGAGTCAGCAACCAGGTTCCCAAGCGTCGACTCCGAACCGCGGTCATCCCGGGCGCCGTTGAGGAAAGCCGTGGTGATGTCGGCAGTCACCGAACCAACCGGGCGGCTGCCGATGACCTTCGCTTCAGCGAGGGCAGCATCGACAATTGCCTTGACCTCCGCCACGCGGGGGTAGGTTGCTGCCAGCACGGCCGGGTCCGTTGCGGACCGTGCCACGTTCTGCGCGGTGTAGGACTCGACCTCGCCGGTGGCGTTATCGACGCTCAGTGTGATCTGCCCGATGAATTCGCCGTAGGAGCCGGTCTGCACAATGGGGCGGGTCTCGCCCTCAGCACCGGGGACCGGAGCGTCCCACACGTACTGCTTGTGGGTGTGGCCGGTGTAGATGGCGTCGACAAGCGGCGTGGTCCCGGTGACGATCTCTGCAAAGGCGCCGCCCGCGGCAACCTCCTGCTCTATGGTGGCACCCTCGACGGCGCCGTCTCCGGCTCCCTCGTGGTAAGCGGCCACAATGACGTCCGCCAGATCCTGGTCCTCGATCTGCTGAGCCACGCGGTTCACGGCCTCGACGGGGTCCCCGAACTCGAGAGCGGCGATGCCGCCGGGGCTCACGAGCGACGGTGTCTCCTGCGTGACAGCACCGATGACAGCCACATCAATGCCGCCAACGGTCACGATCCCATATTCCTCGAGCGCGGGAGTGTTGGTTCCCTTGAGGTAGACGTTGGCGCCGAGGTAGGGGAACTCTGCGGCGTCGGCCACCCGGCCGTCCAGGTCCTCGAAGCCGCCGTCGAACTCGTGGTTGCCCACCGCTGAGGCTCGGAGGTCCAGCGCGTTGAGGACGTCGAGAGTGGGCTGGTCCTTCGCTACCGAGGAGGCGAAGAGGGAAGCTCCGATGTTATCCCCGGCGGAGAGGAACAGTGAGTTCTCTTCACCGTACTGCGCGCGCAGTTCCTCGATGGTGCCCGCCAACTTCACGGTGTTCGAGTCGATCCGCCCGTGGAAATCGTTGATTCCCATCAGGTTGAGCTCGGTGGTGGAGTCCGCCGGTGCGAGGTCCAGCCCCACGATCACCGGATCGTGGTCGCTTGCCCTGAACTGGTTCGGCGCGTAGAAGTTCGTTGCGTTGTAGTTGTAGCGGCTGTACTCAAGCGCCACGGACTCAACAGCGTTGATGCTCCACACGTCCACGCCGGAAACCGTTGCATCGGCTGCGGGGGAGGCGAGGATGTGGTCGAGGGAACCTACAAGTCCCGAGAAGACGTAGGAGTAGCCCTCGGTCTTGCCGCCCTGGTTGATGTAGCCCGCGTCATAGAGAACCTGCATCGGGTCCTCGGCCGAGTAGGAGTTGAAGTCACCGGCGAGGAAAACCTTGTCGGTGCCCGCCTCGGACTTCATTCGGTCGGCGAACGCCACGAGCGCCGTTGCCTGCTCAATCCGGTCTGCATTGGATGCGCCCTGGCCGTCGCCCTGGTCAGCGTTCTCATCGGAGCCCGATCCCTTCGATTTGAAGTGGTTGGCGATCACCAGGAATCTGGTGGACGCGTCCCCGCCGGCAACAGTGAAGGACTGGGCGAGCGGCTTGCGTGCGTTTGAGAAGGCCACGTTGTCATTCAGGATGACTGACTCCCCGACAGGCTCCACTGCCGCCACCTTGTAGATGAAGGCCGTGCGGATGAAATCCTCATCCTCGACGGCAGGCCGTTCAGCGGGCGAGCGGACGTAGTCCCAGACTCCCGGGGCAGCCTCATTCAGTGCGGCTGTCAGCGTGGCGAGTGCCTCGTCCCGGTCCTTCCCGAACCTGGCCGAATTTTCGATTTCCTCCAGGGAGACAACGTCGGCGCCGAGACCGTTGATCGCCGCGACGATCTTCGCTTCCTGCCGCTCAAGATTCTCCGCGTTCGCTGCACCGCGGGCGTCACAGCCGCCCCGGACAGTAACGGGATTGCCGTCGCGGTCCTGGTAATAGGTGCACCCGGTGAGCTGATCGCCGGTGGTGGTGAAGTAGTTCAACACGTTGAAGGATGCGATCTTCACGTTTCCGCCGACGTTCGCGGGCACCTCAGGACGCGTGCCCTCGAACGTGACCGGCTGGACCGCCGCGGCGTTCGCGGCGGTAAGGGCGGTCAGCGGCTGGAATTTCCAGGAGCTGTTGCGGAAGTCGAGAACAACGGGCGCCGTGAAGGTTGCCGACGAGTTGACCCGTACCGGCTGCTCCGGTGTGAGGTACGGCAGCGGCTGGTCCATGTTCGCAGCGGAGAGGAAATTGGTGGTGGCGCCGTCGTCGAGCTTCACCCGCCGCGCGGCGTTGTCCGCCGCGACGGCCGCGTTACCGGCGGTCCCAGGCGGAGCGATTTCGGTTGGCTGGACCAGCGGAGTGTCTCCGACGGCGAGCGTGATTTCCCCATACTGGTTCAGCGCGTAGTTGTCTGAAACCGTGAAGCCGGAGGTCGGCTGGACGAGCATCCCCTCGAGTGCTTCGCGTCCGGCGTCGTCGGCAGGGTAGGCAACGGCGGCCGCCTTGACCGCCTCGGCAGGTTCAGCCGGTTTGGTCATGCCGCCGGCGGGGACCGTGATCTGCGAAAGGTCGAAGTATTCCCCTGCCGTTCCGGTCACCTCGACGAAGTCGCCGACCGCAACCTCCGCGACAGTAGCCGGAGAGTAGATGAAGATGCCGTCGGAGGCCGCGTGATCAGAGCCCAGGTCCCCTCCTGTCCCGGCAGTCTGGAGGTAGTAGCCGTCAAAGCCGCCGGAAGGGTAGGCAGCGGTCACAACTCCACGGGTGGTCACAACCTGTCCCGCATAGGGGGTGGCTGTGCCCGTTCCCTGAATCTGGTCAATCGGCACTACCTGGCCGGGGGCCGGCGGCTGGGGCTCGGGTTCCGGCTCGTTATCCGCCGTTTCACCAGCGGCATTGGTGGGCGTCACGGCGTCGAGCGCGCTGAAGTCCACCTGATTGTTGTCGGTATCGACACCGCCGGAACGGTTCATGGAGAGCGGGTTGCCGGTGCCGCCGGGACCTTCCTCGCCGCTGGTCTCATAGGTGTTGGACGAGCCGTAGCCCAGCAGGTCAACCACGCCGGGAGCTCCCGTCACCGACCCGACAGCCAGCGGGGTCACCGCGGTGGACTGGTTGGACAGGACGATGGTTCCGCTTGTGCCGCTGAAGTTCAGGGAGGAGGACAGGTCAGGCGCCGGCAACGCGGATCCTGCGGATCCGTTGCTGGACCCCTGAACCAGGTAGGTCCCGTTCGCGGGAATGGTGCCCCTCAACACGGCGACCCCGGTTGGTGCGGCGCTCCCCGTCGCCGAGCGGTACTGCAGCGACCAGCCGTCGAGGCTCACCGGAGCATCAGTGGTGTTGGCCAGCTCAACAAACTTGTGGGTGAACGGCGCGTTTGCGCTGCCCCCGTTGACGTATGCCTCATTGATGACGACGCCGGTGCCCGCCTGCGGCCCGACTGTTTCCTCTGCGCTGGCTGGCAGGAACGCCACCGGGGAAGCGAGTAGCCCCACCGAAAGCGCTGAGCACAGCGCGCCCCTCCACGAATTTTTCATTCGTACTGTTTCTCCTTGGCTTTGGCCGGGTTACGGCCGCGAGTGATGCCCGCAGCGGCTTGCGCCTCCGCGGAACTGGCCACGAAAGTGACAATAGGATTCGTCGGTGACATTCCGGCCGCGGCAAGCCAAGCACGCCGCAGCGAACGGGTGGTTACCCTGCGGGGAACAGATCAGCCGGGTTGAGACCATCAACGGAATTTCCCATCGTCGGCCCGGTGGTATCGGACTTGGCGCCCTGTCCCACTCCACCCCATTAGTGATGCAGGACACATCAGGCGCCGAGCACATTCAAACACGACTGCTTGCCGTTGGAAACTATTTGTTGGAGTCCCGGAGTGTTCCGGTGAGGGGCCCGGTGTCCGTGTCGCCGAAAAGGCTTCTCATCCCGGGATTCGGCTCATTAAAAGCAGTTGCACCCCGATCCTTCCGGAACGGGGTGCAACGGGTGAGCCGGCTCAGGCTCAATGCGGAAGGTAAGGGATTCGAACCCTTGAGGCGGGGTTACCGCCCACTGGTTTTCAAGACCAGCTCCTTCGGCCGCTCGGACAACCTTCCCTACGGGGAATAGTGTTTCATGCAGAGCAGGCTGCACAAAACTCCCAAAACCCGCAGGGCAACTCCCGGGAAGGAAACAATGAAAGCCGTAGTGCTGCGAAAGTCCGGCGAGCCGGATGTTCTCGAGGTGACCGAAGTGGAGCCCCCGCGCCCAGGGGCCGGTGATGTCCTCATCGACGTTGTTGCTGCAGGCCTCAACCGTGCCGACGTCCAGCAGCGCAGGGGCGTGTACCCGCCGCCGCCCGGCGCTTCCGAATATCCCGGGCTGGAGGTTTCGGGGAGGATTGCCGATGCGGGCACCTCCGACTTCCGGCCCGGTGACGCGGTGGTGGCGCTTCTCGCGGGCGGTGGTTACGCGGAACAGGTTGCGGCGCCTGCCGGTCAGGTGCTGCCGGTGCCTGCCGGAGTGGACCTCGCAGCAGCCGCCGGGCTGCCGGAAGTGGCCGCGACCGTCTACTCGAACCTGATCCTGACTGCCGGGCTGCGCCGCGGTGAAACCGTTCTGGTTCACGGCGCAACCGGGGGGATCGGCACCATGGCCATCCAGCTCGCACAGGCGTGGGGAGCGCGGACAATCGTGACCGCGGGTACCGCGGAGAAGCTGGAGTTTGCCCGTTCCCTCGGTGCGGAGGTGTGCGTGAACTATCGGGAGCAGGACTTCGTTGCCGAGGTGGACGCGGCCACGGGCGGGCGGGGAGTGGACGTCATTCTCGACGTCGTCGGCGCCAAATACCTCAGCCGTAACGTGAAGGCGCTGGCAACCGGTGGTCGGCTCGTCGTCATCGGACTGCAGGGAGGCGCCAAAGCCGAACTTGATCTGGGCGCGCTGATGGCCAGGCGGGCGTCGGTCACCGGGACCACGTTGCGTTCGCGTCCTGTGGAGGAGAAGTCGTCCATCATGGCGGGCGTCTACCAGCATGTCTGGCCGCTCATTTCGGACGGGACCATTTCCGTACCCGTCGATCGGACGTTCCCGCTGGCCGAGGTGGTTGAGGCGCACCGGTACTTCGACTCCGGGCAGCACACGGGAAAAATCCTGCTGAGCGTGCAGGAGGCATGACAGGGTCTGCTTTGTGGATTCCGGGTGGTATGACAAGCTAGCACCCACCGTAATTCCAAGGAGGAAACCATGGCCAAGCACAGGGCAGACGGCGAGCCGGACGGCGTATCGCGGGCCGGAGATGAAGAGTCGGGCCTGGAGCGCGCTGCGGAAAGCTGGGCGGAAAACCTCGCCGATCAGGTCAATGACGGAGTCCAGAGCAGTCCCCGCGACACCGCTGAGGACGGTCCGGATCCGCAGACCGAGACCCACTCCAGCCTGAGTGAGGGCTCGAATTCCCGCGACGGCAGGGACGATCCCAGCCACTAGCTGCGCAAGCCGTTTGGCTCATGGAAACAGCCGTTTGGCGATTGCACGCCTCCTCTGTGCAAACTCTGTGACGCAGCACTCGTGGCACTGCTACTTTCAGTGAGTTAAGCCACTCACATATAAGGGAGCGCCATGAGTGAGAACGAATCTGGTCGCGGACAGGCGGGGGCGAGCCGCGTCCAACGGAATGAGGACGCCGACGTCCTCCTCCAGGATCCGGATCTGCCGCCGACTGCTGTCGATGCGGACAAGGAAGATGGCGGCTGGACGCCGCTGAAGATTGCAGTCTGGGTGGGTATAGCCCTGCTCGGCGGCGTGAGCTGGACGGTGCTTGCCATTGTCCGCGGCGAGACGGTCAACGCGATGTGGTTTGTATTCGCAGCCGTCTGCAGCTACCTCATCGCCTACCGGTTCTACTCCAAATTCATCGAACGCAAGCTCCTGCGGCCCAACGACCGGCGCGCCACCCCCGCCGAATACAAGGCCGACGGCAAGGACTTCGCCTCTACCGACCGCCGTGTGCTCTACGGCCATCACTTCGCAGCGATCGCCGGAGCCGGCCCGCTCGTGGGTCCCGTACTTGCTGCCCAGATGGGTTATCTGCCCGGAACCATGTGGATCGTCATCGGCGTGATCTTCGCCGGCGCGGTCCAGGACTACCTGGTCATGTTCTTCTCCATGCGCCGCGGCGGGCGGTCACTCGGCCAGATGGCGCGTGAAGAGCTCGGCCTAATCGGCGGCACCGCCGCCCTGATCGCAACGCTCACCATCATGATCATCATCGTGGCGATCCTGGCTCTTGTTGTGGTCAACGCTCTCGGGGAAAGCCCGTGGGGTGTGTTCTCCGTGTCGATGACCATCCCCATCGCACTGTTCATGGGCGTCTACCTGCGCTACCTCCGTCCCGGCAAAGTGTCCGAGGTATCCCTCATTGGATTCGCGCTGTTGATGCTCGCAATCGTTGCGGGTGGCTGGATCGCCGAGACCGAGTGGGGCGTTGCCCTCTTCACGCTCGACAGGGTCACCATCGCGTGGGGCATCATCATCTACGGCTTCATCGCGGCAGTCCTGCCGGTGTGGCTCCTGCTCGCCCCCCGCGACTACCTCTCCACCTTCATGAAGATCGGCACGATTGTCATGCTGGCCGTGGCAATTGTGATCACCCGCCCGGAAATCAGCGTTCCTGCGGTCAGCGAATTCGCCTCGCGGGCCGACGGACCCGTTGTTCCGGGAACCCTCTTCCCGTTCCTGTTCGTGACAATCGCCTGTGGTGCGCTCTCCGGCTTCCACGCCCTGATCGCCTCCGGAACCACACCGAAAATGATCGAGAAGGAACGCCAGACCCGGTTTATCGGTTACGGCGGAATGCTCATGGAGTCCTTTGTGGCGATCATGGCTCTGGTGGCGGCGCTGTCGATCGACCGCGGCATCTACTTCGCGATGAACTCCTCGGCCGCGGCCACAGGAGGAACCATCGAGGGCGCCGTCGCCTTCGTCAACGGCCTGGGCCTGACCGGGGTAAACCTCGCACCGGAGGCTCTGAGTACGCTCGCCAACAACGTGGGTGAGGAGTCGATTGTCTCCCGTACCGGCGGTGCGCCGACTCTCGCAGTAGGCATTGCCCAGATCATGCAGGGCCTCTTCGGCGGCGCCGGCATGATGGCGTTCTGGTACCACTTCGCCATCATGTTCGAGGCACTCTTCATCCTGACCGCGGTCGACGCCGGAACCCGCGTCGCACGGTTCATGCTGCAGGACACCATCGGTAACTTCGTGCCGAAGTTCAAGGACACCTCCTGGCGGGTAGGCGCCTGGATCTGCACAGCGATCATGGTCGCGGGGTGGGGGGCCATCCTGATCATGGGCGTCACCGATCCGCTGGGCGGCATCAACACGCTGTTCCCGCTGTTCGGTATTGCCAACCAGCTCCTGGCAGCCATTGCGCTGGCCGTCTGCATGGCGATCTGCGCCAAGAAGGGTGCCTTCAAGTACCTGTGGATTCCCGCCCTGCCGCTGGCGTTTGCAGCAGTGGTGACCATTACGGCGTCGTTCCTGAAGATCTTCTCCCCGGTGCCCACCGTCGGCTACTGGGCCAACCACATGGCTTTCCGCAATGCGCTGGCCGCAGGGGAGCAGAGCTTCGGCAACGCCGCCACCGTGGAGGCGATGGAGAAGGTGGTCCGCAATACCTTCATCCAGGGAACGCTGTCCATCCTCTTCGTGACGCTGGCGATCATCGTGATCGCCACGGCAATCATGGCAACTGTCAGGGCGTACCGCACAGGCGGTGGGCCGAGCGCCGAGGATCCCGCAGTTCCCTCGCGCACCTTCGCCCCGGCAGGCCTCATTGCAACTCCGGCCGAGAAGGAACTCGAAGCGCAGTGGGCCAACCTCCCGCATGACAAGAAGCCGGCGCGGGCAGGTCACTGATGAGCGTCAAAGAGCTGATCTGGCTCTTCAAGGGTGTGATGGGAGAGAACGCGTATCAGCAATACCTTGACCACCACGCCTCGACGCACAGCAGCGAGGCACCCATGACGGAGCGCCAGTTCTGGCGGGACAAAACGGACCGCCAGGACGCACACCCTGAGGGACGCTGCTGCTAGGGCTGCACACCGGTGCTGATAGGGCGGGCTCGACTGCGGTCGTGCCCGCCCTATCTGTGTACCGACGCTCTGGCGGGCCCACCGCCGGCCGTGGTTTGCTGGTGGAATGACTGAGAACCTGCCGGAACACCTCCGCGAAGACATCGGCGCGCCTTCTCCGGAGGCAGAGTCGGAAGAAGAGCACCTCCGTGAGGACGTCAACGCGCCCACGGAAGAGAACGACGGCGGTCCCGAATTTTCAGGAGACCACTTCACTTCCGGGCAGCTCAACGCAGGGCAGCGCGTCCCCGGCGTCAGCCCGGGCGGGGAGTACCGGGAAGGCCGTGAGGAAGAGCTCGCTGACAGGGAAGAGGCGGACTGACGCGCGCCGGGGAGCCGCACCGGCGCCCATGGTCGCGTGAGAGCATGAACCTATGACCGAAAAGCACCCCGATCACGTGACGCCGGAACAGGCGGCCGGCAACCAGGAGAGCCCTGTCCTCGTCGGAAGGCTGGAGCCCGGCCGTGGGCTTCCGGAACACGATGACCACGGTGGCTCCCGCAGCAACAGGGACCGGACCACCAAGCTGACCGAGCTGGTGGATGAACCTGCAAAGGTGATGCGCATCGGCACCATGCTGAAGCAGCTGCTTGAGGAAGTGCGCAGCGCCCCGCTGGACGACGCCGGGCGCAGCCGCCTCGCCGAGATCCATGAGCGCTCGGTGCGTGAGCTCGAGGACGGGCTCGCTCCGGAGCTGGTCGAGGAGCTGCACCGGATCAACCTGCCCTTCACTGATGATTCGGTTCCTACTGATGCTGAACTGCGTGTTGCGCAGGCACAGCTGGTGGGATGGCTCGAGGGACTCTTCCACGGGATCCAGACCGCGCTTGCCGCCCAGCAGATGGCCAACCAGCAGCTTGCCGCCCAGCTTCAGCTGAAGCAGCTTCCTCCCGGAACCGTCATTGCGCCCGGCGTTATCGTGGGCGAGGACGGTGAGCCGCGGCGCGCGCCCGGAGCACGGCCGGGCCCGGCGCACAAGCCGGACACCCACGGCCCCGGCCAGTACCTGTAGTTCCGCATGGCGCTTTTCGCGGCGGCCAGGCAGGGCCGCAAGGATGATGCCGAGCTCGGTACGGGGGTGTGGCGGCGTGCCCATGACCGGTTCCGGCGTGGGCTGGACCGTTACCACCAGATCCTCGAGGGTGTGGAGGATGACGCCGTCTACAACGATCTGGCCGCCCTCGCCAATGAGCTGGCGCAGTTGCTCCCGCGTGTGCGGGCGTGCTGCATTGCCGCGCAGGCGCAGCATCCGAGTGAGGGACTTGATATTCCGGGAGCGTTGCTCCAGGTGCACCGGGCGCTCTCCCGCGCCGGCAATGCACTGGCCACAACCGCTGAGGCTGCCGCGATGGCGCGGTTGGACGGTGAGCGGTGGGGGATCGCTTCGGCCGGGCTGGACAACGTCCGGCGGCGGGCGGAAGTGGTTGCCGAAGATGTGATCGAAGCTGAACGTTTGCTGTCAGGATCCGGACGGTAGGAATATTCCCGGGCAGGTGCACGGTTGCCATAGTCCGGAGAAGCAATCAGTTATCGAAAGGGATACATGAGCACCTCACCCAACCTCACCTTCAACGACGGCCGCACCATTCCCCAGTTGGGCTACGGCGTATGGCAGGTCGACGACGCCACGGCTGAAGACGTCGTCGGGCGCGCTTTCAAGGCGGGTTACCGCCACATCGACACCGCAAAGATCTACGGCAATGAGGCAGGCGTCGGCCGGGCCATCGAAGCGTCGGGGCTGAGCCCCGAGGAGCTGTTCATCACCACCAAGCTGTGGAACGCCGATCAGGGCTACGAGAGCACGCTGGCCGCCTTCGAGGAATCCATGCAGCGGCTCGGTCTTGAGACCCTGGATCTCTACCTCATCCACTGGCTCCAGCCGAAGCGGGGCAAGTACGTGGATACCTGGAAGGCGTTGATCGAACTCCAGAAGCGCGGACGTGTACGCTCCATCGGCGTCTCGAACTTCACCGTCGAAGCCCTGCAGGAGATTATCGACGAGACGGGCGTGGTGCCGGCCATCAACCAGGTCGAGACCCACCCGTATTTCAACCAGGCGGAGCTGCGCGCCTTCGAAGCAGACAAGGGGATCCTGCACGAGTCCTGGTCGCCGCTGGGTTCCGGCAAGGGTCTGCTGGAAGACCCCGTGCTCGCCGGGATCGCCGAGAAGCGCGGTGCCACCCCCGCCCAGGTTGTGCTCGCCTGGCACCTGGCGCTCGGCCTCGTGGTCATCCCGAAGTCGGTCACTGAATCACGCATCATCGAGAACTGGGGTGCGCTCGAGGTTTCCCTGACGGACGAGGACATCGCAGCGATCAACGGACTCGACAAGGGTGAAGCCGGACGCATCGGCGCCAACCCCGCCACGGCGGACTTCGCCTAGGAGCCTCTGACACGGCCGAAGCCACCTCCGCAGCCTCGGCTGCGCGGGTGGCTTCGGCCTTTGTGCGTCATTGACGGTGACCGGTCCGCCGTGTCTGCAAGGATGGAACGCAAAGGTATTCCCTGCGCTAGGAGCATTGGTGGACGATCAGGAATTGCATGGGACGTTCTCCCGCATCCGGGATGTGGTGCGCACAGACGCTGAATCGGACGAGACGAACTGGCTGGACTTCAACCGACGGTTCGACGCGCATTTCCCCACGCTGTACCGGCTCTTCGAGTCCCTGTACGGCGATCGCAGTGACTGGCTCGACCAGCTCACCCAGCTGGTGGTCCTGTCGGCCCGCTCGTGGGCTGCCCGCCCGGCCGAACTGAAGCAGCGCGACGATAAGCAGGAGCAGGATGCCACCTGGTTCTCCTCCAACAGCATGCTGGGCGGGGTCTGCTATGTGGACAGGTATGCCGATAATCTCGACGGCGTGCGCGCCCGCATCCCCTACTTCAAGGAGCTGGGCCTCACCTATCTGCACCTGATGCCGCTGTTCCTGGCGCCCGAACCGAATTCCGACGGCGGCTATGCGGTTTCCAGCTACCGGCAGGTCAGCCCTGCACTGGGAACAATGGAGCAACTCCGGGACCTCGCTGCGGAGCTCCGCAGCGAGGGCATCAGCCTGGTGGTTGACTTCATCTTCAACCACACCTCAAACGAGCACCAGTGGGCGCGCAGGGCCGCGGAGGGCGATCCCCGCTACAGCGACTACTACTGGATCTTCCCCGACCGCACCATGCCGGACGCATTCGAGACCCACGCCCGGGAGATCTTCCCGGATGACCACCCGGGGTCCTTCGTCCGGCTCGACGACGGCCGCTGGGTCTGGGCTACCTTCCACAGCTACCAGTGGGACCTGAACTACTCCAATCCCGAGGTCTTCCGCGCCATGGCGGAGGAGATGCTGTTCCTGGCCAATCAGGGGATCAGTATCCTCCGCATGGATGCGGTTGCGTTCATCTGGAAACAGCTTGGTACAACCTGTGAAAACCTGCCCCAGGCGCACCTTCTCCTCCAGGCGTTCAACGCGGTCTGCCGGTTGGCGGCGCCGTCGTTGCTGTTCAAGTCCGAGGCGATCGTCCATCCGGACCAGGTGGCGGAGTACATCGATCCGGGAGAGTGCCAGCTTTCCTACAATCCGCTGCAGATGGCGCTGATCTGGGAGTCCATGGCAACCCGGGACGTCTCGCTGCTGTCACAGGCACTCGAGCGCCGGCACAATCTCCCCGACGGCACGTCCTGGGTGAACTACGTCCGCAGCCACGATGACATCGGCTGGACGTTCGCCGATGAGGACGCCGCGGAGCTGGGCATCAACGGGTTCGAACACCGCCGGTTCCTCAATTCCTTCTACGTCAACCGTTTCCCCGGAAGCTTTGCACATGGTGTTCCTTTCCAGGACAACCCCAGGACCGGTGACTGCCGGATCTCCGGTACCACGGCGTCACTGCTGGGCATCGAGCAGGAACCGGACGCCGCGGTTGAGCGGATCCTCCTCGCTCACTCCATCATCCTGAGCACCGGAGGCGTCCCGCTGATCTACCTGGGCGACGAGGTGGCCCAGGAAAATGACTACGCCTACGCCGGGGAACCGGGACATGACACTGACAGCCGCTGGGTTCACCGTCCGCACTACCCGGCCGAAAACTATGCGAAGCGGACCGATCCTTCCACGCCCCAGGGTGCGGTCTACACGGGATTGAAGCAGCTCATTGCCGTCCGCTCAGGCACCCCTGAGTTCACCGGTACTCGGTTGGTCGACTTCCACACCGGGAACCGGCACGTTCTCGGGTACCAGCGGCCGGGTGAGGGAACCAACATCCTGGTGCTGGCGAACTTCGCGGACCAGCCCCAGCGGGTCCCAGCCGAAACCCTGTGCGGCTTCAACCGCACTGCCGGGAACCTGGTCACTGGAGAGCAGGAGACGCTCGACGACGGCGTTGAACTTGCGCCCCGCAGTTTCGTTTGGCTGCGGACCGCGTTTAGGACCTGACGGCTATCAGTGTGAGGGCACAAAAAGAGCCTCCTGCCAGAGTCGAACTGGCGACCTTCTCATTACGAGTGAGACGCTCTACCGACTGAGCTAAGGAGGCTGGTTGCGGGTGACCCTTCAAAAACTCAAAGGCTCATTCCACAAGCAATAACTGTATAAGAGCATCAGCTCGCGGGTCAAAATCAGCAGCGGGCGCTCATCTCGGGCACGGTTCCGTCAATCAGGAAATCGTCCACCAGGGATTCGATGCACTCGCCTGAACGGCCATAGGCCGTGTGCCCCTGGCCCTCCCAGGTGACGTGCACGGCGGATTCCAGCTGCTCGGCCAGGGCCAGCGACCACTCATAGGGAGTCGCGGGATCTCCGGTGGTGCCGATGACGAGCATCGGCGGGGCGCCGGGCGCGCTGGCCGGCGAGGGTTCATTCACCGGCTCATACGCCCAGTTCTTGCAGGCCAGGGCGCCGTAGCTGAGGTACTCACCAAAAACCGCCGACGATGCCTCCAGCGCCTCCGCTTCCTCAGCCATCACGCCCGGGTCAGCCGGCATCGGGTAGTCCAGGCAGGTGACGGCGGTGAAGGCCGCGGCCGAGTTGGTGAGGTAGTCGCCGGTGGGTGAGCGGTCAGCGCCGAGATCGGCGAACCGGAGGAACTCGCTCGGATCGCCCTGCAGCGCCTGATCGATCGCCGCGGTGAGAGCGGGCCAGCTCGCGCTGTCATACAGCGGCAGCACAAAACCCTGGAAGAAGGTGCCGATGGTGACCGGGCGGCCATCGGCGGCCGTCATCGGGCTCTCCTCGACGGACTCGAACAGCTCATCCACCACTGCCACGCCCTCGTCCACGTTCCCCGGAAGCGGGCACTCACTCTGGCTCTGGCAGTCGGCCACGTAGTTGCGCAGCGCCTCGTCGAACGCGGCCACCTGGCCGGCAGTGATCTCGGCGGAGCTCAGCGAGGGGTCCACCGCCCCGTCCAGCACAAAGCGCCCCACGTTGCCGGGGAACAGCCCCGCGTACGCCGCTCCGAGTTGGGTGCCGTAGGAGAAGCCGAGATAGTTCAGCTGCTCGTCTCCCAGGACGGCGCGCAGAATATCCATATCCTTCGCGGCGCTGACCGTGTCGATATGACCAAGCAGTTCGCCGGTCCGCTCGGCACACAGCTGTGCGTATTCCGCGGAGTCCGCTTCCAGGATCTCCAGGGCTTCGGCGTCGGTGGCATCCGGTGGCAGCGTCTCCGCGCGGGCTTCATCGCGTTCCTCATCGGTCAGGCATTCCACCGCAGAGGACTCGTTGACCCCGCGCGGATCAAAACCCACCACATCGAAGGACTGGCGCAGCCGGTCGCTGAGGATGAATGCCGCGGAATCCCGCACCAGGTTGTACCCCGAGACTCCCGGCCCTCCCGGATTCACCAGGAGCGAGCCCTGCGCGTCTCCCGGAGCATCGAGGCGGATCATGGCAATGTCGATCGACGCCCGCCCCGGGTCGCTGTAATCCAGCGGAACCTTCACCGTCGCGCAGGCGAAGTCGTCGCCCTCGCATTCCTCCCACGTCACTTCCTGTGCGTAGAATTCGCGCAGGTCCTCCGGAACTTCCCCGATCACCTCGGGAGGCGCGGTCACCGCACCGGTGTCCGGACCCGCTGTACAGCCGGATAGCACCAGACCAACGACGACGGCGGCAGCACCTGCCAGCGCGCGCAGCGGTGAGCGGCGCGCGGGGTGGGAGTGTGTCACGCGGAAAGTTCCTTCTCTGGCAACAGGCTGACGGCCATCGCTTCGATGGCCAGCAAGGGGGCGATATTGGTTCCAACGATCCGGGTGCGCACTTTGTTGATGGCCTCGATGCGCCCGAGGGTCTCCTCAGGCGTGCCGTGCTCCGCGTAGCGTTCAAGTTCAGGGCGCAACGGCTCATTGACCAGGTGCCCGCCGGCGCCCAGCTGCAGCATGAGGACGTCCCGGTAGAAGGACGTGAGGTCAGTGAGGGCACGGTCGAAGTAGTCGTTTTTCGACCGCTTGGCCCGCCGGTTCTGGTCCTCCTCCAGCCGCTTGACCTGCGAGCGGATTGCCGGGGGGATGGTGCCCGAATCCGGGGCGCCCAGTGAGGCCAGCAGTGCCGCCTTTTCCTCGGCGTCCCGCTGCTCGAAGGAGCTTTGTGCCTCGGCCTCCGCCAGCTTGACCAGGTCCGCGGCGGCCTTCATGGCGCCGGCGATGCTGCGGAGGTTCAGGGGCAGCCGCACAATCTGGTTCCGGCGCTCGCGTGCGTCGGTGTCGGTGGCGAGCCGCTTTGCCACCCCGATATGGCTCTGCGCCGCACGGGCGGCGGCTTCGGCAATGACCGGGTCGATCCCATCCCGCGTGATCAGCAGCTCCGTCACGGCCTCAACCGGGGGTACGCGCAGGCTCACCGAGCGGCAGCGGGACCGGATGGTCACCAGCACGTCGCCGGGACTCGGCGCGCACAGGAGCCAGATGGTGCGCGGGGGAGGCTCCTCGATCGCCTTCAGCAGGACGTTGGTACTGCGTTCCTGCATGCGGTCGGCATCTTCGACGATGATCACGCGCCACCTGCCGGTGGATGGCTTGTCCTGCGCCTTCCGCACCAGTTCACGGGCCTCGTCAATGCTGATGGTGACCTTCTCGGTGGTCACGTTGGTGACATCGGCGTGCGAGCCGGCCAGCGCCGTCGTACAGGCCTTGCACTCGCCGCAGCCCCGATCCTCGAGCAGCGGTCGGTCGCAGAGCAGCGCGGCGGCGAAGGCCCGCGCGGCGTTGGAACGTCCCGATCCCGGAGGGCCGGTGAACAGCCAGGCATGGTTGGGCTGCTCGGCGGCCGCGGCGCGGCGCAACTGCTCGACGGCGGCGGCCTGGCCGGTGAGGAAGGTCCAGACGCTCATGCCAGGCGGTCCCGTACTGCTTCGAGGATGGTCTTCGCGAGGACGCCGACCGGGTCCGAGGCGTTCAGCACCAGATACTGCCCGGGGTTCGAGGCGGCCTGCTGGCGGAACGCAGCCCGGATCTGTTCGTGGAAGGAGTCGGGCTCGGATTCCATGCGGTCTTCCGGTGCGGCTGTGGAGGTTCGGCGGCCACGGCCCTCCACATGGTCAACGTCCAGCAGGACGGTGAGATCCGGACGCAGGTCTTCAACGGCCCACAGGTTGAGGTCGAGAACGCTCTGCGCGCCCAGCCCCCGGCCCACCCCCTGATAGGCAACGGAGGAGTCGATATAGCGGTCACAGATGACAACGTCGCCGCGGGCCAGCGCGGGCATTATTACCTGGTGTACGTGGGCGGCGCGGGACGCAGCGAAGATGAGAGCCTCCGTGCGGGCGTCGATATGGCCATGCCCGTGGTCGAGGACAAGCGAACGCAGTTTCTCGCCGATTTCCGTTCCGCCGGGCTCACGCGTGCGCACCACGGTGTAGCCCTCAGCCTCAAGCGACTCGGCGAGCCGCGCGGCCTGCGTGGACTTGCCGGCACTGTCGCCGCCCTCGAAGGCAAGGAACATGCCGCGGGAAGGGCGGGGAGTCTGGGATGTCACTGGATCAGCCTACCGACTGACCCTGACAGACCGCATAGCGCCTGTGGACTGATGCATCCGCAGCGGAGGGGAACTGCGCATCAAGTGGGCACAAATAACCCACCTGAGATGTAACAAGCGCCCGCCCGATGCGTCAGGGCCGTGCCCGCACCAACTAACCTGATCGAATGACCCAGCACGCGCACCTCGCCCCGGATACGATCACCGTCGCAGCGGGCCGCCCGCCACGGAACCACGATTCCCCGGTCAATCCGCCGATCGTGCTCTCGTCGACCTTCCACGAGACCGCTCCACCCGTCGGCTCCGACCGCATCTACGCGCGCATGTCCAACCCCACCTGGGACCCCTTCGAGGAGGCGCTTGCCGAGCTTGAGGGCGCGGCGCTGCCGGCTCTCACCTTCGCCTCCGGTCTCGGAGCGGCCGCTGCGGCGCTGTCCCTCGTCCCGGCGGGGGGAATGGTGGTGATCCCGCGGCATGCGTACGGCGGGTCTGTCTCGCTGGCGCTCGCCGAGGAAGCCCGGGGCCGTCTGACGGTCCGGCAGGTGGATATCGCCGACACCTCGCAGGTCCTCGGGCAGCTCGACGGCGCTGACATGCTGTGGCTCGAAAGCCCCACCAACCCGATGCTTGAGGTCGCCGAAACCGCGGTTCTGGCCGCCGCCGCCAAGGCAGCCGGCGCCACCGTCGTCGTCGACAACACCTTCAACACACCGCTGGTGAGCCGGCCGCTGGACTATGGCGCCGACGTAGTGCTCCACTCCGTCACCAAGTACCTGGCCGGCCACTCCGACGTGGTCCTGGGCGCCCTGGTGACCTCGGATGCCGCGATGCGCGCCGAGCTGGCAACCTACCGCACACTGCACGGCGCGATTGCCGGCCCGTTCGAGGTGTGGCTCGCGCTGCGCGGACTGCGCACCCTCGCGCTGCGGATGGAGCGCAGCCAGGCCAACGCACTGGAACTCGCGCGCCGGCTGGAAGTCCATCCCTCGGTGACGCGCATCCGCTACCCGGGGCTGCCGAACGATCCCGGCCATGAGCGCGCCACCGCCCAACTCAAGGGCTACGGCGGCATCATCAGCATCGAACTGGAGAGCAGGGACGCCGCCGACGCCCTCGTGGAGGCGGTCCGCCTCTGGCTGCCTGCCACCTCCCTTGGCGGTGTCGAGTCCCTGATAGAACGACGACGGCGCCAGCCCGGTGAACCGAAGACGGTGCCTGAGGCGCTGGTCCGGTTGTCCGTCGGCATCGAAAACGTCGAGGACCTCTGGGCTGACCTCGAGGCGGCGCTCTCATCCGCGCCGAATAACGGCTAGGCTGATTCCGTGGAACTTGTGCTTTTGACCGAAATGTGGCTCTTCAGAGTCCTGGGGTACGTTGCGCTCGGCATTGAACTGTGGGCGTTCATTGACTGCATCCAGCGAAAGCCCGCGTCCTTCGAAGCCACCTTCAAACGCACCAAGAGCTTCTGGCTCGGCCTGACCGCCGGTGCGGCCGCGATCGGAGCGCTGACCGCCCTCTTCGGCGGCATCGGCCTGTTCGGACTGCTGCAGCTCGCTGCGATCATTGCCGCCTGCGTCTACCTTGCGGACGTAAAGCCTGCGGTGAGCGAAGTCCAGGGCAGCAGCGGCCCCTACGGTCCCTGGTAAGGCTGACCGGCCACTCGCAGGGTCCCGTCTATCCGGCGCCGTTCAGCCGGGCGCCACCGCATCCCACGCAACAGTGATTTCACCCAGACGCCACCGGGCCGGACCGTCGACCAGCGGCCAGCCGGCGTCCGCCATGGCCGAACACATTCGCAGCCAGCGCTGCCGGTTGCCGAAGGAGCCCAGCGGTGCCGCATCCAGCCACGCGCGGTCGAGCGCCTGCAGATAATCGAACACCCGCTCACCGGGCACGTTCCGGTGAATCAGCGCCTTCGGCAGCCGCTCCGCCACATCCGACGGCACCCCGAAACCACCGAACCGCAGGGAAATGCTGAGCGAGAGCGGACCGTCCACGCCGAGGGCAACCCATGTAGCGCGGCGCCCGATCTCGTCGCAGGTCCCGTCAATGAACAGGCCGTGTTCGGACAGCCGCCCGCGCACCAGGTCCCAGTGGGCCGGATACTCGTCCTCCCTGTACTGACGCAGGACGTTGAACGCCCGGACCACGGAGGGCCGCCGCCCATCCAGCGGCACCTCGAATCCGCCCTGTACAAAGCTGAGCCCGGGACATTGCAGGGGGAGGGCGGCGCGGACGCGCTCCGGGTCGATCTCGACGCCCACCACCTCGACGTCGCTGCGCACCGTACGCAGGCGGGTGAAGAGCTCGACGGCGGTGACCGGCGTCGCGCCGTAACCGAGGTCCACCACCAGGGGATCTTCCGCCGCACGGATACGCCACGCATGCGGACCGGCCAGCCAGCGGTCCATCCGCCGCAGCCGGTTGGGATTGGTGGTGCCGCGGGTGATCGCTCCCACCGGCTTCCCGGGCTTTCGTACTGGCACCGTTCAAGATTACGGGCAATGCTTGCGCGCGTCGGGTTACGGGTAATGAAAGGGCCGGTGAGCGCGCAGTATGTGCCCCTCGTGGCCAAATACGGCAGACTTGGGCCATGACTTCTTACAAACTGATCCTGCTGCGCCATGGCCAAAGCGAGTGGAATGAAAAGAACCTTTTCACAGGCTGGGTGGACGTGGCACTGACGGAACTCGGACGCAAGGAAGCCGTTCGCGGCGGCGAGCTGCTCGTTGAGCATGACATCCTGCCGGACATCGTTTACACCTCGCGGCAGAAGCGCGCCATCATCACCGCGAACCTCGCGCTTGAGGCAGCAGACCGCAGCTGGATCGACGTCAAGCGCAACTGGCGCCTCAATGAGCGCCACTACGGTGCGCTCCAGGGCAAGGACAAGGCGCAGACGCTCGCAGAGTACGGCGAGGCGCAGTTCATGGAATGGCGCCGCTCCTATGACACCCCGCCGCCGCCCCTCGACGATTCGAGCGAGTATTCGCAGGCCAATGACCCGCGTTACGCGGACCTCGGCGATGATGTGCCCCGCACGGAGTGCCTGAAGGACGTCCTCGAGCGGTTCCTGCCGTACTGGGAGTCGGATATCAGCGCAGACATCAAGGCCGGCAAGACCGTCCTTATCGCTGCCCACGGAAATTCGCTGCGCGCGCTCGTCAAGCACCTCGACGGCATCAGCGACGCGGACATCGCCGCGCTCAACATCCCTACGGGCATCCCGCTCGTGTATGAACTGGACGAGGACCTCAAGCCGGTCAAGGCCGGCGGTACCTACCTTGACGCGGACGCCGCTGCCGCAGCCATCGAGGCGGTAGCCAACCAGGGCAAGGCCAAGCACTAGCAGCCAGACCGGCATTCAGACGACGGCGGCCCGCCTCCGGGAAGGAGGCGGGCCGCCGTCGTTCTTTGGGTGGTGCTAGTTCAGCGGAGCGCTGGGCTGCCATTCGCCGGTCACGAGGTAGGTGACCTTCCGGGCCACCGATACACCGTGGTCAGCGAAGCGCTCGAAGTAGCGGCTGGCCAGCGTGACGTCAACGGTGGTCGGGGCGGACGCATTCCAGTCTGCTGCGGCCACTGCCTTGAAGACTCCGGCGTGCAGCTCGTTGATCCGGGAGTTGTGGGCATAGATCTCGTTGCTGAGTTCGAGATTCCGGGTTTCGAGGAGTTCGGTGACCTTGTGGGCAATCGCGATGTCCAGCTGCGCCAGTTCAATGAAGGTGGGCCGGATGCTTTCCGGGATCACGTTCTCCGGGAAGCGCAGACGTGCCAGCTGGGCGATGTGCCGGGCAAGATCGCCCATCCGCTCAAGCGACGCGCTCATCCGCAGCGCGCCCACGATCATCCGCAGGTCGCTGGCCACCGGCCCCTGCAGGGCGAGCACGTCGATGGCGCGCTCGTCGAGATCGTTCTGGAGGAAGTCGATGCGCGCGTCGGCGGCGATGACTTCCTGCGCCAGTTCGGTATCCGCTCCCTCGAACGCCGTGGTGGCCTTCTGCATGGCCTCTTCAACCAGCTTCGAGATCTCGATGAGTTCTTCGCCGATCTGGTGAAGCTCCGCCTGAAAAACCTTACGCACGTGGGCGTCCTTTCCCTTTGAAATGCTGAACGGGCGCAGATGCGCAGTCCTGCTCAGCACGTTTTCAGTTGCCCCTTAACTGTTACGCACCTTTAGGTGAACGTTAGTTGAACCACCGGCCCAAAGCCACCGGATCAGCAGGGTGCGGCGTAACCACGGCCTAAGCTGGGTTTTGTGGATCCTGTACTGCTGAGCCTTGTGGCCGGGCTGGTCGGCCTCGCCATCGGCGTCGCCGGCATGCTGGCGTTCCGTGCCAGCGAGGCGCAGCGGCGCGTGCGGCTCGACTCCGATGAGCCGGTGCTCCCGAAAGGGGCCGCCGATGTGCTCTCCGTCATCGGGCGCGCCTACGTCATCGTCGACGGCATTGACGGCGTGGTCCGGGCAAGCCCCGCCGCGTACGCTTTCGGCCTTGTCCGCGGCCATACCGTTGTCCACCGCGAACTTCTTGAGCTCACGGCCCGGGTCCGGAGGGACGGAGTCATTGAGGAGCGGCAACTGGAACTTCCCCGGGGCCCGCTCGGGCAGGGCACCATTGTTGTCCAGGCGCGCGTCGCGGCGCTCGGTGAGGAGTACATCCTGATCCTGGCCGATGACCGCACCGAGATCACCCGCACCGAGGAAATCCGCAACGACTTCGTGGCGAACGTGTCCCACGAACTCAAGACCCCCGTCGGCGCCATCTCCCTTCTCGCCGAGGCCCTCGATGACGCGGCCTCGGACGAGGTCGCCGTGCGCCGTTTCGCCCAGCGCATGCATAAGGAATCGGGCAGGCTCTCAGCCCTGGTCCAGGACATCATCGAGCTGTCCCGCCTGCAGGGTACCGATGTGGTGCGGCGCGGGAAGCCGGTCGATGTGAATGCGGTGATCGCCGAGGCCGTGGACCGCAACAAGCTTCCCGCGGAAAGCAAGCAGATCGACATTGTGGTCGGCGGGAAGATCGAGTCACCGGTCTACGGGGATCCTGACCTGCTCATGACCGCCTTCCGCAACCTCATCGACAACGCCATCCGCTATTCACCGGAGGGAACCCGGGTGGGGGTCGGCCTGCGCTCCCGCGACGGACTGGCGCAGATTTCCGTCACGGACCAGGGCCTCGGCATCACACCCGAGGAGCAGGAACGCATCTTCGAGCGCTTCTACCGCATTGATGCGGCGCGTTCCCGGCAGACCGGCGGCACGGGCCTGGGCCTGAGCATCGTCAAGCATGTGGTGTCCAATCACGGCGGCGAGGTGACCGTGTGGTCCCAGCAGGGCCAGGGAAGCACCTTCACCGTCCGCCTGCCGGAGATGGAAACAGCAGACGACGACGCCGGCCCGGCCGCCGCTTCCGGCGCCACCGGAAGCTCGCGAACAGAGACCACACAGCACGAGAGCCCGCTGGGCGACAAGGGCGGCAGCGCCCGGAACCAAGGAGTAAAAGCGTGAGCCGCATCCTGATCGTTGAAGATGAAGAGTCCTTCAGCGACCCCCTGTCCTATCTCCTGGGCAAGGAGGGCTTTGACGCCGTCGTGGTGGATAACGGTCCTGACGCACTGACCGAGTTCGACCGGGCGGGAGCAGACCTTGTGCTCCTCGACCTGCAGCTGCCGGGCCTGTCGGGTACTGAGGTGTGCCGCCAGCTGAGGCAGCGCTCTTCCGTCCCGGTCATCATGCTGACGGCCAAGGATTCGGAGATCGACAAGGTGGTGGGCCTCGAGCTGGGAGCCGATGACTACGTCACCAAACCCTATTCGTCACGTGAGCTCGTGGCACGCGTCCGCGCAGTGCTGCGCAGGCAGGGCGAACCGGAAGAGCTCATCTCCAGCACCGTCGCGGCCGGCCCGGTCCGCATGGACGTGGAACGGCACGTAGTGAGCGTCAACGGAGAGCAGGTCTCGCTGCCCTTGAAGGAGTTCGAGCTGCTGGAGATGCTCCTCCGCAATTCCGGCAGGGTGCTCACGAGGGGCCAGCTGATTGACCGGGTGTGGGGCTCGGACTACGTGGGGGACACCAAGACGCTGGACGTCCACGTCAAGCGCCTTCGCGGGAAGATCGAGCCGGACCCCTCCGCGCCGCGCCACCTCGTCACGGTGCGCGGACTGGGATACAAATACGAGCCTTAAACCAGGGAAGGCGCCGGGCCCTTGGGTCCGGCGCCTTCCGTCGGTGTACTTAGTGGTCTTCCTCGCCGGCTTCCTCGGACGGTGAAGGCTCCGGGGTGAATCCGCCGGGCACATACTCACGGTATTCCTCGAGGGTCCCGTCCAGCACCGGTACACGGAACGTCTGGCTCTCTGAGTTCACCGTGAAGTCGAGGTCCACCAGGGCGCCGGGGATCTCGCTGATGCCCTGCAGCGTGCCGTCGTCGTCCACCTCGTCCTCGAACACGTACTTGTCGTTCGCTTCGATGGTGATCTGCGAACTCTCGTTCTCACCGTCAATGGTGACCTGAACGGGCGAGTCCGATTCGTTGAACATGGTGCCCAGCAGTCTGCCCGGCTCGCCCTCATCAGAGGTGATGATGAGGATGTTGCGCAGGAGCACCGGTCCCACCTGCTCCACAATCCCATCCGAGGCGGAGTACTGCAGGGTGGTCGCCTGAAGGCTGGTGGCGGAACAACCGGTGGCTCCAAGGAGAGCCAGCACAGCGCTTCCGGCAGTTACTGCCAGCTGTACTCGTTTCTTCGGGGAACTCTTCACGGCAATAACTCCTGAGGGTTGGTTCGGTGACCGGTGGACAAACGCTATGCCACAGCCTATCGGCAACGGGGACGATTATTGGACTTCAATGAACCCCGGCGAGCGATCCGGAAGTCCCGCATGCATCAAATCTGCCCTGCGTCAAGAGCGGAATGATAGCTAACTGATCGCTGTCTGCCCCGCTGACCTGCGATAACGCGTAATGGGCGTGTCGTTTTCGTGATAAACTGATCTGCGGGAAAGGGGATTATCCACATGGTTTTTGAGGTCGGCGAAACAGTTGTTTACCCTCACCACGGCGCAGCAAAGATTGAAGAGATCAAGATGCGCACTGTCAAGGGCGAAGAGAAGATGTATCTCAAGCTCAAGGTGGCACAGGGTGATCTGACCATTGAAGTTCCAGCAGAGAACGTTGACCTCGTCGGGGTACGTGACGTTGTGGGCAAGGAAGGCCTTGAGCACGTTTTCGACGTACTCCGGGCGGAATTCACCGAGGAGCCTACCAACTGGTCACGCCGGTACAAGGCAAACCTGGAGAAGCTCGCATCGGGAGACGTCATCAAGGTCGCGGAAGTTGTCCGGGACCTTTGGCGCCGGGACCACGATCGCGGTCTGTCCGCCGGTGAGAAGCGGATGCTGGCAAAGGCTCGCCAGATCCTGATCTCGGAGCTCGCCCTGGCCGAGAAGACGGATGAAGAGAAGGCAGCCACCGTGCTCGACGAAGTACTGGCTTCCTAGAAGAAAAAGGACCGCGGAAACGCGGTCCTTTTCTTTTGTCGGCTTCCGGCGGGGAAACGGTGCGGAAAATGGTCACAGGTGTGCCTGTGCGGTTCGCGTAGGGTGAAGCTGTGTCAGAAGATTCACGCCGCGTTGGCGTCATCATTGTTGCCGCCGGCGCCGGCGTCCGCCTTGGCCGCGGCATGCCCAAGGCCCTCGTCCGGTGTGCCGGCCGCACACTGCTTGAGCTCGCACTGGACGGCGTCCGCGCCTCGGCGCTTGCGGGCCACATCAGTGTGGTGGTGCCGTCCGGCGACACAGAGTTGAGGGCCATCGTCCACGCCCACGATCCCTCCGGTCTCACCATCACCGCTGTTGACGGCGGACCCAGCCGGCCTGAATCCGTTCGCGCCGGACTGGCGGCGCTGCCCGGCGACGTCGGCATTGTGCTTGTTCATGATGCCGCCCGGGCGCTCACTCCACCGCACGTCTTCCATTCAGTAGTGGCCGCTGTCCGCGGGGGCGCGCCCGCCGTCGTGCCGGGAATCGCGGTGTCGGACACCATCAAGGTGGTGGATGGAAACACCGTGACCGCCACGCCCGATCGCGCCACGCTGCGCGCCGTCCAGACTCCGCAGGGCTTCGACGCCGCGACGCTGCGTGGTGCGCACGCAGCAGCGCGGAAGCACAGTTCCGTCACCGACGACGCGATGCTCGTTGAGTCCCTCGGCACCCCGGTCACCCTCGCGCCGGGTGACCCCCTGGCATTCAAAGTCACAACGCCGCTCGACCTGATGCTCGCGGAAGCGGTTGTTCTGCAGGCCCGGGCGGAGTCCCAGGAGGATCAATGAACGCAAAGTTGCCGCGCACCGGCATCGGAATCGACGTCCACGCATTTGCGTCCTCCGCCGAGTCCCGGACGCTGTGGCTGGCGGGGCTGGAATGGCCCGGAGAACGGGGGCTTGCCGGACATTCCGACGGCGACGCCGTGGCTCACGCCGCAGCCGATGCACTGTTCTCCGCATCCGGAACGGGAGATCTCGGAACCAATTTCGGCACCGACCGCCCTGAGTACGCCGGTGCTTCCGGGATCACCCTGTTGAGCGAGGCAGCGCGCATTGTGCGGGCGGCGGGCTTCGAGATCGGCAACGTTGCCGTGCAGCTTGTTGGGAACCGCCCGCGGTTCACTCCGCGGCGCGCCGAAGCGGAGGCCGTCCTCTCTGCTGCGGTCGGGGCGCCGGTCACCGTCTCCGCGACCACGAGTGACGGGCTGGGCTTCACCGGCCGGGGCGAGGGAATAGCGGCGGTTGCCACCGCCGTCGTCGTCGAGTGTTGACCGGATTTTCCGGTCAGGGCACCGGGACCGGATTCGGTAGTCTGGGTCGGTGAGCCTGAGATTCTATGACACCGCAACAGCAGAAGTCCGCGAGTTCACGTCCCTGACACCGGGGGCCGCGCGGGTGTACTACTGCGGTGCCACAGTGCAGGGGATGCCGCACGTGGGCCACGTGCGCTCAGCCATAGCGTTCGACCAGCTCACCCGCTGGCTCCGGGTACGCGGCTACGTGGTCACCGTGGTCCGTAACGTCACCGATATCGACGACAAGATCCTTGCCAAGTCCCGGGCATCCTTCGAGGAGCCCCTCGAGGATTCCGACGCCGTGCCGAACGAGGAGTGGTGGGCGCTTGCCTACCGCTACGAGCAGGAATTCCTCAAGGCCTACGACACCCTCGGCGTGCAGCGCCCCACTTATGAGCCGAGGGCAACAGGGCACATCCCCGAGATGCACCAGCTCATCCAGCAGCTCATCGACCGTGGGCACGCCTACCCTGCGTCGGACGGATCGGGAGATGTGTATTTCGACGTCCGTTCCTGGCCCGTCTACGGGAGTCTGACCCGCCAGAACGTGGATGACATGCAGGCAGCGCCGGACGCCGATCCCCGGGGCAAGAGGGATCCCCGCGACTTCGCCCTCTGGAAGGGATGGAAGGAAGGCGAACCGGAAACAGCGGCCTGGCCCAGTCCCTGGGGCAATGGGCGCCCGGGCTGGCACCTGGAATGCTCGGCAATGGTCACCAGGTACCTTGGCACCGAGTTCGATATCCACGGCGGCGGTCTCGACCTGCGGTTTCCCCATCACGAGAATGAGATGGCGCAGTCCCAGGCCGCAGGCCACCGGTTCGCCCGGTTCTGGATGCACAACGGGATGGTGACCTACGAGGGCGAGAAGATGTCCAAGTCGGTCGGCAACACGGTCAGTCCCGCCGAGATGCTCCAGCTCACCACACCCAGGGTGGTCCGCTACTACCTCGGGCAGGCCCACTACCGCTCCGTGCTGGACTACCGGCCCACCTCGCTCCAGGAAGCCGCTGCCGCCGTCGAGCGCATCGACGGGTTCCTCGCCAAGTCCGGTCACGCGGGCGGCGCACCGGACTGGGCGGATCTGCCGGAAGAGTTCGGTGCCGCCATGGATGATGACCTCAACGTGCCCCGGGCCCTCGCCGTACTCCACGAGACCGTGCGGGCAGGAAACTCGGCACTGGCAGTCAACGACAGTGCCGGCGCGGCCCGCGCTGCTGCCGCGGTATCGGCCATGACGGCGGCACTCGGGCTCGACGACGCCCGCCCGGCCGGAGGGGCAGAGAAATGCCCGGAACTCACAGCTCTGGACGCGCTGGTCCGTTCCCAGCTCGCCGAGCGCGCGGCAGCCCGGGCAGGGCGGGACTGGGCCCGTGCGGACGCCATCCGGGACGCGCTGGCGGAGGCCGGCGTCGTCGTTGAGGATTCGGCGGACGGTGCGCGCTGGAGCCTCTCCCGCGGCTGAAAGTCCCGGAACGCGACAGCGGAGGGGGCGGGGCGTCCGCCCGCGTAAACTGGACTGACGCAAGTCCTCTATCTGAAGGTGTTTCCCCATGGCCAACCCCCACGGACGTCCTGGCGCTATCCGCAAGACCAAGAAGGGTCCCACCATCGGTACTGGGGGGCACGGACGGAAGTCGCTCGAGGGCAAAGGACCAACACCCAAGGCCGAAGACCGTCCCTACCACAAGGCGCACAAGAGCAAGCAGCTGGCAGAGCGCTCTGCGGCGAAGCGGCTCGGAGGCAAGGCAGCGCCCGGCCGCTCCAGGGCCAAACCGGGAGAAGAGTACGTCACCGGGCGCAACGCCGTCGTGGAGGCGCTTCGGGCCGGTATTCCGGCGAAGGCGCTCCACTTGGCGATCCGGATCGACGTGGATGACCGCGTGCGTGAATCCCTCAAGCTCGCCACGGAGCGCGGAATACCTCTGATGGAAACCGGCAAACCGGAACTCGACCGGCTCGCAGACGGCTCCGTACATCAGGGTCTGATGCTCCAGATCCCTCCCTACGAATACGCGGACGGGCTCGATCTTGCCGGTGAGGCCATCGCCAAATGGAAAAAGGGGCACCTCACGCAGGCGCCCCTGCTCGTCGCGCTGGACGGTATCACCGATCCCCGTAATCTCGGCGCTATCATCCGTTCAGTCTCGGCCTTCAGCGGTCATGGGGTGATCGTCCCCGAGCGGCGGTCGGTCGGCGTTACTGCCTCGGCGTGGAAGACCAGCGCAGGTGCCGCAGTGCGTGTGCCTGTGGCGCGCGTGGGCAACCTCAATTCCACGCTGAAGTCCTTCAAGGAGATGGGCATCTTTGTCCTGGGCCTCGACGGCGACGGCGACGTCTCCCTGCCCGACCTCACCCTCGGCACCGAGCCGGTCTGCATCGTCGTCGGCTCCGAAGGCAAGGGACTCTCGCGGCTCGTCCGGGAGAACTGCGACCAGATCGTCTCCATCCCGATCGACTCCGCGATGGAATCACTGAACGCGTCCATGGCTGTGGGGATCAGCCTGTATGAAATCTCGCGCCAGCGGGCAACCAAAAAGCGCTAGGGACCGAATCACCGTCATGAGCCTGATCACTGAGATCCCCCAACTTTCCCAGGCGTTCCCGCTGGGGGTCAGCCGGTGCGCCGGTGACCAGCCGGACATCTTCAACGTCGCCGTGTACGCCCCGGACCTGGAGGCGGTGACCATCCACTACCAGGGCGCGCACGGAGAGTGGACCGAAGCCCAGCTGCCGGAGCTCACGGACGGTGTCCACCACGGCGTGGTGGAGGGGCTCGGAGAGTCGGCGCGGTATGCGTTCTGGCCTGCCGGAGCGCCGTTGCCCGGAGAGCCCGGCGAGTCCCAGCTGCTTCTGGATCCGTACGGCCGCGCCATCGACACGCTGCCGGCAGGGGATCAGCCCGCATATTTCTCGGTGGTGGTGGACAAGGCGTTCGACTGGGGCTCATCCCGCCGCCCTGCCACCCGCTGGCGTGACACCGTCATCTACGAGGCGCACCTCAAGGGGCTTACCCAGCTGCACCCGGACGTGCCCGAGGAACTTCGCGGCACCTACGCAGGCCTGGCTCACCCGGCGATGATCGGGTACCTCAGGGAGTTGGGGATCACCGCCGTCGAGCTCCTGCCGATCCACTTCCACATCGATGAGCCGCACCTGGCTCCACTGGGGCTCAACAACTACTGGGGTTACAACACGCTCGGCTTCTTCGCGCCGCATCCCCAATACGCCACCGAGGCCGCCAGGCAGGCCGGTCCCAAGGCCGTGCAGGACGAGCTGAAGGGCATGGTCCGTCTCCTTCATGAGGCGGGAATCGAGGTGATCCTCGATGTGGTCTACAACCACACGGCAGAAGGTCCGCAGGGCGGGCCCGCGCTCTGCTGGCGCGGCCTGAGCGAGATGAAGTACTACCGCCATTCCGACGACGGCCGGTACATCGATACCACCGGCTGCGGTAACACGGTCAACTTCGCTGAGCCGCGCGTCATCCAGTTCGCGCTGGATTCGCTGCGCTACTGGGTGGATGAGTTCGGAATCGACGGATTCCGGTTCGACCTCGCCGTAGCGCTGTGCCGGGATGAAAATCATCAGTTCACGCCGCGCCACCCGCTGCTGATTGCCATCGCCGCGGATACCGTCCTCAGCGGCGTCAAGCTGATCGCCGAACCATGGGACGTGGGCTACAACGGCTGGCAGACCGGCAATTTCCCGCAGGGCTGGGCCGACTGGAATGACCGTTTCCGGGACACGGTCCGTGACTTCTGGCTGTCCGACCAGGCGGCTCTGGCCGAGGGCGGCGGCGCCGGCACTGTAGCCCGGCTGGCCAGCTGCCTTGCCGGGTCCGCCGACGTCTTCGGCCGTTCCGGCCGCACCGCGGTGTCGTCCATCAACTTCGTGACCGCGCATGACGGTTTCACCCTCGCGGACCTGACGGCCTACAACCGTAAGCACAACGAGGCCAACGGTGAAGCGAACCGCGATGGCCACAACCACAACCGGAGCTACAACCACGGTGTTGAGGGCCCTACTGAGCAGGAACGGATCCTGGCTGCCCGTGCCCTCACGGCCCGCAACCTGATGGCCACCCAACTGCTCGCGCTCGGCGTACCGATGATTACCGCGGGTGACGAATTCGGCCGGAGCCAGCACGGCAATAACAACGCCTACTGCCAGGACAACGAGTTGGCCTGGGTGCACTGGAACCATGACGAGGATGCCCGGACCATGCTCACCGCGACGCGGGAGCTGCTGCGGATCCGACGCGAATTCCTCAGCGAGCAACCCGCCGGGTATCCGGCACGGGAGGACACATCCTATCTGCTGTGGTTCAACGAGGACGGCGAACCGATGTCCCCGGAACAGTGGTCGGATCCCGGGTGCCGGACCGTCCAACTGCTGCTTGGATCGCCGGACGGCACCCTGGACGGCCTGATCGTGATCAACGGGCACCTCGAGGACCGGCACCTGGTGCTTCCCACGGTGTCGGCGCTGGAGAGGTTCGGAGTGCCCGAGAGCGGGAGCCAGATGTTCGAGCTGCGGTTCAGCACAGCGGCAGCGAACGCGAAACGCCGCGGCGCCCGCCTCCATGGAGGAGAAACGGACACCGCGGCGTCGAACTCGATTACGGTCTACCGCGCCTAGGCATTCACAACGAGCCCCAGCTCCGCCTTGGACGCAAGGCTCTCATGCTGCGGGAGAACCCGGACGGTGTAGCCGAAGGACCCGGAGTGATCAATGACAATGCCGCCTTCGAACAGGAACCGGCCCCTGCCGAGGTCCTCGGAGACCTTCAGTTCTGCGACCGCCACGTCGCTGAGGTCGTCGCTGTCCGAAGCGCGGCCGTAGACCACTTCCACAACAACATCCTCCGGGTTCAGGCTGCCCAGTGACACGTAGGCGTTAACGGTGAGGGAATCGCCGATCTGCGGATCCTCGGAGACCCCCAGCGAGTCGACATGCTCAACCTGGACCGCCGACCAGCCGTCCTTGATCCTCGAACGCCAGGACGCGGCCTGCCGTGCAAACCTGTAGCCGTCGGCCACCGCGAGGCGCCCGGAACGGCAGGCGGGCTGATACAGCTGGCCGACGTAATCCTGCAGCATCCGCTCGGCGGAGACGGCGGGTCCAAGGTTTGCCATGGTGTGCTTGATCATCGCCACCCACTGGTGGGGGACGCCGTCCTTTGATGAAGCGGACGGCCCCGCGGCTCCCGCGTCAGCAGGCCGGACGGTGTTGTAGAAGCGGGGTGCAACCTGCTCCTCGATGAGGTCGTACAGAGCCGCCGCCTCGATATCGTCACGTTCCTCAGTCGAGGCGCCGTTATTTGCGGTGGGGATCGCCCACCCGTTGTCGCCGTCGTACATTTCATCCCACCAACCGTCCAGCACCGACAGGTTGAGCCCGCCGTTGATGGCCGATTTCATGCCCGACGTGCCGCACGCCTCGAGTGGGCGGAGCGGGTTGTTGAGCCACACATCGCAGCCGGGGAAGAGGGTGCGGGCCATCGCAATGTCGTAATTGGGCAGGAAGACGATCCGGTGCCGGACCTCGGGGTCGTCAGTGAACCGGACCAGATCCTGGATCATCCGCTTGCCCTGCTCGTCGGCAGGGTGTGACTTTCCTGCGATGACCAGCTGGATGGGGTTGGTCGGATGGAGCAGAAGTGCCTTAAGGCGGTCAGGGTCCCGCAGCATCAGGGTGAGCCGCTTGTAGGTGGGAACCCGGCGCGCAAACCCGATGGTCAGTACGTCCGGATCGAGGACATTATCCGTCCAGGCGAGCTCGGCGTCGGCAGCGCCGCGCTTCTTCCAGGAAGACCGCAACCGCGAACGGACGTCGTCAATGAGGTTTGAGCGCATGATCCGGCGCAGCCGCCAGATGTCTGCGTCCTCGACGTCGTACACCCGGGACCACTGCGGGTCGAGGACCGATTCCGTGCCGAAGCTCTCCCGCGCGAAGTCCGCGATGAGGGGATCCACCCAGGTGGGCACGTGCACGCCGTTGGTCACGGAGCTGATGGGAACTTCCCTTGAGTCGAATCCCGGCCAGAGCCCGGAAAACATCTCGCGGGACACTTCGCCGTGCAGCTTCGCCACCCCGTTGGCGCGCTGTGCGAGGCGCAGACCCATGACGGCCATATTGAACTTTGAGCTGTCGCCGCCCTCGTAGTTTTCGGCACCGAGTTCCAGGACACGTTCGGTGGGCACTGACGGCGCCAGACCCGCATCGAAGAAGTGCTGGATCTGGGCCCGCTCGAAACGGTCGATGCCCGCAGGGACCGGTGTATGCGTGGTGAACACCGTCGACGCGCGTCCGGCTGTCAGGGCTTCCTCCCAGGACATCGGCTGCTCGTTCGAGGAGTCCATCAGCTCACGGATGCGTTCGATTCCAAGGAATCCGGCGTGGCCCTCGTTGGTGTGGAAGACCTCCGGCGCGGGTGAACCTGTGAGCCGCTGGAAGATCCGCAGCGCCTTTACACCGCCCATGCCGAGCAGAAGTTCCTGCTGCAGACGCTGGTCACCGCCGCCGCCGTAGAGGCGGTCGGTCACATTGCGGGCCGCTTCGTCATTACCCGGCACGTTGGAATCCAGCAGCAGGAGGGGCACGCGGCCGACGTCGGCCCGCCAGATATGCGCGAGCAGTTCGCGGCCGTTCGGAAGCGGCAGCACCACCGTCGCGGCTGAACCATCGGCCTCGCGCAGCAGCGTCAGCGGCAGGTTGTCGGGATCCAGGACCGGGTAGGTTTCCTGCTGCCAGGCATCCCGTGAAAGGGACTGCTTGAAATAGCCCGCCTGGTAGAGGAGGCCGACACCGACCAGCGGGACGCCCAGGTCGGATGCCGCCTTGAGGTGGTCACCGGCGAGGATCCCCAGGCCGCCGGAATACTGGGGCAGCACAGCGCTGATGCCGTACTCGGGCGAGAAGTAGGCGATGGACCGGGGCGCGTCCTCCCCGAGCGACTGGTACCAGCGCGGTTCGGAGAGGTAACGATCGAGGTCCTCTCCCAGATCCCTGATCCGCGCAACGAGTTCCTGGTTCGCTGCGATCCGCTGGAGCTGTTCGCGGGTGACCGAGCCGAGGAACTGCACAGGGTCATGGCCGCTGGCCTCCCAGGCCTCCGGATTGATGTCATGGAACAGGCGCGCGGTCGGCAGGTGCCAGGACCAGCGCAGGTTGCCGGCCAGCTTACCCAGCGGGGCAATGCTCGACGGAAGAACGGTACGGACAGTAAACCTTCGGATTGCCTTCACGTTGGGTAGGTTAGCGTACATTTCAGAGCTGGAGTACGTCCTGGGGCCGCATGTGCGTAAACGCTTGCATTGTGACGCGCAACACTCGACTTCCTTAGGAAGTCCCCTTAGCAATCTGGCCCGATAATGGCTAACGTCTAGTCTGTGACCACTTCGAGCGAGGCGACACAAACAAGGACAGGCGCATCAATGGGCGAAGATTTGCGGTTCGGAAGAATTCCCATCACCAAGGTCTCCCCGGTGGTTGAGGCTGGATTGTTTCCCTCAAAGGCCATTCCGGGATCAGACATTGTGGTTGGAGCGACGGTGTTCCGTGAAGGACACGATCAACTCGGTGTGTCGGCGGTGCTGCTCGATCCGAATGGAACCGAAGTGCAGCGGGTACGGTTGACGCCCCTGGGCCTCGGTACGGACCGGTACGAGGGCAGACTGCGGCCCCCCAAGGAAGGGCTTCACTCCTTCCTGATCGAAGGCTGGAGCGACCTCTACGAAACCTGGCACCACAACGCGAGCGTGAAGATCGCGGCCGGCGTCGACGTCGAGCTCATGCTGGAGGAGGGCGCTGTCCTCTTCTCCACCCATGCAGCTGCCAGGCCGCAGGCTGAGCGTGAACTCTTCGTCGCCAGTGCAGAGCGGCTGCGGAACCGGGAGCTGCCGGTTGATGAGCGGCTTGCCGCCGGCCACTCAGCCGACATCCGCGCTGCGGTCGAGCGCGAGCCGCTCCGGGACCTGGTGACACCCTCCCGGGCGTACCCCATCCTGGTGGAGCGCGAAGCAGCCGGGCGGGGCGCCTGGTATGAATTCTTCCCGCGGTCTGAGGGTGCTTCCTACGACCCCTCTACCGCCCAGTGGACCTCCGGTAATTTCACAACTGCCGCCAAGCGCCTGCCCGCCGTCGCGCAGATGGGTTTCGATGTCGTCTACCTCCCGCCGATCCATCCGATCGGAACCTCACACCGCAAGGGGCCCAACAACACCCTGAACGCAGGGCCCGGTGACCCCGGTTCGCCCTGGGCGATTGGTGCTCCCGAAGGCGGCCATGACGCGATCCATCCGGATCTCGGTACGTTCGAGGACTTCGACGCCTTCGTCCAGCGTGCCGCCGAACTGAATCTCGAGATCGCCCTGGACCTCGCGCTGCAGGCGTCCCCGGACCACCCCTGGGTCACGGAGCATCCCGAGTGGTTCACCACCCGCGTGGACGGTTCGATCGCGTACGCCGAGAACCCCCCGAAGAAGTACCAGGACATCTATCCGATCAACTTCGACAATGACCCGGACGGCATCTACAACGAGGTCCTGCGCATCGTGCTTCTGTGGGTCAGCCACGGTGTGCGTATTTTCCGGGTGGATAATCCGCATACCAAGCCCGTGCAGTTCTGGGAGTGGCTCATTGCGAAGGTGAACGCGAAGCACCCCGACGTTGTCTTCCTCGCCGAGGCATTCACGCGCCCCGCCATGATGCACGCCCTGGGGCGCGCCGGATTCCAGCAGTCCTACACGTACTTCACCTGGCGGAATACCAAGGAAGAGTTGGAGCAGTACTTCACGGAGGTCAGCAGGGAAACTCCTGCGTTCTTCCGGCCCAATTTCTTCGTCAACACTCCCGATATCCTGACGGAATACCTCCAGTACGGCGGCCCGGCAGCCTTCAAGGTCAGGGCTGTCCTCGCTTCCATGGCGAGCCCATTGTGGGGCATTTATTCCGGCTACGAACTGTACGAGCACGTCGCACGCCCGGGGGCGGAAGAGTACATCGACAACGAGAAATTCCAGTACCGCCCACGTGATTACGAAGCCGCCGAAGCGCAGGGCCGGAGCCTCGCCCCCTTCCTGACACGGCTGAACGAGATCCGCCGCTCGCATCCGGCACTCGGTGATCTCGAGAACCTTACGGTTCACAGCACCACAGACTCCGCCACCGTGGCCTTCTCCAAGCACAAGGCCGGTCTCGGTGAGGACGGGCAGGGGAAGGACACGCTGATCATCGTGGTCAATGTTGATCCGCACAGTGCGCGGGAGTGCACCGTATCCCTCAATCTTGAGGCGCTTGGCCTCTCGGGCGAGGACTGGAACGAGGACGGCACTTTCTGGGTCGATGACCTCATCACCGGTCAGAGTTGGCAATGGGGAGCCCATAACTATGTCAGGCTGGACGCCCATGTTGAACCAGCACATATCCTTTCCGTCAGGAGGACGAGTTAGTGGCGAACCCGTTTCAGCTACATGCCCCCGGTCTTGCGCATGACCCCCACTGGTATCGCAAGGCGGTGTTCTATGAAGTGTTGGTGCGTGGTTTCGCGGACGCCAACGGCGACGGCTCCGGAGACTTCACGGGTCTTATCGACAAGCTCGACTACCTGCAATGGCTTGGGGTCGACTGCCTGTGGCTTCCGCCGTTCTTCAAGTCCCCGCTGCGCGACGGCGGTTACGACATCGCGGATTACTACGATGTCCTCGACGAGTTCGGGAGCCTGAGTGATTTCAAGCGCCTGGTGGCTGAGGCGCATGCGCGCGGCGTGCGCGTCATCATCGACCTTCCGCTGAACCACACCTCTGACAAACACCAGTGGTTCGAGGAATCACGGACGGATCCGGACGGGCCGTACGGTGACTTCTATGTCTGGAGTGACACGGACGAGAAGTACCAGGACGCGCGCATCATCTTCGTGGACACCGAAGAGTCCAACTGGACCTTCGACCCTGTGCGCAGGCAGTTCTTCTGGCACCGGTTCTTCAGCCACCAGCCGGACCTCAACTTCGAAAACCCGAAGGTGATCGAGGCACTCTTTGACGTCGTACGCTTCTGGCTCGACCAGGGAATCGACGGCTTCCGGGCGGACGCAATTCCATACCTCTTCGAGGAAGAGGGCACAAACTGCGAAAACCTTCCCGCCACCCACAAGTTCCTCAAGGACCTGCGGGCCATGGTTGACGAAAACTATCCCGGCCGCGTCATCATCGCCGAAGCAAACCAAATGCCGGAAGAGGTGGTTGAATATTTCGGCGACGACGACGGCGCGGAATGCCACATGTGCTTCCACTTCCCGATCATGCCGCGGCTGTTCTACGCGCTTCGCGACCAGAAGGCTGCCCCGATCATCGAAACGATGGCGGAGACTCCGGATATCCCGTCAGGGGCGCAGTGGGGAACTTTCCTCCGCAACCATGACGAACTCACCCTCGAGATGGTGACCAACGAGGAACGTGAGGCGATGCTCGGCTGGTACGCCCCTGATTCCCGGATGCGGGCCAACATCGGTATCCGGCGCCGGCTTTCGCCGTTGCTGGACAATTCCCGCGCCGAAGTGGAACTCATCCATGCCCTGCTTCTGTCCCTGCCGGGAAGTCCCTTCCTGTACTACGGCGACGAGATCGGTATGGGCGACAACATCTGGCTCGAGGACCGCGACGCTTCACGCACGCCGATGCAGTGGAACCCGGACCGGAATGCCGGCTTCTCCACGGCGGACCCGGGAAAGCTCTACCTCCCGGTGGTGCAGTCCCTCGTCTACCACTACAACCACGTCAACGTTGAAGCGCAGCTGGCAAGCTCCAGTTCACTGCTTCACTGGATGCGCCAGATGCTCGCGGTTCGGCGGTCGCACCCCGCGTTCGGCCTGGGGTCTTACCGCAACGTGCCCACCGAAGCTGAGCCGGTCCTCGCCTTCATCCGTGAGGTCGAAGCCGGAAACGCCGAAGGAGAGCAGCCGGAAGTCATTCTGTGCGTCTTCAATCTCTCCCAGCACCCGGTCGCGGCGCGTCTCCACCTTCCGGAGTACTCCGGTCGGGGACTGCGGGACCTCTTCGGCGGCACCCCATTCCCGGCCTTCGGCGAAGAGGGAGGCCTCACGCTCACGCTGGGCAGCCACGACTTCTACTGGTTGCGCCTGCGTTCGGCCAGCTCGAATGTCGCATCTCCACATACCGAAGCCATCCCCGTAATCCCTATTTCGGAGGCAGCACAGTAATGGACGCACCGACTTCACCCCTTCCCGAACTGCTTGCGGCCTGGATGCCCAGCCAGCGCTGGTTCCCATCGAAAGGCAGGGAGATTTCCCTGAGCCGTGCCGGCGGGATCCGCCTGGAGGATCCATCAGGTGAGGTGGGCCTCGAGGTCCACCTTGTCGCAGTCGAATCGGGGCGAAGACTCGACGTCGTCAATGTTCCGCTTTCCTTCCGGTCCGAGCCGCTTGAAGGCGCTGACGCGGCCCTTCTGGGCGAGACGGATCATGCCGAACTTGGGCGCCGCTACGTCTATGACGGCACCCATGACCCGGTCTTCGTCTCTGCGTGGCTGGAGCTGATCCGTACCGGCGGCGGGACACCGGATGGAAGGACCACCGCCACCGCGCTGGGCGACTTCGCGTCCAGTAACGGGGTTCCGCCGTCGGCCCGGATTTCCGTGCTCGGTGGTGAGCAATCGAACACCTCGGTTGTGATCTCCTCGGGCAAGACCCCCATGATTCTGAAGTTTTTCCGTGTCCTCGCTGCCGGTGAGAGCCCTGACGTTCAGGTGAGCGCGAAACTGACAGATGCCGGAAGCACGGACGTCCCGCAGACGTTCGGGTGGGTGATGGGCAGCTGGCAGGACGCGCGGGCGGACGGTGAGTGGATAACCGGTCACCTCAGCGTGCTGCGGGAATTCCTTACCGGAAGCAAGGATGCCTGGAAGCAGGCGCTCACGGCACTCGAAGCGGGTAAGCCGTTTGCCGCGGAGGCCGCAGAACTGGGCCGCGTCGTCGCGCGGGTCCACACCCAGCTGGGGCAGGCCTTCGGGAGCCGCCCGGCAACCGATGCCGAAGCGGCAGAGTTCCGCGAATCACTGGCCAGCCGCATCGAATGGGCCTGGCGGGAAGCGGGCTCCGCTGTGGGACCCTTCGACGCGGAGATCCAGTCGGTCACCCGCGAGGTCCAGGGACTGGAGAAGCTTCCGGAGCTCCAGCGCATTCATGCCGACCTTCATCTGGGGCAGATCCTTGCAACACGCGAGGGCGCCTGGCTGGTCCTCGATTTCGAAGGGGAACCACTGCGGCCGGCGGCTGAACGGAGCGTGCCCGATGTGCCGGTCCGCGACGTCGTCGGGCTGGTCCGTTCCCTCGAGTACGCAGCGGGGGTGGGCGTGCATGAGGGCTCAGTAACGCCGTCGGTTGCGGAAGCATGGGCCTCGGAGGCGGTTGAAGCCTTCCTCGAAGGGTATTCAGACGAAGCCGGAACAACGGTTGACCGCGCGAGCGTCCTGTTCCGCGCACTATGGCTTGACAAGGCACTCTATGAGGTGGTGTACGAATTGAGAAACCGGCCAGATTGGGTGGATGTACCTGTTTCCGCAGTTCGACGGATGCTTAAGGGCGGTCGTGCCGCAGAGGAACAGAGCGTGGAGGAGAAGCCAGACCAGGAAGAGGCCCACCAGGAAGGGATTGTGGAGGAGACAACAGCAGGCCCGCAGGAAACCGGCAAGGCGCCCGCGGCAGAAGCTGCGCACAGTGAGGGCGCTGCCGGGACGCCGCCCGGAGATCCCATTCCTGTCGATACCGAAATCCTGCAGGCCGTCTCGGAAGGCCGTTACTACCAGCCGCATGCTGTGCTAGGAGCGCATCTTGACCATCACGGCCATGTGACGGTCCGCACCCTTCGCCGGCTCGCCGAGAGCGTGGTGGTTGTCACAGGCAGCGGCCGGGTTGAGCTGAGCCACGAACACAACGGCATCTGGGTCGGAACGCTGGAGCCCGAGCGCCCTGGGCATGTCCCCGATTACCGTCTGGAAGTGGTGTACGACGGCGCCCCGCAGCTGACCGACGATGCTTACCGCTTCCTTCCCACCCTCGGTGAAATCGACATGCACCTCATCGCCGAAGGCCGGCACGAGACGCTGTGGACCGCGCTCGGTGCGCACGTCCGCCGCTATGCCTCCGCGTTGGGAGACATTTCCGGCGTGAGCTTTGCGGTGTGGGCGCCCAACGCACAGTCGGTCCGGGTAAAGGCTGATTTCAACGGCTGGGACGGATCGGTCCACGCCATGCGGTCCCTCGGGAGCTCCGGTATTTGGGAGCTCTTCGTTCCCGGGGCTGAAGCCGGAGCCTGCTACAAGTTCGAGATTCTCGGGCGGGACGGACAATGGCGCGAGAAGGCAGATCCCATGGCCCGCGGTACCGAAGTCCCGCCGTTGACCGGATCCCGCGTCGTGGAGTCCCGCTATGCCTTCGGTGACGATGCATGGATCCAGGAACGCAGCGGCAAGGATCCCCACAATGGTCCGATGAGCGTGTATGAAGTCCACCTTGGATCATGGCGCCTCGGACTCGATTACAAGCAACTCGCTGAACAGCTTGTCGAGTACGTGCAGTGGCAGGGATTCACCCACGTCGAGCTGATGCCTGTCGCGGAACACCCGTTCGGTGGATCCTGGGGTTATCAGGTCACGTCCTACTACGCGCCGACTGCGCGTTTCGGCCACCCTGACGACTTCAAATACCTCGTGGACAAGCTGCACCAGGCAGGAATCGGCGTCATCATGGACTGGGTCCCCGCCCACTTCCCGAAGGATGAATGGGCACTCGCCCGGTTCGACGGCGACACCCTCTACGAGCACGGCAACCCCCAACTGGGCGAACACCCTGACTGGGGAACACTGATCTTCGACTTTGGCCGGCGCGAGGTACGCAACTTCCTTGTCGCAAACGCCCTGTACTGGCTGGAGGAATTCCACATTGACGGGCTGCGCGTGGACGCGGTCGCATCCATGCTTTACCTGGACTACTCGCGGGAGGACGGCCAATGGCAGCCCAACCGCTTCGGAGGCCGGGAGAACCTTGAGGCGATTTCCTTCCTCCAGGAGGTGAACGCCACCGCGTATAAGCGTGTGCCCGGCATAGTCATGATCGCTGAGGAATCGACCGCTTTCGACGGCGTCACCCGCCCCACTGCCCAGGGTGGCCTGGGCTTTGGGATCAAATGGAACATGGGCTGGATGCACGACTCCCTGCAGTACATCGCCGAGGATCCGATCAACCGGGTGCACCACCACGGCAAGGCAACGTTCTCCATGGTCTACGCGTACACCGAGAACTTTCTGCTGCCGATCAGCCATGACGAGGTAGTCCACGGCAAAGGCTCGCTCCTTCGCAAGATGCCGGGTGACCGGTGGCAGCAGCTGGCGAACGTGCGCGCCTACCTCGCATTCCAGTGGGCGCATCCCGGCAAGCAGCTGATCTTCATGGGCACCGAGTTCGCGCAGGAGTCCGAATGGTCCGAGCAGCATGGTCTTGACTGGTGGCTCTCTGACACCATTCCCCACAAGGGCGTGCAGAAGATGGTGCAGTCGCTCAACTCCATCTACCGGGATACGCCCGCGCTCTATGCGCGGGATAACGATCCGTCAGGCTTCCAATGGATCGATGAGAACGACGGCGCCCACAACACGTTGTCCTTCATTCGCTGGGACACGCAGGGAAACCCGCTTGTCTGCATCGCCAATTTCTCCGGTTCCCCGCACGAGGGATACCGGGTCGGTATGCCGTGGGCCGGCCAGTGGACTGAACTGCTGAACACCGATGCCGAGGAGTTCGGCGGTTCCGGGGTTGGCAACATGGGGGTTGTCGAAGCGGTCGAGGGAGCCTCAAACGGGTTGCCTGCATACGCTGAACTGCGGGTTCCACCGCTGGGCGTTCTGTACCTCACTCCCGCCCAGGTCTAGCCTCCGAAGGGGCCCCGGCCGCCGGATTTACAAGTCCGCTGCCGGGGTGCTAGAGTTTATATCCGCGCCGACGATCACTTCGGATCCGGCCCTCCATCCACATCGAGTGAAAACCAGGTTGTTTATGGTCGCCACGAAGTGGAGGTGAAGGGGTGGATTTGACGGGGTGGGGTTTGGCGGGTAAGTTTGAAAAGTTGCTCCGGAGCGATGATGCGGCCTTGAGGGTTGTGTTTGGTGCCGGGTGCTTCTGTTGTTTGAGAACTCAATAGTGTGCCATGTTTGTTGATACCGATTGTTTTTTGATTGGTTGATTTGCTGGTCGTTTCGCTCTCGTGTGGGGTGGCTGGTTTTTTGGCTGGTTTCGAATTTTGTGCAGCATGGGTTCTTCTTTTTCCGGGGGGCTTGTGTTGTGTTCGTATTTTTTTACGGAGAGTTTGATCCTGGCTCAGGATGAACGCTGGCGGCGTGCTTAACACATGCAAGTCGAACGATGATCTCCAGCTTGCTGGGGGGATTAGTGGCGAACGGGTGAGTAACACGTGAGTAACCTGC
>NZ_FNDT01000017.1 GCF_900099735.1 Arthrobacter subterraneus | reverse complement strand
ATACCGGGCCATCCGTTACGCCGAGCGACTCGCCGCCGAGGACGCCGTCGCTTCTGTGGGTTCCCGCGGGGATAGCTACGACAATGCGATGGCCGAGGCGCTGAACTCGCTGTTCAAAGCCGAGCTGGTCCGCAACAAAGGCCCCTGGAAGGACATCAACCACCTCGAAGTCGCCCTCGCCGAATGGGTCGACTGGTACAACCACCGACGCCTCCACGGCGAACTCGGCCACGTCCCACCCAGCGAATACGAACAACAACACGCCGGTGTCAATGCCGGCCTACTAACCACAATTTCCAACTAAAAATCTCTCCACCAAACCCGGGGCTTGACAAGATATCCGGCGATCAGTTCACCGACGAAACCGGTCACACCGAAAAGGACAAGGTCGTGGTCGCGCGCCGGGGCCTCCATGCCAGCAGTTTGTCACGGCAGCGGACTGACCGCGGGGTCGATGCCCTGACCAATCATCGACTTGTTTCTGGTCCCCTTACGGGATCAGGCCGGCTGGTACACCGGGTAGTCCGTGTAACCCTCGGCGCCGCTCGTGTAGAACGTCGCCATGTCCGGTTCATTGACCGGCAGGTTCTCCTGCCAGCGGCGTACCAGGTCCGGATTGGCGATGGCCGGACGGCCGACGACGACGGCGTCAGCCAGCTCCCCCTCGACCAGGGAGATCGCTTCATCCCGGGTGGTCATGACGCTGAAGCCGGTGTTCAGCAGAAACGCGCCGTTGAACTCTCCGCGGAGTTCCCGGACCAGCCCGCCGGACGGCTCGTTGTGCAGCACGCTCAGGTAGGCCAGGCCCAACGGAGAAATCGCCTGCACCAGTAGGGAGTAGGTGCGGTGGAGGTCTTCGCGGTCCAGCTCGACGGCACCCTGGACGTTGTGCTCCGGCGAAATGCGGATGCCCACCCGCTCCGCTCCGACCGCCTCGACAACCGCTTGCACCACCTCGACGACAAACCGGATGCGGTTTTCGGGTGAGCCGCCATACCGGTCGTCGCGCTGATTGGCTGCCGGCGTGAGGAATTCGTGGAGCAGGTAACCGTTGGCGCCGTGCAGTTCAACGCCGTCGAACCCGGCCTTGATCGCGTTGACCGATCCCTGGACGAACTCCTGGATTACGCCCGGAATCTCATCCTCCGTGAGGGCATGCGGAACGGGGAAGGGCTGCTTGCCCTTGTTGGTGCGGGTCAGGCCGTCCACTGCCACGGCGCTCGGTCCCACCACGGTGCGGCCGCCGTTGGTGTCCTCGTGGGTGACACGGCCGGCGTGCATCACCTGGGCGAAGATGCGCCCACCCTCGGCGTGCACGGCGTCGGTCACCTTCGACCAGCCCTCAACCTGCTCATCGGTCACGAGTCCCGGCTGCCCGGGGAAGCCCTGGCCGGCATGGCTGGGGTAGGTCCCCTCGCTGACAATCAGGCCCAGCGACGCGCGCTGGCGGTAATGCTCGACGACGATGGGCCCGGGGACGCCATCCGCCCCGGAGCGGCAGCGGGTCAGCGGGGCCATGATGAGGCGGTTGGGCAGGGTCAGCTCGCCAAGGGTGATCGGTGAGAACAGCATAAGGAGGTCCTTTCGCGGAAGCTTTCACTGGGAAAGCGCCGACGGCCCCGCAGCTATTCCGCGTGGGACCTACCTCACACGTTCCGCGGCCCTCAGCGAAGGCTCCTCAACGGAGGATGGCCTCAGCGAGGGATGCTCCTCAGCGGAGGATGACGGTGCGGTTTCCCAGCAGCACAATTCTTCCCTCGCAGTGCCAGCGCACCGCGTTGCGCAGCGCGGCGCACTCGGCGTCGCGGCCCACCGCCACCAGGTCATCCGGCGTGTAGGTGTGGTCCACCTCGATGACCTGCTGGGAGATGATCGGCCCCTCGTCCAGCTCCGCGTTGACGTAGTGGGCGGTGGCTCCGACAGTCTTCACGCCACGCTCGTACGCCTGGTGGTAGGGCTTGGCGCCCTTGAAGCTCGGCAGGAACGAGTGGTGGATGTTGATGACCCGGCCGGCCATCCGGTTGGACAGTTCGTCGCTGAGGACCTGCATGTAGCGGGCAAGGACCACCAGTTCGACGTCGAACCGGTCAACAATGTCGAGGAGCCTCGCCTCCGCTTCCGGCTTGGTGTCTTTGGTGACCGGCACGTGGAAGAACGGGATGCCATGCCATTCGACCAGTCCCTGCTGGTCAGGATGGTTGGAGACGACGGCCACGATTTCCACCGGAAGGTCACCGGTGCGGGTCCGGAAGAGCAGGTCATTGAGGCAGTGGCCCATCTTCGACACCATCACCAGGACACGCCGCTTACGTCCCTGCGGCTCCAGTTGCCAGTTCATCTGCCACTGTTCGGCGACCGGGGTGAAGTCCCGGCGCAGTTCGTCCGTGCTGAAGGTCTGCTGCACCGCTCCAGCTGCCGGGGAGGAGGATGATCCGGAAGAGAAGTGCACCCGCATGAAGAAATGCCGTTGCGCCGTGTCCCCGTACTGCTTGATGTCGAGGATGTCGCAGCCGTGCTCAAACAGGAATCCCGAGATCGCGTGAATGATGCCGGGGGACTCGGAGCAGTCCAAGGTGAGGACGTGCTCCGTCGGGGAGACGGTGGTGTCAGTGGTCATGTGCTGCTCCTTGAATCAGTGCGGACCCGTGACCGGCCGCCGATGCCAGGTCCGGTCCGCCCGGAACCGGGTCGAGGTTGTTGAAACTGTAGAGGTGGATTCCGGCGACGCTGCCGGCCTGGCCGTCCAGTTCGGAGACCAGGCCCTGGGGCGAATAGTGGTCACCGCTGAGCAGCTTGCGGGCCAGCGGCCCCTTCCGGCTGAGAAACTTCAGTGAGCTCCCGACGCCGATCTGAGCTGCCAGCGCGATCAGGCGGGTGCGCGGGACGGCTCCGGCCACCCCGGCCCAGACCGGCAGCTCCACGCCGACGCGCCGCAGCAGCGCAACGTAGTCGTGAATCCGTGGCGCGGAGAAGCACATCTGGGTGACCACGTGCGAGGCCAGGGACTGTTTGGCCAGCAGGGCCTCCACCCCGGCGCCCCGATCCAGGAAGGGGTGGCCCTCCGGGTAGCCGGCAATACCGGCCCGGATCAGACCGCCGGAGTATTGCGCGATGTCCTCCAGCAGCGGCAGCGCCGAGTCATAGGCGCCGGCCGGTGATTTCCGGTCACCGCCGATCACAAACACCTCGCCGATCCCCGCGGACATGCTCGCACGCAGGAGCCCGGTGAGTTCTGCCTGGCTGGAGATGCTGCGCGCCGCCAGGTGCGGGATCACCGTGTAGCCCAGCTCAGCGAGCTGCGCGGCCGTGCGTACCGTCCGTTCGACACCGTGGTGAGGCAGGCAGGTGACAGTGAGCGCCGTCGTCGTCGGTACACCGGCGGTGATCCGCTCAACAATTCCCTCGGAAGGGATGATCTCTACTCTGGTGGGGAGCATCGTTGGTCCTCTCAGTGATTCGGGGGCGTGGCACTCAGCCGTGTGCCGCCAGCAGCGAGCTGGCTTCCTGGCGGGTGCTGCCGGAGCTTTCGATGTGCGCCAGGTGAGCGGGGATCTCCCACCCCTTTTTGCGCATCGCGGTGGCCCACAGCCGCCCGGCCCGGTAGGACGAGCGGACCAGCGGGCCGCTCATCACACCCAGGAAGCCGATCTCGTCCGTTTCCTGCTGGATGTCGACGAATTCCTGCGGCTTGACCCAGCGGTCCACGGGTAGGTGGCGTTCACTGGGACGCAGGTACTGGGTGATGGTGATCAGGTCGCAGCCGGCGTCGTGCAGGTCGCGGAGTGCCTCCGAGATCTCCTCCCGCGTCTCGCCCATGCCGAGGATCAGGTTGGACTTGGTGACCATCCCCAGGTTCCGCCCCTGAGTGAGAACGTCGAGCGAGCGCTCATAGCGGAACGCGGGCCGGATCCGCTTGAAGATCCGCGGCACGGTCTCGACGTTGTGGGCGAAGACCTCCGGTTTCGAATCGCAGATCGCCTGGATGTGCTCAGGTTTGCCGGAAAAGTCGGGGATCAGGAGCTCGACGCCGGTGCCCGGGTTCAGCTCGTGGATCTTGCGGACCGTCTCGGCGTAGAGCCAGACGCCCTCGTCCTCAAGGTCATCACGCGCCACCCCGGTCACGGTGGCGTAGCGCAGCTGCATGGCCTTGACCGAGCGCGCCACCTTGGTGGGTTCGAACCGGTCCACCGGGGACGGCTTGCCGGTGTCGATCTGGCAGAAGTCGCAGCGGCGGGTGCACTCGGACCCGCCGATGAGGAACGTGGCTTCCTTGTCTTCCCAGCACTCGAAGATGTTGGGACAGCCGGCCTCCTCACAGACGGTGTGGAGGCCCTCCTTCTTGACGAGCTTCTTGAGCTGGACGTACTCGGGTCCCATCTGGACCTTCGCCTTGATCCAGTCGGGCTTGCGTTCCACCGGTACTGCGGAGTTGCGCTGTTCAACGCGGAGCAGTTTGCGGCCTTCTGGTGCCAGTGTCATGGGGTTGCTTCCTTCAGCATTCGACGACGTTGACGGCGAGACCACCGAGCGCCGTTTCCTTGTACTTGTCACTCATGTCCCGGCCGGTCTCCCGCATGGTCACGATGACCTCGTCCAGGGAGACGCGGTGGGTGCCGTCGCCCCAGAGGGCCATCTTCGCGGCGTTGATGGCCTTTGCCGCAGCGATCGCGTTGCGCTCGATGCAGGGAACCTGCACCAGCCCGCCGATGGGGTCGCAGGTCAGGCCGAGATTGTGCTCCATGGCGATTTCCGCCGCGTTCTCGACCTGCTCGGGCGTGCCGCCCATGATCTCGGCGAGGCCGGCCGCCGCCATGGACGACGCCGAGCCCACCTCGCCCTGGCAGCCCACCTCCGCGCCGGAAATGGAGGCCTGCTCCTTGTACAGCACGCCGATGGCTCCGGCGGTCAGCAGGAACTTAACAACGACGTCGTCCCGCTCCTGCTGCGTGGCATCCGCCATGCCGGGAGCAAAATGCAGCGCGTAGTACATCACTGCCGGGATGATCCCGGCGGCGCCGTTGGTGGGAGCGGTGACCACCCGCCCGCCGGAGGCGTTTTCCTCATTGACGGCCAGGGCCACGAGGTTCACCCATTCCTGCCAGAACTTGGGATCCCGGTCCGGATCTTCCTTCAGCAGCCGCGCATGCCAGTCCGGAGCACGACGGCGGACCTTGAGCCCGCCGGGGAGCAGCCCCTCACGCTTGAGGCTGGTTTCCACACAACCCTCCATGACCGAGTGGATGTGCAGCAGCCCGGCTCGGATGTCTTCTTCAGGGCGGCTTTCCTTCTCGTTGGCGAGCATGAGGTCGCTGATGTTGAGGGACCGGGCGTTGCAGTGCTCCAGCAGGCCGGCGGCGGTGCGGAAGGGGAACGGAAGTTCCTTTTTGGTCTCCTCGAGTTCCTGCCGGGCGCTTTCCTCTTCACCCTCGCGCAGGATGAATCCGCCGCCCACGGAGAAGAAGGTTTCCGCGGCCAGGACTGCCCCGCCGTCGTCATACACGGTGAAGGTCATGCCGTTGGTGTGGCGGGGCAGGACGGTGAGCGGACGCAACACCATGTCCTTGACGCCGTACGGCAGCGGCACGGCGCCGCCCAGCTCCAGTGTCCCCGTCTCCGCGATGGCTGCCAGGCGTGCTTCGACCTCATCGGGCAGGATGACCTCGGGGTGGTAGCCCTCCAGTCCCAGCAGGATCGCGGTCATGGTGCCGTGGCCGTGCCCGGTCGCCGCGAGTGAACCGTAGAGATCCACCCGCAGCGACGCGACGTTCACAAGCGTGCCGCTGGCCTTGAGCTCCTCGACAAACACCGCGGCGGCCCGCATGGGACCCACCGTGTGCGAGCTCGAGGGCCCTATTCCGATGGAAAAGAGATCGAATACTCCAACAGCCATTGGTCATTCCTTACTGCGTGGAAGGTCAGAAGTTTTGTCCAGATATGGAGACCTGAACGTCTCCGAACTCTCCTTATCTGGACAAAAGTTCAGAGGTCAGGCGAGGTTCGAGACGCCTGGGTAGAGCGGGTGGGCGGCGGCGAGGGCTTCCACCCGGGAGCGCAGCCCGGAGAGGTCCGCACCGGCGTCGGCAATCAACGCCTCGGCGATGATGTCCGCCACCTCCGCGAAGGCTGCCGCACCGAATCCCCGGGTAGCCAGCGCAGGAGTGCCGATGCGCAGCCCGGAGGTGACCATCGGCGGCCGCGGGTCGAACGGCACGGCATTGCGATTGACCGTGATGTCGATCTCCGCCAGCCGGTCTTCGGCCTCCTGACCGTTGAGCTCGCAGTCGCGCAGGTCCACCAGGACCAGGTGCACGTCGGTCCCGCCGGAGATCACGTTGATTCCCTTGGCGGTGACGTCGGGCTGGACCAGCCGGTCGGCCAGGATCCGGGCACCGTTCAGGACGCGCTCCTGGCGCTCCTTGAACTCGGGCGAGGCCGCGATCTTGAACGCGACAGCCTTGCCTGCGATGACGTGCTCCAGCGGTCCGCCCTGCTGGCCCGGGAAGACAGCCGAGTTGACCTTCTTGGCGACGTCGGCGTCATTGCTCAGGATGATTCCGCCGCGCGGACCGGCAAGGGTTTTGTGCGTGGTGGAGGTGGTGACATGCGCGTGCGGCACCGGGGAGGGGTGCAGCCCGGCGGCGACGAGGCCGGCGAAGTGCGCCATGTCCACCATGAGGTAGGCGCCCACCGAGTCGGCGATGCGGCGGAACTCGGCAAAATCGAGCTGCCGGGCGTAGGCCGACCAGCCGGCGACGATGAGCTGCGGCTTGTGTTCCTGCGCGAGGCGCTCCACCTCGGCCATGTCGATCCGGTGGTCATCCTCGCGCACCTGGTACGGGATGACGTTGTAGAGCTTGCCGGAGAAGTTGATCCGCATCCCGTGGGTGAGGTGTCCGCCATGGGCCAGGTTCAGGCCCATGATGGTGTCACCGGGCTTGATCAGGGCGTGCATCACCGAGGCGTTGGCCTGCGCACCGGAGTGCGGCTGCACATTGGCGTACTCCGCGCCGAAGAGTGCCTTGACCCGGTCGATCGCGAGCTGCTCGATTACGTCCACGTGCTCGCAGCCGCCGTAGTAGCGCTTGCCGGGGTAGCCCTCGGCGTACTTGTTGGTCAGGACGGAGCCCTGCGCCTGCATAACGGCTGCGGCGGTGTGGTTCTCCGACGCGATCATCTCCAGGCCGGAGCGCTGCCGGTTCAGTTCGTCGTCGATCTTCGCGGCAACTTCAGGGTCCAGCTCGGACAGCTGTGCGTTCAGCGACGGCGATGCCACCTGCTCGAAGGCGACTGTGGCCTGGCTTGTGCCTGCCGGGCTCACAGCTCGCCGCCGTTGGCTGCGGCGTACTCTTCGGCGGACATCAGGGGGCCTTCTTCGGTGACGGCCACCTTGAAGAGCCAGCCGTTGCCGTACGGATCGCTGTTGATCAGTTCCGGGCTGTCGACGACGTCGGCATTGGTTTCGACGACCTCGCCGGTGACGGGTGCGTACAGGTCCGAAACAGACTTGGTGGACTCAACCTCGCCGCAGGTTTCGCCTGCGGTAACGGTGTCGCCGACCTCGGGCAGGTCAACGTACACGATGTCCCCGAGCGCATCAGTGGCGACGGCGGTGATGCCGATCGCTACGGGCCCGCCGCCATTGCCGGCAACCCATTCGTGTTCGGCGGAGTACAACAGGTCAGCAATAACCTTGCTCATTTGGTTTTCCTTTACAACGAGAAATTTGTGGTGGGGGGGGGTGCTCCAGCAGAGTCGGCATTTTCACGCGTGCTGCTTCGCTTAACGCACGCTTCCGAAAACGCCGGCTCTGCCGGAGGATCCACGGCTTACTTGGAACGCTTATAGAACGGCAGCGACACAACTTCGAACGGCTCTGCCTTGCCGCGCAGGTCGATGTCCAGTGCGGTGCCCGGCTCGCTGAGTTCGACGTCGACATAGGCCAGGGCGATCGGGTACCCGAGGGTCGGGGAGGGCTGGCCGGAGGTCACTTCGCCGACCACGTTGCCGTCCTTGAGCACCGGGTAGTGGCTGCGGCCGGCGCGGCGCCCAAGGCCCTTGAGGCCCACGAGCTTCCGGCCGGTGGTGGATCCTGCGCCGTCCGCCTTCAGCTCGGCCAGGGCGGTCTTCCCGACGAAGTCGGATTCCTTGGCCAGGGAGACAACCGGGCCGAGGCCTGCGGCGTACGGGTTTCCTTCGCGGGAGAGCTCGTTGCCGTAGAGCGGCATGCCCGCCTCGAGACGCAGCGAGTCGCGGCTGGCAAGGCCTGCGGGGATCAGTCCGTGTCCCTCGCCGGCTTCCAGGAGTGCTTCCCACAGCTCCGGGGCGTCGACGTTGGGGACGTAGATCTCGAACCCGTCCTCACCGGTGTAGCCGGTGCGTGCCAGCAGCAGCTGCTTGACAGCGCCATTGACGGTGATACCTACCTCGACCGCTGCGTAGTACTTGAGCTCGGTCACGAGCGAGTGCTGGTCCGCCGGCACCAGCGTCAGCAGGATGGTTTCCGCGTTGGGGCCCTGCACGGCGATCAGGGAGGTCTCGGCGGACACATCGTCCACGGTGACGTTGAAGTTCGCGGCGCGTTCAGTCAGCTCCGCGGCAACCACTGGGGCGTTGCCGGCGTTGGGGACCACCAGGTACTTGGCCGTTCCGTCCGCGGCTGCGGGAAGGCGGTAGGTGATCAGATCATCGATGATGCCGCCATCCGGCTGGCAGATCAGCGAGTACTTGGCCTTGCCGACCGCCACTGCGGACAGCTTGCCGGCCAGCGCGTAATCCAGGAAGGCAGCGGCGTCCGGGCCGGTGACCCAGACTTCCCCCATGTGGGAGAGGTCGAAGAGACCGGCGGCCTTGCGGACCGAGTGGTGCTCGGACAGCTCGGAGCTGTACTTGAGCGGCATCTGCCAGCCGCCGAAGTCGGTGAAGGAGGCGCCGGCTTTCTTGTGCTGCTCGTAGAGAGCGGTGTAGTTCTCAGTCATTGCGGGATCCTTAGTTCTCAAAAGATTCGAGCGGAGGGCAGGAGCAGACCAGATTACGGTCCCCTGCAGCGCCGTCGATGCGGCCAACCGGAGGGAAGTACTTGTCCTGGGTCAGGGAGGACACGGGGAATGCGGCCTGCTCGCGTGGGTACTTCCGGGCCCAGCCGGAGGAAACCACGGCGGCTGCGGTGTGGGGAGCGTTGCGCAGCGGGGAGTCCTCCACGGAGAAGTCTCCGCTGGCTACCTGCTCCATTTCCCGGCGGATGGTGATCATGGCTTCGATGAAGCGGTTGATCTCCGCGAGATCCTCGGACTCGGTCGGCTCCACCATGAGGGTGCCAGCGACGGGGAAGGACAGGGTGGGCGCGTGGAACCCGAAGTCGATCAGGCGCTTGGCCACGTCCTCGGCGGTGACGCCGGTGCGGGCGGTGAGCTCGCGCAGGTCGAGGATGCACTCATGCGCCACGAGGCCGCTTTCACCGGTGTAGAGGACCGGGAAGTGCTCGTTGAGCCGCGAGGCAACGTAGTTGGCCGCGAGCAGCGCGGACTTGGTGGCCTCCGTCAGGCCGGTGGCACCCATGAGCTTCACGTACGCCCAGGAAATCGGCAGGACACCGGCCGAGCCGAAGCGTGAGGCGGAGATAGGAACACCGGTGGCGCCGCCTGTGGAACCCTGGCTGTTCGCGTCACCGGGCATGAACGGGGCCAGGTGCGCCTTCGCGGCCACCGGACCCACGCCGGGTCCGCCGCCGCCGTGCGGGATGCAGAAGGTCTTGTGCAGGTTCAGGTGCGAGACGTCGCCGCCGAACTTGCCCGGCTGGGCGAGGCCCACGAGGGCGTTCAGGTTGGCACCGTCCACGTAGACCTGGCCGCCGGCTGCGTGTACGGCGTCGCAGACCTCGCGGACATCGGCGTCGTACACGCCGTGCGTGGACGGGTAGGTGATCATGATGGCCGACAGGACGTCCCGGTTGGCTTCGATCTTGGCGTTGAGGTCCGCGTGGTCAATGGTGCCGTCTGCGGCGGTGGCCACGACAACCACCTTCATGCCCGCCAGGACGGCGGAGGCGGCGTTGGTGCCGTGGGCAGAGGCCGGAATCAGGCAGACGTTCCGCTGGCCTTCGCCGCGGGAGGAGTGGTAGCCGCGGATGGCGAGCAGGCCGGCGAGCTCACCCTGCGAGCCGGCATTGGGCTGGATGGACACCTGGTCGTAACCGGTGATCTCGGCGAGATCGGCTTCCAGGCCGGAGATCAGCTCACGCCAGCCTTCGGTCTGCGAATCGGGTGCGAACGGGTGGATGGAGGCGAATTCCGGCCAGGAGATGGCTTCCATCTCGGCGGTGGCATTGAGCTTCATGGTGCAGGAGCCCAGCGGGATCATGGTGCGGTCCAGCGCCAGGTCCCGGTCGGAAAGCCTGCGGATGTAGCGCAGCAGCTGGGTCTCGGAACGGTGGGTGTTGAAGACCGGGTGCTGCAGGTAATCGGAGGTGCGCAGCACCTCACCAGGCAGCTCGAAGCCGGCGGCCTCCCTGACCGGACCGGCGCCGAAGGCGGCGGACACGGCTGAGAGGGTTTCCGGCGTCGTCGTTTCATCAACGGAGATGCCGACGGTGTCCGCGTCGATGCGGCGGAGGTTGATGCCCCTGGCCTCGGCGGCGGAGATGACCTTGGAGGCCTCGCGGGGTACGCGGACGGTGAGGGTGTCGAAGAAGGAATCGCTTCCCAGCTCCCAACCGGCAGCACGCAGGGTGGTGGCGAGGGTGCGGGCGTTGGTGTGGACCGTCCCGGCGATGGCCTTCAGTCCGTCCGGGCCGTGGTAGACGGCGTAGAACGAGGAGACGATGGCCAGCAGGGCCTGCGCCGTGCAGATGTTGGAGGTGGCCTTCTCGCGGCGGATGTGCTGTTCGCGGGTCTGGAGGGCCAGCCGGTAGGCGGGGACGCCGGCGTTGTCCCGGGAGACACCGACAATCCGGCCCGGGAGGGTGCGCTCCATGCCTTCGCGGACGGCCATGTACGCGGCGTGCGGGCCGCCGAAGAACAGGGGAACGCCGAGACGCTGGGCGGATCCGACGGCGATGTCCGCGCCCTGCTCACCCGGAGGGGTGATGAGCGTCAGGGCGAGGAGGTCGGCGGCGACCGTCACGAGGGCGCCGCGCTCCTTCGCTTCGGTGATGACGGTGGACTGGTCCCAGACGCGACCGGAGACGCCGGGCTGCTGGAGGACGACGCCGTTGATGTCACCGCTGGGCAGTCCTTGCGAGAGGTGGGCGACCTCAACCTCGAAGCCGAGCGCTTCGGCGCGGCCGAGGACAACCGCGATGGTCTGGGGGAGGCAGTCGGCGTCGAGGACGGTCTTGCCGTCCCTGGCCGACTTGTTTTTGTTGGCCCGGCGCATCAGCAGCACAGCCTCGGCAACGGCGGTGGCCTCATCGAGCAGGGACGCGTTGGCCACCGGAAGGGCGGTGAGGTCCTGGACCATGGTCTGGAAGTTCAGGAGGGCTTCAAGGCGGCCCTGGGAGATTTCCGGCTGGTACGGGGTGTAGGCGGTGTACCAGGCGGGAGCTTCAAGGACGTTCCGGCGGATCACCGGGGGAGTCACGGTGTCGTAGTAGCCCTGGCCGATCATCTGCACGGCGGTCTTGTTCTTGCCGGCCAGCGTGCGCAGCGCGTTCAGTACCTCGACCTCGCTGAGTGCGCTGTCCAGCTTCAGCGGCCGTTCCTGGCGGATGGAATCGGGAACCGCGCTGTCTACCAGCCCATCGAGGCTGTCGTACCCGACGGCCTTGAGCATGGCATCGATATCACTCTGGCGGCGGGCGCCGATGTGACGGTCTGCGAATGTGGGGACGGATGACTGGATTGTCATGGAAGGAACTCCGAAGTTCAGGTGGCCATGAAGCCACGATGATCTGGGTTCCTCCCCGCTCTGTATTGGACCTGAGAGTTTCCGCTTTGCCCGTTGTTTCCGGGCTCCACTTGCACCGTCGGTGAGCCCGGTTTCCCGGACTGCTTTCCAGAGTTGCCTCGCCGTGGCGGTACGTGGGCCTGAGAGATTCCTGGGGAGGATTTGCTCCTACGGCGCCTGCTGAACGTACCGGCAGGACTCTCCCGCCACAGATCGAAGGCTGCGCCACCTGGTCGGGTGACGCGATTCACACACCTTAGCGGTTAGTTGAGGGTTCACGCAAGTTGGTGGCCTACCAGGCGTCTCCGGGCACCGTCACTTCGCCGGTTGTGGTGCCGTCCCGGTTCAGCATCCAGCCCACCCGCTTGCGCACGTTCGCAATCACCACGCTTTCGACCAGGTCCAGGTCCGGGATGCGCTCGGCCACGGCCTGTTCCACGGCCATGATGTCGGCGGCCGTGCGCAGCCACATCATGAACATGAAGTTGGTGGCACCGGTGGTGGAGGCGCACAGGCGAAGGGAGCCCAGGGAGCCCAGCTGCGCTGCGGCGTCCTCGTGCCGGCTGGCCGGGAGGCGGGCGAACCACTGGCAGATGATGGGGAAACCGATCAGGCCGTTGGCCACCTCGCAGCGGAAGGACAGGACACCGGCGTCCAGGATCTTCTGAAGCTGGCGCCGGGCAGTGGCGGGGTGGAGGCCGATGGCCTCGGCGATCTCCGCCGCGGTGGCTCGGCCGTTGCGGCTCAGCTCCTGGATGATCGGCCGGTATTTCGGTGGGAGCGCGCCCCGGTAGGGTGTCCGGCCGCCGGCCGCGTGCTGCAGCGCTATCCGCTGGTTGGCGGTGAGGGTGTCCAGTCGCCAGCTGTACGCGCCGTAGTGCAGCTTGGTGCAGAACGAGGTCTCATACCGGGTGAGACCGGGCACCTGGTCGAGCTGCGGGTAGACGGACTCGATCAGCCACGTCGGGGTGGGTGTGATGACGGTCAGCATCATGTCCCGGTTGCGGTAGCACTCCTCAATGGTGAAAACATCCGGGATGCCGGCGATGGCGCGCACCGCGTCTTCACGCCGGGCCGGATCGCACTGCACGTCGTGGAAGGAGAGGGACATCTGGTCCGGCCTGCCGACGGGGTGTGCGGTGATCCAGGCCGCACCTGACGCCTGCAGCCGGTCCCACCGGGCGGCAAGCGAGGTGGGGTGCCTGTCGAGCGCCTCGCCGACCACCGTCCACGGCAGTCGGGGGCCGATCTGCAGGGCGTTGATGAGCCGCAGGTCCTCCTCATCGAGATTCATTGCGCAGTGATCACTTCCTCCGGAAATAGCACCTGATCTGTAAATTATCAGGGATTCAGCGCCATGTGGTGCAGGTCACTCCACAATGAAAGCAAGTGTTTTACCCATCACCAGCAGCCCCGGAAGGCCTCCCATGATGCCCACCCAGCTTGTCGAGAACGGCAGCTCGACGAACATTCTCTCCATCGCCAACATGCCCGTGCTGTGGGCCTGTGCACTCGGCGTCTTTGCCGTCATCATCCTCCAGTCCGTGATCTACATCCGTGCGGCACGGAAGGCAGCTCCCGCAGCCGGGATCACCGGAGCGGAGCTGAAAACGTCTTTCCGCTCGGGAGCGGTTGCGGCGATCGGGCCGTCACTCGCCGTCGTGCTGGTTGCCATCGCGCTCCTGGCACTCTTCGGCACACCGGCCGTGCTGGTGCGCATCGGGCTGATCGGATCGGCCGCCTACGAGACCGGCGCCGCCAACATCGCCGCGACAACCATGGGCGCCACGCTCGGTGATGCCACCTACACGCAGCAGGTTTTCGCCGTCGCATTCTTCGCGATGAGCATCGGCGGGGCAATGTGGATGCTCACTACCCTGATTGCAACGCCGCTGCTGAAGCGCGGCGAGCACAAGCTCGCCAAGGTGAACCCGCTGATCATGACCGTGGTTCCGGCCGCAGCGCTGCTGGCCGCCTTCATTTCCATTGGAATCGGTGAGATCCCCAAGAGCGCCGCGCACCTCATCACCCTCCTCACCGCGGGCGTTGTCATGGCACTCTGCCTGTTCCTCGCGAAGCGGTTGAACCGGGTCTGGCTGCGGGAGTGGGGCCTCGGCTTCGCGATCGTCGCTGCCCTCTTTGTTGCCTACGCCGCCCACACCGCCGGCCTCGGCCCAGTCGCATGACCGCCCAACTGTCCGGAAGGAACAATCCAATGACCACTCTGAGCCCAGCGCAGGCCACGGCGGACCTCGCGGAATTTGACCGCACAACCTCCCGGTGGGGGCGGCTGACCATGATCGCCGGTCTCATCATCTCCGTCGGCGGCCCGCTCTACCTGGTCCTGTTCGGAAACCTCGGCATCACCTCCACCCAGCTCTGGACCGCCGTCGCCGCCGTCCTCGGCACCTTCTTTGTCATCTGGCTGGTGGAGCCGATCACCTACTTCCCGATCCTCGGGCCCGCCGCCATGTACCAGGCGTTCATGATCGGCAATATCTCGAACAAGCTCCTGCCCTCGGTGCTGGTGGCACAGACCAGCATCGGTGCCAGGCCCGGGACGGAGCGCGGCAACTTCGCCGCCATCATGGCGATCTGCGGAGCAGCGGCCGTCCACCTCCTGTCACTGCTGGTCTTCGTGGGGATCCTCGGAACCTGGCTGATCAGCGTGGTGCCGGCGGGTGTCACCGACGTGGCCCGCATCTATGTGCTGCCGGCCGTGATGGGCGCGGTCATTGTCCAGGCCATCATCTCCATGAAGCAGCTGCGGCCCACGCTCATCGCCTTCGCCGTGGTCCTGCTGGTCCAGTTTGTCCTGCTGCCGCTGGTGCCGGGCCTGGCCATGGTCTCCACCGCGATCTCGGTCATCGGTACGATCATCATCGCCTGGTTTGCCCGCAAGGAAGCCCAGCCCGCAGCCTGAAACTGCCCTGGTCCCAGAATCCTCCGCAACAGAGAGCCCTCACCACCATGATCACCACCTCGCCCGCACCCGTACTGACCGACGAGCAGCGCGCCGAAATGCATGACCTGTACCGGCATCTGCACGCTAACCCCGAACTCTCGATGCAGGAGCACCGGACTGCCGCGCTCATCCAGGCGGAACTGGAGCGAGCGGGACTGGAGACCTTCGTCTGCGGAGGCACCGGCGTCGTCGGCGTTTTGCGCAACGGTGAGGGCCCGGTGGTGGCCTTCCGCGCCGATACTGACGGGCTGCCCATCCGGGAAGACACCGGCGTGCCCTACGCCAGCACCGCTACCGGAACGCTCGACGACGGAACGGAAGTTCCGGTGATGCACGGCTGCGGACACGACACCCATGCCGCGACCCTCCTGACGGCCGCGAAGGTCCTTGCCGGATCCACCGACCGCTGGTCCGGCACCGTTGTGCTGATCTTCCAGCCGGGCGAGGAGACCGCCGCCGGAGCCAGGGCCATGGTGGAGGACGGTCTATGGGACAGGGCGCCGAAGCCGGAAGTGGTCTACGGACAGCACGTCATGCCGGGCCTGGCGGGGACCATCCAGTACGCCTCCGGCCACACCATGACGCAGGCGGATTCCTGGAAGGTCACGCTGCTGGGCCGGCAGTCGCACGGGTCGCAGCCGCAGGATTCGATCGACCCCATTGTGCTGGGAGCGCACATCATCACCCGGATCCAGACGATCGTCTCGCGGGAGATCGATCCCCGCCGCGCGGCCGTGGTCACCGTAGGTTCTTTCCACAGCGGGCTGAAGGAGAACATCATTCCCGCCGATGCCGAGTTCACGCTCAACATCCGCACGTTCGACGACGCGGTGCGCGCAAAGGTGCTCGGCGCGCTGCGGCGGGTCATCCGGGCTGAGGCGGAGGCGTCCAATGCTCCCGAGCCGCTCATCGAGGAGCTGTACACGTTCCCCAAGAACTACAACGATCCGCAGGCCACCTCGGACGTGGTGGAAGCACTCCGCCGGGAGCTCGGCGAAGGCAGCGTCAACGAGATCGAGCCGCTGATGGGATCCGAGGACTTCGGCCTGCTGGCCGAGTCGATCGGCGTTCCTTCCGTCTTCTGGTTCTTCGGCGGCCACACCGAGGAGACCCTGGCCGCCGACCCGGTGCCGATGAACCACTCCCCGTTCTTTGCGCCCGCCATGGAGCCGACCCTCTCCACCGGCGTGCAGGCCGCGCTGGCGGCGATCCTGTCGAAGGTCGGCGTGTAGGCGGGCTCTACCGCCCTACATCTGCCCCCCTATACCTGCCGGGCTGCACCTGCCGGGTTACACCTGCCGGGCAGCGGCTCCGATGCGGTACCCGCTGCCCTTGTGGTCCTCCGGAAGCTTGTCGCCCTTGCCGAACAGCTTGTTCCGCAGCGTGCCGGGCGCGTATTCGGTCTGGTAGGCGCCGCGCTTCTGCAGTTCGGGGACCACGTACTTCACGATGTCCTCGAACGTGCCGGGCGTGATGGCGTAGGCCAGGTTGAAGCCGTCGACGTCGGTCTCATCCACCCAGGAGATGAGCTCCTCGGCGACCTCGGCGCCGGAACCGACCAGGCGCGGTCCAAGGCCGCCGATGCTCGCCGATTCGGCGATGTCACGCACGGTCCAGGGCTTGCCGTCGTCGTTCACTTTCTGGAAGTTGGACACCGTCGACTGGATGGCATTGGACTTCACTTCCCCGATCGGGTCATCGAGGGAGTACTCGGACAGGTCGATGCCCATCCAGCCGGACATCAGGGTCAGCGCGCCCTCGTTGCTGGCGTACTGCTTGTACTCCTCGTGCTTGGCGTGCGCGGCCTCGCTGGTCTCATCGGTGATCACGGTGAGCAGGGTGTAGATCCGGACGGAGTGCCGGTCCCGGCCGGCGGCCTCGACGGCGTCGCGGATCTTGGTCACCGTGTCCTTGAGGATGTCCTTGGTGGGGGAGGCGACGAAGATGGCCTCAGCGTTCCCTGCCGCGAACGCGATGCCGCGGGAGGACGCCCCGGCCTGGTAGATCACGGGGGTGCGCTGGGGCGAGGGCTCGCTGATGTGGATGCCGGGCACCTTGAAGTACTTGCCCTCGTGGCGGATCTCGTGCACCTTCTCCGGATCGGTGAAGATGCCGCGCTCGCGGTCGCGGACCACGGCGTCGTCCTCCCAGGAGCCCTCGAGCAGCTTGTAGACCACCTCAAGGTATTCATCGGCATGGTTGTAGCGCTCATCGTGTTCAAGCTGGTCCTCGTTGCCCATGTTCCGCGCGGCGGAGGGGAGATAGCCGGTGACCACGTTCCAGCCGAAGCGGCCGTTGGTGATGTGGTCCAGGGTGGAGAGGCGGCGGGCGAACGGGTACGGGTGCTCGTACGCGGTGCCGGCGGTGACGCCGAAGCCAAGGTTCTCGGTGACTACGGCCATGGCGGAGACCAGGAGGAACGGGTCGTTGACCGGGACCTGCGTCCCCTCGCGCAGCGCGGAGGCGTTGGAGGAGCCATACGTGTCATAGGTGCCGAGCACGTCGGCAATGAAGATGCCGTCGAAGAGGCCCCTCTCGAGCGTCTTCGCCAGATCCGCCCAGTAGCGGATGTCCTTGTACCGCCAGGACTCATCATCCGGGTGGCGCCACATGCCCGGGGACTGGTGCCCCACGCAGTTCATGTCGAACGCGTTGAAGCGGACGTGCCGGCGGGTTCCGTCAGTGGTTGCCATGGGGTCTCCTTTGAAGCTGGCGGCTTTCCCCCAGTATGGGCGCCGGCCCCGGAGTCCCGGGAAGGAAGCGAAACGTGAGGTAAAGAACTGGATACCTCCCCCGAGGCAGTTGAGAGTCTTATGGGTATGCAATGTCGGTCATGGGCCGGCCGAGAGGATCACCGTATGGCACCGTTCCCCGGAGGCGGCAAGACACAGCGAGAGGTGCTGGGCAGATTCTGCTCCGGCATCACCGTGGTGACCGCCGTGACCGACGACGGCCCGGTTGGCTTCACCTGCCAGTCCTTCGCCTCTCTTTCGCTGGACCCACCCCTGGTCAGCTTCAACCCGGCCCGGACTTCCACCACGTGGCCCCTGATCCGCGAGGCCGGCAGTTTCTGCATCAACGTCCTCTCCGTGGAGCAGAAGGACATCAGCAACGCTTTCGCTCGCTCCGGGGCGGACCGCTTTGCCGGCGTCCGCTGGTCGCCGGCGCCTTCCGGCGCCCCGATTCTGGACGGCGGGATCGCCTGGGCGGACTGCACTCTCTGGGCAGAGTACGACGGCGGTGACCACACCATTGTGGCGGCGCTGGTGCACGCGCTGGACGAGGGCGTCGATGAGGATCCGCTGCTGTTCTACCGCGGAGGGTACGGGATCCCGTCCCGCTGGTAATCCTGCGCGGTATGCCCGGAACGGCGGCGCGCATCCGCTGCATCCTCCCGTTGACAACGCCTGAGGCCCGGGCGGAAAATTGTTGCAAGGAGCCCCTCGATGGGATTCCGGAGGCCGGGCGTGATGCGCCTTTCGCATCTGCTGTTTTCATTAGCAGCACATGGGCCTCCGAATCCCTTCCGGGGGCTCCTTGCCATGTCCCCCGGAGTCCGGACACTTGCGCGCGCTTTATCCCGCATTGTGGAAACACAATTCCACGGAATGGGTGTACGCTAGGTCACACCGAAACTACGTAACGAACACTGTGGCACGGACCTTCCACGCGGTCCGGGATCCCCGCACTGTTTGGTTGGCGCGTCGGTCCGGTTAGGTACGGGAGCGTGAACAATGGACGGAATCAAGGTAACCGTCAACGGCAAAGTCCGGGACTGCAGCGGAACAAACCCCTCCACTCGATTACTCGACTGGTTACGGAATGAGGGCCTTACCGGCTCCAAGGAGGGTTGCGCGGAAGGGGAATGCGGCGCCTGCGCCATCCTCGTAGCCCGGCCCGACGGGCCGGACCGCAGCCGGTGGACGTCCGTCAACGCCTGTCTCCCCCCGGCGCTGGCATTCGACGGCCAGGAAATCATCACCGCCGAGGGCCTGGGCAATGTCTCCGACGCCTGCACGCCGGAGGACCTGCACCCGGTGCAGCGCGAAATGGCCGACCGCGGCGGCTCGCAGTGCGGCTACTGCACCCCCGGCTTCATCTGCTCCATGGCAGCGGAGTACTACCGGCCGGAGCGCTCGCCGGCGCAGGAGGACCGGGAAACCGGAACAGCCGTCGTCGGCGAGGAGCACGCCACCGACCACGAGTGCGGCCCCAACGGGTTCGATCTCCACGCCCTGAGCGGCAACCTCTGCAGGTGCACCGGCTACCGGCCCATCCGGGACGCGGCGTACGCGCTCGATGTTCCTGCTGAGTCGGATCCGCTGCTCGACCGTCAGAACCGGCCGGCGCCTGCGCCGGGGCATACCCGGGTCAGCGGTGAGGCGGAGTTCATCCGTCCACAGTCCCTGGACGAGGTGCACGCAGCCCTGCAGGAAAACCCCGACGTGAAATTGGTTGCCGGTGCCACGGACCTCGGCGTCGAGGTCAACCTCCGGCACTCCCGCCCTCCGCTGGTGCTGGCCATCGACCGCCTCGAGGAACTCCGTGGGTTGGCGTTCGGCGCCGATTCCATCGAGATCGGCGCGGCGTTGACACTCTCGGAGGTCGAACGGGCGTTGGACGGCCGGGTGCCGCTGCTGGGCCACCTGTTCCCGCAGTTCGCCTCGCGCCTGATCCGCAACGCGGCGACCTTCGGCGGGAACCTTTCCACCGGCTCGCCCATCGGTGATTCCGCCCCCGTATTCCTGGCGCTGGATGCCCGGGTTGTCCTGTCCTCCGCCGACGGGGAACGTGAGGTGCCGCTGTCGGAGTACTACACCGGCTACCGCCAGAGCGTGCGCAAGCCCCATGAGATGCTCCGCGCCATCCGCATCCCGCTCCCGCTCGCCGAGAGCACCGCGTTCTACAAGATCGCCAAGCGGCGCTTCGACGACATTTCCAGCGTGTCCGTCGCCATCGCGCTGCAGCTGAGTGCCGGCGTCGTACGCTCCGTGCGCATCGGTCTGGGGGGTGTGGCAGCCACGCCGATCCGCGCCCTGGCCACGGAGGAGGCGCTGGTCGGCCAGCCCTGGACGTCCGATACTGTGGCCGCCGCCGCCGCCGTGATGGCGGGTGAAGGGACGCCGATCGATGACATGCGGGCCAGTTCGCTGTACCGGTCGGCGATGCTGAGGCAGGCACTGCTGAAATTCCATGCCGAGAACGCCGAAGAACTGGAGGTGGCCAGGTGAAATCGCTCGCAGACCGCCCCGTAAATCCCGTGGTGGGCATCCCGGTATCGCATGAAAGCGCAGCCGGGCACGTCACCGGCACCGCGCTGTACACGGACGATTTGATTGTCCGCAGCTCCAACGTCCTCCACGCCTGGCCGGTTCAGGCCCCGCACGCGCACGCCCGCATCCTGGACCTGCGCACCGAACCCGCGCTGAAGGTGCCGGGCGTGGTGCGGGTGCTGACGGCGTCGGACGTTCCAGGCGTCAACGACGCCGGCATCAAGCACGACGAACCGCTCTTCCCCAGCGAGGTCATGTTCTACGGCCATGCCGTGTGCTGGGTGCTGGGAGAGTCGCTGGAGGCCGCACGGTTGGGCGCTGAGGCGGTGGAGGTGGACTACGAGCCGCTGCCCTCCATCGTGACGCTGGAGGAGGCCATCGAGGCGGAAAGCTTCCAGGGGAACCGCCCCACGGTTGCCCGCGGCGAGCCGGACAAGGCCCTGGAAAAGGCGCGGCACCGGTTCAGCGGCGAATTCCAGTTCAGCGGGCAGGAGCACTTCTACCTCGAAACGCACGCGTCCTTCGCGTATCTCGACGAGGGCGGGCAGGTGTTTGTCCAGTGCAGCACGCAGCACCCGTCCGAGACCCAGGAAATCGTTGCGCATGTACTGAACCTCGCCAACCACGACGTCACGGTGCAGTGCCTGAGGATGGGCGGCGGGTTCGGCGGCAAGGAGATGCAGCCCCACGGCTGGGCGGCCATCGCTGCGCTCGGCGCCACCCTCACCGGCCGGCCCGTCCGGCTGCGCCTGAACCGCACCCAGGACATCACCATGTCCGGAAAGCGGCACCCGTTCCACGCACGCTGGGAAGCAGGGTTCGACGACGACGGCCGCCTCCTTGCCCTGAAGGCCACACTGACGAGCGACGGCGGCTGGAGCCTCGATCTCTCCGAACCCGTTCTCGCGCGGGCGCTGTGCCACATCGACAACGCGTACTACATCCCGAACATCGAGGTGCACGGCCGGATCGCGAAGACCAACAAGACGTCGCAGACGGCGTTCCGCGGATTCGGCGGTCCGCAGGGAATGCTCGTGATCGAGGATCTGCTCGGCCGGTGCGCGCCGCTGCTGGGGCTGGATCCCAGCGAGCTCCGCCGTCGTAATTTCTATGAGCCGGGACAGAGCACGCCGTACGGGCAGCCGGTGCGGCACGCCGAGCGGCTGCAGGCGATCTGGCGGTCGCTGGAGGACCGTTCGGACATCGCCCGGCGCCGGGAGGAGATTGCTTCGTTCAATGCGTCGCACCCGCACACCAAGCGGGCGCTCGGTATGACGCCGGTGAAGTTCGGGATCTCCTTCAACCTGACCGCGTTCAACCAGGCGGGCGCGCTGGTGCACGTCTATAAGGACGGGTCGGTGCTGATCAATCACGGCGGCACGGAGATGGGGCAGGGCCTGCACACCAAGATGCGGCAGGTGGCGGCGACGGCGCTCGGTGTTCCGTTGTCCTCCGTGCGGCTGGCGCCGACGCGGACGGATAAGGTGCCCAACACGTCCGCGACGGCGGCGAGCTCCGGTGCGGACCTCAACGGCGGCGCAATCAAGAACGCCTGCGAGCAGATCAGCTCCCGGCTCGCGGAAGTCGCTGCCCGGAAGCTCAACATCCACCCGGACGACGTGCGGTTCGACGCCGGCAAGGTCACCGGCATCGGCTTCCACGACGCGTCGCTGACCTTCGCCGAACTGGCCCGCGACGCCTACTTCCAGCGGGTGTCCCTCTGGGCCGCCGGCTACTACCGGACCGAGGGCCTGCACTGGGACAGCACCCGGATGCAGGGCGAGCCGTTCAAGTACTTCAGCTACGGCGCGGCCGTCAGCGAGGTGGAGGTGGATCGTTTCACCGGCGCCTACCGGCAGTTGCGGACGGACATCGTGCACGACGTCGGCGACAGCCTCTCGCCGATGATCGACGTCGGGCAGATCGAGGGCGGCTTTGTGCAGGGCGCCGGCTGGCTGACCCTTGAGGACCTGCGGTGGGACGCCTCGGATGGTCCCAACCGCGGGCGCATCACCACCCAGTCGGCGAGCACGTACAAGCTGCCGAGCTTCTCGGAGATGCCCGAGGAGTTCAACGTCCACCTGTTTGAGCGGGCCACGGAAAGCGGTGTGGTGTACGGGTCGAAGGCCGTGGGCGAGCCGCCGCTGATGCTGGCGTTCAGTGTGCGGGAGGCGTTGCGCCAGGCGGTTGCCGCGTTCGGGCCGGGTGATGTTGCCGTGGAGCTCGCCAGCCCCGCCACTCCGGAAGCAGTGTTCTGGGCGATCGAACGGGTGTCTGCGCCGTCGTCGTCTGCTGCCTCTTCGGAGGATCTTGTGCCCTCCGCTTCGGGTTCAGTGCGTTGAGATGGACTGGCTGGAGGCGCTGCAGCACCTGAGGTCCTCGGGCCTGCCGGGGGTGCTGGCGACCGTGTCGGAGGTGCGCGGGCATTCGCCGCGGGAGGCGGGGGCGAAGATGCTCGTCGGTGCTTCTTCCACCTGGGGGACCATCGGCGGCGGGAACCTTGAGGCGACGGTGATCGACCGGGCGCGGGAGATGATGGCGGCCGGTGTCTCGTCCGCGGAGAACGTCGAGTTCTCGCTGAACGAGCACGCGGTGACCCAGCATGGGCGGCAGTGCTGCGGCGGAAAGGTCCGGGTGCTGCTTGAACCGTTCCTGTCACTGCCTACGGTGGCGGTGTTCGGCGTCGGGCATGTTGGGTATGAGCTCGGAAGGGTTCTATCCAGGCTGCCGCTGAGGTTGTTGCTGGTGGACAGCCGGGCTGAGCAGCTGTTGCCGGAGCGGCTGGCGGATGTCATCTACGGGGTGGCGTCCGTGCAGGCCGTCCACACGCCGGTGCCGGACTCATTCCTGGGTGAACTGCCTGCCGGTGCGCACGTGTTCATCATGAGCCACGACCACTCGGAGGACTTCCTGCTGTGCGATGCCGCGCTGCGCCGGGGTGATCTGGGCAGTGTGGGGCTGATCGGGTCGAAGGCCAAGTGGTCGCGGTTCCGGCAGAAGCTGGCGGCGGAAGGGTACTCCGAGACTGAGATCGGCCGGATCCAGTGCCCGATCGGGTTGCCGGACGTGACGGGTAAGGCGCCGGCCGTGATCGCGGTGAGCGCGGCGGCGGACCTGCTGCGGCGGCTCTCCTCCCGCTAACCGGCCCGCCTAATGGGCGCAGGGCAAGCGTTAGCCGCGGTCGGTGTACCTGCCCTCACGGTCACCGAAACCTTGACGGTGGCCGAGGGAGACATACCGGCCGCGGATCGCTCCTGCGGGCACGGTTCCGCCGTTCTCCGTTGTGACATAGCTGCCGGTGATCACCGGACGCGTACGCGTTGTCACATAGGTGCCGCCGTTCGGTGGCAGTTGTTCGGGGAACTGGGTATCAACGGTTTTAACGGGACGGTTCGCGAGAAGTGTCATGTCATCTCCTGGTTGTTGAACGGTGTGTTCAGGCTGAAGGAGGACGACGCGGTGCTGTCATGGCCGGGCGCGGCGTCCGAGGAGGCGACGCTGCCGGGTAGGGAAGAAGCGGGTGGGCGCCTGACGATCAGGCGGTCCTGCGGCTTCCACGCTAGCAGTTGTTATGAATCACTCATAATAAGATGGCCGGTAAGTGGGCGGACTAACACCGCCGTACCCGCTCGGCCGGACGCAACCTTAGTTGCGGATCCCGCTCTCAATGCGTGCGATGTCATCCACTGTTGGAAGAACCGCGGCGTTCGACGGTGCCTTTGTCCGGGCATGGGTGACGTAGAGGGGAAGCGCCGTGAACAACAGGCCGCCCACGAGGTTGCCGAGCACCGTCGGGATTTCATTCCAGACCAGGTAGTCGAGGATGGTGAACTCGGCGCCGAGCAGCAGCCCTGACGGGAACAGGAACATGTTGACGATCGAGTGCTCGAAGCCCATGAAGAAGAAGAGCATGATCGGCATCCACATGACGATCACCTTCCCGGGGACGTCCTTGGCCATCATGGCGCCTGCGACGCCGATGGACACCATCCAGTTGCACAGCATGCCGCGGACGAACAGCGTCAGCATCCCGGCGGCGCCATGCTCGGCATAGCCCAGCGTGCGCCCCTCGCCGATGTGACCGATGGCGACGCCCACCTCATTCGGCGGGATGGCGAAACCGAAGGTCACCACGATCGCCATCAGCACGGCCACCGTGAACGCTCCGATGAAGTTCCCCACGAACACCAGGCCCCAGTTGCGGAGGACGCCGCGCACCGTGACGCCGGGGCGCTTGTCCAGCAGCGCGAGGGGCGTCAGGACGAACACCCCGGTCAGCAGGTCGTAGCCGAGGAGGTAGAGCAGGATGAACCCGACGGGAAAGAGGATCGCCCCCGCCAGCGGGATGCCGGTGGTCACGCTCACTGTGACGGCGAACGCAGCCGCCAGGGACAGCAGTGCGCCGGCCATCGCCGCGCGCACTACCGTGTCCCGGGTGGACATGAAGATCTTCGACTCGCCTGCGTCGATCATCGTTGTGATCAGGTCACTGGGCTTCACATAGGACATAGGAATGGGCTCCGGGGGTCTCGTTTCCATGCAGTCCGGGCCGGGCAGCATGGGAAGACGCTATTGATCCGGTATTTCCGCCACGTTTCCCGCGGAGTCCTGCCGCGTTACCTTTCGCCCACCGCTTTGGCTCACCACTGTGAGAAGCCTGCCCTCCCGGCCAGCGCCGGCGTGCTCACCCGCCCATCCACACCGTGATCGGTCCGCGGGCGAAGTAGACCAGGAACCCGGCCGCCACCACCCAGAGCAGCGGGTGGATCTTGCGTGCCTTGCCGGACGATGCGCGGATGATGACCCAGCTGATGAATCCTGCGCCGATCCCGTTGGCGATCGAGTAGGTCAGCGGCATGGTCACGATGGTCAGGAACGCCGGGAGCGCGATCGAGAAGTTCCGGAAGTCGATCTCCCGGATCTGCGCAACCATCATGGCACCGACGACGACGAGGGCCGCCGCCGCTACCTCCAGCGGCACCACTGCGGTCAGTGGAGTGAAAAACATGGCCGCCAGGAACAACGAACCGGTCACCACGGATGCCAGCCCGGTGCGGGCCCCCTCGCCGATTCCTGCAGCGGAGTCGATGAAGACCGTGTTGGATGATGCCGACGAGCCGCCGCCGGCAACAGCACCGACACCCTCGATCACGAGTGCGGACTTCAGCCTCGGGAAGTTACCCCGCTTGTCAGTCAGCCCGGCCTGCTTCGCGAGGCCGGTCATGGTCCCCATGGCATCGAAGAAGTTGGTGAACACCAGGGTAAACACGAGCATGGTGGCAGCAAGTGCGCCGATGCGGTCGAACGCCCCGAACAGGTCGAAGGCGCCGACCAGGCTGAAGTCCGGCAGCGACACGATGTTCGAGGGGATGACCGGCGCGTTCAGATGCCAGCCGGCCGGGTTGTCCGGGCCGCCGGACCCAAGCCGCAACGACATCTCGACAACGATGGCGATCACCGTGGTGACAATGATCCCGATGAGCAGCCCGCCCTGCACTTTCCGGGCGATCAGGATGCCCATGGTCACCAGGCCAACAATGAACACCAGGGTCGGAACCGTGGTGATGGATCCGCCGTCGCCCATTTGAACCGGTGGACCGCCGGCGGTCCGGGTCACGAAGCCGGAGTCCACAAAGCCGATGAAGGCGATGAAGAGTCCGATTCCCACCGTGATCGCCGCCTTGAGCTGACGCGGAACGGCGTTGAAGATCGCCGTCCGGGCGCCGGTCACGGCCAGCAGTACGATCAGCAGTCCGTTGATGACCACCAGTCCCATGGCTTCAGCCCACGTCACGTCGCCAACCACGGAGACGGCGAGGAACGAGTTGATGCCCAGGCCGGCGGCGATGCCGAACGGCAGGTTGGCGACCACCCCGAAGAGGATGGTCATGACGCCGGCAGTCAGCCCCGTGACCGCGGCGATCTGCGTTGCCTGGAGCCAGCCGCCCTCAACATCCAAGGGGGCGGCGTCGGGGCTGAATCCACCGAGGATCAGCGGGTTGAGGATGACGATGTACGCCATGGTGAAGAAGGTGACAAAGCCGCCGCGGACCTCACGGTTTCGCGTGGAGCCGCGCTCGGTGATCTTGAAGAAACGGTCCAGCGGGCTGAGATTCCCGGGCTGGACGGGGCGGCGGGTTGTGGGGCGGCCGGGCTCGGGGTGGCTGCCGGTGTCGGTCAGGATTGCCATGGCGGTCTCCTAGTAATCCACGCGGGCGGTGAGGGAGTTCCACGCCTCGAAGGGCGATGAAGCAGGAACGGGAGCCGACGTCGTCAGCTTGTACTGGCGCACCGGCATCGACCGGTCCTCCACAGGGGTAGCGAAGTAGTCGTAGAACACGGCGTCGTCGAATCCGGCCCTGGCGGCGTCGTTCCGGTCAGCAGCGAATACGACGGCGTCCACCCGGGCCCAGAGTGCGGCCGACAGGCACAGGGGGCACGGTTCGCAGCTGGTGTAGAGGGTGCTGCCGGAGAGATCGAACGTCTCAAGGGAAGCGCACGCGTTGCGGATGGCCATGACCTCCGCGTGCGCCGTCGGATCATTGTTGGCGGTAACCCGGTTGGCGCCCTCGAAGGAGCGCCCGTCGAGTGTCACAATCAGCGCGCCGAACGGGCCGCCGGAATTGTAAACGTTGTCGGTCGCCAGGGAAATGGCCTTGGAGAGGAACTGCTCTTCTTTGGTGGTGGTAGTCATGGAGATGCTCCCGAATGTGGGGCAGCAATCGCTCGAGTCCACGGACGCCAACTAGAAGACGGTGTTCTGCGACCAGACTGCTGCGGTATGGGGATTTGCAGGTCCACCTGGTAGATAGCTCCGAAGAAGGAGCCCGCCGTTGGCTTCGAGGTATCACGTTAGCAGCGCGTTGTGACCTACACCATAGGTTTCACGAAATATCTTTCTCACTCAGTGAAATAAGACGCAAGGGTCCCGGGAGGCGTCAGTCACAATTCGACACGACATGCCGGGTCGCGCGCGGGCTCCCCGGCAATGCCGGGATGCGCTGTCAAAATTTTCTCGGAAGTACAGCAAATCGAGAGGTCCACACATGAGTGCCCAAGACAACACCGCAGCCCGCTTGAAGGCCATCGTCCAGATCCTGGCCGAGCAGCCCGGAGCGCCCGTTAAAGGCACGGAGGTGCTGGCAGCAGCGGTTGCCCGCGTTCCGCTGAGCGAGTGGGAGAGCGAAGTTCTCAGCGGCGGCGTTGCCCGCGGCGTCAAGCGCCTCTCGGCCGCCACCGCCACGCTGGTCAAGGAAGGCTTCATCCTCAAGGGCCGCACCGGGTGGACCGTCACCGAGGAGGGCGCACGCTACGCCACCGCGCCCGACGCCGTTGCGCTCGCCGGCAGCTTCGGTCACCGTCTGGGCGCCGAGGACTGGTCGGCGGCCGCGGATCAGGTCCAGATGGCGTACAGCCCCGTATCGCAGCGCTGGGAACTCACTGCCCAGCTGCCCGCAGGCACGTATGAGTACAAGGTCGCAATCGACCGCTCATGGGAAGAGAACTACGGCGCGTTCGGCGTGCGGAACGGCGCCAACCACGTCCTCCAGCACGACGGCGGTGTGGTCACCTTCCGGTACGACCACAGCTCAAACGATGTTGCAGTGACCGTCCTGGACGGCGCACTGGTCTAGCGTTTACCGGTCAGCTTTCCTCGTTCCGGGGTTCCTTCACCGGGTTTTCCCGGCCCATCTCGTCCCAGTTGCCTGAGTTGTCGGCGGCGTCTTCCGGTTTTTCTCCGGGTTCGTCGCCGCCAACGTAGGCTGCCGGAGCCGCCCCGGCCTCATGCGTTCCCTGCTGTTCACGGATGTTAGAGGCATGCCCTGCGTGCGGCTCGGGTTCGAGAACTTCCTCGCGGGGATCCTCGGGGTGCTCGTGGGTGCTCTCAGCGGCGTTGTCGGTCATGGGTGCGATCCTTTCACCATCGGAGCAGCCGGCGCCAGCACACGTCGGCTACGCGAGCACATCCTTGGTGCTGAAGCGGCCGTAGGCGAGGGCGCCGAACACCACGATGTAGCCCGCCTGCAGCACGGCGTTCGCGGCGAAGGAGTCCCACACCACCGGATCCCGCAGCAGGTCCGCAAAACCGAGCCAGTAGTGGGTCAGCAGCCAGGGATGGATCCACTCCAGTTGCGGCAGCTGCCCCACCACCTGGCTGACCACCGACGCCACCACGGTTGCGGCCATCGCTCCGACCGGGACGTCGGTCAGCGTTGACATAAAGAGCCCGACGGCGCACAGCCCCAGCAGGGACAGCGTCACGTAGAGGCACACCAGCGCAATGCGCACCAGCGACTCGGTCACGTCGATGGTGGTCCCGGACAGGGTGGTCACCGGCCCCACCGGGAACAGCAGCGCGCCCATAAGAGTGCCCACCGAGCCCACGGTGAACGTCGCCGCCAGGCAGAAGACGACGGCGCCCGCGTACTTCACTGCCAGCAACCGTCCGCGCGCCACGGGCGACATGAGGAGATACCGCAGCGTGCCGGTGCTCGCCTCACCGGCGACGGTGTCACCTGCCACCACCCCGACGGTCAGCGGCAGGAACAGCGGAATGGCCACGATGGTGGCGACGACGGCGACAAACAGTCCGTTTTGGCTCACCTGGTCCAGGAAGGCCGGCCCGCGCCCGCGCGGCGGTCCGGATGACAGCTTCACTGCGACGGCGATCAACACCGGGATCGCCGCAAGCGCAGCAAGCAGGGCCCAGGTGCGCCGCCGCCGGAAGAGGACGGACAGCTCCGACCCGAGGAACCGCCACCCGACGGACTTCCGTGACGCCGTGCTACTGGACAACGTCTTACTGGACAACGTCGAACCCCTCCCCGGTCAGCGCCACGAAGAGGTCCTCAAGGCCGGCCTGATCGACGCTGAAACCGTTCACCCGGACGCCGGCTTCAACGAGTTCCCGCACAATCCGGTCCGGCGTCACGCCGTCCGGAAGGGGCGCGGTGATGATGTGCGCGCCGGGGGAGGCGCCGTCGTCGTCGGGTGTTGTTCCGAGCCGGCGCAGCACAGTGTGAGTTTGCGGCAAGTCAGGGGTGACCACGCGGAGGCGGGGTTCGCCGGCCCGGCGCAGTTCCTCCAGGCTGCCCTGGGCCACGAGGGAACCGGCGCTGAGCACGGCGGCGTGGGAGCAGATCTGCTCGACCTCCGTCAGCAGGTGGCTCGAGACGAAGACCGTGGTTCCTTCCTCCGTCAGGGAGCGGACGAGGTGGCGGACCTCGCGGGTGCCCTGCGGATCGAGGCCGTTGGTCGGTTCGTCGAGGACTATCAGATCGCGGTGGGTGAGGAGGGCGTTGGCGATCCCGAGGCGCTGCTTCATGCCGAGCGAGTAGCGGCCTACCTTCTTCCCCGCGGCCTGGGAAAGCCCTACCCGTTCGAGCGCCGTGTCGACGCGCTGCCGGCGTGTGGAGGGGGAAACGTAGCGGTCGGCTGCGTCGAGCCGGAGCAGGTTCGCGGTCCCGGAGAGGAACGGATAGAAACCCGGGCCCTCCACCAGCGCACCGACCCGGGGGAGAACCTGCTGCAGCGCCCGCGGAATGGATTCGCCGAGTACCCGGACGTCTCCGGAGGTGGCTGAGGCCAGGCCCAGCAGGATCCGGATGGTGGTGGTCTTCCCCGAACCGTTCGGCCCCAGGAAACCGAACACCGAACCGCGCGGCACCGCGAGATCAATCCCGTTGAGCACGCTCCGTCCGCCCAACCGCTTGGTCAGGCCGGTGGTCTCGATGACGAGGTCGGCGGCCCCGCTCACTGTCCGGCGGCTACTGCCTGCAGGCGTTCAACCGTGACGGAACCGGCGAGGACACGGCCGTCGTCGGCAAGAAGGACGTTGACCAGGGTGGTGGACAGCAGCTGCCCGCCGTCGACCGGGGTGCTGAGCTGCGCCAGTTCTTCCGGAATCTGCTGCTGCCCGGCAGGAACAACGACGACGGCGTCCCAGCCTTCACCGATGACGGTCGGCTTCTCTGCTTCCGCGGTTTCCTTATGCGTGTGCTCACCGCGCTGGTGATCCTTCGGGTCCACTTCCGTGACGGTTGCACCGTCCGGCGGGGTGAAGGCGAAGAGGCTTTCATCGGGTGCTTCGTAGCTGATGTCGGTGAATGCGGAGCTGAAGGCCGGGTCACTGCTGCCGGCCGCTGCCACGGCGACGCCCAGGGGAAGTCCGGTTTCGCCGTCGACCGCTACGGTGACCGAGCCGACGAGCGTCTCAGCGGAGCGCGGCGTCAGGATGAGGTCGTAGACCGCACGGCCGGCGACCATGCGGTCGGAACCGACGGTGACTTCCGTGGACGGGTCGACTTTCTCGAGGAAGTGGGCGGCGAGGTCGTGCGGTGCCTGGGTGCCGCCGTCGGGCTTCTCATGATCCCCGAGGGTGGCGTGGAGGGCCTCATTCTCATCGGAGTTGTAGTACCAGAGCTCATCTCCGTTGCGGATGACGTTGCGTTCCTCGAGCTGGTCGAGTACCTGCAGGCGCGACTGATCGGGACCGTTGACGTACACCTGGGCCGTGTGGGAGCCGGTGACCAGTTCCATCGCGGCGCTGGCCGGGGAGGTGTCACCGCCGTCGTCGTCGTTTGGCGAGCCGTTCCCGCCGCCGGCCGCGTCCAGGGCCGAGAGATCGGGGAGGCCCAGGTTGGAGGTCTGTTCCACAGTGCCGGAGAACGCTGCGACGTCCTTCTCCTGAACCAGTGCGAGGACCTCTGCGGCGGTCTTGTCCGGGAGGTCAACCGCTGCGTTGGCGGAGAACGGGGCCACCAGCGCCGCTGCTCCGACCGCTCCGGCGGCTATTGCAGCAGGAGTCCACTGACGCCATGATTTTCGACCTGTACGAGTCATTGTGAACTTCCTCGTTCCGGTGGAGTGCTGGGGGGCGGGCCTGTGCGCCACGCTACACCGGGAACCTGAGAATTGCGTTGGAGTTTCGGGGTGGAACTTTTGTGCATTTCTGGTGGCTTCCGACGTCGCGAAAGCACCATAACTGCACGAAAGTTCCGGGTTCCGATACGGTAAACAACCATGGATAACAGGACGCAAGGACGCGTCGACAAGGCTGACCGACCCAACCCCCACTCAGTGACGCTGCGGTTCCTGGCCGCCCCGACGGACCTCGGCCACAGCGGCTCCGTGGATGCCGGAACGGTACTCGAGTGGGTGGACAAGGCCGCCTACGCCGCCGCCGTGGGATGGGCCAAGAGCTACTGCGTGACGGCGTACGTCGGGAACATCCATTTTGCGGACCCGGTGAACGTCGGCGACATGGTCGAAGTTGAAGCCACCATCGTCTATACCGGCAAGTCCTCCCTGCACATCCAGACGGTTGTCTCCTCCGGGGACGTCCAGGGCGGTGAAGCGACCATGCGGAGCCAGTGCCTCGTGATCTTCGTGGCGGTAGGGCCGGACGGCAAGCCGGTGCCGGTACCGCAGTTCGAGCCCTCTGTGCCCGAGGAGGTCGAACGGCGGGATCACGCGGTTGCGCGGATCGAGGTGCGGGACGCCATTGTCGCCGCCATGAAACGGCAGGAATATACCGACGCCGGCACCGCCGAACGGGTGACCCTCCGCTTCCTCGCCGCGCCCACCGACGTCAACTGGGGCGGGAAGGTGCACGGCGGCACGGTGATGGACTGGATCGACGAAGCCGCCTACGTGTGCGCCACCCGTTACTGCGGGCAGGACACGGTGGCAGTCTTCTCCGGCGGAGTGCGGTTCTACCGCCCGCTGCTGATCGGCGATCTCGTGGAGGTGGAGGCGCGGCTGGTCTACACGGGCAACAAGGGCATGCACATCGCGGTGCACGTCCGTTCCGGCAAGCCCACCGGGCGAGACATGCAGCTCACCACCTACTGCCTCACGGTGATGGTGGCGCGCGACGAGACGGGCACAGCGGTCCCCGTACCACCCTGGATTCCACACTCCGAGGAGGACAAGCGCCTCGCCGCGCACGCCCGTGAGCTGCTGGAGATCCGCGGCCGGGCCCCGGGCAGCAGCCTCCCGAACCACCTCTCCCGGTAGCGCAGGAGCAGCATGGATATCCGGCATCTGAAGTACTTCCTCGGGGTCGTTGACCACGGCGGCTTTGGACGCGCCGCAGAACACCTCCTGGTGGCCCAGCCCTCACTCTCGCAGGCCGTGCTGGCACTGGAGCGTGAGCTTGGCGTGCAGCTGTTTCACCGGACGGGACGGCAGGTGGTGGTCAGCGCGGAAGGCCGGGCGCTGATAGAACCGGCACGCCGGGCCGTGCGCGACCTTGACGCGGTGAAGTTCACCGCGGACTCACTCAAGGGCGCGCAGGTGGGACAGGTGGACATAGCGCTGCTCCCTTCCCAGGCGGTGGAACCGTTCAGCACCCTGGCCGTGCGGTTCGGCCGGCTCTTCCCGGCAATGACCATCAGCGCGCAGCCGGCCTACACGGGCGCAGACGTGATGGCGATGTTGTCTGACGGCTCCTGCGAACTCGGACTCTTCGGCAGCGCCCCCTTTTCCCCGCCGCCGGGTATCCGGCTGGAAACGCTCGAGGATCAGGAGATGGTGCTCATCGGTCTGCCGGGACAACCGTTCGCCGACGGGTCCACGGTGCATCCTTCCGAGCTGGCAGGCCAGCGCCTGATCACCTCTCCGGCAGGAAGCGTCATGCGGCATGTGGTGGACGAGATCCTCGCTTCCGGCGTGGACGCCCACATCGCCGTGGAGGTGGCGCACCGCTCCACCCTCCTGCCTCTCGTCCTCGCAGGCGGAGGCCTCACCATCCTGGCTGCGGCCTGGGCCGATCTTGCGCGGCGTTGCGGAGCCGCCGTCATGCGCCTGGAACCGACGTCCACCCTGCGTGTCACGCTGGCCTACCGGGCCGCCGGACCGCTCACCTCGGCGGCCGAGGCCTTCGTCGGGGTCACCCGTGAATACATCTCTGGCAAGGACCTATAGGTATTTCCTATTGCCCGCAGAGGAGAAAAGTCTGAGACATGGCTCACCATGTGACCTAGTGTCGAAGGCATGACCCCCCAGCCCTTTCGCATTGCAGCAATCCCCGCCGACGGCATTGGCCAGGAGGTGACGGCCGCAGGGCAGAAAGTGCTCGACGCCGTGGCGAAGAACTCCGACGGAGCGTTTGCTTTCGAGTGGACCGAGTTCCCGTGGGGTTCCGATTACTACGCTGAGCACGGCGTCATGATGGCCGACGACGGCCTGGACCAGTTGCGTGATTTCGATGCCATCTACTTCGGTGCCGTCGGCTGGCCCTCCGTCCCGGACCACATCAGCCTCTGGGGTCTTCGCCTCGCAATCTGCCAGGGCTTCGACCAGTGGGCCAACGTCCGGCCCGTCCACTTCCTGCCCGGCATCACCAGCCCGCTGCGCAAGGCGGATGACACCAAGCTGGAGTGGATCGTTGTCCGGGAAAACAGCGAAGGGGAGTACGCGGGCCTCGGCGGGCGCAACCTCGGAGCCCGCGGCCACGGCGGCGAGGTCGCCGTGCAATCCTCGCTCTTCACCGAGGTGGGCTGCGAGCGCATCATCCGGTTCGCGTTCGACATCGCCCGCACCCGCGACCGCCGCAAACTCTCCAGCGTCACCAAGAGCAACGCCCAGCAGTACGGCATGGTGCTCTGGGATGACGTCTTCAAGCGGGTGGCGAAGGATTACCCCGATGTGGAGACGGAGAGCGTCCTGGTGGACGCAATGGCCGCGAAGTTTGTCCTGAAACCGGAGGAACTCTCGGTTGTTGTCGCATCGAACCTCAACGCAGACATCCTCTCGGACCTCGGCAGCGCACTTGCCGGCAGCCTCGGCCTCGCCAGCAGCGCCAACTACAACCCTGAACGGCGCTTTCCCAGCATGTTCGAGCCGGTCCACGGCTCGGCACCGGACATCGCCGGCCAGGGCATCTCCAATCCGATCGGCGCCATTGCCAGCGCCGGCCTGATGCTGGAGCACTTCGGCCTCACCGCAGAGGCCGAAAACCTGGCGCGTGCAATCCGCGCCACCACCGCCGCCGGCGTCCTCCCCAGGGACCTCGGCGGATCCGCCACCACAGATGAGGTCACCGACGCCGTCATCGAATTCCTGAAGATCGGTTCACTGAACGGTGAACAGTATGAACACAACCGTGATCTGAGTCACTCCAGCACCGCAGGGTGAGAGTGTTCCCCGGGCCACACAGACCCCCGCACCACCAACGAAGCGCCAACTCTTACCAATGGAGGTAAAGATGAAAAGCCGCCGTACGTTCGCATCCATCGTCGGAATGATCGCCGTCGCCCTCGCCGCGACAGGCTGTGGCGGAGGAGGTGGAGGGGGCGGTGAAGCCGGCGGCGGAGGCGCTGCGGACGAATTCCCGCAGAAGCGCCTCGAATACATCCTGCCGTTCGACGCCGGTGGAGAGTCGGACATCACCGCACGCCTGCAGCAGGAAAAGCTGGCCGAAGTGCTGGGCCAGACCGTCAACATCTCCTACAAGCCCGGCGGCGGCGGCGCCCTGGGCTGGTCCGAGCTCACCCGAATGGCCCCGGACGGCTACAAGTTCATGGGCAGCAACCTGCCGCACATCATCCTCCAGCCAATGCTGCGGGACGACGCCGGCTATGAGACCGAGGACCTGAAGCAGGTCTACATCTTCCAGAGCACACCCAACGCACTGCTGGTTCCGGCGGACAGTGACATCCAGACACTGGACGACTTCATCGAGGCGGCCAAGGCGAATCCCGGCGCCATGTCCGTCGGCGGCAGCGGGGACTTCTCCGCCAACCACATCGGCACACTCATGCTGAACGATATGGCCGGCATCGACGTCACCTACACCCCGTTCTCGGGTACCGGCACGGCTGTTCCCGCCCTGCTCGGCGGACACGTGGACGCGCTGATGTCCTACTCACCGCAGATCTCGCAGCTCGGTGACCAGGTGCGTGCCATCGCCGTCGCCACCGAGGAGCGGATGCCCGGCCTGCCCGATGTCCCGACCTTCGTTGAACAGGGCCATGACCTTGTCGACGGCGCCTACCGTGGCGTCTCGGTCCCAACGGACACCCCGGACGACATTGTCCAGAAGCTTGCGGACGCGTTTGAAGAGGTCAATCAGGATCCCGAATTGGTGACGGCTTTCGAGGAGCAGGCATTTGTCCTGGAGAACTACGGACCTGAAGAGGCCATCGAGCTCACCGAGGAGCGCAAGGCCGTCTACGAGGACCTCCTGACCCGGCTGGAACTGGTTCCGTAAATGTTCGAGGTACTCGGGCAAGGGCTGCTCGCCAACCTTGCCCCGTCCATGCTGCTCCTGGTGCTGATCGGCACCTTGAGCGGCATGGCCCTCGGGGCAATGCCGGGCCTGAGCGCCACCATGGGTGTGGCCCTACTGGTCCCCTTCACTTTCGCCATGGACCCCACCTCCGGGTTGGTCCTGCTCGGCGCCTTCTACATGGGCGCCATCTACGGCGGCTCCTTCACCGCCATCCTGGTCAATGCGCCGGGCACACCGTCGTCCATTGCGACGGCGCTCGACGGCTACCCGCTCACCCGCCAGGGACGCAGCGAATTCGCTATTGTCGGCGCCACCATGGGCTCCTTTGTCGGCGGGATCATCGGCGTGATTGCCCTGATCTTCCTGGCCCCGCCCCTGGCGTCCTTCTCGCTGCGGTTCGGCCCCCAGGAGTACTTCTGGGTGGCGGTCTTCGGCCTCACAATCATCGCCAGCCTGGCCTCCGGTTCGCTGCTCAAGGGACTCATCGGCGGACTACTTGGCCTGCTCCTGGCCACGGTGGGCATTGCGCCGGTGGGCGGTGACGTCCGCTTCACCTTCGGCGAACCGATGCTGCAGGGCGGTGTTCCGCTGGTGCCCGCACTGATCGGCCTGTTCACCATTCCTGAGGTCATCCGCCTCATTGCGCTGCGCACGCGGGACGCCCACATGGTCGACGAGACCCGGCAGAAAGACCGTCTCGGCGGCATGCTGAAGGAGATCCTGAGCCGCCCGGTCAACCTGATCCGCTCGGGCATCATCGGCACCTTCGTCGGCATCCTTCCCGGAGCCGGCGGAAGCGTGGCGAACCTCGTCGCCTACAACGAAGCCAAGCGCGCCTCCAAGCACCCGGAAACCTACGGCAAGGGCGAGATCGACGGCGTCGTCGCCTCCGAGTCGGCGAATAACGGAACGGTCGGCGGCGGGTTCATCCCCACGCTGACCCTGGGAGTGCCCGGAACACCGCCGGACGCCATCATCCTCGGTGTTCTCCTCCTCCACGGTCTTCGCCCCGGCGCCGAACTCTTCACCACCTCCGGGCCGCTGGTCTACACCTTCATCATTGCGCTGGCCGTCTCCGCGGTCATGATGGTGCCGGTGGGACTGGTCGCCGGCCGCGGCCTGCAGCGTGGCGTGATGGCGCTGCCCGTCCGCTACCTCGCCCCCGGGATCACCGTCCTGACCATCATCGGCGCCTACGCCATCCGCAGCTCCGTGGTGGACGTGTTCATCATGCTGGCGCTCGGTGTCGCCGCCTACCTGCTTCAGCGGGTGGGCATCGGCGGAGCGTCGATCGTGCTCGGCCTGGTCCTGGGCACCATCGCGGAGACCGGCCTGGTCCAGGGACTGCTGACCTCGTCAGGCGCCGAGATGCCATGGACTACGTTCTTCACCCGGCCCATCAGCCTGGTGCTGATCGCCATGTGCCTGGTCTCGATCCTCTGGCCCTTCATCCAGAAGCGGCGGACCAAGACGACGACGGCGGGCGGCCAGGCTGCCGTTCCCGCCTCGCAACGTCCCGACACCGGGGAGGGCGACTGATCATGGGAAACATCATTGGCGGCGCCGTCGTCCTCGTCGTGTGTCTGATTTTCTGGGTTCAACGGTCGTATTCAAGTGAATACGGCGGGATCTTCCCGGATGCTGTCCTGGTTGCACTGAGCATCCTCGGCGTGATGCTGGTGGCGCGCGGCGTGCTGTGGCGCGACCGCGAAACCGGCTGGCATGACACCGGCCGGCTCGGTTACAAGGATCTGGGACGGGCGCTCATTCTGCTGGTTGCCTGGGTGGCATCGCTGCCCATCCTCGGGTACCTCTACGGCGGTATCCTGTTCTTTACCCTGGTCGCCGTGATGATGCGCACCTCCCGCCCCACCTGGAAGAACGTGCTCCTCGATTTCGGCGTGGCCGTTGTGGTGGTGGTGCTGTTCTACCTCGCGTTCACCCAGGTCCTCTTCGTCAGCCTGCCGGAACTCTCCCTCTAAACCACCGATCGATCAAAGGAACGTACATGACAAGTCCCAGCTACCGCATTGCCGTCATCCCGGGTGACGGGATCGGCACCGAGGTGATGCCGCCGGCGCAGAAACTCCTCGAACTCGCCGGAACGCGCTACGGCTTCAGCTTCGACTGGCAGGAGCTCGAGTGGGGCTGCGAATACTACTCCCGGACCGGCCGGATGATGCCGGAGGACGGCATCGAACAGCTCGCCGAATGCGACCAGATTTTCCTGGGCGCAGTGGGCTTCCCGGGAGTGCCGGACCACGTCTCTCTCTGGGGACTGCTCATTCCCATCCGGCGGGCGTTCCGCCAGTACATCAACCTCCGGCCGGTCCGCCTGCTCGCGGGCATCGAGAGCCCGTTGCGGAAGGTGCCGGCCGGAGGCATCGACTTCCTGGTGGTCCGCGAGAACAACGAGGGCGAGTACTCCGAGAGCGGGGGCCGGCTCTACCGCGGAATGCCGCAGGAGATGGCCATCCAGGAGTCCATCTTCACCAGGTTCGGCGTCGAGCGGGCGATGAATTACGCGATCAACCTCGCGGAGCAGCGCAAGGGCCAGCTCGCCTCGGCAACCAAGTCCAACGGCATCATCCACACCATGCCGTTCTGGGACGAGATCCTGCGGGACCTCGCCAAGGACCATCCGAACCTCACCGTGTCCGAGTACCACATCGACGCCCTCGCGGCGCTGTTTGTCCTCGATCCGGCGCGCTTCGACGTCGTCGTTGCCTCCAACCTCTTCGGTGACATCCTCACCGACCTGGGGGCCGCGATCATCGGGAGCATCGGCATCGCGCCGTCGGCCAACCTGAACCCCGAGAAGGAGTTCCCATCGATGTTCGAGCCGGTTCACGGCTCCGCTCCGGACATCGCGGGGCAGGGCAAGGCCAACCCCCTGGGCCAGGTGTGGGCGGCGTCCATGATGCTGGACCACCTCGGCCACGAGGACGCCGGGCGGGACCTGATCGCCGCCATGGAACAGGTCCTCACCGAGACCGACATCCGCACCCCTGACCTCGGCGGAACCGCTACCACGGACGAGGTGTCCGATGCCCTGGTGACCGCCTTCGAATCCCTCAGCCCTGCAGGAGTAGAAAAATGAGAATTGTCGAGATCCGCGAAGAAACCCTGCCGATCAGTTCCTCCATCCGGAACGCGTTCATCGATTTCACGAAGATGACGCTCAGCCTCGTCGCCGTGATCACCGACGTTGAACGGGACGGAAAGCCGGTTGTCGGGTACGGCTTCAACTCCAACGGCAGGTACGGCCAGGGTTCACTTATGCGCGAGCGCATCGTTCCCCGGATCATGGAGGCCCGCCCCGAAGACCTGCTCGATGAGACCGGTGACAACCTTGACCCGTCGCTCATCTGGGACGTGATGATGGCCAATGAGAAGCCGGGCGGGCACGGCGAGCGTTCGGTCGCCGTCGGAACCCTGGACATGGCCATCTGGGATGCCGTGGCCAAGATCGAGGGCAAGCCGCTCTTCCGGCTGCTCGCTGAGCGGTACGGGAACAATCAACCCGACAACAAGGTGTTTGTCTACGCCGCCGGCGGGTACTACCAGCCCGGCCGCGGCATCCAGGGCCTGCGGGACGAGATGCAGAGCTACCTGGACCGCGGCTACACCACGGTCAAGGCGAAAATCGGCGGCGCACCGCTGGCCGAAGACCTCCAGCGCATCGAGGCGGTGCTCGACATGCTCGGCCCCGGCCAGAGCCTTGCCGTGGACGCCAACGGCCGGTTCGACCGCAAGACCGCCATCGAATACGCCGAAGCGCTCTCCGCCTATGACCTCTTCTGGTACGAGGAACCCGTGGACCCGCTGGACTACGAGGCGCAGGCCGACGTCGCCGCCGTCTACGCGAAACCGCTGGCCACCGGCGAGAACCTGTTCTCCATGCAGGACGCCCGCAACCTCATCCGTTACGGCGGCCTCCGTCCGGACAAGGACTGGCTCCAGTTCGACTGCGCTCTCAGCTACGGCCTGGTGGAGTACCTGCGGACCCTGTCCATGCTCGAAGAGAACGGCTGGTCCGCGTCCCGCTGTATCCCGCACGGCGGCCACCAAATGTCACTGAACATCGCGGCCGGTCTGGGCCTTGGCGGCAACGAGTCCTATCCCGATCTGTTCCAGCCCTTCGGCGGGTTCCCGGACGGCGTGGCCGTGGAGAACGGCTACATCACGATGCCTGACCTTCCGGGCATCGGGTTCGAAGGGAAGAGCGACCTCTACAAGGTGATGCAGGACCTCAGCGCCTGATGAGCGGTTCCGGAAACCGGCCGCTGGTGGCGGTCACGCGCTCATCCCTCCCGGGCGGGGCCCTCGACCGGCTGCGGAAGCATGCCGACGTCGTCCTCTGGCCGGATGACGATGACGTGCCCGCCGCAGGTGTTGCGCTCCGGGACCTCGCCCGGGGAGCCGATGCGGTGCTGGCCCCCTACGCGAAGGTGGACCGGGAGTTCCTGGAGGCGGTGAGGGGGAGCGTGCGGATTGTCGCCCTGCCCAGCGCCGGCTATGACGCCGTCGACGTCGGTGCTGCGCTCGAGGCCGGGGTGATGATCACCAACGCGCCCGACGTGCTCCACGAAACGACGGCGGACACCACCTTTGCCCTGATGCTCCTGGCGCGGCGCCTCCTGTTCCCGGCCGCCAGGGATCTGCACGAGGGGCGCTGGAAACGCGCGCGGTTCGACGAGCACCTGGGCCTCGATGTCACGGGAGCCACTCTGGGGTTGGCGGGTTATGGGCAGATTGCGCAGGCCGTTGCGCGGCGGGCAGCGGGATTCGGCATGACGGTGCTTCACAGCCTCTCACGCACGGGCACCACGGACCTGTCGACCGCCGTCGAATGGCGTGAGCTGCTGGAACGCTCCGACATTGTCTCGCTTCACGTGCCGCTGACTCCCGAGACCCGGCACCTGATCGGGGCTGCGGAACTGGCCCTCATGAAACCCACCGCGACGCTCATCAACACCGCGCGCGGACCGGTGGTGGACACCGAGGCGCTGCTCCGGGCGCTCGACGACGGTGAAATTCACTCCGCGGGGCTGGACGTTTTCGACGTCGAGCCGCTCCGGGACCCAAAGCATCCCGTGCTGACGCATCCGCGGATCGCCGCGCTGCCGCATGTGGGCTCCGCGACGGAGGCAACCCGGGCGCGGATGGTCGATCACGCCGTCGACAACATCCTTGCTGTACTCGACGGGCGCCCGCCGCTGACCCCGGTCCCGGAGCTGAAGGAACGCGGCTAGCCGGACGGAACTTTTGGGCACGTCCGGTGACTCCGGGGTTGGAAAGTCATACGGTCAGTGCAACGCCTCCCCGAAAGTGGTGTTGTGATGAAGAAGACGTGGTTCCTGCCGGAGCAGTGGGATAAGTTCTACGCGGTGTTGTGCTCGGGGGCCTCATTCAGTGAGGCTGCCCGGGTCGCGGGTGTGTCCCGCAACGGGGCCGCCTATCAGTGGCGTAAAACTGGCGGCATGACATTGATAATGGGCATTCCGGGCGGGCTGGCTGATCCGCCGACATCGGTTGGAACACCGGGGACGGGACGGCTGTCCCTGGTGGAACGGGCCACGATCATGGTCCGGTTACGGGACGGGAAAGGCCACGCCGAGATCGGCCGTGAGCTCGGACGGGACCGTACGGTGATCTGGCGGGAGGTCAAACGCAATACGAACCCGGACGGCTCGTATCAGGCGGATCTGGCCCACGTCCGGGCCCATCAGCGGGCGCACCGTCCCAAGGCGTTCAAACTCACCGCGATGAATCATGACCTGCTGCGTTTCATCGAGGACGCGTTGGAGGACGGGTGGAGCCCGAAGCTGATCTCGCTCGTGCTGGCCAAGGATTACGCCGATGATAAGAGCATGCAGATCAGCCACGAGACGATCTATCAGTGCCTCTACGTCCAGTCCCGCGGTGAGCTGCGTAAGGACCTCTACCGGTATCTGAGCCTGTCCCGGCCTAAGCGGGTGTCCCGGGAGAACCAGCACGCCGGCGGTCGGGCTAAACCGTACCGGGACGCGTTGAAGATCGCGTCCCGGCCCGCCGAAGCCGAAGATCGGGCCGTGCCCGGGCACTGGGAAGGAGACCTGATCATCGGGGCCGGCGGTAAGTCAGCCATCGGCACCCTGGTCGAACGGTCCACTCGCTTCACGATCCTGCTGCACCTGCCCGAACGCCATACCGCCGACGCGGTCGCCGAGGCGATGATCAACGCGATGGGCGACCTGCCGGCCCACCTGCGCCGCTCGGTGACCTGGGACCGGGGAACCGAGATGTCCGGCTATGACCGGATTCAGCTCGAGCTGCAGGCACCGGTGTATTTCTGCGACCCGCACTCACCCTGGCAGCGCGGCACGAACGAGAACACCAACAGGCTCCTGCGGCACTGGTTCGCCAAATCCACCGACCTCTCCGGCTACACCGCTGAGGACCTCAAAACCATCCAGGACAAACTCAACCGCCGACCCCGCCCAACCCTGGACCTGCAAACCCCCGCCCAAGCACTCAACCAAATGCTGCAACAGGCAGCCTAACCCCCACGTTGCACCGACCACTTGACTCTGCCCGTCCGGAAGCCACCATAGGTGCCCGAAAGTTCGGGGAAAATGGGGTCAGTAGCTGGGCCGGAAGTTGCCGCCGCCGTCGTGGGTAGTGGGACCGGCGCCGCCGCTGTCGCCGACGCCGTCGTGGGTTGTGGGAATGAACCGGGCGGCAAGGGCTTCCGACCCGCGGGCCAGCAGCAGGACGTCCGCGCCCACAAAGACAAACCGGGCACCCTTGTCCAGGTAGTGCTGCGCGGTGTCGGGGTTGAAGGCGTTCACGCCCGCCGGTACGCCGGCCCGCACGGCAGCCTCAAGGCAGTGTTCGACGGCGGCACGCACCTCCGGATGCTCCTGCTGGCCCAGGAGGCCCTTCGAAGCGGCGAGGTCGGCGGGCCCCATGAAGATGGCGTCCACTCCGTCGACCTTGAGGATGTCCTCGACGGCCTCGACCGCTGTAGCGGATTCGATCTGTACCGTCACGCTGATTGTTTCGCCGGCGCGCGCGGGGTAGTCGGGAACCCGGTTCCACCGGGCCGCGCGGGCCAGCGCCGAGCCGACCCCGCGCACGCCCTCCGGCGGATACCGGGTGGCGGCCACCGCAGCCTCGGCGTCGGCGACGGAATGGACCATCGGGATCAGCAGGTTCTGCACCCCGAGGTCCAGGTACTGCTTGATCAGCACCGTGTCATTGACGGGCAGCCGGACCATGGTGTGGATGGGGTATCCGTGGATCGCCTGGACCTGGGCCAGAACCGATTCGAGACCGTTGGGGCTGTGCTCCGCGTCCACCAGGAGCACGTCCAGGCCGGAACCTGCACACAGCTCGGCGATCAACGGACTCGCCGAGCACACCCACATGCCTGCGAGCGGACGGTCTGATGAAGCCAGCGCTTCACGGAAGGTGGGGCCTAGTGGAAGTGGCATGTGACAGCTCCTAGGGGTCCGTAGTCGGCGTGGATGGTGTCGCCCCTGTGCACCCAGAGGGGCCGGGTGAACGAGCCGGCGAGAATAATGTCACCGGCCTTCAGGCTATCGCCGTGCGCGGCGATCTTGTTGACCAGCCAGTGCACACCGTTGGCCGGATGGTCCAGCACACCGGCTGCCACGCCGGTCTCCTCAACGGTCTGGTTCTTGTAGAGGATGGAGGAGACCCAGCGGAGGTCCACGGCGTCGGGTTTCACCGGACGGCCGCCCACCACCATCGCGCCCATCGCGGCGTTGTCGGAGATGGTGTCCACGATGGTCCGGCCTTCCATCTCGATCCGGGAATCGAGGATCTCCAGGGCCGGGACCACATAGTCTGTGGCGTTCAGGACATCGAAGATGCTGCAGCCCGGACCCTTGAGTGCGGACTTCAGGACGAACGCCAGTTCCACCTCGACCCGGGGATGCGTGTACTTTTCCCACTCCACCGAGCAGCCGGTTTCCAGCACCATGTCGTCGAAGATGGCTCCGTAGTCCGGCTCGGTGATGCCGGTGGCCGCCTGCATCGCCTTGGAGGTGAGCCCGATCTTGCGGCCCACCAGGGTCCGCCCGGCTTCCTCGTTGCGGCGGCGCCACAGCTGCTGGACGGCGTAGGAATCTTCCACCGTCATGTCCGGGTAGCGTGCGGTCAGCCGGGGAACCGGGGTGCGGCTGCGCCCGGCTTCCACGAGTTCGTCGGCAATGGCCTCTATCGTCGCGTCGTCCAGCATGGCTACAGCTGTGCTCCCAGCTTGAAACCCTGCTGCGCGCCGCCGTCGTCGTCGGATTTGCGGGTATAGGAGAATCCGTCAGCGCCGACCGTGACGGCCATTTCGCTCTTCTCCTCGCGCTCGATGACCGGCTGCGGGTTGCCGTCGAGGTCCAGCACCAGCGAGGCCTCCGTATACCAGGAGGGAACAACAGGGTTCCCCCACCAGTCGCGGCGCTGGTTGTCGTGGACGTCCCAGGTGATGGTGGGGTTGTCCGGATCACCCGTGTAGTAGTCCTGGGTGTAGATCTCGATGCGGTGGCCGTCCGGGTCCAGAATGTACAGGTAGAACGCGTTGGAGACGCCATGGCGTCCCGGGCCGCGCTCAATGCGGTCGCTGATGCGCAGTGCGCCCATCTTGTCGCAGATCTGGATGATGTTGTGCTTCTCATGGGTGGCGAACGCGACGTGGTGCATCCGCGGGCCGTTGCCGCCGGTCAGCGCGGTGTCATGCACCGTCTGCTTGCGGTGCATCCACGCGGCGTAGGTGACGCCGTCGGAATCCTGGATGTCCTCCGAGACCCGGAAGCCCAGGTCCTCCAGGTACTTCCGGCCGCGGGGCACGTCGGGGGTCACCTGGTTGAAGTGGTCCAGGCGCACCAGCTCGCCCGCGGAGTAGAGGTCGTAGCGCTGGGTTAGGCGCTCCACGTGCTCCACCTCGTGGAAGAACTCGTAGGGGAAGCCCAGCGGGTCCTCGACGCGGACTGAGTCGCCGATGCCCTTGGTGAAGCCTTCCTTCCGGCGTTCGGTGCGGCAGCCCAGTTCCTTGTAGTAGGCCTCGGCGGCGTCCACCTCGGCGGGCGACTTCACCCGGTAGGCAAAGGCAGCGACGGCGGCGATCGGCCCCTTGCGCAGCACCAGGTTGTGGTGGATGAACTCTTCCAGGGGCCGCAGGTAGATGTTGTTCTCGTCTTCCTCGGTGACGTGCAGGCCGAGGACGTCGACGTAGAACTCGCGCGACCGGGCGAGGTCGGTGACGACGATTTCCATGTACGCGCAGCGGACAATGTCCGGAGCGGGAAGGGTGGGGGTGGGGACAAAATCAGTCATGGTTTTCTCTTCCTTGAGAAGGGCGTGGGAAGTTGTCAGCCCTCGTTGCGGGCGGCGTCGTCGACGCTGCCGAACTTCGGGGTGTGAACGGCGCCGAGGGTGATGTGCACGGCCTGCTGGTCGGTGTAGAAGTCGATCGAGCGGTATCCGCCTTCATGGCCAAGGCCGGAGGCTTTCACCCCGCCGAACGGGGTGCGGAGGTCGCGGACGTTGTGGCTGTTGAGCCAGACCATGCCGGCCTCCACGTTCTGGGCGAAGTTGTGTGCGCGGGTCAGGTTCTGGGTCCAGATGTAGGCCGCCAGGCCGTACCGGGTGTTGTTCGCCAGAGCCAGCGCTTCGTCGTCGTTCTCGAACGGGGTGATGGCAACAACGGGGCCGAAGATTTCCTCCTGGAAGATCCGCGCTTCGGGCGCGACGTCGGCAAACACCGTGGGCGCGATGTAGTTGCCTTCCGGGAGGTGGTCAGGACGGCCGCCGCCGGCGAGGAGGCGGCCCTCGGACTTGCCGATCTCCACGTAGGAGGCGACCTTCTCATAGTGTTCGGGGTGGACCAGCGCGCCGACCTGCGTCTTGGGATCATGCGGATCGCCGACGACGATGGTCTTCGCGCGGGCGGCGTAGCGCTCGCAGAACTCGTCGTAGATCGCCCGTTCCACGAGGATGCGTGAACCGGCGGTGCAGCGCTCGCCGTTGAGGGAGAAGACGCCGAAGAGCGCGGAGTCAATGGCGGCGTCGAGGTCCGCGTCGGCAAACACCACGCAGGGTGACTTGCCGCCGAGCTCCATCGAGAGGCCCTTGAGGTTGGCGGAGGCGTTGCGGAAGATCGTCTGTCCGGTGGTGGTCTCGCCGGTGAAGGAGATCAGCGGAACGTCCGGGTGCTTCACCAGGGCGTCGCCCGCTTCTTCGCCGAGGCCGTTGACGAGGTTGAACACGCCGTCGGGAAGGCCCGCGTCCTTGAAGATCTGCGCCCACAGGGACGCGGAGAGGGGCGTGAACTCGGCAGGTTTGAGGACCACGGTGTTGCCGGTGGCCAGTGCAGGGGCCAGCTTCCAGGACTCGAGCATGAACGGGGTGTTCCACGGGGTGATCAGCCCGGCCACGCCAATGGGCTTGCGGTTCACGTAGTTGATCTGGGAGCCGGGGACTTTCATGGCGTCGTCGAACTGGGCCACGATGAGGTCCGCGAAGAACCGGAAGTTCTCCGCCGCGCGCAGGGCCTGGCCCTTCGCCTGGGTGATGGGCAGGCCGGTGTCGAAGGTCTCGAGTTCCGCGAGCCGGGATTCCTGGGCCTCGACCGCGTCGGCGATCCGGTTCAGGACACGGGCACGCTCGCGGGGCTTCATCTTCGGCCACGGGCCGTGGGTGAAGGCTTCACGGGCGGCAGCGACGGCGAGGTCGATGTCCTCTTTCTGGCCGGCTGCCGCGGTGGCGTAGTTGTTGTTGGACACGGGGTCCAGGACGTCGAAGGTCTTGCCGCTCACGGAGTCGACGAATTCGCCGTTGATGTAGTGCTGGATGTGCGTGGGCAGGTCCTGCGGGACGTAATGGGTTTCAGGGACGGTAGACGTCATCGTTTCTCTTCCTGACTGGTGGGGAGTGGTTCGGGAATGGCGGACGCCTGCGCGAGGTAGGCGTCGAGGGTTGCGGCGCGGTGCCGGCGTGCCGCGTGTTCGATGGTGTCGGCACTCGCCTGGGACTCAATGAGCTGGAGCAGGTCTTCGTGTTCACGGACAGATTCGCGTGCGCGCCCCGGGACAAACCGGAAGGTGGAGGATCGTAGCGACGCCAGCCGGTTCCAGCCGCGGTGCACGAGGTCGAGGATGTGCGGATTGGGGCAATGTTCAAAAAGGACGCTGTGGAAATCCTGGTTCAGCGCGGTGAAGCGGACCGGGTCGAAGTGGTCCAGGCACTCGCGCATCTCCTCGTTGACGGCACGTGCCCGGGCGATCGCCGCGGAGTCGATCAGCGGCGCCGACAGCGCAGTGGCCGCGCCCTCCACAATGCTGAGGGTCTGCATGGTGTAGAGGTACTCCGTCGGGTCGATCCCGGAGACCGTTGCGCCGACGTTGCGCTCGAACTTCACGAGTCCTTCGGCTTCCAGGCGCCGGATTGCTTCCCGCACGGGCACCACGCTGAAGCCGAGATCCTCGGCGATCTTCACCAGCACCAGGCGGTACCCGGGGGAGAAGGTCCCCTGGACAATACGCGCCTTGATGGAGGTATAGGCCTGCTCGGACTTGCTGCCGGGCTTTATCTCGCCAGCAGTCTGAACGACGACGGATGGCCCGAAGGCGATATCAACCACCGGAGCCGCCTTCCGCGCCGGCCGCCCACTCGCGGTACTTCGCCTTCCAGTCGCCATTCATCGGGAAGAGCCCGTCCACGCTGTGTCCCTGCTTCACCATTTCGAAGATGAAGGTCTCTTCCTTTTCCTGTTCGATGCAGTCGTCCGCGAGCTCCTCAGCCAGCGCCGGCGGGATCACCAGGATGCCGTCGGCGTCGGCCACGATGATGTCGCCGGGCTGCACGGTGGCACCGCCGCAGGCAATGGTGATGTCCGTATCCCAGGGGATGTGCCGGCGCCCCAGCACGGCGGGGTGCGGATTGGAGAAGTAGGTGGGCATGTCGAGTTCCGCGACGGCCGTGTAGTCGCGGACTCCGCCGTCGGTGATGATGGCGGCGGCACCGCGTACCTGCGCACGCAGCGCGAGGACGTCGCCCACTGTGCCCGTGCCCTTCTCGCCGCGTGCCTCCATGACGATGATTTCGCCGTCGTTCACTGAATCGATGGCGCGCTTCTGCGCGTTGAAACCACCGCCGTGGGTCTTGAAAAGGTCCTCCCGGTTGGGTACGTAACGCAGGGTGCGGGCCAGGCCCACCACGCGCCGGTCCGGGCGGGTGCCCTGCAGGCCGTCGATGCTCACGTTGTTGAGGCCGCGCTTGCGCAGCTGGGAGGAGAGCGTTGCCGTGGCGACGCTTTCGAGCTTCTTCTTCAGCTCGGGCGACAGGGCTTCCCCGGCCGGTTCCAGGCCGGCGGCCTCACGTGAACCGTAGGCCTCCTCACGTTGTGCGTCGTCGGCCCTGGGTTGTGCACCGAAGTCGGCGAACGGCTCGGTTCCCTCCACCACGCGGGTTGCCAGGCGGCCGCTGCTGTAGCCGCCCGCGGTGACCTCGATTTCGACGACGTCGCCCGGCTGGGCCACGGACGCGCCGGCCGGGGTGCCGGTGAGGATCATGTCCCCTTCCTCGAGAGTGAGGAGCTGCGACAGGTCTGCGACCAGCTGGGCGAAGGGGAAGAGGAGGTCCTCGGTGGTGTCGTCCTGGACCAGGTCACCGTTGTGCCAGGTCCGGATCCGCAGCGCGGCGGGGTCCACGGCACCGGCCGGGATCAGCTGCGGGCCGACCGGCGTGAACCCGTCGCCGCCCTTCGAGCGAACGTTGGAGCCCTTGTCTGCGTAGCGGAGATCGTAGACACCAAGGTCATTGCTCGCGGTCACCCAGGCAACGTGGCCCCACGCCTCGTCGAGGCTGACCCTGCGCGCCGGTTTGCCGATGATGAGCGCGATTTCTCCCTCGTAGCCCAGCAGCTCACAGCCGAACGGCCGCTCGACAGTGCCTGGATTTCCGGCAGAGCCCAGCGCGAGCGACGACGGCGGCTTGAGAAAGTAGGAGGGCTGCTGCGGAGTGCGGCCGCGCTGGGCGGCACGGCTCGGGTAGTTGATATGGACGGCAATGACCTTGCGGGTCCGGGCAAGCAGTTCCGCGCCGGCTTCCTGCGTCTGGGACTCGATCGTCATTCCGGGGGCTCCTCGTACAGCTGGGATGAAGGGCTACTTTTCAAGTACGAAATCGTATACGATGAGTATTGCCTGTGAAGTGGAGCACGTCAACCCCTCCCGGGGCGCCGGGAATTAGTGTTGTTTCCGCATCTGGGCCGTCATACAGTTCTGGCACCGCCACTCGATTACGCACACGCAGCGGTGGTCCAGGATCCAAGTCCACAAAGAAGTGAGTGAGGAAGCCCGTGCAGTTCCACCATCACGGCTATGTATCCGGTGACCCTCGGGTCCAGCCTGCGGCCGGCGTCGGGCTTAACCGGCCTGAAGAGCTGCCTGAGGAAGTCGACGTCCTGATTGTGGGCAGCGGGCCCGCCGGCATGCTCGCCGCGGCGCAACTGTCCCAGTTCCCGACGATCACCACCCGCCTCGTGGAGCGGCGGCCGGGAAGGCTGGCCATCGGGCAGGCGGACGGCATCCAGGCCCGCAGCGTTGAGACCTTCCAGGCGTTCGGGTTCGCCGAGCGCATCATCGCCGAGGCCTACCGCATCACCGAGATGGCCTTCTGGAAGCCGGACCCGGCAGACCCCTCCCGCATCATCCGGACTGCCCGTCCCGATGACGACCCGACCGGCATCAGCGAATTCCCGCACCTCATCGTCAACCAGGCCCGCGTTCTGGACTACTTCGCCGAGTTCGCGGCGAACGCACCTACCCGCATGAAGCCGGACTACGGGCTGGAGTTCCAGGGCCTTGAAGTCACCGGGGAGGGCGACTACCCGGTCACCGTCACCCTGCTGCACACCGACGGGCCGCTTGAGGGCCAGGAACGGACCGTCCGTGCCAAGTATGTGATCGGTGCGGATGGTGCCCGCAGCAGGGTGCGCAAGGCGATCGGCTGCACCCTTGCCGGTGATGCAGCCAACCATGCCTGGGGGGTCATGGACGTGCTGGCCGTCACCGATTTTCCGGACATCCGGCTGAAGTGCGCCATCCAGTCCGGCCACGGCGGGAGCATCCTGCTCATTCCGCGGGAGGGCGGCCACCTGTTCCGGATGTATGTGGACCTGGGTGAGGTCACAGCGCACACCAAGGGCGACATCCGCAGCACCACCATCGAGGAAATCATCGAGAAGGCCAACGCGATCCTCGCCCCCTACACGCTCGACGTGCGCAACGTCGCCTGGAGCAGCGTGTATGAGGTGGGCCACCGACTCACGGACAGGTTCGACGACGTCCTCCCGGAGGAGCTCGGAACCCGCACCCCGCGCGTGTTCATCACTGGCGACGCCTGCCACACGCACAGCGCCAAGGCCGGCCAGGGCATGAACGTCTCCATGCAGGACGGCTTCAACATCGCCTGGAAGCTGGGCCACGTCCTGGAGGGGCGCAGCCCGGAAAGCCTGCTGTCCACCTACTCCGCGGAGCGCCAGGTGGTTGCCAAGAACCTCATCGACTTCGACAAACAGTGGTCCACGCTCATGGCGAAGAAACCCGAGGAGTTCGAGGACCCCACGGAACTCGAGAACTTCTACGTCCGGACCATGGAATTTCCCGCCGGGTTTATGACTGAGTATTCGCCGTCAATGATCGTGGGGGAGGCAACCCACCAGGACCTCGCCGCCGGCTTCCCGATCGGCAAACGCTTCAAGTCCGCGCCGGTTGTCCGGGTCTGCGATACCAACCCGCTTCACCTGGGCCACCATGCGACGGCGGACGGGCGCTGGCGGATTTATGTGTTCGCCGATGAACCGCTGCCGGGCAACCCGTCGAAGGTCGCCGACTTCGCCGAGTGGCTGGCGACCTCGGCGGAGTCGCCGCTGGCGGCAACGCCCGAAGGTGCGGACCTTGACGCGTGGTTCGACGTCAAGGTGATCTACCAGCAGGATCACAAGAGCATCGACATCAACGCGGTGCCGGCGGTCTTCAAACCGCAGGTTGGGCCGTTCCGGCTGAACTACCTCGAGAAGGTCTTCGGGGTAAACCCGTCCGAGGACATTTTCGAGCTGCGTGGGCTGGACCGGGGCGGCGTCGTCGTCGTTGTCCGTCCGGACCAGTACGTGGCCAATGTGCTGCCGCTGACGGCTAGCGCTGAACTCGGCGCGTTCTTTGCCGGGATGCGGGCGGGGGTGCGGGTACGATGACCACCGCGACGGCAGATCTGTACGACGAGCATGGCGACGATCTCCAGTCAGTCCCGCTGCAGTTCCAGGATCTGGGAGGGGTCCGGGCATTCAGTGGACCGGTGCGGACCGTGAAGTGTCATGAGGACAATGCGCTGCTCAAGTCGGTGCTCTCAAAGCCCGGAGCGGGTGCGGTGCTGGTGGTCGACGGCGGCGGATCGCTTGAGCGGGCGTTGATGGGCGACATGATCGCGACCATCGCCATCGAGAACGGCTGGAGCGGCGTCATCATCAACGGGGCCATCCGCGACCGCGCTGTTCTCGCCGATCTGCAGCTCGGCATCAAGGCGCTCGGCAGCAACCCGCGCAAGAGCACCAAGAACGGGTCCGGAGAGGTTGATGTTCCGGTCACCATAGGGGGTGTGGTGTTCGCGCCCGGGGCCATGGTGCACGCTGACTTGGATGGGATCCTCGTGGAGAAGCCGGCGGCGTAGGGCGCTGCTCGGTTCGCATCTGGCCCGATCTACCGCCGATTCCGTGAGATAGCCTCTGCCCGGGAGTATCGGGTTTTATGCGCGCCTCGCCTTTGAGATCGGCTACTTATTTAGTTGCGGTGACGGACGAGCCATCCGTGCATCAGCATGAGCTCCCGCGATGCTGGCATTGGGGATGGCAGATGTCCGTACTGAACAATGCGGACGCGCACCCATCACGGGGTCTTGCGCCCGCATTGCATCAGCTTTAGTCGGAAAGGCGGCGCAGCAGAAGGCTTATCGTCTGTCCAAATCAGTGATTCCACTTCTTCTGCTGCGCCACAATGGCGCTACATCTCACAGGACGAGTTGCAGACCAATGCGGATGCCCTCGTGGTCAGCGGATGCCACCGTCACTGATACCAGGGATTCGACGACGAAATCTGCATACGGGCTGAGCTCCTCGGCTGTAGCGGTTCCGACGATCGCTACGGTGTCACACCCCGCTCCGCGCGCAGACTTCAAACCTGCCACCGTGTCCTCGAAAGCCAGCGCGCGGCCGGAATGGCGCCGGCCTGCAAGATACGGTGCTGGATCAGGTTTGCCGCGTGCAACGTCATCGCCTGTAACGAGCACGGCAGGAATTCCGAGACCTGCCGCTGTCAGGCGTGCCTCTGCCACCGATCGGGCTGCCGATGTGACGATCGACCAGCGGTTCGGCGGAAGCCGGGTCAGCAGCTCGGTGGCGCCTGGAAGAGTCATGACTGGCGCTGTCGGAGAACTTTCGAGTTCTTCGAGTCTTTTGAGGGCCGCGGATAACCGCTCGGCGACAACCAGTGAACCGAGGAGATCGACCGCAGTCCGTCCGTGAAACGCCCCGCCGGAAGGCACTGTCACTCCTTCTTCCTTCGCAAGCGTGCTCCAGGCAGATTCCACGGCGGCGATGGAGTCGATGAGGGTTCCGTCCATGTCAAAAAGCAACTCGTCCACATGGAGCGTGGCGATCTGCTGTCGAGACCGCCGAAGGTTTTCGACATTTGTCATTGAGCATATTCCGTCAATGAAGGAATGATCATCGTTTTGATGGCGGTCGGATCGGTTTTTGCCTTCATCAGGGCTTCCTCGACTCCATCAAGACCGAAGCGGCCGGTGACAAGCGACGCAACTTCAATAGCGCCTGTAGCGATCAGTTCGATCGCGGTGGGCCAAGTATTGACGTATCGATACGTTCCCGTGAGCACGATTTCGCGGTGCTGGATCATGGCGATCGGGATCTGCAGCTCCTGTCCACCCATGCCGACCAACACTGCTATCCCCCCGGGACGGATGGTTGGAAATGCCGACTGAATGGCCCGGGCGTTCGCGGACGCATCGATATAGACGGTGAAATGCCTATCGTACTTTTCAAGCCCGCCAGCCGCCGGATCAAGCACGGTGCTGGCGCCATGGGACGCCGCGTAGTCCCGCCGATGTGGGATCGGATCACTGACAACGATTTCTGTGGCTCCGAAGGCCCGGGCAACCTGCGCGCAGAGGACCCCGATTGGCCCCGCACCCGTGATCAGTACTTTGGATCCGGCCGTCACCTTACCGCGGCGGCAGGCATGGACGGCCACCGACACCGGTTCTACCAGGGCGGCCTCTTCCGCTGTCATTGTCTTGGGCACGGCGTGAGCGAAATCATCGTCGATAAGGGCATACTCGGAAAATGAGCCGTCTACGGGATAAGCGCCGTAGAAGCGCATGTCGGTGCAGAGGTGGTAACTGCCTTCTTTGCAGAAGTCACACCTGCGACAGGGCATTTGAGGCTCGATGGCGACTTGGGTGCCAATGCGAGCCGGGTCCACGCCTTCGCCTACGGCAACGATCTCACCGGCTGTTTCGTGTCCTAGGACTATTGGGCCATCGACAACGATGTCTCCGATAACGCCTGTCTCGTAAAAGTGCGTGTCAGATCCGCATACGCCGACGGCGGTCACGCGCATCAACACCTGTCCGCGTTGAGGGTGCGGCAAATCGACTCGCTGGAGTTCGATGCTCTTGGGCTCGGTCAGGACGCTTGTGAACATGGTGTCAGGGATGGTCATGGGAACTCCTAAATGGTGTTGGGGCTTCAGCCTTTGACGGTGCCAGCGGTCAGACCGTCGACGACCCAGCGCAGGGAGAGAAGGGCGAACAGGATGCCAGGGATGAGCGAGATAACGGTCGCGGCTGCCATCGGCCCCCAGGCGATCGATTGGAAGGAGATGTACTGCTGGATGCCGGTGGTGATGACTTGGGTATTTCGTCCGCTCAGGACGAGTGGAAGGGTGTAGCTGTTCCACGCCCATATGAAGGACAGCATGAGGCTGGCGCCCAGCCCCGGGGCAATCAGGCGAAAGAGCACGTGGCGGAAAGCGGTCCAGCGGGTGCCGCCGTCGACGGCCACCGCCTCCTCAAGCTCCGGGGGCAAGTCTTCGATGAAGGATCGCAACATCCATACGAGCATCGGCAGGGTCACCAGCTGGTAGGCCAGTATCAGCCCGAGGTAGGTGTCGTTCAAGTTGCTCTGCTGGAAGATCAAATACAGCGGCAGGATGATCAGTAGCTCAGGTGCGAAACGCAGTGAGAGGATACCGAAGGCGATGGACTCCCTGCCCTTGAACGTGAAGCGGGCAAGCGCGTAGGCGGTAGGCAGTCCGATGAATAACGTCAGAACCAATGAGCCGAGGGTGACGATCAGGGAGTTCAGAAACGGGGTCAGAAACTCCGGCCCGCTCAAAACCTGGGCGTAGTTCGCCAAAGTGGGCAGAAAGAAGAACTTCGGAGGGTTGGAAATGATGTCCTCCGGGGTCTTCAACGACATCATGAAAATCCACACGATCGGCGCCAGCGCGAACACCGTCCACCCACTGAGAAGGGCGATGACGACACCGTGTTTGACGTTCTTCTTTCGGCGGCGGCGTTGACTTGCGCTAACGTGCGCACGGGTAGTGCTCTGTGGTAGGGCAGTTTGCTCGAGTGTGGTGCTCATGCCATTGCCTCCTTACGGCGGGCTTTCAGCAGGAAGAACGAGATGAGATAACACAGCAGCCACAAGACGATGAGTGATGCCATGGCCATCCCGAAGTTGAGATTGCGAATTCCGTCGAGGTACGCGAGCACGTGCAGGTTGGTGGTTGCATCAACTGGTCCACCCTGGGTGGTGGTGTAGATGATGTCGAACATCTTCAGCGAATCGATGCCGCGGAAGGTGATGATGACGACCAAGATCGGCATGAGCATGGGTAGGGTCACCGAGATGAAGTTCCGGATTGGTCCCGCGCCGTCGACGGCGGAAGCCTCGCGCAGTTCGGCGGGGATGCTCTTGAGACCTGCCTGTCCAAGCAGGATTACGAAGGGCGTGAAAATCCAGATATCGATCAAGATTACTGACCAGAGCGCGCTATCGGGACCGCTGAGCCATAAGAGTCGCTGCCCGCCGAGCGACTCCAGGAGCCAGTTGACGACGCCGTTTTCCGTCAGCATCACATTCCACATGAGTGCGGCGATGACGGGAGGTAGTAGCAGCGGTAGGACGATCAGCAGACGGAAGGTGTTGCCGTATCGTCCGTAATTCAACAGCATGGCGAGCCCGATGCCGAGTATGCACTCCGCAACGACAACGACCAGCGCATAGGTAAGCGTGACGCCAATGGCATGCAGTCCCTCGCCTGTGGAGAACAGGGACACGAAGTTCTGCCCCCAATTGAACTCAGGTTCTCCGCGGTTGAGTCGATATGAGTTGAACGACCACCAGGCTCCAGTGAGGAACGGGTACAGCATGGCAACGAGAATGGCGATTCCGGGCAAGGCCAACAGATATGGCAGATGGGGCTTATTCTTCATGGAAACCTTCTTGAGGGTCGGACCGTGGCCGACGCGCTTGCGCCGGCCACGGGGGCGCCTTACTTGATGGCTGCGTCGATCTTTGCCGCCGCGTCATCGAGCGCGTCCTTGACACTGGTTTGACCAATGACCGCTGACTGGATTGCCGTTGCCCAGATGTCGCCAACCTCCGGCCAGGTAGAGGACGGCGCATACTGCCATGCGGCGTGCTCAGCGAGGATTTCTTGCCATACCTCGTTGTAGTCATCCCAGCCTTCAGTCGCTGCAGCCATTTCCTCGCTTTCGGCGACGGAGACGCGCGTGGGGTTCATGTTTCCGTCAGCGATAGCTTTCGTGAGCATTTCCTTTGATGTGGCCCACTGAATGAATTGCCATGCAGCGCCTTTTTCTTCGGAAGCCGCGTTCATTCCCAATGACCACAGCCACAAACTAGACGCGCGGCCCTCGGGGCCAGCCGGGGGAAGCTCGTAGCCAACCTTGCCGGCGATCGCACTGCCTTCGCGCTCAAAGTCCGGGGCCATGTGGTCCGCGTCGATGTAGAAGGCGGCATTGCCCGCGATGAAGTCCTGCTGTGCTTCATACCAGGTGTAACTGCTCGCCGCTTGCGGCGCGGTGCCCATGAGTTCCACCCACTTTTCTGTGGCTTCGATGCCTTCGGGCGAGTTGACGGTGGCGACCCCGTCGGTGACGTCCTGCACTCCATAAGCCCCGGCGAAGGTCGAAAACGGATTCAACGTGGGGTAGGTCTTGTCGCCGCGGCTGACGAAACCGGAGATCTTCTTGCCCTCAAATTCGGTGCCGTCGAGCTCCTTCGCGGCCGCGATCAGCTCATCAATAGTTTGTGGTACCTCGATTCCTGCGGCCTCCAGGATGTCCTTGCGATAAAAGAGGGCGTAGCCTTCCTCATTGGCAGGGATGGCCCAAAGGCTTCCCTCGCCAGCACCGCCGAAATCTGTAGTGTCCCAGCGCTCAGCTTCGATGAGGGCTGGATAAAAATCGTCGAAATCGTAATCCGGTGCGGTCTGCTTTTCGTCGTCCACCCATGGCTGAAGATCCTCGATCCATCCGGCGGCTGCATATTGGTAGTTCATGGGCTGGGACGACATGAATACGTCGTACGATCCTGAACCGGACTGTAGCTCAGTCAGGATTTTGACCATATAGTCGGTTTCGGTCAAAGTTTCCAGCGACACCTCAATACCGGTTTTTTCTTCGAACTCCGGAAGATGTTTTTCGATGGCGTTGGAGAGCGGGTGCTCGCTCATCAGAAGATTGAGCTCTCGTCCCTCGAAATTGCGCCAGTCAAACGACTCGACCTCGGCCTGTGCCGTTGGGCTACCACTGCCACCGCATCCCGTCAGGAGCGCACCCACGGCGATCGAGGCAATAGCGGCCCGTGTTAGGTATCCAAAGTTTCCAGACTGCTTTTTCATTTAACGGGCTCTTCGCATTTGAGGGTGTAATCGGAGCGGCTGGGGTGGGCGCGTCGGTCGCTGGATAGAGGTCGAGGCCTTCCGATGATGGAAGTTCCTACACTGCCCATCTGAAAGACCTCGACGATGCTCCACGCTACCTTCGCTGCGCCTGATCTGACCACGTTCTGCCGTCTCGATGAGCTCGGCCTCGAAGCCGTTGGGCAGCATCTGGGCCCTGAGCGGGCGGTGATCAAGTGCCGTGTCGTTAAAGCGGATCCGTGGTGCCAGTCCTGCGGAGCAGAGGGCGTGCCACGAGACACGATCACCCGTCATCTTGCG
>NZ_FNDT01000064.1 GCF_900099735.1 Arthrobacter subterraneus | reverse complement strand
GGGACTGCTGAAGGTTTGGTTGACTCCTGACCTGTGAGGATTAACCTCGCGGGTGGAAGGATGTTCATCATGCCCAAGGCCTTTCCCGAAGAGTTCCGCCGTGACGTGATCGCGGTTGCCCGCAAGGGCGAAGCACCCCTGACCACCATCGCCAAGGACTTCGGCGTTTCACCGGCCGCGCTGCACCGCTGGCTGAAGAAAGCCGACGAGGAAGACGACCCCAAAACCAGGGCAGCGAAAGAAGAATCCGCCGAACTGCGCGAAGCGAAAAAGCGCATCAAGCTTCTGGAACAGGAAGCCGAAGTCATGCGCCGGGCAGTCGCCTATCTGTCCAGGGACGTCAACCCAAAATGATGTTCCCGCTGGTCCTTGACCTTGCCGCTGACGGTGTTCCCGTCGCGGTGACCTGCCGGGTACTGAACTTCTCCAAACAGGCCTTCTACAAGTGGAAGGCCAACCCCGTCTCGGCCCGAGACTGGGAGGAAGCGCACCTCATCAACGCCGCGATCGACGTCCACGCCGATGACCCCGCATTCGGGTACCGGTTCATCGCCGATGAGCTCAACGCCGGCGATGGCCCGGTGGCCAGTGAACGCCGGATCTGGCGGCTCTGCTCGACGAACGGGATCCTTTCGGTCATCCACCGCAAACGGGTCGGAGGGCGCCAGGCAGGACCGCCGGTCCACGATGACCTGCTCAACCGCGATTTCAGCGCCGCGGCACCGGATACGAAGTGGGTCACGGACATCACCGAGCACCCCACCGCGGAGGGCAAGCTCTACCTGTGCGCGATCAAGGATCTGTATTCGAACCGGATCGTGGGCTACTCCATCGACGGCCGGATGAAAGCCTCCCTGGCCGTAGCCGCGCTGAATCACGCCGTGGCACTCAGGAGCCCGTCAGCGGCCGTGGTGCACTCCGACCGGGGCAGTCAGTTCCGGTCCCGCAAGTTCGTCTCCGCACTGCACGCCAGCGGCTTGAAGGGCTCGATGGGCAGGGTCGGTGCATGCGGCGATAACGCGGCCATGGAATCGTTCTTCGCCCTGCTGCAGAAGAACGTGCTGAACCGGAAACGGTGGGAAACACGCCAAGAACTACGCCTCGCCATCATCACCTGGATCGAGCGAACCTACCACCGCCGGCGACGGCAGAAAGCCCTCGGTAAACTAACCCCGATCGAGTTTGAGACAATCAACAACATGGCGCTAGCCGCCTAGAAACTATCAACCCCACGAGTCAACCAAAACGTGGGCAGTCCC
>NZ_FNDT01000004.1 GCF_900099735.1 Arthrobacter subterraneus | reverse complement strand
GGGTCATCCGCCGCTACGAACACGCCGCGCCCGGGGAGCTCGTGCACGTGGATATCAAGAAGCTCGGGAGGATCCCCGACGGCGGAGGGCACAAAGCCCTCGGCAGGGCCGCCGGGCGCCGCAACAAGGTCGGCACCCAGCGCAACCGCCGCCCCGGGTATCACTTCATTCACAACGCCGTCGACGATTACTCACGCTTTGCCTACTCCGAGATCCTCACCGATGAGAAGAAGGAAACCGTGGCCGCGTTCTGGAACCGCGCCAACACCTGGTTCGAGTCTCGCGGGATCACCGTCCAGCGAGTCCTGACCGATAACGGCAATGGATACCGATCCCGTGCCTTCGCCGACGCCCTCGGACCCCGCATCAAACACAAGCGCACCCGCCCTTACCGGCCGCAGACCAACGGTAAGGTCGAACGCTTCAACCGCACCATACTCGAAGAGTGGGCCTATGCCACCACCTACCGGTCAGAAGCCGAGCGTGTTGCCGCGTTTCCGGCCTGGCTGCATCATTACAATCACCACCGAGGCCACACCTCACTCAAAGGTCAGCCACCAGCCAGCCGCGTCACCAACCTCTCAGGGCAATACAGCTAGAGCGACTCCGCCTTCGCCGCGATTTCCGCGAGGTCCTTCGCGAGGGCCTTGCGCGTGGCGAGCAGGCCGAGCTTCCCGAAGAGCGCCATCGCGATTTTGGTGGCCCGCGAGGGATCGACCATCTCGGCGCCGAAGGTCATGGTCAGGTCCGTGCCGCCGTCGCGCTCGGTGAGGGTCATTCGGGAGGTGTAGTCGGCCTTGCCCTGGAGTGCCTTCACCGTGGTACTGCGGGGCGGATCCGCCTGCGACACCCACATTTCCACGGTCTCGGAGCGGCCCATCATGGTGCGCGTTTCCTTCCAGCGGGTTCCCTCGCCGTAGGGGCCGTCGCTGAGCATCTCGATCCGGTTGACGCCTGAGAGGGTGTCGGCCGAGGCGGGAATGTCGGTGATAACAGCCCAGACCTTTTCCGGGGAAGCGTTGACGTGCCGGGTCAGGCTTACTGTGTGGTCCATGGCATCGAGCCTAGCCGCCGCCGGTCCCATTGAGCTGCTACGCCCAGCGGGAAGGAACGGTTCGTTCCCACTGGAACGCGCCACTCAGTGGGATTAACGGGCCCAGGGTTGAAGAACCCGCCTAGAAGGGGTGGAGGAGGCGGTGCACAAAACGCCTGGTCCGCTCCTCGGACGGGTTGCGCAGCACCTTCTCGGGCGGACCGTGCTCAACCACCACGCCGCCGTCCATGAACACCACCTCGGTGGCCACCTCGCGGGCGAACGCGAGCTCGTGGGTGACGAGGACCATGGTCCAGCCCTCGTCGGCCAGCTCCTTGATGACGGAGAGCACTTCGCCCACGAGCTCCGGATCCAGTGCGGACGTCGGCTCGTCGAACAGCAGCAGCGTCGGCTTCAGCGCCAGCGCCCGGACAATGCCCACGCGCTGCTGCTGTCCGCCGGAGAGCTCATGCGGGTACTGGTCCTTTTTCTCCGCGAGGCCGACGCGGCGCAGCAGGTCCTCGGCGTCACGCACGGCCTCGGCCCGGGGGCGCCGCTGGACCTGCACCGGTCCCTCGATCACGTTCTCCAGCACCGTCATGTGGGGGAAGAGGTTGTAGTGCTGGAACACCATGGCGCTGCGGTCGCGCAGGGCCATGAGCTGGCGCTTCGGCACGTTGCTGCCGAAGTCTACGGCGGGACCGCCCTCGAAGGTGACCCGGCCGGCGTCGGGAATTTCCAGCCCGTTCAGGGAGCGCAGCACGGTGGTCTTGCCGGAGCCGGAGGGGCCCACCAGCGCGACCACGCCACCGGAGGCAACCGAGAGGTCGATCGAGCGGAGCACCTCGTTGTCCCCGAAGGACTTCCGCAGCCCCTCGACTTTCAGCACATCAGTGGGCGACATAGCGGTCCAGCCTCTTCTCCAGTCGGGACTGTCCAGCCGAGAGGACAAGACAGAAGACCCAGTACACGGCCGCGGCCTCAATGTAGAGCAGCATGAACTGCTGGCTGAACGCGGCGATCTCCTGGGCCTGGCGGAACAGCTCGGTGACGAGGATCAGTGACGCCAGCGAGCTGTCCTTCACCAGTGAAATGAAGGTGTTCGACAGCGGCGGGACCGACACCCGGGCCGCCTGCGGGAGGATGATCCGCCGCAGCGCCAGTGTGCGGGACATGCCGATGGTGTGCCCGGCCTCCCACTGCCCGCGGGGGACGGACAGGATGGCGGCGCGGATGATCTCGGCCGCGTAACCGCCCACGTTGAGCGAGAACGCGATGATCGCACTCGGCCATGGGTCGATGGTCAGCCCGATCGAGGGCAACCCGTAAAAAATGACGAACAGCTGAACCAGCAGTGGCGTACCGCGGATCACCGACACGTACGCCCGGCCGATTCCGGACACCAGCCGGTTGGCGCTGAGCCGCATGAGCGCCACGAGCAGGGCCAGCATCAGGCCGAAAGCGAACGACGCCAGCGACAGCGGAATGGTGCCGGTGAGCCCGCCCTGGACCAGCGGCCAGAGTGAGGTCAGGGCGAGATCCCAGTCAATGTCCATGAGTTCCTACGCTATCGAAGGTGGGCGGGTAACGGGTGTCCGCACAGACTGACGGCGGGCGCCCGTGAAGGTGCCCGCCGTCGTCGTCGTGGTGGTTATTCTGCGCTGACGTCTTCGCCGAAGTACTTCTCGGAGATCTCGGCCAGCGTGCCGTCTTCGCGCAGCTCCTCCAGGGCCGAGTTGACGGCCTCGACCAGGTCATCGCTGCCCTGAGGGAACGCCAGCGCGCTGCGGGACTGCTCCTCGGTCTCCGCGGCGATCTTGATGTTCTCGTTCGGGGTGGACTTCTGGTAGTCGAGGAAGGTCAGCTCATCGTTGATCGTGGCATCCACGCGGCCCTGCTCGAGGAGGGTGACGGACTGCGCCCAGCCCTCAACGGCCTCGATCTCGGCGCCGCTTTCCTCGGCCAGCTCGTACCAGTTGCTGGTGAGCGACTGCGCGGTGGTCTTGCCCTCGAGATCCTCGAAGGACGTGATCTCGCTGTTGTCAGCCGAGGTCACGATGACGCCGTTGCTGTAGGTGTACGGCACGGAGAACGAGTAGGTTTCCTCGCGCTCCGGGGTGATGGAGACCTGGTTGGCGATGACGTCGAAGCGGCCTGCCTCAAGCCCGGCAAAGATGGCGTCCCACTGGGTCTCCTCGAACTCAGCCTCAACGCCGAGCTTCTCCGCGACGGCGGTGATGACCTCGACGTCGTAGCCGGTCAGCTCGCCGGCGCCGCCCTCGTGGAAGGTGAAGGGCTTGTAGGTGCCTTCGGTTCCGACGGTCAGTACACCGGACTCCTGAATCTCAGCGAGGGTGGTGCCGCCGGTGGACTCGGAGGCGCCTTCGGACGCGGTGTCGGAGGAGGCTGATGAACCGCAACCGGCAACCGCAAGGAGGATGGCGGTCGCGGCGCCGAGCAGCGGAAGACGGCGAGAAATCATGGGGATATCCTTTTACGCTGTGAATGGGATGCCCGGGTGCGGGCAGCTATCCATTCCAGCAGTCGACGGCGCACACTTATTCCCCTCTGTCACACTGCGTAACATTCGGGCCGGGTGCGCCCGCAGACGCGACTGGGGGCCCGCACAGCGGACCCCCAGTCGACCAATTGCCGGATTCAGGCCTTGCGGTCGCCCTTCGCCATCCGCGGTCCGGTGTCGGACCGGCCGAGGATGGTCTGGGGAATCCAGAACGCCAGGAAGAAGAGTGTGAGACACACCGCAAACGGCCAGACGTTGGTCTTCTCGAAGAACGTCAGCGAGTAGATCGACAGCGCAAAGAGAATGAACATCACCGCGAAGGCGACGATGTTGGTCAGCAGGTGTCCATCGCCGGAGTGGGTCGGGCGCTTTTCGCGCGGTTGGCGTACCGGGTGTGCCATGAGTCTCCTCGTGTCTGATGCGTGGCGTGTTTCCCTAACTCTATCGTTCGGCGCGGGCCGATGCTGCGCCGCGGTTCACCCCAGAATCAGCTTGATGGCGAGGCCCAGCATCACCACGCCGATGACGCAGTCCACCACCCGCCAGGTACGCGGACTGTTGAGCACTCCGGACAGTGCGCGGGCACCGTAACCGAGAGCACAGAACCAGAGAATGCTGCCGACGACGGCGCCGGCCGCGAACACCCACCGCGTCCCGTTTTCCTGCTGGTTGGCCAGGCTGCCCAGGAGCACCACAGTGTCCAGGTAGACGTGCGGGTTGAGATAGGTCAGCGCGAGGGTGGTGGCGACCACGGACCCCCGGCTGCGCGGTGCCTCGGCCGTGAGGGCCGCCGGTTTGAAGGCGGACCTGAAGGACCGGACGGCCCACCACGTCAGGTACGCGGCGCCGCCCCAGCGCAGGAGGGCCAGTGCAACGGGGAAACGGGACACGAGCGCGCCGATTCCGGCTGTGCCGCCGAGGATCAGGAGCGCGTCACTGACGATGCAGAGCGCCACCACAACGCCCACGTGTTCCCGGCGGATGCCCTGGCGCAGCACAAAGGCGTTTTGTGCTCCGATGGCGATGATGAGGGCGAGCCCGGTGAGGAGGCCGGTGCCCCAGATACTCAGCATGGCGTCAACGGTAGCCAGCGCACCGGATGTAGACAAACAAAAGAATTGCAAGATGCATTAGATTTGCTTCATGCAATTCGAACAGCTGCGGGCCCTGGCGGCAATCATCGACGAGGAGTCCTTCGAGGGTGCCGCCGACGTTCTGCGGGTCACGCCCTCGGCCGTCAGCCAGCGCATCAAGGCGCTCGAAGCGTCGGTGGGCCAGGTGGTGGTGCGCCGGGGCACACCCTGCACGCCGACGGAGGCAGGATCAGTGCTGCTGCGCATGGCCCGGCAGGTACAGCTCATCGAGGCGGAGACCCGTGCGGCGCTGGGCCAGGGTGTTGCGGCCCGGACCGTCACCCCGGTGGCCGTCAACGCCGATTCGCTGGCCACCTGGTTTGTGCCCGTGCTGGGGGAAGCGGCGGGATGGGCGGACACCACGCTGGACCTGCGCGTCGAGGACCAGGACCACAGCAGCAGGCTCCTCCGCCAGGGTGACGTTCTCGGTGCTATCACCTCCGACCCGGCGCCGGTCAACGGCTGCCGCGCGGAACTCCTCGGCTCCATGCGCTACCTGCCCGTGGCCACGCCGGACCTGCACCGGCGGTTCCGGAAGGACGGCGGCGCCGACTTCACCCGCCTGCCGATGATCCAGTTCAACGCCAAGGATGACCTGCAGCAGCGGTTCCTGCAGGCCCGCGGCGTCAGCCAGCCCCCGCCGCGGCACCTCATTCCGTCCTCCGAGGGCTTCCTCGCAGCCCTTCGCGCCGGCCTGGGCTGGGGCATGATCCCCGAGCTGCAGCTGGAGGCTGATCTGACGGACGGCACCCTGGTGCTGCTGGAGGAAGATGCCGAAGAAAATGTGCAGCTGTACTGGCAGACCTGGACCCTGAACTCGGAGCGCCTCAACCGGCTCACGGAGGCGATCCGCAGGGCGGCGCACCTCCTGCGCTGAACCCCCTCTGCGCTGAACCCCCTCTGCGCTGAACCCCCTGCGGGATCCCCCTTGCGTTGAGTTGGCAGGACACGCCGTTAATCCCCGCCTATAAGGGGTGTGTCCTGCCAACTCAACGCGGGTTAGATCTGCAGCCGGTACCCGCGCTTGATGACCGTCCCCACCAGGTTCGGCTCCGGCAGGGACTTCCGCAAGCGGCTGATCGTCATGTCGAGGGCATGTTCACCGGCGTCACCGGGCAGCACCCCGACAAGCTGCTCGCGGGACAGGACCGCGCCGTTGGCCTCGACCAGTGCCCGGAAAAGGCTCATCGGAGCCGGCGCCAGCTCCACGGCGTTCCCGTCGATCCGCAGGTTCTTCCCGCGCAGCTCGATCAGCCCGTAACGGCTCGGATACTGCAGCACCCGGTGCTGGCCGAGGTATTCACACACCAGCCGGATCAGCGCGCCCATCCGGTACCGCTCCGGAATCAGCGGCGAGATACCCGCCTCCACCAGCGGTTGGGCGGTCACCGGCCCGACGACGGCGGCCGCCACCGGCCCGCGCAGCGCCTGCACGAACTCCTCCCGGCAGCCCATCTCCGAGGCCGTACTCAGCACCGCGTCGACGGCCGGCGCACTGGTGAACGTGACGACATCGAGCCCGCCGTTGCAGACGGTTTCGATGAGCCGGGGCAGCTGGTCCGAACCGGCGGGCTTGACCCAGCGGTACGGCGTCGCGGTCAGGACGGAGGCACCGGCCTGCCGCAACCGGTCCAGCTGACGGTAATCGGTGTAGCCGTGGAGCTGGACCGCGACGGTCTTTCCCCGCAGGTCGAGCCCGAGCATCATGTTCACCAGCGACGCCGTGGTCTCATCGTGGCTGATTCCGACATCCGTCAGCCCGGCCGCTCGCACGGCTCCGCGGGCCTTGGGTCCGCGCACGTAGATCTTCGACGTCCCAAGCACGTCCAGCAGCGCGTCGCCTACCCCCGCGGCATCCGCAGCCTCGGACCAGCGGCGCAACCCGTACGCGGTGGTGACCACGGCGTAGTCCGGCCGGGCCGCGATGATCCTGCGGGTGTCCTCGATCAGCGGCAGGTCAGCGGCAACCGGGGCGATCTTCAGCGCCGGCGCGTGCAGCACCCTGGCGCCGCGCCGCTCGAGGGCGTCAATCAGGTCACCCGAGCGGCGGTCCGAGGTCACCCCGATCCGGAATCCGGCCAGCGATCCGTCAGCCGAAACCGCCGAAGCGTCGGTAGCCACCGGCGCGGTCAGGGGCGCCGCCGTCACGACGCCACCATCGGAGGCGTCAGGACGTGTCACCGGCGCCGACACTGGCATGACGCCACCATCGGAGGCGCCAGCGCCTGTCACCCGCGCCGACACCGTCATGACGCCACCATCGGATGCGCCAGCACCTGACACCGTCATGACGCCACCATCGGAGGCGTCAGGACCTGCTCAAGCGTGCTGGAAAAATCCCGGTGCTGCCGCACCACCTCACCGATCACGACGACGGCGGGAGAGGTGCAGCGCGCCAGGCCGGCAGCGGTCACGGCTTCCCCGAGGTTCGTCACGGTGGTCCGCTGTTCGGGGCTGTACCCCTTCTCCACGATCGCCACGGGCACGGTGGACGCCAGCCCCGCCCGGCGCAGGCCGGACGTCAACTGCGGAAGCGTGCCGATTCCCATCAGGACCACGATAGTGCCGCCGAGCTTCGCCAGTGCCTCAAGCTCCTGCTCCGTGAGCGGTTGATGACCTGAGATGACGGTGAACGCGTGGGCCACCCCGCGGTACGTTACCGGGATGCCCGCAGCGGCCGGCACGGCGATGGAGCTGCTGATCCCAGGCACCGTAGTGACCGGGATGCCCTCGGCGGTGCAGGTGTTGACCTCCTCGCCGCCGCGGCCGAACACGAACGGATCGCCGCCCTTCAGCCGGACCACATGGTGTCCCTCGCGGGCCTTCGCGACCATCAGCTTCTCGATGTCCGTCTGGCTCACGGGGTGGTGCCCGGGCGTCTTTCCAACATCGATCAGTTCCGCGCCGGGCGCCAGCTGCGCCAGTGTCCGGTACGGTCCCAGCCGGTCATAAAGTACGACGTCGGCCTCCCGCAGCGCCTGCTTTGCCCGCACCGTGAGGAGGTCCTCCACACCCGGACCGCCGCCGATCAGGGTGACCCGGCCGCCCACCGCGGCGGGTTCCTCCGACGAGGTGAGGATCCGGCGCTCGCGGCACGCCTCGCGCAGCGGTGCCCAGCTGTCCCCACTGACGGAACCGCCGTCGTCGTGCCTGATGAGAGTGCCATCTGTGAAAGGGCCGTCCGTGGACGGACCGTCCACCACCACGGCGAGGCTCACCGCGTCCAGCAGCCGCGGATGGAACTGCTCCGGCGCCGCAATGCGGCGGACGGTCGCGCCGCCGGCACTGTAGCGGCGCACTGTGCGGCGGGCGGCCGCCGTCGTGCCTGCAATGAGGACGGTCAGTCCGGCGCAGTCGAGGGTGAGTTCGGTGCCAGCTGAGGTGGTCATTCTGCGGCCTCCAGATCCTTCGACATGCCCGGGCGGACGGGGATGCCGGCGCCGAGCAACACCGGACCGGTACCTGCCTGCGCGGCGGCGCGTTCCTCCTCGGTGGCCGGGCGGATCTGGCCGCGCTCGGGAACGTTGGCGATCCAGTCGTCCTTCTCGTGCGGTGCGTTGACGAAGGAGCGGAACCGGCGCAGCCGCTCGGGGTCCTTCAGGGTGGCGGCCCACTCGTCCTCGTAGTTGTCGATGTGACGGGCCATCGCTGACTCAAGGTCTTCGGCGATGCCGAGGGAGTCGTTGATGATGACGTCCTCAACGTGCAACAGGCCGCCGTCGAGCTCTGCCTGCCAGGCCGCGGTGCGCTGCAGCCGGTCGGCGGTGCGGATGTAGTACATGAGGTAGCGGTCGATGTAGCGGATGAGGGTGTCGTCGTCGAGGTCCTTGGCGAGCAGCTGCGCGTGGGCGGGCGTCGCGCCGCCGTTGCCGCCGACGTACAGGTTCCAGCCGTCCGACGTGGCGATGATGCCGACGTCCTTGCCGCGGGCCTCGGCGCACTCGCGGGCACAGCCAGAGACGCCGAACTTCAGTTTGTGCGGGCTGCGCAGGCCGCGGTAGCGCAGCTCCAGGTTGATGGCCATGGCCACCGAGTCCTGGACGCCGAACCGGCACCAGGTGGATCCGACGCAGGACTTCACGGTGCGCAGGCTCTTGCCGTAGGCCTGGCCGGACTCGAAGCCGGCCTCGACGAGGATCTTCCAGATCTCGGGAAGCTCCTCCAGCCGGGCGCCGAACATGTCGATGCGCTGGCCGCCGGTGATCTTGGTGTACAGGTTGAAGTCCTGCGCCACCTTCGCGATCACGCCCAATTTCTCCGGGGTGATCTCGCCGCCGGGGATACGCGGCACCACCGAGTAGGTGCCGTTTTTCTGCATGTTGGCGAGGGCGCGGTCGTTGGTGTCCTGCAGGATGCCGCGGCCGCCGTCGAGCACGTACTCGGCGCGCTGCGAGGCGAGGATGGAGGCGATGACGGGCTTGCAGATGTCGCAGCCGAGCACACCGGCCTCCGGGATGCCGAAGCGTTCGATGATGCCCTCGAAGCTGTCGAGCTCCAGGACCCGGACGGCCTCGAAGAGTTCGGGGCGGGACATGGTGATGTGCTCGCAGAGGGCCTTGGAGACCTCGATGCCGCTCTTCTTCAGCTCGCCCTCGAGGAGCTTCTTGAGCATCGGCACGCAGGAGCCGCAGCCGGTGCCGGCCTTGGTGCAGCCCTTCAGCGGGCTGAGCTCGCGGACCGGCTCGGAGCCCTCGCAGGTGCCGCAGCCGTTGACGGCGTCGCGGATGGACCCGGCGGAGACGTTGTTGCAGGAGCAGAGGATGGCGTCGTCGGGCAGTTCGGTGTCCGGTGCCTCGCCGCCGCCGGCCGCGGACAGGTACGCGCCGGGCTCGGTGCTCAGCTCGCGGCCGAGGAGCGGCCGGAGTGCGGTGTACGGGGAGGCGTCGCCGACGAAGATGCCGCCGAGGAGGGTCTTGGCATCATCGGTGACCACGAGCTTCTGGTAGAGGCCGCGGGCCGGATCAGCGTAGACGATCTCGAGGCTGTGCTCGGTCTTCGCGAAGGCATCGCCGAAGCTGGCAACCTCCACGCCGGAGAGCTTGAGCTTGGTGGCGGTGTCGAAGCCGGGGAAGGTGGCGGTGCCCCCGTGCAGCCGGTCTGCGACGATCTCGGCCATGGTGTTCGCCGGTGCCACGAGGCCCAGGCACATGCCCTCGAAGCAGGCGACCTCGCCGATGGCCCAGATGCTCGGATCCTCGGTGGCGCAGGCGTCGTCGATGACCACGCCGCCGCGCGGGCCCATGGTCATTCCGGCGTCACGGGGGAGCTCGTCCCGGGCCCGGACGCCGATCGCGACCACCACGAGGTCGGCCGGGATACGGCGTCCGTCGGCCATGTCCACGCCGGTCATCCGGCCGTCCTCCACCACAAACTCGGAAGGGAAGACGCCGCCGTGGACTGTAAGCCCCTTGGCGGTGATGAGCCGGTCAAGTGCCTGCCCGGCGCCCTCGTCCAGCTGGGTGTTCATGAGCCACGGTGCACCGTTGATGACCGCCGCCTTCGCGCCGAGGGACTGCATGCCGCCGGCCGCTTCGAGGCCCAGCAGGCCGCCGCCGATGACGACGGCGTCAATAGTGCGCCCATGCTCTTCCGTCAGGCGGGTGACTTCCGCGCGGAGGGTGCGGACGTCGTCGACCGTTCGGTAGACATGCGCGGCATCCATGCCCGGGAAGGGAAGGCGGGCGGCGTTGGAGCCGGTGGCCAGGACCAGCTGGTCGTAGGAGTGGATCTCGCCGGCCTCGGTGGTGACCGTGCGGGCTTCCCGGTCCAGGGAGACGGCGCGGGACCCGGTGGCCAGCGTGATCGCGGGGTGGTCCCACATGGTTGGCTCGCCGAGGGTGAGGTCGACGTCGTCGAGCAGTGCCTGGCTGAGCGCAACCCGGTCATACGGCAGCCAGGTCTCCTCGGTGAGGACGGTGACGGTGAAGCCGTCCAGGCCGCGGGCCGCCATCGCTTCGACGAAGCGGTGGGCAGCCGGGCCGCCGCCGACGACGAGGATCTTTTGCGTATTCATAAGGGACACCTTTCGCGCTGGGAGTAGTTCTCCGCACTCTGGTATCGAGCGTACGGACGCCCAGTTGCCCGGTGATTTCCCTTATGTAAACGAAGATTAACTTCACACTCACCCCCGGCCGGACCCTCGGTGAGGTGCGTTTTACGCGCCCGCAACACTTCGGGCGGGAAGGTGTAACGCGGTGTTCGTAGCGTCGAGTGCAGGCAACCATCCCGGTCCAACCACTCAGTTCCGACCACAAGTTCCAACCAAAGGGGACACGCATGACTCTGCAACTCGATTACGCACCCGCCCAGGACGTACCTGCCGCACGGCTCGACGGTGCCTGGTATCCGATCTGCCGCCTGGCGGACCTCGAGCTCTGCTGGGGCGAGGCCGCGCTCATCCACGGACGGCAGGTTGCGCTGTTCCGGGTGGACTCATCGACGGTGTTCGCGGTCTCCCACCGGGACCCGGTCAGCGGATCCCAGGTGATGGCGCGCGGCATCGTGGGCTCCCGGGGGCAGCGCTTCACCATCACCTCGCCCCTCCACAAGGAGGTTTACTTCCTGGATTCCGGCGAGCCCGTGTCGGGAATTGGGACGGCTCTGCGCAGCTTCCCCACGCGGGTTATCGACGGGAAAGTGGAGGTGCTCGTCTAGCCCTCGCGTTGGGCTCCTCTCACCCCGGCGTTTAACCCCGGCGTTGAGTTGGCAGGACACACCCCTTATGGGCGCCTATTTACGGCGTGTCCTGCCAACTCAACGCGGAGGTGCTCGTCTAGAGCCCGAGCGCTTCCTCAACATCGCGGATCACGGCGTCAAGCCTGGTCCGCGCTGTTGTTTTCGCCTCCGTCAGTTCGGCGGCGGAATCGACGGGTTCGATGACCTCGAGGTAGCACTTGAGCTTGGGTTCGGTGCCGCTGGGACGGATGATCACCCGCGTGTCATCCCGGGTGACATAGAGCAGCCCGTCCGTGGGCGGCAGGCTGGTTCCCTCCGCCAGATCCTCCGCGATCACCACATCGGAACCCGCAAACGACGACGGCGGTGCCTCACGCAGGCGGTTCATCATCGCTCCCAGCAGCCCCAGGCTGCCTACCCGCACCGAGAGCTGATCACTGGCGTGCAGCCCGTGCACGAGCGCCAGCTCATCGAGCAGGTCAAAGAGCGTCTTCCCCTCGGCCTTGCAGGCGGCGGCGAGCTCGGCCAACAGCAGGGCGGCGGACAGTCCGTCCTTGTCACGCACGAGGTTGGGCGCCACACAGTAACCCAGCGCTTCCTCGTAGCCGTAGGTGAGATCCGGGACGCGGGAGATCCACTTGAACCCGGTGAGCGTCTGGACATGGGTGATCCCGGACGCCTCGGCGATCCGGCCGAGCAGCCGGGACGAGACCACCGAGTTGGCGAATACCGCGTCATGTTTCTCGTCCTCGCCCAGCCTCGCGGCGAGATGCAGGCCGAGAAGGGCGCCGGTCTCGTCACCGCGCAGCATCCGCCACTCGCCGGTCGCGGGGTCCTTGGCGGCGGCAGCCATGCGGTCGGCGTCGGGGTCGTTGGCCAGGACCAGGTCAGCGTCCAGGTCAGCCGCCGCTGCCAGTGCGAGGTCCAGCGCGCCCGGTTCCTCCGGGTTGGGGAACTCCACCGTGGGGAACGCGGCGTCCGGTTCGGCCTGTTCCTTCACTACCTGCACCGTGTCGAACCCGGCCGACGCCAGAACCTGCTGCGCGGTGCGCCCGCCGACGCCGTGCAGCGGCGTCAGCACAATCGAGAGGTCCCGGGCGGGGTAGGCGTCTCCGTCCGCGAGGGCGGTGACCGAGGCGACGTAGTCGGTCTCGATGCTCTCGGGCAGGACGTTCCAGCCGGACTCGGCGAGCCGAACCCCGGTGACCGCAGCGATCTGCTCGGCGATCTGCGCATCATGCGGGGCGACAATCTGCACGCCGCGGGCATTGTCCTCCACCGCGCGGCCCCCGAGGTACACCTTGTACCCGTTGTCTTCGGGCGGGTTGTGGCTTGCCGTCACCATGACGCCGACCTCGCACTCCAGTGCGCGGACCGCATAGGCAAGCACCGGCGTCGGAAGTTCACTGGGCATCAGGAAGGTCTGGAGGCCCGCCGCAGTGAAGATGGCGGCGGTTTCCTCCGCGAAGATACGCGAATTGCGGCGCGCATCGAAGCCGACGACGGCGCGCGGCGCGTAGGCGCCGTCCGCCAGGTTGAGCGCGTGGGCAGCCAGGCCGGCCGCGGCACTCCTCACCACCACCCGGTTCATGCGGTTGGGGCCGGGGCCCAGCGCGGCACGCAGGCCGGCCGTCCCGAAAACCAGCGGACCGCTGAAGGCGTCCTCAAGCTGCTGCAGGGCAGCGGCCTGGCCGGCGTCGTCGTCGTTCATTGCGCGTGTGAGGAGGTCTTCCAGCTCCGCGCGGGTCTCGGAATCCGGATCCTGGGCGGCCCATTCGCGGGCCCGGGTGAAGAGGTCCATGGTCAGAGCCTGCCGATGATGTCGGCGAGGAGCCGGGAGATGCGCGGTCCTGCGGCCTGTCCGGCTTCCAGGACTTCGGCGTGGCTGAGGGGAACCGGGCTGATTCCCGCGGCCAGGTTGGTGACAAGGGACATGCCGAAGACCTCCATGCCGGCGTGGCGGGCGGCGATTGCCTCGAGTGCGGTGGACATGCCGACGAGGTCCGCACCGATCCGCTTTGCGTACTGTACCTCGGCCGGCGTCTCATAGTGCGGGCCGGTGAACTGGGCGTAGACGCCCTCGTCGAGGCTGGGATCCACCTCGCGGGCGAGCTTCCTGAGCCGCGCGGAGTAGAGGTCGGTGAGGTCCACGAAGGTGGCGCCCTCCAGCGGCGACGCAGCCGTGAGGTTGATGTGGTCGCTGATGAGGACCGGGGTGCCGGGCGCCCACTGTTCCTGCGAACCGCCGCAGCCGTTGGTGAGGACCAGTGTCTTTGCGCCCGCGGCGGCGGCGGTGCGGACACCGTGGACCACTGCGCGGACGCCGCGGCCCTCGTAGTAGTGGGTGCGCGCGCCGAGCACGAGGGCGCGTTTGCCGGAGGGGGTGAGGATGGACCGGACGGTGCCGACATGGCCCTCGACCGCGGGGGCCGCGAATCCCGGGATGTCCGGTGCCTGCAGGGTGGCGGTGGTCTCGCCGATCAGTTCAGCGGCTTCACCCCAGCCGGAACCCAGGACCAGCGCGATGTCGTGGGACGCCACGGACGTCTTCTGTGCAATGTAGTCCGCTGCGGCGCGGGCAAGGGCAAACGGGTCCGTCGGGGATTCGTCAATCACCCGGTCCAACCTACCGGCAGTATGCCCTGTGTTCCACCTGATCGGCGTTTGAGGGGTGGTGTCGGATAGGACAGAATGGCAGGTGTGACGAGTCAACTGGATTTCAGCGCCCTCCGCATCGCGATTCTCGGGGGAGGTCCGGGCGGCTATGAGGCCGCCATGGTGGCCGCCTCGCTGGGGGCCACGGTCACCATTGTCGAGCGGAACGGGCTCGGCGGCTCCGCGGTGCTCACCGACGTCGTGCCGTCCAAGACGCTGATCGCCACCGCGGACACCATGGCGCGCGTGGCGAACGCCCACAATCTCGGCGTGAAGTTCGCGGACTCCTCGGCCGCATACGCCGACTTCACGCAGGTGAACCAGCGGCTGCTGGACCTCGCGGTGGACCAGTCGAAGGACATTTCATCGGCGCTGGAGCGGGCCGGAGTCACCATCATCATCGGTTCGGGGAAGTTGCTGGACGATCACCGGCTTGAGGTCGAGACGGACTCCGGGACCAGCATCATCGAGGCGGACGCCATCCTCCTGGCCGTCGGCGCGCACCCGCGGGAACTTCCGAGCGCCGTCCCTGACGGTGAGCGGATCTTCAACTGGAAGCAGGTGTACAACCTCACGGAGGTGCCCGAGCACCTGATCGTGATCGGCTCCGGTGTGACAGGCGCGGAGTTCGCGTCGGCGTACCACGGGCTCGGTGCGGACGTGACCCTGGTTTCCAGCCGTGACCGCGTGCTGCCCGGCGAGGACGCCGATGCCGCCGAGGTGCTGGAGAACGTCTTCCGGTCCAGCGGCATGACCGTGCTGTCGAAGTCCCGGGCCGCAGGAGTGGAGCGCCGCGGCGACGGCGTACGGGTGACCCTTTCCGACGGGCGGACCGTGGACGGGAGCCACTGCCTCGTTGCGGTCGGCGCCATTCCGAATACGGCCGGCATCGGGCTGGAGGAAGCCGGCGTGGCACTCACCGAGTCCGGGCACATCAAGGTGGACGGCGTTTCCCGCACCACGTCGCCGAACGTGTACGCGGCCGGCGATTGCACGGGCGTCCTTGCGCTCGCGTCGGTGGCCGCCATGCAGGGCCGCATCGCCATGGCGCACCTGCTGGGGGACACCGTGACGCCGCTGAAACTCAAGCAGGTCGCCTCGAACATCTTCACGGCGCCGGAGATTGCGTCGGTGGGTGTGTCAGAGGCCGACGTCGAGTCCGGCAAGTACCAGGGCGACGTCTTCAAGCTCTCCCTCAGCACCAACGCCCGGGCCAAGATGATGAACGTCAAGGACGGCTTCGTGAAGATCATCGCGCGCAAGGGCTCGGGTACGGTGATCGGCGGCGTGGTGGTTGCCCCGCGTGCGTCCGAGCTCATCTTCCCGCTGGCGCTCGCCGTCACGAGGAAGCTTCACGTGGACGACGTCGCCAACACGTTCACGGTGTACCCGTCGCTGACCGGGTCCATCTCGGAGGCGGCGCGGCGCCTGCACGTGCACTAGCTTCTCGTTTGCGACCCCGCGGGCCAGATTCCCCAGGTTCTTGTGGCGTCGTTGTCCATCCCTCGGCGTGTCGGGGCGCGACACGCACTTTGCTGGCCAGTACCTGGGGAATATGGTCCGGGTGCACGGCGAACGCCCCTCCACAAGCCGTGAGAAACCCTCGGGTTGTGCACATAACGCGATAGCCCCTGCTCCATCCGCCAAGTCTCGGTTGGACTTGGCGGGTGGAAGTGGTGGAGGTACTTCGTGGAGTGGGTGCGGTGGCACGTACCCAGGTGCTCCGGGAACGAGGGCTTAGCAAGCGGCAGATCGCCAACTCGGTGGCCCGCGGAGAGGTTCTTCGTCTTCGTGCGGGTGTTCTGGCGCTGCCGGGAGCGCCGGAAGATTTCTCCGCGGCCGTGTTGAACAACGGGTTACTGACTTGCGCCTCCGCCGCAGGACGCTACGGGCTCTGGCTGCTGAACCCGCCGGCGCGGCCGCACCTCAGTTGCCTGCATGGCCACAGCCGGGATTACGCGAATCACCGCCAACGCACCGTCCCCGCACATGAGTACCTGCCGCTCGTCGGGATTCCTGATGTGCTGGTTCACGCGCTTCAGTGCCTTCCTCCCGTGGAAGCGGCCGTCCTGGTGGAGTGTTCCATCCGGCGTGGAGACACTGTGCGGCCATTCCTGCTCGAGCGCCTGCGCGGAGACCGCAATGGGCGGGCACGTGCCGCTCTGAACCTGGTGACAGGGTGCGCCGAGTCCGCCATCGAGGTTGTTGCCCGGATACTCTTCAGGAGCGCCGGCTTCCACGTTGAGACCCAGGTCCCCATCCCCGGCGTGGGCCGGGTGGACTTTCTGCTCGAAGGCTTTGTGGTCGTTGAGGTAGACGGCGCCGCGTACCACTCCGACCGTCGGGCACTCCGCAGGGACCTGCAGCGCAACAACGCGGCGATCATCGGGGGATACCTCGTGCTGCGGTACAGCTATGAGGACATCATGTTCAATCAGGAAGCCGTCCTGGAGCAGGTGAGCGCTGTGCTTTCGGGGCGGGTCATCCGATGAAAGGTGGGCCGGATTCCCCGGGTTCTTATGGCGTCGTTGTTCATTCCCCGGCGTGTCGCCAGACGACACGCCGTTTGGCTCGCAGTACCCGGGGGAAGTGGCCCGCTTGCCTGTACATGTCCGCCTGCGCGAGGCCCAGGCAGCCGGCACTACACCGAGGCGGGGTGGTGCTCGAAGTGCTGCTCGATGATCGCGCGGATATCCGAATGGCAGCCGCCGCAGCCGGTACCCGCCCTCGTGGACGCAGACACCTCCGCCACACTCGAACAGCCGACGACGGCGGCCTGCTCGATGCTGCCCCGGCTCACCCCCGCGCACCGGCAGACAATGCCCGCCGGGTCGGCAGCCAACGACGACGGCGCCGCCGCCGCTTCCGCGCCATCCAGTCGCAGCAGGGCCGACCGGTCCGCAGGCAGCACCGCACCGCTCTCGAACAGAAGCACCAGTTCCGCAGCGGCCCGGGGGAGACCCACGCACACCAAGCCCTGCAGCACCCCGCCGCGCGTGACCATCTTCGCGTAGCTGCCCTGCTGCGGATCGGCCCACAGCGCGACGGCGGTGCCGTCCTCCTGCGCGGCCCATGGGTCCGCGGACACGTCGCCGGCCACCACCGCGTCCAGCCCGCGCGCCTTCAGCATGAGAACCGGCGGAAGGGCGGCCTCCACATAGCGCGCACCTGTGGAGGAGAAGTCAGAACCCAGCGGCTCGACAGACCCGGACGGCCCGGCAGCGTCGGCCCCCAACGCCCCCGCGAAAGCCTCCGCCAGCCACTCGGCCTGCTTCCACCCCGGTCCGATCAACCCGGACGGAGCAGTGTTCCCTTGGCAGTCGGCGCACCCGACGGACGTGCAGCGCACCTCGGCGCAGTCGCCGATCGCGTAGATGTGCTCGTCGTGGTGCGCCTGCAGGGAGTGGCCCACGAGGATCCCGGTATCCACCGGCAGCCCCGCACCCTCGGCCAGCTCAACCCGCGGCCGCACGCCGCAGGAGAGCACTAGCAGGTCTCCGGAGACCAGCCGGCCGTCGTCGAGCCGCAGGGCCGTGAAGGCACCGCCGTCGGAGTGCTCAAGCGCCACAGCCTTTGCCCCGGACACCAGCCGCACGCCCTGCGAACGGAGCGCCGAGGCCAGGACCCGGCCGCCGCCATCGTCGATGCTGCGGGCCAGCGGGTAGTCGCCATGGTGAACCACGGTCACCCGCGCGCCCTCCTCGGCCGCGGCCGATGCCGCCTCCAGCCCGAGGATGCCGCCGCCCAGGATCACCACGTCGCCGCGGCGCTCGACGACGGAACGCAGCGAACGTGCATCCGCCAGGTCACGCAACGCCGTCACGCCGGCAGGAAGCGTGGGGTGCAGCGGGTCGGGGTTCAGCCCCGCAAGGTAAGGGATCACGGGGCGCGCGCCGGTGCACAGGACCAGCCTGTCGTACGGGCGGACCGTGCCGTCGTCGAGCTGGACCTGGCGCCGCGCACGGTCGATCCGCCGCACCCCCGAACCCAGCAGCACCTCGGCGCCGAGGGAGGCGAGGCGCGCGGCGTCGCTGAGCGCAATCGCCGAGGGCGAGGTCCGCCCCACTCCGACGTCGGCCACCAGCACACGGTTGTAGGCGGCCTCCGGCTCGGACCCGATAACGGTCAGCTGCACCGCACCGTAGGCCAGCGAAGGCTCCAACACGTCGATGAACCGGGCCGCAACCGGACCGAAACCCACCACCACAACACGTTCGGATGAAGTCATACAGCCACCGCCTCGATCTCTGCGGTCCGGTGCACGCGCACCGACACCCGCGTGGTCTTGAATTCGGGCATCCCGGACACAGGATCCGTCTCGGACGAGGTCAGCACATTCGCGTTGCCCGCCCCGGGGAAGTGGAAGGACAGGAACACCGTGTCGGGCCGGATGGCACCCGACAGCTCAGCGCGGGCAAAAACCGTTCCGCGTTCGTTGCTGACCTCCACCTCGGCGCCGTCGGCGATGCCCAGACCGGCTGCCGTCACCGGGTGAATCTGCAGCACCTGCGCGTTGCTGGTCGCCAGGAGGTCGCCCACCCGCCGAGTCTGCGTCCCGGACTGGTAATGCTCCAGCAACCGGCCGGTGGCCAGCGCCAGCCGTCCATCGGAAGGAACAGAAACCGACGACGACGGCGCCACCGGATGCAGCACCGCCCTCCCGTCTGGATGGGCGAAGCGGTCGAGGAACAGCCGCGGCGTCCCGTTGCTGCCCGCCGGGTACGGCCAGTAGGCGCCTGCACCGCCGTTGGGCAGTCCCTCGTCGAGCAGTTCCCGATCGAGCATCGCGTAATCCACGCCGGAGTAGTCCGCGAGGCCGCCCGCGCTCGCCGCCCGAAGCTCGGTGAACACGGTTTCGGGGTCGTCAGAGAACGACGACGGCGCCTCCAGCAGCTCCGCCAGCCGCGCCATGATCCACAGTTCACTGCGCGCGCCCGGGGGAGGGGTCACCGCTGCGCGGCGGCGGAGGATGCGGCCCTCGAGGTTGGTCATGGTGCCTTCCTCCTCCGCCCACTGCAGCACCGGCAGCACGAGGTCCGCTTCGGCGGCGGTCTCGGAGAGGAAGAAGTCGCACACAACAAGGAAATCGAGTGCGCGCAGTCCCTCCAGCACAGTGGACGCGTTCGGTGCGGAGACCACCACGTTGGCGCCGTGCACAAAGAGACAGCGCACGCCGCCGGGCCGGCCCAGCGAGGCCAGGAGTTCGACGGCGGGAACACCGGGTCCGGGGATGAGAGACTCAGGCACTCCCCAGACACCGGCGACGTGCGCCCGGGCCGCGGGGTCGGTGATCTTGCGGTAGCCGGGAAGCTGGTCCGCCTTCTGCCCGTGTTCCCGCCCGCCCTGGCCGTTGCCCTGGCCGGTGAGGGTGCCGTAGCCGCTGCCCGGCGTTCCGGGCAGCCCGAGCAGGAGCGCGAGGTTGATGGCGGCGGTCGCGGTGTCCGTGCCGTTGGCGTGCTGCTCGACGCCGCGTCCGGTGAGGATGTAGGTGCCACCGGGTTCGGCGAGGCGGTGTGCGGTTTCGCGGATGAGCTGCGCGGGCACGCCCGTGATCGCCTGGACACGCTCCGGCCACCAAGGGGTCACGCTCCGGGCAACGGCGTCATACCCGTGGGTCCGATTCTCCACGTAGGCGCGGTCCGCGAGGCCGTCCATGATCACCACGTGGGTGATCCCGAGCAGCAGCGCCAGATCCGTCTTCGGGGCAGGCTGCAGGTGCCGGCCGCGGCCCTCGGACGTGAGCTCGGCGGTGGCGGAGCGGCGCGGGTCGACGACGATCAGGCCGCCGGCGTCCCGCGCGCCCTGCAGGTGGTGGACAAACGGCGGCATGGTGTCCGCGGTGTTTGAGCCCAGCAGAAGTATGGTGCGCGCCGAGCCGAGGTCCGCCAGCGGGAACGGCAGGCCCCGGTCCACCCCGAACGCGCGGTTCCCTGCAGCCGCCGCCGAGGACATGCAGAACCGCCCGTTGTAGTCGATCCGGGACGTGCCGAGGGCAAGGCGGGCGAATTTCCCCAGCAGGTAGGCCTTCTCATTGGTGAGACCGCCGCCGCCGAACACTCCCACCGCGTCCGCCCCGTACCGGGACCGGGTCGCCAGGACCCGGTCCCGGATGATTTCCAGCGCACGGTCCCAGGAGATCGGGCGGTGCACACCGTCGTCGTCCTTCAGAAGCGGCTCACGCACGCGGTCAGGGTGCTTCAGCAGCTCCGTGGACGTCCACCCCTTGCGGCAGAGACCACCCCGGTTGGTGGGGAAGTCCCGGCCGCTCACCTCCACGGACTCTGGGCCGGTGGAGGTGAGTGTCATGGCGCACTGCAGGGCGCAGTACGGGCAATGGGTAGCTGTAGCCGAAGCGGAACCGCACATCTCAGACGTGCCCCACGCTTGAGGTGCTGCGGCGGAGGTAGAAGAACCAGGTCACTACCAGCATCAGGGCGTAGGCGCCGACGAATCCGTAGAACGCGGCGTCGTACGAGCCGGTGGCACCCTTGGACGCGTTCAGCACCTGCGGAATGACGAAGCCGCCGTAGGCGCCGATCGCGGAGATGAGCCCCAGCGCAGCGGCAGCCTTGCGGCCGGTGCTCATGGTGCTCATCGACCGTCCACGGAGGGCGAAGATCACCGGGATCATCCGGTAGGTGGAGCCGTTGCCGGACCCGGCGGCCGCGAAGAGCACCAGGAAGAGGCCCAGGAAGAGCCAGAAGTTGCCCAGCGGGAGCGTCCACACCACGGTGAGTGCGGCCAGCGCCATGACGGCGAACGCGCAGACCGTGATCCGTGCGCCGCCCCAGCGGTCTGCGAGTCGGCCGCCGTATGGCCGGGCAAGCGAGCCGACCAGCGGGCCGAGGAACGCGAGCGAGAGTGCAGCAGGGCCCAGCGCAAAGGTGGAGAACTCCGGGAAGGAGTCGAGAATCAGCTTCGGGAAGACGCCGGAGAACCCGATGAACGAGCCGAACGTCCCGATGTACAGGAACGCCATCACCCACAGGTGCGGCTCGCGCAGGGCGGCGATGGAGCCGGCGAGGTCGGACCTGGCGCTGGACAGGTTGTCCATGTACTTCCAGGCACCGAATGCCGCGATCAGGATGAGCGGCACCCAGATCCAGCCCGCCAGCGGCAGGTTGAGGGTGGCTGCTGCGGCAGTCGCGACGGCCAGCGGAACCACCAGCTGCGCGACGGCGGCACCCAGGTTTCCGCCCGCTGCGTTCAGGCCCAGCGCCCAGCCCTTTTCCCGGACCGGGTAGAAGAAGGTGATGTTCGCCATCGAGCTGGCAAAGTTGCCGCCGCCGAAGCCGGCGAGCGCGGCGATGGCGAGGAGGACCCCGAACGGCGTCTCGGGGTTGCCCACCGCGATCGCGAGCCCGATGGCCGGGATGAGCAGCAGCAGGGCGGAGATGATGGTCCAGTTCCGGCCGCCCAGCCTCGGCACCATGAACGTGTAGGGGATGCGCAGGGTCGCTCCGACCAGGCTGGGCATCGAGATGAGCCAGAAGATTTCGGCGGTGGAGAAGTTGAAGCCGGCGGCGGGGAGATACACCACCACAATGGACCAGAGCTGCCAGACAACAAATCCGAGGAATTCGCACGCGATGGACCACTGGAGGTTGCGGCGGGCGATGTCCCTACCGCCTGATTCCCACTGGCCGCGGTCTTCCGGATTCCAGTTGTCGATCCAGCGGCCGGGCCGGTGCACGAGTGCTGCGCCGGCGGGTGCTGTTGCTGTTGTGGGCGTTTCCGGGGAAACTGCGCGGTCAACGCTCATGGCTAACCTTTCGTTCGAGGGGCAGTACAGCCACACTAGGAAGGGCGCGTTTCGAGTCAGGTGTCGCTGTGTAAACGCGGTGTGACATCCGGCTATCCGCGGTCGGGAGCACCCGTTATCCCGGAACTTTCGGGCACTTCTGGTTACCCCACGACGTCGGAAGCCGCCGGAAGTGCCCAAAAGTTCGTCAGGAAAGTGTCCACAATGTGGACGGGTTATCTCGCGCTTCGGCGACAGTGCTGTGATTAAGAGCAACAAAACACCTCCGGCCGGGCGCCATTTCCGCACCCCACCGCCGTCCATAGAAAGCAAGAATCCATGTCATCGTCATCATCGACTGTGGAACCAGAGGCAACCAAGCCGCTGAACTCGCGCGGTCGCGTTATCTTCGCCAGCCTCATCGGCACCACCATCGAGTTCTACGACTTCTACATCTACGCCACGGCGTCGGTGCTGGTGTTCCCCGCACTCTTCTTCCCGAACTCCGACCCGGCCACTGCGCTGCTGCAGTCCTTCGCGGTCTTCGGCGTGGCGTTCGTCGCGCGTCCGCTCGGGTCGATCGTCTTCGGCCACTTCGGTGACCGGATCGGCCGCAAGGGCACCCTGGTCGCTTCCCTGCTGACAATGGGTATCGCCACCTTCCTCATCGGTGTCCTTCCCACGGCGCAGGTACCCGGGTGGTCCTTCTGGGCGCCGGCAATCCTGGTCCTCCTGCGCTTCATGCAGGGCCTCGCCCTCGGCGGCGAGTGGAGCGGCGCTGCGCTGCTGGCCACCGAGAACGCACCCAAGGGCAAGCGGGCCGTCTACGGAACCTTCCCGCAGCTCGGTGCGCCGATCGGCTTCATCATCGCCAACCTGCTGTTTGTCCTTCTCAACGCTGTGCTGCCCACCGAGGCATTCCTCGCCTGGGGCTGGCGCGTACCGTTCATCGCCAGCGCCATCCTGGTGATCGTAGGCCTCTACGTCCGGCTCAAGCTGATCGAGAGCTTCTCGTTCCAGCAGGTCATCGAGAAGGGCAAGGTAGTCAAGCTGCCCCTGGCCGCGGTGTTCACCAAGCAGTGGCGTCCGCTGGCACTGGGCACGTTCATCATGTTCGCCACCTACGTGCTGTTCTACCTGATGACCTCCTTCACCCTGACCTTCGGAACCTCCCCGGCCACGGTGGAGCAGGCCCGCACCGCCGCCGAGGCGGCCGGCCGCGAGTATTCCGATGCCGCGGCAGCCGCGTTTGTTCCGGGACTGGGCATCAGCCGTGGAGACTTCCTCTGGATGCTGATTATCGGCGTCGTCTTCTTCGGTATCTTCACCGTGGTCTCCGGGCCGCTGGCCGAGAAGTTCGGCCGCCGCAAGATGCTCCTGGCGGTCACCGCCGGCATCGCCGTGTTCGGCCTGACCTGGGTGCCGCTCTTCGGTGCCGGAACCAGCGGGGCCATGGCGCTGCTCATCATCGGCTTCATCCTCATGGGCCTGACCTTCGGGCCCATGGCGGCGATCCTGCCGGAACTGTTCCCCGCGAACGTCCGGTACACCGGCTCCGCCGTGGCGTACAACCTGTCCAGCGTGATCGGGGCGGCGCCGGCGTCGTTCGTGGCGATTGCCCTCTGGCAGGCAGCCGACGGAAGCACGTTCCTCGTGGGCCTCTACCTGAGCGCCGCCGCGGTGCTGACGTTCATTGCGCTGTGGCTGTCCCGGGAGACCCGCGACCGCGATTACGAGAACAACATCGCCTGATCAGGCAGCAGAACTGAAGGGCTCCCGTCCATCCCCGTGGGGATTGGGCGGGGGCCTTTTGCATGATGCCTCTTCCCAAGTTTTCCGCAGGGACGCTCGGCCAGAATCATTGTCAGGCTTAGCATTTTTCAGCGGGAGCGGATGGGCATGGATCAGGAAACGCTCGCGAGCGGACGGTATGTCCTCGACCGCGTCATCGGCGCGGGGGGCATGGCGGACGTCTACCGCGCGCGTGACACCCGCCTGCACCGGGACGTGGCGGTCAAGATGTTCCGCCGCGGATCCGCCGAGGGCGTGGCGCGCGGGTCAGCGGAAGCCCGAATGCTGGCTGCCCTCCACCACCCCGGCCTGGTCCGGGTGCTGGACATGGACGCCGAGTGCATCCGGCTTGAACCCTCCTACCTCGTCATGGAATACGTCAAGGGCCCGGACCTGGGATCCCTGCTCCGCGAGGGCGCACTGTCCCCGGAAAGAACGACGACGGCGGCCCGCGACATTGCCCGCACCCTTGAGTACATCCACGGCTGCGGAATAGTTCACCGCGACATCAAGCCCTCCAACGTGCTCACCCGTGCCGGCGACGCAACCGACGGCTCATTCAGCTTCCTCCTGACCGACTTCGGAATCGCCAGGTTCTTCGAAAGCAGCAGGGTCACCGCGACCGGCAGCCTCATCGGCACCGCCACCTATTTCAGCCCGGAACAGGCCCGGGGCGACCGCGTGGGAACCCCGACGGACGTCTACGCACTCGGCCTGGTCCTCATCGAGTGCCTCACCGGCGAACCCGCGTTCCCCGGCACCGGGCTGGAAAGCGCGCTGGCCCGGCTGAGCCGTCCGCCGGTCATCCCGGACTCCTTCGGCGAAGGCTGGTACCGGCTCCTGACCGCCATGACGCTGGACAACCCGCTGGACCGGCCCACCGCCGCCGAGGTGGTCCGCAGCCTGAACGCGCCCGGCTTCCCTGCGGTTGCCTTGACACCCGAAACAACGACGAGGACGGCACCTCCCGCTCCGACCCTCGCCGCGCAGCCGCTGGACATTCCGCGGACGCCGGTTGTGGTGTCGTTCGAGAGCAGCGCTCCCTGCCCGCAGCCGGTGCCGAGTGGGACGGAGGCGCCGCTTGGGGCGGGCGCGCCGCTTGGGGCGGATGCGCCGCTTGGGACAGACGCGCCGCTTGGCGCGAACTCCTCGTCAGCGGCGCACCCCATGTCAGGAGCGGTCGCGTCCGGCGGAGCGCAACCGGACGTCCCCCTCCAGGAAAGCCGGGACGCTGGAACCGGGCTGCGCGGCAGGGTGCTGGCCGTCGTCGTCGTGCTGGTGGGGTTGACGCTTGCCGTCCTGCTCATCATTTTTGATGTGCAGGCGGGGCCGGGCCCGAACCCGCTGCCCACCGTGCCGGGGAGTACCGGCGCCCTGCTCGACAGCCTGTATGAAAGCGTGCAGCCATGAGCATGCGTGCCGCCCTGTGCGCAGCGGCCGTGGCGGCGGGGCTGGTGTTCAGCGGGTGCTCGGCGCCGCAGATCGAGCCGGAGGTGGCGCGGGAACTCCAGTCCGAAGTGCAGGGGATCGCAGTCCTCGCTGCGCGGGGCGACACCGCGGACGCCGTCGCCGCGGCGCATGGCCTCGCCGCCCGCGTCCGGACGGCACAGGTGGAAGGGCGCATCACCGGTGAACGCGCCGTCGTGATTCTCCAGCGGGTGGAGCAGCTGATCGAGCGGTTGGTGCGGTCGGGAGCGGGTCCCGCGGCGTCCGACCTGCCGCAACCCCTCGCAGGACCCCCGTCCACGCCGTCGGATCCACCGGTCGACCAGCCGGAGGAGCCGCCGGCCGATCCGACCGAGGAACCGGAAGAGCCTGATCCGGAAAAGGACACAGAACCCGATCCGGAGGAGACCGACACCGACGACACTGAGGAACTCCCCGCCCCCGAACCAGCGCCCGTCGCAGACGCACCCCTCCCGGACGTACCTCTCCTGGACACCGGGACCACGGACAGCGGCTCCAGCGGTTCCAGCGGTTCCGGGACGTCGGGCAATTCCGGCACCTCGGGAGGCGGTACGGGAACGGGCCAGCAGGAACCCATCCTCCCGGCTCCTGCGGTCGGCAACGACGCAGCGAACAACGGCGACGGCGATGACGACGGCGGCAAGGGCCGCGGCCGCGGACGAGGCGGCGATGACTGAACAGGCGGCGATGACTGAACAGCCCGCGCTGACTGACCAGGCGGGCACCCCGCCCACCCTCCGCGCGGTACCCTTTCCACCATGCGGACTGACCCTGCACTACCGACCTGGCTGCTCGACACCGACCCCGCGCTGCGCTGGCAGGTGCAGCGGGACCTTGCGGAAGCGCCCGAGGAGCAGTGGCGGGAAACCCGGGCGCGGGTCGCCACCGAGGGGTTCGGGTCCGTGCTGCTCGGCCAGCAGGATCGGGACGGCCAGTGGGCGGGCGGCGCGTACTTCCCCGCCGGCTTCGACTTCGAGGGCCCCGAAGCTGCACCCGACGCGGGGCAGCCCTACACCGCAACCACCTGGTCGCTGAATGCGCTGCGGGACTGGGGGCTGGACGCTGACGCGCTCGCCGGCACGGCAGAGCTGCTGGCACGGAACAGCCGCTGGGAGTATGACAACCTGCCCTACTGGGACGGCGAGGTGGACTGCTGCATCAACGCCTTCACGCTCGCCAACGGAACCTGGCTGGGCGCCGACGTGAGCGGACTCGCCCGGTGGTTCCCGGAACACCAGCAGGACGACGGCGGCTGGAACTGCGAGTGGGTAGAGGGCTCCACGCGGTCCTCGTTCCATTCGACCCTGAACGTCCTCAGGGGCCTGCTGTACCGCGAGGCGGCCACCGGTGACGGCGAAGAACTCCGCGCGGCCCGCCGGAAGGGTGAGGAGTACCTGCTGGAGCGGCGCCTGCTTTACCGGCTCTCCACCGGGGAACCCGTGGCGCACTGGGCCACCCGGTTCGCGTACCCGTTCCGCTGGTTCTACAGTGCACTGAACGCGGTGGACTACTTCCGGGCTGCCACCCTGCACGACGGTGGTAGCCCGGATCCGCGCCTGGCTGACGCTATCGACGTCATCCGTTCCGCCCGCCAACCGGACGGCACCTGGCTCCAGGAGCGCCGCCACCCGGGACGCGTGTGGTTCGAGGTGGACGTACCGGCGGGGGAGCGGTCGCCCTGGCTGACGTTTTACGGTACGAGGGCGCTTGCCTGGTGGGACAGCGCCGGAAGCTAGCTGATCGCTGCGATCACGGCGCCGGCGGACACCGTGTCGCCCGGCGTCGCGGTCAGCCCGGACAGGGTGCCGGACTTGTGGGCGGTCAGCGGCTGCTCCATCTTCATCGCTTCGAGCACCACAATGAGGTCGCCTTCGGACACCTCGTCGCCGTCCTGGACTGCCACCTTGACGATGGTGCCCTGCATCGGCGAGGTCAGGTCATCGCCGCTGGCCGCGGCAGCCCCGCCGCGTGCGCGGGTAACCTTCTTGGGCTTTGCGGCCGCCTTGCCGCCGGACTTGCCGTTGGCGACGCCAAGCGAGGCAGGGAGCACTACTTCAAGGCGCTTGCCGCCGACCTCGACGGTCACCCGCTGCCGGTCATCGGACTCTTCTGCCGACGCCGCGGCATCGCCGCCCGGGGTCCACGGCGCGATGGTGTTGGTGAACTCGGTCTCGATCCAGCGGGTGTGTACCGAGAAGCTGCCGGACTCCGGAGCGAAGGCCGGGTCGCTCACGACGGCGGCGTGGAACGGCAGGACGGTTGGCATGCCCTCGATCTGCATTTCCGCGAGCGCACGGCGGGACCGCTGCAGCGCCTGGGTGCGCGTGGCGCCCGAGACGATGAGTTTCGCCAGCATCGAGTCGAAGTTGCCGCCGATGACCTCGCCGGCTTCGATGCCGGAATCCACCCGCACGCCGGGGCCGGTCGGCAGTTTCAGGGTCTGAACGGTGCCGGGGGCAGGCATGAAGTTGCGGCCGGCGTCCTCCCCGTTGATTCGGAATTCGAAGGAGTGCCCGCGGATCTCGGGATCCGAATAGCCCAGTTCCTCACCGCGCGCGAGGCGGAACTGCTCACGCACCAGGTCAATGCCGGTGACTTCCTCGGAGACGGGGTGCTCCACCTGGAGGCGGGTGTTGACCTCGAGGAACGAGATGGTGCCGTCCTGGCCCACGAGGAACTCGCACGTCCCGGCGCCTTGGTAGCCGGCTTCCTTCAGGATGGCCTTGGACGCCTCATACAGGCGGCGGTTCTGGTCTTCGGACAGGAACGGTGCGGGAGCTTCCTCCACCAGCTTCTGGTTGCGGCGCTGGAGCGAGCAGTCGCGGGTGGAGACCACCACCACGTTGCCGTGCGCGTCGGCGAGGCACTGGGTCTCCACGTGGCGGGGGGCATCGAGGAAACGCTCAACGAAACACTCGCCGCGGCCGAACGCAGCCGTCGCCTCACGGACCGCCGACTCATAGGCCTCCGGAATCTCCGCACGCTCACGCACCACCTTGATGCCGCGTCCGCCGCCCCCGTAGGCGGCCTTGATAGCCAGTGGCAGGCCGAACTCGTCGGCGAAATCGAGTACTTCCTGTCCGGAGGACACCGGATCCTTGGTGCCAGGAACCAGGGGAGCGCCCACCTTCTCGGCAATGTGGCGGGCCTGCACCTTGTCGCCCAACTGCGCAATGGCAGAAGGGGAGGGGCCAATCCAGGTCAGTCCGGCGTCGAGCACTTTCTGCGCAAACCCGGCGTTCTCGGAGAGGAAGCCGTAGCCCGGGTGGATGGCGTCCGCGCCGCTGCGTGCAGCAGCATCGAGGATCTTGTCCATGACGAGGTAGGACTCCGCCGCCGTGTTGCCGCCGAGCGCGAAGGCCTCATCGGCCAGGCGGACGTGCAGCGCGTCCCGGTCCGGATCGGCATAGACGGCCACCGAGGCGATGCCTTCATCCCTGGCCGCGCGGATGACGCGGACCGCGATCTCTCCGCGGTTGGCGATCAGGACTTTGGTGACGGGTGCGGCGGATACCGGCATCGACTCGCGCATCATCGACTCGCTCATGGGTGATAGGGCTCCTTCTGGTCTGTTGGGAGCCTAGCGCGGTTTTGTTGCTACCGCCCATAAACCATGCCCATTCCCCGTGTTGGAGCGCGATTATTTGTAGGGATGCTACAAAGCGTTGCCGGCCCGCCAGAAATCGGTGATGTTGACCCCCGCGGCGAGCAGCAGCTCCCGCAGCGTGGAAATGCTGAGACCGATGATGGCGTGCGGATCGCCGTCGACCTTCCGGATGAACGCTCCACCCCGCCCGTCGATCGTGAAGGAACCGGCGCACTGCAGCGGTTCGCCGGTGGCGATGTACGCATCGATTTCCGCATCCGACAGCGGCAGAAAGTGGACCTCGGCGGAGGCCACCGCACCGGACGCTGAGCCGAGGCCGGTGCCGTTGCGGGTGTCCACCAGCCAGTGACCGGTGTGCAGGGTGCCATGGGAGCCGGACATGCGCTTGATCCGGGCCCGTGCGACGTCGGCCTCATAGGGTTTGCCGTGCGCCTCGCCTTCGAACTCGAAGACCGAGTCGCAGCCGAGGACCAGCGCGCCGGCGGCCTCGGGAAGGGCTGCCACGGATTCGGCCTTGGCGCGGGCCAGCAACAGTGCGGTGTCATAGGGGCCGGGTGTTCCGCGGGCGGCAGTGACGGCGTCCTCGTCGACGTCGGACACCGTGACGGTGTGCGCGATGTCCGCCTCGGCGAGGAGCTTGGTGCGGGCGGGGGATGCGGAAGCGAGGATCAGCCGGAGGGTCATGCGATCCAGCCTAGTGTGGCGTACTCCCGCCGCCACCCCCGTGAGTTGGCAGGACACGCCGCGAATGGTGACCCATACGGGGTGTGTCCTGCCAACTCACGGGGGAGGGAGGCTAGCTCAGGAGCGCGCGGCGGAGGGTGTCGAGCCCCACGGAGCCGAGGTTGAGGGCACGGCTGTGGAAGTCCCGCAGGTTGAAGGTCTCGCCCTCGCGCTGCTTCACCTCGTCGCGGATCTGCTCCCAGAGGCGCTGGCCGATCTTGTAGGACGGTGCCTGCCCCGGCCAGCCGAGGTACCGGTTGAACTCGAAGTTGAGCTGGCCCTCGCTGATGGCGATGTTCTTCTTCAGGAACTCGTAGCCCGCTTCCGGGGTCCAGGTGCCCGATCCCCAGCGCTCGGGAATCTCCAGTTCCAGGTGGACGCCGATGTCGAAGACCACGCGGGCGGCGCGCATCCGCTGGGCGTCGAGCATGCCGAGCCGGTCTCCGGGATCGCTCAGGTAACCCAGGTCCTCCATGAGCCGCTCGGCGTACAGGGCCCAGCCCTCACCGTGCCCGGAGACCCAGACGGCGTTGCGGCGCCAGGAGTTCAGGAGCCCGCGCTGGTAGGTGGCCGTGGCGATCTGGAGGTGATGCCCCGGGACGCCCTCGTGGTAGACGGTGGTGGTTTCCTTCCAGGTGGTGAAGGTGTCCTCACCCTCCGGCACCGACCACCACATGCGGCCCGGCCGGCTGAAATCGTCGCTGGGACCGGTGTAGTAGATGCCGCCTTCCTTGGTGGGGGCGATCATGCACTCGATCTCCTGCATGATCTCCGGGATTTCGAAGTGCATGCCGGAGAGCTCGTCGACGGCGCGGTCGGACAGGTTCTGCATCCAGGCCTGCAGGGCGTCGGTGCCGTGCAGTTGCCGTTCGGGGGATTCGTCGAGGATGCGCATGGCTTCCTCGATGGTGGCGCCTTCCCTGATCTCGTTGGCGACGGCTTCCTGCTCACTGATGAGCCGGTCGAGTTCCTCCACGCCCCACTGGTAGGTCTCCTCGAGGTCGATCGTGGCGCCGAGGAACTGGCGGGACATCAGCGAGTAGCGTTCCCGGCCCACCGCGTCCTTCTCGGGAGCGTCGGGCAGCAGTTCTTCCGTGAGGAAGGTGCTGAGGTGGCGGTAGGCGTTGCGCGCGGCTTCGGCACCGGCGGCGAGGTCGCTGCGCACGGAGTCCGGAAGACCGCCGTCGTCCCTGGACTGTGCACCGCCCACAAACTCATCGAAGTAGCCGCCGTCCGCAGCATAGGCGGCGGTCTGCTCCATCACGATGCGGATCTGGCGCGCTGCCGGCACGATGCCGCGGTTCTTTCCCTCGCGCAGCGAGGTGATGTAACCCCCGACGGCGTCCGGTACGTTGCAGAGCCGGCCGGCAATGTGCCCCCACTGTTCAGCGGTGTCGGTGGGCATGAGGTCGAAGATCATGCGGATTTCCTGGGCCGGGCAGGCCAGGTTGTTCAGGTTCGCGAGGTTCAGGCCGGTCTCGTGGATCTCCAGTTCCAGGCCGAGGCGCTCGCGCATGGCATCCAGGGTGACGGCGTCGACGCCGTCGGTGGGTTCCAGGTCATCCAGCCGGTCGAGGGTTTCCCTCGTGGCTTCTGCGAAAGCCTCCAGCCCGGCGGGGGAGTAGTCGCGGTATTCGGTCTCGTGTCCCGGCAGCCCCAGTTGGGTGGCGAATCCGGGATCGAGTTGCAGCAGCGTTTCTGTGTAGGCCTCGGCGACGGCGTCGATGGCCGTCTGGGCGCGGGTGGGAGCCTCAACGGTCAGGTTTGCGGTGGAAGTGTCGTTGGTCACCCGTCGAGCCTATCGGCCCATGGTTGCCCCCGGCCACAGAGGCGTCCACTCTTTGGCGGGATCGTGACCGGATTGTGTTCCGGCCGTGCTGGAGCACCGCCACCCGCCGGGCCTGTGTCTACGCCAGCTTCGCCACCGTCAGCAGGACCACCGATTCCTCGATCGCCTCCAGGGAATGGCGCGCCTGCGGGACGATGAGCAGGTCACCCGGGGAGCCCTCCCAGGACACGTCACCCGCGCGCAGCGTCACCCGGCCCTCCAGCACCTGCACGGTGGTTCTCCGGGATTCTCATGTTCGGCCATGAGCGAGCCGGCGGCGAGAGCGATCATCGTCTGCCGCAGGGTCTGTTCATGGCCGCCGTAGACGGTGCGGGCGCTCCGGCCGCTCGAGGCGCTGCGCGCGATCTCACGCTGGTGCCGGATGAGCGCGGTCAGGGACATTTTCTGCACGGGCCCGTCCGCCTCAGACAGCCTGGACACTGCGGCCGCTGATGGTTCCGGCCTGAAGCTCCACGAACGTGGTCCGCGAACCGCCGGCCCACGGTTCCTCGGCCGACCGTCCCCACAGCTCGGTCAGCAGCGCCTCGTCGCGCACCACGTCTGCGGTTCCGTTGGCGAGCACGGACCAGCCGGCCATCGCCTCGGACCGGACCTGGTCCACCTGGAAGGCGCAGCCCTCAAGGGGCAGCGCGCTGCCGATATCGCCGTCGTCGCGGGTCCGGAAGTAGATGGCGCCGTCCTGCACCAGGTAGTTGACGGGATAGATGTGCACCGCGCCGTCCCGCAGGAAGCCGAACCGGCCGGTCTGTTGGGTGCTCAGCAGCGCCCAGCATTTTGTCTCTGAGAGGTCTTCCGACATGTGGAGCGTGCCGGGCTGTCCCCGGTATTCGTCTTCCCTGGGGTCCATCAGTTTCCTTCCGCCGGGACCACCGCGAGGGCAGTCATGTTCGGTCTGGTAGTGCCATCCTAGGGGCACCGGGAACGCTAACCCAGAGGCCTCTGGCCCTACCGGCGGGAGCCGGATCAGGGACTCGGGGAAGCCCCCGCCCAGACCACGCGGTTGCGGCCTGACTCTTGGCCCGGTAGAGCGCCGTATCGGCCCTGCCCAGCAGCAGCGAAGCGCTGTCCTCGGGCTCCAGCAGCGCACCGCCCACGGAACAGGTCGTCTCAAGGTTCAGGGCAGCGAGCCGAAGCCGTTCCAGAATGGGGGCAGCGTCACCGCGCGAGCAACCCGGCAGGACAACCACAAACTCGTCACCGCCGATCCGGCCCAGCGTGTCGGTGGCGCGGAGCGCGGCGCGCCAGCCCCGGGCGAGTTCCTCGAGGAGCTGATCCCCGGCAGCGTGGCCGAGTACGTCATTGACCTCCTTGAAGTGATCGACGTCGATGATCCCCACCACGAGAACCTCCCGCGCAGCTTCGGCCTCCTGCAGGGCCGCGTCCAGGATCCGATCGAGCCCGCGCCGGTTGGCGGCCAGCGTCAGCGGGTCGATTTCGCTGCGGTCGCGCGCCCGGGAAAGCCACAGGATCACGCCGCCCGTCACGGCGATGACAATGACCACGACGGTGGGTTCGAAGGCCGTGATTGTTCCTCCCTCGGGCTGTGCAAGCCAGATGAGGGCTGCGCCGTACGCGGCCGCGGCAAGGCCGATGTGCAGCGTGGCGACCATGGGAGCAAGGAACAGGAGCGCATAGATCACCACCCAGAGGTAAAAGAAGCTGAACGCGAGCGTCGCCGGTCCGCTGCCGCCGAGGAGAATGGAGAGCGTGATGATGACTGTTCCCGCGGCCAGCAGCCAGGGCAGGGCAGCAACCGGTAACCGGCGCCGCAGCAGGTACACGCCACCGCCGATCAGGATGGAGGGGGCACCCAGGACGAGGAGGACGCCTTCATTGAGGGCAGACGGATGGGGGAAAATCAGGACAAGCAGGATGGTGATCCCGCCCATTACGTAGAAGAGCGCCATGGCTGCCCCGGCCACTTCCCGGGAATAGGGGAACGGCCTGGACCGGCGGAACCACGCCTGTACCATGTCCGCCGCTGAGCGTTGTGGTGCTGAACCTGGTGGCACGCGTGAACCCTTGCTGTTCGACGGCCCGCCCTCTGGGCGACGGGCGCGGGGAAACGTTTGGGTTCAATCTATCCTGAGGACCTTGGGATGCCGAGAGGCTTTCAGGCAGGAAACATACAGGGTTAGCGCAGGGCGCTGCGGCGCCACGAGCCCGGGCCAGGGCGCGGACCCAGCCGCAGCTGGTCCCGCCGGACCCAGGAGCGGTGCGCAGCCGGCCTGGGCGCGCCGTCGTCGTTTGACTGCAGTCCAAGCACGACGACGGCGAGCGCCGCCAGTTCCTCCGGCGTCGGGTTGCCGGCCACCACAGTGAAGAGGGGGCTTTCCTCGGGGGCGGAAACGGAATCGATGCTCACAGCGGGATGTTTCCGTGCTTCTTGGCGGGCAGGGCAGCGCGCTTGTCGCGCAGTGCCCGCAGCCCGCGGACCACCTGAAGGCGGGTCTCCGACGGGGCGATCACCGCATCGACGTAACCCAGTTGGGCGGCCTGGTACGGGTTCAGGAGTTCCTCCTCATACTGGCTGATCACGTCGGAACGTGCCTCCTCGACGTTTCCGCCGGCGTCGGCCACTGCTTTCAGATGTCCGCGGTAGAGGATGTTGACCGCGCCCTGGGCGCCCATGACACCGATCTGCGCCGTGGGCCAGGCGAGGTTGATGTCCGCGCCCAGCTTCTTGGAGCCCATGACAATGTAGGCGCCGCCGTACGCCTTGCGGGTGATCACGGTGATCTTGGGAACCGTGGCCTCCGCGTAGGCGTAAAGCAGCTTGGCGCCGCGGCGGATGATCCCGTTGAACTCCTGATCCTTGCCGGGCAGGAAGCCCGGAACGTCCACAAGAGTGAGGATGGGAATGTTGAAGGCGTCGCAGTGCCGAACGAACCGGGCGGCCTTCTCGGATGCCGCGATGTCCAGGGTGCCGGCGAACTGCATCGGCTGGTTGGCCACGATGCCCACGGTGTGGCCCTCAACGCGGGCGTACCCGATGACCACGTTCGGTGCATACAGGGACTGCATCTCCAGGAAGTGGCCGTCGTCCACGACGGCGGAGATGACGGTGTGCATGTCGTAGGGCTGGTTGGCTGAATCCGGGATGAGCGTGTCCAGCTCCGCGTCGAGCTCGTTGGGCTCCAGCTCCTCCGTGAACTCGGTCAGCGGCGCCTCGGCGAGATTGTTGGACGGCAGGAAGTCGAGCAGTTCGCGGACAAAGTCGATGGCGTCCTGCTCATCGGAGGCCAGGTACGTGGAGGTTCCGGTGGTGGAGTTGTGCTGGCGCGCCCCTCCCAGGGTTTCCATGTCCACGTCCTCACCGGTGACGGTCTTGATGACGTCCGGGCCGGTGATGAACATGTGTGAGCTCTTGTCCACCATGACCACGTAGTCGGTCAGGGCAGGGGAGTAGGCTGCGCCGCCGGCGCACGGGCCCATGATGAGCGAGATCTGCGGGACCACCCCGGAGGCATGGACGTTGTTCCGGAAGATGTCCGCGAACATTGCCAGGGATGCGACACCCTCCTGGATGCGCGCTCCGCCGCCGTCATTGATGCCCACCAGCGGGCAGCCATTGCGGAGGGCGAACTCCTGCACCTTGACGATCTTCTCGCCGTTGACCTGGCTCAGCGAACCCCCGTAGACCGTGAAGTCCTGGCTGTAGATGGCGATCTGCCGGCCGTCCACGGTGGCGTACCCGGACACCACGCCGTCTCCGAGCGGCTTCTTCTTCTCCATGCCGAACGCGGTGGAGCGGTGTACTGCGAGGGCGTCGAACTCCACGAAGGATCCCGGATCCACGAGCATGTCGATGCGCTCGCGGGCGGTGCCCTTGCCGCGGGCGTGCTGCTTCTCGATCGCTTCCGGACCCGACGGAGCGAGCGCACGTTCCTGCCGCTGCCGGAAGTCGGCGAGCTTGCCCGCGGTGGTGTGGAGGTCGGGGCCCGCGTCTGCGGTGGAGCTGGCGTCCTGGTCGAGGGGAAGCGTTCCGGGCTGCATCGAGTCTCTTCCGGTTGGTGGCTGGGGTAGCCGGTTCCTGGAGGGCGTTAAGTAGGTTTCCTCCAAAGAACCGGGCTTTCAGCCCAGTCTAGTGAGCCAAACGGCCCGGATGGCTGTAGAACACCTACAACAAGTCCCCGAAAGAGTTAGCGCCGTCCCGGAAGTTACCAGCGGGTAACAATTAGGTTTCTGGCCCCATCCGGGCCGTAGGGTGTCCCCTATGACAGGCAACGGCGCTTCGAACTCCCGCACCCTTTCCGGGCGCACCATCCTCATGTCCGGCGGCAGCCGCGGCATCGGCCTCGCGATCGCCCTCCGGGCGGCCCGGGACGGCGCCAACGTGGCCATCCTCGCCAAGACGGCAGAGCCGCATCCCAGCCTCGAAGGCACCGTCCACACCGCCGCGGACCAGATCCGGGCAGCGGGCGGCGGCGCGCTCGCCGTCGTCGGCGATGTCCGGAACGACGACGACGTCACCGCGGCAGTGGAGGCGACCCTCGCCGAATTCGGGGGCATCGACGTCGTCATCAACAATGCGTCCGCGATTGATCTGTCGAAGACTCCGGACGTGTCGATGAAGCGCTATGACCTCATGGCGGACATCAACGTGCGCGGCACTTTCATGCTGAGCAAGTTCGCCCTCCCCGCGCTGCGCGGGGCGGCGAACCCGCACATCCTCACCCTCTCCCCGCCGCTGAACCTCGACCCGGCGTGGGCCGGCAGGCACCTTGCGTATACCATGGCCAAGTACGGCATGAGCCTGACAACGCTCGGGCTGGCGGAGGAACTTCGCGGGGACGGGATCGCCGTGAATTCGCTCTGGCCGCGCACGCTGATCGATACCGCGGCAATCCGCGCCATGCCCGGCGGAAGCGAGCTGGTCAGGGCGGCCCGGACCCCGGACATCGTGGCGGATGCGGCGCATGCGGTGCTGGTCCGGCCGGCCCGCGAGTGCACCGGAAACTTCTTCACCGACGAGGAGGTCCTGCGGCAGGAGGGCGTCACCGATTTCAGCCGGTACAGCCTCGGAGCGCCGGAGGACGCGCTGGTGCCGGACATCTTCCTCTAGGTTCCCGGGCCGCCAGTAGCGCCTGCCGGCCTCCCACGTCTCGCTTCGCTCGGCGCGGGTCCCTCGGCCAGTAGCGCCTGCCGGCCTCCCACGTCTCGCTTCGCTCGGCGCGGGCCCCTCGGCCAGTAGGCTTGAACCCATGACATCCCGCTACTCCAACCTTGAACGTCCAGGCCTGGACGCGGCCGGCCTGCGCGAGACGCTGTGCGCACCGCGCGGCCCCTTCGGCCGGCTGGAACTGGTGGAGGCAACCGGGTCAACCAACACCGACCTCGCGGGGCACGCCACGGACGATCCCGCTCAATGGCCGGACCTGAGCGTGCTCACCGCGGAGGAACAGACCGCCGGGCGGGGCCGCATGGACCGCACCTGGACGGCGCCGGAGCGGTCCTCGCTGATTGTCAGCGTGCTCCTGCGCCCGCGCAACACCGAGGGCCGCCCGCTGCCCACCCAGAGTTACGCGTGGCTGTCCCTGCTGGCCGCACTGGCCCTCTCGGAAAGCATCGAGGAGCGCACCGAAATCGCGCCCCAGCTGAAGTGGCCCAATGACGTCCACGTCGACGGCCGCAAGCTCGCCGGCGTCCTGGCCCAGCTGGTGCCCGGCGCCGGCGCGGAGCCGCCCGCCGTCGTCGTCGGTACCGGTGTCAACGTCAGCCTGACCGACCAGGAGCTGCCCGTCCCGACTGCCACCAGCCTGCTCCTTGAATACGCGGCCACCACGGACCGTAACGTCCTGCTGAAGGCCTACCTGCGCACGCTCGCGGCGCACTACGCCGAATTCACCGCGGTCGACGGCGATGCCACCCGGCCCTGGAAGGACGGTGCCTCGCTGATCGAACGGGTCAGCGGACGCATGGTCACCCTGGGCCAGGAGGTCCAGGCCGACCTACCCAACGGCACGGTCCTGACCGGCCGCGCCATGACCCTCGACGCGCACGGTGCCCTGGTGGTGCGGGACAACGACGGCGAGAGGCACACGGTGTCCGCCGGCGACGTCGTCCACCTCCGGCCACTGACCCAGTAGATGGGCACCGGGACCATGCGCCGCCCACCGGACGCCGTGTCATGCGGCTGAGGCTGGAACCCGGCGAGCACGTGGTAGTGCGCACCAGGCCGCACCCGCGCCGGATGCTCGCCCCCTTCTGCTTCCTCCTCGTTCTTCTGGCCGGCGGCGGGTACGGGCTGGGCTGGTTCACCAGGACGCAGTTGCCGATCGGCTGGGAGCAATGGGGGCCCGCGCTCGTCACGGGATTCCTTCTCCTGATATTGCTGCTGCTGTTCCGGTTCTTCCTCCGGCCGCTGCTCCAGTGGGCGGGCACCCGCTACATCCTCACCAGCCGCAGGCTGATCCGGCGTGCAGGGTTTACCCGGCGCAGCGAACGGGAGGTCCGGCTCACGGGGATCTTCCAGATCATCATCGAGCAGACCCTCATCGAGCGGCTCACCGGCGGGGGGAGCCTCATCATCGACCTGGGCCGCGACCGGTTCCTGTCCTTCGGTGAGGTTCCGCAGGTGTATACGTTCAAGCAGTACATGGTGGAGGCAATCGGGGAACTCCCATTGACCGCCATGTTCGATGGTGTAGACATGGAACCTGAGCCGCTGGATGGGGCGGAAAACGACGGATGGGACAGGAGCGGTGATGAACGCCAGCAGCGGCACGGATGGAACTGAGACCGGCGGCGCCGGCTCCTTCGCGGACGACGACGACAACCCGCTGACCCTCTCCATGCCCGCGTTCAACCGCGCCGATCTGCCGCCCCCGCCGGACAAGCTGGACCGTGACGCCATCAAGGCGCTCGAGATCGAACTCCTCGGAGCGGAGCGCACCCTGCGGCGCCGCGAGGTTGCCTCCGGCGCCGGAGTGTCGCTGCTGTCCGCGCGCAAACTGTGGCGGGCCATGGGCTTCCCCAATATCGGTGATGACGACGTCGCGTTCACCGAGAAGGACATGGCTGCCCTGACCACCATCATCGAACTGGTGCGCAAGGAGCAGCTCACCGAGTCGGCCGCCATTTCCATCACGCGGGCGATCGGCCAGATGACCGACCGCATGGTGGTGTGGCAGATCGAGGCGCTGGTCGAGGAGATGGTGGTGCAGCGCGGAATTTCCGACGCCGCGGCCCGCCGGAACCTGGTCGCGGAACTCCCGCATTTGATTGAGCCCCTGGAGGAGACGCTGGTCTACGCCTGGCGCCGCCAGATGAACGCCGCCGTCCAGCGGCTTGCGGTCCGGGCGGAATCCGGGCTCGCCTCCAGCGAGGCCGGGCGGGAAGGCACCGAGGATGACGCTCCGCTGCCGCTGGCACGCGCCGTCGGCTTTGCGGACCTCGTCTCCTACACCAGCCTGTCGCGGCAGATGAACGAGCGCACCCTCGCCCAGCTGGTGCAGCGGTTCGAGAACATGTGCGCGGAGATCATCTCGGTGGGCGGCGGGCGGCTGGTCAAGACCATCGGCGATGAAGTGCTGTACATCGCCGAGACCCCCGAAGCGGGAGCCGAGATTTCCCTGGCGCTCGCCAAGGCCTTCACCGAGGACGAGCTGCTGCCCTCGGCCCGGGTTTCCATGGTCTGGGGCCGGATCCTGTCGAGGCTGGGCGACATCTACGGCCCCACGGTGAACCTCGCGTCCCGCCTGACGTCCCTTGCCGAACCCGGAACGGTGCTGATCGATGCCACCACCGCGGCGACGCTGCGCGACAATGACCGCTTTGTCCTCATGCCGCACAAGGCTCGGACGGTGCGCGGCTTCGGTGAAGTGCATCCGGTGACGCTGGCCCGGGGAACCGGTACCGGCCTGGTCCTGGACTGACGGCGAATCTCTGCAAGACCTGATGGGCACAAGTCCCCATCAACTCCTGCCCTCCGGCTTGCGATGACGTGCAACACTTTAACCGGTCAAGTATTCGGTTGGCCGTCCCGGTCCGCCGGGCCGCGACCGCCAAGCGTCTCACCCGGGGAACAACGTGAAGCTACTGAACCGCCTTCGACGATTCAGCACCAGACACAGACGAGCACTGTCGGTCACCACTGCCTCCGCAGTCAGCGTGGCCGTGGTGGGCGGTGCCCTCCTGTACCCGGGATTTGCCACCGCAGAGGTTGACCTGAACGACGGCGGGGTCTGGGTCACCAACCGCAACACCGGCATGGTTGGACACCTGAACTACCAGTCCAGGCTGCTCGACGGCGGCTACGCGGCGAACAGCGACGGCTTCGACATCATCCAGGACCAGGCAACGGTCTTCAATATCAACACGGACCAGTCGAAGGTCAGCCCGGTTGATGTGGCGAACGTGGTGCGCGGCACCGAGGTTCAGCTGCCCGGATCGGCAGCCATTGCAATGGGCGGCGCCACCGCTGCGGTGACCGACAGGGCCGGCGGCGCCGTGTGGATCACCACCGCGCAGAACCTCACGGCCTTCAGCGACCAGGAAACCGAACCCGTGGTCACCGGGTCGCCCGGCGTAACGGCGGCCGTCTCCTCCAACAACCGGGTCCTCGTGGCCGATCCTGGTGCGGCGACAATCTCCACCTACGTGGTCGCCGCGGACGGCACCTATGAGGAGCCCGAGGTTGTCGAGGTCGAAGAGCTCCGGGACTTCGGTGACGTGCAGCTCGCCGCCGTAGGAGACCAGGCGGTGGCATTCGACGGCGAATCGGGCCGCCTCGTGCTTCCCGGCGGAGAAACGGTTCCGCTCCCGGATGCTGCGGGCGGGCGCCTCCAGCAGAGCGGACCGGCCGGAAGTTTCGCCGTGGTGGCAACGCCCACCTCGCTCATCAAGCAGCCCCTGGGCGGCGGGGATCCGGTGGTGACGCCGCTGGAGGCCAACGGCGTTCCCACGGCGCCGGTCCAGCTGGACGGCTGTGTCCACGCGGCCTGGGCCGGAGCAGCCGTATACCTGCGCGACTGCGCTGACGACGCCGACGACCAGCGCGAGGACATCCCCGAACTCGGGGCGGACGCGGAGCTCGTGTTCCGGGTGAACCGCAGCGTGGTGGTCCTCAACGACGTCAACGCCGGCGATGTATGGCTGGTGCTGCAGAACATGCAGCTGGTCGATAACTGGGGCGACATCATCCCGCCGAAGCAGGAATCCGACGAGGAGGACCAGGAATCGGCGAGCGAAAACCCGGTCAACACGCTGCCCGACCGCAGCGGTGAGAACCGGCCGCCGGTAGCCGAGGACGATTCCTATGGCGCCAGGGCAGGCCGGACCACCATCCTGAACGTCCTGACCAATGACACCGACCCGGACGGCGACTTGCTGACGGCTGCCGTGACGGGGGAGCAGCCGGCCGCGGGCGGCGTCCAGCCGATCTACAACGGCGCAGGCCTGCAGATCGTGGTGCCTTCCGACGCGCCCGCGGGTAACTCCACCTTCAGCTACGAAGTCTCCGACGGCCGCGGCGGCAGCGATACCGCCCAGGTAACCGTGGACGTCCGCAGCGCCGACTCCAACGAGCCGCCGAACGCCCTCCGCCCCACGAAAATCCTCGTGGAGGAAGGCAAATCGGTCAGCCAGAACATCCTGTCCAACTGGACGGACCCGGACGGCGATGACCTTTTCCTGGTCAGCGCCGAACCCACTCCCGACGGCGACCAGGTGCGGACCCGCTCGGACGGCCTGCTTACGTTCCGCGACGTCGGCAAGGGGCAGGGCGTCAAGGAAGTGAAGATCGTGGTCTCCGACGGGCGCGAGGAGGTATCCGGCGTCGTCAGTTTCGATGTGCGGGCGTCGGGGACGCTGGCTCCGGTGGTCAATTTTGACCACTTCACCGCCGTCGTCGGGCAGGAATCGCAGCTGAGTCCGTTACAGAACGATCTCGACCCGGCGGGCGGGCAGCTCAGCCTGGCCAAGGCGGAGATCACCGGAAGCGACGCCGTGGTGACCCCGGACTATGACACGGGCACCGTCGCCTTCACCCCGGAGGCCGCCGGGACCTACTACATCGAGTACCTCGTGACCAATGGGCCGCAGAGTGCCAGCGGCCTGATCCGGGTGGATGCCAAGGCCGAGGGGACGGAGGGCGCCCCCATTGCGGTGCGGGATGTGGCGCTGCTGCCGCGCAACGGCAACGTGCTGGTCGATGTCCTCGGCAATGACAGCGACCCCACCGGCGGGGTGCTCGTGGTGCAGTCGGTGGACGTACCCGCGGATTCGCCGCTGGACGTGGCCGTGCTGGACCACAACGTGCTGCGCATCCACGACGTGCGAAGCCTGAACCAGCAGACCACCATCACCTACACGGTCTCCAACGGAAAGGCCACCGCAACCGGAGAGGTGAGCGTCCTGTCCGTGGAGGGACCGGAGACGCTGCTGCCGCCGCAGGCCAACTCGGACGAGGTGACGGTCCGGGCCGGCGACGTGGTCAACATCCCGGTGCTGGACAATGACACCCATCCCAACGGCGATGAACTGACCCTCAACCCGGTGCTGGCCCAGGGCATCGACCTCGCCGACGGGCGCATCTTCGCCTCGGAGAACTCGCTGCGCTTTGTCGCCGGCCCCACCGCGAAGACCGTGTACGCAATCTACGAGGTCCTCGACAGCACCGGCCAGACCGACTCGGCTGAGGTCAGGATCAACATCCGACCGCTGGATGAACAGAACACTCCGCCGGTGCCGAAGAACCTGGATGCCCGGGTGATCGCCGGCTCCACCGTCCGCATCCCCGTCCCGCTCGACGGGATCGACGCGGACGGCGACTCCTCCTTCCTCGCAGGGATCGACGTCGCCCCCACGATGGGCGCGGCGGTTCCCGGACCGAACTACATTGACTTCACCGCCTCCGCCACCGGCGCGGGAACCGACACCTTCACCTACACCGTGCGGGACCGGCTGGGCCTGGAGAACACCGGCACCGTGCAGGTGGGCATTGCCCCGGCCGCGGAGGCGAACCAGTTGCCGATCGCCATCAACGACGGCGTCCTCCTCCGGCCCGGCCGGGCCATCGCCGTGGACGCGCTCCGCAACGATTCTGATCCCGACGGCGATCCCATCGCCCTGGACCCGGACGCGTTCACCGCCACCCCGGAGGAGATGGCTCCCGAGGTGGTCGAGGGCCGGGTGCTGTTCACCGCCCCGGACATCGAGGGCGACTTCAGCGTCCGGTACGGGGTCCGCGATGACCGCGGCGGCACAGCGAACGGCAACATCAACGTCACGGTGGACCAGAACGCCCCGCTGCTGCTGCCGATCGCCCGGGACGACCGCGTTGAGCCGACCGAAACCCGCGGGCGAACCGCCGTGGACGTTCCGGTCCTGAAGAATGACGAAGATCCCGACGGCGTCGCCGAGGACCTGGTGGTCAGCGTTGATCCCTCGTACGCCACCGCGGCGGTCGGCGCGGAGAACATGGTCCGTGTGGAGCTGACTGCGGAGGCGCAGAGCATCCCCTACACGGTGGAGGACATCGACGGCGGGGTGGCCACCGCCGTGATCTGGGTACCGGGCCTGAGCGAGCAGTACCCCACGCTGGTCAGCGACGCCCCTATCGATGTGACCGCCGGGGAGGAACTCGCACTCGACCTCCGGGACCTGGTGGAGGTCCGCGAAGGGCGGACACCCCGCCTGACGGTCAGCGAAAAAGTCACCGCGATCGGGACAGGCAACCCGAACGAGTGGGTTGTCGATCCGAACAACCTCCGCTACGCCGCGGACATCAACTATGCAGGAAAAGGCTCCATCACCTTTGAGGTGACCGACGGGACCGGCCCGGATGATCCGGAGGGACTGAGGTCCACCCTGACCATCCTGACCAACGTGATCCCCGCGGCGGAGCGCAACGTCCCGCCGGCGTTGGAGTCCGGATCGCTGGAGGTCGCCGTCGCGGAACCGGCCGCCACGCTGGACATCGCCGGTCTTGCTTCGGATCCGGACCCGGATGACACCCTGGAGTTCTCCCTCACCGGCGAGCAGCCGGCAGGCTTTGACGTGTCCTTCGACGGATCGGTGCTGAGCGTCGCAGCCGCGGACGGAACCGACGTCGGGACCACCGGCTCGGTCGGCATCTCGGTGACAGACGGAGAGGAAACCGTCTCCAGCGCCGTCGCGCTGACCGTGCTGGCCTCCAGCCGGCCGCTTCCGGTGGCGAACGACGACGAAGTGCCCGATGCGGTGCAGGGCGAACCGGTGACCGTGGCTGTCCTGGCAAATGACGTGAATCCGTTCCCCGACGAGCCGCTGCGCATCATCGACGTGGTGGCGGACGGCAACGGCAGCGTGTCCCAGCAGGGCGGATCGGTCCTGGTGACCCCGGCCGGGTCATTCGTGGGAAACATGACCGTCCAGTACACGGTGCAGGACAAGACCGGGGACCTGTCGCGCGTCGCCACCGCGCAGATCGTGCTGACCGTCAAGGGAAAGCCGGGAGCGCCGTCGACGCCGGTCGTGGAGAGCACCCGCAACAAGTCCGTGGTCCTGTCGTGGGATCCGCCGGCTGACAACGGCTCGCCGATCACCGGCTACACGGTGACCAGCAACAACGGCTTCAGCCAGGAATGCCCGGCCACCACGTGCACGCTGACCGGGCTGACCAACAACGTCGAGTACGTGTTCACCGTGACCGCCACAAACGCGATCGGCACGTCCGATCCGTCACCGGAGTCGGCGGTGGCGCGCCCGGATACGCAGCCGGCGCAGCCCGCCCCGCCGACCCTGGTATTCGGCGACGGCTCCCTGACGGTGAACTGGACACCGCCGGCGAACGAGGGATCCCCGATCGAGGGGTACGACCTGCAGATCTCACCCGCCCCGCCCAACGGCGCGGTGCAGCGCAGCGCCTCGGGCAGCCCGCTGACCTGGGAGGGCCTGGAGAACGGCACCGCTTACAAGGTCCGGGTCCAGGCCCGCAACGCCGCCCCGGAGCCGTCCGACTGGAGCGACTATTCCGCCGCCGAAACTCCGGCGGGTCTGCCGGGGACGCCCGCTGCGCCGACGACGACGCGTGCCCAGTCACTGGGCACGGAGAGCCAGCTGGTGGTCGACTGGGCGGACGTCGCCCCGAACGGTGCACCGGTGACCAAATACCAGGTGCAGGAGTTCCGCGGCGGCGCCCTGGTGCGCACCCTGCCCGAGGTCCAGGCGTCCGAGCAGACCATCGTGGTGCCCAACGCCGAGGCCGATTACAGCTACTCCGTCCGCGCCTACAACAAGGCCGGCTGGACGGAGTACGGCGCACAGTCGGCACCGCGCCGCGCCGTCGGATCTCCCGCCGCGCCGAGCAACGTCTCCCTTGCCGAGTCCCGGACCGGGGCCGAGGGCCGCCACGTGGTGGTCAGCTTCAGCGAGCTCACCGCGGAACAGCGTAACGGCGCCCGCGCCTCCGAGGTCAGCTACCGGGCGAACTTCAGCGACGGACGCCAGATGGGTATCCGGCCGGGCCAGGAAGTCGGCGGGTTCCCGAACGGCCCCGCGGTCACCGCCACGGTCACCGCGATCGTGAACAGCGACGGCGCGAACTACTCAAGCCAGCCCGCCGGCTCCAACCAGGTGAATCCGTACGGCCGGCCGGGCACTCCCAGCGCCAACGCCCGCGGCGGCGCCGAAGGCGTCAAGCGGGTCACCGTGTCCTGGGGCCCGCCCAACCTGGCGAATAACGACGTGGCCCAGATCCAGATCAACATCAACGGCGGCGGCTGGCAGAACGTGGCCAATTCGGGTGACCGGAACGTGGCCACGAATGGCTACAACGAGCAGGTCACCATCAAGGTGCGTTCCCTGAACTCGCGTGGCACGGCGGGCAACGTGGCGCAGGCCTCAGCCCGCAGCGGTGCCCAGCCGCCTCCGCCGCCGCCTCCGCCGCCCGCAAACAACGGGCCCTGGCCCATCACCGGCGGCGGGCAGCTGAGCTCGCGCAGCTGCATGGACCCTGCCAACGGAACCAACTGGACCGGCAGCGGCTGCATCGGGAACCACTGGCTCTATGCAGGCGAGACCATGCAGTCCAACTGCTACATCACCAGGTCCAGCGGCACCTGGTACCGCCAGCAGTCCGGGCCCAACACAGACGCCAACAACAACGGATTGTTCCTGAAGGGCATCCACACCACCCGGGGAACCAACCCGCCGGCCGGCATGCCGCGATGCTGAAGCCCCGGGCAGGGTCCTGAAACACCCGTCCGCCCATGGGTACCGGTGCCCATGGGCGGACTCCCCGCCAGGCTATAGACTTTCGACGGCGCCGCTACTGGTCCAGGCGCCCTTTCCCGGGGGACAGCAACACTCATGAAACGTGGTCTTGACCGCCGCAGGCGCGCCATCGTGTCCGGCACGGCGCTCGCGGTGTCGGCCGCCGTCGTCGGCGCCGTCCTCAACCCCGGCGTCACCACCGCCGAAGTGGACCTCAACGACGGCGGCGTGTGGGTGACCAACCTGGCCCAGGGCAAGGTGGGGCACCTCAACTACCCCTCCCGGACGCTGGACGGCGGCTTCATCGCGGGCAGCAACGCCTTCGACGTCCTGCAGCGGAACGCCACCGTGCTCACCCACAACCAGGACCAGGGTGCACTCAGCCAGGTCAGCGTCACCTCCGTCACCACGGGGGATGAGCAGGAGCTGCCCGGCAACGCCCTGCCGGTATTGGGCACCGACTACGTTGTCTCCGTGAGCGCAGCCGAGGGCGCCGTCCGCACCGCCCCGGTCACCAGCCTCGGGAACTTCGCGGCGGAAGACGCCGTACCGCTCGTGGAGGGCGTCCCCGGCGTAGCGGCCGCCATCAGCACGTTCGACGTCGTCGCCACCGCGGATCCGGCCTCCGCTGAACTGATCACCTGGGCACCGGACGGCACGGGAGCGTTCGCCGAGGAATCCCGGAAGACCGTCGAGGGGCTGCGCGGAGTCGAAGACCTCCAGGTCACCATGGTGGGCAACGACCCCGTTGCGCTCGATCCCGCCTCCGGCACCGTCTTCCTCCCGGACGGGCGCTCCCGCATCCTCCCTGAGCCTGACGGCGCCCGGTTGCAGCAGAGCGGACCGGAATCGGACACCGTTGCGGTGGCCACGGCCGGTGCCCTGGTCTCCGTGCCGCTGGACGGTTCCGAACCCGCAACACAGGCCATTGCATCCTCGGCCGCACCCTCCGCCCCGGTGCAGCAGGACGGGTGCGTACACGCTGCCTGGGCAGCCGCCGGCATCTACGTCCGGGATTGCAGCGAAGACTCCAACGACACCACGGCGGAAATCCCCGCCCTCACCGCGCAGTCGGAACTGGTGTTCCGGGCCAACCGGGACGTCGTCGTACTCAATGACATCCGCGGCGGCAATGTCTGGCTGGTCCAGCAGGACATGCAGCTGGTGCAGAACTGGGACGAGATCATCCCGCCGCCGGAGGAGGAGGAGAAGGAAGACGAGGAGTCGGCCAGCGAAAATCCCGTCAACACCCTTCCGGACCGGACCAGGGAGAACCAGCCGCCCGTCGCGGAGGACGACGAGCTGGGTGCCCGGGTGGGCTCCACCACGCTCCTTCCGGTGCTGGACAACGATTCGGATCCCGACGGCGACCTGCTCACCGTGACCGTCGCGGAGGGCCTTCCCGACGTCGGTGCGGTGCAGCCGGTCTATGACGCCACCGGGCTGCAGGTGGTGCTCGGCACGGACGTCCCGCCGGGCAGGCACACCTTCGACTACACGGTCGATGACGGCCGGGGCGGGCGGGACACCGCGTCCGTGACGCTGAACGTGCGTTCAGCCGATTCCAATGAGCCGCCGCTGCAGAAACGCACCACCCGGATTGTCCTGGAACAGGGACAGAGCGCCAGCCAGCACATCCTCGCCGACTGGACGGATGCGGACGGGGATGATCTCTACCTGCAGTCGGCCACGGTCGCCACCGAGGGTGACAGCGCCAGGCACCGCGACGACGGACTCCTCACCTTCACTGACGGCGGCGCGCAGATCGGCGAGAAGGAAGTGGCCATCACCGTCTCCGACGGCCGGCAGACCGCCGAGGGCGTCGTCGTCGTGGACGTCCGGACGCCCGGTGAGGTTCCACCGATCGCCAACCCCGACCACCTCACCGTCAACGCGGGGGAGGAACTGCTCGTGGCGCCCCTGGAGAATGACCTCGATCCCTCCGGGAAAGGGCTGCGGCTGACCCGTATCAACGGCGGCGAAACCGCGGAAGTCACGCCCAACTATGAGGTCGGCACCTTCACCTTCCGCTCCGGCAAGCCCGGGCCCGTCTACCTGGACTACGTGGTGGCCAACGGCCCGGCCAGCGCGCCGGGAATCATCCGGATCGACGTCCTGCCCGAGGGCGGGGAAGCCGGCGCGCCCGTTGCCGTCCGCGACAGCGCCCTGCTGCCCACCGGCGGGCAGGCCCTGGTCGATGTGCTGGCCAATGACACCGATCCCGGCGGCGGCGTCCTCGTGGTCCAGTCCGTTTCGCTGCCCGCCGATGCGCCCGTGACAGTGGCGGTGCTGAGCCACAGCATCCTGCGCATCAGCGACACCCGCGGCCTGAAGGAGCGCATCACCTTCAGCTACAGCGTGTCCAACGGCCGTGAGAGCTCCACCGGGCAGGTGTCCGTGGTCCCCATCCCGGCACCCGCCAAACTCCAGCCGCCGCGCGCGGCCGATGATGAGATCACGGTCCGCGCCGGCGATGTCGCCACGGTGGAGGTGCTCGCCAACGACACCCACCCCAACGGCGGCGAACTCACCCTCGACCCCGAACTGGTGGAGACCGTCGCCCCCGGCCAGGGACTCCTCGCGGTGTCCGGCAACAGCCTCCGCTTCAAGGCCGGCAGCACGCCGGGCACCTACCGGGCCATCTACGCGGTCCGCGGCCCCGATGGACAGGAAGACTCGGCGCAGGTCCTGTTCCGGGTGAGCGCCGTCGACGAGGAAAACAACTCCCGCCCGCTCCCGGAAACCGTCAAGGCGCGGGCCATCGCGGGCAACACCACGCGCATCCCGATTCCGCTGACGGGCATTGATCCCGACGGCGATTCCGTCTCCCTCATCGGCATCGACCAGGCTCCGTCGAAGGGCACGGCGCGGGTCGGCGCCACCTACATCGAATACACCGCGGCCACCGACACCGCCGGCCAGGATTCCTTCAGCTATGTGGTGAGCGACCGCTTCGGCGCACGCTCCACGGGGACAGTACTCGTGGGCATCGCCCTGCCGAGCAGCGTCAACCAGGTTCCAGTCCCGGTGGATGATTCGGTGGACGTCCTGCCCGGGCGCAACGTCACCGTGGATGTGTTGTCCAATGATTCCGACCCCGACGGCGACGCCCTGGCGCTGCTGCCGGACGGCCTCGAAGCCGCCGGAGGGATCGAGACGGAAGTCCATGACCGCAAGGTGCGCTTCACCTCGCCGCAGCGCAGCGGCACCACCGCACTCCGGTACACGGTCGACGACGGCCGCGGCGGCACCGCGATGGGAACAGTGCGCGTGCAGACCCGCCCGGACGCACCGCGCCTGGCGCCCATTGCCCACGACGACCGGATCTCCTTCCCGGAAACGCTCGGGCAGGCCGCCGTGGACGTTCCGGTGCTTGAGAACGACGTTGACCGGGACGGCTCACCCGAAGAACTCCGGATCGCCTTCCCTGAAGGCACCGCCACCGCGTCCATACGCCCCGGTGAAGGCGGCACCAGCATGGTCAACGTGCAGCTGCTGCCCGAGGCCCAGACCATCCCCTACACGGTCACGGACATCGACGGACTGCAGGCGACGGCGTTCATCCACATCCCCGGCTCCGCGAACCAGCCGCCGGCGCTGCGGGACACCGCTACCCAGGAGGTCAGAAGCGGTGAGGAACTCGTGCTGGACCTCACCGAACTGGTGGTGGTCCGCGAAGGGCGGCAGGTACAGCTGACCGACGACGCGAAGGTCACCGCCGTGGCCTCCAACAACGCACCGCTGGTCCGCGACGCGAGCACCCTGGTCTTCACCTCCGCCGAAGACTACGCCGGTGCGGCATCGGTCAGTTTCGAGGTCACCGACGGCGCCTCCGTCGATGACCCCGAGGGACTGAAATCGATGCTGACCGTGGGCATCATGGTCCTGGCGGACCCGGACAGGAACCACGAGCCGGAAGCACGCTCGGGCCAGCTGCAGGTTGCCCAGCAGGAAAGCGCCTCGATCGACCTCGCCAAACTCGTGCGCGACATCGACGAGGCGGACACCCTGAGCTTCTCGCAGGTCGGCGGGGCTCCGGACGGGCTCACCGCGACGCTCGACGGCCCGGTGCTGTCCGTGACCGCGGGCTCTGCCGCGAAGAACCAGGTGCACCCGGTCCGGTTCTCCGTGACCGACGGGCGCAGCGACCCGGTGGAGGCCGCGATCAACGTTTCCGTGGTCAGCTCGACCCGCCCGCTGGCCGTGGCGAACGACGACATCGAGCCCGACGCGGTGCAGGGCAGAACCGTTGTCGTCGATGCCCTCGCCAATGACACCAATCCCTTCCCCGACTCTCCGCTTACCCTGCTCTCGGTCAGCACGGAAACAGGCCTCGGCTCAGTGAGCGCCCAGGGCGACTCCGTTGCCGTGACACCCGCCGACGACTTCGTCGGAACGCTCGTGGTGCAGTACCGCATCGGCGACCGGACGGGGGACCCGGAGCGGGAGGTCGACGGACGCATCCGGCTCACCGTCAAGGGCGCTCCTGACGCTCCGGCCACGCCGTCGATCGGCGAGGTCAGCAGCGAAACCGTCGTCCTGTCCTGGGACCCGCCGGCGGACAACGGCTCCCGGATCACCGGGTACCGGGTCACCGGCAGCGGCGGTGTCAGCCAGGACTGCCCGGCCACCACCTGCAGCATCACCGGGCTCACCAACAACACCGAGTACACCTTCACCGTGGTGGCAGTGAACGACGTCGGTGAGTCACCGTCGTCGGGCACCTCCGCCTCCGCGAGACCGGACGAAAAGCCCTCCACCCCTGCCGCGCCGCGGCTCGTTTTCGGCGACAGCTCGCTCACCGTCGCGTGGGAGGTGCCGCCCACCGAGGGCTCACCGGTGGAAAGCTATGACCTGGAGATCTCGCCGGCGCCGCCGGGCGGAGAGTTCCGGAAGAGCGGTGTCTCCGGCACCACCGCCGAATGGGCGGGCCTGGAGAACGGCATCCCGTACAAGGTTCGTGTGCGCGCGTTCAACCAGGCACCGGATCCCTCGGACTGGAGTACCTATTCCGCCTCCGAGATCCCGGCCGGCGTGCCCGCCGCCCCTGCCGCGCCGACCGCCCAGGTCTCCTCGCAGGGAGGCTCCGCCAACTCCGTCCTCTCCGTGTCCTGGGCCCAGCCGGCCACCGCGGACAAGAACGGCGCCGAAATCGAGACCTACACCCTGACCACCAGCCAGGACGGCAAGGCACTGCGCTCCGCCGAGCTCTCGGGATCGGTGTTCAACACCACGGTGACCGTTCCGAATTCGCAGAATCCGTATACGTTCACACTCACGGCCTCCAACAAGGCCGGGACCTCTGCCCCCAGCGCGCCGTCCGAACCACGGCAGGCGGTGGGTGCACCGGGCGCGGTGCCGAACGTCCAGGCAGCTCCGGGCGACCGCCGGCTGACCGTCTCGCATGGCCGGCCGGAATCCAACGGCGCCACAGCACAGCAGACCCGCTACGAGTACCAGCTGAACAACGGCGCCTTCGCGGCGCTGCCCGCCGACGGCATCATCGGCGGCCTCAGCAACGGGTCCTCCTACACAGTGGGCGTCCGCGCGGTCAACACCGCCAACGGCAGTTCCTATCCCGGACCGGCAACCCAGTCCAACGCGGTGGTGCCCTTCGGCCAGCCGCACACGCCGTCCATCAGCTCCTCGCCGTCGGGGGAGCAGGTGGTCTTCTCCATCGGCACCACGCCGTCCAACGGGCGGCCGGTCACCTCGGTGACCTGGTCCGCGGGCCAGGAGTCAGGCTCGGTCGGGGCCGGCGGAGGGCAGGCGGTGGCAGGCAACGGTTACGACCAGTCCGTGACCATTACGGTCACCGTGACGGATTCCGAGGGCCAGCGCGCCACCCGGACGGCCACCGGAAGAACCTCGCCACCGCCGAAGAAATACGGCACCGTGGATGACACCCTCACCGACGGAACCTGTGAGTACCCCGCCTCGGAAAACACGAAGGCCGCCACCAGGAAAAACTGTGCGGACGCGGGCGGAACCTGGTTCGGCAACGGGTACCGCTTCGAAATCGAATGTACGCGTCCAAACGGCGGCCAGTACCCTGTCTTTGAAACCACCGGCCAATCCGGTTACTCCACCAAGTGGGTCAAGCGCGCGGGCGGCGCCTGGTTCAAGGAAGCCAGCGTCACCGTGGAAAGCGGAGCGCCGACATGTTGACCGCCCGGACAGACAGCAAGCACGGATCACGCAATGGAAAAAGGAAGACATCATCATGACAATGACCGCTGAACAGGCCGCGTGGTTCGCCGGGACGTTCGACAAGCTGGTCGGCAACGTGGGGCAGGCCGTGCTCGGCAAGTCCCACGTGGTGCGGCTTGTCCTGACAGCCATGCTCGCCGAGGGCCACGTGCTGCTCGAGGATGCGCCGGGCACCGGCAAGACCATGCTCGCCAGGTCCCTCGCCGCCACCGTGCAGGGCACCCATTCACGGATCCAGTTCACTCCCGACCTGCTGCCCTCCGACGTCACCGGCATCACCATCTATGACCAGAAGACGCAGGAATTCGAGTTCCACAAGGGCCCCATCTTCGCCAACATCGTCCTCGCTGACGAGATCAACCGGGCGTCGCCGAAAACCCAGTCCGCGCTGCTGGAGGTCATGGAAGAGTCGCGGGTCACCGTGGACGGCGTCAGCTACACCAACGAGCGCCCCTTCATGGTGATCGCAACCCAGAACCCGATTGAGCAGGCCGGAACCTACCGGCTGCCCGAGGCCCAGCTCGACCGGTTCCTGATCAAGACGATGATCGGGTATCCGGACCACGCCTCCACCGTGCAGCTGCTCAGCGGAGCCTCCACCCGGGACCGCTCGATTGCACTGAACCCGATCATCACCACCCATGCCGTCAAGGACATGGCGGACCTCGCCATGGAAACCCACGTGGACCCGGCGGTCCTCGAATACATCTCCCGGCTGACGGAGGAAACCCGCACCGCGCCGGAAACCCGCCTGGGAGTCAGTGTCCGTGGCGCCCTGGCCATGGTCCGGACGGCGAAGGTCTGGGCCGCCGGTCAGGGCCGCCACTACGTGCTGCCCGATGACGTGAAGGAGCTCGCGCCCTACGTGTGGACCCACCGGTTTGTCATGGACCCCGAAGCGGAGTTCGCCGGCGCCACCGCCGAGGCCGTGCTGCGCCGGGTCCTCGCCGACGTCTCAGCGCCGCAGCAGCGCGCAACCGCCTGACCCAGCTGATCCGCCATGGCAACAGGTACCGAAACCGCCCGGAAGGCCGCCTCGCGTCGCCGCGCAGGCGCGCCCGACCGTCGTCGTGCTCCCAGACCGTCTCCCGCCCCCGGCAGGGGACCACGGGGAGGGAGGCCGCCGTCGTCGCGCTTTCACCCAGGGTCACTGACCCGGGAAGCGTGGCAGCTGCTCCGCGCTGCCGGGACGCCGGCCGCCCGGCGCGTGGGTGGGGCGCTCCGGCGGTACTGCGGCCCCGTGGTCGGAGTGGTCAGCCCCCTTGGCTGGATCATGGCCGGGACGGTGCTGGCCCTCTGGGTGCTCGGCGCCGTCTTCGACTGGCGGGAAGCGCTGGTGGCCGCCCTGCTGGGCAGCATCCTCTTTGTCCTGGCGGTCGGTTTCATCCTGGGGCGATCGTCCTACGCCGTGAAGCTGGACCTGTCCCGGACGCGCGTCGCCGTGGGTGACCGCGCAGTCGGAAGCGTGGCCGTCTCCAACACCTCGTCGAAGCCGCTGCTGCCGGCCTCACTGGAGTTGCCGGTGGGTGCGGCGACGGCGATCTTCCACCTGCCGCGGCTGAAACCGGACCAGCTCCACGAGGACCTCTTCACCATTCCCACGCACCGCCGCGCCGTCATCGTGGTGGGTCCCGTCCGGTCAGTGCGCGCCGACCCGCTGAGCCTGCTGCGCCGGCAGGTGTTCTGGACCGAACCCACCGACCTGTATGTCCACCCGCGCACCGTACCCCTGGTCGGTTCAGCTGCCGGGTTCATCAAGGACCTCGAGGGGCTGCCCACCAAGGACCTCTCCAGCGCCGACGTCTCCTTCCACGCGCTGCGGGACTATGTGCCGGGCGATGACCGCCGCCACATCCACTGGAAAACCACGGCGCGGACCGGAAAGCTGATGGTGCGCCAGTTCGAGGAAACCCGCCGCTCCCACCTCGCTGTGGCCCTCTCCACCAACACCTCCGAATACGGGTCCGACGCCGAATTCGAGCTCGGCGTTTCCGTGGCCGGTTCCATCGGCCTCCAGGCGATCCGCGAGCAGCGGAACCTGAGCGTGCTGACCCAGGACGGCCCGGTCCGCTCGGAAACCGGCCGCAACCTGCTGGACGACATGACCCGGGTCGAGGGCCGCAACCAGCGCCTCACCGCTGTGGACCTGGCGCGGACGACGGCGGATTCGGTGCCGAACGCGTCAGTGGTCTTTTTCGTGGTGGGGCCGCAGGTGACCCCGTCCCAGCTCCGGTCCGCGGCGGCGTCGGTGCCGCCCGGGATCCGGTGCATCGCCATACGCTGCGTCAGCGGCCAGGAACCGGGACGGGCCACCATCGGCGACCTCACCGTGCTCACCCTCAGCGACCTCAGCGACCTCGCCCTGATCCTCCGGAAGGCAGCAGCATGAGCCGCCGCACCGGACGCACCCGCTCGCTCCCCGGGACCTTCCAGACCGGAATCGACGTCGGAGCGCTGACCATCCTCCTCGGGCTCGGCGTCCTCGGCTTCGGGCCCACCTTCGGCGGGGACCTGCGCTACCTGGCGGCAGGATTCGGCGGCATCGCCATCGGCCTGCTCACCGCCTGGCTGAGCACCCGCCAGCGGTGGGGTTTCTGGACGACGGCGGGGATCCTGTTCGGTGCCTACCTCCTGCTCGGCCACGCGCTCGCCGCGCCGGTCGAATCCTTCCTGGGATTCCTGCCCACCCTCGAGTCGCTGCGCGTCCTCATTGTCGGCATCGTGTTCTCCTGGAAGGACCTGCTGACGGTCGCGGACCCGGTGGGAATCAGTCGCGGCATGCTCGTGGTCCCCTTCCTCTCCGCACTCCTGTTCTCGGTGGCGGCAGGGCTGCTCGCCTGGCGCGTCCGCACACCCTACTGGGTGCTCCTGCCGGTCTTCGGATTGTTTGTGGCGAGCATCGCCTTCGGCACCAACCGGGCCTCCCTGCCGGAGCTCCGCGGCGTGCTGCTGGTGGTCGCCCTCACCGCGTGGCTGGCGTACCGCCGCGACATCGCGCGGACGGACCGCAGCGGGGCCCTGTCCGCCAACGCAGCGCTCCCGCCGGACGGCAGCGCCTCCGCGGCTTCGGGCGGTCTCCAGTCCAATACGGCCCGGCGCGTCGGACTGGGCGGCGCGGTCCTGGCGGTGGGAACCGTCCTCACCCTCCTGATCAACCCGGTGCTCGCCGGCGGCACCGACCGGGATGTCCTGCGCGACGTCGTCGAGCCTCCCGTGGACCTGTTCGACTACCCGAGCCCGCTCACCAGCTTCCGCAAGTACGTCAAGGACCAGACCGACGAAACCCTGCTCACCGTCGCTGGGCTCCCCGAAGGGCAGCGGATCCGCCTCGCCGCGATGGACGCCTACGACGGCGTGGTCTACAACGTGAACCCGCAGGCTGCCGGGAACTTCGCCAGGGTGGGCGACGCCCAGCAGCTGGGCAGCGCCGACCTCGCCGAGGACGAGGGCACGGTGGCAACGCTGGACATCACCGTCGGGGCCTACAACGGGGTGTGGCTGCCCTCCGGCGGCGAGCTGCTCGGGGTGGACCTGGGCGGGCCGCGGTCCCAGGACCTGAACCGGTCCCTGTACTACAACGACGACGCCCGCACCGCCCTGTCGACGATCGGCGTCCAGTCCGGCGACACGTACAGCGTCAACGTGGTCTTCCCCGACATCCCGAGCGACGAGGTGCTCACGCAGTACGACTTCGCCGACCTCACCCTCCCGCGGGTCCGGAACGAGCCTCCGGTCATCGCCTCCAAAGCCAGCGAGTACGTGGGGGAGGTGTCCGACCCCATCGAGCGGGTGCGCCGCCTCGAACAGGTGCTGAGTTCACAGGGCTTCTTCAGCAACGGCAAGGACGGTGAAGCCCCCTCGCTGCCCGGCCACGGCGCCGCGCGCATGCTCACCCTCCTGGACGCTGAGCAGATGGTCGGCGACGACGAGCAGTACGCCGTCGCGATGGCCCTGATGGCCCGCAAGCTCAACATCCCCGCCCGGGTGGTGATGGGCTTCTACCCGGACTGGGACGAGGTGGAGGATCCGTCCGCGCCGATCGCCCTGACCGGCGAGGACGTGCACGCCTGGGTGGAAGTCGCGTTCGACAACGCCGGCTGGGTCCCGCTGAACCCCACGCCGCCGGAGGACAACGAGCCGGTACCACCCCAGCAGCAGCCCCGGTCCTCGCCGAAACCGCAGGTCCTGCAGCCCCCGCCGCCGCCGCAGGAGCCGGCCGAGCTCCCGCCGGACTCCGCCCCCGAACCGCAGGATGCCGAAGACCGCCAGAAGGACTTCTGGGACGACTGGGGGCCGCTGATCCGGGCCATTGCGCTCGCCCTGATTCCGCTGGGCGTCCTGCTGCTGCCGCTGCTGCTGATCCTCCTGCTGAAGGTACGACGCCGGAAGCGGCGGGCGAACGACGGCGCGCCTTCCCAGCGGGTCGGCGGCGGCTGGAGCGAGGTGCTGAGCCTGGCAACGGACCTCGGAGCCGACACCAATGCAAAGGCCACCCGCCGCGAGAGCGCGCGGGAGCTCGGGCAGGCCTTCCCGGCCAGCGCGGGGTCCACCACACTCCTCGCCGAACGCGCGGATGCCAGCATCTTCGCCGCCGGTGAGCCCACCGAGCAGGAAGTGGGGGAGTACTGGAATGCCGTGGAAACGTCGCTGGAGGACATGCGCGGCTCCGTCGGCTGGTTCCGGCGGCAGCGGGCAAAGTTCTCGCCGCGGTCCCTGATCCGCGAGACCCGCTCCAGGATGGCTCCCGCTCCACGCCGCGGCACGGTGCGGAGGCCGGAGCAGTGACGGCAGCCGAGATCCAGTGCCCGCGCTGTTCCTCGCCGGTGGCTCCCGGCACCGCGTATTGCGTGCGCTGCGGCGCTTCCATTCCCAATCGCAGCGCGCATGTCCGTACAGTGGACCCACCGGGCAGTGCGCCGACGCATCCTGATGCCCGGAGAGACGGTGAGGGAGGACGGCAGGGCGCCATGGCTCAGCTCAACCTTGAGAACGGTCCGGCCGGCAAGCGGCTGGGAGCAAAACTGGTTGACGGTATCCCGCCTGCGCTGATCACGGGAGTTGCGGCCGCCGTCGGGATGCCGCTGATCGGCTACGAGCAGGTATCGGCGAGTTCCGCCGTCGTGGATCTGAGCATGTTCTTTGTGGTGGTCGGTGCGGGCAGCCTGCTGTCGCTCGGCTACTGGGTTCTCCTGTGGGGCTGGGAAGCGAAGACCGGCAAAACCCCCGGCAACCTGATGTTCGGTCTGCGGACCACCAACGAGGAGGGGTTCGCCCCCGGCTGGATGGCCGTCTTCCTGCGCAACCTCATTATCGGGCTCTCCGGAATTATCCCGGTCATCGGGTTTGTCGTCGTGATGGTCTCCAACCTGTTCGATTCCAACGGGAAGCGCCAGGGCTGGCATGACAAGGCGGCAAGGACGTTCGTGTTCGACGTCCGGCGGGGACGCAATCCGCTGGAGACCGGCGGAATCAACGGGCCGTCGTCGTTCGCTCCGCAGCCGCCGCCCCCGGCGCTGCAGCCGGTGTCCTCCCCTGTGGTCTCCCGGCCGGAGGCTTCCGCAGCGCCCGTACCGGCGTCCGGGCCGGTGCCGGTGGTTTTCCAGTCCGAGAAGGTTCCTACCGGCCCCACCTCACCGCTGCACGATTTCGGTATCACCCACCCGGATGACGACGCCGGGGAGACGGTTGTCTCCCGACGCTCCGCTGCTCCCGCTGCCGGCCCGCCGGCCGTGCGGATAGTGCTCGACGACGGACAGGACCTGGTGCTGCAGTCCGCAGCGCTCATCGGCCGCAATCCTGCCGCCAGGGCCGGTGAAGCAGCGCAGCTCATCCCTGTTCCGGACGAGGGGCGCTCGGTCTCGAAGACCCACCTCCACCTGAGCGTGGAGGCCGGCCGGCTGGTGGTCACGGACCGGCACTCAACCAACGGAAGCGCGGTGACAGCCCCCGACGGCGCGCGCACCCCGCTCCCGGGCGGACAGCAGCACTGGGCGGCACCGGGCTCCACCGTGCACTTCGGGGACCGCAGCTTCAGGGTGGAACAGGCATGAATCATCAGGAACAGGCAAAGGACTGGGACATCAAACTCACCGTTGGGTACGCGACCGACCGCGGCCTCAAGCGTCAACTGAATGAAGACTCACTGATCGCATCGGAGCCGATCTTCGCCGTGGCGGACGGCATGGGCGGCCACGAGGCAGGGGAGGTGGCCTCCGGCATCTGCGTGCGGACCCTCGGGGAGAGCTCCATCATCGGCGAGCACAGCCCGGTCTTTTCCGCCGCGGACCTCGAGGACCTGCTGCGGGAAGCCGATGAACACATCCGCGCCGAGACGGGAGGCCGCGCCGGAACCACGCTGTCCGGCGTGGTCCTCGTCGAGGAATCGGGGATGCCGTACTGGCTGTTCTTCAACGTCGGTGATTCGCGGACCTACCGGTTGAGCCAGGGCCGCTTCGGCCAGATCTCCGTGGACCACTCCGAGGTGCAGGAACTGGTGGACCGAGGACACATCACGCAGGAACAGGCGGCGGGCCATCCCCGCCGGCATGTCATCACCCGCGCCCTGGGAACCGGCGACGACTCCGAGGCCGACTACTGGCTGATGCCCGTGGAAGTGGGGGACCGGATTCTCATCTGCTCGGACGGACTGAGCACCGAGGTGCCCGAGGAGCGCATCTACAGCCTGCTCAGCTCGCTGACCGACCCCCAGCAGACGGCGGACGCCCTGGTGGAGGAGACGCTGCGCTGCGGAGCGCGGGACAACGTGACGGTGGTTGTGGTGGACGCGCACGGCGCCGACGGCGATGCCGACCTGCACACCACGGCGCCGCGGACCATCGGTGCGGATACAGCAGCCGCCGCTGCCGAGGCGGAAGCGGAGCGTTCGTGAGTGGTGTCCGCTACCTCCCCGGGGAGGACTGGCTGAGTGTGGTGCGCGGTGGCGTCGTGGTGCTGGTGCCGGCGGGCACGGCGCCGGAGGTCTTGGACCGGCTGTGGAACCAGCTCGGGGAGAACCCGCACCTGCAGGCGGTCCTGCCGATCGTCGCAGGCGGCTTCGGCCAGGGCCTCGAGTCCATGCCTCCCTTCGGCGTGGTGTCCTACACCGACCGGCTGCACGTGCTGCTGCGCGGGGCGGTGCGCCTGACTGTCGCCCCTGACGGCAGTGCCGCTCCGGTCGAGCTCTCCGGTGAGGACGTCACCACCTGGACGGAGCGGATCATCGACGGCGGTGGGTTCACCCTGCGTGCCGGTCCTGCCCGCGGAGCCGACGATGCTCCGGCCTTTCCGCTGGAGGCCGGCATTGTCCGCGCGTCCGGAGTAAGCGTGAATGACCTTGACCCCGAACGGGCAATGACCGGTGCGCTGGAGGCCGAGGAATCAGCGACCATCAACCCGAGCCTGTACCTGACCTCCGTCGACAGCTCCGGCGACGGCGACGGCGCTCCCGGCGCCAGTACTGCCGGCGGCCAGGATCCGGACCTGCAGCTTCCCGGCGGGCGGGACCCGCGCGTGCAGGACCAGCTCGTGCAGGATCTGAACTCGCAGGACCCTGACCCGGAGTCGCAGTCCACCGGCTATGACCACCTGTGGGACCGGACGGTGGTGCGGCGTGTGGAGGATGCTGCCGTGCGCCCGCCGGAAGAGGACGATCTCCCCGCGGTTCCGGATGCTCCTTCACCGGAGGCGCCTGTTGCCGAGCCCGCTCCTGAATCCGAACCCAAACCCAGACCCGAGCCGGCAGCGCCCAGCCAACCCGGTCCGACACCCGCTCCGACGCCCATCCCGGTGTCCGCGCCCGGCGAGTTGATCGACTCCGTACCCTGGATCCGCAGGAGCCCCGAACCCGACTCCCCGGCGGTGCCGTTGCCGGTCCCGCACGGAGAGCCGGCGCCAACCCCGCCCTCCACCGGGCAGGATTCTGACCACGACGGCCACACGATCATGCGCAGCGACCTACACACCGCCGCACCGTCCCAGCCCGGATCCAGTGCCCAGCCCGAAGCCACATCCCAGCCCGGATCCGACGTCCGCCCGGGGACAGGACCGCTGGTCCTGGCACGGCTGTGCGGTCAGGGCCACGCCAACCCGCCCGAAGCACCCGACTGCGGTCTTTGTTCGCAGCCGCTGGACGGCGAGCCGCGCCGGGTCCGGCGCCCCAGCCTCGGCACCATGCGCATCTCGACCGGTGAGGTGGTGGAGCTGGACCAGTCGCTGATTATCGGGCGGCAGCCCTCCGTCTCCCGGGTACAGGGCAGCGGAATGCCGAAGCTGGTGCAGGTGACAAGCGCCGGAGGCGACATCTCCCGCTCCCACGTCGAGGTCCGGCTCGACGGCTGGCACGTCCTGCTGTGCGACCTCAAGGCCACGAACGGCACGGTACTCATCCGCGCCGGCCAGCCGCCCCGGCGGCTGGGGGAGGGCGAGAGCGCGTTCCTGCTCGACGGTGACGTCGCCCAGCTCGGCGACGACGTCTTCCTGCGCTTCGAGGGCCTGCGATGAGTTCACGCCGCGCCGCCGCGCCGCCGCCGCACATCCCCGGCTACCGTTACGTCAGCCTGCTCGGATCCGGCGGCTTCTCCGACGTCTACCTGTATGAGCAGGACCGCCCCCGCCGGCGCGTGGCCGTCAAGGTCCTGGTCTCCGGGCTGCTCACCGAGGGTGCCCGGAAGGCATTCGAGTCCGAGGCCAACCTCATGGCCCAGCTCTCCACGCACCCATACATCGTCACCATCTACGAAGCCAACATCACCGATGACGGCCACTCCTACCTCGCAATGGAATACTGCTCCCGGCCCAGCCTGGACGTGCGGTACCGCAAGGGCCGGCTGTCCCTCGCGGAGACTCTCGCGATCGGAGTCCAGGTCTCCTCCGCCGTCGAGTCCGCGCACCGCGCCGGGATTGTGCACCGGGATATCAAGCCCGCCAACATCCTGGTGACCGACTACAACCGTCCCGCGCTCACGGACTTCGGAATCTCCGGCACCACCGACGGCGGCGCCGACGAGGACCTCGGCATGTCCATCCCGTGGTCGCCGCCGGAAGCGTTCGACGGCGGCGCCGTGGACGGCGTCCGGATGGACGTCTGGTCCCTCGGCGCCACCCTGTACACCCTGCTTGCGGGGCGCTCGCCGTTTGTTTTCCCCGGAATGGACAATTCGCAGCGTCAGCTCATGGACCGCATCGGCTCCATGCCGCTCGCCCCGATCGGCCGGGACGATCTGCCGCAGTCCCTCGAGCTCGCCCTTGCCACCGCCATGGCGAAGAACCCGGCCGCACGCTACGACTCCGCGCACTCATTCGCGCTGACGCTGCAGCGCATCCAGACGGAGCTGGGCATCTCGGTCACCCCCTTCGAAGTGCTCGATGACACCGAACACGTCCGCGAGGACGACGACGGCGCCGAGGCCACCCGGGTGCGCAAGGTGGTCTCCATCGACCCGGAATCGCCCACCTTCTCGCCCACCTTCTCGCCGGCCGCGCGGACGGCACCGGCCCGGGAGGCGCAGCCGGGCGTGCCCACCTACCCGTCGCCGTCGTCGTCGTGGTCCTCCTCCGGTACAGCGCAGCCGGATGCCGAGACCGACGCAACCGATGACCAGGGCTGGCGGGACCGCACGGTGCTGCGCGGCAGGGATCCGCACGCCGACTCGGTGCGGCTGGACACCACCGTCCACCGCCCCGCGGGGCCGGGCGCGGAAACGGAAACGGAGGAACCCGACCCGGTGCGCCGGAAGCGGGGGCCGCTGGCAGGGATCCTCCTGGGACTGGTGGTGCTTGCCGCCGTCGTGCTCGGCGCGTTCGCGGTCCTCAACGGACAGCCGGAGGAGGAGCCCGCCGTGGCGCCGCCCACCCAGCCGCCGGCCGATGCGCTCGCCGGTGTCGAGGGAGTTGTCCCGACGCCGACGGACATCACCGCGGAGGAGTCCGGCAACGCTGTGGTCTTCACCTGGACCAACCCCGATCCGCAGGACGGGGACGTGTACCGGTTCCGGACGGTCACCGTGCAGGAGGAAGGTGACTGGGACCGGACAGTCCAGACCGAAGCCCCCGTCGTGGCCAACCCGGACGGACCCACCTGCGCTGATATACAGATAGTGCGGGCAAACGGAACTGCATCGGAGCCTGAACGTGCCTGCTGGCCTGAGTGAGTCGAAGGGAACATCTGTGGGGGAACTGGCAATAGATTTCTGCGGCGAGTGGCATGAGCCGAAGGACGATGGGCCGTTCAACATCGGGCGCGAGGGTGACCTCGAGGTTGATGACAACCCGTACCTGCACCGGAAGTTCCTCCAGATTGCCCGCCAGAACGGCATCTGGTGGCTGAACAACGTGGGCACCATGCTGTCGGCGACCGTGGCGGACACCACCGGCGGGATGCAGGCCTGGGTGGCCCCGGGGGCGCGGATTCCGCTGGTGTTCGGGCAGACCCGCGTGGTCTTCACGGCCGGGCCCACCACCTACGAGTTCGATGTGCACCTCAAGACCCCCGCGTTCCGCCAGGAGCGCCAGGTGGACGACGGCTCGGGGACAACCACCATAGGCCCGGTGCGCTTCACCGATTCCCAGCGCGCGCTCATCGTGGCCCTCGCCGAACCGATGCTCCGACGCGAGGGCACGGGCTTCAGCTCCATTCCGTCCTCGGCCGCGGCGGCGCAGCGCCTGGGCTGGGCGCTGACCAAGTTCAACCGCAAGCTCGACAACGTCTGCGACAAGCTGGACCGGGTCGGTGTGGTGGGCCTGCGCGGCGGCGGCGGCAAGCTTGCCACCAACCGGCGGGCGCGGCTGGTTGAGCATGCGGTGACCTCCCACATCGTCACCCCCGAAGACCTGCACCTGCTCGAAACCATGAAGGGCAAAGCGGATGAGGACTGACGCGTCTGCGTGCTGTCCCAACCCGACCGTCCTTCCCAACCACCCGGAGTGTTCCTGACATGTTGCTGCGCCTCACCCTGCGACGTGACCCCGACCCCGCGAAGGATCTCGCCGTCACCGTGGACGGGCTGGCAACCGTCAGCGACGTTGCCCGCGAACTGTACGTCGCCGACCCGGGACGTGCGGGAGCAGAACCGCCGGGGGAGCTCTCGCTGACCGTCGAGGAGTCCTACGTGGCCGGCGGCATGCGCGGCCGGACACTGAATCCCACGGTGAGCCTCTTCGAATCCGGCCTGCGTCCCGGTTCCACCGTGACTATCAGCCGCGTCAGCGACCAGTTCAACGTGCCGGGCCAGGACCGCGGCCCCGCCGTCGCCACCCTCCGCGTGCTGTCCGGACCCGACGCCGGCAAGGAATTCTCCCTGCCCGCCGGAGCCAGCTACCTCGGCCGGGACCGCAACTGCGACATCCGGTTTTCCGATCCCATGATGTCCAAACGCCACGCCCGCATCAACGTCGCGGACGGCATCGAAATCATCGACACCAACTCGGCCAACGGGCTGCTGATGGGTGGCACGCGGGTAGAGCGCACGTCGCTGACCAGCGCGGATGAGATCACCCTGGGCGATACCACCGTGGCCGTGGTGCCGTTGACCCGCGCCTACTCGGCGGACCCCACCAATCCGGTGGTCGAGTTCAACCGCTCGCCCCGGGTGGTGCCGGCGTTCAGGGAGAAACCGAAGCAGCTTCCGGCGGGCCCGCGGCGGCCGAACCCCCAGCGGTTCCCCTACCTGCTGCTGATCGCGCCGATCCTGCTGGGCGCCATCATGTTCTCCATCACCCGCAGCCCGTTCAGCCTCATCTTCATCCTGATGATGCCGATGATCCTGGTGGGCAGTTACCTTGACCAGCGGATCACGGCGAAGCGGACGTTCCGCGAAGCAGTGGCGCAGTTCCACTCATCCATGGCGTTCTTCCGCAGCGACATCGACCGGACCCGCAAGGTGGAGCGGGCAGTCCGGCACGCCGAGGCACCCTCCGTCGCGGACACGGTCGATGCCATCTACAAACTCGGTCCGCTGCTGTGGACGCACCGCCCCGAACACGACTTCTTCCTCACCGTGCGCTTCGGTACCGGCCGTGCGCACTCCCGGATAGAGCTCTCGGAACCCGCGGGGTCCGACACCCTGCCCGAGTACTCGGAGGAGATCCGCGACGCGGCCGAGGAGTACGCCTACATCGACGATGTGCCGATCGTCGCGAACCTGCGCCTGTCCGGTGCGCTCGGCGTCGCGGGTGCCCGCGGGGTGGTGGACAGCGTCGCCCGAGGCCTCGTGATCCAGGCCATCGGGCTCCACTCGCCGGCGGAACTGGCCGTCGTCGCGCTGACCAGCGTCCAGTCGAAGGAGCGGTGGGGGTGGCTGCAATGGCTCCCGCACACCGGATCCGTCCATAGCCCGCTGGGCGGCGACCACCTGGCGGCCGGTCCCGCCGCGGCCGGGCTGCTGCTGTCCCGGCTGGAAGACCTGGTGTCGGTGCGCTCGGCCGAGCGGACCTCCGCGGCGCTTCGCGGACGCCTCGATCCCGCCAGGGAGCTGGATCTGCCGGCGCCCGTGACGCCGTCGGTCCTGGTGATCGTCGAGGATGACGTGACCGTGGACCGCGCCCGGCTGACCCGCGTCGCTGAGGCGGGAGCCGACGTCGGGGTCCATGTCCTGTGGGTGGCCGGGACAGTGGCGGCGCTGCCCGCCGCCTGCCGCGACTTCCTGTTCGTCGACGGCGACGCGGCGAACGTCAGCGGGCAGGTGCGCCTGGGTGAGCTTTCCACGCCGGTGAGCTGCGAAAGCGTGGACCTTGAGCTGGCCGGCCAGCTGGCACGGATGCTGACTCCCGTCGTCGACGTCGGAAAACCGGTGGAGGATGATTCGGACCTTCCGCGCGCGGTGTCCTATGTGACGCTTGCCGGCCACGAACTGATGGAGGAGACGACGGCGGTCGCGGACCGCTGGACGGAAAACAACTCGGTGGCCTCGCGGGCGGTGCCCAACCGGAAGCACCAGGGATCGCTGCGTGCGCTGGTCGGGTCCAAGGGCGTCGAACCCATGTACCTGGACCTCAAGACGGAGGGTCCGCACGCGCTGGTCGGCGGGACCACCGGTGCCGGCAAGTCAGAGTTCCTGCAGTCGTGGGTACTCGGGATGGCGGCCGCCTACAGCCCCGACCGGCTGACTTTCCTGTTTGTCGACTACAAGGGCGGCGCGGCGTTTGCCGACTGCGTGAACCTGCCCCACACCGTCGGACTGGTCACGGACCTCTCACCGCACCTGGTGCGCCGGGCGCTGACCTCGCTGCGGGCCGAACTGCACCACCGCGAGCACCTTTTCAACCGCAAGAAAGCCAAGGACCTGCTGGCGATGGAGCGGGAGGCGGATCCGGACACTCCGCCGTCGCTGGTCATCGTGGTGGACGAGTTCGCGGCGCTGGCGCGTGAGGTTCCCGAGTTTGTGGACGGGGTGGTGGACATCGCCGCCCGCGGGCGCTCACTCGGGCTGCACCTCATCCTCGCCACTCAGCGTCCCTCCGGCGTCATCAAGGACAACCTGCGGGCCAACACCAACCTGCGGATCGCGCTGCGGATGGCGGACACCGACGATTCGCAGGACATCCTCGGCACCCCCATGGCCGCATACTTCAGCCCCTCCATCCCCGGACGCGGAGCGGCGAAGACGGGGCCGGGCCGCATCCAGAGCTTCCAGACCGGTTATGCCGGCGGCTGGACCACCCGGGAACCGGCGCGCCCGCGGATCGACGTGGTGGAGATGAACTTCGGGTCCGGGGCACGGTGGGAATCCGCCGCGGGGGAGTCCGTTGCCGAGCCGGGCGGCGCGAACGATATCGCCCGCATCGTCGCCAACGTCTCGCAGGCGGCGGTGGAACTGGGCATCAGGCCGCCCCGTAAACCATGGCTGGCCGAACTCGCGGAGGCCTATGACTTCTCGAAGCTGCCGAACCCCCGCACCGACGAGTCGCTGCTGCTGGGCGTGGTGGATGACCCGGAACACCAGGCGCAGCCCACCGTGTCCTACCAGCCCGACATCGACGGGAACCTCGCTATCCTGGGCTCCGGCGGGTCCGGCAAATCGACGGCGCTGCGGACGCTGGCGATCGGGTCGGCGGTGACGGTGCGCGGCGGTCCCGTGCAGGTCTACGGCATCGACTGTGCGTCCAACGGCCTGCAGATGCTGGCGCAGCTGCCGCACGTCGGTGCTGTCCTCGACGGTGAGGATTCCGAGCGGATCGGCCGGCTGCTCAGGTACCTGCGCGGGATCATCAACGAGCGGGCGGACCGCTTCGCCGAAGTGCGTGCCGGCACCATCACCGAGTACCGGCGGCTCGCCGGTAAACCGGACGAACCGCGGATCCTGCTCCTGGTGGACGGCATCACCACCTTCCGCGAAACCTACGAGTTCAAGGGGCGCGAACGCCACTTCGAACTGTTCCAGCAGATCGCCACCGACGGCCGTCCCATGGGCATCCACATTGTCGTGACCGGTGAGCGCACCAACTCGCTGCCGCCGTCGTTGGCGTCCTCCATCAGCCGGCGGATCATCCTGCGGATGGCGGGAAAGGACGACTACTCGACCCTCGGGGTGCCACGCGATGTGCTCTCGAGCACCTCACCGCCTGGGCGCGGCCTGCTGGACGGGCAGGAAGTGCAGCTTGCCGTGTTCGGCGGGAACGCCAACCTCGAGCTGCAGGCCCGCGAGGTGGAGCGCATGCGGGAGGCGATGCTGCGCCAGGGGGTCCGGCAGGCACCGGGGGTCCTCAGCCTCCCGGAATCAATCGACCTCGACGTGCTGCCCGCCGGTGAAACCGGTTCTGCCGTCATCGGGGTTGACGACTTCAACCTCGAACCGGCGGCGGTGGCCGCCACGGGAGCGTTCATGGTGTCCGGGCCGCCCGGGTCCGGGCGCACGGTCGCCCTGGTGACGCTGGCGGCGGCGCTGCAGAAGTCCTCGCCGCACGTCCGGCGGATCTATCTCGGCTCGCGCCGCTCAACGGTGGCGTCCCTCGGGCTGTGGGACGAGGCGTATGCCACCGCGGCACTGGTCCAGCCCGAGCTGTCGCGGCTCACTTCCCTGGTGGACGGGCCGGAAAGCTCCGTGGCGTTCTTCATCGAGGGTCTCACCGAGTTCACCGACTCGCCGGCGGAACTCGGATTGTCCACGCTGGTGAAGGCTGCCGTGAAGGCCGGGCAGTGGGTGGTCGGCGAGGCCGAGACCTCAACGTGGTCCAGCGCCTGGAACCTGTCCGGGCCGTTCAAGGCCGGCAGGCGGGGCCTGCTGCTCAACCCCAACGAGCTCGACGGCGACACCCTCCTGAACACCTCCCTCGGCAGGACGGCGGGCAACCGCTTCATCCCGGGGCGCGGATACGTCATCGGCAGGGGCAAGGCCTACCGGGTCCAGGTCGCCACCACGATGGGCGGGCTGGACTGAGTTGCGGCGCGCGGGGCGCGGCAGGGATGGGTAGCGCTCCTTGGGGAGCGGTCCCCATCGACACCTGGCGAAGGGCTTGGATAGGTTGTAAGCAGTCGCCCGGTCGGGGGCCCCGGAGACGGGAGCACCGGCAGGGCAGGGAGGTTCCGGAAATGCCGGACCGCCACAGACGAAAGGTGGGGACAATGAGCAACGTTACGCACGGTAACAACCCGGAGCAGATGGGGCAGCTGGCACAGCTGCTGACCCAGAAGTCCGAAGAACTGAACCAGACCGCCAACCAGCTGACCCAGCAGCTCGGCAACACCGCCTGGGTTGGCCCGGACTCCGAGCGGTTCCGCGGCGAGTGGGAAACCCACCGTGCGCAGCTGACCCAGATCGCAGCGCAGCTGCAGGAAGTCAGCGCCACCGTCCAGCGCAACCGCCAGGACCAGGAAGCCACCTCCAACGCGTAGGCGCCCTTTTTACGGCAACGGCCCGCAGCTTTCGGCTGCGGGCCGTTTCCGTTAACCGTGCAGGGAGAGTTTTTGTCGCCGTTCTGCTGCCAAGACTGCGTCTTGGGCGCAGAACGGCGACAAAAACTCCGGCGCGGGGCAAGTGTCGGGGGTCTGGGGCAAGATAGGAAGCGTGGCCACAGTGAACCAGCATGCCGATACGCAATCCGGAGCACGTCCCGAGGTGGAACTGCCCGCCGGTGCAGAGCCCGATGCCGGGCTGAAGGAGGAGTACGGCCGTCTCGTCGAAGAGGTCCGGCGGCACCGCTTCGCCTACTACAACGAGAACGCGCCCATCGTCTCGGACGCCGAGTTCGACGCGCTGTTCCGCCTGCTGGAGCAGATCGAAGCGGAGCACCCGGAGCTGATCTCCAATGATTCACCCACCCAGGAGGTCGGCGGTGATGTGTCGGCCGCCTTCGCACCGGTACAGCACCTGCAGCGCATGTACAGCCTGGAGGATGTCTTCTCCACCGCCGAGCTTGAGGCCTGGGTCCGGCGCGCCGAGGCGAGCATCGAGTCGCAGCGCCCGGGAAGTACGGTGTCCTGGCTGACCGAACTGAAGATCGACGGCCTCGCGGTCAACCTGCTATACCGCAACGGTGAGCTGGTCCGCGCCGCAACCCGCGGTGACGGCACAACCGGTGAAGACATCACGCACAACGTCCTCACCATCAAGACCATCCCGCGGAAGCTCAGCGGCTCCAACCATCCCGCCGAGGTGGAAATCCGGGGTGAGGTGTTCTTCCCCTCGAAGGAGTTCGCACAGTTCAACGAGACCATGGTCGAGGCCGGCAAGGCCCCTTTCGCCAACCCGCGCAACGCAGCGGCGGGTTCCCTCCGGCAGAAGGACCCGGCACTCACGGCCCAGCGGCCGCTGGACATGTACGTGCACGGCATCGGCGCGCGCGAGGGCCTGGAGGCGGAAAGCCAGTCCGAGACGTACGGGCTGCTCAGGCAGTGGGGGCTGCCCGTCTCGCCCTACTTCAAGGTCCTCGAAACGTATGAGGAGGTCCTCGGTTTCATCCGGCACTACGGCGAGCACCGCCATGACCTGCTGCATGAAATCGACGGGATCGTTATCAAGGTGGACAGTTTCGCCCTGCAGCGCTCCCTCGGACACACCTCCCGGGTACCCCGGTGGGCGGTGGCCTACAAGTATCCGCCGGAGGAAGTGAACACCAAGCTCCTCGACATCCGGGTCAACGTGGGCCGCACCGGCCGTGTCACGCCCTACGGGATGATGGTCCCCGTCAAGGTGGCCGGCTCAACCGTGGAGATGGCCACCCTGCATAACCAGGAAGTCGTGAAGGCCAAGGGTGTGCTGATCGGCGACATCGTGGTGCTCCGCAAGGCCGGAGACGTCATCCCCGAGATCGTGGGCCCGGTGGTTGCGCTCCGTTCGCAGCAGGACCCGCCGCCCTACGAGTTCGTCATGCCCACCGAGTGTCCGTCCTGCGGAACACCGCTGGCTCCGGCCAAGGAGGGCGACGTCGATATCCGCTGCCCCAACGCGAAATCCTGTCCGTCGCAGCTGCGCGAGCGGGTCTTCCACGTCGCCGGGCGCGGCGCCTTCGACATCGAGGCGCTGGGCTGGGAAGCGGCGATTGCGCTCACCCAGCCCGCCGAGCCCGCAGTGCCGCCGCTGACCACGGAAGCGGACCTGTTCAGGCTCACCCCGGAAAAACTCGCGGACGTGCGCATCCTTCGCGACAAGAAGGTCAAGGGCGTGGTCACCGGCCAGGAACTGGTCCCGTACTTCTACACCCGCGGCACCGCCAAAAAGCCCTCCGAGCCCACCGCCAACACCCGGAAACTGTTCGCCGAACTGGAGAAGGCGAAGTCCCAGCCGCTGTGGCGGGTGCTCGTTGCACTGTCCATCAGGCACGTCGGACCGACGGCGTCGCGGGCGCTGGCCACCGCGTTCGGCTCCATGGACCGGATCCGCAGCGCCGGCGAGGAGGAACTGGCCAACGTTGACGGCGTCGGGCCCACCATCGCGGCGGCGCTGAAGGAATGGTTCGCGGAGGACTGGCACTGCGAGATTGTCGACCGGTGGGCCGAGGACGGGGTCCGCATGGCAGACGAGGTTGACGAATCCGTGCCGCGCACGCTCGAGGGACTCACCGTCGTCGTCACCGGATCCCTCGAGGGGTTCAGCCGCGACGAGGCCAAGGAAGCAATCATCCGGCGCGGGGGAAAGGCCTCCGGATCGGTGTCGAAGAACACCAGTTACGTGGTCGCCGGAGAGAACGCCGGCACCAAACTGGACAAGGCCGAGCAGCTGGGCCTGACCATCCTCGATGAGGACGGATTCCGCACACTGCTTGAGGAAGGAAACGTATGACTCCCAGCGCCAGCCCGGCCGAGCTGCTGCACGTTGCCCTGCAGGCCGCGGCCGCGGGCGCCGCAGTGCTCGAGGCCCGCAGCGAGGGCGAGCTCCAGGCCGAAAACAAAAGCTCGGACAGCGACTGGGTGACCGCCTTCGACACCGCTGCCGAACGCGCCGTCCGGGACGTCATCTGGCGTTCCCGCCCCCACGACGCGATCACCGGCGAGGAATACGGCACCACGGTGCCCGAGGGGCAGCCCTCCGGCATCCGCTGGTCCATCGACCCGCTGGACGGAACCACCAACTTCATCCGGAACATCGTCTACTACTGCACCTCCGTGGCAGCGGTGGATCACGACGGCGACTGGCTGGCCGGCGTCGTCCACGCACCTGCGCTGGACCGGGTGTACTGGGCATCGCGCGGCCAGGGGGCGTGGGTCCGTGAACGGGGCACGGTGCGGCAGCTCCACGGTCCGGTCGCCGGCCGGGCGGGCACCATCGTGGGCAGCGGATTCACCTATAACCCGGCGCAGCGCTCCCAGCAGCTGGGCGAGCTGGGCGAACTGCTGGCCGGTCACGGCGACCTGCGGCGGATCGGCTCGGCCGCGCTTGACCTGTGCATGGTGGCTGACGGCACGCTGGATGCCTACGTGGAGCGGGCCCTGAATGAGCACGACTGGGCGGCGGGCGCGCTGATCGCCGAAGAGGCGGGAGTTGCCGTCCTGCGCCCGGACCTGTCCTCGGTGCTGGATGCGGGGCCCGACGAAGCCGAGCGTTTCTCCGCTTTCACGGCCGCCGGCCCGCAGCCGGTCCTCGATCTGGCGAAGCAGCTGGAATCCAGGGCCTGACCGGGTTTACCAGCAGCCGGGCGAATTAATCTGATCGTTGCATTCGCCGGGGGCCAAAGTGCCATTGGTCTGCCACACTCGGATCATCAGTCCCGACGCATGAGGAGGCGTTCATGGACATTACGGTCAGGTCTGCGGACAGGAATGACTTCGGGGAGATCCGGCGGATCACCGTCGAGGCCTATTCCAACGCGGGATACATTGACGACGAGTACGCCTTCAACCACATCCTGGCGGCAATCGAGGAGGGGCACGCGGGCTCATCCCTGCTGGTCGCTGAATCGGGCGGGAAGATTGTGGGTTCGGTTTTCGTGACCCGCCCGGGCGGTGACTTCAGCGATGTGGCCCATGACGGTGAACTTGAGTTCCGGATGCTCGCGGTCGAACCGGGCGAACAGCACAAGGGGATCGCGCACCGGCTGGTCGAGGAAGTCATCGAGCGTGCACGCCGGGATCCGGACCTGTCCGGAGTGGTCCTGACGATCGCACCGCAGATGAACGGGCAGCATGCCCTGTACGAGTCGCTCAACTTCACCCGTATCCCTGCCCGGGATTTCATGCTCACCGACTCCTTCGCCCTGCACGTCTACAAGCTTTCGGTCTAGACGCCGATATTGTGGTGGCATCCACCACGATTGAGGAAGCGCGGGTAGTGCTGCATGTTCGAGACTTTCGACGAGTTCTCCGTGCCCCTCGGGGACGTCGGGATCGCAGGCCGGATCTCCCGTGACACCGGGGAGTCCCGGCCGCCGCTCCTGCTCCTCCACGGGCACCCGGAATCGCACCTCATGTGGCACCGGATCGCGGACCGGCTGGCGGAGCATTACACCGTGATCATCCCGGACCTGCGCGGTTACGGCTCCTCGGGGATCCCGGCCGCTGACCCGGACCACCACGCCTACAGCAAGCGCACCATGGCGCGCGATCAGGTGCTGCTGATGCAACACTTCGGAGCCCAGCGGGGTTTTGAGAAGTTCGCCGTGTGCGCCCACGACCGGGGCGCCCGCGTGGCGCACCGGCTGATTGCCGATCATCCGTCCCTGGTCTCGGCCGCAATGCTCCTGGACATCGCCCCGACCCTGGACATGTATGCCTCAACCAACCGGGCCTTCGCCGAGGCCTACTTCCACTGGTTCTTCCTGATCCAGCCGCACCCGCTGCCCGAGTCGCTGATCGAGGCGAATCCGCGCGCCTATGTCGAGAACCTGATGGGCAGCCGGTACGCCGGCCTGGCCCCCTTCCCACCGGAGATCCTCGACCGCTACGTGGCCGCCCTGTCCCGCCCCGGCGCCGTGCACGCCATGTGCGAGGACTACCGGGCGTCGGCCACCGTGGACCTGGATCATGACCGCGAGGACAGGGACCTTGGGCTGCTGGCCGAAACCCCGCTGCGCATCCTGTGGGGCCGGCACGGCGTGGTGGGCAGGCAGTTTGATCCGCTGGCCCTCTGGGGCGCAGTGGCCAAGAACGTTTCCGGCCAAGCGCTCGACGCCGGCCACTACCTCCCCGAGGAAGTGCCCGACGACGTGTTTGATGAGATCCTGAACTTTCTGTAGGGAGACATCCTCCCGGGTTCCTTTTCGAGGGTAGGGCCTGTGCCATGAGCTTCACCATCCGCCGGGTAACGGCTGCCGATTACGACGACGTCCGCCGCATCACGCGCGATGCCTACCTCCATGCCGGTTACTTCAGCGACCCGCTCCATCCGTACGTCCGCATCCTCACCGACGTGGAACACCGGGCCGAGCACGCGGAGGTATGGGTCGCGGAGGAAAACGGAACCGTTGTCGGCTCCTTCGCCGTCACGTTCGAGGGCCAGCGGTATACGGACATCGCGATTGCCGGAGAACTCGAGTTCCGGATGCTCGCGGTGGACCCGGCGGTTCAGCGGGGCGGCTTCGGACGGCGGATGGTCGAATGGATCATTGACTACGCACGGAGCCTCGAGGGGATTTCCGCTGTCAGCCTGACCAGCGGAACCGATATGGTCCGCGCCCACCGGCTCTATGAGTCGCTCGGCTTCGAACGGGTGCCCAGCCGGGACTGGTGGGTACCCGGCACGGACATCGAGCTGTGGGTCTTCCGGCTGGTGCTGGAACGGGATCGGGCCGGCGCCGGAACGGACAGCGCTGTTCCACGCCGCGCTTAGACTAGAACCCGAAACCCAGACCATTTCAAGATCCTGGAGAAACATGCCCGAGATCACCCGTGAGGACGTCGCGCATCTTGCCCGGCTCGCCCACATCGACATGAGCGCCGAGGAGCTGGACCGGATGACCGGCGAGCTCTCCGTCATTGTCGACTCCATCAAGACCGTCAGCGAAGTGGCCGGAGACGACGTCCCGGCAACCAGCCACCCGATCCCGCTCAGCAACGTGTACCGGGATGACGTCATCGGGGAGACCCTGTCCAACGAGGAGGCCCTCAGCGGCGCCCCCGACAACGCGGACGGCCGCTTCAAGGTCCCCGCCATCCTGGACGGGGAGTAGACCATGACAGATCTGACCAGGCTCAGCGCTGCCCAGCTCGCCGAGAAGCTCACCTCCCGCGAGGTTTCCGCCGTCGAAGCCGTCCAGGCCCACCTTGACCGCATCGGCGAGGTGGACCGGGCCATCAACGCCTTCCTCCACGTCAACACGGACGAGGCGCTGCTCGTCGCGTCCGAGGTGGACAAGGAGCGTTCGCTCGGCGACGCCATGCATCCGCTCGCCGGCGTACCCATCGCCGTCAAGGACCTGATCGTCACCAAGGGCCAGCCCACCACGGCGGGCTCGAAGATCCTCGAGGGGTGGCACAGCCCGTACGACGCCACCGTGGTCAGGCGCCTGCGCGACGCGAAGATGCCGATCCTCGGCAAGACCAACCTCGACGAGTTCGCCATGGGTTCCTCCACGGAACACTCGGCCTACGGTCCCACCCGGAACCCCTGGGACCTTGACCGGATTCCGGGAGGCTCCGGCGGCGGGTCGGCGGCCGCCGTCGCCGCCTTCGAGGCGCCGCTGGCCCTCGGCACGGACACCGGCGGATCCATCCGCCAGCCCGGCGCCGTCACCGGCACCGTCGGCGTGAAGCCCACCTATGGCGGGGTATCCCGTTACGGCGCCATCGCCATGGCGTCCTCCCTGGACCAGATCGGTCCCGTCACGCGTACGGTCCTCGACTCCGCGCTGCTGCACGAGGTCATCGGCGGACACGATCCCCACGATTCCACCTCCCTGACCGACCCGGTCGGCGCCCTGGTGGAAGCCGCCCGCAATGCCGATGTGAAGGGCCTGCGCATCGGCGTCATCAAGGAGCTGCAGGGCGAGGGCTACCAGGACGGCGTCCAGGCGCGCTTCACGGAAGCGCTGGATCTGCTGCGTCAGGCGGGTGCCGACGTCGTCGAGGTTTCCTGCCCCAACTTCAGGTACGCCCTCGGCGCCTACTACCTGATCATGCCTTCCGAGGCGTCGAGCAACCTCGCCAAGTACGACGGCGTCCGGTTCGGTTTGCGGGTGGTACCCGACGGCGCTCCCACCATTGAACGCGTCATGGGAGCCACGCGCGCCGCCGGCTTCGGAGACGAAGTGAAGCGCCGCATCATCCTCGGCACCTATGCGCTGAGCGCCGGCTACTACGACGCCTACTACGGTTCCGCGCAGAAGGTCCGGACCCTGATCCAGCGTGATTTCGACGCCGCGTTCACCCAGGCAGACGTCCTGATTTCGCCCACCGCACCCACCACGGCCTTCAAGCTGGGGGAGAAGCTGGACGATCCGCTCGCCATGTACCTGAACGACGTCGCCACCATCCCGGCGAACATGGCCGGTGTCCCGGGTATCTCTGTGCCGGGCGGCCTGGCCGACGGCCTGCCGGTGGGCATCCAGTTCCTGGCCCCCGCACGCCAGGACGCACGGCTTTACCGGGCCGGCGCCGCACTGGAAGCGCTGCTCGAAGACACCTGGGGCGGCCCGCTGCTGGCACAGGCACCCGAGATTGGTGGAGGAAAGTAAATGAGTACTGCAACCGCTGACATCCTGTCCTTCGAAGAGGCCATGGAGAAGTTCGATCCGGTACTCGGGTTCGAGGTCCACGTGGAACTGAACACCCGGACCAAGATGTTCTCCAGCGCACCGAACGCCTTCGGTGACACCCCGAACACCAACGTGACCCCCGTGGACCTCGGCCTGCCCGGCGTCCTCCCGGTGATCAACCGGGTGGCCGTGGAGTCATCGATCAAGATCGGCCTGGCGCTGAACTGCAAGATTGCCGAACGGTGTCACTTCGCCCGGAAGAACTACTTCTACCCGGACACGCCGAAGAACTTCCAGACCTCGCAGTATGACGAGCCGATCGCCTACGACGGCTCCATCGACATCGAGCTCGCCGACGGCACCGTGTTCACCGTGGAGATCGAACGGGCGCACATGGAGGAGGACGCCGGCAAGCTCACCCACATGGGCGGGGCCACCGGCCGGATCCAGGGCGCCGAGTTCTCACTGGTGGACTACAACCGTGCCGGCGTTCCGCTCGTGGAGATCGTCACCAAGCCGATCGTCGGAGCGGGGGAGCGCGCACCGGAACTGGCCAAGGCGTACGTCGCGGCCATCCGCGAGATCGTGAAGAACCTCGGGGTGTCCGATGCCCGCATGGAACGCGGCAACGTCCGCTGCGACGCCAACGTCTCCCTGAAGCCCAAGGGCCAGGAGAAGTTCGGCACCCGCACGGAAACCAAGAACGTGAACTCGCTGCGCGCCGTCGAACACGCGGTCCGCTACGAGATCCAGCGCCACGCCGCAGTGCTCGACGGCGGCGGCACCATCACCCAGGAAACCCGCCACTGGCACGAGGACACCCGGTCGACGACGGCGGGGCGCCCCAAGTCCGACGCCGATGACTACCGGTACTTCCCGGAACCGGACCTGGTGCCTGTGGTCACGGATGACGCCTGGATCGAGAAGCTCCGCAGCGAACTTCCCGAACCTCCTGCCGCCCGCCGCAAGCGCCTGCAGGCCGACTGGGGCTATTCTGACGCGGAGTTCCGCGACGTGGTCAACGCCGGAGTCATGGACTCGATCGAGGAGACCATCGCCGCGGGCGTCAAGCCGGCCACCGCGCGCAAGTGGTGGATGGGCGAGATCTCCCGCCGGGCCAAGGTCGCCGACGTCGAACCTGCAGAGCTGGGTGTCACCCCGGCGCTGATCGTGGAGCTGCAGGGCCTCATCGACTCGGGCAGGATCAACGACAAGCTCTCCCGCGAGGTGCTCGACGGCGTCCTCGCCGGGGAAGGCACGCCCACCGAAGTGGTGGCGCAGCGCGGGCTGGAGGTCGTCTCCGACGACGGCGCCCTGCTGGAAGCGATCGACGGCGCCCTCGCCGCGCAGCCGGATGTCGCCGACAAGATTCGCGGCGGGAAGCTGCAGGCGGTCGGCGCGATTGTGGGCGGCGTCATGAAGGCCACCCGCGGGCAGGCAGACGCCGGCCGGGTGCGCCAGCTGATCCTGGAACGCCTCGGAGTCGAAGGCTAGACCGGACAGGAGTGGGAGCAACCTGGACACAGGTGGGCAGTATTCCGCTCACGCCAGTCCAGGTTGCTCCCTTGACGGGCGGAGTAGACGTGGCAAACATGCCGGCAGCCGAGGTGCACATCACCGCCGGGCTGGTCCGGCGGCTGCTCGCCGAACAGCACCCGGACCTCGCGCACCTGCCGCTGACGCCGGTCGCCAACGGCTGGGACAACGCCATCTTCCGCCTCGGCAACGGGTTCGCCGTCCGTCTGCCGCGCCGCCGGGCCGCGGCCGGCCTGATCCGCAACGAACAGCGGTGGCTGCCCGAGCTGGCGAACGGGCTTGCGGTGTCGGTGCCGGTGCCGGTTCCGCTGCGGACGGGCGCGCCGTCGCCGTCCTTTCCCTGGTACTGGACCATCACGCGCTGGGTGGAGGGGACGCCCGCGGCAGGCATTGAACCGGGCGACCGTGGCCGCGCGGCGGCTGACCTCGCGCACTTCGTGACCGCGTTCCAGCGCCCCGCCCCGGCCGACGCTCCGCACAATCCGGTCCGGGGGGTCCTCCTGTCCGGCCGGAGCGCGGCCGTGGAACGGCGAATCACCTCAGCCGGACTCTCACCCGAACTCCTCGGACTGTGGCGGAGGCTGCGGGACCAGCCCGGGTGGACCGGCCCGCCGCTCTGGCTGCACGGGGACCTGCATGCGGCGAACCTCCTCCTGGACGCGCGCGGCAGACTGGCCGCAGTGCTCGACTTCGGCGACCTGACCGCGGGAGACCCGGCCACCGACCTCGCCGCCGCCTGGCTGGTCTTCGACCGGGCCGGCCGGCGCACCTTCATCGACACCGTGACGGCCGGATGTCCCACCGACGCCGCGACCTGGCAGCGGGCACGCGGCTGGGCACTGTGCATCGCCGCCGCCATGGCCGCCACCTCCGACGATCACCCCGGCAACCGGTCCATGGGCCTCCGGATCCTGGACGACGTACTGACCGACGAAGGGCCCCGCTGATGAACTTCAGGCACATCTCACGCGTGACGACCGAAGGCGACAATCACGTCATGGAGGACGCCTGCGGTTACCGGGCCAACGCTGCCTGGATGATCGACGGCGCCACCTCCCTCCTCGACGAACTGGATCTCCCCGGCGAGTCGAACCCCTCGTGGTACGCCCAGGTCCTCGGCCTGGCGCTCGCCGAAAGCGCCGGGCCGGAGGACCCCCGCGCGGTCCTGGCAGCGGCGCTCGCCGCGGTGGACGAGCTGGGACACCAGCTGGTGGGCCCGGAGTCCCAGCGTTTCCCAAGCGCCGCGGTCTCTCTGGTCACAGCCGGCGACGGCGGCGCCCTGTCCGTCCTCAGCCTCGCCGACTGCCACGTGGTTGCGGCCCTCAATAGCGGGGAGGTGGTGCACGTCGGGGAGGCGCTCGCCGGATCGTCGTGGTCGGCGGACCGGCTGCGCGAGGCGCGACTGGCGCGGAACACCCCCGAGGGGGTGTGGGTGGCGCGCCGCGAACCGGCCGCAGCCCACCACGCCCGGCTTGCCGTCCTCGAGCCGGCGCACACGGTCGCGCTCGCCTCGGACGGTGCCTGGCGCGCGGTCGACCTCGGGCTGGTGAGCGGACCGGAGGAGTTTCTTGAGGCGGTGCAGACGCCGTTGGGGGCGCAGGAGCTTATGCTGATCCTGCGGACCACGCAGGAGGAGATCGGCGAGTCGGCTGATGACGCCTCCGTGCTGTGTGTCGCGCTGGAAGAGCACTAGCTGAGAGAGCACCAGCGGAACGTGAGGGGACGGAACGCAGATGGCTGAGACAGCAGACGTGATCATTGTGGGCGGCGGCATCGCGGGGCTTTCACTCGCGTCGGCGCTCACCGCCGATGACCGGGCGAAACTGCGGGTCATCCTCGTCGAGGCCGAACATTCGCTGGCCTACCACACCTCCTCCCGCTCGGCCAGGCAGCTCATCCCGAGCTACGGGCCGGAGGTGGTCCAGCGGCTGACCGACCGGACGCTCCGGCTCATCCGGGAAGCCGAACAGGACCTGCCAGCGCCGGTGCTGACGCCCCGCAGTTTTCTGCTGGTCGGCTCCGAGGAGAACGTCGCCGCCCGGGCGAGCGGAGCCATGGAGCGGATCTCCTGGGATGACGCGGTCCGGCTGTGCCCGCAGATCGGGCCGGCAGCGGGTGCGGCAGGTTACGACGCCGCAGGACTCGACACCACCGCCGTCGGCTGCAACACCGACCTGCTGCTGGACCACCACCGCTCAAGGGCGGAGGCGGGTGGCACCCAAATCCTGACCGGCGCCCGCGTCCACTCGGTTCAGCGGCTGCGCACGGCGTGGGAAGTCGGTGCCGGTGCGCAGGCGGTGCATGCCGCCGTCGTCGTCAATGCGGCGGGTGCGTGGGCAGATGAACTGGCCGTCCTGTCCGGGGTCGCCACCCAGGGCCTGCGGCCCTACCGGCGGACGGCCGCCGTCACGGCAGCGGGCCGGGCCCCCGCCCCGGACTCGCCCATGGTGGCCGCCGCGGATGACAGTTTCTATTTCCGCCGGGACGACGACGGCCTGCTGATTTCCCCGGCCGAATCAGTTCCAAGTGTGCCGGAAGACGCGCAGCCGCGTCCGGAGGATCTTGAGTCGCTGATCTCCCGGCTGAACGGCCTGACCACGCTGGACATCGGAACGGTGCTGCGGGCGTGGACCGGGCTGCGGACCCAGGCGGCGGACGGACTGCCGGTGGTGGGATTCGACCCGGAGGCCGAGGGATTTTTCTGGCTGGCAGGCCAGGGCGGTTACGGGTTCCAGACGTCCTCGGCCATTGCTGAACTGGCGGCCGGGCTGATCACCGGGACAGGGACAGGGGCAGGAAACGGAGCGGGTCACCCGGTTGCCGCCGCACTGGCCGCCGGACGTTCCTGAGCGCGACAACCGCGACAAGCGTCGCAAGCGCGACAACCGGGCGATTCCGGCGGGTCTAGAGTTACAGGTATGAAGGTTGAAGAAACGCCTCTCCCCGGGATCGGCGTGCGCAAGGACATTGTGACGGCGTCGGGCCGCCGGATCGGGACGGTGATCCAGCGCGACGGCGAGACCGAGCTGATTGTGTCCCGGGCCGATGATCCGGATGCCTGCATCGCCTCGATTCCGTTGACCGCGGAGGAAGCCTTCGCCCTGGGCAACCTGCTGGGAGCGCACCCGCTGGTGGCCCAGCTGGCGGAGGAGCATCGGGACCTGGCCGGAGTAAGCACCCGCCAGATTCTCATTGAGGCGGGTTCGCCCTTCGACGGCCGCGAGCTCGGTGACACCAGGATGCGAAGCCGCACCAGTGTCTCCATCGTCGCCCTGTTGAGGCGCGGCCAGGTGCAGGCTTCCCCGGGCCCTGACTTCACGTTGGCCGCAGGAGACCTGCTGGTCGCCGTCGGAACCGCTGACGGACTCGACGCCGCCGCAGAGATTCTGCGCGGCGGCTGAGCCGCAGGTGGGCAGTCACAGCGCGCTGGTACTCATTGAACTGGGCGCCGTCTTCCTCGGCCTCGGCGTCCTGGGGCGGCTCGCCGGCCGGATCGGCCTGTCGCCCATCCCGCTCTACCTGATCGGTGGGCTGTTCTTCGGGCAGGGCGGGTTCGTGGAACTGCAGGGGCTCGAGGAATTCAGCGCCATCGCCAGTGAAATCGGGGTCATCCTCCTGCTCCTGCTGCTCGGCCTGGAGTACACCGCCGGGGAGCTGGTGACGGGCCTGAAGCAGTCCTGGATGGCAGGGGTGCTCGACATCGTGCTCAACTTCCTGCCCGGGGCGCTGATTGCGCTGGTGCTGGGATGGGGAGGAGTCGGGGCGCTGGTTCTCGGGGGAGTGACGTACATTTCGTCGTCGGGCATTATCGCGAAGGTGCTGACGGACCTGCGCCGCCTCGGCAACCGGGAGACGCCGGTGGTCCTGTCCCTGCTGGTCTTCGAAGACCTCGCAATGGCCATTTACCTGCCCATCCTGACCACAGTCCTGGCCGGAGTGAGCTTCGCCGGCGGGCTCCGGGCCGTCGGGATCTCGCTGATGGTGGTGACCGTGGTGCTGGTGATCGCGCTGCGGTTCGGGAGAACGGTGTCCGCCATCGTCGATTCCAAGGACCGCGAGGTGTTCCTGTTGACCCTGATCGGCGGGGCGCTGCTGGTCGCGGGAGTGGCCTCGGCCATGCAGGTCTCGGCTGCCGTGGGCGCGTTCCTGCTCGGGATCGCAATTTCCGGGGCCACCGCCACCAACGCCACGCGCATCCTCGAACCCCTGCGGGATCTGTTCGCGGCGGTCTTCTTTGTGGTGTTCGGGCTCAACACCGACCCCTCGACCATCCCGCCCGTGCTCGGCTACGCGCTGCTGCTGGCCGTGATCACCTCCATCACCAAGGTGGCTACCGGATGGTGGGCGGCGAAGCGGCAGGGCGTGGGACGCCTGGGCCGTGCACGGGCCGGAGCTGCGCTCATCGCCCGCGGGGAGTTCTCGATAGTCATCGCGGGCCTGGCGGTGGCCTCCGGAGCGGTCACCGACGAGCTCGCCGCGCTCGCCACCGCCTACGTGCTTCTGATGGCCATCTTCGGGCCGGTTGCCGCCCGGCTTGCCGAGCCCGCCATGCGGCTGATCCAGGGCAAAACGCCGCAGACGGTCTGACCCCGCGAGAAGCACAGGATGACAAAGCGGCATCTGAATGGTTGCGTTTCGTGCGCCATACTTCCGGGAAAATCCGCGATTTCAGGCTGCCCGTAACGGTTGGGCGCCGATGGCTTCCGGGGCGGATCTTCTTCCCCCGCGCGGTCCTACGATGATCCCACCTACTTCCTTGAAAGGTGGTGCATCATGCACACACTTCGTGCGCTGCTGGCGAGTCTGCTTCTCATAGTCGGATTCGGCCTGGTGGCGCCGACTCCGGCCTCGGCTGCTCCCTACTGCGGGATCACCTGGGGCTCGCTGGCGAAGACCAGCACGGCCTACACCAGCGCTCCCGTGGTGAACGCGCGGGCCGGACGCCATGCCTGCTTCGACCGGCTCGTGGTTGACGTGCGGGGCAAGGGCGCCGGCTACACCATCCGGTACGTCAGCGCCGTCGTCGGGACCTCCGGCCTGGCAACACCGCTGCGCGGCGGTGCCGATATCCAGGTGACCGTCAACGCGCCAGCCCACGACTCGCGGTACAACGCAACCTACAGCCCGGCCGTCCGGTCTGAAGCGGTCAACGTGGCGGGCTTCACAACCTTCCGCCAGGTGGCCTACGTGGACAGTTTCGAGGGCCGCACAACCTTCGGCCTCGGTGTCCGCGCCCGTCTCCCGTTCCGGGTCTTCACCCTCGACGGTCCGGGAACCTCATCCCGGCTCGTCATCGACGTGGCCCATCGCTGGTAACTTCCGTCCCAACGCTCCAGCGTGAGTGGTCACATAATGGCGCTCTGAGTTGATCGGAGCGCCATTATTACGCGCCGGGCACTTGTACACCCAGCGCCGGACGCTCTACTCCAGCGGCTCCTCCAGGACACGGTCGACGGCGTCAGTCACCAGACCAGCCTCCACCAGCTTCCGCACGGCCTCGATTTCCGGTGCGAGGTAGCGGTCCGTTCCCGGACCTTCGACCACCTCGCGGATCACTGCGCGCGCGGCGGAAAGAGCCGGTGAGCTGTGGGAGGTGGCCAATCCGCCGTCGCGCATGTCCAGCGCACGGGCCGCGGTCAGCAGCTCGATCGCGACAACGCGGGTGAGCCCGTCCAGCGCACGCCGCAGCTTCAGCCCGGCGGCCCAGCCCATGGACACGTGGTCTTCCTGCATGGCCGAAGACGGAATGGAATCGACGGACGCCGGAGCGGCCAGACGCTTGAGCTCGGAGACGATTCCGGCCTGCGTGTACTGGGCGATCATGTGCCCTGAGTCGACGCCCGGATCGTGCGCCAGGAACGGGTTGAGGCCGTGGCTGCGGCTCTTGTCGAGGAAGCGGTCGGTGCGGCGCTCGCTCATGGAGGCGAGGTCCGCCACGGCGATCGCCAGGAAGTCCAGCGCGTAACCGATCGGAGCGCCGTGGAAATTGCCGTTCGATTCCACCCGACCGTCCGGAGTGACCACCGGATTGTCGATGGCGGAGCCCAGCTCGATCGCTGCGACCGATTCCACGTGCGCCAGCGTGGCCCGCGCCGCACCGTGGACCTGCGGGGCGCACCGCAGCGAGTAGGCGTCCTGCACCCGGGTGAACCGGTGCGCCCTGCGCTCCTCCGAGGCATGCTCGCCGATGAGGCGGGACCCGGCCAGGATCCGGCGGATGTTCGCTGCGGATGCCAGCTGGCCCGGATGCGGCCGGAGCCGGTGCAGGTCCTCGGCGAAGACGCTCTCGGTGCCCAGCAGTCCCTCCACGCTCATCGCGGCGGCGAGGTCCGCGGTCCGCAGCAGCCGGTGCAGGTCCGCGGAGGCCAGGACCAGCATGCCGAGCATCCCGTCGGTGCCGTTGATGAGGGCAAGTCCTTCCTTTTCCCGCAGTTCCACCGGGGGGATGCCGGCGGCAGCCAGCGCCGCGGCGGCAGGCAGCAGCGCGCCGTCGTCGTTCCTTACCTCGCCCTCGCCCATCAGCGCCAGCGCCACGTGGGAGAGCGGGGCAAGGTCCCCGGAGCAGCCCAGCGAACCGTACTCGCCGATCACGGGCGTGATTCCGGCATTGAGCATGTCGGCGTAGGTCTGCGCGACGACGGGACGCACGCCTGTCCGCCCGGTTGCCATGGTGGAGAGCCGGCCGAGCATGAGTCCGCGCACCACCTCGCGGTCCACTTCAGCGCCGGAAGACGCCGCATGGCTGCGGATGAGGCTGCGCTGGAGGTGGGTACGCTCCTGGACGGGAATGTGCTTGGTGGCCAGCGCGCCGAACCCGGTGGAGACGCCGTAGTGGGGAATGGGGTCATCGATGAGGGCGTCAATGACCGCACGGCTAGCCTTCATCGCGGCCAGGGACTCCGCGCCGAGCTGTACCCGGGCACCGTAGCGCGCCACGGCAACCACGTCCGCCGGCGCGAGTGCGCCGAGCCCGATCGTCACGGTCGGTTCGTCTCGCATGACCTGTCCTCTTTCGTTATGTCCAACTTCGTTCTTCCCAACCGGCCTTGCCAATCAGTGAAATGAGCGTTTCAATAAGTGAAATACAAATTTCCCCCGAACGCAAGGAAGAAACCGTGGCGGATACCTCTACCCGCACCGTCGAGCGGGCGCTGCTGCTCCTCGGCACGGTGTGCGACCGCGGGTCGGTGACCCTCGCCGACGCCGCCAGGGACGCCGGTCTCTCGGCCTCCACCGCGCTGCGTCTGCTGCGCACGCTGGAGGGCACCGGCTTTGTCCGCCGGGACGACAACGGCTACCGGCCGGGCATGCGCGTGGTCCAGCTCGGTGCACAGGCCCTCTCACATGAATCGCTGGTCTCACTCGCGGAGGAGGCGCTGGAACGGCTGGTCGACTCGACCGGTGAGTCCGCCTACCTCAACGTCCCCTCGCATGACGGGCACGGAATCTACCTATCCGTCCGCGAGGGTACCCACTCCGTCCGGCACACCAGCTGGGTGGGCCGGAGCATCCCGCTGGAGGGTTCCGCCGCGGGGGCCGTCCTGCGCGGCCGGACGGCCGAAGACGGCTTTGTGGTGGTCAGCAACGGCATCGAACCGGACGTCACCGCTATCGCGGCGCCCGTGATCTCCGGCGGCCATGTGGTGGCCGCGCTGAGCGTGGTGGTGCCGAGCTACCGGATCACCGACGACGGCGCGCGCCGGATCGGCCGCCAGGTCGCCGCCGAGGCAGCCGGCATCCTCACCCCGCCGCCCACGAACACACCCCCTACCAACGAGTCCACGAGCCCAGGAGCACAGGCATGACCTCCTTCACCCAGCACGACCCCTCACGATCCGTTCGCGCACCCCGCGGCACCGAATTGTCAGCGAAAAGCTGGCAGACGGAAGCACCGCTGCGCATGCTCATGAACAACCTCGACCCCGAGGTGGCGGAGCGGCCGGAGGACCTCGTGGTCTACGGCGGCACCGGCCGGGCTGCCCGCAGCTGGGAGGCCTACGACGCCATCGTCGCCACACTGCAGGATCTCGAGGAGGATGAGACGCTGCTGGTCCAGTCCGGCAAGCCGGTGGGCGTCTTCCGCACCAACCCGTGGGCGCCGCGGGTGCTCCTCGCGAACTCCAACCTGGTGGGGGACTGGGCCACCTGGCCGGAGTTCCGCCGGCTGGAGGCCGAGGGGCTCATGATGTACGGCCAGATGACCGCCGGGTCCTGGATCTACATCGGCACCCAGGGCATCCTGCAGGGAACTTTCGAGACGTTCGCCGCCGTGGCCAACGCCCGTTTCGGCGGGACGCTGGCCGGCACGCTGACACTCACGGCCGGGTGCGGCGGAATGGGGGGCGCCCAGCCGCTCGCCGTGACGCTGAACGGCGGCGCCGTGCTGATCATCGACGTCGATGAGACCCGCCTGCGCAGGCGTGCAGCCAAGCGCTACCTCGACGTCGTCGCCGCGGACCTGGAGGACGGCCTCGCGCAGGTGCTCGAGGCGAAGCGCGAGAAGCGGGCCCTGTCCGTCGGCGTCGTCGGAAACGCGGCCGAGATCCTGCCGGCGCTGCTGGAACGGCAGCGGAACGGCGAGTTCAGCATCGACATCGTCACGGATCAGACGTCCGCCCATGATCCACTGAGTTACCTCCCCGAGGGGATCGACGTCGACGAATGGGAGCGGGAGGCCTCCGGAGACCCGGACGGATTCACCAAGAAGGCCCAGACGTCCATGGCGCGGCACGTTGAAGCGATGGTGGGCTTCCAGGACGCAGGAGCCGAGGTCTTCGACTACGGCAACTCCATCCGGGACGAGGCACGCAAGGGCGGCTACGGGCGCGCCTTCGACTTCCCGGGCTTTGTTCCCGCCTACATCCGGCCGCTCTTCTGCGAAGGGCTGGGGCCGTTCCGGTGGGTTGCGCTCTCCGGTGATCCGGCAGACATCGCCGTCACCGACGCAGCGCTCAAGGAACTCTTCCCGGAGAACGACCACCTGCACCGCTGGCTCGACGCCGCCGGAGACCTCGTGGAGTTCGAGGGCCTCCCGGCACGCATCTGCTGGCTCGGTTACGGCGACCGCGCGAAGGCCGGCCTGCTCTTCAACCGCCTCGTCGCGGAGGGCAAGGTCTCCGCCCCGATCGTGATCGGCCGGGACCACCTCGACTCGGGCTCGGTGGCCTCGCCCTACCGGGAAACCGAGGCCATGGCCGACGGGTCCGACGCCATCGCCGACTGGCCGCTCCTGAACGCCATGCTCAACACGGCCTCCGGCGCCACCTGGGTCTCCATCCACCACGGCGGCGGAGTGGGCATCGGCCGGTCCATCCATGCCGGCCAGGTTTCAGTGGCCGACGGCACGGCCCTCGCCGCCGAGAAGCTCGAGCGGCTCCTGACCAATGATCCGGGGACCGGCGTCATGCGCCACGTCGACGCCGGGTACGAGCGCGCGCAGGAGGTGGCCCGTGAACGCGGGGTCCGGACTCCGATGCAGGGCTGACCGGCCGGGCTCAGGCGTTCTGCCAGAGTCCCATCACGTTGCCCTCCGGGTCGCGGAAGTACGCGGCGAACCCCATGTCGCCGACCGGCAGCTTCTCACCGACACCAGAGCCGCCGAGCGACTCGATCTTCGCCAGAGTGTCCTCGATGTTCTCGACATCCAGGGTGATGATCGGGCCGGACAATGGACCGCCGTCCCGCCGGAACATACCGCCGTTGATGTAGCCGGGTTCGGTGGGACCCTGTTCGCCGGCCGGGCCGGTGGCCGCGGCGGTGTAGTCGAACTCGGGCATCTGCGACACCTCCCAGCCGAAGGCTTCGCGGTAGAACGCCCGGGCGCGGTCGCCGTCGTCAAAGGGAATCTCGAAATGTACAACACGTCCGCTCACAATGAACTCCTCCAGGTTGATGTCTTCAGCCGTGTGCTGGCGAGTCTAGGCCCGGCGGCCAGAAGTTGATAGGGGTAGAAGTGCATCCTCCACAGAACGTCCGGCCAGCGGAAGGAAATCCCTTGGACAGCGTCAGCAGCCTGCTTGGATCGATCGAGGACGTCGGACGGGACCCATCCCGGGGAGGCTACTCCCGCCCGGTCTTCTCCACTGCGGAGCTCGACCTGCGCTCCTGGTTCCAGCAGGAAGCCGGCCGGCGCGGCCTCGAGGTGGAAACTGACCGGAACGGGATCCTCTGGGCCTGGTGGGACCCTGCCCGGAGCGGCAACGAGGCGCACGACGGCGACAGCCGCCGGGGCGCGCTGGTCACCGGCAGCCACCTCGACTCCGTTCCCGGGGGAGGCGCGTTTGACGGTCCGCTCGGCGTCGCCTCCGCACTGGCCGCCGTCGACCTCCTGAAAGCCCGCGGCGTGACACCGCACCGGGCGCTCGCCGTCGCGGTGTTCCCCGAAGAGGAAGGTTCACGCTTCGGTGTGGCCTGCCTGGGCTCGCGGCTGCTGACCGGCGGCATTGACGCTGACGCCGCGCGCAACCTGAAGGACGCTGACGGCGTCACATTCGCCGAAGCGGCCCGCGCGCACGGGCTGGACCCGGCGCATCTGGGCAGGGATGACGAGGCACTCGGCCGGATCGGTGACTTCGTGGAGCTTCACGTCGAGCAGGGCCGCGGCCTGATCGACCTAAAGGCGCCCATCGCCGTCGGGACCTCGATCATCGGCCACGGTCGCTGGAAGCTGACCATCACCGGGCAGGGCAACCACGCCGGAACCACCCTCATGGAGGACCGCGCGGACCCCATGGTCGCCGCCGCCCAGGTTGTCCTGGCCATCCGCAAAACCGCCGCGGCCACGCCGGAGGCCCGCGCCACGGTCGGCCGTATCCAGCCGGTTCCCGGGGGCACCAACGTCATCGCCTCCCGGGTCGACCTCTGGATTGACGTCCGCCACCCCGACGATGCCACCACCGCCGCCCTCGTGGAAAGCATCCACGGGCAGGCCCAGAAGGCGGCCGCCTTTGAAGGGTGCACCGCTGCCCTCACGCAGGAATCCGTGAGCGGCACCGTCACATTCGACGCCGAACTCCAGCGCCAGCTGCAGCTCGCCCTCCCCGGCGCCCCCGCACTGCCCACCGGAGCAGGGCACGACGCCGGCATCCTCGCCGCGCACGGACCCTCCGCCATGCTGTACGTGCGCAACCCCACCGGTATCAGCCACTCTCCGGAGGAGCACGTGGAACCGGACGACGCCGACCTCGGTGCGGCTGCGCTCGCCGACGTCCTGGAGCGGCTGCTGTGAAGGCTCTGTGGTGCGAGCAGGCGTGGCTCGAGCCGGGCACCATTGCCGCCGGCGTCCGTGCCGAGGTCGACGACGGCGGCATCGTCCGCTCGGTGATGCCCGGCACTCAGGCGGAGCCGCTGGACCTGCGGCTGCCCGGCGTTGTGTTTCCTGCGGCAGCCAACGCGCACTCGCATGCCTTCCACCGGGCGCTGCGCGGGCGGACCCACTCCGGCACCGGCACCTTCTGGACCTGGCGGGAGGCGATGTACCAGGCGGCGGGAACACTGACCCCTGAGCTGTATGAGGAGCTCGCCACCGCGGTCTACACCGAGATGGTGACGGCAGGCTGGACCAGCGTCGCCGAATTCCACTACGTCCACCACCGGCCGGGGGGTGGCCCGTACGCCCCGCATGGCATGGAACTGGCGCTGGCCCGTGCCGCGGTGGCCGCCGGCATCCGGCTGACGCTGCTCGACACCTGCTACCTCTCGTCCGGGTTCGGCGCGCCCGTCCAGCCTGAACAGGCCCGCTTCAGCGACGGCGGCGCCGGCGCCTGGCTGACCCGGTGGAAGTCCCTGCGCGATGCGGTTGGCGCCCACTTCAGCGCCGCCCAGGTCACGGTCGGCGCAGCAGTGCACTCCGTGCGCGCGGTCGATGAACCCGGGCTCGCGTGTATTGCGCAGAACCTTCCGGCTGAGGTTCCGCTGCACATCCACCTCTCCGAGCAGCCCGCGGAGAACCAGGACTGCCTCGCCGCGACGGGGCTTACCCCCACCGGCCTGCTGGCCCGCCACAACCTGCTCTCCGAACGGTTGACCGTAGTCCATGCCACGCACCTGTCCGGGAAGGACATCGAACTCCTCGGACAGGCCGGCGTCACCGTCGCCATGTGCCCCACCACGGAAGCGGACCTCGCGGACGGGATCGGCCCGGCCCGCGCGCTCCGGGATGCCGGCGCCGTGGTGGCGCTGGGCACCGACCAGCACGCCGTCGTCGACCCCTGGCTTGAGATGCGGGCACTGGAACACGGCGAGCGGCTCGGCAGTGGAGAACGCGGTCGTTTTTCGCCCGCTGCCCTGGTGCAGGCAGCGTCGGCCGGCGGATCCCGGGCGCAGGGCCGCGCAGCAGCGGGGCTGCAGCCGGGCCTGGTCTGCGACCTGGTGGCGCTGGACCCGGCCACTGCGCGCACCGCCGGGTCGGATCCCGGCCAGCTCCCACTGACGGCCACGGCGCAGGATGTCACCGCCGTCGTCGTCGGCCGGGAAGTCCTCGCCCGCAATGGGCGGCATACGCGGCTGGGGGATCCGGGCACGCTGCTGGCCGCGGCCATCGCCCGGCTGGATGAGGCAGCACATCTGCGAAGGGCGGAGTCATGACCGATCCAGCAACGCTGATCACCAACATCGGTGAGCTGATGACGCAGGACGCCGAGCACCGGGTGCTTCGTGACGCCGCCATTGTCCTGGAGGGCGAGCGGATCACCTGGATCGGCACGGCCCGGAACGCCCCTGCCGCCGATTCCCGGTACGACGCCGGCGGCCGCGCCTGCCTGCCGGGCTGGGTGGACAGCCATACGCATCTGGTTTTCGCCGGTGACCGGACGGCCGAGTTCGAGGCACGGATGGCGGGGGAGTCCTATGCTGCCGGCGGGATCTCCGTCACCGTGGAGGCCACCCGGCGGGCGTCTGATGAGGAATTGGGTGAGCTGGTGGCGGCGCGTGCGGCGGAGGCAGCGGCGTCGGGCACCACCTGCCTCGAAACGAAGACGGGCTACGGGCTCGATGTGGCGGAGGAAGCCCGGCATGCCCGGATCGCGGCCGCGACGGCTGACGAGGTGACGTTCCTGGGTGCGCACCTCGTGCCGCAGGGCTGGGCCGCTGACGACTACGTGCGGCTGGTCACCGGCCCCATGCTCGAGGCCGTCCGCCCCTGGGTGGGCTGGGCCGACGTCTTCTGCGAAACGGGCGCGTTCACTCCCGACCAGAGCCGCGAGGTGCTCCGGGCGTGTCGGGATGCCGGCCTGGGCCTGCGGGTGCACGGCAACCAGCTCGGACCGGGGGAGGGGGTGCGGCTCGCCGTGGAAGAGGGCGCCGCCAGCGTGGACCACGTCAACCACCTCACCTCCGCTGACATCGATGCGCTCGCAGGTTCCTGGTCCGGGTGGGCTGGAGGGTCCGGAACCGTGGGCTCCGGCAGCCGAGGCACCGGTCCTCGTGGCACCGGTCTTCGCGGCACCGGTCTTCGTGGCACCGTCGCGACGTGCCTGCCCGCGTGCGACCTCTCGACCCGGCAGCCCCTCGCACCGGCGCGGCAGCTGCTGGACGCGGGTGTTCCGGTTGCGATCGCCTCGAACTGCAATCCCGGAACCTCCTACACCACGTCGATGGCGTTCTGCGTGGCGACGGCCGTGCTGCAGATGGGCCTGACCGTTCACGAGGCAGTCCGTGCTGCCACCTACGGTGGAGCACTTGCCCTCCACCGGGAGCAGTCGACCGACGACGGCGGTTCGCCTGCGGTGGGTGCCCTCGCCGCGGGCGCGTCTCCCAGCGGTCCGCTTGCTGCGGGTGCCCTCGCCGTGGGTTCCCTTGTGGTGGGACACCGGGCCGACCTGCAGCTGCTCGACGCGCCCTCCGCAACCCACCTCGCGTACCGTCCGGGGATGGAGCTGACCCACGCCGTGTGGCGTCGCGGGCGCCGCCTCCGTTGAAGTTTTTGTCGCCGTTCTGCTGCTAAGACTGCGTCTTAGGCGCAGAACGGCGACAAATACTTCCGGTGGAAGGGGAGTGCGGGCTTTGGCGGGGGCGGCGCCGGTACGGCACCATGAAGGCATGCCAACCGCGGAAACCAGCCAGTCGTCGTCGTTGTCTCCCACCGCGGGCCGGAAGAGGATCAAAGCAGAAATCCTCATAGTCCTCGGCCTGTCCCTGGGTCAGGCGGGGGTCTACGCGGTGGTCGAGCTGATCGACAAGCTGACCCGCGCGCCGCTGTCCGCGCAGACCACCCGGCTGAACCCTGTGCTGGATGATCGCCAGTACTTTGATCTCACGTACCAGCTGCTGGGGATCTTTTTTGCACTGGTCCCGGTGGTGCTGGTGATCTTCCTGCTGACCGAGCCGGGAAGATCGGCGTTCCGGCGGATCGGGTTCACCTTCAGCAATCCCAAGGTGGATTTCGGCCTGGGAGTCGGGCTGGCGGCGCTCATTGGCGTGGGAACGCTCGGTGTCTACGCGGCCGGCCGCGCGCTGGGGGTGACGACGGCGATCATTCCGACGGCGCTCGATTCCTACTGGTGGACCGTTCCGGTGCTGGTGCTCTCGGCGCTCCGCCATGCCGTGCTCGAAGAGGTGATTGTGGTGGGCTACCTTTTCGAGCGTCTGCGCGAGCTGGGCTGGTCGGTGCCCGCCATCATTGTGGCCTCAGCGCTGCTGCGGGGGAGCTATCACCTGTATCAGGGCATCGGTCCGTTCGTAGGGAACGTGATCATGGGCCTGATTTTCGGCTATGCCTACACGCGTACCAGGCGGGTCATGCCGCTGGTGGTGGCGCACGCACTGCTCGACATTGCCGGCTTTGTGGGCTTTGCCCTCTTCGGGCCCGCGATCGGGATCGGGAACTAGCAGGGTCTGCGAAGGCTCCGCACCGAGGGGCAGAGCACTAGATGCGGACTGAGCCCTGCGGGGTCTCGAACGTGACGGACATGATCCCGGGGGTGCCGTTCGGCGCAATCCACTCCACATCGACGTCGTCCAGTGGGTGGCTGACCGGGGTGCCGAGCCATTCGGTGACGCGCTCGGCGGAGCCTGCGATGGTGAGGGCGCTGAGCCGCACTGACGCGGGCCGTGCCTGTGACGGGTGGAGGGACTCCGTGCCGTCATCCCAGCGGATCATGTAGGGCACCTGGGGGTCTGCGATCAGGCCCTTGATGCCGATCTGCTGCCAGGTCAGTTCCTGGCCGTCCGGGAACTTGCGGTTCCCGGGAACGGCGCTGCGTCCCAGGCGTTCCTCGAACGGTGCGAGGTCGTCAACAGCGACACACCAGCCCATCCAGCCGCCGCCGGCCTCGGACCGGGCGCGCACGGCCTGGCCGAACGGGGCCTTGTCCGACGCGGGGTGGTCCAGCACCTCAACCACCTCGAGGTACTGGCCGTTGACCAGAGGGAAAATCATGTTCCGGGTACCGAATCGTGGGTGTACTCCACCCTTCACAAATTCGACTCCCAGAGCGTCAGAAATTCGTTCCGCAGTGGCAATCAGACCGTCGGGTTCGCAGGCATATGACACATGATCCAAGCGCATGGCCCCATCTTGGCACTTTGTGATCGGCGCCTCGACTTAGGGTTGCCTAAGTCACACTTGGTTGGCTTGAACGTCGAGGCGCAGCGCAGTCATCTACTCGGGTTTGGCATACGTCGCCGCACTCATGATCTCGTACCCCACAAACGTTTCGTCATTCTCAACCCAGGCATCGTGGCCCGGAGGGATGGCGTAGGCCTCACCGGCGTGGATTGTGTGGCGGGTTCCGTCATCCAACTGAACTGTGAGGATGCCGGCGGTGCAGAAGCCCAGGTGGTTGTTCTGGCAACTATCGGTGTGGACTACGGTTTTGACGGTCTCGGACCAGCGCCAGCCGGACTCGAAGGTGAACCTGCCGAGCTCGGTTCCGCCAATTTTTATGACGTCGACTTTTGTTCTGGGCGGACGGCGCTGCTCGTCCGGTTCATCAAAGGACTTTGACTCAAGGGTTGTGACGGTTACTGCAGGCATTTCGGGTCTCCTCAGCAAGGAGCGGTTAAAGCTGTTCCTCCGAAAGCATGACCGGTGCTCCGGGAATGCAGGCTTGGAAGCTTGCGACAACGTGCAATGGAGGGCTGACTGAACCAGCGGCCGAGAGTGTCAGAATGCTCTTCTTCCGAGGTGCTGTCAATGCGCCGCTGTCAGTGACTTCGGCAGCCGTCCCCGGCATTACGGCGAGACATCAGCACCCAAGTAAAACCCAAGGTCAGCATCGGATAGTTGGCGGACAGGGAGCCCGGTTCCGAGACCGCCGGACTTCCTGCCCGGGACGCCCACGGGCTGTCCCCCTTGAGTGGGGCCGCGCGTCACCCATAGGCGCCAGAGCGGCCCCACTCAAGCATTCCCGGACCCGGCCCCGCTCAGCGTCGGATGTTTCACCGCGAGTCACAATAGTTGCCGTTTGGCGCATCGGTCGGGTTTTCTTGTATGAGGTCACGAGTGACAGTGCGGCGGGTTTTGCCCGCCTTCAGCCCCGGCTTACTGTCCGGCAACCCTCCTACCGCGGTGGGGTGCCCCGGGTGACGACCCGGCCCCGCACGTCGCGTGCGGGAGCAAGCGCGAATCATGGAGGCGGCAGGTTTGGCAGGCATCACCACAGTGGAACCCGAGACGGAGTCTGTTGACGGCGTCGTCGTGCAGCGGCGTGCGATCGGCCCGGTGACGCTGGAGGCGGGCGGGCACCTGTCCGACGTCGTGCTTGCGTACGAGACCTGGGGCACGCTCAATGAAGACGCGTCCAACGCTGTGCTCGTGGAGCATGCGCTGACGGGCAGTTCCCACGTCGCCCGGGGAGAGTCAGGCGAAGACGGATGGTGGGACAGCCTGGTAGGCCCGGGCAAGACCATCGACACGGACCGCTTCTATGTCGTCTCCATCAATATGCTCGGCGGTTGCTACGGCTCCACGGGGCCCGCTTCGCTTGATCCTGAGGGCCGTCCCTGGGGATCCCGTTTCCCCTTTGTCACCATCCGCGATTCGGTCCGGACCGAGGCACTGCTCGCAGACCAGCTCGGTATCGCCGCCTGGCACTCGGTCATCGGCGGTTCGATGGGCGGCGCCCGCGCGCTCGAGTGGGCGGTGACGTACCCGGAGCGCGTTCAGCGGTGTGCGGTCATTGCCTGCGGTGCTGCGAGCACCGCCGAGCAGATCGCGTTTGCGCAGGCCCAGGTGCAGGCCATCCGGCTGGATCCGCAGTTCGCGGGGGGCGATTACTACGGAAGCCCGGGCCCGGAAGCCGGTCTCGGACTGGCACGGCGCATCGCACACATCACCTACCGCTCCGAAGCCGAGTTGTCCCACCGGTTCGGACGCGCGGCGCAGGGCATCGAGGAGCCCTTCGGATCTGCAGTGCCTGACGGGCGCGGGCGGTACCAGGTGGAAAGCTACCTTGATCATCAGGCGGACAAACTGGTTCGCCGGTTCGACGCCAATAGCTACGTGATCCTCACCGAGGCGCTGATGAGCCACGACGTCGCCCGCGACAGGGGCGGCCTTGCCGATGCGCTGGCTGACACCACCGCCCGCTTCTTCATTGCCGCCGTCGACTCCGACCGGCTCTACTGGCCTGCCCAGTCCCATGAGCTCGCCTCCGCGCTGCCGGGAAACGTCCCGGTGCATACGATCACCTCACCGATCGGCCACGATGCCTTCCTGACCGAAATCGCACAGCTGGAGCCGGCGCTGGTAGCTGCTTTCTATAACGACGACGACGGCAGGTAGCCTGCTTTCCATGTTGCCCGGAGTCCTTGAGATGGAACCGGCCGCTGGTTACCGTGTGTGCCATGTATCTGGAGAACATTGTCTTTGACGCGGTCGAGCCGCGACGGTTGGGCCGGTTCTGGGAGGCCGCGCTCGGCTGCGAGCGGCTGACCGATTCAGTTGACGGGTATGAGACCCGGCTGACCGTTGAAGGCGGCCCGGTGCTTGATTTGTGCTTCCAGCGTGTCCCCGATCTTTCCTCGTCCGAGCCCAGGCTCCACCTTGACCTTCGCGGAGGCGCCGATCAGGCCGCGGAGACTGCCCGGCTGCTCGGACTGGGAGCGTCCCATCTCGACATCGGCCAGGGTGATGTCCCCTGGGTTGTACTTGCCGATCCGGAGGGCAACCCCTTCTGTGTGCTGAAGGATCGGGGAGCCTATGGCGATGTCGGCCCGATAGCAGCCCTACCGCTCGATTCCGCAGACCCGGACCGTGACGCGGAGTTCTGGTCCTGGCTGACCGGATGGACTCCAGTGCAAGGAGAGTTTCGTTCCCTGAGCCACCCATCGCGTAGGGGGCCCATTCTTGAGCTGTGTCCCGAGCCGGCTCCGAAGCGAACCGCGAAAAACCGGATTCACCTCGATATCCGGCTTGAGTCGGGGGATCGTCCGGATGCAGTCGGAGCGGGCATAGCTGAGCGGGGCGGACATGAAATCCAGCCCGGCTGGGGCGAGTTGCCGTGGCGAATCTATGCGGACCCATCCGGCAACGAGCTGTGTGTGCTGCCCGCGCGGTCATAAATTTCGGCGCTGCTTCTGGTCGGATCCGAAAATGTCGGACCCGGGTGATTGAGTGGTTTGTATGGAGAACGTGGTTTGGGGTGCCGGTCCTGGGAGGGGCGGCGGTGCTGGTCTTGAAACTGATCCCGGTGCTGCTGGTCGTGCTGGTGCTGCTGCTCGTGCTCCTGGTAGTGGTGGTGGTGGTGAGCGGTTGGGGGTGCCGTGGTCGGTTTCGGACGCCGAGCTGGAGCAGGCGTACGCTGAGGCCGACCGGCCGTGGCTGGAGATGCCGCTTGGACAGGCGTTGGGCCTGGACTGGGATGATGAGTTCGACGACGGCCGGGGCCCCGACGAACGTGACCGTGCTGCGATGGACTCAGCATCGGCCTACGAACTGGTGGCCCGGTTGCAGGACGTTCCGTCCCCGGAGTCCCGGCAGTCGCGAACCATTACTGACGCGCTGAACCTCCTGCGGGCCGTGGACCGGCTGTCCTCCTGGGCCGCCTCCCGGCAAGCGTTCCTTCTCGCCGAGGTCTTTGACCAGATTCGTTCACTTGGCGGAACCCGTCGGGGCGAGCCGGGAAACGGAGCCGTCGATCCGCAGCTGATTGTCACGCTGGCGGCGCAGGAGATCGCCCCGTTGTTGCGGGTGCCTGGCCGGACCGCCCAAAGGATGCTCGGTGACGCGGTGCGTCTGACGGAGGAGTTGCCGGGGACGTGGAAGGCGTTGGAGGAGGGCCGGGTCAGTCCGGTGCAGGCGCAGGTCCTGGTGGAGGAATCCGGTTCCCTCCCCGTCGAAGCCCTACCCAGGTTTGAAGAGGCCGTCCTGGAAACGGCCGGTGGGTTGACCCGCCCGAAACTGGCACGCCGGTGCCGGCGGGTCCGCGAAGAGCTCCACCCCGAGACCATCACCGCCCGGAGGGTGCGGGCGGTGCAGGAGCGTTGCGTGAGTGTTCAGCCGGAGCAGGACGGGATGGCATGGCTGGGTGCGTACCTGCCGGCGGAGCAGGCGCACGGGATTTTCAACCGGGTCGACGCCGCCGCCCGCTCCCTCCAAGGCCCGGAAGAGGCCCGGACGCTGTCCCAGTTACGGGCCGACGTCTTCGCCGATGTCCTGACCCACACCTGTCAAGGAGACCCGAAGAAAGGCACCGGGTTCCGCGGGATCGGTGCCAGCGTGTTCGTCACCGTCCCCGTCATGACCCTCCTGGGACATAAGCGAAGCGACTGGCAAAACCTCCCCACGGACACCACCGACACCACAGACACCACCGACACCACAGAACACGGCACCGGAGCCGGTCTGGACGGCCGGGCTGGGGCTGGCGTCTGCACCGTTAGCGTTGCCGGCCGCCCTGGAAACCGTCACGGCGGGAAAGCGGCGGACGTCAGAGGCGCTGCAGGAACCGGCGCCGATGGCGCCGCCGCAGACGCTGGCCCTGGGGTTCAGGACGTGTCCGGGTGTGCGAACGGGTTGCTGGACGGGTACGGTCCGATCGACCCGGACACCGCGCGCAGCCTTGCCGCGCATGCCCCGAGCTTCACCCGGATCCTGGTCCACCCGGAAACCGGGGCGGTGCTCAGCGTCGGCCGGGACCGGTACCGGCCACCCAAACACCTCCAGGACTGGGTCAGGATCACCCACCCCACCTGTATGCATCCGGGGTGTAACCGGTCGTCCTGGACCTGCGAAATCGACCACCTCACCCCCTGGGCCCACGGCGGACACACCGCCCTGGGAAACCTCGGACCCAAATGCAAACTCCACCACATGATGAAAACCGAAGGAATCTGGCCCGCCGGCACAGACCAACACGGCACCCCACACACCACCTCACTCGGCGGGAAAACCTACACCACCCTCCCCGAACCACCACCACCCTTCTAACAGGGTTGGTTGAGGCCGCGCTAGCAAGGCGCAGGCTGCTTCCCGTCGCGCTGCCTCCCGTCGCGCTGCCTTCCGTCGCGCTGCCTTCCGTCGCACCGCCCCGATCGCGCCGCCTCCCGGCTGCCTCCCGTCGCGCCCCCCATCACGCCGCCTCTGATTGCGGCTGCGCTGAACATGCCACTATGGAGCAATGACGAATTTCTCCGCACCTGTTGGCTCCTCCACGTCTGCCTCCGGGACTGCCCCCGTTGTTGTCTGGTCCAATACCGAAGAGAAGCGTTCGGGCACCCCGCTCCTGGTTCTGCTCCACGGGCACATGGCCAACGAGGAAGACCTGATGGGGATCCTCGACTTCCTGCCGGACGAGTTCACGGTCGCGTCGGTCCGCGCCCCGGTCGCACAGGGGCCGGGATTCACCTGGTTTCCGCTGATGCAGGACGCCGCCTATTCCATCGACAAAGTTACTTCCGCTGTTCAGGAGATCATCGACTGGGTGGACTCCATCAAGGACGGACACTCGAGCGTGACCCTGCTCGGCTTCTCCATGGGAATGGCAGTGGCAAGCTCCATGCTCCGTGCCCGACCGAACGACTATGCCGCCGTCGTCGGTCTTTCCGGCTTTGTGGTCCCCGCAGAAGGCAACGAGTTCTTCCGGGATGAAGAACTGGAGAAGAACCGGGTGCCGTTCTTCTGGGGCCGCGACCAGGAAGACCCCGTCATCTCCGCAGATCGCATCGAATTCACCCACGCCTGGCTGAACCGCCACACCAAGCTGACCAAAGTGCTCTACGCGGGGATGTACCACAGCATCAACGCCCAGGAACTCGGACACGTACGCGAATTCCTGCAGATCTGCGTACCAGGCGTCAGCCGGACCCCACTATCCCGCTGACCCGCCTTCCAGGCACAACGGGCCAGTGAGAACCGGCCAGAAAGCAAAGAGCCAGTGACAAAGGAAACCCTCTGGGAAGCGGAAAAGCGCGGCAACCCCAGCCGGTCTGCCGCCTACATCCGGCATTTCGAGCGGTTGGCGGCGCAGGGCGCAGACCTGCACGGCGAAGCACGCTTCATCGACGCACTGGCTCCCCGCAACGCGCGGATCCTGGACGCCGGGTGCGGGCAGGGCCGCGTTGGCGGTGAACTCGCCCGGCGTGGACATGCCGTCGTCGGGGTTGATGCTGACGCGGAGCTCGTGGACGCCGCCCGCGCAGCACACCCCGGCTCCGAGTGGCTCGTGGATGACCTGACCGTCCTGGACCTGCCGGCCCACGGCATCGCGGAGCCCTTCGACGTGATCGTGTGCACCGGCAATGTCCTGGCGTTCGTAGCTCCGGGCACGGCGCCGCAGGTACTTAACCGACTGTCCCGCCATCTGCGTCCCGACGGGCGCCTGGTCGTAGGATTCGGCGCGGAACGCCGCTACACCGCAGACGAGTTCTTCACCGATGCCGCCGCCGCAGGTTTCTCCGTGGCCGTACGGCTGGCGACGTGGGATCTGCGCGTCTGGACACCGTCGTCGGACTTTCTCGTGGCAGTGTGCGAGCTGGACCCGAGCGAGACACGGCCGCTGGGCAACCCGCAGGCGGAATAGCCCTCCGGGTCCAGGTTTACCCGGCGGTCACCGTCACGGTAACGCCGTTGACGGTCACCGTATCGCCGGGGTGGATTTGGCGTCCGCGGCGGTCCTCGATCTCACCGTTGACCTTGACCAGGCCGTTCTCGATCAGCTCCTTGGCTTCCACGCCATCCTCGGCAAGGTTCGCCAGCTTGACCAGCTGCCCCAGCCGGATCATCGAATCGCGGATCGCCACTTCAGTGTTGTTGCTCATAGTTACATCATGCCTGCCGGGAACGGGCTGATCGCACAGATCGGTGCCCTAGGGTTAACGGGTGCCCCACGCCCGCCACCTTCCTGCCGTAATCGGTCTCCCGCTGGCGGTGGTCTCCGGAGTGGCCATCCCGCTCCAGAGCAGGATCAACGGTGCGCTCGGCCAGACACTCGGAGACGGACTGGCGGCCGCGTTGATCAGCTTCGGCACCGGACTGGTGCTGATGATCCTGATTTCACTCCTCTTCCCACGGGGACGTGCCGGCCTGGCGCAACTGGTCCCTGCAGTCCGCGAGCGGCGCTTCCCACGCATCTACCTTGCTGCCGGAACCATCGGCGCACTGTTCGTCTTTTCCCAGGCGCTCACCATCTCGCTGCTCGGAGTGGCGCTGTTCACCGTTGCTGCGGTGATGGGCCAGACGCTCAGCGGACTTGCGGTGGACCGCGCAGGCATCGGGCCGGGAGGCAGGCGTGTAATCACTCCCATGCGTGTCATCGGCGTCCTGCTCACCGTGGCCGCTGTGGTCTGGGCAGTCTCACCGCGGCTCGAAGGAACAGGTACGACGGCGGCGCTCATCCTCCCGCTCCTGCTCCCCATCACTGCGGGCATTCTGGTGAGCTTCCAGCAGGCCATGAACGGGACAGCCGCAGTGCACTACGGCACCCCCATCACGGCGACGCTGATGCACTTCATTGCCGGATCTTCCGTGCTGCTCCTGGCCTGGCTCGTGAAGCTGCTGGTAGCCGGCCCGCCCGAACCACTGCCGGAACAATGGTGGTACTACCTGGGCGGACCGATGGGGTGCATTTACATCGGTATCGGCGCCCTCCTGGTGCGATCCCTCGGCGTGCTGCTCACCGGCCTCGGAATGATCGCAGGCCAGCTGCTGGGTTCACTCGCACTGGACCTTGTGATTCCCACGCCGGGTACCGTCGTCGTCTTCGCCACGGTGGCGGGGCCCATTCTGGCCCTGGGGGCAATCATTCTCACCACGCTGCCGTGGAACCGGGGCCTGCAGCGGCGCTCCTGACTCCATTGGGCTCCAGCAACAGCAGGACGGGACGGGACCGCAGTGGTGGTCCCGTCCCGCCTGTCATTCCGGACTGTTAGTGGTCTGCCAGTTCGGCGTCGTGGTCGTGCTCCGGATGGAGTCCGCCGCCGCTTTCCGTGCCGCCGCCGAGAGGATTGCCCTCATAGGGGCCACCCTGCTTGAAGTTGCCCTTCTCATTGCCGCCGACGCCGTTCACCGCTGAGGTATTCATCGCGTAGGTCAGCGTCAGGTGCGCGATCGCGTCGCTCATCTGGTCCAGCGACTCGACGCTGACGTTGCCGGTGTCGTCACAGGCCGCGTGGTAGCAGGAATCATAGGGCTGCCCCGCAACCCCGCCGAACAAATTGGCCTGCTCCTCGGTCTTGATTCCCTCGGCGCCCGTGAACAGACCGCCGGCCGGGATTCCCCGGGCAATGAACGGTCCGTAGTCGCTCCGCCCGCTGAAGGCTGTCTCGCCCGAGGGCAGGCCCTCCGCCGCGAAGTAGTTGTGGAAATCCTGCTCGATCTGGCCGGAACCAGCTGGGCCGGCAGCCGCGCCGGGGCCCACCGGGAAAGCGGAATTATCGCCGTCGTACACAAAGCGGCCGAAGTTCGCTGAACCGATCATGTCGAAGTTCAGGTAAAGGCCCACCCTGGCCAGTTCTCCCGACGCCGCAAGGTCATTGACGTAGTGGTGGGCGCCGAGGAGCCCATGCTCTTCCGCACCCCACCAGGCGAAGCGGACCTTGTTGACGGTCTCAACTTTCCGCATTGCCTCGGCGACGGCAAGGATGGCCGCACTGCCGGTTCCGTTGTCGTTGATGCCGGGGCCGGCGACGACGCTGTCGAGGTGGGCGCCCACCATCACCACATTGTCGGCGTTGCCGGTCGCGGTCTCCGCGAGCACGTTGAAGGTCTCACGGTTTTCGGAGATGGTGTCCGTGGTGACGTGCCCGGTGACGTTGTCGCCCATCAGGCCGGTGCCTACCTCGTAGCTTGCGCCCAGCATGGGAATCCCGATGCCCGGAGCGCTCAGCGTGCCCGCGATCGGTCCCGTGCTGCCCGGCAGCCCGGTGTTGAAAATGACAGCGGCAGTGGCCCCGGCTGCTTCAGCGTTGCTGGCCTTCTGCGCAAAGGAGCAGCTGCCGCGCTGCATCAGTGCTATCGATCCGGGAGTGAAACCGGCGAAATCCGCCGCCTCACAACCGCTGGTACCGGTGGAACCGACGGCGCCGGTGGTGTCGACCGTGATGATTGGCCCGGTCGCGTCCCCAGCCCCCGAATAGGTCATCGTTGCGAAGGATCCGGCCGGGTACACCTGCGGCTCGGGGCTGGTCTGCGCCAGAACCGAGGGACTCAACTCCTGGAAGAACGGAAACGTGAACGGCTGCACCACGGGTTTGTACCCGGCGGCCTGCAGTTTCCCGACGACGTAGTCCACTGAGTCGTTGTAACCCTGGGTGCCGGACACCCTCGTCCCGCCGTGTGCCAGCGCGATGGTGTCCAGCGCGTCGAGGTGGGCGGCCACGCGGTCAACCGAGACGGCGGTACGCAACTTTTCAGAGGTGTTGTTGCTGCTGTTGGAGTACGTCGGTCCGGCAGTTGCCGCCAGGCCGCCGGTGGCAACGAGTGCCAGTCCACCGAGAAATGCGAGTGATGCTCGCCCAAAATGGGCGCGCTGAGGTAGAGCGTGAGGGATCACCGTTGTTCCTTCTGTCGCAAAGGCGCGCCTGCGGTTGCAGGCACTGGAACCCCCTGTGACGCGGATCACGCCACAGGGGGTTTGCTCAATGTATGGACAGTTCTCCGGGCCCGTCAAGGGGCCGCTACCAGTCAGTAGCAAACGGTAGAAAACCCACGCGAAGGGGGGTAAGGTTCGGAGTCCCAAGTGGGCAGGCCGTTCCGGACTAAGGAGATTCTCATGGGACTGAGCAACGCCATCAGGGGTGCCGCGGGCCGCTTCACAGGCAGGTCAGGCGGAACCACGGGACGCACACCGCGGACCGGCGGAATGGGTACCGGACGCGGCGGAGTCAGCCGTGGCGGATCAGGCGGCGTGGGCGGAATCCTCCGCGGAATCCTCAGGCGGCGGTAGCGGAGCCACACCCTGCAGTGCATGAAGCCCGCGTCCTGCCTCCATGCCCGGAGCCAGGACGCGGGCTTCAGCAGGCTGGCTTCATGAGGCGGTCTTCACCACCAGCACGTCACACGGTGCGTTATGGACCACGCTCCAGGCAACGCTGCCCAGAACGCGCCCCAGCCCCTTGACGCCCACGTTGCCGACCACCAGGAGTTCCGCACCCGTCCGCTCGGCCTCCTCCATCAGGACATCCTGCGGCTTGCCCCGTCCGGCGGCGGGACGGACCGTCACCGTGGGGTGGTCCACCCGCAGCTTGGCCGCAACATCTTCGGCAAGCTCCAGCGCCCGCTCAGCATCGTCAAGGATCCAGGTCTCGCTTCCGATCTTGACGATTTCCGTGTTGCCCGTGATGTGCGCGCTCAGTACCACCAGCTCGGCTCCGAGCTGCCCGGCAAGAGTCGCGGCCCGTGACGCGGCCTTATACGCGGTGTCGCTTCCATCGACTCCAACAACCACATTCCCTGCCATGCTGTTCCTCTCGATCGTAGAACCGCGGGTCGGCTACGCTGCCGGACCCGCAAGGTTGACCTTAGCCCCAGATGTTCCATCCCTGCCGCCAAAGGCAGGAACTGCGCGTCCGGACGGGCTCGCCGCCGTCGCCGTTTCGGTAGGCTAGGGTGGTAGCTTCGCCCGTCCGGCCCCGCGCCAGCCCTCGTAGGCTCAGGCGCGCCCGGCGGCACATCGACGACCGCACCCAGCGGCCTGTCCAAACATGCAGAGGATGGCATTATCGTGGCCAAGCAGGTTTCCGCCCTGGACCCAATCATCTCCCTCGCCAAGCGGCGCGGCTTCGTCTTCCAGGCCGGTGAAATCTACGGCGGATCCCGGTCGGCCTGGGACTATGGGCCCCTCGGCGCCGAGCTGAAGGAAAACATCAAGCGCCAGTGGTGGCAGTCGATGGTCCGCGGGCGGGAGGACGTCGTCGGCCTTGATTCCTCGGTGATTCTGCCCCGTCAGGTCTGGGAAGCATCGGGCCACGTCGAGGTGTTCTCCGACCCGCTGGTGGAATGCCTGTCCTGCCACAAGCGCTACCGCGCGGACCACCTCGAGGAAGAGTACGAGGAAAAGAAGGGCCGCGCACCGGAAAACGGGCTGAAGGACATCGCCTGCGCCAACTGCGGAACCCGCGGGGAGTGGACCGAGCCGCAGGAGTTCTCCGGCCTCCTCAAGACCTTCCTCGGGCCGGTGGCCAACGAGGAGGGCCTGCACTACCTGCGCCCGGAAACGGCGCAGGGCATCTTCGTGAACTTCAACAACGTGCTCACCACCTCCCGCAAGAAGCCGCCGTTCGGCATCGGCCAGATCGGCAAGAGTTTCCGCAACGAGATCACGCCCGGAAACTTCATCTTCCGCACCCGCGAATTCGAGCAGATGGAGATGGAGTTCTTCGTTGAGCCCGGAACCGACGACGAATGGCATGAGTACTGGATCAAGGAGCGCTTCGACTGGTACACCGGCCTCGGCATCAACCCGGACAACCTGCGCCTCTTCGTCCACCCGCAGGAGAAGCTGAGCCACTACTCCAAGGGCACCACGGACATCGAATACCGCTTCGGCTTCTCCGGTTCGGAGTGGGGCGAACTGGAGGGCATCGCCAACCGCACCGACTTTGACCTCTCCACCCACTCGAAGCACTCGGGCACGGAACTGAGCTACTTCAACCAGGCCACCAATGAGCGGTACACCCCGTACGTCATTGAGCCTGCCGCGGGCCTGACCCGTTCCTTCATGGCGTTCCTCGTGGACTCCTACGCCGAAGATGAGGCCCCCAACGCAAAGGGCGGCGTGGACAAGCGCACCGTACTCAAGCTCGATCCGCGGCTCGCCCCGGTGAAGGCCGCGGTGCTTCCGCTCAGCCGCAACGAGGACCTCTCACCCAAGGCGAAGGACCTCGGCGCGCAGCTGCGCAGGAACTGGAACATCGACTTCGACGACGCCGGAGCCATTGGCCGCCGCTACCGCCGCCAGGACGAGATCGGCACACCCTTCTGCATCACCGTGGACTTCGACACCCTCGAGGACCAGGCAGTGACCATCCGGGAGCGGGACAGCATGGCACAGGAACGCGTCTCCCTCGACAAGGTCGAGGGCTACCTCGCACAGCGTCTGGTGGGCGCCTAAGTGGCGGTCCGGTACCGGCCCTGGCGTGAGGGTGACGACCTCGAACTCCTGCAGGTGTGGGGAGGCCCGGAAACCCCTCAGGCTGAACAGTCGCGCGGGCTCTTCCGGCCGTCCTCGGATTCACCGTGGCTCCGCTGCATCGTGGCGGAGGACGCAGTTGGCGGGGTCGCCGTGCCCGTCGCCGCGGGCTACGTCTTCGAACCGAAGCTGCACAACCAGCGGCTCTGGGCTTACGTGGAGGTCGCCGGCGACCACCGCCGCGCCGGGATCGGTGCCACGCTCCTCGGCATGCTGCGGCACGAAGCCGGCCAGTCGCCGTCGGGCGTGTCCACGCTGCGGGCAAAGGTAGTACCGGGCACCACCGGAGCCGCCTTCGCGGAGGCCGCCGGCTTCCGCGAGATCCAGCGCTCCCGGATTATCGAGGTGGCTCCCGGCGCGCTCGCTGTACCGAACTTCGCGGACGACGCCGGCCCGCAGCTTGATGAGGCTGCCACAGGTTCCGTTGAACTCACCACGGCGGTGACCGGGTGGTACAACGCGGTCCACGCCTGGGACCCCGCGGACATGACGCTCGGGCAGGCGCAGCAGTTCCTGCTCGGCGACACCGCCGGCGCGGGCGGGGCCGTGGTGCTGCGGGACAGGCCGAAGGCGGACGGCGGGACAATCGCCGCGTTTGCGCTGAGCTATACGCAGAGCCGCACGGACGCACCGGCCGACGTGCTGATCGGCTACGACACCGCACTGCGGGCCAGTGAACAGTCCGCCGCCGTGGCCTCCCTGCTGGCGATGCTCGTGTACCAGTACCCCGTGCAGGTCGAGGTGGATGACTCCATGGCCGCTTTGGTCGAGGTGCTGGAGCCCCTGATCGCCGCCGGGTCCGCCAGGGTGGTCGCCGAAACGCGGGTCGTCAGCGACTGACCCCGCAAAACTCAGGCGCCGCGGCCCGGTTTGGGGGGCAGCGGGAAGAAGCCGCTGGTATTCGCGACATACTCCCGGTATCCGGGCCGCGCCCCCATGCGCTCCTCGGTCAGCGGCTTGCCGGTCTTGTTGGCCAGCGCCCAGTACATCAGCGCCGGCGAGAGGATTGTCAGCACGCCCGGCCACGAATCCGCAGCCACGAGGAACAGCCCGGTCCACACCACCGCGTCCCCGAAATAATTGGGGTGCCGGGTGTACCGCCAGAGCCCGGTGTCCAGGACGGTTCCGCGGTTGGCCGGATTCCTCTTGAACGCGGTGAGTTGGGCGTCGCCGATCGTTTCGAACGCGAAGCCCACCAGCCATACCGCCGCGCCCAGCCACCCCAGCCAGCCCACCGCACCCTGCGCATACATGGCCACCTGGACGGGGAGTGATACGAAGAGCATCACGGCACCCTGGGGCAGGTAAACCCTCCGGATCGCGTACACGTTGCGGGAACCGGGCGCGTCGCCGAGCATGTCCTCGTAGCGGGGGTCCTCCTTGCCGTCGCGTGCACGCCAGCCGATGTGGACGGCCAGCCTGAGGCCCCAGGCGGCAGTGAGGGTGAGCATGAGCCAGCGGCGGCCGTCGTCGCCGTCGTTCGCTGACGCGAGGAAGGTCACCGCCGCAACCACCACGAAGCCGAGCCCCCAGGCCGTATCGATCACGGAGTGTCGCTTCTGCGCCACCGCCACGGCAAACACAACCGCCAGCAGTACGACGACGGCCACCACCGACAGTCCGAAGCCCGCTAGAAACGCGGGCAGCGGGAACGCGGGCAGCGGGAAGCCCGTCACAGCGTCCCTCCGAGCGGTGAAGGCTGCGCCAGCACATCGGCGGCGCGGCGCAGGTGCCGCGGATTCACCGGGGCGCCGGTGTCACGGGCGAAACTGTCGAGCAGGTAGGACGCACTGAGCTCATGCCAGAGGGGGAGCTTGCTGAGCATGAAGTGCCCCGCACCGGTCATGGTCACGTAGCGTACGTCGTCGGCGATGTGCTGGATCCGCTGCGCGTACCGCTGGGACTGTCTCGGGGAGGTCCAGCGGTCACGGTCACCGTGCACAATGAGCACCCGGCGACCCGCAACCTGCTGCACGGGGGTAGTGCTGTCCACCCATGGAGCGAGGGCGACGACGGCGCGCACCTGCGGATCGTCGGCAGTACACAGAGCAGTCAGCCCGCCCATCGAATGGCCCAACAGGTAGACGGGAACGTCCGGATGCCGGTCATGGATCCGCTCCAGCGCCCACCGCGCGTCATGCAGCGGCGACATCTCCTCGCCGTTCCAGCCGCGCACCCGGTTCCGCAGGTTCCAGGTCTCAAGGCCGGCAGGAGAACCCCACACGGAGAGCAGCCGCGCGAAGGGGATCATCCGCGCCGGGCTCAGATGGCGTGACCGCACGGGCTCAAAGCTGTTGGCGCGCCCGCCATGGAGTACCAGCGCAACCCCGCGCACAGCAGCCGACGCCGGCCGGATCATCACCTCCGGCGCATGCACCATCGCGCCGGCCGTCTTTTCGTCGGCCTCGCTGAACCGTTCCTTCGCCATGCATCCTCCGTCTCTCACCAGCACCCCGGCCCGCGACCCGCCGCTTCCCCGGAGCCGTCCGTCCCCCTGCGTAGAATCCTCAGGGGACTACGCAGGCGGAGGGAAGGTTTCCATCCTGCCACCGGTACAACAACACTGAAGGGCGAGTTGTGGGCCACAGCCATATCCATCCGTCGGACGGGGCCGCTTCTCCTCCCAGTTCGGAGCAGAAGGCCGCGCTGATGGGAACGCGCAGACGCGCAAATTTCCTCCTGTCCGCGATCCTCGTTCCGCTCGGCGTCATCACGCTTCTCGGAATGATCCTGCTGTGGCCCGGCAGCGACGCTTCCGGCATCCAGGTAGCAGACCCGCTCGCAACGGCACCGGGCACGTCCATGGACGTGGGAACGGTCCAGCGGGTGGTCCTGGAGGACTGCCCGTCCTCCCAGCCGACGGTGGACGCGGGCGGCGAGGCCCAGCAGTGCCTGGTGGCCCACACCCAGCCCGACGCCGGCGGCTCACTCGTGCCGGTTGAGCTCAATCCGGAGATTGCCCGCTCCGGGCAGGTGGAGGCGGGTGATTCAATCCGCTACCTCAACCTGGACGGGGTGATCAGCGGGGCCGGCGCGCCCTATATCTTCGTGGACTTCGTCCGCACCCTCCCGGTGGCGGCGCTCGCGGTGCTGTACGCCGTCGTCGTCGTATCCGTGGCCCGCTGGCGCGGGCTGCGGGCCATCATCGGGCTGGTCGGTGCGCTGATCGTGCTGGCGCAGTTCATGCTGCCCGGACTGGTGGAGGGAAAACCACCGCTGCTGGTGGGCCTCGTGGGCTCGGTGGTGATCATGTTCGGAGTGCTGTATTTCGCTCACGGCTTCTCCGCCCGGACCTCGACGGCTCTGCTGGGCACAATCTTCGGGCTGGCGATCACGGCGCTGCTCGCAGCGTGGGCAACCGACACGGCAAACCTCACCGGCGTCGGCAGCGACAGCTCCAGCGCACTGATCAACGCCGCACCGGAAGTCTCACTGTCCGGAATCATCCTCTGCGGGCTGATCATCTCCGGGCTCGGCGTGCTGAACGACGTGACCATCACGCAGTCATCGGCCGTGTGGGAACTGTACGAACTGGCGCCGGGGACCTCCACGCGCCGCCTGTTCGCGGGGGCCATGCGGATCGGCCGCGACCACATCGCCTCAACCGTCTACACCATTGCCTTCGCCTACGCCGGCGCTGCCCTGCCCCTGCTGATCCTGGTATCCCTGCAGGACAGTTCACTGGTGAGCACCCTGACCAGCGGCGAACTTGTCGAGGAGGTGGTGCGCACGCTGGTCGGGTCGATCGGGCTGGTGCTCGCCATCCCCGTCACCACGCTGATCGCCGTTCTAGTGGTCAAGGCCGTGGGCGCCAGGGCGGTGCACCACCCTCCTGCGGGCCACGCAGCGGATGAACCCACTCCCGCCGTGCTGGCAGCCGAGGAATCGGTCCACACGCACGCCGGCGGTGTTCCGGCCGATCCGCTGCCCAGCCGCAGGGAGCTGCGCGGACAGAGGGAGCGCTGAACCGCACCCGCCCCCGATTTGCCCCGTCTTGCGACAATGGACGGGTGAGCACTGCACCGACAACTACCGCCACGCGGCTTGACCTGCCGCCCCTGCGCCTGGGCGGCATCACCGTGAACACCCCGGTGGTTCTTGCTCCCATGGCCGGCATCACCAACACGGCATTCCGGCGGCTCTGCCGCGAGTACGGGGGCGGGCTGTACGTCTCCGAGATGGTGACGTCCCGCGCCCTGGTTGAGCGCAACCCGGAGTCCCTGCGCATCATCTCCCATGACGAGGATGAATTGGTGCGTTCCGTCCAGCTGTACGGTGTGGACCCCAGGACCGTCGGTGCCGCGGTCCGCATCCTCGTGGAGGAAGACCGCGCCGACCACATCGACCTCAACTTCGGCTGCCCCGTTCCGAAGGTCACACGGAAGGGCGGGGGAGCGGCGCTGCCGTGGAAGATCGACCTCTTCACCTCCATCGTGCAGACGGCGGTCCGGGAAGCCTCCCGCGGAAACATCCCGCTGACCATCAAGATGCGCAAGGGTATCGACGAAGATCACCTGACCTTCCGTGAGGCCGGAAAGATAGCGCGCGACGCCGGTGTGGCCGCCGTCGCGCTGCATGGACGCACCGCGTCCCAGTTCTACTCCGGCAAGGCCGACTGGAATGCGATCGCGGAGTTGCGTGAGTCCCTCCCGGACATCCCCGTGCTGGGCAACGGCGATATCTGGAGTGCGGAAGACGCCATCTCGATGGTGCGCGAGACCGGCGTCGACGGCGTCGTCATCGGCCGCGGGTGCCAGGGCCGGCCGTGGCTGTTCGGAGACCTGATGAACGCCTTCGAGGGCAGCGACGAACGGCACCGGCCGGGCCTCGGCCAGGTCGCCGACACCGTCTACCGGCATGCGGAACTGCTGGTCGACACGTTCGGCAACGAGATGATGGCGCTGCGCGACATCCGCAAGCACATGGCCTGGTACTTCAAGGGTTACGTGGTGGGCGGCGACCTGCGCGCCGCGCTCGCCACGGTTCCCACCCTTGAGGTGCTGCGCGGCCTGCTGGACCAACTGGACCGCACCTCGCCGTACCCGGGAGCCGACGCCGAGGGCCCACGCGGGCGGGCGGGCTCACCGAAACGCACCGCGCTGCCGGAACGGTGGCTCGAGGCACGCCAGCTCAACGCCGACCAGCAGGCGGACATCGCCGCAGCGGAAGTCGACGTATCCGGTGGATAGGACAGGGGAGTACATGCGGGATTCCGCCGCGGCCAACCAGTCGCCGGTCACGCCGGGCTACACGGACGCGGACATGCAGCGCTGGGTGGACGAGCCGCCCAAAAGCCTCCACCGCACCCACTTCGAGCGGGACCGCGCCCGAGTGCTTCACTCTTCGGCCCTGCGAAGGCTGGGGGCGAAGACCCAGGTTGTCGCACCGGACACTGATGACTTTGTCCGGACCCGGCTGACGCACAGCCTCGAAGTGGCTCAGGTGGGACGCGAACTCGGCCGGTCCCTTGGCTGCGATCCCGATATCGTCGACGCCGCCTGCCTGTCCCATGACCTCGGCCATCCGCCGTTCGGCCACAACGGGGAGGCCACGCTGAATGACCTGGCGCACTCCATCGGCGGGTTCGAGGGCAACGCCCAGACCCTCCGGCTCCTGACCCGGCTGGAGCCGAAGGTCATCCGTGCGGACGGCGAGCCCGCAGGGCTGAACCTGACCCGCGCCAGCCTCGACGCCGCCTGCAAGTACCCCTGGACCGCTTCGGACGCGCCGGTCATCCATGGGCACCGAACGTCCAAGTTCGGCGCCTACGAGGATGATCTCCCGGTCTTCACGTGGCTCCGGCAGGGGGCGCCCGCCGGCAGGTCCTGCCTTGAGGCCCAGGTGATGGACCTCGCCGATGACATCTCCTACTCGGTCCACGACGTCGAGGACGCCATTGTCGCCGGTCACTTCCAGCTCAAGTGGATGGACAATCCGGACCAGCGCGCACGGGTGGTCGGGTACACCCAGCAGTGGTACCTGCCACACTCGGATCCCGCCGCCGTCGACGCCGCCCTGGCGCGGCTTGAAGCGACGGACGTCTGGGTGCGCGAGGCTGACGGCAGCCGCAGGGCCATGGCAGCCCTGAAGAACATGACCAGCCAGCTCATCGGGCGTTTCTGCCTGAGCGCGCTGGAAACCACCCGGGGCATCTACGGCACCGACCCGCTCACCCGGTACGCGGCCGAAATGGTGGTTCCCGAGGACACCGTCACGGAGATCGCCGTCATGAAGGGCCTGGCCACCACCTACGTCATGACCAGCGTCCACCGCCAGCCCGTCTATGAGCGGCAACGCGAGGTCCTCACCTCGCTGGTGCAGCAGATGGCCGCGTCCGGGGACCGCTACCTCGAGCCCATGTTCGCCTCTGACTGGCGCGAAGCCGACGACGACGACGCCCGCCTCCGCGTGGTCATCGACCAGGTCGCATCCCTTACGGATGCTTCAGCGCTTGCCCTGCACGAGAGGGTTGTCGGGCCCGTTCCCGCGCTCTGGTAGGAATTGCCCACAGGCATTCAACCCACGGCGTGAGCCGGAACCCCGCACGCCTAGACTGGAGAGCATGGCCGGACTCATCAAGCGCGAAGACATCGATGAGGTTCGCCAGCGCACCGACATCAAGGAAGTCGTCGACGGCTACGTCACCCTCAAATCCGCAGGAGTGGGCTCCTGGAAGGGGCTGTGTCCGTTCCACGACGAGCGCTCGCCGTCGTTCCATGTGCGCCCCCAGATGGGGTCCTACCACTGCTTCGGCTGCGGTGAGGGCGGCGACGTCATCTCCTTTGTCCAGAAGATGGACCACACCTCCTTCGCGGAGACCGTGGAGAAGCTCGCGGCACGCATCGGGTTCGAGTTGCGCTACGAGGACGGCGGCACCGGACCGCGCCGGGAGGACACCGGCAGGCGGCAGCGGCTGCTGGATGCGCACAAGATCGCCGCTGAGTTCTACCGGGACCAGCTGCTGACCCAGGAAGCCGCCACGGCGCGCGCTTTCCTCCAGGAGCGCGGCTTTGACCGCGCGGCAGCCGAGCACTTCGGGGTAGGTTACGCGCCGCAGGGGTGGGACGGCCTGCTCAAACACCTGACCAGCCGCGGCTTCACCCTGGATGAGCTGAAACTGACCGGGATGTTCAGCACCTCGTCCACCAACGCCGGCCGGTTCTATGACCGTTTCCGCGGACGCCTCATGTGGCCCATCCGGGACATCACCGGAGACACGGTGGGATTCGGCGCGCGCAAGCTGTACGAGGATGACCAGGGTCCCAAATACCTCAACACCCCGGAAACCACGCTCTACAAGAAGTCACAGGTGCTGTACGGCATCGACCTCGCCAAGCGGGAGATCGCCAAGAGCCGGCAGCTCGTGGTGGTGGAGGGCTACACCGACGTCATGGCCTGCCATCTGGCCGGTGTGGGCACCGCCGTCGCGACCTGCGGTACCGCCTTCGGTGCGGATCACATCAAGATTGCGCGCCGGCTGCTGTCCGACGACGGCACCGGGGGAGAAGTCATTTTCACCTTCGACGGCGATGCGGCAGGGCAGAAGGCCGCACTGCGGGCCTTCGAGGAAGACCAGCGGTTCAACGCCCAGACCTACGTGGCGGTCGGCGTCGGCGGTGCAGACCCGTGCGAGCTCCGGCAGACCGCGGGAGACCAGGCCGTCCAGGATCTCATCAGCACACGGCGCCCGCTGTTCGAGTTCGCCATCAAGGCTTCCTTCGACCAGTTTGACCTCTCCACCGGAGAGGGCCAGATGAAAGCTCTTCGTCATGCGGCGCCGATTGTCGCAAACATCCGGGATGTGTCGCTCAGGTCCGTCTACACCCGGGAACTGTCCCGGTGGCTCGGCATGCAGTTTGTGGGCGAGGACCAGGTGGCGCAAGCCGTGGCGTCAGCGGCCAAGCGGGCAGCGCAGCCGGCGCAGGAAGCACGGGGCGGGCAGGGCGCCCCGGCGGACAACCGCCGTCGTCCCGGGGAATTCGGCAGACAGCAGGACGGCAGGCAGCAGGACGGCAGGCAACAGGACGGGCGGCAGCAGAACGGACGGCAACAGGACGGAACCGCTGTCGAGTCACCGCAGTTCAGCCGTCCCGACCCGCGTGATCCGGTGGCACGGATGGAGCGGGAGGCGCTCGAGGTGGTCCTGCAGTACCCGCAGCTGCTGGATCAGAGCCAGTGGGAACGGTTCGCCGATTCACGTTTCTCGGTGCCTGCGTATGCCGCCCTGCATGATGCCGTCCGGGCAGCCGGAGCGGGCGGCACTGACGGGCCGGGGGCGGCGTCGAACTGGGTGGAACGGGTGCGTCAGGAGGTCCCCGAGATGCTGCGGGGCTTCGTCAGCGAACTGGCGGTGACCCCGTTGCCCGCAAAGGACGCGGATGCGCTGGCAATGTATTGCCGCGACATCCTCAACGGGCTCTCCGAACTGCGTATCACCCGGCTCAAGGCCGAGAAGCTGGGCGCCCTTCAACGCCTGGACCCGTCGGCTGATCCGTCCCTGTTCCAGCAGCTGAACCGGGAGCTGATGCAGCTCGAAATGGAACGCCGCGCGCTGCGCTCCGACTAGCTGCCGATCAATTTCACTTCACCGCTTTTCCTATGTAAAGTTGATCTCGCTGCTTTCCCCCGTAGCTCAATTGGCAGAGCATTCGACTGTTAATCGAAGGGTTACTGGTTCAAGTCCAGTCGGGGGAGCAAATAGGCTCCTGACCTGCATCAACGCCGGTCAGGAGCCTTTCTTTTCATCGCTCCCATCGGGCGTCCAGCATGTGCCGCTACTGTTGCCCCATGCTGAAAGATGATCTTGTCCTCGTCACGGGTGCCACCGGTTACATCGGCGGCCGCCTTGTCTCCCGGCTCGTGGAGGACGGCCGCCGTGTGCGCGTGGTGGTGCGGTCTCCGCAGAAGCTGCGTGACGTTCCGTGGGCGGCACAGGTCGAGGTGATCGAGGGCGACCTCCAGGACGCCGACACCATGGACCGCGCCTGCGAGGGCGTCTCCACGCTCTACTACCTGGTCCATTCGATGGGATCAGGGCGCGGCTTCGAGGAGCGCGAGGCCGGGATTGTCGAGACGGTTGCCGGCGCCGCGGCCCGCGCCGGGGTGAAGCGCATCGTCTACCTCGGAGGCCTCCACCCGGAGGGAGTCAGGCTGTCCACCCACATGCGCTCCCGCGTGGCGGTCGGGGAGGCGCTGCTGGCCTCCGGAGTGCCCACCGTCGCGTTCCAGGCCGGCGTTGTGATCGGTTCCGGCTCCGCCTCGTTCGAGATGATCCGGCATCTGGCTGATGTCCTCCCCGTCATGCCGGCACCAAAGTGGGTGCTGAACCGCATCGAACCCATCGCCGTCCGGGACGTGATCTCCTACCTGCTCGGCGCCCTGAACCTCCCCGAGGGGCTCAACCGCACCTTCGACATCGGTTCGGGTGACGTCCTGACCTATGCGGACATGATGAAGCGCTACGCGGAAGCCGCAGGCCTGCCCCGGCGGACCGTCCTTGCCCTGCCGGTCCTCACCCCGCGCCTGGCCGGACACTGGGTAAACCTGGTGACTCCCATCCCGCGCGCCATGGCCATGCCGCTGATCGAATCCCTCCAGCACGACGCCGTCACCGCCGAATCGGATATCCATGACTACCTGCCACAGCCGGAGGGCGGCCTGACCGACTACCGCGCCGCCGTCGACCTCGCCCTCAACAAGATGAGTGCCGGTGAGGTCGAAACGAGCTGGGCCGGGGCTTCCCTGCGGGAAGCGGTCGCGGACCCGCTGCCCTCCGACCCGCAGTGGGCCGGACACACTGTCTACAAGGACGAGCGCATCTTCCGCTCAAGCGCACCGGCGCCCGAAGTCTGGAAAGTGATCGAGGGCATCGGCGGGGAGAACGGCTGGTATTCCTGGCCGGTGGCCTGGGCGGCCCGCGGGTGGCTGGACAAGCTGGCGGGCGGGGTGGGCCTGCGTCGCGGGCGCCGGCATTCCTCGGACCTGATGGCGGGCGAGGCGCTCGACTTCTGGCGCGTGGAAGAACTGGTGCGCGGTGAAAAGCTGCGGCTGCGGGCCGAAATGAAGCTTCCGGGGCGCGCGTGGCTGGAGCTGTCGGTAGTGCCCGACGGCGGCGCGAGCGAATACCGCCAGCGCGCGGTGTTCTTTCCCCGCGGACTCGCCGGCCGGCTCTACTGGCTGAGCGTCCTGCCCTTCCATGGCGTGGTCTTCTCCTCGATGGCGCGCAATATCACCCGTACGGCGGAAAGGGCCGTCACCAAGGGCTGACGCGCGGCACGGGAGGACGTCTGCCCTCAGGAAATGGAGGGGACGCTCCGCGGCCGCACGATGGTCCACAGGAAAAGAATCCCGAAGGCGATGCACACGGCCATCACGCCTGCCATCGGCGTCGCCGAACCGATCCCGAGCACCCCGACAATCGGAGAGATCACGCCGGCCAGCCCGAAGGTGGTCGCGCCGAGCAGCGAAGCCGCGGTGCCGGCCTGCGCGCCGTGGTTGGCCAGGGCCAGCACCTGGACGCACGGGAAGGTAAAACCCGCGGCCGAGATGTAGAACCAGAGCGGAACCGCTGTGCCCCAGAAACCGAACTCCAGGTAGTCGAAGAGGATCATCAAGAGCGCCATCACCAGCATCGCGGCAGTGGAAGCGGCGATGATCCACTGCGGCCCCACCCTGCGGACCACCCGCGCACTGATCTGGACCGCCGCGACGATGCCCAGGGAATTCACGGCGAAAAGCAGCCCATACTGTTGCGGGTCGAGGCCGTAGACATCCTGGAACAGGAAGGGCGAAGCCGAAAGGTAGGAGAACAGTCCGGAGAAGTTCATTCCTCCCACCAGAAGGACACCGATGAAGACACGGTCAGTCAGCACGGCCCGGTACCGCTGTAAAGCGGTCGACGACGACGCCTTCCTCCGCTCCGCCGGCAGGGTCTCGATGATGAAGACCGAGACAGCAAGAATCACCAGGAAGCCGTAGGCGGCGAGGAACCAGAAGATGCCCGGCCACGGCATGACCACCAGCAGCTGTGACCCGATGACAGGCGCAAAGATGGGCGCCATACCGTTTACCAGCGCCATATAGGAGAGCATCCGCACCAGCGGGTACCCGCTGAAAAGATCCCGGATCATTGCCATGGCTACAACACCGCCGCCGGCCGCGCCGACACCCTGCAGAACGCGGAAAACCATGAGCATGCCGATGTCGGTCGACAGCGCCGCGCCGAGAGAAGCCACCACATGCACGGTGGTGGCGGCGATCAACGGAAGCCGCCGGCCCACCTTGTCGCTGAGCGGGCCCACGAGCAGCTGGCCGGTTGCAAAACCGATGATCGTCCCGGTCAGGGTGAGCTGGACCGCCGCCTCGGTGACGCCGAGATCATCCTGCAGGGCCGGGAAGGCAGGCAGGTACAGATCGATGGTGAACGGACCGAGCGCCGTCAGGGTGCCAAGAATGATGACGTAGATCAGCTTCTGCCGACGGGTGAGGGCGTCACCGGGGTGAGTGATGGTGCTCAACGGATACCTAACTGGGCGTATGTTCGGGCGCGGGGAGGGCGCACTGCGACGCTGCAGACGGAGAAAAGGTGGAGAGCCGGTCAGCCGGTAGCCTCCGGCGACGGGAAACGGTGGTTGCCACAACGAATCAATAACTATCTTAGAGGCCTCCCGCAGCCCACCGAAACCCGGTCCGGGCACGGGCACTCCCCGGTTGTCCGGCGGGCTTTGCCCTGAGGTAGGTTGAAATGCGGTTCAGGCAGCAAGCGAAGTCACGAGATCCAGGAGCGCCAGACGTGCCCGTCAATAATCCGAAGAGCGGCCAGCCGTCGCCGGAAGTACAACCACACCTCGGGAAGGTCATCGGAGTCAGCGTTGCTGCCGCCGTCGGCGGACTCCTGTTCGGGTTCGATACCGCCGTGGTCAATGGTGCGGTGGACGCCATCCAGGAGGATTTCGGGCTGGGTGAGGCGGTTCTCGGCTTCACGGTTGCCATTACCCTCCTCGGGTGCGCAGCCGGTGCATGGTTCGCCGGTGAGCTGGCGGACCGCCTCGGCCGGAAGCGGGTGATGTTCGGCGCGGCAGTGCTCTTCCTGGTCAACTCCGTCGGCTCCGGGTTTGCCATCAGCGAGTGGGACCTGATGCTCTGGCGGTTGGTGGGCGGCGTGGCAATCGGTGTGGCCTCGGTGATCGCGCCGGGCTACATCGCAGAGATCGCGCCCGCCAAATGGCGCGGCGGTCTCGCCTCCATCCAGCAGCTCGCCATCACGGTCGGAATTTTCGCCGCGCTGCTGTCGGACGCCTGGCTTGCCGATCTCGCCGGCGGAGCTGCCGGCGAGCTGTGGTGGGGACTGTCAGCCTGGCGCTGGATGCTGCTGGTCGGCGTCGTGCCCGCCATCATCTACGGTGTGCTCTCCCTGACCATTCCCGAATCACCGCATTACCTGATCCGCGGCGGCCGGGATGCCGAGGCTGCGCACGTTCTGTCCCGGGTCACGGGCATCCGGGACACCTCCACCAAGCTGGCGGAAATCCGCTCCACCCTCCGGATGGAGGACAGGACCAGCCTCCGGGACCTGCGCGGGTCCGTGCTGGGGCTGCAGCCCATCCTCTGGGTCGGCATGGCCGTCGCCGCGCTGCAGCAGCTGGTCGGAATCAACGCAATCTTCTACTACTCCACCACGCTGTGGCAGTCGGTCGGCTTCAGCGAGAGCGACTCATTCACGACGTCGGTGATCACCTCGATCATCAACGTGGCAATGACCTTCGTGGCCATCTTTTTTGTCGACAGGATCGGCCGGCGCAAGCTGCTGCTGGTCGGCTCGGCAGGCATGTTTGCCGGTCTGCTCGCTGCGACCGTCTCCTTCGCGCAGGCAACAGGCAGCGGCGCCGACGTGTCCCTGCCGGGAATCTGGGGTCCGGTTGCCCTCGTCGGTGCAAACCTGTTCGTGGTCTTCTTTGCCGCGACCTGGGGGCCGGTCATGTGGGTGACGCTCGGAGAGATGTTCCCCAACAAGATCCGTTCCATCGCCCTCGGAGTGGCAACCATGGTGAACTGGATCTTCAACTTCATCGTCACGCTCGCTTTCCCCTGGGTCAGCGAGAACCTCGGTGTCTGGATCATGTACGCGGTGTTTACCGGATTCGCCGTCGTCTCCTTCTGGTTCGTGAAGACGAGGCTGCAGGAATACGCAGGCCGTGAACTGGAGGACAGGGAGGATCTCATTCCCGTCAGGTGAGCCGGTGGCCCGCGCGCGAGAAATATGCGTCGGTGGTAATTTTGGGACAGACGCGCAGGATGAACGAATGGGAGCACGGCACATGGAAAGCTCGACCAGCACGCGGGTGAATCGGTCCGGCGGAACGCCGTCGGTCATCGGCCTGATCAGATTGCTGCTGCGGCTGACGCCACGCCAGCTGAACGACGAAGTCTCGCTTGCCCGCGAACAGCTGAAGCAGAAGGGCATCACCGCAGGCGTCGCAGCCGCGTTCTTCGCCGTGGCGCTGGTTTTCGTCGCCTTCCTCGTGGTCGCGCTCATTGTCGCGGCCATCATGGGCCTGGGCACCATCATGCCGCCCTGGCTCGCTGCGTTGTGTTTTGCCGCCCTGTTCCTCATCATCGCAGCCATCGCCGGGCTGATGGGCCTGTCCCGGTTCAAGAAGGCGCTGCCCCTCCTGCCCGAGGACGCCATCCGCGGAGTAAAGTACGACATCGGAGTGCTCAAGGAAGGCCGCAAGTTCAATCCGGCAACCCTCGATGTGCAGAAGCCCAAAGAGGAGAAGAAGCCCAAACAGAAGGACACCGGAGAGCCCAAGCCGCCTGCGCCGTCCTACGCTGAGCTCCGCAGCCGGTCGGGCCGCCGCCGCGACCACATCGCCGAGACCCGCGAGGACCTCGGCCGGGGACTGGATTTCAAGTCCCGGTTCGGCGGCACCACGGCAAGGGCACGTCAGGCCGCTGCCCAGGCGAAGTCCTCAGCGGTGCACGCCCGCGATGCCCGGCGTACCCGGAGCGGTACGGCTTCGGCCACGCACGCTCACGCCGCGCACGCTCCGGCCCGGCACACCCAGACACTCGCTGACCGCTGGAAGCCGCTCAGCGTGGTCGCCGCCTCCGCTGCCGCGATCGCGGTGATGGTGCGCCGGCTCGTCGCCAAATAAGCCGGGGCAAGGGCTCATTCCCCCCGCCTGTCCGCTGCCGCGCAGGCCTGCTGTGATAATGGGAGCGGAGGGACAGTGATCAGACTTATTGGCGCAGGGGGAAAGCCGGGGGAGACCCCTGCCGAATTGGACACCTTCTGGACCGTGCCGAACATCATCACGGTGGTCCGGTTCCTTGGCGTCCCGCTGTTCGTCATGTTCATCGTCCAGCGCGAGTATGCCGCTGCGGTCATCACCCTTGTGCTCCTCGGTTCAACCGACTGGGTGGACGGCTACGTTGCGCGGAGGTTCGGGCAGGTTTCCTCGGTCGGCAAATGGCTGGACCCGGTTGCCGACAGGACGGCGCTGATCGTCATTGCCGTGACCTTCGTGGTCGACGGCGTGGCGCCCGCGTGGCTGGTGTGGACCATCGTGATTCCCGACGCCATCCTGATCATCAACGCCCTGATCCTCTTCCACGGACCGATTTCCCTGCCGGTGACCAACATCGGCAAGATCCGCACCGCGCTGCTGCTGGTCGGATCACCGCTGCTGCTGCTGCAGCGCGTCGAGGGGTTCGACCAGCCCTGGCTCGAGATCACCGCCACCACCCTGCTGGTTCTCGGCTGTATCGGACACCTCATCGCGTTCTACGGCTACTTCACGGCGGCACACCGTGTGTACCGCCTGGAGCGCTCCGCATGACGAAAGCGGGCGCATGGCCTGGGTAGCGGTTTTCCTGGCCCTGCTGGGCGCATGTTTCCTCGCTGTCGGCGCCCAGCGTCAGGGTAGCGCCGTACGCTCCAACACCGGTGGCCTCGCGCTGAACTCCACCGGCTTTGTGCGGCTTCTGCGCAACCCCCGCTGGATACTCGGCCTGATCCTGCTCATTGCCGGGATCATCTGCAACGTCATCGCACTCAGCCTCGCAAGCCTGACCGTTGTCCAGCCCATCGGGGCGATTGCCCTGGTGATCACGACAATCGTCAACTCCCGGGACCAGGGCGTGCGGATCAACCGGGCCACGGTCGTTGCAATCTCCGCCTGCGTGAGCGGAAGCGCACTGTTTGTGCTGCTGGCCCTGAACGTCACCCGGAAGAACCACGTTGTCCTGCCCGACCAGGAACTGACGGCCGTCCTGCTGCTCTGCATCGCTGTCGCCATCTTCGGGACCCTCGCCGCGGTCTTCAAGCGACGGCTCAACGCCTTCACCTACATTCTCGGTGCCGGTGTGCTCTTCGGATTCGTTGCCGTGCTGACCAAGATCATCGCCACCCACCTGCTGGATCCGAACGGCAGGTTCCTGCTCAACGTGCCGGTCTACAGTGTCATCGCCATCATTGCTGCTGCCGGACTTGGCTCCTGGTTTGTCCAGAGCGCCTATGCCACCGGTCCGCCCGACCTGGTGATCGCAGGACTCACGGTCGTGGATCCGATCGTGGGAATCGCCGTCGGGATCTCGGTGCTGGGTGAGCTTCAGCCGAATGTCGAATCGGTCGTCGCGCTTGCCATGGGTGCGGCCGCCATCGTTGCTATTGTTGGAGTAATAGCACTCTCGCGCCACCACCCCGATGTGGTCAGGCGCCAGAAAGAAGCACGACGGCGGTAACGCCGGTGACTTCGCCCACCGTTGCCAACCCGAGGACTACTTCGTGACCCATCCGGCAGCAGACGCGCCGCTGACCATCCTCATCGCCGCAGACACCTACCCGCCGCATGTCAACGGGGCGGCCCAGTTCGGCTACCGGCTCGCCAAGGGAATGACCGCCCGCGGCCACGATGTCCACGTTCTGGCCGCAAACAGCACCTCGGGCAAGAGCTTCACCGAGCCGGGTGGGGAGTGGTCCGTCCACCGGCTCCGCTCGCACTCGGTTCCGACCCATGAGTACTGGCGTATCTGCCTGCCGTGGGAAATCAAGCGTGAAATCAGCATGCTCTTCGACCGGGTCCAGCCCGATGTCGTCCACGTCCAGTGCCACTACATGGTCGGCGAGTACGCGCTCTATGAGGCTGTGAAGCGCGGCATCCGCGTGGTGGCAACCAACCACTTCATGCCCGAAAACCTGAACCCGTTCCTGCCCTTTCCTCAGTGGTTCAAGAACATCGTCGCGAAGAACTCCTGGCGGGACATGGGCCGCGTCATGGGGAAGGCCGACGTCGTCACCACGCCCACTCCGCTGGCGGCCAAGGCCATGCACGAGCACGCGTTCCTGCGCAAGGTGCTCCCACTGTCGAACGGCATCGACGCAACGGCGTACGAGCCGAAGCCGGGCGAGCGGATCGAGCGCCCCGACTATCCCATTGTGCTGTTCGTGGGGCGGCTCGCCGAGGAAAAGCATGTGGACGTCCTCATTGACGCAGTCGCAAAGACCCCGCGCGAGCTGAACCTGCACCTGGAGATCGTCGGCGGGGGAGAGGTCAAACCCGCCCTGCAGGCCCAGGCCCGGCGTCTGGGATTGGGAGACCGGGTGATCTTCCACGGACTGATCGACGACGAACAGCTGCGCCTGGCCTACCTGCGGGCCACGGTCTTCTGCCAGCCCGGCACCGCAGAGCTGCAGTCGCTGGTCACCCTCGAAGCGATGTCCGCCTCCACGCCCGTGCTGCTCGCCAACGCGATGGCGCTGCCGCACCTCGTGGAGGACGGCGCCAACGGCTACCTCTTCACGCCCCATGACAGCGACGAGCTGGCCATGCGCCTCACGGAGATCATCTCGATGCCCGAGGCTGAACGCGAGCGGATGGGAAAGATGAGCCGTTCCATGGTGGAGAAGCACAGCATCGACGCTACGCTGGCTACCTTCGAGGATCTCTACGTGGGCAGGCTGCACACCGAGGAGACGGTCTAGCCACGCGCGATTCTTCGCCCTCCGGTTCTGGCTAGAATGGGGTGCGCCGATGAGTTGTCGGCGTCGAGGGGCTGTAGCTCAGCTGGTTAGAGCAGCGGACTCATAATCCGTTTGTCGTGGGTTCAAGCCCCACCAGCCCTACAAGAAGGTGCGCAGAAAAACCCCGGTCCGGCTGGACCGGGGTTTTCTCTGTCCGCCATGCCGGGTGGTGCACAAAGTTACTGGCGGGTAACATAGGTCGAGGTGATCCGCGCCGCAGGGGTGCGGACCTGCCTGTGCCGGTGAGTGCGGGCTGACTGATGGTGAGGAACGTTCATGGGTGCACCCGCTTTCGACGCCGATAATCTCCCCTACGCGGACGGCGACTTCTACTTCTTCGAGCAGCTGCTCACGCCCCAGGAGCGGAACCGCCTCCACGAGGTCCGGGAGTGGCTGGCGGCGGAAGTCCGGCCTTCAGCCGCCCGCTGGTGGAACGCGGGGGTCTTCCCCACGGAGCTCATTCCGCGCATCGCCGAGCTGGACATCGTCTCTCCGGTCAAGCGCCTGGGCCACTCGAACCTCTTCGCGGGTCTGCTGCACGCGGAGTTCACGCGGGCGGACACGTCAATCGCCACCTTCATGGGCGTCCACGACGGTCTGTTCACCGGCTCCATCGAGACCCTCGCCTCACCCGAACAGCAGGCGGAGTGGCTCCCGGACATCTATGCCATGAAGAAGATCGGCGCCTTCGGCCTCACCGAGCCACTCGGCGGATCCGACGTCGCGGGCGGCACCCGGACAACCGCAGAGCGCAACGGGGACGGATGGGTACTGAACGGCGCCAAGCGCTGGATCGGGAATGCAACCTTCTCCGACTGGGTGGTCATCTTTGCCCGCGACGTTGCGGACAACCAGGTCAAGGGTTTCCTGGTGGACACCTCGCTGCCCGGCTATAAGGCCACGAAGATCGAAAACAAGACGGCGCTGCGCACGGTCGAGAACGCGGACATCCTGCTTGAGGGACTGCAGATCAGCGACGACTATCGGCTCGCCGGCGCCAACAGCTTCAAGGACACCAACAAGGTGCTGCGCATCACGCGGCTCTCCGTGGCATGGCAGGCTGTCGGTCAGCAGCTCGCGGCCTTCGACGTTGCCCGCCGGTACGCGGTGGAGCGGCAGCAGTTCGGCCGTCCGCTGGCCTCCTTCCAGCTCATCCAGCAGCAGCTGGTGGAGATGCTGGGGAACACCGTCAGTTCGCTGGGCATGATGGTCCGTCTTGCCCAGCTGGCCGACGACGGCGGCGCACGCGACGAGCAGTCGGCGCTCGCCAAGGCGTTCACTACTGCCCGGATGCGGGAGACCGTCGCCCTCGGCCGCAGCATTCTGGGCGGCAACGGCATTGTCACCGACTACGAGATGGCCAAGATCTTCGCTGACGCTGAAGCCGTGTACTCCTATGAGGGCACGTATGAGATCAACTCGCTGGTTGCCGGCCGCGCCATCACGGGAATCGCCGCCTTCATCTAGCGGGTCCCTCACTGGAAGTGGCCGGCGGCAGCAGGACGGAGGGCCGCCGGTCAGAGACGAAGGGGAGCGGGTTGACGTACTCGCCGTTTCTTCTGACTCCCCAGTGCACGCAGAGGCCGGGGCAGTGCGGTTCGGTGCTGATGTGCCCGACGGCCTGCCCGGCCCTGACGGCCTCGCCCTTCCCGAGCGAGGCCGTCACCGGCTCGAAGCTGGACAGGAGACCGTCGCCGTGGTCGATGGTCAGCACGGGGCGGTCCACCACCGTGCCGGCAAACACCACCACACCGTCAGCCGGGCTGCGGACTGTGCCGTCGACGGCACCAAGGTCGACTCCCCGGTGCCCGGCCATCCACCGTTGCGGCGGCCGGTCGAAGTGCCGCAGGACCGGCGGAGTGCCGCTAAGCGGCCGCTCCCAGGCTGGTGCGGGTGCCGGAGACTCGGGCATCGGGGATGCCGGCACCGGCGGACCCTGTGAGAGCAGCACACCGGAGGCGGTCACCGCAATGGTGAGCGGGCGGAGCAGTTTCTTCAGGGATGCCATCTCCTGAGAGTGCCGGCTCCACGGTCCCGGCGGCCGGCGTCGAGCGCTGATGTGGAAAAAACCAGCGGATCCCGCAGGCTGTGGAGGACGGAATGGACCCTGCGGCGGCCGTCAGGAGCGGCGCGGGGCTGTAGTACACTGGGGAAAGCAGTTATCCGTATGCCGTCATGCCATAAAAGCTTTCGCACTGGCGTGCCCGGCAACGGTTACTGACTACGCGTGTCCCGATTCGCAGGCAGTTCTCCGGAGATTTTCATTGAGAGAGCGCACGTCTGGGAACACTGCTCCAGCGGTCCGGAGGAATCCGGTTGGAGCAGTGGCCGCCAGGCTGAAGGACACCAGGACCCCCGCGTTACTAGCGGGACATCAACCGTCAAACCGGCAGAGTTGCAGGAATACCTGCGCTGCCCAACGAAAGGAACGACATGCCAGTCGTTACCATGCGCCAGCTGCTCGACAGCGGCGTCCACTTCGGCCACCAGACCCGTCGCTGGAACCCGAAGATGAAGCGCTTCATTTTCACGGAGCGCAACGGAATCTACATCATTGACCTCCAGCAGTCGCTGTCCTACATCGACCGCGCCTACGAGTTCATCAAGGCCACCGTTGCCCACGGCGGAACCGTACTGTTCGTCGGCACCAAGAAGCAGGCCCAGGAAGCAATCGCCGAGCAGGCCACCCGTGTAGGCCAGCCGTACGTGAACCAGCGCTGGCTCGGTGGCATGCTCACCAACTTCCAGACCGTCTCCAAGCGCATCCAGCGCATGAAGGAGCTTGAGGAAATCAACTTCGAGGATGTCGCCGGTTCCGGCCACACCAAGAAGGAACTCCTCCTGCTGCAGCGCGAGCTGACCAAACTCCAGAACAACCTGGGCGGCATCCGCAACCTCACCAAGGCTCCCTCCATCGTGTGGGTTGTCGACACCAAGAAAGAGCACCTCGCAATCGACGAGGCCAAGAAGCTCAACATCCCGGTCGTTGCCATCCTGGACACGAACTGCGATCCCGACGAGGTCGACTTCCCGATCCCGGGCAACGACGACGCCATCCGCGCCGTCAACCTGCTGACCCGCGTGGTCGCCGACGCCGTTGCTGAAGGCCTCATCGCCCGCAACAACCGTGCTTCGGGCAACGACGCTGCCGCAGCCGAGGAGCCCCTCGCCGAGTGGGAGCGCGAACTGCTTGAAGGCAGCGCCGCTCCTGCAGCCGAAGAGGCCCCGGCAGCCGACGCCGCACCTGCTGAAGAGGCACCTGCAGCCGAGGAAGCACCGGCAGCCGAAGAGGCTCCCGCTGCCGAAGCACCTGCTGCTGAGGAAGCACCTGCCGGGGAAGCCGCGAACGGCGAGAGCAAGTAGTTTCATCGAAAGGGTGCGGGACTCCAAAGCCCGCACCCTTTCGCTTGTGCCGGACATCTGGTCCGGAGAACTTTTACTCACATTAGCTTGACGAGAAAACCACATCTGAGGAGTTCAAATGGCAAACTACACTGCCGCTGACATCAAGGCTCTCCGCGAGCGGACCGGCGCCGGAATGATGGACGTGAAGAAGGCTCTCGACGAGGCCAACGGCGATGCCGACAAGGCCATGGAGCTCATCCGCATCAAGGGTCTGAAGGGCGCCACCAAGCGTGAAGGCCGTTCAACCGCTGAAGGTCTCGTGGCAGCCCGGGTCGATGGCAACGTCGGCGTCATGGTTGAGGTCAACTGTGAAACCGACTTCGTCGCCAAGGCCGGGCCGTTCATCGAGTTCGCCAACAAGGTACTCGCTGCGGCCATCGAGTCCGGTGCCTCCGACGTGGAGTCGCTGCTCGCGCACTCCGTTGACGGCAAGCCTGTCTCGGAGCACGTCATCGAAGCCGGTGCGCTGCTCGGTGAAAAGGTGGACATCCGCCGCGTTGCACGCGTCGAGGGTGCAATCGTTGACGCGTACCTGCACAAGACCTCCAAGGACCTGCCCGCGCAGGTCGGCGTCCTCTTCGCCGTTGAAGGCAGCGGAGAGGCTGCAGCCGAGGCTGCGCACGACGTCGCCGTTCACATCGCCGCCTACTCGCCGACCTACCTCACCCGCGAGGATGTCCCGGCAGAGCTTGTCGAAACCGAACGCCGCATTGCTGACGAAACCGCACGCGCCGAGGGCAAGCCCGAAGCCGCTCTCACCAAGATCGTCGAAGGTCGCCTGACCGGCTTCTTCAAGGAGGGCGTGCTGGTTGACCAGGCGTTCGCCAAGGACGCCAAGAAGTCCGTTGCACAGGTCCTCAAGGAAGCCGGCGTTGAGCCCAAGCAGTTCGCCCGCTTCCGGGTGGGTGCCTGAGCACACGTGATCCTCACGGGTCGCTGATTGTTTGAGATGATGGAGGGGCGGTCGCCACGGTGGCCGCCCCTCCGCCATGTCCGGCGTGGGGAAGCCGCCGGAAACCTGCAAGACTGACCCCATCAGACCCAGGATCGACCCACCAGACCACGGTCCTGCCCGCCGGACGGCAATGCGGCCGGGGCAGGACAGACAGCAACTCCAGCTGCGTTGACTCATCAGCGCAGGGACGCAACCGACACTCATGCAAGAACAGCCCGGGAGGCATCATGGACAACCACATCAACGCAGGCAACAGCGGATCCCCGCGCCGGCGGGTGCTGTTGAAGCTTTCCGGAGAGGTCTTCGGCGGCGGCAAGCTCGGAGTCGACCCGGAAATGGTGCGGGGTATCGCGAAGCAGATCGCCGCGACGGTCGGCGAAGTGGAGGTCGCCATCGTCGTCGGCGGCGGGAACTTCTTCCGCGGCGCCGAACTGTCCCAGAGCGGGATGGACCGCTCACGTGCGGACTACATGGGGATGCTCGGCACGGTGATGAACTGCCTGGCCCTGCAGGACTTCCTGGAACAGGCCGGCGTCGAAACCCGTGTCCAGAGCGCCATCACCATGGGGCAGGTCGCCGAGGCCTACATTCCCCGGCGGGCCATCCGGCACCTGGAAAAGGGCCGGGTGGTCATCTTCGGTGCAGGAGCAGGCCTGCCCTACTTCTCCACCGACACCGTCGCCGCCCAGCGTGCGCTGGAAGTCCGGGCCGACGTCGTGCTGATGGCCAAGAGCGGTGTGGACGGGGTGTACACGGCGGATCCGCACAAGGACGCGACCGCGCGCAAGCTTGACTCGCTGTCCTACGACGACGCCCTGCGCCAGGACATCCGGGTGATGGACCAGACCGCCATGACCATGTGCAAGGACAACAATCTCTCGATGGTGGTGTTCGGCATGGAGGGCGAGGGCAACGTCACCAGCGCCATCATGGGTGAGCGGATCGGTACCATCGTCAGCCCCTGAGCGCGGCGCGCAACGGCTGGACGGTCCCAGCGGAACCCCGGCTGTGAACTAGGATTATCAACTGAATCGGACGCTTGAAAGCAGCGGATTTCGAACCAAAGGAGAAATCGTGATCGAAGAGACCATGTCAGACGCCACAGCCCGCATGGACAAGGCAGTCGAGGCAGCAAAGGAAGACTTCGCGACCGTACGCACCGGCCGCGCCAACCCGTCCCTGTTCTCGAAGGTCATCGTCAACTACTACGGCTCGCCCACGCCGCTGCAGCAGCTGGCGTCCTTCCAGAACCCGGAAGCACGGACCCTCCTGATCACCCCGTTTGACCGCTCCGCACTGAGCGAGATCGAGAAGGCGCTCCGTGATTCCGATCTCGGCGCCAACCCGTCCAATGACGGCAACGTGATCCGCGTGGTGCTCCCCGAACTGACCGAGGAACGGCGCAAGGAATACGTCAAGCTGGTCCGCGGCAAGGCTGAGGACGCCAAGATCCAGATCCGGAACATCCGCCGCAAGGCCAAGGACGGCATCGACAAGGCCGTGAAGGACGGAGACGCCGGCGAGGACGAAGGTGCGCGCGCCGAAAAGGACCTCGACGCCCGGACCAAGTCCCATACGGACACCATCGATGACATGCTCAAGCGCAAGGAAACCGAGCTGCTCGAGGTCTGATGAGCGAAACCCAGCCTTCTTCAGAGGCTGGCCGCACGCCTGCTGCTGACGCTGCACACGAGGCGCCGGCCGGCGTCGTCGTTACGGGCAGGCGTGCTTTGCGCGAGGCAGCGAAGCAGGGCCCGGGGATCCTGTTCAGGCGTCGTCCCCGGTCCCCGAAGACCGGCGAAACCTCGCGGGCAGGGCGCAACCTTCCGGCTGCCATCGTGGTCGGGCTGGCGCTGCTCGTGTCCCTGCTCGTGGGAATGCTGTTCTTGCCGCTGGCCTTCGTCGCGCTGACCACCGTGATCGGCGTCGTCGGGGTCTGGGAAGTCGGCAGGGCGCTCGAAGTACGCCAGATCAAGGTGCCCACCGTGCCCGCCCTGGCGGCCGGCGTCGCACTTCCGTTCGCCGCCTATCTGGGCGGGCCCGAGGCGCTGGCCTTCGCGACGGTGGTCTCGGTGACCGCGCTGGCGCTCTGGCGGAGCCTCGATCCCGCGCCGGATGCGGCACGGAGCATCATGGCCGGCACCTTCGTGCTGCTCTGGGTTCCGTTCCTCCTCAGCTTCGCCATGCTGCTCCTGCAGGAACCCTCCGGTGCGCTCAAGGTGGCCACCCTGCTCCTCCTCGTGGTTTCCAATGACACCTTCGGGTACCTGATCGGAGCCTTCTTCGGCAAGCACGCCATGGCGCCCCGCATCAGCCCCAAGAAGTCGTGGGAAGGGTTCGCCGGTTCGATCGGGGGAGCCATGCTGGTGGGAGTCCTCGCGGTGGTGTTCCTGCTGGACCGGCCGTGGTGGGTGGGAATCTGCCTGGCCGTTGCCGTGGTTGCGGCGGCCACCGCCGGAGACCTTGCAGAATCCATGATCAAGCGCGAGCTCGGCGTGAAGGATATGAGCAGCCTCCTGCCCGGCCACGGCGGCGTCATGGACCGGCTCGATTCGATTGTTTTCGCTTCTCCGGTTGCTTTCCTGCTGTCGGTTACATTGGTACCCGGAACCCTGTAGAAAAGAGAAACGCACACCCATGGATGGAGCACGCAACGGCAGCTCGCCGTTTGCCCGCGTAGGCCGGCGGGAGTACGGCTACAACGCGAAGCAGGTTGACCGGTTCCTGACCCGGGCCCGCACTTTCTACAACTCCGACGGCACCGACGGCGAAGCCGTCACCAGCACCGACGTGCGCACCATGGCCTTCGACCCGGCCCGGGGCGGTTACGAGCCGCGTGCGGTCGACGCCGCCCTCGACCGTCTGGAGGATGTCTTTGCCCAGCGGGAGCGGGACGCGCTGATCGAGTCCAACGGCGAGCAGGCCTGGCTCATGCAGATCGGGCGGATCTCCGCCGTTCTGCGCGGCAGGCTGCACCGGCCGCCGGGGGAGCGGTTCCGCCGCCCGTCGCGCAGGAACGCAACCAGCTACGACATTGATGACGTAGACGCCCTCTGCGACGAACTACTCGGTTACTTCGAGCGGGACATGCCGCTCAGCGTCGACGTGGTCCGCCGGGCAGTGTTCCGGGAGGCCGTGGGCGAGGACGGCTATGAGGAAACCCAGGTGGATGCGTTCCTCGACCGCGTGGTCGAGCTCATGGCGGCCATCGACTGACCGGTGCGCTCCCGTGCGCTCAGGCAGGCTCCGGCGTGTGCAGCCGGGCGAGCACCCGCGAGGCGCTCGAAGGCCTGCGCCCGGCGGTGAAACGCGATACCGCCACGGTGACCGCGAATGCGGCAGGGACTGTCCAGAGCGCGGGCAGCCTCAGCCACTGCGGCGCCTGATCGATGCCCAGGGCGGCAGCGAGCAGAATCGAGCCGCCGCACAACACCGCACCTGAGACCATGCCCGCAATCGCTCCGGCGTCAGTGAGCCCGCGCCACCAGATGCCGAGCACCAGCAGCGGGCAGATGGTCGAGGCGGTGAAGGCGAACACCATGCTCACGCTGCCGGCCAGGGCGAGTGTGTCCGTCAGCAGGGCAAAACCGAGTGGAATGAGCGCCGACACGATCGCCGCCCAGCGGAAGCCTGAAACGCTGGCCCGGAAAAAGTCCTGGCTGACCACTCCGGCCAGCGAGACCACCAGGCCGCTGGAGGTGGAAAGAAACGCAGCGAATGCTCCGGCCGTGACGAAGGCGGACAGAATGTCCCCACCCACGCCGTCGAAAATGCGGCTCGGCAACAGCAGCACGGTGGCGTCCGCTGCACCCTGCACGGCCAGTTCCGGCGTGTGGATCCTGCCCAGGACCCCGTACAGGGTGGGGAACAGGTAGAAGACCGAGAGCAGCCCCAGCACTATCAGGGTGGTGCGCCGGGCCGAGACGCCGTCCGGGTTCGTATAGAAACGGACCAGCACGTGGGGCAGGCCCAGCGTGCCGAAGAGCAGTGCGATGACCAGCGAGATGTTCTGGTACAGCGAGGCATCAGCGGTGGTGTTGAGTCCGGAATCGAAGACAGCGCCGTTGTCCGTGATGGACCCACCGGTGCCGGCCAGCTGGATCAGGATGAACACCACCGGCACTGCCAGGGCCGTCAGCTTCAGCCAGTACTGGAACGCCTGGACAAAGGTGATGGAGCGCATGCCGCCGGTGATGACGCTCAGGCAGACCACAACGACGACGGCGACCGACCCTACCCAGGACGGCAGGCCGGTGGTGATGCGGACGGTCAGGGCTGCCCCATGCAGCTGCGGAACGATGTAGAGCCACCCCACGGCGATCACCAGCAGGCTGGTTACCCGGCGGACGTTCCGGGACTCCAGGCGCGCTTCGGCGAAATCCGGGATGGTGTACGCGCCCGACCGCCGCAGGGGAGCGGCGACGAACAACAGCAGCATGAGGTACCCGGCGGTGTAGCCGATGGGAAACCAGAGCGCGTCCACGCCGGAGAGCAGGATCAGCCCGGCAACCCCGAGGAAGCTCGCGGCCGAGAGGTACTCACCGCCGATCGCGGAGGCATTCCACCAGGGGCGGACGGTACGCGATGCCACATAGAAGTCGCCGGTAGTCCGGGAGATCCGGAGCCCGTAGATGCCGATCAGGACGGTCGCGAGCGACACCAGGATGAGCGAAACGTAACCGACTGCGGGATTCAGTTCGGGGAACGTCACTGGTCATCCACCAGATCCCGGAAGCGCTGTTCGATGCGCCCCGCGCTGCGCACATACAGCACCGCGCAACCGATCACCACGGGATAGATGCCGAGGCCGAGGAGCAGCCAGGGCACGGGCACGCTTGCGACGGTCCAGGAGTGGATGACCGGGAACACGCTGAACAGAACAGGAATGCCGACGAGGATCACCAGGAAGCCGGACGCCACCACCACGGCCAGCCTCAGCTGGGAACGGAGGAGGGAGCGGACAAACAGTTCACCGACGTCGGACTGCTCGGCCATCTCCCGTGCCACCGGATAGGTTGTTCCCGGTCCGGCGGCGGATTGCGGGGCGGTGACCCGGACACGCTCGGGACGCTGGACAGGTTCGGACACGGTGTTACTGTCCGGGCCTGAGGCGCGTGGCTTCAAGCTTGCCGCGGATCTCGGACAGGTGGCGCCGGCTGACCGGCAGCTCAGCGTCCCCGACCAGCACGCTCGCCTTGCCCGTCGCCAGCTTCACCTGGGTCACCTGGTCCATCGCCACAAGGTAGGAGCGGTGCGTCCGCACAAACCCCGCGTCGGCCCACTGCCTCTCAAGGTCATTGAGCGGAATCCGGATGAGATAGCTGGCCTCCGCGGTGTGCAGCCGGGCGTAGTCCCCCTGCGCCTGAACGTAGCGGATTTCGTCACGGCGGATCATCTTGCTGATTCCGCCCTGGTCCACCGTGATGATTTCCGGTGTGGCCGCGCCGTCCTCCATCAGCTCACAGATGCGCCGGACCGACTCGGTGAGCCGCTCGGTGCGTACCGGCTTGAGCAGGTAGTCCACGGCGCGCAGCTCGAACGCTTCCAGCGCCCGGTCCTCGTCCGCGGTGACAAACACGACGGCGGGAGGACGGCTGAAGCGGGAAATGACGCGGGCGATGTCCAGCCCGGAGAGCGAGGGCATGTGGATGTCCAGGAACAGCGCATCGATCGGGTTGCTCTGCAGGATCCGGAGCGCCTCGGCGCCGCTGGAGGCCTGATGGATGCTGTCGATGCGGGCATCCCGGGACAGCAAAAAGCCCAGCTCCGCGAGTGCCGGAAGCTCATCATCGACGATGACCACGTTGACCATGGAACCAGATTACGCGGAATTCACCGTCCGGCCTGCCCGGGGACACAACCGGGCACGGACGCTCAGGCCTGGTGATCGGGCTGGGATTTCGGAATGCGCAGGGTGATCAGCGTACCCGCGCCCGGTGCCGTGTCGATGATGAGCCCGTGGGCGTCACCGTAGACCTGGCGCAGCCTCGAGTCGACGTTGCGCAGTCCCACATGCACGCCGTCCACGTGCCCGGCAAGGACTGCGCGCAACCGTTCGGGATCCATCCCCACGCCGTCGTCCTCGACGGTCACCTCAGCGTAGGCGCCGGCGTCGTGTGCGGTGATGGTGATGTTTCCTGTCCCGTCCTTCGAATCGAGTCCGTGACGGACCGCGTTCTCCACCAGCGGCTGCAGGCTGAGGAAGGGAATCACCGTGCTGAGGACCTCCGGGCCGATCTGGAGACTGACCTTCAACCGCTCACCGAAGCGTGCCCGTTCAAGCAGGAGATACCGGTCGATCGACCTCAGTTCCTCGGCCACCGTGGTGAAGTCGCCGTGCCTGCGGAACGAGTAGCGGGTGAAGTCCGCGAACTCGACGACCAGTTCGCGGGCGCGTTCAGGGTCCGTGTTGATGAAGGAGGCGATGGCGTTCAGGGAGTTGTAGATGAAGTGCGGGCTGATCTGTGCCCGGAGCGCGCGGACCTCGGCTTCCATGAGCTGGGTCCGGGACGAATCCAGTTCCGCCAGTTCGGCCTGGGTGGCTACCCAGGCGCCCACCTCGTTGGTGGCGCGGACCAGCCCTGCATTGACCGACAGCGCGAAGGCGCCGACTGTGCCTACCACCCTGCCGTTGACCCTGATCGGTGCGATCACGGCCTCGGTGAGTCCGTTGCCCTGCCCGGTTACGGATTTCAGTTGCGACTGCTTGAAAATCTGGGTGCGCCCGCTGGCGAGAACCTCACGGGCCAGGAGCATTGCGTCCGCCGGTTCCGGTGCCGTCCCGTCCCAGGCCAGGACGCCACCGGTGTCTGTCATGAGCAGCGCCTGGCAGCGCAGCAGGCCCCGCAGGTGGCGTGCAGCCCTGGACGCACCGCTCGGCGTCAGGCCCGTCCGCAGATGCTCAGAGGCGAGGGCGACAGTGTGCAGCGTGGCGTAGGTGGCGCGGTCGGCGTCCGAACCGAGATCCCGGTAGGAACGGGAAAACCTGAAGCCCAGGACCGCCACCACCACGAGGGTGACAAGAACGACGGCGGCAACAAGAGTGACGTCGACGGCGGGGCTGAGCATGGGTCAAGAGTAGCGGTGCAAGGCGTCATGACCGGCACCATGCGGCTACCGTTCAGCGCAGGTGCCTGCCGTTCATCGCACGCCCGGGTCCGTTGAGCGAAGGGCCTGGCCTGGAGCTTGGCAGCGGGCTCCTCGGTGGCGGACAGTGATGGGAGTCACACTCCCATGCTTTATGCCGTCCAGCGCGGTCTGGCAGAGACGCGGGAGGCCCCAAACGAGGAGGTTTCAATGGGCCACGACCCATCCGCACCCGGCGCACCGCCGGCTACCCCGGTGGACTTCACCGAAGTCCAGGGAAGGCCACGGTTCAAGGAGCTGAGGAAGCGTCACCGCAGCTTCGTCTTCCCCATGGCAGCAGCGTTCCTGCTCTGGTACTTCCTGTACGTCCTGCTTGCCGATTACGCCCACGAGTTCATGTCCACGCCGGTTTTCGGGAATGTCAACATCGGCCTGATCTTCGGGCTGCTTCAGGTGGCGAGCACTTTCGCTATCACCATGTGGTACGTCAGCTATGCCAACAAGCACCTTGACCCCATCGCGGAAGAGTTGCGCAATGAGCTCGAGTCTGAAGCACCCGAGGTGTTTCAGGACGGCGCAGGAGGAACCAAATGATCCAGTCCCTACCACGGCAGGCCGTCGAGTCGACCCAGGTCGGTGAACCGTGGCTCAACATGCTGATATTTGGGCTCTTTGTAGCAGTGACCATGGTCGTGGTGCTGCGTGCCAGCCGTAACAACAGCACCGCTGCTGACTACTATGCAGCTGGCCGGTCCTTCACCGGGCCGCAGAACGGCACAGCCATCGCGGGTGATTACCTGTCGGCGGCATCGTTCCTGGGCATTGTCGGCGCCATTGCCATCAACGGATATGACGGATTCCTGTACTCCATCGGGTTCCTGGTCGCCTGGCTGGTCGCGCTCCTGCTTGTTGCCGAACTGCTCCGCAACACGGGCAAGTTCACCATGGCCGATGTGCTGTCCTTTCGGCTGAAGCAGCGACCAGTGCGCATCGCGGCTGCCACCACCACGCTTGCGGTGTGCTTCTTTTACCTGCTGGCGCAGATGGCCGGCGCCGGCGGTCTTGTGTCGTTGCTGCTGGGTATCGATGACAAGCTCGGCCAGTCGCTGGTGATCGTTGTTGTCGGAGCGCTGATGATTCTTTACGTACTGATCGGCGGTATGAAGGGGACCACGTGGGTGCAGATCATCAAGGCCTGCCTGCTCATTGCCGGTGCGTTCATCATGACGGTGTGGGTGCTTGCTATCTACGGCTTCAATTTCTCCGCGCTGCTCGGGGCCGCCATTGAGACTTCGGGCAACCCGGACATCGTCGGACCTGGCCTGCAGTACGGGGCTACTGCCACCACCAAGCTGGACTTCATCTCGCTGGCGCTCGCCCTGGTCCTCGGTACGGCGGCGTTGCCGCACGTTCTGATGCGCTTCTACACGGTGCCGACGGCCAAAGAGGCACGGCGATCCGTGGTTTGGGCCATCTGGCTCATCGGTGCGTTCTACGTGTTCACCCTGGTCCTCGGTTACGGTGCCGGTGCGCTGATCGGCGCAGACCGGATCAACGGCGCTCCCGGCGGAGTGAACTCGGCGGCGCCGCTGCTCGCCTTCGAACTCGGCGGGCCGCTGTTGCTGGGAGTTATCTCTGCGGTCGCCTTTGCCACCATCCTTGCGGTGGTCGCCGGGCTGACCATCACGGCTGCTGCATCGTTCGCCCACGATATCTACGCGAACGTGGTACGCAAGGGCAAGGTCGACCCGGACGGTGAGGTGAAGGTGGCGCGACGGACGGTCATCGTGATCGGTCTGCTCTCCATCGCCGGCGGAATCGGCGCGCAGGGGCAGAACGTGGCCTTCCTGGTCGCGCTGGCCTTCGCTGTCGCAGCCAGTGCGAACCTGCCGACCATCATCTACTCGCTGTTCTGGAAGAAGTTCAATACCCAGGGCGCGCTGTGGAGCATGTACGGCGGCCTTGGTTCAGCGATCATCCTGATCGCGTTCTCGCCCGTGGTCTCGGGGGCCGAGAAGTCGATGATCCAGACGGTGGACTTCGCCTGGTTCCCGCTGAGCAACCCCGGGATCGTCTCGATTCCGCTGGCCTTCTTCCTCGGCTGGCTCGGGACCGTGCTCTCGAAAGAAACCGAAGATCCGCAGAAGCAGGCGGAGATGGAGGTCCGCTCGCTGACCGGTGTGGGTGCCGAGAAGGCAACCAGCCACTAGCAGCACGGGCACATCAGAGGGGCCGGAATCATTGTGATTCCGGCCCCTTCGGCGTGTGTCGACCAGTGGAATGCCCTAGTGGTCTGCGTGATCTGACGGCACAGGCGCAGTCCCATGTGTGCCGTGCGGCACAGCGTTGTCGCCGGCCGTTGACGCGGCGAGGCCGGGCGTCGCAATCCCCGCCACCAGAACGGCTGAGAAGAAAAGGCCGACCAGCAGTCTGCCCGGCGCCGGTTGGGATCCGGATCGCGCAGCTGAAGTCTGCCGGCGCCGGGCGGCGGACGCGCCCAACTGCAGAAGGACAAGCGCGAGAGTGGAGGCAAGCGTCAGATTGAACGTCCTGCTGCCTGCCGACGCGAGCAGTGCGCCCCAGGCAAGGACAACAAGGACGACCGCGCCAACAGCAGGCAGCGCGGTAGGCACGAACCGGACAAGCCAGGCCTCCGGTCGGTTTCCACCTGGCCGGTTTCGCAATACCAGGATGCCCCAGAGTGTGTGGACAACAGCCCAGAGACCGATGAGAGCACCCAGCGCGATGGGTGCTGGACCTTCTGCCGCCAGCAGGTTATCGGCGGCGAGCGCAAAGAACGTAAGGCCTGCGCTCAGGGCGGCGAATGCCGCCAGGAACCGGACGAGTTCGCCGCCGGCGATCTCCTGGGTTGGGCCGGGCCGGAGAACAGGGAGTACCTGCTCTCCGGCTGCAGCAGTGCGCATGACCGGACCGCCCGGACTACGCAGCGTGTGCGCGGGTCTTGGAGGCGTGGGTGCTCTTGTCCTGTGAGAGACCGACACCGAGCAGGAGGACGGCGCTCGCCATGTGGATGATGTTGTGCAGCGGGTTGACTTCGAAGATGATGAGCGCGTTGCCCTCAGTGGCGGAGCTCTGCACACCATTCGGGTCCGTCGGCGTTCCGGATGGTTCTCTTCGGAAAACCGCGTGGCTACTCCTCCGCACCACGCTGGAGCAGCGGCTCCATGCGGTAGGGAATCAGCTCATGCATGGCGAGGGAGGTATCGCAGCGTTCCACGCCGTCGCACGCCAGGATCTTTCCGTTGATCCGGAAGAGATCCTCCGCGTCCACCGAGACCACCCGCACCATGATGTCCGACTGCCCGGTCAACCCATGGGCCTCCAGGACCTCCGGGATTTCGGCCAGCCGGGCGGTGATCGCGCTGAGTTTCCGCTGGTCGACATGCACCTGAATGAACGCCGTCAGCGGATAGCCGAGGGCTGCCGGATTGATGCGGCGCTCGAAGGACAGGAAGGTCGAATTCTTCTCAAGGCGGGCCATGCGGGCCTGCACGGTATTGCGTGAAAGTCCCAGCTTCTGGGCCAGGGCAACGACGGTGCGCCGCGAGTCCCGGGCCAGTGCCAGCAGGAGCCGCGTGTCGGTGGCGTCAAGGGGCTGCATAGTGCGCAACGCTAGCACGGGGCGGAGGTGCCAAATAGAGCACAATGCTCAGCCATTCCGGAATCGGTTGTGCGGTGTTGCCTACGTGAGTATCGTCACAGTAAACCTCGGGCAATGGTGCCCACGGCCCTGAAGCGGCGCCGGTGGCTGCGGTCGGCGGGTGTAATCCATCCGCCGTCGCTGGAAGTGAGAAGGATGAGGAACGTGCTCCTGAACAACGAAGCGGACGCAGCGCAGGATGAGCTGGTACAGCTCATAGCGCCCAACGGTGAACGCCGGCACCACCCGGTATATGACCGCTGGGTGGCCGACGTCGACGGCGAGGCCCTGCAGGCGCTGTACCGGGACATGGTGGTGATCCGCCGGATCGACGCGGAGGCCACCGCCCTCCAACGTCAGGGCGAGCTGGCGCTCTGGCCGCCGTTTCTCGGCCAGGAGGCCGCACAGATCGGATCGGCCCGCGCCCTGAGGGAAGACGACTTTGTCTTTTCCAGCTACCGCGAGAGCGGCGTCGCGTACTGCAGGGGAGTGGACCTCACCGACCTGATGCGGGTCTGGCGGGGCAACGCCTCTGCGGGCTGGGATCCCTTCGCCATCAACATGGCGCCGACACAGGTCATCATCGGGGCGCAGACCCTGCATGCCACCGGCTACGCGATGGGCATCCTGCACGACGGCGCTGACTCGGTCGCCGTGACGTACTTCGGCGACGGAGCAACCAGCCAGGGCGATGTGAATGAGGCCATGGTGTTCGCCGCCAGCTACCAGGCGCCGGTGATCTTCTTCTGCCAGAACAACCAGTGGGCCATCTCCGAGCCGGTGCGGCTCCAGGCGCATGTGCCCATTGCGCGGCGCGCGCCGGGGTTCGGCATTCCCTCCGTCCGGGTCGACGGCAACGACGTCCTGGCGTGCCTCGCCGTCACCCGCGAGGCCCTCGACCGGGCCCGCACCGGCGGCGGCCCCACGTTCATTGAGGCGGTGACCTACCGGATGGGCCCGCACACCACGGCCGATGACCCCACCCGCTACCGGGACGCCAATGAGCTGGAAGACTGGGCCGCCAAGGACCCCATCGCGCGGCTCGCCGGGCTGCTCGACGCCGAAGGGCTCCTGCCCGCCGAGGTGAGTGACTCGGTTCAGGCATCAGCCGACGACGTCGCGGCCCGCCTCCGCGAGGGCTGCATCTCCATGCCGGAACCGGCGGCGCAGGACGTCTTCAAGCACGTCTACAGCGAGCCCAACTCGTGGCTTGAACGCCAGCAGGACCAGTACGAGCGCTACCTGGCCTCTTTTGAATCTCCTGTATCCGATTCCTCCGAGGAGGCGAGCCGCTGATGGCAACCATGACATTCGGCCGTGCGATCAACGCCGGTCTTCGCAGGGCCATGGAGAATGACCCGAAGGTTGTCCTCATGGGAGAGGATATCGGGAAGCTGGGCGGCGTCTTCCGCGTCACCGACGGCCTCCAGAAGGACTTCGGACCGCACCGCGTCGTGGATACGCCCCTCGCCGAATCCGGCATCATGGGCACGGCGGTCGGCATGGCGTACCGCGGGTACCGGCCCGTCGTCGAGATCCAGTTTGACGGTTTCATCTATCCGGCGTTCGACCAGATCGTGTGCCAGGTGGCCAAGCTCCACTATCGCACCCAGGGCAACGTGAAAATGCCGATCACCATCCGGGTGCCCTTCGGCGGCGGCATCGGTTCCCCCGAGCACCACTCGGAGTCTCCTGAGGCCTATTTCACCCATACCTCGGGCCTGCGGGTGGTCAGTGTCTCGAACCCGCAGGACGCCTACGTGATGATCCAGCAGGCCATCGCGAGCAACGATCCCATCCTGTACTTTGAACCGAAGCGCCGTTATCACCTGAAGGGCGAGGTCGATGAGAGCGTGGACATCACCGCCACCGGCATGGGTGCTGCCCGCGTGGTCACCGAGGGCAGCGACGTCACACTGGTGACGTACGGGCCGCTGGTGCCTACGGCGCGTGATGCCGCCGTTGCCGCGTCCGACGACGGCGTCTCGGTCGAGGTGATCGACCTGCGTTCTCTCGCGCCGATTGATTTCGCCACCGTGGAGAAGTCGGTCCGGAAAACAGGCCGCCTGGTCATTACCCATGAAGCCGCGCAGTCGGGTGGGCTCGGTGCCGAGATTGCCGCCAGCATCACCGAGCGCTGCTTCTACTACCTGGAGCATGCGCCGGTCCGTGTCACGGGATTCGACATCCCGTACCCGTACTCCAAGCTGGAGTTCCATCACCTTCCGGATCTGGACCGGATACTGGACGGGGTTGACCGCGCCCTGGGCCGGCCCAACTCCCTGAGCGGACTGGAAGGATAGTGGCGCCGGTGATCAAGGAATTCCGACTGCCCGATCTCGGCGAAGGCCTGACCGAATCGGAGATCGTCGCCTGGCATGTCGCCGTCGGCGACACCGTGGAGCTCAACCAGGTTATTGCCGATGTCGAAACCGCGAAGGCTGTCGTCGAGCTGCCCTCGCCCTATGCCGGTGTGGTGGCGAAACTCCATGAGCAGCCGGGAACCGTGGTCGAGGTCGGTTCGCCAATCGTTTCCTTCGATGTGCCGGGCGGAGATTCCGGCGGGGGTTCCGGCGCAGGCGCCGGTAAGGCCACAGCCGACGACGACGACGCGCAGCCGGCCAAACGCGAACCCAACCTTGTGGGTTACGGTGCGGCCCTAGAAAAATCCGACAGGCCCGCCCGCCGTGCCCGGCGCAGCGAAACTCCTGTGACTGCCGAAACTCCTGCGCCTGCCGAAACTCCTGGGCTCGCCGCAACTCCGGTGCCTGTGGTCTCTTCGGTTACGGCCGTGCCGTCCGCTCCGGCCGACGAACCGTCCGTTCCCGCCGAGGCCCCGCGGGAACGTCCACGGTCCACGCCTCCGGTGCGCAAGCTGGCGCGGGATCTGGGGATTGACCTCACGCAGGTGAACGGCACGGGACCCCAGGGCCTCATCACCCGCGAGGATGTGCTGGCGGCCCAGGAGGGCGCGGCCCACGAAGGAGCGGCCGGCAAAGGGCACGCAACGCCGGAGGCGGTGTCGCAACCAGGCGGCGCACCGGCGTCGTCCGCTGCCGGGGAGCGGGAGACGCGGACACCGATCAAGGGCGTCCGCAAGCACACCGCTGCCGCCATGGTGGCCAGTGCCTTCACCGCTCCGCACGTGACCGAGTTCCTGACCGTCGATGTCACGGCGTCCATGGAGCTGCTGGCCCGGCTGAAGACGAGCCGGGCGTTCGCGGATGTGCGCATCACCCCGCTGGCGCTGGTGGCCAAGGCGCTGTGCATTGCCCTCGACCGGAATCCGACACTGAATTCACGCTGGGATGAGGCTGCACAGGAGATTGTGCAGCACCACTATGTGAACCTCGGGATTGCGGCGGCCACTCCGCGGGGCCTGATGGTGCCGAACATCAAGGATGCCCAGACGCTCGGCCTTCGCGGGCTCGCCGACGCACTGAAGAACCTTACGGAGACCGCACGGGCAGGGAAAACCAGTCCGGCGGACCTTTCAGGAGGGACCATCTCCATCACCAATGTGGGGGTGTTCGGCATCGACGCGGGTACGCCCATCCTCAATCCGGGAGAGGCAGCGATTCTCGCCATGGGGTCGGTGCGGAAGATGCCGTGGGAGTACAAGGATGAGATTGCGCTGCGTCAGGTGATGACGCTCAGCCTGTCCTTTGACCACCGGCTGGTGGACGGCGAACAGGGTTCGCGGTTCCTTGCGGATATCGGCACCATCCTGCAGGACCCGGGCATGGTCCTGACGATGGTCTGATACGACGCCCCGCCCCTGTAGGAACTTTTGTGCAGCTCCGGCGGCCTGGACGCGGTCGGGGTCACCGGAGCTGCACAAAAGTTCCGCTCGCTAGCGCAGCTCGAGGACCAGTTCCTTCATCACGGCTCCGCGAGCGTTGGCGAAACCCTGGGTCTCGCCCACCTTGGTGAAGCCGTAGCGCTCAAGAATGCGGATCGAGTTGGTGTTGTCGATGACCGCACGGGCACGGAGCGGACGGTCGGTGAACTCTTCAAGGAAGAGTCCCACTGCCGCCGTCGTAATTCCCTGGCCCCAGCGCGCCTTGTCAATCCAGTAGCTGATCTCCGGGACCTCGCCGTCATGGTAGGCGAGGATGCTTCCCACCACGTCGCCGTCAGCAACAATGGTGCGCACTGTGACAGTGGGATCGTTGAGGATGTTCTGCCAGTGGTGGTCGAACACGCCGCGGTCCGACGGATTCTTGGCACTGAAGGCGGCCATGTGGTTGGCGCTGGGGTCGAGCTGGTGGGAGAAGAACTCGTCCAGATCGGAGGGTTCAACGGCGCGTAGCGTGATCACTGGAAGCTTTCAGGTCGGCGGAACAGGGAATTTTCAGCAAAGTTCAGGTGCACCGCGGTGGTGCGTCCTCTTCAGCGTACTAGGGACGCAACGCGTCAGGACTCTTTGGTGGATTCATGCTTCCACGCTCAACGCTGCCCAGGCCATTTCCTCAAGCAACTGGCGCAGTTCAGCGGTGTCCCTGCTGCTGCGTCGCCGGTGGGTGGAGTGCGGAGTGGAGTTGATGAGCCCGAAGGCAGCGTGGGCCTTGCGGCGCAGGTGGGTCCGGTCCGCTCCCTGGGCCAGCTCGGCAAGGGCATCCACCCAGACCTCCACGTAGGTGCGCTGGAGTGAACGCACCGTTTCCTGATCTTCCGCAGTCAGCCAACTGAGGTCCCGGTCCTGGACCCGGATGACGTTGGCGTTGCGGAGCGCAAAATCGACCTGGAACTCGATCAGACCGCGCAGCGCCTGCTCCGGGCTGGGAGATTCAGCCACGACGGCGCGGCCGCCCTCGAGGAGGTCCTGACTGACGCCCGCCAGCAGTGCCGCGAGAACTGCCGGCTTGCCGCTGAAGTGCCGGTACACAGCCGGTCCGCTGACGCCGGCCGCCGAACCGAGATCCTCGATGGAGACCCCGTTGTAACCCCGCTCAGCGAAAAGTTGCGCGGCGGCGTCCAGCAACGCCGCGCGCCGGGAGGCCTTGGCCAGGCTGCGTCCGGTCATCCGGGTGGGAGCAGGGGCGTCCATGGCGTCCTTTGGTAGTGGAGCAATTCCAGAAGAAGGGGATGCCTCCATTCTGGTGGACAGTTCGGTTAATAGCTACTAACCTAAATTTGAGTTAATCCCCGCTAACTGAGTGGTTGTGCACGACGCCGTGCGCCGACCGGAAGGACGTCAATGGAGACCCTGGCATCGAGACTGGACCCGAACGCCGCTGCGTTCCGGCAGAACGACGCCGCCCAACGGGCCCTGGCAGCCGAGCTCCGGGACCGCCTTGCCGGTGCGGCGCTCGGCGGTCCGGAACGGTCCCGCGAGCGTCATGTCGGCCGCGGAAAGCTGCTGCCGCGGCACCGTATCGATCACCTGCTGGATCCGGGAAGCCCGTTCCTCGAGATTGCACCGCTTGCCGCAAACGGCATGTATGACGACGAAAGTCCCGGCGCCGGCGTGATTGCCGGGATCGGCCTGGTCCATGGCCGCCACGTCCTGGTGATCTCCAATGATGCGACGGTCAAGGGCGGCACCTATTACCCGATGACGGTCAAGAAACACCTCCGCGCCCAGGAGATCGCCCTCGAGAACAACCTGCCCTGCGTCTATCTGGTGGACTCCGGGGGAGCGTTCCTTCCCCGGCAGGATGAGGTGTTTCCCGACCGTGAGCACTTCGGCCGGATCTTCTACAACCAGGCCACCATGTCGGCCCGCAAGATCCCCCAGATTGCGGCCGTGATGGGTTCCTGTACCGCCGGCGGTGCCTACGTGCCCGCGATGAGCGATGAAACGGTGATCGTCCGCAACCAGGGGACCATCTTCCTGGGCGGCCCGCCGCTCGTGAAGGCGGCCATCGGCGAGATCGTCACCGCGGAGGAGCTCGGCGGAGGGGACGTACACGCCAAGGTCTCCGGCGTCGTCGACCATCTGGCCGAAAATGATCAGCACGCGCTGGAGATCGTCCGGGATATCCTCTCCACGCTGCCGGCGCCGCAGACGGCGTGGACGCCCGCGGAGGCCGAAGAACCCGCTGTGGATCTGGACAGCCTCTATGGGGCGGTGCCGGTCGACGTCAACGCGCCGTACGACGCCCGCGAGATCATTGCGCGCATTGTCGACGGCAGCCGTTTCCACGAATTCAAGAAGGACTACGGCAGCACGCTGGTCACCGGATTTGCCCGGCTGCATGGCCACCAGGTGGGAATCGTGGCGAACAACGGCGTCCTCTTCGGTGAATCCGCGCTGAAGGGCGCCCACTTCATCGAACTGTGTGACCAGCGCGGCATCCCGCTGATCTTCCTGCAGAACCTGTCCGGCTTCATGGTTGGGCGGGATTATGAGGCGGGCGGCATCGCCAAGCACGGGGCCAAGATGGTGACCGCGGTGGCGACGTGCCGCGTGCCCAAGCTGACCGTCGTCGTCGGCGGTTCCTTCGGTGCGGGCAATTATTCGATGTGTGGGCGTGCCTACTCGCCGCGTTTCCTCTGGATGTGGCCGGCCAGCCGCATCTCCGTGATGGGCGGCAACCAGGCCTCATCGGTGCTGAGTACGGTGAAGCGCGACCAGCTCGAGGCGCGCGGCGAGGAGTGGAGCGCCGAGGAGGAGGAAGCATTCAAGGCACCCATCCGTGAACAGTATGAAGCGCAGGGAAGCCCCTACTACTCCACCGCGCGGCTCTGGGATGACGGCATCATCGACCCGGCCGACACCCGCCGTGTCCTGGGCCTCGCGCTCGACGTCTGCGCCAACGCGCCGCTGCCGGAGACCTCCTTCGGCCTCTTCAGGATGTGATTTCCATGGAAAACAGAGTACTTTTCGACACTGTCCTTGTTGCCAACCGCGGCGAGATCGCCTGCCGGGTCATCCGGACGCTGCGCGCCCTCGGCATCCGGTCGGTTGCCGTCTACAGCGACGCCGACGCCGGTGCACGCCACGTGCGCGAGGCTGACCGGGCGGTGCGCATCGGCCCCGCAGCCCCGAGCGAAAGCTACCTCAACATCGGGGCGATCGTGGCCGCCTGTGAAGCGACCGGCGCGCAGGCTGTCCATCCCGGATACGGCTTCCTCAGCGAAAACCAGGCGTTTGCGCGTGCCCTCGAGGAGGCAGGGATCGTTTTCATTGGGCCAAGGGTTCATGCACTTACCATCATGGGCGACAAGATCCGATCCAAGAACCACGTCAGCGGCTTCGGGGTGCCGGTGGTGCCCGGGATTGCGGAACCGGGCCTGAGCGACGATGACCTCATCCGCGCGGCCGGCGAGGTGGGTTACCCGCTGCTGATCAAGCCTTCGGCAGGCGGCGGCGGGAAAGGCATGCATGCCGTCGAGCGTCCCGGGGACCTGCCCGGCAGCCTCCAGACTGCCCGACGGGTTGCCGCGTCCGCGTTCGGCGACGACACACTGTTCCTGGAGCGGCTGATCCGCACCCCCCGCCACATCGAGGTGCAGGTGCTCGCCGACACCTACGGGAACGTGATCCACCTGGGGGAGCGGGAATGCTCGCTCCAGCGCAGACACCAGAAGGTCATCGAGGAAGCCCCGTCAGCGCTGCTGGATCCGGCAACCCGTGCCCGGATCGGAGAGGCGGCGTGCAACGCGGCACGCAGTGTCGACTACGTCGGGGCCGGCACGGTGGAGTTCCTCGTTTCCGCTGAAGCGCCGGATGAGTTCTTCTTCATGGAAATGAATACCCGCCTCCAGGTTGAACACCCGGTCACCGAGATGGTCACCGGAGTCGACCTGGTGGAGTGGCAGGTGCGCATCGCGGCAGGGGAGAAGCTCACCATCGCACAGGACGACGTCGTTCTCTCCGGCCATGCGGTGGAGGCGCGGGTGTATGCCGAAGACGCCGAGGCGGGGTTCCTGCCCTCGGCGGGCACCATCGCCGGCCTCTCCGAACCCACCGGTGAAGGCGTCCGTGTGGACAGCGCACTGCTGCCGGGCCTGGAAATCTCACCGACCTACGACCCGATGCTCTCCAAGGTCATTGCCTGGGCGGAAACCCGCACAGAAGCGCTCGACCGGCTGGACCGGGCGCTCGCGCAGACCCGCGTTGCCGGGCTGCGCACCAATGTGGAGTACCTGCGGCTGCTGATCAACGACGGCGATGTCCGCGACGGAAAGCTGGACACCACCCTGATCGAACGGAAGCTGCCGGACCTGGCGTTCCGGACGGCGACGGACGCGGAAGTGGCCGCGGCCGCCGTCGTGCTGTCCGGTGCTGCGCCGGCCGGCGCTGTGAGTAGCCGTAGGGAGGCTGCTTCCCCGTGGCATTCCGGGGACGGGTGGCGGGTCGGCGGAGCGCACGCCGCAATGCCGGTACATCTTGCGGTCGGGAACGGCCCGGCGCGCACAGTCCTCGTCCTCCGCAATGGAGCGCACAGCCATGGAGCGCACAGCGTCGTGGACATCGACGGCAGGCGCTTCGAGGTGAGCTGGCTGGCGGGAAGCGGGGAAACAGAGCCGCTCCGCGCCGTCGTCGACGGAGTGACCCTGGACGCCCGGCTGACGCGGGCCGGTTCCACACTCTGGCTGACCGAGGCCGGGTGGTCCCAGCCCGTCCGGCTGCTGGCCCGCGAGGAAGTGCTTGAGGCACAGCTTTCTTCGATTGCCCGCAGCGAGGGGGCGGCTGACCCGGAAGTGCGCTCGCCGATGCCGGGGACGGTGATCACCGTGAACGTGTCCGACGGCGATCTGGTGGAGGAGGGTCAGGTCCTGCTCAGCGTCGAAGCAATGAAGATGGAGCACCAGCTCACCGCCGCGGTGACGGGCACCGTCGCCATCTCCCTCGGCCCCGGCGACCTCGTCTCCGCGAACCAGGTTGTCGCCCGCATCCACCCCCAACCGTCCGACGGCGCAGAAGATTCTGCCGCCGCCGGTTCCATCCCTCCAGAACAGGAAGAACCCGCATCATGAATTTCGAACTGAGTCAGGAATACCAGGACCTGGTGGAGGCCGTCCGCGACTTCGCCGACAGCGTCGTCGCACCGGTGTCCGCCAAACACGACGAGGAGCACAGCTTCCCGTACGAGGTGATCGCCCAGATGGGCGAGATGGGCCTGTTCGGGCTTCCGTTCCCCGAAGAATACGGCGGCATGGGCGGAGACTACTTTGCGCTCTGCCTGGCACTGGAGCAGCTGGCGCGCGTGGACCAGTCCGTGGCCATCACCCTTGAGGCGGGCGTCTCACTGGGCGCAATGCCCATCTACCGGTTCGGCACCGAGGAACAGAAGCAGCAGTGGCTGCCCTCCCTCACCAGCGGTGAGGCGCTCGCCGGCTTCGGGCTGACCGAATCCGAGGCCGGCTCCGACGCGTCGGGAACCAAGACCAACGCGAAGCTGGTAGACGGCGACTGGGTCATCAACGGCACCAAGGAGTTCATCACCAACTCCGGGACCGACATCACCCGGCTGGTGACCGTCACAGCGGTCACGGACACCGCCACCCGGGAAGACGGATCGGTGAAGAAGGAGATCTCCACCATCCTCGTGCCTACCGACACGCCCGGCTTCACCGCAGAGAAGGCCTACAACAAGGTCGGCTGGAACGCCTCGGATACCCACCCCCTCACCCTCAAGGATGTCCGGGTGCCGGAGGCGAACCTGCTCGGGACGCGGGGGCGCGGCTACGCGAACTTCCTCCAGATCCTGGACGAGGGCCGCATTGCCATTGCGGCGCTTGCCACCGGTGCGGCGCAGGGCTGCGTTGAGCAGTCCATCCGCTATGCGAAGGAGCGGCAGGCGTTCGGCTCCAACATCGGTGCCTACCAGTCCATCCAGTTCAAGATCGCACGCATGCAGGCACGCGCGCACACGGCGCGCCTCGCCTACTACGACGCCGCGGCGCGCATGCTGGCAGGCAAGCCGTTCAAGACGCAGGCGTCGATCGCTAAGCTGGTCGCAGGCGAGGCAGCGATGGACAACGCCCGTGACGCCACCCAGATTTTCGGCGGCTACGGGTTCATCAACGAGTTCACGGTGTCCCGCCACTATCGTGACTCGAAGATCCTTGAGGTCGGAGAGGGAACCACCGAAGTGCAGCTGATGCTCATCGCCCGTGAACTTGGGCTCTGATCACCCAGCCCACCGAGCTGATCGATTTATGAGGGAGAAGCAGTGATAGACAAAGTCGTCGCCTCAGCAGCCGAGGCCGTAGCGGACATCCCGGACGGGGCGTCCCTGGCCGTCGGCGGGTTTGGGCTCTGCGGTATTCCCGTGGCGCTCATCGACGCCCTGCATGAGCAGGGCACCTCCGGGCTGGAGACCATCAGCAACAACTGCGGTGTGGACGGTTGGGGGCTGGGACGGCTGCTGGACGATCACCGGATCCGCCGCACCATCAGCTCCTACGTCGGCGAAAACAAGGAGTTCGCCCGCCAGTACCTTGCGGGCGAACTCGAGGTGGAGCTGACCCCGCAGGGCACGCTGGCGGAGAAGCTGCGTGCCGGCGGGGCCGGCATCCCCGCCTTCTACACGACGGCGGGGGTGGGGACGCAGGTGAGCGAGGGCGGCCTGCCGCAGAAGTATGACGACGCCGGCAACGTCGCCATTGCCTCGTCCCCCAAGGAAGTGCGGGAGTTCGGCGGACAGGATTACGTGCTGGAGGAGTCGGTGAACCCCGACTTCGCGCTGGTTCATGCCTGGAAGGGTGACCGCCACGGCAACCTCGTGTTCCACGCCACCGCGATGAACTTCAATCCGCTCTGTGCCCAGGCCGGCCGGATCACCATCGCCGAGGTCGAGGAACTGGTTGAGCCGGGCGAGCTCGATCCGGAGCAAATCCATACGCCGGGCATCTTTGTACAGCGTGTGGTCCACGCACCGAACACCGAAAAGCGCATCGAGAAGCGGACGGTGGCGCTGTCCGCTCCGTCGGCGGCCGGCACCACCGAACAGGCAGGAGCATAACCATGGATCCGAACAGCCCGCAGGCTCCCCGCCCGGAAGGCGTCCGTTCCGAGTACCGGCGCGCTGCAGTGTCGCATCCCGAGGGCAAGGGCTGGACGCGGAACGAACTCGCCGCCCGCGTGGCGCAGGAGCTCAGCAACGGCCAGTACGTCAACCTCGGGATCGGGATGCCCACCCTGATCCCCAACTACATTCCCGCCGGCGTGGAAGTGGTGCTCCACTCCGAGAACGGGATCCTCGGCGTCGGACCCTACCCGGGCGAGGACGAGGTCGACCCGGACCTGATCAACGCGGGCAAGGAGACGGTCACCGTCAACAATGGTGCGGCGTTTTTCGACTCCGCCCTGTCCTTCGGCATGATCCGGGGCGGGCACGTGGACGTGGCCGTGCTGGGCGCCATGGAGGTGGCCGCGAACGGGGACCTCGCCAACTGGATGATTCCGGGCAAGATGGTCAAGGGCATGGGCGGCGCGATGGACCTGGTCTTCGGAGCCAAAAAGGTCATTGTGATGATGGAGCATGTGGACCGGAACGGCAGGCCCAAGATCGTGGAACAATGCACGCTGCCGCTTACGGGCAAGGGCTGCGTGGACCGGATCATCACGGACCTCGCCGTGATTGACGTCGTTGCCGAGGGCGGCCAGTCCAGGCTGGTGCTGCGCGAGCTGGCCCCCAACGTGTCCATTGACGATGTGGCGGCAGCCACCGGCGCCGAGCTGTTCGAGGAAGATCAGGAACTGACCGTATGACTGAACACGGCGTGACTGAACAGCGGGTCGTTGAACAGCGCGGGCTCTACTATGACGAGCTGGAGACCGGCGTGGTGTATGCGCACCGTCCGGGCCGGACGATCACGGAGGCGGACAATGTCCTGTTCACCACCATGACCATGAACACGCAGGCCCTGCACCTCGATGCGGCCTGGAGCGGCGAGCAGCCTTTCGGCCAGCGGCTGGTGAACTCGATGCTGACGCTGGCCACCGTCGTCGGGCAGTCGGTTACCCAGCTCACCCAGGGAACCATTGTGGCGCAGCTTGGCCTGACGGAGGTGTCCTTTCCCCAGCCGCTGTTCCACGGCGACACCCTGTATACGGAGACCGAGATCACCGAGAAGCGGCCGTCAAAGTCCCGCCCTGGGCAGGGACTGGTGACCATGACCCATACCGGCCGAAACCAGCACGGCGAGGTGGTGGCGCTGGCTACCCGGACGGTGCTGATGTGGAACAGGGTTGCCCACGGGGAGGGAGAGCACGTCCATGACTGATTTCGCCATGGGACCGGCCCTGCTCTTCTGTCCTGCAGACCGTCCGGAGCGGTTCAGCAAGGCAGCCGAGCGTTCCGATGCCGTCATCCTTGACCTTGAGGATGCGGTGGCGCCCGGGGCCAAGGCTGCCGCGCGAGAAGCGCTGATTTCGCATCCGCTTGACCCTGCGAAAACCATTGTGCGGGTGAATCCGGCCCAGAGCCATGACTTCGCCCTCGATCTGCAGGCACTTCGGGATACTCGCTACCGGACCATCATGCTGGCCAAGGCTGAGGGCCGTGAGGACCTGTGGACGCTCAGCGGGTTCGATGTGGTGGCACTCTGTGAAACCGCCCGTGGCGTGCTGAAGGCAACGGAACTGGCGGAGGAACCCAACGTCGTCGCCCTCATGTGGGGTGCCGAGGACCTCGTTGCTTCCCTGGGCGGTACAGCCAGCCGTGCGGACGACGGCGGCTACCGCGATATTGCGCTGCACGCCCGTTCCACGGTGCTCCTGGCGGCCGCGGCCGCGGGCAAGCACGCTGTCGATGCCGTGTACGTCAATATTCCGGACCTCGGTGGGCTCGCTGTCGAAGCGCGCGACGCCGTCGCTTCCGGCTTCGGCCTTAAAGCCTGTATCCATCCCAGCCAGGTGCCGGTGATCCGCGAGGCGTACCGGCCTTCGGCTGAGGAGGAACAGTTTGCCCGCGAGCTGCTTGCGGCAGCGCAGCACGAGGGTGGAGTCTTCACGTTCCGCGGCAAGATGGTCGATGGGCCGATCCTGAGGCATGCCGAGCAGACCCTGCGGCGAGCGGGGCACAAGGGCTGAGGCTCCGCTTTGCGTTGAGTCTGCTGCGTTGAGTTGGCGGCGCCGCCCGGACGCTGCCAACTCAACGCAGGGGGAGGGGTGCGCAATACTGGAGGTATGGATTACCCACGAGCCCGGTCCGGTCCTCGCCGCGTCATTATTCTCGGTTCCACCGGCTCGATCGGCGCCCAGGCCCTCGACGTCATTGCCCAGTCGCCCCATTTGTTCACCGTTGCAGGTCTCTCCGCCGGCGGGTCCAATCTGGCGCTGCTGGCAGAGCAGGCCGTGGAGTCGGATGCCCCGGCAGTGGCAGCGGCCAGCGGTTCTGAGCAGGAGCTGGAAGCTGCCATCGCGAAAGCAGCGGAAAAAGCAGGCAAGCCCGGCTACCGCCCGGACATTCTCACTGGGCCGGACGCCTCCGCACGCCTGGCAGCCAGCCCGGAAGCCGACGTCGTACTGAATGCCATCACCGGTTCCATAGGCCTGGCACCGACGCTCGCCGCACTGAAGCAGGGCCACCTGCTGGCGCTGGCCAACAAGGAATCGCTCATCGTCGGCGGCCAGCTGGTGAAGGATGCCGCCGGTCCCGGGCAGATCGTGCCGGTCGACTCGGAGCACTCCGCGATCGCCCAGGCACTGCGATCCGGAACTCCCGACGAGGTGCGCAGGCTGATCCTCACCGCGTCCGGCGGACCGTTCCGCGGACGAACCCGCGCTGAAATGGAATCGGTCACCCCGGCTGAAGCACTCGCCCATCCCACCTGGGACATGGGGCTGATGGTCACCACCAACTCGGCCACCATGGTGAACAAGGCCCTCGAGGTGGTCGAGGCGCACCTGCTGTTCGACGTTCCACTGGACCGGATCGACGTCGTCGTCCATCCCCAGTCGGTAGTGCACTCGATGGTTGAATTCCATGACGGATCCACCATCGCCCAGGCATCCCCGCCCGATATGCGGCTGCCCATCGCTCTGGGGATGGGCTGGCCACACCGGGTGAGCGGTGCCGCCGCCGGCTGTGACTGGACCCAGGCCACCGCCTGGACGTTCGAGCCGCTGGATCAGGAGGCGTTCCCCGCCGTCGCGCTCGCCAAGGCTGCGGCAGCCCGCGGCGGCACTTTCATGGCGGTCTATAACGCGGCGAATGAAGAGGCGGTGGCCGCCTTCCACGCCGGCCGGATCGGCTTCCCGGACATCGTCGACACCGTCCGCGCCGTGGTGGAAAACCACACCGATGAAGCAGACCTCACACTCCAGGCAGTGCTCGACGCCGAGAACTGGGCACGACGCAGCGCGCGGATTCGTTGTGGCTTCCAGGACTGAAACTACCCACCGAGAAGGAACTGACGAGTGACCATTGTGCTGTTCATCGCCGGCGTGCTGTTTGTGGCCGTCGGTATCGCGGCGTCCATCGCGCTGCATGAAGTGGGCCACCTGGTACCCGCCAAGCTCTTCAGGGTCCGGGTCACGCAGTACATGATCGGGTTCGGGCCCACCATCTTCTCCAGGCGCAGGGGTGAAACCGAATACGGGGTCAAAGCGCTGCCGCTGGGTGGGTACGTCTCGATGATCGGCATGTTCCCGCCGGCAAAAACGGCCGACGGCGGCACGGTCCGCCAGTCCAGCACCGGCATGTTCCAGCAGCTCGCCGCGGACGCACGCCGGGCAGCGGCCGAACAGCTTCAACCCGGAGATGACAACCGGGTGTTCTATAAGCTTCCCATCTGGAAGCGCTTCGTGATCATGCTCGGCGGCCCACTGATGAACCTCCTGATCGGCATCATCATGTTCGCCATCCTCATCATGGGATTCGGATCAGCACAGCCCACCACCACCGTCTCGGAGGTGTACAAGTGTGTTGTCCCGACCGATCAGCAGCAGGAAACCGGGCAAACCGACTGCGGACCCGGAGACCCGGCAGCCCCCGCCTTCGAGGCGGGCCTCCAGCCGGGGGACCGCATCCTGTCCTTCGACGGGCGCGAGGTCACCAGCTGGACGGAACTGTCCTCCTGGATCCGTGACGCCGCCGGGCAGGAAGTGTCCATCAGCTACCTCCGTGACGGAGACACGATCACCGCAACCATTGAACCGCTGCTGACCGAGCGCCCGGTCCCGGACGTTGACGGCCGCGCCAAACTGAACGACGACGGCACCCCCGTCATGCAGGACGTCGGTTTCATCGGCGTGGGGTCCCGGCAGGAACTGGTGCCGCAGCCCGCGTCCGAAGTGATGCCGGCGGTGGGAGAGAGCCTCGTCCGGGTCACCGGCGTGGTGCTCAATCTGCCCCAGCGCGTAGCCCAGGTCGCCGAAGCGGCATTCTCCGACGCTCCCCGCGACCCGGAAGGCCCCATCAGCGTGGTCGGCGTCGGGCGGATCGCCGGTGAGGTCTCCGCGATGGAGGAGATTCCGTTCGAAGCGCGCGCGGCCACCCTCGTGGGGCTGGTGGGCGGCGTGAACCTGGCGTTGTTCGTTTTCAACCTCATCCCGCTGCTACCCCTCGACGGCGGTCACGTGGCCGGTGCGCTCTGGGAAGGGCTCCGCCGCGGTGTGGCGAAACTCTTTCAGCGGCCGGATCCCGGGCCGTTCGATATGGCCAGGTTGCTGCCCGTCACCTACGTCGTCGCGATCCTTCTCATGGGCATGGGGGCGCTCCTGATCTATGCCGACATCGTCAAGCCCGTCGACCTGTTTGGGTGAGGTTGACTTTCATAATTCAGCCAGAAACGGTTGAACTTTGTAAATCAACCTTCTAAGGTTGAAACATGTACGTCCTGACAGTGGACCAGCGGAACAGCACCCATGAGCCTGACCGCGTTCCGGAACTGCTCGCGCAGCTGGCTGATGTGCCCGCAGCAGTTCCCTTTGAGCGCTCGGTGGGTGACGAGCTACAGGGCGTGCTGGCGTCGCCGGAAGAGGTTGTCGATGCAGCGCTGCGGTGCCTGCGCGGCGGGGGCTGGTACGTGGGCATCGGGATCGGAACGGTCGAGCTTCCACTTCCCGCAACGCCGCGCGAGGGAAGGGGGAGTGCATTCGTGGCGGCGCGCGCCGCCGTCGAGCGCGCCAAGAAAACCGGTGACCGCGCGCCGCTGGCCGTGGAAGGTCCATCCGGCGCTGCTGAGGCGGAAGGGGTGCTGTCGCTCATCGGACGCTTTGTCATGAACCGGTCGGAGGCGGAGTGGCGCATCCTCGATCTCCTTGAGCCGCACCAGCGGGGGAGTCAGTCCGCGGTGGCCCGTGCGCTGGACATCAGCCCGCAGGCGGTGAGCAAGGCCGTTTTCCGTGCCGCCTGGATCGAGGAATGGGCCGCCCGGCCGGCAGCCCACGTATTGTTGCACTTGGCAGACCAGGTGGAAGACGGGGATACACGCTGATGGAGATTCTTTGGGGAGCCCTGGCGCTCGTCGTGGCAGGCGCCCTCGGCTCACCCATCACGCTGGCCGTGCTTCGCCTGGCACGTGCGGTGGATGAGCAGAAGGCCCTCGCCGTCGATGATGAGGCGGCTCCGGAGACGGGGGCGGCACTCGATGAGGCGGCACCGGATACTCCGGGGGTGCTCCGAGGCGGCCTCGTCATCGGCATCCTCGAACGGACGGCGGTTGCGCTAGCGATTCTCCTGAACGAGCCCGTGGCCATCGCCTACGTTGTCGCCATCAAGGGTCTGGGACGCTACGCCGAATTGAAGGAAACACCCGCCGCCGCCGAACGGTTCATCATCGGTACCCTGACGTCCCTCCTGTGGGCCTGCGCGGTAGCGGGCCTCACAGCCGTTTACCTGCTCTGATCACGTAGGGTGGATATATGAGTGTTTTCGCAGTCGAGTATGTTTACGGTGCCGAATCCGCAGCCGATCGGGATGAGCACCGCCCAGCACATCGGGAATGGTTGAACGAGCTCGTCAGCCGGGGAAACGTTCTCGCTTCCGGCCCCTTCGTAGACAATGCAGGAGCGCTGCTGCTCTTTGTCGCGGACAATGAAGCTGAATTGAACGATCTCCTGAAGCAGGACCCGTTCGCTGCCGCAGGAGTCATTTCAGCAGTCAAGACAACGCAGTGGAACCCTGTCATCGGGGTTCTCGCCGAGCATGCGGACCGCTAGCCGCACCGCGGCAACCAGCAATTCCCACCGTGCCGCCCGGCCACGAATCTATCCCTGGAGGAAGCCTTGACCTCGGTCAACCTCGGAATGCCCGCCGCCCCGCCGCCCACCCTGGCGCCACGGCGGAAGACCCGCCAGATCAAGGTCGGGTCCGTGGGCGTGGGCTCGGACTCGCCGATCAGCGTGCAGTCCATGACCACAACGCCCACCACGGACATCAACGCCACCCTGCAGCAGATTGCTGAGCTGACAGCCTCCGGTTGCGACATTGTCCGGGTGGCCTGCCCGTCGGCCGACGACGCCGAAGCGCTGCCCATCATTGCGCGGAAGTCGCAGATCCCGGTGATCGCGGACATCCACTTCCAGCCCAAGTATGTTTTCGCGGCGATCGACGCCGGTTGCGCTGCAGTCCGCGTCAACCCTGGGAACATCCGGAAGTTCGATGACCAGGTGAAGGAAATCGCCGCCGCTGCCAAGGCCGCCGGAACATCCATCAGAATCGGCGTCAACGCAGGCTCCCTCGACCCGCGCCTGATGGAAAAGTACGGCAAGGCAACGCCCGAGGCGCTCGTGGAGTCAGCTGTCTGGGAAGCGTCCCTCTTCGAGGAGCACGATTTCCATGACTTCAAGATCTCGGTCAAGCACAATGACCCGGTGATCATGGTGCGTGCCTATGAACTGCTCGCCGAACGCGGCGACTGGCCCCTGCACCTTGGCGTCACTGAGGCCGGGCCCGCCTTCCAGGGCACCATCAAGTCGGCCACGGCCTTCGGCGCGCTCCTGTCCAAGGGGATCGGCGACACCATTCGCGTGTCACTCTCAGCCCCTCCGGTTGAAGAAATCAAGGTCGGCAACCAGATCCTGCAGTCGCTCAACCTCCGCCCCCGCAAACTCGAGATCGTCTCCTGCCCCTCGTGCGGCCGCGCTCAGGTGGATGTGTATACGCTCGCGGATCAGGTGACCGCAGGCCTGGAGGGGATGGAAGTTCCACTGCGGGTCGCCGTCATGGGCTGCGTGGTGAACGGTCCGGGAGAGGCTCGCGAAGCGGACCTCGGGGTGGCCTCCGGCAACGGAAAGGGCCAGATCTTCGTCAAGGGAGAAGTCATCAAGACTGTTCCTGAAGACCAGATTGTTGAGACACTCATTGAGGAAGCAATGAGGATTGCCGAAGAGATGGGCGAAGCCGATGGCGAAACTGCTGGCTCGGGTAGCCCCGTGGTTACCGTCCGCTAGGCAGTCCGCGGGCGGAGTCGAGTTTCGAACCCTCGGCGGGAAAGACACCTCCCAACTCTGGGACCTGGTGAACTCGGACAGCACGGCCAATGTCTTCATGGCCGCGCACCTCGAAGCTTCCGGTACCGCCGCGCCGTCGTCCTCCGGCGGCGAGGTGATCGGCGCCTTCCATGACTCACGGATGGCCTCCGCGTGCTGGACCGGCGTCAACCTCGTCCCGATCGGCATGACCGGGGACGACGCCGCGGCGCTCGGAGCGCTCCTCGGAGAGAGCGGACGCCGGTTCTCCTCCATCTTCGGACCGGCCACGAGCGTGCTGGGCCTCTGGTCCACCCTGAGGACCTTCAGCCCCGAACCGTTTGACGTCCGCGCCGAACAGCCCCTCCTGGAAATCCGCCAGGCCTCTCCGGTCCCTCCGGCCGCTACCCTCAGGCACACCGAACCGCACGAGCTGGAGCAGATCCTGCCCGCCTGTGCGGCGATGTTCGAGGAAGAAGTCGGGTACTCGCCGTATGCGGGCGGCGGGGAACACTACCGGCGGCGCGTAGCAAGCCTGATCCGCCGGCGGCACTCCCTGGTGGATTTCGACGGCGACGGCCGGGTGATTTTCAAGGCGGAACTCGGCACCGTTTCGGCCAGCACCGCACAGATCCAGGGTGTCTGGGTCAACCCGGACTACCGGGGGCAGGGCCTTGCCGCCGGCTACATGTCAGCGGTAGTGAACGAGGCCCTCAAAATTGCTCCCGTCGCGAGCCTCTACGTCAACTCCTTCAATACGCGCGCCCTGGCTCTGTACCGGACCGTCGGTTTTGTCAGGGCAGGCGAGTTTGCGACAGTGCTCTTTTGACACCTCCGGACCTCCCCACCATCAGCCGTTCCGGGAATCCGGCCGGCAGAAGTATTGCGTCCTTTGTGTGCGCGCTTGCCGCTCTCCTGGTGGTAACAGGCTGCACCGGCGGACCGACCGCTGATGACCTTCCGGGGCGGGCTCCGGTCAGCGAGTCGGCAGCCCCCTCGGCTCCAGCGACGCCCGGGCCTTCCGAGGGGACTGGACCCCAGCTGACCACCGAGCAGCTGCGGTCGGTGCTGGAATCGGTCAATGAGGCCGAGGCGCTGAACGCACAGGTGATTCCCGACGCCGAGTTCCGCGCCGCCCAGGAGAAGGCCCGCTCCGCGGAGGAGATCGACGTGACGCCCGTGGAATGCGACGTCTACGCCGAAGCCGCGCCGGAAGACCGCGCCGCCGAGGCCACCGGTGCCGCCATGACCTTCGCCGGCGAATCGTCCCTGCAACCGGACAGCATCACCGTGGCCAGCCTCCCCTCGGAGGAGGCGGCACGGGCGGAAGTGGAAGCCATCCGGGCCCAGCTCGACGTGTGCACCGAGTACACCATCGTGGTCTCGGGCCAGGAGATCACCACCACCGTGTCCGAAATTGCGGTGGACACCGCTGCGGACGCTGACCTTGCCCTGCGCACCACCGCACAGGTTCCCGGGACCATCCAGGAATCGGTCACGGTCCGCGCGGTTGTCGGCAGCACCGTCCTCGACGTGTTGGTGGGAGCTTCCACCGACCGCGAGGCCGATATCGCCCGGGCCGCGCGCCTGGCCGACCTGGTGGTGGCGGAGCTCAGCGTTCTCTGAACGGGAGTGTCACGGCCGGCCCGCCGGACCGGTTAGATTGGTAGGTGTTGTTGCTGCCGCCGAGCACCTGTGATCCGCGGCAGAAAGTGCCAAAGAAACGGATTCCAAGCGTGGTCCTTCGACTCTCCACTCTTTTCCTGCGCACGCTGCGCGAAGATCCCGCCGAAGCTGAGGTGGCCAGCCACCGCCTGCTTCTGCGTGCCGGTTACATCCGGCGTGCCGCACCGGGCATCTACAGCTGGCTGCCGCTGGGCCTGAAGGTCCTGGCCAGGGTGGAGGCCATCATCCGCGAGGAGATGGACGCAATCGGCGCGCAGGAGGTCCATTTCCCTGCGCTCCTGCCCAAGGAACCCTACGAGGCCACCAACCGCTGGACCGAGTACGGCGAAGGGATCTTCCGTCTCAAGGACCGGAAGGAAGCGGACTATCTCCTCGCACCGACCCACGAGGAAATGTTCACGCTGTTGGTCAAGGACCTCTACAACTCCTACAAGGACCTTCCGCTCAGCCTGTACCAGATCCAGACCAAGTACCGCGATGAGGCCCGTCCCCGCGCCGGCCTGCTGCGCGGCCGCGAGTTCATCATGAAGGACTCCTACTCCTTCGACATCGATGATGCCGGCCTTGAACGCAGCTACGAGCTGCACCGCGAGGCGTACCTGCGCATCTTCTCCCGCCTGGGGCTCGAGGTCATCCCCGTTGCCGCCACCGCAGGGGCCATGGGGGGATCCCGGAGCGAGGAGTTCCTGCACCCTTCGGAGATCGGCGAGGACACCTTTGTGGTGTCCGACGGCGGATACGCGGCCAATGTGGAAGCGGTCACCACCGTGGTCCCTCCCCACATGGATTACGACGACGCACCCGCCGCAGAGGTCCGCGACACACCGGACACCCCCACCATCGAAACGCTGGTGGACCACGCGAACGTTGCCGTGCCGCGCACGGACCGCGCGTGGACCGCTGCGGACACCCTCAAGAACGTTGTACTTGTCGCCGTCCTGCCCACCGGGGAACGCGAGCTCGTAGTGGTCGGTGTACCCGGCGACCGGAACGTGGACCTGAAGCGGATCGAGGCCAATATCGGCGGCCACCTGTCCGTCAGCGGAGAGGTGTCGGTGGAGGCGGCCACCGATGAAGACCTCAAGAAGCACCCGGGACTGGTCAAGGGATACATCGGGCCGGGTCTGAGCGCCGACACGGCGGTGCTGGGATCCAGGGGGTCAACGCGATTGACCTTCCTGGTCGATCCGCGGGTGGTTCCCGGCACCACCTGGGTGACGGGGGCCAACGTCCGCGGCAAGCACGTCTTCGGCTTGGTTGCGGGCCGCGACTTCACCTGGGACGGCGTGATCGAGTCCGTCGAGGTGCGTGCCGGGGATGAGGCACCGGATGGTTCCGGGCCGCTGCGTACCCGGCGTGGAATCGAGATGGGCCACATCTTCCAGCTCGGACGCAAATACGCCGAAGCCCTGCACCTGAAGGTGCTGGACCAGAACGGGAAACTGACCACCGTGACCATGGGCTCCTACGGCGTCGGCGTCACGCGCGCGGTTGCCGCGCTGGTGGAATCCAACCGCGATGACAAGGGAATCCTCTGGCCGCGCAATGTTGCGCCCGCCGATATTCACCTGGTGGCGACGGGCAAGGGCGAGGAAATCTTCGCGGCCGCAGAGCAGCTTGCGGGTGAGCTGGAGGGCAGGGGACTGACCGTCCTGTATGACGACCGGCAGAAGGTCTCGCCCGGGGTCAAGTTCGGCGACGCTGAGCTGATCGGTGTGCCCACCATCGTCGTGGTCGGCCGCGGGCTCGCCGATGGGGTGGTGGAGGTCAAGGACCGCCTTTCGGGCACCAGCGAGAATGTGCCTGTGGACGACGTCGCGGGCCACCTGCAGGCCCTGGTCAGCGCCTGAGGTTCACCGGCTGCTGACGCCGGTTCAGGGCGCAGACAGCCGGGCGGCCGGCGGAAGGTCCGCCAGCGGTTTGCGCAGGAGGTTGCTGGCCACCCAGAGCGATCTGGCGGCGTCGTCGGTTAGTCCCTCGCGCAGATATTCCAGCGCGTTGTCCACTTCCCGGACCACCGACCAGTCCCGGGCAAGCATGGGATCCAGCCCGCCCGCCAACGCCAGGTCCGTGCAGCGGTCCCGCAGATGGGCGGCCGGGTCCGCAGGTGAGAGTTCACCGATCCGGTTCCAGAGCATCGGGGCTACCGCAAATTCGGCGTCCCCCAGGACAGGCTTGGGATCGATCGCCACGAACCGGCGGGGCTGCTCAGGAACCGGCAGGATGTTCAGGTAGTGAAGGTCCGAGTGCACCAGCACGTCGTCGTTCCGGCGCCTGCCCACCGCACCGTGCACCTGGCACACCTCGAGCGCATATTCGAGCAACCAGCGGTCAAAGGGCCGGCCGAGGGTTTCCCACTCAAGCGGCAGCGTGTCGGTCCACTGTTCGGCCTGCCCGGCAACCGACGGAAGCGAACTCCAGAACGTCCCGGACCCGGCCGACCCGGTTGGCGTGATCGACAACCGGCGCAGAATCGCACCCCAGACACCGGTGGTTTCGGCCAGCGGAAGCTCCGCCAGCGATGAGTCGCCGTCGAGCCGTTCGAGCAGCAGCACAAAGTCTTCCCGGGAGCTGTTCAGGAGTTCGACGGCGCCGTTGCCGTCCCACAGGGCCAGGGCATCCGGCTCGGGGGCTGCCTCAGGATGCGGCGCGGTGATTTTCAGCGCGCCCGGCCGCCCGTCCGCGCAGGCAACAGGGAGGACGACGGCGCAGTGCCCGCTCCATGGTCCGGCTCCCGGTTCGAGGTCAAGAGCCAGGTCCCACTCTTCAAGGTAGCGGTTCGCGATGCCGGCCCAGCCGTCCAGCCAGGCCCTGCCTCCCGGGAGGCTCAGCACCTTCCGGGCCAGGGTGAGCGGGAGCTCGATATCGCGTGCGTCCACGAGCCAAGACTAGCCGCCGGCTCCATGAGCCGGGGATACTCGCTCGGGTCGATGCCGGGGAAGGCGGGGAAGGCAGCGCTCCCGGGCCCAGCGGCAGGCAACCCGGACACGTAGTGCACCGCTTCCGCCAGCTGCCGGATTGCCCAGTCACGAACCGGCCCCGGAGCGCTCATACCCACCAGGTCTGCGTAGGTGCCGACGAGCTGCTCCTCAAGCTTCCGCAGGGCGCCGTCCGGATCGGAACCGAATTCCTCCGCCAGCTCATACCCGGCCGCCGGCAACGGTTCCGCCACGCAGTGATATGCCAGTACGGCTGCGCCACCGGTCTCCGCGGCGCGGTGCTCTGCCATCCGCTTCAGGAGCTGCCTGGGATCCGCTGCGCGGGCAGCAGCGACCTCATATGCGTAGGACGCGCGCTGTTCGGCCAGCACTGCCGTACGGACGCCGTCCATACCCGGTGCAGGTTCCAGGGTGGTGCCCGCCGCGCAATCGGGGGCGCCGTCGTCGTACCGGACCTCCGGAACGGGGATCGCAGGAACTGCTGCATCCCCGGCAGGGGCGAGGGTGCGGCTGTACAGCCATTGGGCCGTTGCCGCCGAGGCGAGGACGCGCGCGGGACCGGGGTCCGCAATAGTCGCTGCCTCGAAAGCAGCGGTGTAGGAATCCTCCAGGTCGGCGAGGAAGTCCGCCGGCGCCGGGGGGCCGGCCGTGGCCGGGGACGCGGGTGCTGTGGGTTCGGCAGCCGAGAAGATCGGGGATGGGGCGGCAGTGGTCTCTCCGGGCGGACGCAGGGCAGCAGCGTGCAGATGGAGCATCTCCGACAAAGCGCCATAAGGCCCGGCGTCGGCGGATGCCGACGCTTCTTCGAGGGTCGCTGCTGTGTCCGCGAGGGCCTGCGCGGCGGCGGATCCCTCTGCCAGGGCGAGCTCCGTGGCACTCGGTTCGGCTTCGTCAGACCCTGTGCCGATGACCAGGCCGATGGACGCCACAAGCAGAAGCACAAGCAGAAGGGTGAACGTCCTAAGGGCATGCCGGGCTGCTCCACCGAGGCCGCTGCCGGTGGAGGCGGAACGGTCCTTCGCTTGCATCACAACCGATCATCATGCCATGCGCAGAAGGGTTCCGTGTGCCATTCACTGAGCTGTCATAAAGTCGTTAGGGTAGGAGCTACAAGATCATCGAGCGGGAGGCGGCAATGGCGGTTCGGTCCGGCAAGCAAACCACCACTGGCGCACACCGCCGGAACGCGGCTCCCGCGCACCGGGACGCGGCAGCCGAAGCTGAGCGGCTTCGGGAATTCCTGCGTCCCACCGTGGAGCAGCACTCGCTCATCCTCGAAGACGTGGAGGTCCGGATCATCGGCGGTCACCGGACGCTGCACGTTGTTGTGGACCTGCCGGAGGGCGGCCCGGAGGGGCTGAGCCTGGACCTGATTTTCGAGGTCTCGCAGAGCGTTTCCAATGCCCTCGACAATGACCCGGGAGATGACGGGCGTCCCTATAACCTGGAGGTTTCCTCTCCCGGTGTGTCGCGCCCCCTGACCCAGCCCCGCCACTGGCGGAAGAATGTCGGCAGGCTGGTTGCCGTGAGGCTCCTCGACGGTGAGGAGCTTCAGGGCCGGCTGACGGACGCCACGGACTCATCCGTTACCCTGACACCGCTGGTTGCCGTCAGGAAGGGCACCAAGCCGAAGTTCGGCGAAGACCGGGAGATTCCCTATGACAGGATCCGCAAGGGTACCGTCCAGGTTGAATTCGCCCACGCTGATGCCGAGGATGCCGGTGGCGACAATGACTGATTACACCGCTGGTTGCTGAGGAGGCCCCAATGGACATAGATATGAGCGCTCTGCGGCTACTTGAACGTGAACGCGAGATCCCCCTGGATCTGCTGATCCCGACGATCGAACAGGCACTGCTGGTTGCCTACCACAAGACTGCCGGTGCGCAGGAAACGGCCCGGGCGGAACTTGACCGGCGAACCGGCCACGTCACCATCTGGGCAACGGAACTGGACGACGACGGCGTGGCCGTGGGGGAGTACGACGACACCCCTACCGGTTTCGGCAGAATCGCAGCAAGCACCGCACGCCAGATCATCCTCCAGCGCCTGCGCGACGCCGAGGACGACAACATCCTCGGTGAATTTCGCGGCAAGGAGGGCGAGCTGGTCGCCGGGATGATCCAGCAGGGCAACAACCCCCACATGATCCAGGTGAACCTCGGTTCGGTCGAAGCACTGCTGCCGCCGCCGGAACAGGTTCCCGGTGAGAAGTATCTGCACGGAACACGCCTGCGCGCCTACGTGGTGGATGTGCACCGTGGGATGAAGGGTCCGTCGATCACCCTGTCGCGTTCACACCCCGGCCTCGTGCGGAAGCTTTTTGAGCTGGAGGTTCCCGAGATCGCCGACAAGAGCGTCGAGATCGTTGCCCTCGCGCGGGAAGCCGGTCATCGCACCAAGATCGCAGTGGTGGCCCACGTCCCCGGCGTGAATGCGAAGGGCGCGTGCATCGGTGAGATGGGTTCGCGGGTGCGCGCGGTCATGAACGAGCTGAACGACGAAAAAATCGACATCGTGGACTACAGCGATGATCCGGCAACCTTCATTGCCAGCTCGCTGTCGCCCTCGCGGGTGTCGTCGGTCACCATCACCGATGAGAAGACCCGCAGCGCACGGGTGGTCGTCCCGGACTACCAGTTGTCCCTCGCCATCGGCAAGGAAGGCCAGAACGCACGGCTTGCCGCCAAGCTGACCGGTTGGCGGATCGATATCGCATCGGATGCGGCGGGGGCCTGAAACAGCGGGCATGCTGCCCGGTAATCGGTCAATGCACCATATCGACCTGCATGGCGCTAGAATGGATAGGGCTTATGTCGTTACGCCACCAACCGGTTCGAACCTGCATCGGTTGTCGAGGCCGTGATGATCAAGCCAACCTGGTCCGATGGTCAGCGGTCAACCACGGCGGCGTCAGCGTCGCTGAGGTGGATCTCCGCCGTCGGCTAATGGGCAGGGGTGCCTGGTTGCACCCCCGGCCGTCCTGTGTGGAGCTTGCGCTCAAACGCAAAGCGTTCAACCGTGCCTTTCGGGGCGCAGTGGATACGCGGGGCGTTGAGCACTGGCTGCACACGCTTCAGGAAGTTTCGACATCGGAACCTCCTGCATGAACACCGTCCTCCCTGAAAGCGGGTCAGAAAACTGATGGAAACCCGATGAGTACCCAGCGATGAGTGCCCAACGATGAACAATCTGTTGAGCTCTGCAATCGGCGCGTCAGCTGCTTCGGCGGCTGGGGTCTGCAGTAGGAATTAGACGGTTCGCTCCTGACTCGGTGCGGACCGAGACAGGAGAAATGTGGCCAAGGTCCGCGTACACGAGCTCGCCAAAGAGCTCGGAATCACCTCGAAGGATGCAGTAGCAAAGCTGCAGGAACTGGGCGAATTCGTCCGGTCGGCATCCTCGACCATTGAAGCGCCCGTCGTGAAGAAACTTCGCGGCGCTTTCCCCGATGCCCCGGCAGCAGCCAAGGCACCGGCATCAGCACCTCCGGCGCCGGCCCGCGGCGCGCAGCCCGGACCGAAGGCGGCAACGCCGCGTCCGGCCCCTGCCGCACCGGCCCCCGCTCCGGAAAAGCCGGCAGCGCCGGCCCCCGAAGCTCCCCGCGAGCAGGCACCGGCAGCCCCGGCGTTCTCCGCACCGGAGCCGCCCAAGGCCGAGACAGACACCGGAACGGGCACCGAGTCCGGTTCCGGTTCCGACGCAGCGTCCGACCGCAAGCCGGGCCCGAAGCCCGCAGCTGCGCGTCCGTCCGCTGCACGTCCCGGAGCGGCCCGCCCCGGCGACCGGACCGGTTCGCCCCGCCCAGGCAACAACCCCTTCGCGACCTCCCAGGGCATGCCCCGGTCCGGTCGCGGCGGCGACGGCGACCGCTCCGGCGGTCCCCGCCCGGGTAACAACCCGTTCGCCACCTCGCAGGGCATGCCCCGGCCGGGTGGACGCCGCGATGACGACCGTGGAGCCCGTCCCGCCGCCGGTGCAGGCGGCCCCCGCCCCGCAGCCGGTTCGGGTGGCCCCCGTCCGGGAGCGCCCCGACCAGGCGCACCGCGTCCCGGCGGCGCTGGCGGTGCCGGTGGTGCACGTCCTACTCCGGGCATGATGCCCAACCGCACTGAACGTCCCGCTGCGCCGGGCCGTGGCGGAGCTGCCGGCGGCGGCCCCCGCCGGGGTCCCGGTGGAGCACCCGGTGCAGGCGGAGGAGCCCCGGTCGGCGGCGGTTTCGGCAAGGGCGGTCGCGGTCGCGGCGGCACAGCCGGCGCCTTCGGCAAGGGTGGAGCAGGCCGCGGAAAGCAGCGCAAGTCGAAGCGTGCAAAGCGGCAGGAACTTGAGCAGATGTCGGCTCCGTCGCTGGGCGGCGTCAGCGTCCCCCGCGGCGACGGCAACACCGTTGTCCGGTTGCGCCGTGGTTCTTCGATCACGGACTTTGCCGACAAGATCGAGGCGAACCCCGCCGCACTGGTGACCGTGCTGTTCCACCTCGGTGAGATGGCAACGGCCACCCAGTCGCTGGACGAGGACACCTTCGAGGTGCTGGGTACCGAGCTGGGCTACAAGATCCAGGTCGTCTCGCCGGAGGACGAGGAGCGCGAGCTCCTCAGCAGCTTCGACATCGACTTCGATGCCGAACTGGAGGCCGAAGGCGACGAGGAACTCGAAGCCCGCCCGCCGGTAGTCACGGTCATGGGCCACGTTGACCACGGTAAGACGCGACTGCTTGACGCGGTCCGCAATACCAAGGTTGTCGAGGGCGAGCATGGTGGTATCACCCAGCACATCGGTGCGTACCAGATCCAGCACGTCCACGAGGACACCCAGCGTGCCATCACCTTCATTGACACCCCCGGTCACGAGGCGTTCACCGCCATGCGTGCCCGTGGTGCGAAGGTCACGGATATCGCGGTACTCGTTGTCGCTGCGGATGACGGCGTCATGCCGCAGACCGTTGAGGCGTTGAACCACGCACAGGCGGCCAACGTGCCGATTGTCGTGGCCGTCAACAAGATGGACAAGGAAGGCGCCAACCCGGACAAGGTCAAGGGTCAGCTCACCGAATACGGACTCGTGCCTGAGGAATACGGCGGCGACACCATGTTTGTCCATGTCTCCGCGCTCCAGGGCATGGGCATCGACGACCTCCTCGAGGCCGTCCTGCTCACCGCCGACGCGGCGCTGGACATGCGGGCCAACCCCAACAAGGACGCCCGCGGTATTGCCATCGAAGCGAACCTCGACAAGGGCCGCGGTGCGGTTGCGACCGTGCTGGTCCAGTCGGGAACGCTGAACGTGGGCGACACCATCGTGGCCGGCACGGCTCACGGCCGCGTCCGCGCCATGTTCGACGAGAACGGCGACGTGGTCACCCAGGCCGAGCCGTCACGTCCGGTCCAGGTGCTCGGGTTGTCCAACGTGCCCCGCGCCGGCGACACGTTCTTTGTCACCGACGATGAGCGCACCGCACGCCAGATTGCCGAGAAGCGCGAAGCCGCCGACCGCAACGCGGCCCTCGCCAAGCGCCGCAAGCGCGTCAGCCTGGAAGACTTCGACCAGGCCGTCGCCGAGGGCAAGGTCGACACCCTCAACCTCATCCTCAAGGGTGACGTGTCGGGTGCCGTCGAGGCACTGGAAGACTCGCTGCTCAAGATCGATGTCGGGGAGGGCGTGCAGCTGCGCGTTATCCACCGCGGCGTCGGTGCCATCACGCAGAATGACGTCAACCTGGCCACGGTCGACAGCGCCATCATCATCGGCTTCAACGTCAAGCCGGCGGAGCGCGTGGCGGACCTCGCCGAGCGTGAAGGCGTGGACATGCGCTTCTACTCGGTCATCTACGCCGCGATTGATGACATTGAGCTGGCACTCAAGGGCATGCTCAAGCCGGAGTACGAGGAGGTGCAGCTCGGTACCGCAGAGGTCCGCGAGGTGTTCCGTTCCTCCAAGTTCGGCAACATCGCCGGTTCGATCGTCCGCTCGGGCATCATCCGACGCAACACGAAGGCCCGCGTCCTGCGCGACGGCAAGGTCATCGGAGAGAACCTCTCCGTGGACTCGCTCAAGCGCTTCAAGGACGACGCCACCGAAGTCCGTACCGACTTCGAGTGCGGTATCGGCCTCGGTTCGTTCAATGACGTCAAGGAAGGCGACATCATCGAGACCTTCGAGATGCGGGAAAAGCCCCGCGTCTAGGGTCGAACCGGGCTGGGCCGCTGCCGCAAGGCGGCGGCCCAGCCCCTGCCCGTACCGGCACAGCGGCGGATGCCGCCGTCGTCGTAGTCTTTAGCTCCCGTTCGGGAGGAAGTAAGGAGTTGCCATGGCAGACGCCGCACGCGCTGCACGCATGGCCCAGCGCATCAAGGTGATTGTCGCCGAAGCCCTCCGCCGCCGGGTCAAGGACCCACGGCTGGAAGCGGTCACGGTCACCGATGCACGGGTCACCAATGACCTGCAGCATGCCACCATCTATTACACGGTCTTCGGCGAGTCCGAGGAGCAGGACGCGGTACACCGCGCTCTTGAATCCGCGAGGGGAGTCCTCCGGGCCGAGGTGGGCCGGAACATCACGGCACGCCTGACCCCCACCCTCGAGTTTGTGCCGGACGAGATTCCGGTCAACGCAAACCACCTTGAGGAACTGCTCCGCACAGCGAAGGAACGCGACGCGGAGGTTGCCGAGCTTGCACGCAAGGCCGCCTTCGCCGGCGAGGCTGACCCCTACCGGAAGCCGGGCGAGGAAGACACCAGGGACGAAGACTCCCTGTAAGTGTCGAAGGTTTGAGCGTCAGCGTTTCGGAAGCCTGCCCACTCCGGTGAGCAGGCTTTCGCTGTCTGTGCAGAGCGCAATCCGGATCCACCCTTCGCCGTTGGAGCCGAACGCGGTCCCGGGCGCCACCGCCACCCCCTCCTCAGCAAGGAACCTGTGGGCCCAGGCACGCACATCTCCGCCGGTGGCATGGGACAGATCGGCCCACAGATAGAACGCGCCCTGCGCATCCAGGTAGTCGATATTGAGCGAGGAGAGCACCGCCGTCGCAGCGTCCCGGTTGGAACGGTAGTGACGCGCTGCCGTCTCGATGTAGTCCGTGGGCCCCGTCAGCGCCGCGACAGCCGCATACTGCGGTGACGCCCCCACACAGGACACGATTGACTCCATCACGGCATTGAATTCCGTGCCAAGACCGTCGGGCATCACCAGGGCGCCGACCCGCAGGCCGGTGAGGCCGAAGGTCTTCGACAGGGTCAGTGAGGTCACCACCCGTTGGGGGTCGGCGTCGAAGCGGGCCGGACTGACGTGGGGCACCCCATAGGTGAACGCCTCATAGCACTCGTCCGACAGGATCCACAGGTCGTGGCGTTCGGCGAACTCCATCAGCTCACGGGTGAGCTGTTCACTGAAGACCGCACCCAGGGGATTGGACGGTGAGTTCACGACGAGGAGCCTGGTGCGCGGTCCCACCAGATCCTCCAGATCGCTGATCCGCGGCTGGAATCCGTTGTCCGGCCGGAGCGGATAGCTCACCGGCCGGGCGTGAACCAGCTGGGCGGTCATGGTGAAGGTCGGGTAGCCGGGGTTAGGAATTAGGACCTCGTCACCGGCATTGAGCAGCATGCTCATGGCGAGGTGCAGGCCCTGCTGTGCGCCGGCGGTGACGTAGACCCGGGCGGGGTCGAGGTCCATCCCGTTCCTGCTGCCGAACCGCGTGGCGAAACTGCGCCGGAGGGCCGCAATGCCTTCGTTGGGGGTGTAATTGGTCTCGTCCCGGTCCAGCGCTGCCATGCCGGCTTCGAGGATGTGGCGCGGAACAGGAAAACCCGGCTCGCCGATGCTGAGCACAATCGCATCAGGGGTGGCCCACGCAGCCTGGGTGATCTCCCGGATCTGGTTGGAGGGCAGCTGTTCAATGTGCTTCGCGATGGACGGCATACGGGCATAGTAGCGGTGAGGAGGGCCCGTTCCCGACACCTATACTGGGAGGCGTGAATTCCGGGCAGGTCCACTCTGGACTGGTAATAGTGGACAAGCCGCAGGGCTGGACCAGCCATGACGTGGTGGGCAGGATGCGGCGGCTGGCAGGCACCCGGAAGGTGGGGCATGCCGGCACGCTCGATCCCATGGCCACCGGCGTCCTCGTCGTCGGAATCAACCGCGCAACCCGCCTCCTGACCTACATTGTGGGTACGCCGAAGACCTATACGGCCACGATCCGCCTCGGACAGTCCACCATCACAGACGACGCCGAGGGAGACGTGACTGCCTCAACCCCGGCCGGCAGCATCCCGGCCGATGCGATCCGGGCCGCGGTTACCGGACTCACCGGCGAGATTTCGCAGGTCCCCAGCAGCGTGAGCGCCATCAAGGTGAACGGTCAGCGGGCCTATAACCGTGTGCGCTCCGGTGAGGACGTGGTCCTTCAGGCCCGCCCCGTCACGGTGCACAGCTTCGACATCACCGATATCCGGCGCCAGGACGGGGGAGCCATCCAGGATCTCGACGTCACCGTCCGGTGCAGTTCCGGTACCTACATCAGGGCACTGGCCCGGGACCTCGGCGCAGCCCTCGGCGTCGGCGGGCACCTCACGGCACTTCGCCGCACGGAGGTGGGTCCGTACACCCTGGACCAGGCGGCCACACTGGAGGAACTCGCGCAGGATCTCCGCGTCCTCGGAATTGATGAGGCCGCCCGTGCACTGTTCCCGGTTCGTGAACTGACAGCTTCCGAAGCGCAGGACCTCTCACACGGCCGCAGGATCCGCCATGATGCTGCCGGTGACACCGCGTCCTCAGGTTACGGGCTTCGGCCGGTGGCGGCGTTCGCTCCCACCGGCGAGCTCATCGCGCTGCTGGAACAGCGGGGCGAGGAGGCGAAACCGGCCCTGGTCTTCGCCCCGGGGGAGGCCGCCAGCTGATGGTGGTCGACGGTTTCTTTGTGGCCGGCACCGTGGTGTGCCTTGTCTCGACTGTGTTGTGCGTTGGTGCTGCGATTCTTCGGCAGCCTCCCAACGACGTGACCATCCTCGCGGTGGCGGCCGTGGAGCTTTTCCTCCTGGTATATCTGGTGGCCGGGATCATCCGGCAGGCCGGCGGGGATCCGGTGGCCGGCGAGGTCTGGGAGTTCTGGGGGTACCTGCTGACGGCCCTGCTGATTCCGGTAGGTGCCTTCTGGTGGGCAATCCTTGAGCGTTCCCGGTGGAGCAATCTGGTGCTGGGCGCCGTGGGCGCGACCATTTTCGTGATGCTGTTCCGCATGGAGCAGATCTGGCACGGGGTGGTTCCGGCATGACCCGGAGATCCGAAGCCGGCAGGACAGCACGGGAAGTGGACGGTTCCGGGGTTGCCGAGGCTCTCAGCCGGGGACCCGGACGCTTGCTGATCGCCGTCTATGGAGTATTCGCCCTGGCAGCGACCGCCCGCGCCGTATTCCAGATTGCCACCAAGTTTTCTGAGGCTCCACTGGCCTACACACTGACGGCGATCGCTGCCCTGGTGTACGTTTTCGCCACCGTCTCGCTGAGCCGATCAGGTCCGCGTTGGTTCTGGTTGTCCTTCGCTGCTGTGGGCCTGGAGTTCATCGGTGTCCTCGCCGTGGGTACGCTCAGCATTGTTGACCCGGTGCTTTTTCCGGCCGACACGGTGTGGTCCGTGTATGGGCGTGGGTACGGGTTTGTTCCCCTGATTCTTCCGGTGCTGGGCCTCTGGTGGTTGTACCGACACCGTGCGGTGGCCCGGGTCAGCTGACATGCGCCGGACCCTCAGGGGTGAGAGGATGAATCTGCAGGGGCCCGGCCCCTGGCGGATCATCGACCACAGAGGGAACACCATGAGCAGCAACACCCCCGACAACACGCAGCCGGATCGTCGCAGTTCTTCTCCGACCCCAGGGCCGGGCACGCCGGGAACTTCCGGCCCGGCGGGCGCTTCCGGGCGGTCTCCTTCCACCCAGCCCGCAGGCAAGACCACCAAAAAGGACTCGACGAAACCCGCCAAGGCGAAAAAATCCGGGAGCGACTGGAGCGTATTCCGGACCGTTGTGGTGCTGGTTGGACTCGTCATCGCCGGGTTCGGTGGGTACTACCTGATCACCGGGACGGCCGGACTGCCCGAGACCGGAGACGGTCCCGTCAATCCGACCCTCGAGAACCAGTTCCGGTTCTTCGCCGCGATGATGATCGGTGTGGGCGCCGCTTTTGTGACCATCGCCGTGAAGTTCCAGTGGGCAAACATGCTGTGGCTGGTCTGCCTGATGGTCTTCATCGGCGGGATCGGCAGGGTTCTCTCCTGGGCTTTCTCCGGCACCCCTCACTACCTCCTGATCATCCTTATGGTGGTGGAACTGGCGTTCCCCGCCGCGCTGCTCGTGTGGCACGGGTACATCGCCAAGACGACCGCGCTGCGCCGCGAATACGACGCCCGGTCCTAAACCCGCCGTCGAAGGCAGGCAAGTCCGGTGCCCAGCAGTACCAGGGCCGCTCCCGCCGCAACCTCCGGACGGGCACCCGTCTGCGCCAACTCCGCCCGTGCCGCAGGCGCATGTGACACCGGGGCGCCTGCCACCGGGGCACTCGCCACGGGAGCAGCCGGCGGTACCGGCACGGCGGCCGCTGCCGAGTCGGATTCCGCCGAGGATGCCGCCTCGACACACACGGTTTCCGACGGTTCCCCGAACGCCGAAGCATAAGGGTCGGACAGCTCGTCGCCCGGGTAGGTCGCTACGACGGTGTAACAGCCTGGAAGGGTGAAGGCGGCAAACGGTTCACTGGACAGCGTTCCATTTGCGGCCGCCACCGTGACCTCGGAGTGCAGCGGAGCATCGGCGGGGACCGATTCCTGCAGCGAGGGAGGTGCCGCCAGCGGACCGTACATCGACAGCGTGACCGTCCCTCCGACGGGAGCAGCGGATGGCCCGAACCCGGTTCCGGTCACAGCGTCAGTGACCTGCTCACCCACCAGCGCTTCTGTCCGGATCCCGGGTGCCCACGGGACAAACGTGGTCTCCTCCACAATGCCGAACTTCCCCTGCCAGTCGAGCACGTAGTCCGCTGCCTCAGCCGGAAGGGCGCTTGCGGCGGCGATGGATTCAGTCCAGACGTACCACCCCGGTTCCGGAACGACGAGCCCCTCAGTGCTGTAGGTGCCGGGTCCGTCCACCCTGGTGGAGACACTGCCGACGCTCGGCGTACCCTCGGGTACTGCATCCTGAAGCACCGGTTTCGCATCAAGCGGTCCCCAGAGCGTGGACACCACCTCGATAGATACCGGCGCCCCGGTTCCGGGCACTGACAGCCAGGGCGCCGACGCCGCCGATCCGCCGTCGGCCGGGGGAGCGATGCTGACCGAGAGGACATCATGCACCGCCGTGCCGGCATCGGTGCGGGCGGCCGAGGTCCTCGTGGTGACAGCCGGCTGGAAAGCGGGCAGGTCGGCGATGGACGCGGCTGCGCTGCGCGGCTCAACGACGGCGGTAACCAGCAGCCGCTGGACATTGCTGCTTTCCGGAAGCAGCCACGTCACACCGGCGGCGGGAGTTCGGGGCACGGTGACCTTCAGGGAACCGCTCCCAAGTCCGGTCCTCTGCAGGCTCAGCCGGTGCCGGTCTCCAGCGCTTGTCCAGGTGGCGGCTGAGCCCTCTGCCAGCGCAAACGGCCCGCTGAGTGCTGCCGCGGCGGCCAGCCCGGCGGCAGGCTGTCCGTTAGCGGCCAGGACGCCGACGACGGCGGTGACGGTCCCGTCACTGGCCGGCGCTTCCAGGCTGATGTCCACCGTGTAGGGTCCGGCGCCGTTGAAGGCTGTCTCAGTCATGGAGCGGGCCTTCGCGACGATGTCCGCCGGCAGATTCTCCGTCCGGAGGATGGAATCCATTCCCGCTGAATCCCAGGCCATGCCGGGCGAGGTCAGTGCCCAGACCGCCAGCTGCACGGACGCCGCAGTGGCGTTGTCCGCCGTGGCACCCCACCGGTGCAGGAGGTAGGAAAGCGCAGCATTCTCGGCAGCGGTCAGCGCGCTGCCGTCGCTGCGGACGAAGGCGCCTGTGTGGCCGCCGTCGTACCCCGTCGACTGCTCCGGCGACATCCGCTCGAAATCAGTACAGTAGGCGGCTTGACCGCGGGAGTTCGTGTACTGTCCCACGAAGTGCTCCGCGGCATGGATGCCGGCCGCGCGCGTCCAGCCTCCTCCCACCGGGGCGGAATACGCCACAGGGGCCGGTGAAATCCACAGCAGCGCAGCGAGGAGCAGCCAGATGCTGACGGCCCGCGAGATTCCTGCGGATCGCGCAGGGTGGAATGAAAATGGCACAGCTTTCCTCCAGATCAGGTTTCAGGGCGGCGCTGCAACCGGCGCTGCCCGCAGAATCCCACTCTGACCGCGCCGCGTACGGAGGCGGTGCCGGTAGGCGGCTATGTGCACAACCCGCCCCAATCCGGTTCGGATGTGGAGGAAAAGACGGTGCCTGCCGACACGGACGTCGGAAGCCGAGGCAAGCATCGGCCATAATGAATGAACGACCGAAGGGCGTCCGCTGCCCGCCCAACCGCCGAGGAGATGCGTGTACTACTGGAGAGACCTGGCCGATGTGCCGGAAGGCTTCGGTCCGGCAGTTGTCACCATCGGAAACTTCGACGGTGTGCACCGCGGCCACCAGAGCGTGCTCCAGCAGCTCGTCGAAGCGGCCAGGGAACGGGACGCCGCCGCCGTCGTCATCTCATTCGAGCCCCATCCCGCCCAGGTCCACCGGCCGGAAAGCGCGCCGGAACTGATCATGGGCCTGCAGGACAGGGTGGAAACCCTGGCCGACACCGGCATCGACGGCCTCCTGATGATGCACTACACCCTCGACCTGGCAGCCCAGACCCCGGAGGAGTTCGTCCGAAGCGTGCTGGTTGACGGGCTGCGCGCCAAAGCGGTGGTCATCGGCCACGATGTACGTTTCGGGCGGGGCAACTCGGGCGATCTCTCCACCATGCAGGCGCTCGGCAATCAGCTTGGCTTCGACGTGATTGTCATTGACGACTTCGGCTCCAACCTGCAGGGCAAGACGGCCGCGGCCGGTGAGCGCCGCTGTTCCTCTACCTGGGTGCGGGAGGCCCTCGTGGCCGGTGACGTCACGACCGCGGCGCGGATCCTGGGACGGCCGCACCGGATGCGCGGCGAGGTGGTCCACGGCGCGGCCCGCGGACGCGCACTGGGATTCCCCACCGCCAACCTGGCACCCGAATCAACCGGCTTCATCCCCGCGGACGGGATCTACGCCGGCTGGCTCATCGACAGCAGCCAGGTTCGCTGGCCCGCCGCCATCTCGGTCGGTTCCAACCCGACGTTCGAAGGAGTCAGCAGGCAGGTCGAAGCGCACGTGATCGACCGGCCGCTGGAGGAAATCGACGTCTTTGACCTGTACGGGCAGACGGTCATCGTTGAGTTCGTGCGGCGGTTGCGCGGAATGGTGGCTTACCGCGGGCCGGAAGCCCTCATCGACCAGATGCGCCTGGACGTCGCGCAGACCCGCACCGTGCTTTCGACAGAACAGCGTACCTACGGGTAAAGTTGACCGAGGTCCTGCTGCAGTCCGTGGTTGCTGGACCGCCGCCGGAGCTCCGCTCGATCTGCGAGGGGAACCGGCATCTACTTTGTTCACGGTACAACTCATAGGAGTTATTTGTGGCACTTGAAGCCGCTCTGAAGCAGGAAATCATCAAGGAATACGCAACCTCCGAGGGCGACACCGGTTCGCCTGAGGTGCAGATTGCAATGCTTTCCCGCCGTATTCTTGACCTGACCGAACACCTGAAGAAGCACAAGCACGACCACCACACGCGTCGTGGCCTGCTGCTGCTGGTGGGACGCCGTCGTCGTCTGCTGGACTACCTGCGCGACACGGACATCACGCGCTACCGTACGCTCATTGAGCGCCTCGGCCTGCGCCGCTAGATAGACTGTGAGGCGGTGCCTTCCTTCGGGAAGGGACCGCCTTCCATCTTTGACGGCCACGCAGTCGCCGTTGGAGGAAGTAATTTCATAACCAGGAGCCAGGCGGACACGCAGGCATTCGCGGTCCTCGGTAGTGGTCTCCGGGACACCATCAGGTGATGGTCTTTCCCGTGGACCTCGATCGAAGACCGGGTGCCACAACCCGTCCTCACGGCGTTGACCAGCAAAACGCCGCCTGCCTCCGCCACCAAAGAAACGGAGGTGACTCTCTTGGAGGGTCCCGAAATCCAGTTCGCCGAAGCCGTCATTGACAACGGCCGGTTCGGCCAGCGCACAGTGCGCTTCGAAACAGGGCGCGTAGCCCAGCAGGCCGCAGGCGCTGCCATGGTCTACATCGACGAGGACACCGCGCTCCTCTCCGCCACCACCGCCGGAAAGTCCCCGCGTGAGGGCTTTGACTTCTTCCCGCTGACGGTCGACGTCGAAGAGCGCATGTACGCTGCCGGCCGCATCCCGGGCTCGTTCTTCCGCCGTGAAGGCCGCCCCTCCACCGAGGCGATCCTCGCCTGTCGCCTGATGGACCGTCCGCTGCGCCCCGCATTCGTAAAGGGCCTGCGCAACGAGGTCCAGATTGTGGTCACCGTGCTGGCGATCAACCCTGACGTCCGCTACGACGTCGTGGCGATCAACGCCGCATCCATGTCAACCCAGCTGTCCGGCCTGCCGTTCTCCGGCCCGATCGGCGGCGTCCGCGTTGCCCTCGTCTCCGACGGAAGCGGCCAGGACCAGTGGATCGCGTTCCCGAAGCACACCGAGCTGGAGAACTCCGTCTTCGACATGGTTGTTGCCGGCCGCGTGGTCGGTGACGACGTCGCCATCATGATGGTCGAGGCCGAAGCCACCGACAACTCCTGGTCCCTGATCAAGAACGACGGCGCCACCGCACCCACCGAGGAGGTTGTCGCCGACGGTCTCGAGGCAGCAAAGCCCTTCATCCGTGCACTGTGCGAAGCCCAGTCCGACCTCGCCGGCCGGGCAGCCAAGCCCACCGTCGAGTTCCCCGTGTTCAAGGACTACGAGGACGATGTCTTCGCGGCTGTCGAGAGCTCCGCGGGATCGCGTCTGTCCGAGATCTTCACGATCGCAGACAAGCAGGAACGCGAGAACGCAGCGAACAGCTACCGCACCGAGGTCATTGAATCCCTGTCCGGCCAGTTCGAGGGCCGCGAGAAGGAAATCTCCGGGGCGTTCAACTCACTCACCAAGAAGGTTGTCCGCCAGCGGATCCTCCGCGACCAGGTACGCATCGACGGCCGTGGGCTCAGCGACATCCGCAAGCTCACCGCTGAGGTCGAGGTGCTTCCCCGCGTCCACGGTTCGGCTATCTTCGAACGCGGTGAGACCCAGATCATGGGTGTCACCACGCTGAACATGCTCAAGATGGAACAGCAGATCGACTCGCTGTCGCCGGTCACGCGCAAGCGCTACATGCACAACTACAACTTCCCGCCGTACTCCACCGGAGAAACCGGCCGTGTCGGTTCGCCGAAGCGCCGCGAAATCGGTCACGGCGCCCTGGCCGAGCGCGCCCTTGTTCCGGTGCTGCCCAGCCGCGAGGAGTTCCCCTACGCCATCCGCCAGGTGTCAGAGGCACTCAGCTCGAACGGTTCCACCTCAATGGGTTCCGTCTGCGCCTCCACCCTGTCACTGCTGAACGCCGGTGTGCCGCTGAAGGCGCCCGTCGCGGGCATCGCGATGGGCCTCGTATCCGATGAGGTTGACGGTGAGACCCGCTACGCTGCGCTGACCGACATCCTCGGCGCGGAAGACGCTTTCGGTGACATGGACTTCAAGGTTGCCGGCACCGCGGAGTTCGTCACCGCCATCCAGCTCGACACCAAGCTGGACGGCATCCCTGCCTCGGTACTGGCCGCAGCCCTGAAGCAGGCCCGCGAAGCACGTCTGCACATCCTCGGCGTGCTCGAGGCAGCGATCGACGCTCCGGATGAGCTCTCCGAGTTCGCCCCGCGCATCATCTCGGTCAAGATCCCCGTGGACAAGATCGGCGAGGTCATCGGCCCCAAGGGCAAGATGATCAACCAGATCCAGGAGGACACCGGCGCCGACATCTCCATCGAAGATGACGGCACCGTGCTGATCGGCGCCACTGACGGCTCGTCGGCTGAGGCCGCCCGCGCCGCGGTGAACGCCATCGCCAACCCGCAGGTTCCCGAGATCGGTGAGCGCTACGTCGGCACGGTCGTCAAGACCACCACCTTCGGCGCCTTCGTCTCGCTGACCCCCGGCAAGGACGGCCTGCTCCACATCTCGGAGCTGCGCAAGCTGGCCGGCGGCAAGCGGGTGGACAACGTCGACGACGTCGTCTCCGTGGGTCAGAAGGTCCAGGTCGAAATCACCAAGATCGACGACCGCGGAAAGCTCTCGCTGTCTCCCGTGGTCGCCGAGGACGCCGACGCTGCAGCTGATGCTGCAGACGCCGACACCCCGGAGTCCGCTGAGGGCGATGACAACTAGCGCCACCACGCGCAACGAATAAACCGGCGGCTCCGCGGCGAACTGAATTTCGCCGCGGAGCCGCTGGCGTTGAAGGAGAATAAATGACTGACACAGGACACAGTGCCCCCGTGACGCTGCCGCTGACGCCCGATGCAACCAGCGGCGGATCCATGCTCGTGGCCGGATCACCCGGCGGGGCAGTGGTGCGCCGCTCGGTTCTGCCCGGAGGCGTGCGCGTGCTTACCGAGGCGATGCCGGGACAGCGTTCGGCAACCATCGGGTTCTGGGTGGGCGTGGGATCACGGGACGAGGCGGACGGCGAGCACGGGTCCACGCACTTCCTCGAGCACCTGCTCTTCAAGGGAACACAGCGTCGGAGCGCGCTCGATATCGCGGCGGCCTTTGACGAGGTCGGCGGAGAGTCCAACGCAGCGACGGCGAAGGAGAACACCTGCTATTACGCCCGGGTTCTGGACTCGGACCTGCCCATGGCGATCGACGTCATTGCGGACATGGTCACCTCCGCCGTGATTGATCCGGAGGAACTGGAGCAGGAACGGCACGTCATCCTGGAAGAAATCGCCATGGACAGCGATGATCCCTCCGACGTTGCCCACGAGAAGTTCGTGGAGGAAGTCCTCCGGTCCCATCCGCTCGGCCGCCCGATCGGCGGGACGCCGGAGGCAATCAAGGCGATCTCCCGGGAGTCGGTCCTGGAGCACTATCGCCGGTACTACCGCCCGGAAGAACTCGTGGTCACGGCCGCCGGCGGTCTCGACCACGACGTCGTATGCTCCCTGGTGGTGCAGGCGCTCGAGCGCGCAGGCTGGCACCTGGCGGAGGAAGCCTCGCCGGTGGCCCGGCGTGCTCCGCAGCCGGCCGTTCTGAACGGGACCGGGGGAGTGCACATCATCCGGCGCGCCGTCGAGCAGGCCAACGTGCTGGTCGGCTGCCCTGCCCTGACTGCCACCGATGACCGGCGGTTTGTGATGAGCGTACTTAACGCCGTGCTGGGCGGCGGCATGTCCTCCCGCCTCTTCCAGGAAATCCGGGAGAAGCGTGGACTGGCCTATTCGACCTACTCCTTCTCGGCGTCGTACGCCGACGCCGGCTACTTCGCCATGTATGCAGGGTGCAGTCCGGCGAAGACCGGGCAGGTCATCGGCCTGCTGCGCTCGGAACTGGAGCGGCTGGCCTCCGAGCCGGTAAGCGACGAGGAACTGCGGCGCGCGGTCGGCCAATTGTCCGGCGGCATGGTGCTGTCCCTGGAGGACAGCGGATCGCGGATGAGCAGGCTCGGACGCGCAGAGCTGGTCAGCGGTGAATTTCTCGGGCTGGACCTGACCCTTGAGCGGGTCCGGGCAGTGACCGCTGAACAGGTACAGGACCTGGCGCGGCAGCTGGCGGACGCGCCGCGGACAATTACCGTCGTCGGGCCGTTTGACAGTGAGGCTGAGCTGGGTCTGTAGGCCCGCGCAGGTGTCCTGCCGCCCTAGCCTCCGGCGAACGGCGGCAGGACATCCAGCACGTCCCCGCGCCGGATCGGCTCGGTCCGGCTACGCAGGGCAACCTCGTTGAGCAGAAAACTGCTGCGGTCCAGCACCCGGGCCATGGAGGGGTCGCCGTCCGGGTGGAGGCTGCGGATCTCCTGCAGAACCTCCTCCAGGGGTGCGCTGTCCAGGTCCAGGCGTTCCTCGGCGACGCCCGCGGCCGCCTGGGCCGCGCCGAAGTATCGAACCAGCACCTCAGCCGCCGATCGCGCTCATGGAACGGTCCGGCTGCACAAAATCCGGTGCTCCCAGGCCCGTATGGCCCATGCCGTGCGCCTTGGGCTTGGCCCACATCGCTTCCTGCCAGCGCTGGGCAATGGCGTCGTCGTCGGCTCCGGAGCGGAGCAGGTCCCTCAAATCGGTTTCCTCCCGTGAGAAAAGGCAGCTCATGATCTTGCCTTCCGCGGTGACGCGGGTCCGCCGGCAGTCGGAGCAGAAGGGCTCGGTCACCGAGGCGATGATGCCCACCGTGCCGAGAACGACGTCGGGCGCTTCCGGCCTGCGCACCTCCCACCGCTCAGCCGGGGCACCATCGCGGTTGCGCGGATCAGGGGTGAGCAGGAAGCGTTCGCTCAGCCGGTCGCGGATTTCGGCCGCGGTGATCATGCCGTCACGGGTCCACCCATGGTCAGCGTCCAGCGGCATCTGTTCAATGAATCGCAGCTCAAACCCACGGCTCACCGCCCATTCGAGCAGGTCCGGCGCCTCATGGTCATTGATGCCGCGCATCAGCACAGCGTTGATTTTCACCAGCCCGAGCCCGACGGCGGCTGCCGCTTCAATACCGCGGAGAACCCGGTCCAGGAACGGACGGCGGGTCAGCTGGGCGAAGGTGTCGGGATGGAGCGAGTCCATGGACACATTGATGCGGGTCAGGCCGGCGTCCTTGAGCCGCTGTGCCTTCTTGTCCAGGCCCAGCCCGTTGGTGGTCAGCGAGACCGGAAGCTCCGGGTGCCGTGCGCGGATATCGGCGATGATGTCCACCAGGTCTGCCCGGACGAGCGGCTCGCCGCCCGTCAGCCGCAGCTCGCGGATGCCCAACAGGTCCACTCCGATACCGACGAGGCGCACGATCTCCTCGCGGGAGAGCACCTGGTCCTTCTGCAGCCACTGGAGGCCTTCCGCCGGCATGCAATAGGTACAGCGGAGGTTGCATTTGTCCGTGAGCGAAAGCCGCATGTCGGTAGCGCGGCGGCCGTAGGAATCGAGCAGTCCGCTCTGCTGTGCGTCCGCGCCCGTGCGGAAGTAAGGGCTGCCAAGTCGGATTGCCATAGTCCGAGGTTACGCCCTTTGCGCCGGTGCCTCTATCCGGGCCCGGCGGGCGGGTGGTTCCGGCGGTCAGCGCGGCTAGTCTTGGTAACTGCAGCATTCGATGCCGCAGAACACACTGTCGGCGCGGGTTGATACAACGGGGCACAATGACACGAACAGTCGAGGAACACCAGCAGGCCGTGCTCGGCCTGCTGCGGTACAGCAGCGCGTTCGCAGACCGGCCGGCCGAAACGCTGCCGCTGGCAGCCGCCCGGGGGCGTGTGCTTGCCGAAGACCTGATGGCTCCGGTCAGCCTGCCGCCGTTCGACAACTCCCAGATGGACGGCTATGCGGTCCACCGCGATGACCTCGGAGGTGCTGAACCCCTGCGGCTCGCCATTGCGCGGCCCGTGCCGGCGGGGGCTGCGCCCGCGGCCCTCGAGCCGGGCCACGCCGCCCCGATCATGACCGGAGCGATGATCCCGGAGGGGGCCGCCGCCGTCGTGCCCATTGAGAGGGCGGTGCCCTCGCAGTTTCCCACCGCCGCACAGTACCGCGACGGGACGCAGCTCACCGTGGAGCTTCCGGTGGTCGAGGAAGGCCTCTTCATCCGTTCCGCGGGCAGCGACGTGGCGGCGGGAAGCATCGCGCTGGAGGCGGGCACGCTGCTCGGTCCGGCACAGCTCGGCCTGCTGGCAGCCTGCGGGCTGGCAACGGTACCGGTGCGTCCGCGTTTCCGGGTGCTGCTGCTCAGCACGGGAGATGAAGTCCAGGAACCCGGCAGCACCCTGGCCCCGGGACGCATCTTCGATGCGAACACAACGCTGCTGACCACGGCTCTGGAGGAGGCGGGCGCCGAGGTGCAGCGGCACAGCGTGGTGGCCGACAACCCGGAGGAACTGCGCGCCGCCCTCCAGGGGCTGGATGGCGCCGTGAACCTCATCCTCAGTACCGGCGGGATCAGCCAGGGCGCCTATGAGGTGGTGAAGCAGGCACTGGCGGACAGCAGCGTGGAATTCCTGTCCGTAGCGATGCAGCCCGGCGGACCGCAGGCTATCGGCACCATCAACGGCGTGCCGTTCCTCGGATTTCCCGGCAACCCCGTCAGCGCACTGGTGTCCTTCGAGATGTTCCTCCGCCCGGCACTGGGTACGGTCACGGGGATCCCCGGCAATCGCGTCTGCCTGCCGGCGCGGCTCACCGAGGATGTCCAGTCGCCCGAGAACAAGCATCAGGTCCGCCGTGGCCTTTACACGGACCGGGCCGGGCAGGGAGAGGGAACGGGGGACGTCGAGCTGCTCGGCGGACCAGGTTCCCACCTGCTGCATGCCCTTGCCGGGTCCAACGCGCTCGTCCACCTGCCGGTCGGTACCGGTGCTGTCGAAGCGGGAACACCGGTAGCCGTCTGGCTGCTCAGCGAACTGCGCGGGGGAGTCCAGCCCCTCCATCCCAGCAACCCCAACCGAGAGGCGCTCACATGACCGATTCCACGGCCAAACTCACCCACGTCCGCGACGACGGCTCCGCCCACATGGTGGATGTGTCGGAGAAAGCGGTCACCGCCCGGTCCGCGACCGCCCAGAGCGTGCTGCGGACCAGGCCCGACGTGCTTGCACTCATTGCCGAGGGTGATCTCCCCAAGGGTGACGCTCTGGCCGTTGCACGTGTTGCGGGAATCATGGCGGCGAAGCAGACCTCCTCGCTGATTCCGCTCTGCCATCCGCTGCCGTTGAGCAAGGTGACGGTCGATTTTGTCGCCTCCGGTGACGCGGTCACGGTGACGGCGACAGTGAAGACCACAGCGGTGACCGGCGTCGAGATGGAGGCCCTGACCGCCGCCTCCGTCGCAGCCCTCACGCTGTACGACATGATCAAGGCCGTGGACAAGCACGCCGTCGTCACAGACATCAGGGTGCTGGAGAAATCCGGCGGCAAGAGCGGAGACTGGGTAGCGTGACAACGCCACGGACGGCGGCCCTGATCATCGCCTCAACCCGGGCAGCGGCGGGCGTCTACCAGGACGAGTGCGCGCCGCTCATCCAACGCTGGCTGGTCGGAAAGGGCTACGCCGTGCAGCGCGCCGAGGTGGTCCCGGACGGACCGGCGGTGCAGGACGCGCTCGAGCAGTGCCTGAAGGGAAAGCCGGCGGTCCTCATCACGAGCGGCGGCACCGGGCTCAGCGAGGATGATGTCACACCCGACCTCACCGAACCCTTTCTCACCCGCTCCCTGCCGGGCATCATGGAAGCGCTGCGCAGGGCAGGCGCCGAGAAGACACCCATGGCAGCCCTGAGCCGGGGTCATGCCGGCGTCTCCGGCCGGACATTTATCATCAACCTTCCGGGTTCACCGGGAGCGGTCGAGGACGGCCTTGCCGTCCTGGACCCCATCCTCGACCACATCTGCGCGCAACTTGAGGGAAGCCATGAGCACTAGCACCGTCCTGCACGCCGGAATCTCCGACGAGCCCCTTGACCTGTCCCATGCCCTTGACGTCGTCGGCAACGCCGACTGCGGCGCCGTGGTGGGCTTCGGCGGAGTGGTGCGCAACCACGACGGCGGCCGGCAGGTCGACCGCCTGGGCTACAGCGCGCACCCCTCGGCCAGCAGCATCATCGCGGAGATCGCTACGGAGATCGCGGAGAAGTACGACGGCGTCCGCATCTGGGTTGCCCACCGCACCGGCCCGCTGGAGATCGGGGATCCAGCCCTGGTTGCGGCGGTCGCGTCCGGACACCGGGGCGAAGCGTTTGCGGCCTGCTCAGAACTTGTCGACACGGTCAAGGCGCGCGCACCGATCTGGAAAGAGCAGTTCTTCGCTGACGGCACCGTGGAGTGGGTCGGCGTCGACGGCTGACATCATGCGCCTACCGGCCTCCCACCCCTCGCTGGCGCTCGGCGCGGGTCCCTCGGCCGGTAGGCTTGAAATCATGACACACGCTATTCCCGTTGCCGTCCTCGGCGCGTCCGGCCGGATGGGTTCCGAGGCCGTTCGCGCCATCGAGGCCGCCGAGGACCTGCAGCTTGTTGCTGCGCTGGGCAGGGCGGACTCCCTTCAGGACCTCGTCGCCTCCGGAGCTCAGGTGGTTGTCGACCTCACGGTTCCGGACAGCACCGAGCAGAACGTGGCCTTCGCCGTCGAGCACGGCATCCACGCGGTGGTCGGAACCACCGGCTGGGACGCCGAACGGCTTGGCAGGCTCGGGAACCTGCTGGACCAGCACCCGGGCGTGGGCGTCCTGATCGCGCCGAACTTCGCGCTCGGCTCTGTCCTGGCTACAGCGTTCGCGGCGCGCGCGGCCAGGTACTTCGAGTCGGTCGAGCTCATCGAACTGCATCACCCGGACAAGGTGGATGCACCGTCCGGCACCGCCGAGCGGACAGCGGCGCTCATCGCCGAGGCACGCAGGGACGCCGGTGTGCCCGCCAGCCCTGATGCCACCCGTACCGCACGCGACGGCGCCAGGGGCTGCGACATCGACGGGGTGCGCGTCCACTCTGTCCGGCTGCGCGGCCTCGTGGCGCACCAGGAAGTCCTGTTCGGCGGGGCCGGGGAGCAGCTGACCATCCGCCACGACTCGTTCCACCGGGAGTCCTTCATGCCCGGCGTGCTGCTCGGTGTCCGTGAGGTGGCAGGGCACCCCGGACTCACCGTCGGCCTCGACGGTTACCTGGACCTGCAGGCGTGACGGACACGGTGCAGTTCCTGAGGAAACATCGCGTCAAGATCGGCGTGGCCTTTGTCACTGTCCTGCTGGTCTTCTGGCTCGTTGTCGCCCTGCAGCGCAGTGTGATCCTGCTGACCGACCCGGAGCCGGTGGCCAAGGCGCTCGGTGCGGCATACCTTCTGCTACCGCTGATCGGAGCCTGGGCGCTGGTCCGCGAACTGTTCTTCGGTGCCCAGACCGAACGGATGGCCTCCGTCCTGCATGACGAGGGCGGGCTGCCCGTCGATGACCTGCCGCGGACACCCGCCGGCCGGCTTGTCCGGGAGGCCGCAGATGCGCAGTTCCCGGCCTACCAGGCGGACGTGGAAGCGCGCCCCGAGGACTGGCGTTCCTGGTTCCGGCTGTCCTGTGCCTATGACGCAGCCGGAGACCGCACCCGCGCACGCCGCTCCATGCGGCACGCCGCAAAACTGTTTCGCGGCTAACGGGTCTGACTAGCCCTTCCGGACGGAACCTTCGGCCCGTGCCACGTCGCTCGCCCCGGCCGCCACATATTCCAGCGGACCGCGGGCGTGCAGTTTCCGCAGCAGCAGTGCGACCGCAACAAAGACAACGGCCTGCGCCCAGTAGACCGGCGCCGGTTCCGGCGGGACCGCCTGCTGATCGACCACGCTCATGATCCAGATGTGCAATGAGTAAAGAGTCAGCGTCATCGCACCGGGCGCGGAGAGCGGAAGCAGCAGCCACGGCAGCCGGCTGCCCACAAGCAGGCACAGCCCGACGACGGCGGCCGCGGTCCCCGCGGTATGCACCAGATCCGGCGGTGTCCCGGAGTGCGGCGCGCTGACTGCCAGCCACCACCAGGTGCCGGTCTGGTCGATTCCCGTGAGGCTGACCTGGAGCATTGCCTCGAGGTCATAGCGCCGGCCCTGTTCTGTGCCCAGCAGGACCGCCAGGCCGCCGAGCGGTCCCAGCAGGAACGCGCTGACGAACTTCGCCAGTCCCGCGGCACCGACGCCGGCCAGAAGCACGCCGGCCTGCACCGCCGTCGAGCGCAGGTTCAGGCGGCCGACGAGGATGCCCAGAAGCAGGTAGCTCAGCCACTGCAGAGCGGGGTAGTAGCCGGTCACGAGGATGTCGGTGAGCAGGGTGAGTGGCTGCGCGAAGTGCTCCAGGGCAGGATTCCCGCCGAGATCCGCGGGACTGACGGCGGATTCCAGCCAGGGCCGCAGGAGGAAGGCAGCCACCGGAGAGAGCAGGGTCCACCCGGCAGCCCACCAGGCGAGCCGCCGGACTGGCATCCCGAGAAACGGCAGCGCCATCAGGAACAGGATTCCGTAATGGAAGAGGATCACCGCGATGTTCGTTTCAAGGCCACCGAGCATCAGGCCGACCATTGCAATGACGACGGCGCGGGCAGCTATTCCGCGCCTGTCACGGGAGAGGCCCGCGGTGTCGTGCATCCTGGCCCCGCCGCTCAACAGGGCCAGGCCGATTCCCGCAACCAGCGCAAACAACGCGGATGACCGTCCCGAGAAGACGGATCCTATCCATGAGGCCTCAGCGGTGCCGTCCACATAGAGCGGAAAAACATGGGTCGACATCATCCCGAAAAGGGCGATGCCCCTGGCCGCGTCGATACCGCTGAGCCGGCCGGCGGTTTGTGTGATGGCCATGATGGAATGTTCTCACGCCCGCCGCAGCGGGTAAGTTTGACCCATGGCTGACTCCCACATTCGCTTGCTTCCCTTCGGCACCCTCGTCACCGCCATGGTGACCCCCTTCACTCCTGACGGTGCAGTGGATCTTGACGCTGCCGCATCGCTTGCGGTCCGCCTGGTGGAGGACGGCTGCGACGGCCTCGTGATTTCCGGAACCACCGGTGAAACCTCCACCCTCGAGGACCAGGAAAAGGAAGACCTCTTCCGCGTGGTCAAGGAGGCAGTCGGCGGACGGGCAAAGGTGATTGCCGGGACCGGCACCAACCACACATCGCACTCCGTGGAGATGGCCCGGCGCGCCCAGCAGGCGGGCGCCGACGCACAGCTCGTGGTGACCCCCTACTACAACAAGCCCACGCAGGCAGGTGTTCTCGCGCACTTTGATGCGGTAGCCGAAGCCTCGGACCTGCCCATCATGATCTATGACATTCCCGGCCGGGCAGGCATCCCGATCAGCACGGAGACCATGATCCGCCTGGCCGACAATCCGAAGATCCTCGCGCTCAAGGATGCAAAGGCGGACTACGCCGCCATCACCAGGGTGCTCGCCAACACAGCGCTGGACGTCTACGCGGGCGACGACGGGCTGACGCTGCCGTGGATGGCAGCCGGAGCCGTCGGAGTGGTCAGCGTCAGCGCGCATGTGGCCACGGCACAGTTCCGCGCCCTCGTCGATGCGGCGGCGGGAGGGGACTTTGCCACGGCGCGGAAGATCCACTTTGAACTTGATCCCGTTGTGCGTGCCGTCATGACGCACATTCCGGGCGCCGTGTCAGCAAAGCAGATCCTGCGGATGCAGGGCATACTGTCCAACTCGGTGGTGCGGCTGCCGCTTGTCGAACCCACCGCCGTCGAAATGGAACCGGTGCTGACCGACCTCGCCGAAGCGGGCTGGGACTTTTCCGCTGGCACAACCCGCTAGTTTTCGAAGGGCCAACGCATGACAGAACTCGCAGGGACCGCACTCATTCCGCCGCCGCCGCTCGCCGAAGGAACGCTCAGGATTGTTCCGCTCGGCGGCCTCGGTGAAATCGGCCGCAATATGGCCGTTTTCGAGATCGGCGGCAAGCTGCTGATCGTGGACTGCGGAGTTCTGTTTCCCGAGGAGACGCAGCCCGGTGTCGACCTGATCCTGCCTGATTTCTCCTACATCGAGGACCGGCTGGATGACGTGGTGGGACTGGTGCTCACCCACGGGCATGAAGACCATATCGGAGCAGTCCCGTACCTGCTGCGGCTGAAGAATGACATACCGCTGATCGGCTCGCAGCTGACCCTTGCGCTGATCGAGGCGAAACTCCAGGAACACCGGATCCGGCCGTTTACCCTGACGGTAGCCGAAGGCCAGATCGAGCAGTTCGGCCCCTTCGAGTGCGAGTTCGTGGCCGTCAACCACTCCATTCCCGATGCGCTTGCCGTGTTCATCCGGACAGCGGCCGGAACCGTCCTCCACACGGGCGACTTCAAGATGGACCAGTTGCCGCTCGACGGCAGAATCACCGACCTGCGCGCCTTTTCCCGGCTGGGGGAAGAGGGAGTCGACCTGTTCATGGTCGATTCCACCAATGCCGACGTCCCCGGCTTCACCACGGCCGAACGCGAGATCGGTCCCGAACTGGACCGGCTTTTCGGTCAGGTGAGGAAACGGGTGATCGTTGCGTCCTTCTCCTCCCATATCCATCGCGTCCAGCAGGTTCTCGACGCTGCCGAGGCGCACGGGCGATTTGTCTGCTTCGCCGGGCGCTCCATGGTGCGCAACATGTCCATAGCGGCGAAACTGGGATACCTGCGGGTGCCGGACGGAATCCTGGTGGACGTCAAGAACGTGGACAACCTGCCGGATGACCGGGTAGTGCTGATGTCCACCGGATCACAGGGCGAGCCGATGGCTGCGCTGTCCCGGATGGCGAATGGCGATCACCCGATCACGGTGGGCAAGGGAGACACCGTCATCCTTGCGTCTTCCCTGATTCCGGGAAACGAGAACGCCGTCTTCCGGGTTATCAACGGACTCCTCAAACTGGGCGCTGACGTCATCCACAAGGGCAACGCCCGGGTGCATGTTTCCGGTCATGCGGCTGCCGGTGAATTGCTCTACTGCTACAACATCCTCAGGCCCCGGAACGTCATGCCCGTCCACGGGGAGACACGGCACCTCATCGCCAACGGCAAGCTTGCCATCCAGACCGGGATTCCCAGCGAGAACGTCCTGCAGACGGACGACGGTTCCGTGGTTGACCTGTCGGACGGCGTCGCGAGAATTGTCGGGGCGGTGGAGTGCGGGTATGTGTACGTGGACGGCTCCAGCATCGGTGAGATCACCGATGCCGATCTGAAGGACCGCCGCATCCTCGGCGAGGAGGGCTTCATCTCCATCATCACCGTGGTGAACCGCAGCACGGGCACGATCGTTTCGGGGCCGGATATTCACGCCCGCGGTTTCGCCGAGGACGATTCGATCTTCGACGACATCAAACCGAAAATCAGCACCGCCCTGGCCGAAGCCGTCATGAGCAACAAGGATCACACAAACCATCAGCTGCAGCAGGTGGTCCGGCGCGTGGTAGGGACCTGGGTCAACCGCCGCTACCGGCGTCGTCCCATGATCATCCCGGTGGTCCTGGAAGCCTGACGGGCGTGCTAATCCCCGGATCGGGGGGTACCGTCCGGTAGCGTAGCAGGCATGGCGACTCGTACCACCCCTCCCTCTTCGCGGGGTCAACAGCCGCGAACCTCGCAAGCGCGCGCCTCCCAGCCGCGGAGTTCCGGACAGTCGCGCACCCGCAGCACCACCACCGCCGGGCGCGGTTCAACCGCGCGCGGCGCGAGCAAGACCGAGCAACTGCCCGCTGTGGAAGACAAACTTCCCCTGCCGCTGCGCGCCATCCGCGGCTTCTGGATGGGGATCGCCCACCTGGTGGCCGGGGCCGTCCGCAAGTTCGGGCATGACGTCCAGCCGGAAAAGAGTCTCCGCAGGGACGGCACAGGGTTTTTCCTTTTCCTGTGCGCGGCGGCCGTAGCCACCGTCGAGTGGTGGGCGCTGACCGGCCCCGTGGCTGACGGCGTCCATGCAGTCGCCGGGGGATCGGTGGGCTGGATGGCGCTCCTGCTGCCCTTCATCCTTCTGATCGGGGCAGTCCGCCTGTTCCGCTACCCGGAGGATCCACGTGCCAACAACCGGATCGGGATCGGCCTGACCGTCCTGACCTTCGCCGGTTCCGGCATCGCCCACCTGGTGGGCGGGCAGCCTGAGCTCTCGGCGGGTCTCGACGCGCTGTGGCAGGCAGGCGGCGTAGTGGGGTACCTGATTGCGGGCCCGGCTGCAGCCGTCCTCTCCGCGTGGCCGGTCGGCGTCGTGCTGGCCTTCCTGATCTTTGTCAGCATCCTCATTGTCACCGCCACCCCGTTCCGCCACATTCCGTCCCGGCTGCGCAAGTTCTATGAGCACCTGATGGGCCAGGACCCTAACGGCGACGCCACGGACGAGGACGAGCACGATCAGAGCTATCTCTCCGACCGTGCGCGCGCATCTGCCAGGCCGAAGAAGAAGTCGCGCCTGTTCGGAGGGAAGAAGAAGCCCCGCCAGGATGAAGACCTGGACGGCTATGTCGGTGATGAGGCGTTTGAACGCGCCGTTCTCGACGACGACGGCGATCCGGCGCCCCCGTCCCCGACCGTCCCGCCCGGCGTCCGCCGGCCGACCCAGCAGGAACTCGCCACCGAAAAAATCAAGCGAAACCAGGGGCTCGGAGAGGGCGAACCCGCCACGGAAGCCATGGCTGTGCTGCCGGTGGCAAATGCGCCGGAAGGGGCTCCTGTCCACGTACCCTCCAATCCGGTCCAGCCGCAGGCTCCTGCGACGCCGATTCCCCAGCGGACCGAGCAGCTGTCCCTTGCTGGGGACGTCACCTACACACTGCCTCCTTCCGACTACCTTCCCGCCGGCACGCCCCCCAAGGAGCGTTCCGAGGCGAATGACGCCGTGGTCGCGGCGCTCACGCACACCCTGGAACAGTTCAACGTTGATGCCAAGGTGACCGGCTTCTCGCGGGGTCCGACGGTCACCCGGTACGAGATCGAGCTTGCCTCCGGCACCAAGGTCGAGCGGGTCACCGCCCTCTCCAAGAACATCTCCTACGCCGTCGCCAGCTCGGACGTGCGGATCCTTTCACCGATCCCGGGTAAGTCCGCGATCGGCATTGAGATCCCGAATACCGACCGCGAGACAGTGTCGCTCGGTGACGTACTGCGCTCCGGCAACGCACGCAAGACCGACCACCCCATGGTCATGGGCGTGGGCAAGGACGTCGAGGGCGGGTTCGTTGTCGCAAACCTTGCCAAGATGCCCCACCTGCTCGTGGCCGGTGCCACCGGCGCGGGCAAGTCATCCTTCGTCAACTCGATGATCACCTCCATCCTCATGCGGTCCACTCCCGATGAGGTGCGGATGATCATGGTTGATCCGAAGCGCGTTGAGCTCACCGCCTACGAGGGTGTGCCGCACCTGATCACGCCGATCATCACCAGCCCAAAGAAGGCGGCCGAAGCGCTCCAGTGGGTGGTCCGTGAAATGGATACCCGCTACGACGACCTCGCCAACTACGGCTACAAGCACATCGACGACTTCAACAAGGCTGTGCGCAACGGCAAGGTGGTCCCGCCGCCGGACTCCAAGCGCGTGGTGCGGCCGTACCCGTACCTGCTTGTCATCGTGGACGAGCTCGCGGACCTCATGATGGTTGCTCCGCGCGATGTCGAGGATTCGATCGTCCGGATCACCCAGCTGGCAAGGGCCGCGGGCATCCACCTCGTGCTGGCCACACAGCGTCCGTCAGTGGACGTCGTGACGGGCCTGATCAAGGCCAACGTGCCCTCCCGGATGGCCTTCGCCACCTCCTCGGTCACCGACTCGCGGGTGGTGCTGGACCAGCCGGGAGCCGAGAAGCTGATCGGACAGGGAGACGCGCTCTTCCTGCCCATGGGTGCTTCGAAGCCCATGCGCGTCCAGGGTGCCTGGGTGACGGAATCCGAGATTCACCGGGTGGTTGAACACGTCAAGGAGCAGCTGAAGGCCGTCTACCGGGATGACGTTGCGGTGGAAGCGCCGAAGAAGCAGATCGACGATGACATCGGAGACGATCTCGAGGTGCTGCTTCAGGCCACTGAACTGGTGGTCACCACTCAGTTCGGCTCCACCTCGATGCTTCAGCGCAAGCTCCGCGTGGGCTTCGCCAAGGCAGGGCGCCTGATGGACCTGCTGGAATCGCGGGGAGTGGTTGGCCCCTCGGAGGGTTCCAAGGCTCGGGATGTGCTGGTGAAGCCCGATGACCTCGCCCCCGTGCTCGCGGCGATGCGCGGCGATGAACCCGCGGCTCCGGCCGCAGCGCCGGCGCCCGAGCCGTCGGACTACCCGCCCGGCGGGGTCACGGATCTGGTTGCCGACGATCTTGATGCCCGCCGGCAGGCGGTGGACTACGGTGATGAGGACGACGACGACGGCTCCGAAGACGCCTGGTCATTGACAGGCAGGTAGCCTTGACCCGTGAGCAATCCTGATGCCGGAGCGGTGCCCGTCCTGAACGTAGCGAACGTCCTGACGGTCGTGCGGATTGTGCTGGTGCCGTTCTTCGTCTGGTTCCTCCTCGCCGACGCCGGCAACGGCGGGGTTTTCCGCTGGCTTGCGGTGGTCACTTTCGCGGTGGCCATCTACACCGACAAGCTCGACGGCGACATTGCCCGCAGCCGCGGACTGATCACCAATTTCGGAAAAATCGCCGATCCCATTGCCGACAAACTGCTGATCGGGTCGGCTCTGATTCTGCTGTCCGCGCTCGGTGAACTGCAGTGGTGGATCACCATCGTGATCCTGGTGCGTGAGCTCGGCATCACGCTGCTGAGATTTGCCGTCATCCGCTACGGAGTGATGCCGGCCTCCCGTGGCGGGAAGCTGAAGACCGTTGTCCAGACCCTCGCGATCTTCCTCTACCTGCTGGTGCCCGCGCTGGGATCCTGGGCGCAGTGGCCCGCACTTGTGGTGATGATGGCAGCCCTGGCTATCACCGTCGTCACCGGCATCGACTACGTGGTGCAGGCCGTGCGCCTCCGCCGTTCGGCCCGGAACTCCGCCCGATGACCGGTACCGGGGCTCCCATCCTGTGACGCCGGCCGAGATCCGCGCCGCCGCACTCCAACACGCCGTGGCTCTGGCAAGCGAACGCCGCCTTACCGTGGCCACGGGTGAGTCCCTGACGGCAGGATTGGTTGCGGCGTCGCTCGCTGACGTTCCGGGTGCCTCAGCCGTGCTGCGCGGAGGCGTGGTTTCCTACCACCGGGATCTGAAGGTGTCGCTTCTCGGTGTGGATCCTGAACTGCTGCGCAGTGTCGGTGCCGTCGATGTGCAGGTAGCCGAGCAGATGGCGCGCGGTGCGAGGAAGTCCTGCAATGCCGACATCGGTATAGCGACCACCGGCGTGGCAGGTCCGGAACCGCACGAGGGGAAGGATGTGGGCACCGTCGTCGTTGCTGTTTCCGGAACTGATGACTGCCTCGTTCGGGAATACCGGTTCGCGGGAACCCGCGCACAGATCCGGGAAGCCTCCTGCGATGCGGCAGTGAAGCTCCTCACGGAAGTGCTCCAGCGCCGGCCGGTGGGAACAAACAGAGATCCGCAATAGTTATCAATAGTGTCCAGCACGTCGACGCAAGACGGGCTAGGCTTAAAAACAGACAGCTGCTCAGGCCAGCACAAGGGAGTTAGGCGATCCACATGGTAAAGCAACCCGTGTCCGTGAACGGTGTTATCCGTTGGCGGGATGTGGGGTTGGCAGAAGATCCGCAACGTAAGCCGAAGGAGCGCAAGATGGTCGTTTTACGCCACGAGATCGGAGACGTCCTGCGGGACGTCCGCCAGCGCCAGGGCCGTACACTCAGGGAAGTGTCGCACAGCGCCCGGGTCTCCCTCGGCTACCTCAGCGAGGTGGAGCGGGGGCAGAAGGAAGCGTCTTCGGAACTGCTGTCCTCAATCTGCTCCGCACTGGATGTGCCGTTGTCCCTGATGCTGCGGGAGGTCAGTGACCGCCTTGCAGAAGCAGAGGGAGTCGCTGTTCCCGACACCGTCCCGCAGGAATTCGCCCAGCAGTTCGGCGGCGAACTGCCGGAGGATTTCACCGGCGGTTTCAGCAGGGGACTCGCAGCTACCAAGAACTGATGTTCCACCGCACCCCGGTGTGCGTAAAGAGGAGGTTCGCCATCCGGCGGGCCTCCTCTTGTGTGTCCTACCAGTTGTCCTTGGTGTAGGTCTGGTTCAGCTGGGAAATCAGGTTCCCGAGCGTCCGGAGATCCGAGAGGCTCCAGTCTTCCATCAGCTGGTGGAATGCTTCCTTGCGGGCGGCCTGCGCAGTGGAAAGCTGCCTCAGGCCGTCCTCGGTCAGGCTGATCGCCTGCGCGCGGCCGTCCAGCGGATCGGCTGTCTTCTGGACCAGGCCGAGCTGTTCCAACATGGCGATCTGCCGGCTGACAGAGGGTTTGCCGACCCCGATGCTGGCTGCCAGATCGGTCAGGCGCATGGAACCCTCCCGCTGTAGGATGACCAGCAGCCCGTAGGCTGCAGGCTCCATGTCGGGATGGACGCGCCGCGCAACCTTGTAGGAGTTGGACCGTGCACGCCGCCACAGCATACTGAGCTGCTGCTCCAACGCCTGGACGGCAGCATCAACGGAGGCATCAGGTTCCTGGCGGTCTACAGTCATGCGATTCATTCTAGGGTTATCGACAAGAGGGAGGACGCAGCATTGCGCACAAGTGACTTCTGGCGATTGATGGACGATGAATTCGGTCCCGCCTACTCGCGCACACTGGCGGATACCCTGCATCTGTCAGGTCTGGGCGACCGGACACCCATGGAGGCGCTACGGGCAGGAATCGATCCCAGGGCAGTCTGGCAAGCGGTCTGCACCATGCAGGACGTACCGGAATACCGGCGCCTCGGGCGCGATGTAAAACCACGGTGACCGAAGCGAAACACGCCACGGAATCAATCGAATATGTGTTCGGACCGGGGTTATGCTGGAGCCAGAAATCCTTCTCTCCACACGTCCTCCACAGCTCCCCGAAACCCGGCGCAATATCCACATGGTTCGTCCTGCCGGGCAAAGTGTCGGAGGGGAACGTTACGGTCGGGAAGAACAGTCAACGGGCCTTAAGTGGCCATGAGTAAACCGAGGTGAATTATGGCCGTACCAGCCGATCGCGAAAAGGCTCTCGAGGCCGCCCTGGCCCAGATAGACAAGCAGTACGGCAAGGGCTCCGTCATGCGTCTGGGTGATGAGGTCCGCGCCCCCATCGAAACCATTTCCACCAGTTCCATCGCGCTCGACGCCGCCCTTGGGATCGGCGGACTGCCGCGCGGCAGGGTCGTGGAAATCTATGGCCCGGAATCGTCGGGTAAAACAACGGTGGCTCTGCACGCGGTCGCCAACGCCCAGCGCAACGGCGGCATCGCTGCGTTCATCGACGCTGAGCATGCGCTGGATCCGGAATACGCCAAGAAGCTCGGGGTGGATACCGACGCACTGCTGGTCTCGCAGCCGGACACGGGCGAGCAGGCCCTGGAGATCATGGACATGCTGGTGGGCTCCGGTTCCATCGACATCGTGGTGATCGACTCCGTGGCGGCGCTGGTTCCGCGCGCCGAGATCGAGGGCGAAATGGGCGACAGCCACGTCGGTCTGCAGGCGCGGCTGATGAGCCAGGCCCTGCGAAAGATCACCGGACGCCTGAGCCAGACCAAGACAACCGCCATCTTCATCAACCAGCTCCGCGAGAAGATCGGCGTGTTCTTCGGCAGCCCGGAAACCACCACGGGCGGTAAGGCACTGAAGTTCTACGCTTCCGTGCGCATCGATGTGCGTCGCATTGAAACGCTCAAGGAAGGCACCAACCCGGTGGGTAACCGGACACGGGCCAAAATCGTCAAGAACAAGATGGCCCCGCCCTTCAAGCAGGCGGAATTCGACATCCTCTATGGCTTCGGAATCTCCCGCGAGGGCGGGTTGATCGATGTCGGCGTGGAAAACGGTCTCGTGAAGAAATCCGGCGCCTGGTTCACCTATGACGGAGACCAACTGGGTCAGGGCAAGGAGAACGCGCGGAAGTTCCTGATCGACAATCCGGACCTGGCAGATGAGCTGGAGCAAAAGATCCGGCAAAAGCTCGGCGTCGGCGGCGCGGTTGAGCCGGCCGCCCCGGAGCCGGGTGGTCCCAAACTGAAGGCAGTCGGCGGCGAGGGCCGCTAAGGCCGCATGAATGACTTCCCCGGGATGCCGGGCGCCGCAACAGAGCGGGGCGCCCGGCGTTCAGCCAGCACAGGTTCAGGCAGCATGGGTTCAAGCAGGAAGAGCTCAGGCAGGAAGAGTTCAAGCAGGAAGCGCCCAGCCGGAGAGGACCGCGGGGGTTCAGGGAAGGGCTCCGACGTTGATCCGGTAGCGGAGCCGGACCCGCATGAAGCGGCGCGGTCCATCGTGCTGCGTCAGCTCTCGATGGCTCCGCGCAGCCGTCACCAGCTCCTCACGAAACTGCGTGAGCGCGGAATTTCCGATCAGGTAGCGGAAGAAATCCTGGACCGCTACGAAGAGGTCCAGCTGATTGATGACGCGGAGTTCGCCCGCATGTGGGTGCGCAGCCGTGCCGCCACCCGATCCCTGGCCCGATCGGCCATCAAGCGCGAGCTGGCGGACAAAGGCATCACCGGCGAGCTGGCCGAGGACGCGCTGGCGCAGCGGTCCGACGAGGACGAGCATTCCGCCGCCGTCGATCTGGTGCGGCGGAAGTTGAGACCGCTTGCCGACCCGGCGGACCGGGCAGCCCGCGAGAAGCAGACACGCCGGCTCGTGGCCATGCTTGCCCGCAAGGGCTATTCGCCGTCCCTTGCCTTCTCCATCGTCCGGGAGGAGCTGGACGGGCTGGAAGAGCTGGACGGGCTGGACTAGCTGGACGGGCTGGACTAGTGGACGGGCCCGGGTGGTACACGCGGTGCACGCTACCGGTGCTGCCGCCCGGATTGGGGCTGGGCACGCTGGGCCGTACCCTTAATGGGTGAGTTCCACAGTTGTATCACCTACCCCTTCACCGGCGCCGTCAGAGCACGGCTCCGTTCCACGCACCTATGAGGTGCGCACCTTCGGGTGCCAGATGAACGTCCACGACTCCGAACGCATCTCAGGGCTCCTGGAGGACGCCGGATATGTGACTGCGGTGGGCGGGCAGGCCGACGTCGTTGTCTTTAATACCTGTGCCGTCCGCGAGAACGCGGACAACAAGCTGTACGGGAATCTGGGGCAGCTTGCGCCGGTGAAGCAGTCACGGCCGGGAATGCAGATCGCCGTCGGTGGCTGCCTCGCCCAGAAAGACCGGGAAACCATCCTCCGCAAGGCGCCGTGGGTGGACGCCGTCTTCGGGACCCACAACATCGGGGCACTACCGGCCCTGCTGGAGCGCGCCCGCCACAACGATGAGGCGCAGCTCGAAATCCTCGAATCGTTGGACGTCTTTCCCTCCACCCTGCCCACCAAGCGCGATGCGGTGTACTCGGGCTGGGTCTCTATCTCGGTGGGCTGCAACAACACCTGCACCTTCTGCATCGTGCCTTCCCTGCGCGGGAAGGAAAAGGACCGGCGGCCCGGGGACATCCTCGCCGAGATCGAAGCGCTCGTGGCTGACGGAGCCATCGAGGTCACGCTCCTCGGCCAGAACGTCAACTCGTACGGCGTGGAATTCGGCGATAGGGGCGCATTCGCGAAGCTCCTGCGATCATGCGGGACTATCGAGGGACTGGAGCGCGTACGCTTCACCAGTCCCCACCCGGCGGCATTCACCGATGACGTGATCGATGCCATGGCAGAGACCCCGAACGTGGCCCCGCAGCTCCACATGCCGCTGCAATCCGGATCCGACCGCATCCTGAAGGCGATGCGCCGCTCCTACCGGTCGGAGAAGTTCCTCGGCATCCTGGACCGGGTTCGCGCACGGATGCCGCATGCATCCATCTCGACGGACATCATCGTCGGTTTCCCTGGGGAGACCGAAGAGGATTTCCTGGAAACGCTGCGCGTTGTTGAGCAGGCCCGGTTCGCCACCGCTTTCACCTTCCAGTACTCCAAGCGGCCCGGGACTCCTGCCGCGGAACTTCCCGACCAGCTTCCGAAGGCGGTGGTCCAGGAGCGGTATGAGCGCCTCACCGCCCTGCAGGACCGCATCGCGGCAGAGGAAAACGCCGCGCAGGTAGGCCGTCGGGTGGAGGTGCTCGTCACCGCGCAGCAGGGCCGCAAGGCCCACGAAACCCACCGCCTGAGCGGACGATCACGGGATCAGAGGCTCGTCCACTTCTCGGTCCCCGAAGGGGCCGAGGCACCGCGGCCCGGAGACCTGGTCACGGTGACCATCACTGAGGCGGCGGCCTTCCACCTGGTCGCAGATCCACCGGCGGGGGAGTATCACCTCCGGCGGTCCCGCGCAGGCGACGCCTGGGACCGGTCGCAGGCAGAATCCTGTGGCGCACCGGTACCTGGCGCCGGCGCCCCCGGCAAGGGCGTCTCCCTCGGGATGCCAGCGCTCCCGGTACGCCGCGACTAGGGTGCCTCCAACGGATCAGCCCGCATCGCTCCCGGTGATCGCCGTCGTCGGGCCCACAGGTTCTGGGAAGTCGGAGCTGGGCATCGCACTGGCCGACGCCCTCGGCGGCGAGGTGATCAACGCCGACGCCATGCAGTTCTACCGGGGCATGGATATCGGCACGGCCAAGCTGTCCCTCGAGGAACGCTGCGGTGTGCCGCACCACCTTCTGGACATCCTGGACGTCCGCGAGGAGGCCAGTGTCGCCGCCTACCAGCAGCGGAGCCGGGAAGCGATGGCGGAAATCCGCGCGCGGGGCAGGGTGCCCATCCTGGTGGGTGGATCGGGCCTGTACCTTCGGGCGGCGCTGGATGAGCTTGAGTTCCCGCCCACCGATACCGCCGTCCGCGCACGGCTCGAAGACGAGAACGCTGCACACGGAATTGCCGCCCTGCGTGAGCGGCTGGCCGCCGTCGATCCCGTATCCGCCGGGCGGCTGGGGGATGAACGTAGGGTCATTCGGGCCCTTGAAGTGTATGAAATCACCGGCCGGCCCTTCAGTTCCTTCATGCCCCGGCGGGTGTACCACCAGCCTGCGGTGCAGATCGGGCTGGGCGTGGATCGCGACATCCTTCGGGACAGACTGGCCGAACGCGTGCACGCCATGATCGGGCGTGGACTGCAGGACGAGGTCCGCGTCCTTGACGGGCAGGGGTTGCGGGAGGGCCGCACCGCTGCCCGTGCCTTGGGCTACAGCCAGTTCCTGCGCGTGCTCGACGGCGAATGGTCACCGGCCGAGGCAGCCGAGGACACCATCGCCGCCACCCGGCGCTTCGCACGGAGGCAGCTGACGTGGTTCCGGGCGGACGACCGGATCCGCTGGCTGCACTGGCATGACCCCGAACTGCTCGGGAAAGCAGTAAGAGCCGCGCAGAAAGAGGGACCCCTATCCTAGATAGGGTGAGCACACATACCCAGGCGGCAGCGGCTGCCCGCACGCGACTGTCCGGCCTGTCCTTCACCAAAGGGCACGGCACCGGTAATGACTTCATCCTGGTCGCCGACCGGGACGGCACGGTGGACCTGACGGCAGCCGATGTCGCGGCCGCCTGCGACCGCCACCGGGGTATCGGCGCGGACGGATTGATCCGTGCGGTGCCGTCGTCGTTCCTCCCGGAGGGCAGGGCACTTCTGCAGCAGGCGCCGGACGCCGAGTGGTTCATGGACTACCGGAACGGCGACGGTTCGGTGTCGGAAATGTGCGGCAACGGGGTCCGCGTGTTTGTGCACTTCCTGGTCAGCCACGGACTGATCGACCTCGCCGAGGGAGCCACCGTTGCCGTCGGTACCCGCGGCGGAGTCAAGATTGTCGAGCGCTCCGCGGACGGCTACTCGGTGGACATGGGGCCGTGGGAGTTCATCTATCCGGACGCCGCGGCCGCGCGCGCCACGGATTCGCTGGTGGAGGCAGACGGGCTGCAGGTCGCGCGGCCCGGACTTTCGGTCAGCATGGGCAATCCGCACACGGTCGTGGCCCTGGCAGAGATCGCGGAACTGCGTGCAACACGCCTGTTCGATGCGCCGTCCGTGGACCCGCTGCCGCCGAACGGAACCAACGTGGAGTTTGTTGTGCCGCACGATCCGCTGATGCACGACGGCGTGGGCCAGGTGAGCATGCGTGTCCACGAACGTGGAGTGGGAGAAACCCTCTCCTGCGGGACAGGCGCCTGCGCTGCGGCGGTCGCCACCCGCTTCTGGGCGGGGGAGGACGCCCCTGACGTCTGGAGCGTCACCGTGCCCGGCGGTGTTGTCGGCGTGCGCTTCCGGCTGGGCGCCGGGGGCGACGAACACGTCCATCTGAGCGGTCCGGCCGTCCTGGTGGCCAGCGGTACCTTCGCCTAGCCCTGCCGGGTCACCCGCAGGATACGGAAGGATTTTGCGGTGGAAGCGCGGCCGACGTCGTAATTGGCCGGAAGTTCCGCTGCCAGCCACCGCTGCAGTGAATCGGCGCCCAGGTTTTTCTGCACCACCAGCCACGCTGTCCCGCCCGGGGCAAGCCGGGGGAGCCAGCGCAGCAGTAGCTCGTGGAGGGCTTCCTTGCCGATGCGGATCGGGGGGTTGGACCAGATGGTGTCGAACAGGATGTCGTTCCTGACGTCGTCGGGCAGCACTGCGGTCACGTTGGCGAGATCCAGCCGCCGGGCATTTTCCCGGGTCAGTTCCAGCGAACGCTCATTGACGTCGATGGCGACGACGGCGGCCCCGGGCGCCTGGAGCGCCATGGTGAGGGCGAGCGGGCCCCATCCGCAGCCGATATCGAGCAGGTTGGACCCGCCGGGCGGCGGCACCTCCGACAGCAGGATCGCGGTGCCTTTGTCCACACCGTCCGGGCTGAAAATGCCGCCGGAGGTCACGAGGTCCCGTTCCCTGCCTGCCAGTGACACCCGGAGTGGGCGGCGCCGGTCCGGCCCGGAGGGAGCGGTGCTGAAGTAGTGCTGCGAATCCATAATGTTCCAGCCTAGTGGTCCGCGCTTCGCGCTGAGAGAATCCCGCCCACGCCGCCGGGCCGACGGACTACCATGGAAAGACAGATACCAAGGGAGAGTATGACCACTCATCACGGAGCGTCGGCAACGCCCGAGCCGGAAATGGGCCCCGATGAAATCCAGGCCGTCATCGACCGGATTCTTGCCAAAGACCCCGCAACAACCGCCGGCGCCGCCCGCCGTTTCGGCAACGGGCAGCGCGAACGAGCGCAGGCCTTGTCGGAACTCGACGGGGAACCATCGGAGTACGACGGCGACCAGCAGGACCGTGAAGAGCGGCGCGCACTGCGGCGTGTGGCCGGGCTCTCGACGGAGCTTGAGGACGTCAGCGAGGTCGAATACCGACAGCTGCGCCTTGAACGCGTGGTGCTGGCCGGCATCTGGGGCGAAGGAACCGTGGCGGACGCGGAGAATTCGCTGCGTGAACTCGCCGCCCTCGCAGAAACAGCCGGATCCGAAGTCCTGGACGGCATCATTCAGCGCCGCCTGAAGCCGGATCCGGGCACCTTCCTGGGGGCCGGCAAAGCCGAGGAACTGAAGAACATCGTGATGGCTACGGGAGCGGACACGGTCATCGTCGACAGCGAGCTTGCCCCCTCGCAGCGCCGCGGGCTTGAAGACATCGTCAAGGTCAAGGTCATTGACCGAACCGCTCTCATCCTCGACATCTTCGCCCAGCACGCCAAGTCGCGTGAAGGAAAGGCGCAGGTCGAGCTGGCACAGCTCGAATATCTGCTTCCGCGGCTGCGCGGCTGGGGCGAGTCCATGTCCCGCCAGGCCGGCGGCCAGGTCGGTGGTGCCGGTGCAGGCATGGGTTCGCGTGGCCCCGGCGAGACCAAGATCGAACTGGACCGCCGGAAAATCCGCACCCGGATGGCGAAGCTCCGCCGGGAGATCGCAGGAATGAAGCCCGCCCGTGAAACCAAGCGGGCCAACCGCCGTCGTCATGAGGTCCCGTCCGTAGCGATCGCCGGCTACACGAACGCCGGGAAGTCGTCCCTCCTGAACCGGCTGACGGATGCCGGGGTCCTGGTGGAGAACGCACTGTTCGCCACGCTGGATCCGACCATCCGTCGGGCCCAGACGCCGGACGGGCTGGAGTTCACCCTCGCGGATACCGTCGGGTTTGTCCGGTCCCTGCCCACCCAGCTGGTTGAAGCGTTCCGGTCCACCCTTGAGGAAGTAGCGGACGCTGACCTGATCCTGCACGTCGTGGATGCCTCGCACCCTGACCCTGAGGGACAGATCGCCGCCGTACGGGATGTCCTGACGGAGGTGGACGCGCGCAAGGTGCCCGAGATCATCGTCCTGAACAAGGCGGATGCGGCAGATCCCTTTGTCCTCGAACGGCTCCGGCAGAAGGAACCGCGCCACGCAATCGTCTCCGCCCGCACCGGCCAGGGGATTCCGGAGCTGCTTGAACTGATCAGCCAGGCCATTCCACGGCCGAGCGTCAGGCTGACGCTGTTGGTGCCCTACCAGCGCGGGGACGTCGTATCGCGCCTGCACCAGCCGGACGCGGAGATCCTTCGGCTCGAACACGTCGAAAAGGGTACCGAAGTCGAGGTAATGGTCCGGGAAGGCCTGGCCGCGGAACTGGAGCCGTTCGTCAGGCATGGCTGAGGGGAAGGTAAGTCCCCTCCAACTGCTCGACGACGTCGTGGAAGCGATGGGTGGTCAGCAGCGCAGCGGGCAGCATGAAATGGTGCGCCAGGTCGAGGAAGCGATCGACAGCGGCACCCACCTGCTGGTGCAGGCCGGAACCGGCACCGGAAAGTCCCTGGCGTACCTGCTGCCCCTGATCACCCACGCGGTGAAGAGCGACACGACCTCCGTTGTCTCCACCGCCACGCTTGCGCTGCAGGCGCAGATCGTCAACCGCGACCTGCCCCGGCTGCTCGAGACCCTGAAGGGTTCGCTGCCGCGGCCCGTGAATGTCGCGCTGCTCAAGGGCCGCGGGAATTACGTCTGCAGGCACAAGACAGGCGGCGGGTTCCCGGACGAGGATGACTCCGGAGCCCTGTTCGCGCTGGACGGCGAGCCGGCAACCCCGCATCCGTCTGCGGGACCGTCCACTCCGCTCGGACGGGAGATCGTCCGCCTGCGGGAGTGGGCCGAGGAAACAGAAACCGGCGACCGGGATGAGCTGCTGCCCGGGGTCAGTGACAGGGCCTGGCGGCAGGTCTCGGTGTCCAGCATGGAATGCCTCGGTGCGCAGAGGTGCCCCGTGGCCGACGAGTGCTTCAGCGAACGCGCACGTGAAAAGGCAGGCCAGGCGGACATCGTGATCACCAATCACGCGCTGCTGGCCATCAACGCTTTCGAGGGGCTCGCGGTGCTGCCCGAACACGACGTGGTGGTGATCGATGAGGCGCATGAACTTCACGACCGCGTTACCTCCGCCGTATCGGGACAGCTGTCCGGAGCGTTGATCGGAGCCGCGGCAGCTGCAGCGAGACGTCATCTGGGCGCCAACACCGATACACTCCAGGCGGCCCAGACCGCCTTTGAGCACGCTTTCGACGCCCAGCCCTCCGGCCTGATGGCAGCGGGACTGAGCGAGCAGCAGGAGCTTGCCTTGGTGCAGTTGCGCGAAGCCTGCCGCCTGGCGCTGTCCGAGTCGAGTTCGGACGGTTCCGCCCAGTCGGTGGACGGCGGCCGCCAGATGGCCCGCTCACGCCTGCTGGTGCTGCTCGAATTCGCTGAACGGATGGTCGCGGCCGGTGGCGCCGGGGAAGTGCTGTGGTCCAGCCGGCCGAGCACGTTCACCCCCGGTTCCGGATACTCGGCTGCAGACGAATCCTCGCCGGCAACGATCAGCATTGCGCCCCTGTCGGTGGCGGGACGGCTCAGGCGCGGACTGTTCGAGGACCATACTGTTGTGCTTACGTCGGCAACCCTGGCGATCGGGTCGGAGTTCGGACCAGTCGCGGGTTCGCTCGGACTGACAGGGGAGGGCGCACCGTCCTGGACAGGAGTCGACGTCGGAAGCCCGTTCGACTACCCGCGGCAAGGCGTGCTGTATGTCGCCAAGGACCTGCCGAAACCCGGCAGGGGAACGTCGGAGGAACAGCTGGACGAGCTGGAGGCCCTCATCAAGGCCTCCCGCGGAGGAGCGCTGGGCCTGTTCTCCTCGCGGCGCGCCGCTGAAGAGGCCGCTGACGCCCTGCGGCAGAGGGTCGACGTCGAAATCCTCTGCCAGGGCGAGTCCTCCATGTCCGCGTTGGTCAAACAGTTCGCGGAGGAGCCCGACACCTGCCTGTTCGGCACCATGTCACTCTGGCAGGGCGTCGATGTGCCGGGGAACGCCTGCCGGCTCGTGACCATCGACCGGATACCCTTTCCGCGCCCCGACGACCCGCTGATGACCGCGCGCACCCGCGCTGTGGCGAAGGCCGGTGGAAACGGCTTCATCAGTGTCTCGGCCACCCACGCCGCCGTCCGGCTTGCGCAGGGAGCGGGGCGCCTCATCCGCGCCCAGGACGACAAGGGGATGGTGGCCATCCTGGATTCGCGGCTGGCTACCGCCGGCTACGGCGGTTTCCTCCGGGCAGCGCTGCCCCCGTTCTGGCCGACCACCGACCGGGCTACCGCTCTGGGCATCCTGTCACGGCTGGCCGCCGCGCAGCCGGCGTAACCGACGCTTCCGCAACCGGGACAGATGCTGCCCTCGGGCGCCGCAGCGACCTCAGAGGGCGCGCATCACCGATACAACCTTGCCCATGATCGTGGCATGGTCGCCGAGGATGGGTTCATAACTGGTGTTCTGCGGCAGGAGCCAGGTGTGGCCGTCCCGCTGCCGCAATGTCTTCACGGTGGCCTCGTCGTCAAGCAGGGCAGCCACAACATCGCCGTTTTCCGCCGTGCTCTGCTGGCGGACCACCACCCAGTCACCGTCGCAGATAGCTGCGTCGATCATCGAGTCACCGGATACCCGCAGCATGAAGAGGTCCCCATGGCCGACAAGCTGGCGCGGAAGCGGCATGACATCCTCCACGACCTGATCCGCCAGGATAGGACCGCCCGCCGCAATGCGGCCCACGAGCGGAACCATCGCCGCATCGACCGCTGACACCGGAGCAGGCTCCTCCTCGGAGGACGGTAGGGCCCGCGGCGCCTCCTCACCGAAGGTGAGGGGAAGCAGGATCTCCATTGCCCGCGGACGCTTGGGATCGCGGCGGATGTAACCCATCCGCTCCAGCTGGGCGAGCTGGTGCGTCACGCTAGACAGGCTGGCCAGTCCCACCGTGTCACCGATCTCACGCATGGACGGCGGATAGCCGTGCGCTGCCACACTGCGCTGGATGGTTTCGAGGATTTTCTTCTGCCGGGGCGTCATCCCCTTGGGAATAGCCCGGCCACGCGGACGCCCGCGCCCCCGCTTTCCACCGGAAGCCGACGCCTCTGCCATGTCCCCTGCCGCACTGAGATCTGCCACCAGTATGCATCCCTTTCCCTGGGCCGGACCCGGGCCAGCCGGCCCTCCAACCTGTTTTGTCAGTGGTGGGTGATGAGCTGGTTTTCGAAGCGGCCGGACCGTCACCCTCACCAGCAACGCTAGGGGACAGCGAACGCCTTTTCAAACATTTGTTCGAGCGAGTCTCGACAATATTAGTTCACAGGTGCTAAGAATAAACACAGAGGAATAGAACACAGCTTCGAATAAAGCTGTCGGACATCCACATCATCAAGAAAGGTGACGCCATGTCGACGCTCCATATCGCAGGAACCGCACCCTCATTCCAGCTGGACATCCGGGGAAGCCGTGCGGCCGGGCGGGCCCCTCGCCTGCATCTGACGCGGCGGGGCTGGATCGTGCTGGTAGCGGCACCCCTTGCCCTGCTCGCAGCCGCTCTGCTCATCGTCAGTGCGTTCTTCTCCTCGCAGGCACAGGCTGCGGCAAGCGGGACTGCCGTTACGGAGACGGTGCGCGTAAGCGTGACGTCAGGAGAAACGCTGTGGGCACTCGCGGCCGAGTACGCCCCGGAACGGGACCCACGCGCCGTCGTTGAGGAAATCGTGGAACTGAATGCGCTGGCCTCCTCAACGGTGCAGGCCGGGCAGTCGCTTCATATCCCCGTCGGCAACCCATAACAGGGCTCTACAGAATCGGTGTCACAGTGTCCCTGGGCGCAATGCGATTCTGCATTGTGGATCCCGCGGCCTTAAACTCTGGTGGTGACCGATCAGCTTGAACGCCTCAGCCGTCTGCCGATCAGGGACAACCTCAGGGGCCTGCGCCCCTACGGAGCTCCCCAGATCGATGTTCCCATCCTGCTGAATGTCAATGAGAACACCCACGGCGTCCCCGGGGACGTGCGCAGGGCGATTGTCGAAGCGGTGCAGGACGCAGTGGCCGGGCTCAACCGCTACCCTGACCGGGAGTTCACCCTGCTTCGTGAGCACCTCGCCGGTTATCTCGGCCACGGTCTCACCGCAGACAACATCTGGGCCGCCAACGGGTCAAACGAGGTGCTGCAGCATATTCTCCTCGCCTTCGGCGGGCCCGGCCGCACCGCCCTTGGATTCCCGCCCACCTATTCGATGTACCCCCTCCTTGCAGGGTCCACCGGGACCTCCTACCTGGCCGGCACGAGAGCGGACAACTTCGACCTCGATGCCGGAGCGACGGCCGAGCAGGTCGCGGAAACAGGTGCCAACATCGTGTTCCTGTGCAGCCCGAACAACCCAACGGGCACGGCCTTGTCCCTGGACGTTGTCGCCGCGGCGTACGAGGCAGGAGAAGCGGCCAGGGCGATCATCATCGTCGACGAGGCCTACGCCGAGTTCTCCCACACCGGCACTCCGAGTGCCCTGGAACTGCTGCCGGGACGGGAACGGCTCATCGTCTCGCGCACCATGAGCAAGGCTTTCGCCCTCGCCGGGGCCCGGGTTGGATACCTGGCCGCGGCGCCGGAGATTTCCGACGCCCTCCGACTCGTTCGTCTTCCGTACCACCTCTCAGCAATCACCCAGGCCACTGCAATAGCGGCGCTGACCCACTCAGCGAAACTGCTCGCCAACGTTGACGAGATCAAAAGGCAGAGGGACCGCATCGTGTCCGCGCTCACCGGCCTCGGGCTTCCCGTAGCGCCGTCGGATTCCAACTTCGTCCTCTTCGGCGGGCTCGAGGATCCGCGGGCCGTATGGCAGGGACTGCTGGACGCAGGAGTGCTTATCCGGGACGTCGGTATACCAGGCCATCTACGGGTCACCGCCGGAACGGAAGAGGAAACCAGGATCTTCCTCGAAACCCTCGAATCTCTGATCCGGCCCTCCGTCTCATAAACTGGACGCCGGATGCATGTACGGGCGTTTCGCCCGCCTGTCGCTGTTACAACTGTTAGGACTCTCCCCATGACCGCGGAAGCCACTGCCCGACGCGCTGCGCGACGTGAGCGAACCACGAGTGAATCGTCAGTTTTCGTCGAACTCGACCTCGACGGCACCGGGCGCTCCGAGATCAGCACGTCCGTACCCTTCTATGACCACATGTTGACGGCGCTGGCCAAGCACTCGCTGATCGACCTCACGGTCCGGGCCACCGGAGACACCCACATCGATGTCCACCACACCGTGGAAGATGTCGCAATCACGCTCGGTGAGGTGCTGCGGGAGGCCCTCGGCGACAAAGCGGGTATCCGCCGGTTCGGTGAAGCGACAGTGCCGCTTGATGAGGCTCTGGCGAACGCCGTCGTCGACATTTCGGGCCGTCCGTACCTGGTTCACGCCGGTGAGCCTGCAGGCCAGGAATACCACCTGATCGGCGGGCACTTCACGGGTTCCCTCACCCGGCACGTCTTTGAGGCCATCACCCTTCACGCCCAGATCTGCCTGCACATGAAAGTCCTGGGCGGCAGGGATCCCCACCACATTGTCGAGGCGCAGTTCAAGGCGTTCGCACGCGCCCTCCGCGCCGCGGTGGAACCGGACCCTCGCGTGACCGGCATCCCATCGACCAAGGGCGCACTGTGAACGCCCCCCGGGTCACGGTTCTCGACTATGGATCGGGGAACATCCGGTCAGCGGTGCGCGCGCTTGAGCACGTAGGCGCCGAAGTCACCCTGAGCGCCGCTGCCGACGATGTACTCAACGCTGACGGCCTCGTGGTCCCCGGCGTCGGTGCCTTCGCCGCCGTCATGCAGGGCCTGAAGGACGTGGATGCACTCCGTATGATCGGACGCCGGGTTGCCGGTGGACGTCCGGTCCTGGGGATCTGTGTCGGGCTCCAGGTCCTGTTCGAGGAGGGCGTGGAACACGGCGTCCGCACTCAGGGCATGGGTGAGTGGCCCGGCACGGTCGAGAGGCTCAAAGCCGACGTGGTGCCGCACATGGGCTGGAACACGGTTGACCCGCCGGAGGGATCGGTGCTTTTTGAAGGCATTGCCGACGAGCGTTTTTACTTTGTGCATTCATACGGGGTGCAGGAGTGGAACTTCGACGTGACCCAGCCGGCCATGCGTCCGCCGCTGGTCACCTGGTCCACGCACGGCGGCCCCTTCATCGCCGCGGTCGAAAACGGCCCGCTCTCCGCCACCCAGTTCCACCCCGAAAAGTCCGGCGACGCCGGAGCCCAACTGCTCCGCAACTGGATCAGCAGCCTTCGCTGAGCCCCAACACGCTGCTGACACTGCCAGCCGTCCACCTGCGGCGGCGCGAAACCCTGAACAAAGGAAGTGCATGAGCCCCTTCACTGAATCGCCCATCCTTGAACTGCTCCCTGCCGTGGACGTCGCCGACGGGCAGGCAGTCCGGCTGGTCCAGGGCGCTGCCGGGAGCGAGACAAGCTACGGCGACCCGCTGGATGCAGCACTGCAGTGGCAGAATGACGGCGCTGAATGGGTCCATCTGGTGGACCTCGACGCCGCCTTCGGACGCGGATCCAACAGCGACCTGCTGGCCAGGGTGGTCAAGGAGCTCGACATCAAGGTGGAGCTCTCCGGCGGCATCCGCGACGATGCCTCACTGGACCGCGCACTTGAGCTCGGTGCGGAGCGCGTCAACCTCGGTACCGCGGCGCTGGAGAACCCGGTGTGGACGGCCAGCGCCATTGCGCGCTACGGGGACGCCATCGCCGTCGGCCTTGACGTCCGTGGCACCACGCTGGCAGCCCGCGGCTGGACCGAGGAGGGCGGCGACCTCTGGGAGGTTCTTGCACGCCTGGACGAGGCCGGCTGTGCCCGGTACGTCGTCACCGATGTGACGAAGGACGGGACCCTGCGCGGGCCGAACCTGCAGCTCCTGCGGGACGTCCTGGAAAAGACCGCGCGTCCCGTCGTGGCGTCAGGGGGCATCTCCAGCCTTGAGGACCTCGCCGCCCTGCGCCAGCTCGTTCCCGACGGACTGGAAGGCGCCATTGTGGGCAAGGCGCTCTACGCGGGTGCCTTCACGCTTCCCCAGGCGCTGGATGTTGCAGGACATCCGGAACGCTAGGCATGCCCGAGCGTAGGCTCCCCGCCCATATCGAGGCGGCGCTCAACGGGACGGCGCCGCTCCAGGGCAATGTCGCCGACTCCGCCGGCCGCCCCTGGCAGGGCAGGGACCTCTCCGGCGACGGCAATCCGCTGCACACGTTCGACAAGGACGACGGCGCGGTGCCTGCGCCGTACGCGGCCGCGCTCGAGGCGTTGCTCAACGGTGCCGACGGTGAAGCGGCGGTCGTGCGCGCGCTGGCCGGGGTCCGGGTCTTTGTGCCCGTCATCGCCCAACTCGGTGATGAGGAGCAGGCCGGCGCGCAGGCGCATTCCCCGCATTCCCAAGGGGAAAGGCACGCCGAGGGGGACAAGGAGGCCGACATGGCCCTTGTCACCATCAAGGCCCCGGACGGACGCAGCGCCCTGCCCGTCTTCACATCCACCGCGGGGCTGGAGCGGTGGCATTCCGATGCGCGGCCCGTTGCGGTGTTTGCCGCCCGGGCGGCACTGGCCGCAGCTGCAGAGAACGCGGAACTCATGGTCGTCGATCCCGGCGGGGAAGCGACCTTCGTGGTCCGCCGTCCGGCGCTCTGGGCGCTAGCACAGCAAAAGGAGTGGACGCCGTCGTACGCGGATCCGGAACTGGCACAGCTTGTCGGCGGGGCAGTCCCTGAAGACGGCCGTATCCGCAGGGTGGAGCTGACCCCCGGCAGCGGCGTTCCAAGCCGCACGGCTGCCGGTAAAGTAATCGGAGGCGGTGGCCCCGGCCCGGAATTGTGCCTGACGCTCGTGCTGGAGGCAGGCCTCGCGCAGGAAGACGTCCGCTCATTGACTCGCGAACTCCAGGACCGTCTCCAGAATCTGCAGGACTTTGTCGAGCGGGTGGACTCGCTCGAAATCCGGCTCACCCGCTGATCCTTTCCGCGGCCGAGCCCGCGTGAAAGATGATGAACGTTGAACTTTGCTGTCTACCGGGAACTCCTGAGGATTGTCCCTGTCCGCCGTCTTCTGCTGGTGGGCATGATCGCGCGTTTCCCGCACTCCGCCGCAGGGGTGCTGCTGACCCTGCACGTTGTCCAGACGCTTGACCGGGGCTACGCCGAGGCCGGAGCCGTGGCGGCTGTGATGACCATCGGAATCGCCGTCGGCGCCCCCTGGCGTGGCCGGCGCGTGGACCTGGCCGGGCTGAGGGTCGCGCTGATCCCGTCAGTGATCGCAGAGGCCGTGATCTGGTCGGTGGCACCCCACCTGACCTACGAATGGCTGCTCCTCGCTGCCCTCGTCGGCGGGGTCTTCACCCTTCCCGTGTTTTCAGTGGTCCGCCAGTCACTCGGCGTCCTCGTCAGCGGTGACTCTCGGCGTACCGCTTTTACCCTCGACGCCGTCGCAACCGAAGTGATCTTCATGGGCGGGCCGGCGCTGGGAGCCGTACTGGCCACCCAGGTCTCGACCGTGCTGGGCCTGACCGTCGTCGGGCTTTCCACCGCCGTGGCCGGGCTGTTCCTCATGTGGTTCAACCCGCCTACGCGAAGCGCCCAGCCGGGAGCCGTTGCCGCTGCGCCGACGGCGGCGCAGGATGATGCCGCAGCTGTCGAGGTGATGGTTGCGGCCGCGCCGGCGCATGTGTGGGAGGCATCGGCCGAGCTGGTGCCCGGAGCCCGGCCGGCACGGGCTACCCGTGCCCGGGCGCGGGTGGCGCACAGCTTCGCGTGGCTCACCCTGCCGGTGGCAGTGGTGCTGGTAGTCGCTGCGGGCGCGGGAATGGTTCTTGCTGGCACCGACGTCGGGATCATCGCCGTGCTCGAGGACGACGGCCGCGCCTTCGAGCTCGGGTGGGTCTTCCTCGCCTGGTGTTCGGCTTCCGTGGTGGGCGGCCTGGTCTACGGCGCGATGCACCGGCCCATCTCGCCGCTGGTTCTGCTCCTGCTGATGAGCGTGCTCACCATCCCCATGGGCTTCGCCGACAGCACTTTCGTGCTGGCCTTGCTGTCCATCGCGCCGGGTCTGCTCTGCGCCCCCGTCCTCTCCGCCGCCTCGGAGAGGATTGCGCACCTCGTTGCGGAGGAACGCAGGGGAGAGGCCATGGGCTGGTACGGCTCGGCGCTGACCTCCGGCGTGGCGCTCGGAGCGCCGGCGGCCGGCCTGATGATCGATTCGGTGGGACCGTGGGGCGGTTTCGTTGCGGTGGGAGCAGCTACCGCCGCCCTGAGCCTGCTGGGCCTGGGAGCGCAGCAGGCACGACGACGGCGCTCCCTGTAACGCTGGGCCGCTAGTTGACCGGTCCGGTGAACTTCTCGCCGGGCCCCTGGCCCGGTGCATCCGGGATGAGCGAGGCCTCGCGGAAGGCGAGCTGCAGCGACCGCAGCCCGTCGCGCAGGGGGCCGGCGTGCTGGCTGCCGATCTCCGGAGCGGCCGCAGTGATGAATCCCGCCAGCGCTGTGATCAGCTTCCGGGCCTCGTCGAGGTCCTTGTACGTCTCGGCGTCGGTTCCTTCGGCGAGGCCGCACTTGACGGCTGCAGCGCTCATCAGGTGGACTGCCGACGTCGTAATGACCTCCACGGCCGGAACCTCGGCGATGTCTCGAACGTGATCCGACGCGGCGCCGGAGGCTGCGCGAGTCTCCTCCGCCGACTCGAAGGTGTGGCGGGTGGCATCGGAATTACTGTCTGCTGTGCTCATGCTGGTAAGCTTGTCACAGACCGATTGGGGGTCGTTATTTTTTGTGGCCTGGAACGGCATGAAAAAGATCACCAATATGCAAGCGGAGTCCTCTCCCACCCGCGATTGCCGCCGTTGCCCCCGAGGCAACTACAGGCAGCCGGGTTCAGGTCGGTGCTCGGGCAGCCCCTGGAGGGTTTGCCGCGGACGCACTGATATCCGAGGCCTTCGATTGCGCATGCAGTTGGGGGCCTTCTCCTTTGTATGTGGTCACAGTTTTCGACGGACATCAGGAGCAGCACATTAGCGAGCCAAGAATCAATGATCGTATCCGCGTCCCAGAGGTGCGGTTGGTAGGGCCTGCGGGTGAACAGGTTGGAATCGTCCGCATTGAAGACGCCCTCCGACTCGCCGCTGAGTCCGACCTTGATCTTGTTGAGGTTGCACCGCAGGCGAAGCCCCCGGTAGCCAAGCTCATGGATTTTGGTAAGTACAAGTACGAGGCGGCGGTGAAGGCGCGTGAGGCGCGCAAGAACCAGACCAACACCGTGCTGAAGGAAATTCGTTTCCGGCTGAAGATCGATACCCACGACTACGAGACCAAGCGCGGCCACGCCATCCGCTTCCTCGGAGCGGGAGACAAGGTCAAGGCGATGATCCAGTTCCGCGGCCGCGAGCAGCAGCGCCCCGAGATGGGAATCCGTCTCCTGCAGCGCTTCGCTGAAGATGTGGCCGAGGTCGGGGTTGTCGAATCGACGCCGCGGATCGACGGCCGAAACATGGTCATGGTGATCGGACCGGTCAAGAACAAGGCGGAGGCGAAGGCCGAGGCGCGCCGCGCTGCACAGCGTGCCGAGTCGAAGGCCTCCAACCAGTCCCCGAAGGACAAGGTGGACACCTCTTCCTCCGCGCCGATGACCCAGAGCATCGGGGACCTGTTGCCCGAGGAGGTTCGTTCAGCCGGCAGCGCATCCGCGCCGGGGGCTGAGGCTCCCTCCGTGGAAACGCCGGTTACCGAGGCGCCTGCCGCTGCGAAGGAAGAAGCTGCTCCGAAGGCTGCTGCTCCGAAGGAAGAAGCTGCTCCCAAGGCTGCTGCTCCGAAGGAAGAAGCTGCTCCGAAGGCTGCTGCTCCGAAGGAAGAAGCTGCTCCCAAGGCCGCTGCGCCGAAGGCTGCGGCGCCCAAGGAAGAAGCTGCTCCCAAGGCCGCTGCGCCGAAGGCTGCCGCGCCCAAGGAAGCCGCTGCACCCAAGCCCGCGGCAGCTGCACCGAAGCCCGCCTCGGCTGCCCCTGCAAAGCCGACGGCAACTCCGAAGCCCGCAACGCCGAAGCCAAGGCCCGCCGCTGCACCCAAACCAACCGGAAAGGCAGCCCCAGCCAAGGGCTCGCCGAACCGTCCGAAGCCCTCGGGTTCCAACTAGGAGCCGGCTGCCGTCCAGGCAGCGAGGCAACACGTAAGCACCGCAGTCCGCTGCGGATACCGCAAGAGCCGCCGGCAAAGTGCCGGCGGAAACCAAAGGAGATCGGTTTCCATGCCGAAGATGAAGACCCACAGTGGCGCCAAGAAGCGCTTCAAGCTGACCGGCAGCGGCAAGCTCAAGCGCCAGCAGGCCAACCGCCGCCACTACCTGGAGCACAAGCCCTCCACGCTGACGCGCCGTCTGGCCAGTGACCAGATCGTGTCCAAGGCTGACACCAAGGTCATCAAGAAGATGCTCGGCGTCTAACAAGCACACCCACCACTTCCGGGCACCCTGAATACGGCACTCACGCCGCAGGGATGGAACGCCCGGACGATCAATCGAAGGAGTACGCACGTGGCACGTGTGAAGCGGGCGGTCAATGCCCACAAAAAGCGTCGGGTTATTCTTGAGCGCGCCAAAGGCTACCGCGGTCAGCGTTCGCGCCTGTACCGCAAGGCAAAGGAGCAGCTGCTCCACTCGTTCGTCTACAGCTACGGCGACCGCCGCAAGCGCAAGGGCGATTTCCGCCGTCTCTGGATCCAGCGCATCAACGCTGCATCCCGCGCCAACGGCCTGACCTACAACCGCCTGATCCAAGGCCTGAAGGCCGCCGGCGTTGAGGTGGACCGCCGTATGCTGGCCGACCTCGCCGTGACTGACGCCAACGCGTTCGCGGCTCTGGTGCAGATCGCCAAGGATTCGCTGCCGGCTGACACCTCGGCACCGGTGCGGGCCTAACCTGCACACCCAGCCGGCTCCTGCGAACCGGTTGATTAATTCATGAATGCTTCCGAACGCCCCCAGGCGCCGCTACTGACAAATCCCCGAGCCGATCGGGTGAGGGAAGTAGCGAAGCTTGCGGGGCGTTCGGCGCGTTTAAGGCAGAAGCGATTTCTTGCCGAGGGCCCGCAGGCGGTGAGGGAGGCTCTGCGTCTCCACCAGACGCGGCGCACGGCGGGTGAGGCCGCCGTCGTCGACGAGGTGTACCTGACGGCCGAAACCCTGGAGCGTTATCCGGAGTTCGGTTCTGTAGTGCCGCCGCGCATGGTGACCCCGGAAGTCCTCGCGGAGATGAGCTCGACCGTCACGCCGCAGGGGGCTGTGGCCGTGTGCCGGTTCATTGATTCCCCGCTAACGGTGGTTCTTCAGCGGCGTCCCCGGCTGATCGCCGTCCTCGTGGAGGTACGGGATCCGGGAAACGCGGGAACCATCCTGCGTGCTGCTGACTCGGCAGGCGCCGACGCCGTGGTCCTCACCAGTGGAAGCGTGGACATCTACAATCCCAAGGCAGTGCGTTCCACCGTCGGTTCCCTCTTTCACCTGCCCGTCGTCGTCGGCATCGACCCCGGCACGCTGCTCAGGGAGCTGTCGGATCGTGCGGTCACCCTGCTCGCTGCCGACGGGTACGGAACGTGGAACCTGGACCGACTCCAGGACGCCAGCGCCGCCCGGCGCCTCGCCCCGTCAATCGGCAGCACGGACAGCCCCGATGCGGGCGGCCCATTCCTGGAAGCTCCCACCGCGTGGCTCTTCGGAAACGAGGCGCAGGGGCTGGGCCAGGACGTGCTGCAGGCGGCCGACTACAGGGTCTCGGTGCCAATCTACGGAAGCGCCGAGAGCCTGAACGTGGGAACGGCAGCGACGGTCTGCCTGTACGCGTCCGCCCGCGCCCAGCGCCTCGAAGGACGCTAGCTCAGCTGGCCGGAGGGTCAGCGGGCTGCGGGGACCGGAACCGGGTCCACGGACGGCCGGTTCCGGTCCATCCGGCCGCTGAGCAGCGCCACGCCGAGACCGAAAGCCGCCAGGACGGCACCCACCAGCGCAGGGGCCGTGTAACCCCAGCCGAAGGCGATCACGGCACCGCCCAGGAAGGCGCCCAGCGCATTGGCCGTGTTGAGCGCCGCATGATTCATGGAGGACGCGAGTGACGGCGCATCGGGGGAGACGTCCATCAGGCGTACCTGCAGTGAGGGAATCAACGATGATCCGATCGCGCCGACGAGGAAGACGAAAAGCAGCGCCGTGGGCGCCCACTGCACGGCGAAGGCGAAAACCAGCAAACACACCGAGATGCTGCCCATCACCCAGTAGATGGTTCCCAGTACCGAGATATCCGCCAGACGCCCGCCCACGATGTTGCCTGCCACCATGCCCAGCCCATAGAGCGCGACGACGACCGGGAGCAGGTTCTCGGAGACACCGGCTACCTCTGTCATGGTCGGCGCAATGTAGGTGTACACCGCGAAGAAGCCGCCGAAACCCACAGTGCCGATGAGCAGCGTCATCCAGACCTGCCCGCGCTTCAGGGCGCCGAGCTCGCCGGTGATGCTCGCGCCGTCACGCACGTCCTGGTGGGGCACAAAGCGCGTGATCATCCCAAGCGTCAGGATTCCGATGAGGCCCACGAGGAGAAACATTGTCCGCCAGCCGAACTGCTGCCCGAGCCAGGTGGCAAACGGCACGCCGACCACGTTGGCCACGCTCAACCCCATCATCACCATCGCCACCGCACGTGCACGTCTGGTCGGCGCGGACAGGGAAGCCGCGATCACCGCTGCGACCCCGAAAAAGGCGCCATGGGGAAGCCCGGAGATGAAGCGGGAAAGCAGGAGCCAGCCGTAGTCGGTGGCGATGTAGGACGAGAGGTTCCCCAGCGTGAACAGCAGCATCAGCGCCAGCGCGACCCGTTTGTGCGGCAACCGTGCGCCGAGCGTTGACAGCAGCGGGGCGCCGACCACCACACCGAGGGCGTAGGCGGAGATGACGTGCCCGCCGGCGGGGATGTCAACGCCCAGATCAGCCACCATGAACGGCAGCAGGCCCATGATGGCGAACTCCGTGGTGCCGATTCCGAACCCTCCGACGGCCAGCGCGAGGATGGCCAGGACAAGGTTGGCGGTTGATTTCTGGGCAGGCAGTGCTGGCACGGGGCTCGTTTCGACGACGGAAAGCGCCTGGCCGGCGCCGGTATCTTGGCCGCGCATCGTTGAGCAGGGATTGGATGACCTGGGTATCTGACCAGTTTACGGGTCCGAGACCGGATCGATGCCAAAACGATCCCAAGCCGCACCCTTTGCAGGGCATTCATCGGCTCTAAGATTGGACCGGCACGAGGAGCGCGGAGCCATGCATGAGACATCCCCACAGTCGTTGAATATCTCCGGATTGTTCCGGGAACCATCGAGGGTACGGCACGATTGGATGTCCCCCGCGCCGCCGTCCTTCCTCCGCCGGGCCGCCGCTGTCTGCCTGCTGTCGGTGAGCCTCATCCTGGGGATGCTGGGCGGCACCCTGCCCGCTGCCCACGCGGCACCCCTGTTCGGCCACGACATCTCGTGGCCGCAATGCCCGACGGCGCAGGGCGGCTTCGGGCTGCCGCTACCTCCGCCGGAATCCCGGTTCGTGATCATCGGGCTGACCCGCGGTCTTGCCTTCACCGAGAATCCCTGCCTCGCTGACCAGGCAGCCTGGGCGCGCACCAACGGCAAGCCGGCGCATGGCTACGCGATGGGAACCTATCCGACGGCGGCGCAGCTCGCCACCTACGGCGGCCAGGGACCCTGGTCCTCCACCACGCACGCAGGCAGGCTTTCCAACGTCGGCTACTCCGAGGCCCGCTTCGCCATCCAGAGCATGAGCCGGATCGGCTTCCGTCCGCCGGTGGTGTGGATCGACGTCGAACCCCGCCCGGCCCAGCCCTGGCCGTCTGCCACCGTGGCCCAACGCCTGGACAACCGGTACGTCATTGAGGGTCTGATGCGCGGACTCCGGGACGCAGGCTTCTCCTACGGGTTCTACTCCTACGCGGCCGGCTGGCAGGAGATCGTTGGTCCCTGGCGGTTGACCGGTGTTCCCGTCTGGGCAACCGCGGGGCGGCTGGATTATCCGACCGAGGCGCTGGACCGGTGTTTCCCGCCCAGTTTCTCCGCCGGGCGGGTCTACATCTCGCAGTGGTATGACGACGTGCGGGACTACGACCGCACGTGCGAACCGTACGCCTTCACACCGCTGCCGATCCCCGCATCGACGCTGAGCGGTTCAACCGCCGAATTCAACGGTGACTGGCGCAACGACATCCTGGCGCGCGTCGGCTCGACCGGCGCGCTGCGGCTGTATGCGGGCAACGGTGCCGGCGGATTGAACCCGGGAGTCCAGATCGGCAACGGCTGGGGCATCTTCAACGCCCTGGAGACCCTCGGGGACTTCAACGGTGACGGTCCGTCCGACGTGATTGCCCGGGACGGCGCCGGTGTGCTCTGGCTGTACCGGGGCAACGGAACCGGCGGCTGGCTGTCACCACTCCGCGTCGGTCACGGCTGGAGCGGTTTCACCAGCATCGTCGCTCCGGGGGACTTCAACGGTGATGAGCGGGTGGACCTGCTCGCGCGGGATGCCGCAGGGGTTCTGTGGCTGTACCGGGGTAACGGTTCGGGCGGCTGGCTGCCGAGGCTCCGGGTGGGGAGCGGTTGGAACGCGTTCAGCCGTATCGTTGCTCCGGGTGACCTCAATGGTGACCGCACGAGCGACGTTCTTGCCCGGGACGCCGCAGGAATCCTGTGGGTGTACCCGGGCAACGGTACGGGCGGCTGGCTGCCGAGGGTCCGTGCCGGACACGGCTGGAACTCCATGACGGCTATCGTCGGCGCGGGGGACCTCAATGGCGACCGGATCCCCGATATCGCCGCGCGGGACACCGGCGGCGCACTGTGGCTTTATCCCGGCAACGGCCGCTCGGGCTGGCTCCCGCGTTCACCGCTCGGCACCGGCTGGAACGGCATCAATGCGATCTTCTGACCAGGCGCTGCGCGGCACCTAGACTGGCGGGATGACCGATACCCAGCGCAAACAGATTGTCGGCGCCGCCATTGTGGATTCCCTCGCCGCACCCGCCAGGCTGCTCGCTGCCCGGCGCACCGCTCCCGAACAGTTCGCGGGGCAATGGGAGTTTCCTGGCGGCAAGGTGGAGCCCGACGAGGACGACATCGAGGCGCTCCAGCGTGAAGTTCGCGAGGAACTGGGCGTGGACGTGCAGGTAGGCGCTGAGCTTGAGGGGCCGGACCCGGAGGGCTGGCCGCTCAATGATTCTGCCGTCATGCGGGTCTGGCTGGCCGTCATCACCGCGGGCGTGCCTGCCGCGCTGCAGGATCATGATGAACTTCGCTGGGTGGATCTCAAGGACACCGGCGAGCTGACGGAGCTGCCCTGGATTCCCGCGGACCGCCCGATCGTGGATGCGCTGCTCGAGATGATCGTCCCGGTCGGGGACCTCTCCGAGGCGAGGGACTAAAAGAGTGTGGGCTCGGTGACCGCTTCCGGAACGGTCCGCTGATCCGGGCGTGCGGTTCCGGGAGCGCCCGCATCCTCCCTGAAGAAGCGTGCGCCTGCGGACAACCCATGACGACGCCGGTGCACCCGCACACGCTCCGACAGCCACGCGCGGTACTCGGACGAGGCGTACGTGCCGCCGCGATAGAGACGCCGGTAGCGGCCAATGAGCGTGGGGTGCGTCTTCGCGAGCCACTCCAGGTACCACTCACGGGCACCGGGCCGCAGGTGCAGCGCTCCGGCGGACACGCCCGTTGCCCCGGCGGCGGCGAGAGCACCGAAAAGCGCATCCAGCGCTTCATCACTGTCAGTCAGCCACGGCAGGATGGGCATTGCCATCACCCCGCAGGGCAACCCGGCGTTCCGCAACCGCGTAATGAGGTCCACGCGTGCACGGGGAGTCGGTGTGCCGGGTTCCACCGCGTGTGCCAGATCCGGGTCCAGGACGGCAAGCGAGATGCCCATGCCGACACTGACCTGCGTGCCTGCCCGCTTGAGCAGCGGAATGTCCCGGCTGAGAAGCGTTCCCTTGGTGAGGATGGAAAACGGTGTTCCGCTGTCAGCCAGTGCGCGGATGATGTCCGGCATCAGCCGGTACCTGCCCTCGGCCCGCTGGTACGGGTCGGTGTTGGTGCCCATGGCCACGTGTTCCCTGGCCCAGGACGCCTTGGACACTTCACGCCCGAGTACGTCACCGACGTTGGTCTTCACGACCACCTGCGAATCGAAGTCCAGCCCGGTGTCGAGGTTCAGGTAGCTGTGCGTCTTCCGGGCGAAGCAGTACACGCACGCGTGTGAGCATCCCCGGTACGGATTCACCGTCCAGGAGAACGGCATCCCGGAGGTTTTCGGAACCCGGTTGAGCGCCGACTTGGCCAGTACCTCGTGGAATGTGATCCCCGCGAAGTCGGGTGTTTGGACGGACCGCACCAGCCCGGCAAGGGGTACCAGCGGCTCCGGTTCACTCAGGGTGCGTGCCGTCGTCGTCATCTTTTGTCCGTCCCACCGCATGTATTTATTAGAACATGTGTTCCCATTCACTGTCCGTGACGGCGCACCGCTAATCTGGGGGAATGATTCTGCTCACCGGGTTCGAGCCTTTCGGCGGCGAAACCGTCAATCCATCGTGGGAGGCGGCGCAGCTGGCCGCAGCCCGGCTGACGGCTGACGGGGAACCGGCGGCAGCCGTCCAGCTGCCCTGCGTCTTCGGCGACAGCCTGCAGGTCCTGGCCGAGGCGGTCCGCGCCCACAATCCTTCCCTGGTGCTCTGCGTCGGCCAGGCAGGCGGACGCCCGGCGATCTCGCTGGAGCGGGTCGCGATCAACGTTGACGATGCCCGCATTCCGGACAACGCCGGGAACCAGCCCGTCGATGAACCGGTGCGCGCCGGCGGGCCCGCCGCGTACTTCAGCACCCTTCCGCTCAAACGGAGCCTCCAGGCGCTCGCCGACGCGGGCCTGCCGGCTGCCGTCTCCCAGACCGCCGGGACCTACGTGTGCAATCACGTGTTCTACGGGCTGATGGACCTGTTGGCGCGCGCCGGCTCTGCGGCCCGCGGCGGGTTCATCCACGTGCCCTTCTCGACTCCGCAGGCTGAGGCCCACCAGGCGCCCGGGCTGCCGGTCGGGGAGATGGCCGCGGCGCTGGTGATCATTGCCCGGGCAAGCGCGGTGGCCGGGGCTGACGCCCGGGTGCCGGCCGGTGCGGAACACTAATGCGGCGCGGAACACTAACGCGTCGCAGGACCCTGCGCCGTAGCACCCGGCGGAGCGCCGGCCGCACCGGGCGTTCGGTGTAGCCGCCCGCCTGCAGCCCGGCGGCACGCTCGAAGGGATTCCGTGAAGCGGGGTCGCCCGTGAGGAGCCAGGACAACCCGGCGAAGAAGAAATAGGCGGGGAAGAACGGCACGCCGAAACACAGGGCGTACTGGGCGCTGTGCCGTGCCTCGTGCGCCACCAGGCTGGGTCGCCGGGCAACCTCGGCATGCCCCGCACGGAACAGCACAACGTTACCCACCGTGAACGCGGAAGCCTTCGGAAGACCGGGGGAGTAGCCGTGTGCAAAGAGAAGGCCGCGGGGCGCCGGCCGGATCTCACAGCCCGCCAGCTTCGCGAGTGCCAGCCCGAGCAGCGTTGACCCGTTCACCCAGTTGAGTGCGGAGCGCAGTCGGTCGCGGCTGTTCATGGCGCCAGTCTATGAGTAATACCGGCCCGCGGTCCCTTAGACTTACAGGGCCGCCGGAAACCTGTTGCACCACCGCTGCCGGCACCCACTGCGCTCACGACACCAAGGTAAAAGCACACTCATGTCTGAACCCACCAAGCCCTCGGATGCCCCAGAGGCTTATCCGGCTGTGTCCACTCCCGCTGTTGCCCCGGATCCCCTGGACGCCGAAGCGATCGCTGCCGCCGTTGACCGCGCCATGAGCGACATCGCGGCCGCCGCCGACCTCGACCAGCTCAAGTCGGTGCGCCTCGCCCACACGGGTGAGAAGTCGCCGATGAGCCTCGCGAACCGGCTGATCGGGTCGCTGGCGAAGGACCAGAAGGCAGCTGCGGGGAAGAACATCGGCCCCGCCCGCGGGCGCATCAACCAGGCGCTCGCCGCCCGCACCACGGAGCTCGAGGCTGAGCGCGACGCCCGCATCCTCGTCGAGGAGGCCGTCGACGTCACGGCGGCTCCGCGCCGTCGTCGTGCCGGCGCACGGCACCCGCTCTCAATCCTGCAGGAGCGCGTGAGCGACATCTTCGTCGGCATGGGCTGGGAGATTGCGGAGGGGCCCGAGGTCGAGTCCGAGTGGTTCAACTTCGACGCACTGAACTTCAAGCCGGACCACCCGGCACGCGAAATGCAGGACACCTTCTTCATCGAGCCGCCCGAGGCTCACCTGCTCATGAGGACCCACACCTCGCCGGTGCAGGTTCGCGCCATGCTGGAGCGGGAGGTCCCGATCTACGTCCTGTGCCCCGGAAAGGTTTTCCGCACCGACGAGCTGGACGCCACCCACACCCCCGTGTTCCACCAGTTCGAGGGCCTGGCCATCGACAAGGGCCTGAGCATGGCCGACCTGCGCGGGACCCTTGAGCACTTCGCCCGGCTCATGTTCGGCGACGACGCCGGCATCCGCCTCCGCCCGAACTACTTCCCCTTCACAGAGCCCTCCGCGGAGCTTGATATCTGGCACCCCGGCGCCAAGGGCGGCCCGCAGTGGATCGAGTGGGGAGGCTGCGGCATGGTGCACCCCAATGTGCTGCGCGCCGCCGGCATCGACCCCGAGGTGTACTCGGGATTCGCCTTCGGCATGGGCATTGAGCGCACGCTCATGTTCCGCAACGAGGTCTCGGATATGCGGGACATGATCGAGGGCGACGTACGTTTCAGCGAGCACTTCGGGATGGAGATCTGACCATGCGAATTCCACTGTCCTGGCTGCGTGAGTACGCCCAGGTTCCTGCCGAATCGACGGCCGAAGACGTCATGGCCGAACTCGTGAAGGTGGGCCTGGAGGAAGAGGCCGTCCACCGTCCCACCGACGCACTCTCCGGGCCCATCGTCGTCGGCCAGGTTCTCTCCATCGAGAAGGAACCGCAGAGCAACGGCAAGACCATCAACTGGTGCCAGGTCCGCGTGGTCCCCGAAGGCGCTGAGCAGACCCTCACCGCTGACGGCATCGACCCCTCGGGCGTTCAGGGAATTGTGTGCGGTGCGCACAACTTCGCCGAGGGGGACAAGGTGGTGGTCACCCTTCCGGGAGCTGTGCTTCCAGGAGACTTCCGCATCGCGGCCCGCAAGACCTATGGCCATGTTTCCGCCGGCATGATCGCCTCCGTCCGTGAGCTCGGTATCGGAGACGACCACGACGGGATCCTGGTGCTGTCCACCCTGGGCCTGGATCCCGAGGTGGGTTCCGATGCCATGGAGCTGCTCGGTCTCTATGATCAGGCCGCCGAGATCAACGTGACTCCCGACCGCAGCTACTGCTTCTCCATTCGCGGGATCGCGCGCGAGTATGCCCACGCCACCGGTTCCGCATTCACCGACCCGGCTGCCGCCGTCGTCGTTGATTCCGCAGACGGCGCAGGCTACCCGGTGCGACTGGAGGATCAGGCGCCTATCTACGGAAATGACGGCTGCGACCGTTTCGTGGCGCGCGTGGTGCGCGGCGTGGATGCCACGCGGCCGACGCCGCAGTGGATGGTGTCCCGGCTGCGGCTGGCCGGAATCCGTTCGATCTCCCTGCCGGTGGACATCTCCAACTACGTCATGCTTGAGCTCGGGCAGCCCACGCACTGCTATGACGTCGCCAAGCTGACCGGAGACATCGTGGTGCGCCGGGCGAACCCCGGCGAGCTGATCGTGACTCTCGATGACCGCAAGCGCAAGCTGCATCCCGAAGACCTCCTGATCACCGACGGCTCCGGTGCCATAGGCATTGCGGGCGTGATGGGCGGCGCCGCCACCGAGGTCTCGGATGCCACCACGGATGTCCTGGTGGAATCGGCGCACTTCGACGAGGTATCCATCGCACGGGCCCGCCGCCGCCACAAGCTGCCCTCCGAGGCGTCCAAGCGCTTTGAGCGCGGCGTTGACTGGCATGTGGCGGACGTCGCGGCGCAGCGGGTGGTTGACCTGCTGGTGAAGCTCGCCGGCGGCACGGCCGATGCCTCGGCCACCGACGTCGGTGCGGCGCCGGAACCGGTCCTGATCGAGCTGCCCGCCGGCTACGCCTCCGAGCGCATCGGCATTGACTTCGAGCCCGAGCAGGTTGAAGGTGCACTTACGGACCTTGGTGCCGAGGTGATGAAGTACGACGGCGGTTGGCGGGTCACAGCGCCAAGCTGGCGTCAGGACCTCACCATCAAGGACGACCTCGCCGAGGAAATCGCGCGGCTGGTCGGCTACGACCAGATTCCGTCGCGCCTTCCGGTGGCGCCTCCCGGCCGTGGCCTGACCCGCACCCAGCAGCAGCGGCGCCGTGTTCTCGCCGCGCTCGCGGACTCCGGCCTCACCGAGGTGCTGTCCTACCCCTTCGTGTCGCAGGACGCCAATGACACGTTCGGCGCGGCCGAAGGAACCGGGCCAGCTGTGAAGCTGGCCAATCCGCTGAGCGCCGAGTTCAGCTACCTGCGGCGGTCAATCCTCCCGGGCCTGATCGAGGTGGCCAAGCGCAACTCCTCCCGTGGTTTCCGGGACCTGGCACTCTTCGAGGCCGGGCTGGTCTTCCTCCCGCAGGAGAGACTCGGCACCGAATCTATCCCGCCGCTCGGCGCGCTGCCTGACGAGGAGACGCTGGAGAACCTGTATGGCGGGCTGCCCCTGCAGCCGCTGACCATCGCTGCGGTGTTCCTCGGCAAGGACTCACCGGCGGCCGCCGGCCACACCCCGCGCGCCTGGGACTGGGCGGATGCGCTGGACACCATCCGTCTCATGGCGGACGTGGTCGGTGTGGACCTCGTGGTTGACCAGGGTGAGCACCGGGCGTTCCACCCCGGCCGTACGGCCCGCGTCAGCCTGCGCAGCGGCGAGGTGCTCGGTTATGCGGGCGAACTGCATCCTAAACTCCTCGCGGCCCAGGACCTCCCGCCGCGCACCGTCGCACTGGAAATCAACGCCGACCTGCTGTTCGAGGCCGCACCCGATGTGATCGTGGCACGGCACCTGTCAACATTCCCGGCCACCACCCAGGACGTTGCCCTCGTGGTGGACGCCGCACTGCCCGCGGACACGGTCCTCGCGACCCTGCGCGAGGGCGCCGGCGAGCTGCTCGAAGAGGTACACCTGTTCGACGTCTACTCCGGGCAGGGGATCGGCGAGGGGAAGAAGTCGCTCGCGTTCGGGCTGCGATTCCGGGCCACCGACCGCACCCTGACAGCCGATGAGGCCAGCGCTGCCCGCGACCAGGCCGTGCACCTGGCGGCCGAACGCCACGGAGCCGTCCAGCGCTGACCCACCCCGCGTTGAGTTGGCAGGACACGCCGTTAAAGGAACCTCAAAAGGGGTGTGTCCTGACAACTCAACGCCGGGCGGAAGGGCCAGGCGCCTCAGGGGACGAGGAGGATCTTCCCGGTGGTCCTGCGTGCCTGAAGGTCCTCATGAGCCTGGGCCGCCTCGCTGAGAGCGTAGCGGGCGCCGATCCGCACCTTCAGGGAACCGTCCGCCACCGCCCCGAACACCTCGCCTGAACGCCAGCGGCGTTCCTCGGCAGACCGCAGGTAGAACGCCAGGCTGGGGCGGGTCACGTACAGGGCGCCGGAGCTGTTCAGCCGCTGCAGGTTGAAATCGGGCACCGGACCGGATGCCGCCCCGAACAGCACCAGCATGCCGCGCACCTTCAGGGACTCCAGCGAGCCGTCGAAGGTCGCCTTGCCGACGCCGTCATAGACCACGTCCACACCGGCCCCGTTGGTCAGTTCCCGCACCCGTTCCGGAAAGCCTTCATAGCGGAGTACGACGTCGGCTCCTGCCTCCCGCGCGAGCGCTTCCTTTTCATCCGTGGAGACGGTGGTGATGACCCGGGCCCCCTTGGCCTTGAGCAGTTGGGTCAGCAGAAGCCCGGTGCCCCCGGCGCCGGCGTGCGTGAGCACCGTCTCGCCGGCCTGGACAGGGTAGGTGGAGTTGACGAGGTAGTGCGCCGTCATACCCTGAAGGGGAACCGCCGCGGCCGTCTCCAGATCCACGCCGTCGGGCACCGGCAGGGCCTTCTCCGCCTCCACGAGGGTGTATTCGGCATAGGAGCGCGCTCCTTCGGCGAAGGCAACGCGGTCCCCCACGGCGAACCCCTCCGCTTTGCTCCCCACTTCAATAACCTCGCCCGCGGCTTCCCCGCCCGGAATGAACGGGTACTCGACCTGGTAGATCCCGGACCGCTGGTAGGTTTCGATGAAGTTCACCCCCACGGCCGCCACCTTCACGAGCAACTGCGTGCCGGTCGGTGTGGGGCGGTCCAGGGTGACGGGTTTCAGGACCTCCGGCCCTCCGGCCTGTTCAGCGGCGATGGCAATGGGCATGGTGTGCGCTCCTTCTCGTTGCGTATGCTCGTATCTCGAACCAACCGGACCTGCAGGATACTCATTCCCGCCCGGCAAATGGATGCATAAATATGTGTCGGTATGAATAGGTTTACTGTACGATGGAACGCATGAGTATTTCCGTGGCGGTATCAGGAGCAAGCGGCTACGCCGGCGGCGAGGTTTTGCGCCTGCTCTCCACCCATCCGGACGTGACCATCGGCGCCATCGCCGCGCACAGCAGCGCCGGCAGCCGGTTGGGCGAGGTCCAACCGCACCTCCACTCGCTGGCCGACCGCATCATTGAGGAAACCAGCACCGACAACCTCACCGGACATGACGTCGTCTTCCTGGCGCTGCCGCACGGGGCCAGCGCCGAGGTGGCTGCGCAACTGCCGGACGATGTGCTGGTCATCGATGCCGGCGCCGACCACCGGCTCGAAGACGCCGATACCTGGCAGCGCTTCTACGGTTCGGCGCATGCCGGAACCTGGCCCTACGGGCTCCCCGAACTTCCCGGCGCCCGCGAGGCGCTGCGCGGCGCACGCCGCATCGCCGTGCCGGGCTGTTACCCCACCAGCGCTCTGTTGGCACTCACCCCCGGATTCACCGCCGGGCTGCTCCAGCCCGACGACGTCGTCATCGTGTCCGCGTCCGGTGCCTCCGGAGCGGGCAAGGCACAGAAAACCCATCTCCTCGGGTCCGAGATGATGGGCGGCATGAGCCCGTACGGAGTGGGCGGCGGGCACCGGCATACCCCGGAGATCGAGCAGGGGCTCGGCTGGGCAGCCGGAACACCGGTCACGGTGTCCTTCACGCCCACGCTCGCTCCCATGGCCCGCGGAATTCTCACGACGGCAACGGCGCGCGTTATTGCGGGCACTACCGCAGCGCAGCTGCGTGAGGCCTGGGAAGCCGCGTACGACGACGAACCCTTCGTCACGCTGCTGCCCGATGGCCAGTGGCCCGCCACCAAATCGGTCCTCGGGTCGAACACGGCGCAGCTCCAGTTGGCCTTCGACGAGCACGCGGGCCGCGTCATCATCAGCTGCGCAATAGACAACCTCACCAAGGGAACCGCAGGCGGAGCGGTCCAGTCCATGAATATCGCCCTCGGTCTCCCGGAGACCACGGGCCTGACCGGATCAGGAGTTGCTCCGTGAGCGTTACCGAACCGAGGGGATTCCGCGCCGCAGGCGTCGCCGCAGGACTGAAGTCGACGGGCGCACGTGATGTCGCCGTCGTCGTCAATGACGGCCCGCACCGCCACGCGGCAGCGGTCTTCACTTCCAACCGGGTGGCAGCCGCCCCGGTTCACTGGTCACGCCAGGTGGTGTCCGACGGGCGGGTGGACGCCGTTGTCCTCAATTCCGGCGGAGCGAATGCCTGCACCGGGCCGCAGGGTTTCCAGAACACGCATCAGACCGCCGAGTTCGCAGCGGAGGCGCTCGGCGTGTCCGCCACGGACGTCTTTGTCTGTTCCACCGGCCTCATCGGGGAGCAGCTGCCGATGGACAAGCTGCTGCCCGGTGTACGCCGCGCCGTGGATCTCCTCTCGGACGGCGGTGGGCGGGCGGCGGCGGAAGCGATCATGACCACCGACTCGGTGTCCAAGACCGCGTCCTATCCGGCCACGCAGGATGATGCGAGCGAGGGCTACACCATCGGAGGCATGGCGAAGGGAGCGGGAATGCTCGCGCCCGGACTCGCGACCATGCTCGTGGTTCTCACCACTGACGCCGTCCTCGACCCTGCCGTGCTCGATACGGCACTGCGCGCCGCCACCCGGGTCACCTTCGACCGCGCGGACTCGGACGGCTGCATGTCCACCAATGACACCGTGGTGCTGCTCGCCTCGGGGGCGAGCGGCGTCCGGCCGGATCCGGTGCAGTTCGCCGAGGCACTCACCGGCGTCTGCGCCTCACTGGCCCACCAGCTCATCGAGGATGCCGAGGGCGCCAGCCACACCATCGCCATCCGGACGTTCAACGCAGCCACCGAGGATGACGCCGAGATGGTGGGACGCGCGGTGGCCCGCTCCAACCTCTTCAAGGCCGCCATCTTCGGCGCCGACCCCAACTGGGGCCGGGTGCTGGCGGCGGTGGGCACTACCAGCGCTGCCTTCGAACCCGACCGCCTCGACGTGGCCATGAACGGCGTGCAGATCTGCCGCGACGGCGGCATCGGGGAGCCCCGCGAACTGGTGGACCTCACAGGCCGGCTCGTCACCGTCGAGATCAACCTCAACGCCGGGTCCGAGGCAGCGACCATCTGGACCAATGACCTCACCCACGAATACGTGCACGAAAATTCGGCCTACTCGAGCTGACGCTCCTGCCCGGAACACCGCGTCGAAGGACACCATGAACACTCTCAACGCCGCGCAGGACAAGGCGGCAACCCTGATCGAGGCGCTGCCCTGGATCCAGCAGTTCGCCGGCACCACCATGGTGATCAAGTACGGCGGCAACGCCATGGTCAATGATGACCTCCGCCGCGCCTTCGCCGAGGACATCGTCTTCCTCCACCACGCCGGAATCCATCCCGTTGTGGTCCACGGCGGCGGTCCGCAGATCAATAGCATGCTTGACCGGCTCGGGATCACATCCGAGTTCAAGGGCGGGCTGCGGGTCACCACCCCGGAGGCGATGGACGTGGTGCGGATGGTCCTCACCGGGCAGGTGGGCAGGGAACTCGTCGGCCTGATCAATTCACACGGTCCGTACGCCGTCGGTCTTTCCGGTGAAGACGGCGCGCTGCTCCGGGCTATCCGGACAGGCACCGTCGTGGACGGCGAGGAAGTGGACCTCGGCCTGGTCGGTGAGGTGGTCGGCGTGAACCCGGCCGCCATCCTTGACATCCTCGAAGCCGGACGCATCCCCGTCATTTCCACGGTCGCCCCCGAGATCGATGACGCCGGCAACGGCACCGGGCAGGTCCTCAACGTCAACGCCGACACCGCCGCCGCCTCGCTTGCCGAGGCGCTCGGAGCATCGAAGCTCGTCATCCTGACCGACGTCGAAGGCCTCTACTCGAACTGGCCCGACCGCACGAGCCTCATCTCCTCGCTGACGGCCACCGAGCTGCGCGGACTCCTGCCCGCCCTCGAATCGGGGATGATCCCGAAGATGACCGCCTGCCTCAAGGCCGTGGACGGGGGAGTGGAGCGTGCCCACATTGTCGACGGGCGGCTGCCGCACTCGATGCTGCTCGAAATCTTCACCACAGCCGGAATAGGCACGCAGGTAGTGCCGGACGAGGACGATGCGGCATGAACGGCAAGGAATCGTCAGTCGAAAGTGCTCCCGCGTCAGCCCTGGTTGACCCGGCGAAGGGCCAGGAGTGGCTGCAGCGGTACGCGGATTCAGTGCTCGGTGTGTTCGGCACCCCGCAGCGGGTCCTGGTGCGCGGCGCCGGCTGCCTGGTCTGGGACGCCGACGGCAAGCAGTACCTCGACCTGCTCGGCGGCATTGCCGTGAACGCGCTGGGCCACGCGCACCCCTTCGTCACCTCGGTGATCTCCTCGCAGCTGGCGACGCTCGGCCATGTCTCGAACTTCTTCACCAGCCCCACCCAGGTTGCGCTCGCCGAAAAGCTGCTGGCACTCTCCGGAGCGCCCGTGGAGTCGAAGGTATTCTTCGCCAACTCCGGCACGGAGGCCGTCGAGGCGGCATTCAAACTGGCCCGCCGGAACAGCGCAGCTGCCCCGGACGGGAAACCCCGCACCCGCATCCTTGCCCTTGAGGGCGGCTTCCACGGCCGCACCATGGGAGCGCTCGCGCTGACCGCGAAGCAGGCCTACCGCGAGCCGTTCGAGCCGCTGCCAGGCGGCGTCGAGCACCTGCCGTTTGACGACCTTCAGGCGCTGGAGGCCGCGCTGGATGAGTCCGTCGCCGCCGTCGTTCTGGAGCCCATCCAGGGTGAGGCGGGTGTCCGTCCGCTCAGTACCGGCTACCTGCAGCGCGCCCGGGAACTGACCCGCGCAGCCGGAGCACTGCTGATCCTGGACGAGGTGCAGACCGGGGTCGGTAGGACGGGGCGCTGGTTTGCCCATCAGTCCAGCGGCATCACCCCCGACGCCATGACCCTCGCCAAGGGACTCGGCGGCGGTTTCCCGATCGGAGCGCTGGTGACCTTCGGGCCCAGGGCCTCCGCGCTGCTCACGGCCGGCCAGCATGGAAGCACCTTCGGCGGCAACCCCGTCGCAACGGCTGCTGCGCTCGCCACGTTGCACGCGCTGGAAGCGGGCGCGGTGCTGCAGAACGCGGACGACGTCGGCAATTTCCTCCGCAGCAGCCTCACCGCTGTGCCCGGAGTGGACGAGGTCCGCGGGGAGGGCCTACTGATCGGCTTCGACCTCGACGGCGACTTCGCAGCCGAAGCCGTCAGGGAAGCGCTCGAGCAGGGCTTCATCATCAACGCGCCGACTCCGCACACCCTCAGGCTCGCGCCGCCGCTGATCCTGACCCGTGCCGAAGCACAGGGGTTTCTCGACGCCTTGCCCGGAATCCTCGACACCGCACGCACCGCCAATGCACGCACACACGCTGCCCAGAGCACGGAGGCCCCCGCATGACCCGCCACTTCCTGGTCGACACGGACCTGAGCCAGTCAGAACAGAACGAGGTCCTCGACCTGGCGCTCCAGCTGAAGAAGGCGCCCTACTCGGACTCCACCTACGCCGGAGAAGGCGCCGGACGCAGGACCGTCGCGGTGATCTTTGACAAGACCTCCACCCGCACCCGCGTGTCCTTCGCCACCGGTATCGCGGACCTGGGCGGGGTGCCGCTCATCATCGGCTCGGGAGAGTCGCAGCTCGGCCACAAGGAATCCATCACCGACACCGCCAGGGTCCTCGAACGGATGGTCTCCACCATCGTCTGGCGCACCTACGCACAGGCAGGCCTGGAAGAAATGGCGGCGGCGTCCTCCGTTCCGGTGATCAACGCGCTGTCCGACGATTACCATCCGTGCCAGCTGCTCGCCGATCTCCTCACCATCCGGGAGCACAAGGGCAAGCTCGCCGGGCTCACCATGGCGTACTTCGGCGACGCTGCCAACAACATGGCCAACTCGTACCTCCTGGCGGGCGTCACCGCGGGGATGCACGTGCGTATCGCCGGTCCGGAAGGCTACCTCCCCGAGCAGCGCATCGTGGACGCCGCGAACAAGCGTGCCGTGGAGACCGGCGGCTCGGTCCTCATCACCACCGACCCCGCGGAGGCAGCCGCCGGTGCCGACGTCGTCGCGACGGACACGTGGGTCTCCATGGGACAGGAAATCGAGGACGAGGCGGCCAAGAGCGCCCGGTTCGAGCTGTTCCGTCCGTACGCGGTGGATGAGGCGCTGCTGGCGCAGGCGGCGGCCGGCGCCGTCGTCCTTCATTGCCTGCCCGCCTACCGCGGCTATGAGATTTCGGCCGGTGTCATCGACGGGCCCCAATCCGTGGTGTGGGATGAGGCGGAAAACCGGCTGCATGCCCAGAAGGCCCTCATGGTGTGGCTCATGGAGCGCTCGTGACCTCACCGTCCGTTCCGGGGCAGGGCGCACCCCAGCCTTCCGTCCTGCCCACCGGCCAGCCCACCACGAAGACCGCACGCCAGGCGCGGATCACGGCACTGCTCACCGCGCAGTCGGTGCGGTCGCAGTCCGAACTGGCTGATCTCCTGGCCGACGACGGGCTGCAGGTCACCCAGGCCACGCTCTCCCGCGACCTGGTGGAACTGGGGGCGGTGCGCGTCCGCGGCAAGGACGGGGCGCTGGTGTACGCGGTGCCCGGCGAGGGCGGCGGGCGCGCTCCACAGAGCGGCGTCACCCAGGAAATTCTCGACAGCAGGCTGTCCCGGCTGTGCGGGGAGCTCCTGGTCACCGCGGAGGCCTCGGGCAACCTGGTGGTGCTCCGGACACCGCCGGGAGCAGCGAACTTCCTGGCCCTGGCAATCGACCATTCGGTCATGCCGTCGGTCCTCGGTACGATCGCCGGTGACGACACCATCCTGCTGGTCACCCGGGATCCGGCCGGCGGCGCGGACGTCGCCGCCCGGTTCCTGCAGTTCGCCCATGAAGCAACCTAGAAAAACAACTTCCACACAACCACCGAACATCCCACAACACAGAGGAGCTACAGAAGTGACTGAACGCATTGTCCTTGCCTACTCAGGCGGACTGGATACGTCGGTGGCCATCGGCTGGATCGCCGAAGCAACCGGAGCTGAAGTGGTGGCTGTCGCCGTCGACGTCGGACAGGGCGGTGAATCCCTCGAAACCATCCGCCAGCGCGCACTGGGCTGCGGTGCCGTCGAGGCCTACGTGGCTGACGCCCGCGATGAGTTCGCCAATGAATACTGCATGCCCACGCTGCGGGCCAACGCGCTGTACATGGACGCCTACCCCCTGGTCTCGGCGATCTCCCGCCCCGTCATCGTCAAGCACCTCGTCGCCGCGGCCCGCGAGTTCAACGCCACCACCGTGGCCCACGGCTGCACCGGCAAGGGCAACGACCAGGTCCGGTTCGAGGTCGGCATCCAGACCCTCGGCCCGGACCTGAAGTGCATCGCCCCGGTCCGCGACCTGGCCCTCACCCGCGACAAGGCCATTGCCTTCGCCGAGGAAAAGGGACTGCCTATCGAGACCACCAAGAAGAACCCGTTCTCCATCGACCAGAACGTGTGGGGACGCGCCGTCGAGACCGGGTTCCTCGAGGACATCTGGAACGGCCCCACCAAGGACGTCTACGACTACACCGATTCCCCTGAATTCTCCCCGGCACCCGATGAAGTTGTCATCACCTTCAAGCAGGGCATCCCGGTGGCCATCGACGGGCACGCCGTCACCCCGCTGCAGGCCATCGAGGAACTGAACCGCCGCGCCGGCGCACAGGGTGTGGGCCGCATCGACATCGTCGAGGACCGCCTGGTGGGCATCAAGAGCCGCGAAATCTACGAGGCACCGGGTGCCATGGCGCTGATCACCGCCCACCGCGAGCTGGAGAACGTCACCGTGGAGCGCGAGCAGGCCCGGTTCAAGAAGACCGTGGACCAGCGCTGGACCGAGCTGGTGTATGACGGCCAGTGGTTCTCGCCGCTGAAGCGTTCACTGGAAACCTTCATCGACGACACCCAGCGGTACGTCACCGGGGAGGTCCGCATGGAACTCCACGGCGGACGCGCCACCGTCACAGGCCGCCGCTCCGACGTCGGGCTGTATGACTTCAACCTGGCCACCTACGACACCGGTGACACCTTCGACCAGTCCATGGCGCGCGGGTTCATCGAAATCTTCGGCCTGTCCTCCAAGGTGGCCTCCGGCCGCGATCAGCGCGCGGGAAGCTAATCCGTGACCGAGGCACACAGCACAGCGGCACACGGCACCAATGAGGGCTCACTGTGGGGCGGCCGGTTTTCCGGCGGCCCCGCGGATGCCCTCGCGGCGCTGAGCAAGTCGACGCATTTTGACTGGCGGCTGGCCCGTCATGACATCGCCGGGTCCCGGGCGCACGCCCGCGTCCTGCACCGCGCCGGCCTGCTCGACGACGGTGAGCTGGCCGGGATGCTGGCCGCCCTGGACGCGCTCGACGACGACGTCCGGACCGGCGCGTACCTGCCGGCTGAGTCCGACGAGGACGTGCACGGATCCCTCGAGCGCGGCCTGATTGAGCGGGCGGGGCCTGCCCTTGGCGGAAAGCTCCGGGCCGGCCGGTCACGCAATGACCAGGTGGCAACCCTCGGGCGGATGTACCTGCGCGAGCACGCGCGGATCATCGCCGGTGGTGTCCTGGCAACCATTGACGCCCTCGTGGAGCAGGCACAGCAGCACCTTGAGGTGCCGATGCCGGGCAGGACCCACCTGCAGCACGCGCAGCCGGTGCTGTTGAGCCATCACCTGCTGGCCCACGCGTGGGCGCTGCTGCGTGATGTCCAGCGCCTGCAGGACTGGGACCGCCGCGCTGCTGTGTCTCCGTACGGCTCCGGCGCGCTGGCCGGCTCGTCACTGGGGCTGGACCCCGAGGCGGTTGCGGCGGAGCTGGGATTCGACTCGGCGACGCACAACTCGATCGACGGAACCGCCGGGCGCGATGTGTACGCGGAGTTTGCCTGGGTGACTTCGATGATCGGCGTCGACCTGTCGCGCATCAGTGAAGAGGTCATTATCTGGGCAACGAAGGAGTTCTCCTTCGTCACGCTCCATGATTCCTTCTCCACGGGATCCTCGATCATGCCGCAGAAGAAGAACCCGGACGTGGCCGAGCTTGCGCGCGGCAAGGCCGGACGGCTCATCGGGAACCTGACCGGACTGCTCGCGACGCTCAAGGGCCTCCCGCTGGCCTACAACCGGGACCTTCAGGAAGACAAGGAACCCGTGTTCGACGCCGTCGACACCCTCGAGGTGCTCCTTCCGGCGGTGTCGGGCATGATCGCGACGCTGACGTTCAACACGGAACGCATGGCTTCCCTGGCGCCGCTCGGTTTTGCGCTGGCCACGGACGTTGCCGAATGGCTGGTCCGCCAGGGTGTGCCGTTCCGTGAGGCCCATGAGCTCTCCGGTGCCGCGGTCAAGCTGGCCGAGAGCCGCGGCGTCGAGCTATGGGACCTCACCGATGAGGACTACGCCGGGATTTCGGAGCATCTGACCCCGGGTGTCCGCGAGGTGCTCACGGTCGAAGGTTCACTCAACAGCCGCGACTCCCAGGGCGGCACCGCGCCGGCCGCGGTGCGCCGACAGCTCACCGCCCTCGCGGCGCAGCTGGAGGAAGCACGGTCAGCGCTGGTACCGGCACAGAGCTAGAGCCGTGTTACGGGTATCCTCGGGACAAGTCAACCGCTACCTACCCCGAGGATGTCCGTGAACACGTCGCAGCCCGCAGCACCCGAGAACCTTCCCGACAACCTGCCGGAGCGGCTCGCCGACGCCGGCCGGGAGCTGTTGGCTGCGGCAGCAGCGCTCGACGAGGCTACCCACGCGGCGCCGTCGGTCCTCCCGGGCTGGAACCGCGCCTTCGTGATCGCCCATGTCGAGGGTGTGGCCCGGGCAATGACACGGCAGGTCGAGTACGCCGCCCGTGGTGAAAAAATCGAGTTCTATGACGATGGTTTCGACGGCCGCAACCGGGACATCGAACGGCGGGCACAGCGTCCCGCCGCGGAGCAGCTCGAGGGACTGACTGACGCCGTCACCGGGGCAGTGGCGGTCTTCGCCGGAGTCACGGGCAGCGAGTGGGACGCGCGCATCGCGTACCGTGACGGAACGGTCCGCGACGGCGCCCTCGCCCTCTGGCGGGAGCTGGTCATCCATGCGTCCGACCTGGACCTCGGACGCACCCCCCTCGACTGGGACACCACCTTCTGCCATTACCTTTTCGGTTTTCTCGCCGCCCGCGTTCCGGACGGCGTCGCCCTCAAGCTCCAGCCGCTGGGTGAACAGCCGAGGACGCTTTCCAATGGGCCGGGGACCCCGGCGCGCACCATCGTGGTCACCGGGCTGCTGCAGGACATCGCCGCGTGGCTGGCAGGCCGCAAGCCGCTGGGCGGCCTGAACGCGACAGCGGCAGCCGACGGGGTGGCCCTGCCCGAGCTCCTGCCGTGGCCGGCGGCGGTGGCACCGCGCCCGTGACCGGGTGACTCATCCGTCCGCGCCCTTATCAGGGGTCCGCTCCTGCGCTAAGTTGGGAGTCACGGAGCAGGAGAACCGAGGCACCAGCCAGGGCAGAGGCACACGCGATGACGTCGGATGTTGATTCCACAGCAGTTCATTCCGCGGTGCCGCTTGGCCGCATTGAGCGGCTGAGCGACGGCTATGTCCTTGCCTTCGACCGGCAGCTGGATTATCCCCGCGCCTATATCTGGGACCTGTTGACCGATCCCGCCAAGGTGCGCCTCTGGTTGGGCGAACTCGCCGGCGGCTGGGAGCTCGGAAAGGAATACTCCCTTGACATGGGGGGAGGAGCGGTTGAAGGCACCGTCCTGCAACTCAACCCGCCCACCAGCCTCCAGATCATCTGGGAGGATCCCCTCGGTCTTGAATCAATCCTTGAATGGCGCGTCCTGTCCAGCGACGGCGGCACCCTCCTGCAGCTGCGCGCACGTTCGGAGACGGCCGATTTCCTGACCGAGGGTGCCGCGGGCTGGCAGCAGATCCTCGCCGCCCTTGCCGATGTCGCTGCCGGCAGGGAGCCTGCGCCGTCCGGCGACTGGGCGTCGCTCCGGGATGCCTACGCCGCGGAGTTCAGCATCTCCAACACCATGGGTTGGTTGGAAACGTCCGACGGCGTCACCATGGTCCATTTCGACCGTCGCTTCAATTCCACCCTCCCGCTGGTCAGGGACGCTCTCACCGCCGATCCGGAACAGCAGCCCAGGGTGGAGCAGGCGGAAGTCGACCTGACCGCAGACGGGGGCGCGACCCGGCTTACCGTCCGGCACGTCGTGGATGACCAGGCCGACGCGCCGGCACTGCTGGCCCAGTGGCACGCCCATCTGGATGCCGTGGCGGTATCGGTGGAGGGGGACCAACCCCACATGAGCATGCGCAAACTTCATGCGCTCGAGGATTTCTACCGGGCTACTCTCTCGGACTGACCGTCCGGACTGGCCGCCGCTTTTTCCCGTGCCAGGAGGTTGGTTTTGACCTCCAGACCCCAACGGAAACCACCCAGGCTGCCGTCTGTCCGGATCACCCGGTGGCAGGGTACAAAGAGCGCTGCAGCGTTAAAGGCGCACGCGCCGGCAGCCGCACGGACCGCCGCGGGATGGCCGGCCAGCCGTGCGTACTCCAAGTAGGTGACCGGCCTGCCGGGAGCCACCGTCCGCAGCACCTCCCAGGCATGGTTGCGGAAGGGACCCGAGAGCTGACGCACGGGCACCGACTCAATCGCGGCGAGGTCGCCGTCGTAATATGCGCAGACGGCGTCGGTGATCGCGCCAAGTCCGGCCACCTGCTGCACGCTCTCCGCCCTCAGCGAGGGATGAATCTGGCCGGTCACTTCCGCCAGGTCCGCCGTCCAGCCGGAGGCGAGGACCACACCGTCCCGTTCGACGACGGTGAACGGCCCGTCCGGTGTGGACATTGTTGCGGTGCGGGTGGTCATGACAGTGCCTTTCGTACGGTGCCCGGCGGGATGGACTGGCTTCCGGGATGTTTGTCAGCGGCCACGCGCCAGAGATGCATGGTGGCGTAGGAACGCCAGGGACTGAACTGTTCCAGCCAGGCGGCGGCCGAGCGGGCGTCGACTGGCCGGCCGGACAGCTTCGACAGGCCGGTTCGGACCGCGGCGTCGCCGTCGAGCGAAACGTCCGTGGCACCGAGGACCCGCATCGCAGCGTAGCGTACCGTCCACGGCCCTACCCCTGGCAGCGGAAGGAGTTTCCCCTCAAGTTCAGCCGGGCTGTCTCCGACGCCGATGGATACGCTTCCGTCGGCGAGTGCCGCAGCGGCGCCGAGCAGGGCCGCCCGACGGCGCGCGGGCCCCTTCAGCAGCGGCCCTGCTCCCTCGGCAATCTCGGCGGCCGTGGGGAAAAGCCGGCTGTGGCCGGGACAGCCGAGCATGGAGGCAGCCCCGAGCACGCTGAGGGTCTTCAGGACACCGGTCGCAGCGGCGACGGTGATCTGCTGACCCACCATGGCGCGGATGAGGATCTCCTGCGGGTCCACCGCCCCGGGCAGCCGGATACCCGGATGCCGCTGCACCCGCGCAGACATTGCCGGTTCTGCCGACAGTGCGCCGTCGATGGCTGTCGGGTCCGCGTCAAGGTCGAACAGCCTGCGGATACGGGACAGCAGGACGGGCAGATCCTTCAGGTGCTCCACCCTCACCGAAACGTCCAGTCCGCCGCGTCCCCGCGCGGCCCTGAACCAGCCTTCACCGCCGGGAAGGCGAACGAGCCGGGCATACCCGCCTTCGTCTGCCCGCTCGACCCCGTCGACTGCGCGCGCGGACAGGAAGGCAAAAATGCCGTCGTCGTACGGTTCCCGCAGCGGCAGCGTCAGGCCGAGTGAGGTGGGGGCACCCGCGGCCGCCGGGGAATGCGACAGTGCGCGGCTCCGATGCCGCAGCTGCGAGGGGGAGAGGCTGTAAACCTCCTGCACCGTTTGGTTGAACTGCCGGATGCTCGCGAACCCGGAGGCGAACGCCACATCGGAGAGCGGCATGTCTGTTGCCGTCAGCAGGGTCCGCGCCGTCTGTGCACGGGAGGCGCGCGCCAGGGCAAGCGGCCCGGCTCCCAGTTCCGAGGAGAGGATGCGGCCAAGCTGCCTGGTTGAGTAGCCCAGGCGAAGCGCAAGTCCCGGAACGCCGGTGCGGTCGATCTCGCCGTCGGAGATCAGCCGCATTGCCCGCGCAGCGGTGTCAGAGCGCAGATTCCAGGCGGGTGTGCCGGGGACCGCCTCGGGAAGGCACCGTTTGCAGGCGCGGTAGCCCGCTTGATGTGCCGCCGCCGAGGTGGGATAGAAGGTGACATTGGACGGTTTCGGTGTACGGGCGGGGCACGATGGGCGGCAGTAGATCTTCGTGGTGGCCACCGCAGTGACGAACTGCCCATCGAAGCGGATGTCCCGCGATTCGATCGCGCGGTACCGCTGCCAGAAGTCCATTGCTCCATCCTCGCAGGCCGGAAGGTGCGCTGCTAGCGGAAATCGGACATGGCCGTGCGCAGCATGCACGGCGGTATTGATACGGTCTTTTGGTGGATCCAGCCCTGCAACGCACCCGCCTTGCGCATCCGGCCGTCGAGGTTGCGCCGCTGCTGCTTGGTGCACACCTCACGCACGACGACGGATCGGAGCCGGTCACCGTGCGTATCACGGAGGTGGAGGCGTACATGGGATCGGAGGATCCAGGGTCGCACGCCTTCCGCGGGCAGACCGCCCGCAATGCCACGATGTTCGGCGAGGCCGGTCACCTCTACGTGTACTTCACGTACGGGATGCATTACTGCGCCAACGTGGTCTGCGGGGTTCCCGGACATGCAACGGGTCTGCTGCTGCGCGCCGGCGAGGTTGTTGGGGGACTGGAGACAGCGCGGCGCCGGCGCGGTAATCCCCGCTCGGACCGGGACCTTGCACGGGGACCGGCCCGTCTTGCCCAGGCGCTTGGAATCGACCGGAACCTGGACGGCGCAGACGTATTCTCGGACCGCCTCCAGCTCGTACTTCCCGAGCACCCTGCGGACCCGCTGCGCCTGCAGACCGGACCACGCGTCGGGGTCAGCGGTCCCGGTGGGTCACCCGCCTATCCCTGGCGTTACTGGCTGTCCGGGGAAGCCAGCGTTTCGGTGTACCGGCCGGCAGCCAGGCCGCGGACCGCGCGGCTCGCCCGGGACACACCGGGCAGCGCAGGTACCCCCAGGACCTCAGACACCAGGAAGCCATGACACCCTCAAATACCCGCGACCTCATCCTGTCCTCCTGCGCGAGCGTGCCCGATTTCCCCAAACCGGGGGTGACCTTCCGCGATCTCACGCCGGTGTTCGCGGACCCCACCGCATTTGCGGCGGTCACTTCCGCACTGATCGAGCCGTTCAGGGGTGGGTTCGATCGCGTAGCCGGTATTGAAGCCCGTGGCTTCATCCTTGCAGCGGCGGCAGCCTACGCTTCCGGCACGGGCATGACGGCGGTGCGTAAGCCGGGCAAGCTTCCCCGGGAGGTCCTCAGCGAAAGCTACGTCCTGGAGTACGGCACTGCGGCGGTGGAGATCCACCGGGACGAGTTCCCACCCGGTACCCGCGTGCTTCTGCTGGACGACGTCCTCGCCACCGGAGGAACCCTCGCGGCAGCAGTCCGCCTCCTTGAGCGGGCCGGCGCCGAAGTGGTGGGAGCCGGCGTCGTCCTGGAACTGGCCGGCCTCGGCGGCAGGGCTGCCGTGCCGGCTTCTGTTCACGCGCTGGCAACTATCTAGCCGTGTTCGCGGCGCAGGCTCATGGAAATTCGCACTGAGCGGGATAGAATTGACGGTCCGCCTTGGCGAGAGGGAAACGCGCAATGCCTGAAATGTCAGTAGCCCGGAACGAGCTGGAGCACGAGCGCCGCTACGTGGCCGGTCTGTACCAGCGGCTTGATGAACTGCGCGCCGAAAAGCAGCGCCAGCTCGATCAGGTTCGCCGGACCACTTCATCCGGGTCGCACCAGAACCGGTCCGAACGCGACGCGTTCGCGACCATGTATGAGGACCGGCTCGCGCAGCTGAACGCGGTGGATGACCGGCTGGTGTTCGGGCGCCTGGACCTGGACAGCGGAGAGGAGCGCTACATCGGCCGGATCGGTCTTTCCACCGAGGACCTGCAGCAGCTCATGGTCGACTGGCGGGCACCGGAGGCAGGCACCTTCTACCAGGCGACCGCCTTCGAGCGGATGGGCGTCCGGCGCCGGCGCCACCTCATTCTGTCGAGGCGGGACGTCGTTGCCGTTGAAGACGATGTGCTCGACGCCTCCATGCTCACGGATGCTGACTCTCTCCAGGGCGAGGGGGCGCTGCTGGCAGCCCTCAACTCCCGGCGAACCGGCCAGATGTCGGACATCGTGGGAACCATCCAGTCCGAGCAGGACCGCATCATCCGAGCGCCGTTGCCCGGCGTCGTCGTCGTTCAGGGCGGTCCGGGTACAGGCAAGACCGCCGTCGCGCTCCACCGCGCCGCCTACCTGCTCTACACGCACCGGGACCGCTTGAAGTCAGCGGGTGTTCTGCTGGTCGGCCCAACCAACGCATTCATGAAGTACATCGAGCGGGTGTTGCCCTCCCTGGGCGAAACGGGTGTTGTGATGGCAAGCATCGGCAGCCTGATGCCGGGCATCCAGACCGTCCAGGAGCCCTCGGAAGAGGTCGCGGCACTCAAGGGCCGCCTGGACATGGCCGGTGTCGTCAAGCAGGCCGTCGCCAACCGCCAGCGCATCCCGGCCGAGAACCGGAAGCTCAACGTTGAAGGCAGCATTCTCACCTTGACGCCGCGGCAGGTCCGCCGGGCCCGGGACCGCGCCCGCGCTACCGGCAAACCGCACAACGAGGCACGGACAACCTTCGTGAAGATCATGCTGCGCGAACTCACGGAGCAGCTGACCGAACAGCTGGAAGAATCGTCGGGTGCCGGAAACACCGCCGACCGCTCCTACCTCACCGAAGACGTCCGCACCTCCCGGGACGTGCGGATCGCGCTGAACCTCGCCTGGATGCCGATGACTCCGGAAAAGCTCCTGCGGGACCTGTTCGCCAAGCCCGCGCAGCTTGAAGCGGCGGCACCGCACCTCAGCGACGCCGAGCGGCAGCTTCTCCACCGTACCGAGGACGCACCCTGGACTGAGGCTGACGTCCCCTTGCTGGACGAGGCAGCGGAACTGCTGGGTGAGCTTGATGCATCGGCCGGGCGGAACGCGGCGGAAAAGGAACAGGAACGACGCCGGGATATCGCGAACGCTGAACGCACACTGGAGAACGTGAGCGCCACCCTTGAAGATGCGGGCGTTGACGGAGTATTGAGTGCCGAGGCCCTGGCGGACCACAACGTGGTGACGGAAACCCGGCTCACCGCGGCGGAGCGTGCATCGGGTGACCGCACCTGGGCGTACGGCCACGTGGTGGTGGATGAGGCACAGGAACTGTCGCCGATGCAGTGGCGGCTGCTGATGCGCAAGTGTCCCCTGAAGTCCTTCACCATCGTCGGGGACATCGCCCAGACCAGCTCGATCGCCGGTTCACACTCGTGGCAGCAGGCGCTCGAGCCGTTCGTGGGGGAGCGCTGGCAGCTTGAGGAGCTGACCGTGAACTACCGGACCCCGGCGCAGATTGCCGAGGCAGCCGTGCGGATGGCCAACGCGGCCGGGCTCGTGGTCTCAGCTCCCAAGGCGGTCCGGGACGGACGCTGGGACCCGGTGATCGACCGGGTGCCGGATCTGGAACCGGCGCTCCTCGCGGCACTGCCGGAGGAACTGGAGGCTATCGCCGACGGTCTCCTCGCGGTCATCGCACCGGCCCGGATCATCGACCAGGTCCGGGCTGCCGTCACCTCGGTCTACGGCAGCCGGGTCGGACAGGGTGCGGGCGGGCCCGGACAGGACATTGTCGTCACCACTCCGCGCGAGGTGAAGGGCCTTGAGTTTGACGGCGTGGTCGTCCTTGAGCCGGCCGAGATGCTGAAGCAGGAGGCTGTGCGTGTCGGTGACCTGTATGTCGCCATGACGCGCCCCACACAGCGCCTTCGCCTCATCTCGACGGGTGAAATTCCTGAGGGCATTGAGGACTGATATTTTGAAGCGGTGCAACAACCTACCGATACGGCGCACTCGCCCGTGACCGAACAGCAGAACGACAGCTCCTTCGAGAACCTCTGGCAGGAGCTGAAGTGGCGCGGATTGATTCACGTGTCCACGGACGAGGCGGAACTGGAGAAGCTGCTCGCCGGTGCACCGATCACGTACTACTGCGGCTTCGACCCCACTGCACCGAGCCTTCACCTGGGAAACCTGGTCCAGTTGCTGACAATGCGGCGCCTCCAGCTCGCCGGGCACAGGCCGATCGGCCTCGTGGGCGGGTCCACCGGGCTGGTGGGCGACCCTCGGCCTTCAGCGGAGCGCACCATGAACACCAAGGAAACCGTCGCTGAGTGGGTCGGGTACCTGCAGGGTCAGGTGGAGCGGTTCCTGAGTTTCGAGGGCGACAACGCTGCCCGGATGGTCAACAACCTCGACTGGACCGCACCGATGAGCGCCATCGATTTCCTGCGCGATGTCGGAAAGCATTTCCGTGTCGGCACCATGATGAAAAAGGACGTTGTCGCCTCCCGGCTGAACTCCGATGAAGGCATCAGCTACGCCGAGTTCAGCTACCAGGTGCTGCAGGGCATGGATTACCTACAGCTCTTCCGGGACCACCAGTGTGTTCTGCAGACCGGCGGTTCGGATCAGTGGGGCAACCTCACCAGCGGCACCGAACTCATCCGCAAGGTCGAGGGCAAGAGTGTCCACGCCATCGGAACTCCGCTGATCACCAATGCGGACGGCACCAAGTTCGGCAAGAGCGAGGGCAATGCTGTCTGGCTGGATCCGGCCATGACCACCCCGTACGCCATGTACCAGTTCTGGTTGAACACCACTGATGCGGATGTTGTCGACCGGCTCAAGGTCTTCACCTTCCGGAACCGCGTCGACATCGACCGGCTGGCGGAGTCGGTCGAGAGCCGGCCGCATCTGCGAGAGGCGCAGCGCGCGCTGGCCTTCGATGTGACTTCCCTGGTTCACGGCGTTGACGCCACGGAAAAGGTGATCGCTGCCTCGGCTGCGCTGTTCGGCCAGGGCGACCTCGCTGAACTGGATGAAAACACGCTCCTTGCCGCGACCGCTGAACTGCCGACGGCGAAGGTCGACGCCGGTGCCCTCGGCATCATCGATCTTCTGGTGGCGAGTGGGCTTTCTCCCAGCAATTCGGCAGCGCGCCGGACGGTCGCCGAAGGAGGTGCCTATGTGAACAACCAGAAGGTGGCCGACCCGGACACGATCGTCGGTTCGGAGCAGCTTCTGCACGGGCGTTTCCTGCTCCTTCGGCGTGGGAAGCGGACGCTCGCGACCGTCGAAATCGGCTAGCTGCCGGCTGGGCAGGAACAGATTTGCACAGTGCCGGAAGGCCGTGTAATGTTTTCTGAGTCGCCGCCGCTGAGTGGTGACAAACCCCCTCCTAAAACCAAATGGTTCGGACGTGCGCTGAGCGCAGAAGTCCAATGCCAGGCATTTTCTGGTGGGCGGATTCGAATTATCGAAGTCGAATTCCGGCAAATAAGCCGATTTGACAGAAACAATTCGAATGAATTAGATTTAGTAACAACGCAGCACGGAAATGTAAATAAAGATTTACAAAGTATGTGAATTGCTTCTGTTGTTTGAGAACTCAATAGTGTGCCATGTTTGTTGATACCGATTGTTTTTTGATTGGTTGATTTGCTGGTCATTCCGCTCCCGTGTGGGGTGGCTGGTTTTTTGGCTGGTTTCGAATTTTGTGCAGCATGGGTTCTTCTTTTTCCGGGGGGCTTGTGTTGTGTTCGTATTTTTTTACGGAGAGTTTGATCCTGGCTCAGGATGAACGCTGGCGGCGTGCTTAACACATGCAAGTCGAACGATGATCTCCAGCTTGCTGGGGGGATTAGTGGCGAACGGGTGAGTAACACGTGAGTAACCTGCCCTTGACTCTGGGATAAGCCTGGGAAACTG